>NZ_WWCJ01000035.1 GCF_009857475.1 Pseudoduganella guangdongensis | reverse complement strand
TTGAAGGGTCGTTCGAGACCAGGACGTTGATAGGTCAGGTGTGGAAGTGCAGTAATGCATTAAGCTAACTGATACTAATTGCCCGTACGGCTTGTCCCTATAACCTTGCCGGTTATATAGCATTTACCCGTGTTTGAGAACACTACCCAACTTTACTTCTTCCCAGATTGTTCCAAGTTAATGCTTGATGACCATAGCAAATCGGTCCCACCCCTTCCCATCCCGAACAGGACCGTGAAACGATTTTGCGCCGATGATAGTGCTGCAACCAGTGTGAAAGTAGGTTATCGTCAAGCTAGTATTTCCTGGTGACGCGCCCCGCGCGAGCCATGTACCGGTCAGTCTGATGACCATAGCAAGTCGGTCCCACCCCTTCCCATCCCGAACAGGACCGTGAAACGACTTTGCGCCGATGATAGTGCTGCAACCAGTGTGAAAGTAGGTTATCGTCAGACTAAGTAACAACGCCTGAAGGCCCGCTAGCTAGCGGGCCTTTTTGCTTTTGTGCTATCGTTCTTGCTATGACAACAGACTGGCAGCAATCGATTGCGCAAGCGCTCTCCTCCACCTCGGACGCGGATAGTTTGCTGGCCACGGCAAGCGGTGCGGCGCGCAGCCTGGGTTATGATTTCTTCGCTTACGGCATCCGCATGCCTCTACCCCTTTCGCGTCCGCAAACGCTGATGATCAATAACTATCCGCAGCAGTGGCAGCAACGCTATGCGGAGCAGTCTTACCTGGCTGTCGACCCCACCGTGGCCCACGCCATGCGCTCCACCGTGCCGGTGCAGTGGTCGGAGAATTTGTTCGCGTCGGCACGCCACCTGTGGGAAGACGCTCAGGGTCACGGCCTGCATGTGGGTTGGGCGCAGGCAGCCGTGAATGGCAACGGCGCGGTCGGCATGCTGACGCTGGCCCGCTCGGGAGACGAGATCTCCGGCGATGAACTGCAGGCCAAGGGCTTGCGCATGCAATGGCTGGTGCACGCGGTGCACGAGAATGCGGCGCGCGTGCTGGCGCCACAACTGCAGCAACTGCCGCAGCTGACCGAGCGCGAATGCGATGTGCTGCGCTGGACTGCTGACGGCAAGACTTCTCGCGAAATCGGAGACATCCTTGGCGTTTCTGAGCGTACGGTGAACTTTCATATCAATAATTGCATGGATAAATTGGGTGCAGTGAACAAGACTGCCTGCACTATCAAGGCTGCCATGCTGCGCCTGATCTGACTACTGTCAGGTCTGACAGCTAGCTTCTCCCCTTGTCCGCACGGTTTAATGCGGCCACTAAAACAAGGGGACTTCATGCAGACCAAGTACATCTGGCCGGCCATTGCGCTGGCTCTCAGCGCCTGCTCGACAACTACCGGCAATGGCCTTCGTTTTCTTGTCGGCGAGGGCGCCACGCCGCGCTATGAAACGGCGGCGCCGCAGCTTGAGCAACTGGCAAAGGAGTGGGCGCGGGTGGCTGCGCCGGGCGTGCTGGTGGTGGGCGATGTGGGCGCCATGAATGCGCTGGACGGGGCGCAGCTGCGCGCGCTACATCAAGCCTATGCCCGAGGCGGCAACGCCGACGACTTTGCGGCGCGCATGGGCGGCTTGACCAGCATCGAGACCTTTGGCATGGCCGGCCTGGTCAAGCTTGAGCGCCCGGCGGCGGTGCGCCTGGCCGATGTGGGGGCGGTGGGCTTTGTCTCGAAAGCCGGCGAATTGTTTGGCGCCACGGGCGACCTGGTGGCGGCGCGCAGCGATGCCGATGGTCTGCTGGTGCTCGAGAAGGTGCTGTGCAAGGGCAGCGCGCCTGATTTCAAAGCCTGTGCAGCGCGCTATGTGCGCGGCCACTTCGACCCGGCGGGCGCTGAGCTGGATGGCAACTTGCAGCCCAAGCGCGGCGGGCACCGCATCGACCCCGCCAGCTACGCTTCCCTGCCGCAGGGAGGCGCGCAATGACGGCGCCGCACTCCGCGCCACAGGCCGGCCCGGGAGCACGGCAAGCCATGCTGGCATTATCCGACGTGAGTTTCGCCTATCCCGGCGGACGGCAGGCGTTGGCCGGCTTGTCCTTGCGGCTTGGCGCCGGCATCGTCGGCTTGCTCGGCCCGAACGGTGCTGGCAAATCGACCCTGATGCGCATGCTCGCCACCCTGAACCGGCCGACGCAAGGCAGCATCCTGTGGCGCGGACGCGATATTGCACGTGAACCGGAAGCGCTGCGCCATGAGCTGGGCTACTTGCCGCAGGAGTTCGGCGTCTATCCGGCCCAGACCGCGCGCGAGTTCCTGCGTTACCTGGCGGCGGTGAAGGGGCTGCCGCATGCGTCGATCGCCAGCCGCGTGGACGAATGCATTGAAATGGTGGGACTGGTGGCGGGGCGCGACCGCCCGATCGGCAGCTTTTCCGGCGGCATGCGCCAGCGCGTCGGCATCGCCCAGGCGCTGCTCAACGATCCGGCGCTGCTGATAGTCGACGAACCGACGGTTGGCCTCGACCCCGGGGAGCGCCAGCGCTTCCGCAACCTGTTGACCGAGCTGGCGGGCAAGCGCCTGATCATGCTGTCCACCCACATCGTTTCCGATGTCGAGGCGATCGCCACCGACCTGGTCGTGATGCAGAAGGGCCGGCTGCGCTTTGCGGGCTCTCCGCAGGAGCTGCTGCGCGCGGCCATCGGCAAAGTGTGGGACTGGACCGTGCCGGAACACGCGCTGGAGGGCGTGCGCGCCAGCTACCGCGTGTGCAACGCGCTGCGCCGCGCCGACTGCATCCAGCTGCGCGTGGTGTCGGAGCAGCAGCCGCATGGCGACGCCGTGCCGGCGCTGCCCGGGCTGGAGGAGGCCTATATGGTCGCCCTGGCGCACGAGGCCTGACATGCAAAGCCTTCATGCTTTCCTCGCCATTGTCCTCACGGACTGGCGCGAACGCACACGCTCGCGCCGCTTCTGGTTGACGCTGGCCGCCAGCGCCGGCCTGGCCTGGCTGTGCTTCCCATCCGCCAGCGCGAACTACATCGTGCTGGGAATTAATGGCCACCACCGGGGCCTGTACTCCAGCGCGTGGATCGGCATGGTGCTGGCCATGCTGTCGATATGGACCTCGCTGGTGGGCTTCTACCTGGTGCGCGGCAGCCTGGCGCGCGATTTTGATACCCGCGTGTGGGAGCTGGTTGAGGCAACGCCGCTCAGGCGCGGCAACTACCTGGCCGCCAAATGGTGCGGCAACTTCGCTGTGCTGCTGGCGGTGCTGGGCGTGCAGCTGCTGATCGGAATGTGCGCGCAGCTATGGCGTGCCGAAGACAGCGTGCTGCGCCTGGGCGCCATGGCGGGGCCGATGCTGCTGATCGGCGTGCCGACCATCGCCATGACGGCCATGTTCGCGATCTGGTTCGATGTGCTGCCGCCGCTGCGCCGCACCCTGGGCAATTTCGCTTACTTCATGCTATGGATCGCCATCCCGATCTCGATGGTGCGCAGCTTCAGCACAGTGCCGCTGCAGGGCTGGATCAGCGACCCGTATGGCATAACGATTTTCCAGCAGCTGGTGCAGGAACGCCTGGCGGGCCAGTTGATGCAGCCTTTGAGCGGCTGCGGTGTGTGCATGCTGGGGGCGCGCGAACTGGGCACTTTTGACTGGGCGCCATGGAGCATGCCGGCGCTGCAGGTGCTGGGCCGCCTGGCCTGGTTGGCGCTGCCTGTGTTGGGCGTCATGCTGGCGGCGCCTTTGCTCGACCGCTTCGGCTCCGCGCGTAATTGTTCCGCAGCAGCAGCGGCGCCGCGCTGGCAACCGGGCATGCCGCGCGCGCTGTCGGCGCTGCTGGCGCGCACCCGCTCCGGCGTGCTGCTGGAGGCCGAACTGCGCCTGGCGCTGCATGGGCGCAGCCTGTGGTGGTGGCTCGCCATGGCGGCCGCAATGGTCATGCAAGTTGTCGTCGGGCCGCCGCTCCAGGCCGGGTACGCCTTGCTGGCAACCTGGGTCCTGATGGCGCAGGTCGCCGCGACACCGGCCATGCGCGAAGCCGACAGCGGCGCGGGCCCGCTGCTGTTCTCCGCACCCCATGCCGTGCGGCGCGTGCTGCTGGCGCGTTGGGTGTCAGCGGCGCTCTTGCTCACCGTTGCCACTTTGCCGGCATTGCTGCGCTTTGCCGCCGAGGCGCCGGCCGTTGCGGCGGCAACGCTGTCGGTCAACCTGTCGCTCGCCACCTGGGCCTTGCTGTTGGCGGTTGCCACCCGCACCGCGCGCACGGCGGAGCTGGCGATCTTCGTGCTGGCCTACCTCGGCTTGCAGGGGAATCCTTTGCTGGCGGTGGCGGCTGCGCCAATGTGGGTGCTGCAGGTGCACCTGGCGCTGCTTCCGTGCGCCGCCTTGCTGGTTTGCCTGGGCTGGCCACGCCTGGTGGCGCGCACCGTGTCATAGGCTTGTCACGCCGCCTGATTATGCTGGGCCTTTTTCAAATTCGAGGCCCGCATGAAATCCCTGTCCCTGCTTCCCCTTGCCCTTGCTCTTGCCGCCTGCGGTGGCAGCAATAATCCTGAAGCCGTCAAGCCGAGCGTGAGCGGCGTCTTTATCGACGGCGCGGTGGAGGGCGCGGACTATGTTGCGGGCACGGCGGCCAAGGCCAGCACCGGCGCCAAGGGGGAGTTCAACTGCAAGGAAGGCGAGACGGTCGCCTTCAGCGTGGGCGGCATCGCCCTGGGCAGCGCGGCCTGCGCCGCCACCATCACGCCGCTGCAACTGGCCGGCGTGGCGGACGTGAAGGATGCCAAGGTGGTCAACCGCCTGCTGGCCTTGCAATTGCTGGACGAGGACAACGATCCGTCCAACGGCATCAAGATTGCCGCCGACGTGAAGGCCGCGCTGGCCGGCAAGAGCGCCGATTTCAACGCCGCCGCTGCGGACTTCAATAAATCCATGGCGGCCAATCTGGCTGCCGCCGGCGCCGCCTACGGCGCGCGCGGCATCGACGACGAGCGCCGCATGCTGGTGCGCGAACATTTCGAAGATACCCTGGCGTCGAAGGTCGGCACCCCGGCGGTGGAGAACTTCACCCAGGCTGCGGCCAGCGTCAGCGTGACGCGCTACCAGATCCAGGCCGCCAATAGCTTCTACATTCCCTATGAAGGCAGCAACGCCAAAGTGAAGGCCGAATTCCCGCTGGGCTTCCTGCCATCCTACGGCTCCGCGCTGGCATTCAAGGGTGTCGCCGCAAACGGCGACCTGGAATTCTACGGCCTGACCGACCGCGGCCCGAACGGCGACGGCCCGAATGTGCCGAACCCGAACGGCACCGGCACCATGGGCGCCAAGATTTTCCCGGCACCGGGCTTCGCGCCGGCGGTCGGCATCATCACTGTCGGCAAAGCCGGCGCGGTGCTCTCGTCCAGCATGCCGATCAAGGTGGCGGCGGGCGTCAACAGCTCGGGCCTGGCGATCCCTGCCGGTACGCTGGGCAACTCGGCCGAGGTGCCGGTGTTCGACGCGATGAAGTATGACGCGAACGGCAAAGCGGTGTTCAGCGCCAATGGCCTGGACACCGAGTCCGTCGCCTTCGACAAGAAGCGCAACGCGCTGTGGGTGTCGGACGAATACGGCCCGTTCATCGTGAAGATCGACGCCGCCACCGGCGTGATCCAGTCGCGTTACGCGCCGGGCAGCGGCCTGCCGGCCATCTTCGCCAAGCGCCGCGCCAATCGCGGCATGGAAGGCATGGCGCTCGACACCGCGACCGACAAGCTGCACGGCTTCCTGCAAAGCCCCCTGTCCGACGGCAGCACGCCGTATTCGGTATCCGGCAAGAACGAGCAGGTTGAGCGTTTCGCCCGCTTCACGCGCTGGATCGAATTTGATCCGGTCACCGGCGCTACCGGCCGCATGTTCGCTTACCCGCTGAACGGCGCCGATTATGCGGACGGCCGCACCGGCAACGCCAAGCTGGGCGACATGGTCGCACTGGGCAACGGCAAATTCATCGTGATCGAGCAGGGCGCTGCCCCAGGCGGCAAGGTCTTCAACAAGCTGATGCTGGTCGAACTGGCCGGCGCCACCGACATTAGCGGCGCGGCGTTCAACCCGACCACGTCCGACCTGGAAAAAAGCTCGATGGGCGCGGCAGCGGTGAATGGCGCGGACTGGACCAAAGTGGTGGCCTTGAAGAAGACCCAGTTGCTGGACCTGAACGCCATCGGCTGGCTGGCGGAAAAGGCGGAAGGCCTGACCATTGTCGATGGCAACACGCTGGCCCTGGTGAACGACAACGACTTCGGCCTCAAGACCAAGATCTACACCCCGGCCGGCGAGGCGGTGGCCGATGCGGACGTCACCAAGTGCAATGTGGATGCAGCGGGCGTCATCATCACCAGCAACGCCGCAGGCTGCAATGCCGCCAACAGCATCCGCGTGGCGCGCGGCGACGACCGTGAACGCCCGAGCCGCCTGTGGCTGATCAAGTTCACGAAGGCCCTGACCAGCTACTAAGTCCTTATAGCTGCTCCCACTCCAGGCCAAAGCGGGCCAGGAATTTCTTCAGGCGGTCGGCATCGTTCGGCTTGGCTTTGCCAAGCCGCGATGCCGCGAACAGCTTGCGGCCCGCGTCGGACAGCGATTTGGACCGGCGGCAAACGGCGATCACCGACTCCAGCTGCATGCGGTCGAACAAGTCAAGCTGCTCCAACTCCTCCTCTCCCATTAGCTGCGCCAGCGCCGCGCCACCGGATGCCGGCGGTGCGCCTTGCGCCAGCGGGCGCCACTGGCGCTGCAGGCGCGCCACTTCCGCCGCCACGATCGGCGCGGTGATGCGGCCGGCGTCGGCCAGCGTCGCCATGCGGGTGACGGAGGCCGACAGGTCGCGGAAATTGCCGTTCCACGGCGCGTCCGGCGAGGCCGCGAAGCGCATGTACTGCTGGCGCGCCTCGGTATTGAAACGCACCATGGCGCCGTTTTCCGCGCCGTACTGGGCCAGCATGTAATCCAGGTTCGGCTCAATGTCTTCCGGCCGGTCGCCCAGTCCGGGCAGGGAATAAGTCCACAGATTGATGCGCGCGAACAGGTCTTCGCGGAAGCGGCCCGCAGCCACCTCGCGCGCCAGGTCGCGGTTGGTGCCCGCGATCAGCTGGAAGTCGCTGCGCACTTCGTGATCGCCGCCCATCGGCAGGAAGCGCTTCTCCTCCACCGCCTTGAGCAGCATGGCTTGTTCATCCAGCCCCAGTTCGCCGATTTCGTCCAGGAACAGCAGGCCCTTGTGCGCCGTGCGCAGCAGGCCGGGCCGATCCGCCGCCGCACCTGTGAAGGCGCCCTTCACGTGACCGAACAGGGTGGAGCCGGCGCCGTCGCCATGCAAGGTGGCGCAATTGATCTCCACGAAGGGACCTTCGACCTGGTGGCGCGCCTTTTTCAGTTCATAGATGCGCCGCGCCAGGAAGGACTTGCCGGCCCCGGTCGGCCCCATGAGCAGCATCGGCGCCTTTGAGCGCGCCGCCACATGTTCGATCTCGTCGATCATCAGGTTGAAGTGCGCGTTGCGCGTGGCGATGCCGGATTTGAGGAATTCCACGCCCTCGCGCTGCGCATTGGAGAAGCGCTGCGCGATCTGGTCGTAGCGCGACAGGTCCAGGTCGATCAGCGCATAGTCGCCGGGTTTGCCCGGCGCCACGCGGCGCGGCGGCGCCGTTTGCAGCAGGCGCCCCGGGAAATAGCGCGCTTCCGTCATCAGGAACAGGCAAATCTGCGCCACGTGGGTGCCGGTGGTGATGTGTACCCAGTACTCCTCCTTCTCTGTATCGAAGGGGTAGCTGCGGGCGAAGTCGAACAGGCGGCTGTACACGTCCTCGAAATCCCACCAGTCGCTGACGGGCAGGATGTGGCGCTGCACGGTGGTTTCGGGCGATACGGCCTGCATGTCCTCTTCGACCTGGCGCGCCAGGGTTTCGTGATGGGCGCTGGCCAGGAGTTCGAAGCGATCGACCAGCAAATCTTCGTGCTGCAGCAGGGAGATGCTGGGACGCCATTTCTCCCAGCGTGCGCTGGTGCGCGGGCCGCCGTCGAGCTGGGTGCCGAGGAAGCCGAGGATCACAATCTTCTTTTTCATTGTTGGATAGAAATTTATCTTTACGGATAATTTATCACAGGGCACTATTTTTCGATATTCTTATTTATCAATGACTTAGCAAGCTGGCACACCCTTTGCAATAGATGGGATACGCAAAGACGAAAGGAGATCAAAATGGCGGTATCTCAAACCAGGGCCTGGACTATCAGCGCCGGCGCAGTCGGCAAGAAACCAGTGAAGCGTAGTTATGGCGGCGTGAACGCGGCGATGAATATTTCGAGCAGCCGTCGCCACACCACCGTCAGCTGGCACAGCGAGCCCGTCGCGGGCAAGGGCCGCACGGTTTGGAATGGCGTGGTCTCCGTCCTTGTCGGCGCAGAGTGAATAACAGAAGATGAGACTTATGATGAACGATAAAGAATTCGAAGTGATGGACGTGCCGGGCGGCAGCCCGGTGAAGATGTGGACCAAGGGCGTGCCGGTGGAGCAGGAAGCACGCCAGCAGTTGGCCAACACCGCCAGGATGCCTTTCATTTACAAGCACATTGCGGTGATGCCGGACGTCCACCTGGGCAAGGGCTCGACCATCGGCAGCGTGATCCCGACGCTGGGCGCGATCATCCCGGCGGCGGTCGGCGTGGATATCGGCTGCGGCATGATGGCGGCCAAGACCACGCTGAATGCGCGCGACCTGCCGGATAACCTGGGGCCGCTGCGCAGCGCGATCGAGAAGGCGATCCCGCACGGTCTGACCCCCAAGTTCCGTGGCCGCGACCGCGGCTCCTGGGAGAACCCGCCAACCCCGGTGGATGCCGCGTGGGCGCAGTTGAAGGATGAATTCGACGTCATCTGCCAGAAGACGCCAAAGCTGAAGAACACCAACAACTACCGCCACCTTGGCACGCTGGGCTCTGGCAACCACTTTGTGGAAGTGTGCCTGGATGAAGAGGGTGCGGTGTGGTTCATGCTGCACTCCGGCTCGCGCGGGGTAGGGAATGCCATCGGCTCCCACTTCATCGAACTGGCGCAGAAGGATATGCGGACCCACATCGCCAACCTGCCGGACAAGGACCTGGCCTACCTGGAAGAGGGCACCCAGCACTACAACGACTACGTGGAGGCGGTGGGTTGGGCGCAGAAGTTCGCGCGCATGAACCGCGAAGTGATGATGCAGAACCTGATCGCTTCGGTGCGCACCGTGATCACCAAGCCGTTCCAGACCCACGTGGAGGCGGTGAACTGCCACCACAACTATGTGCAGCAGGAGCGCCACTTCGGCAAGGATGTGCTGGTGACGCGTAAAGGCGCGGTATCGGCCCGCGCTGGCGAACTGGGGATCATTCCGGGTTCGATGGGGGCCAAGAGCTTCATCGTGCGCGGCAAGGGCAATCCGGAGAG
Organism: Pseudoduganella guangdongensis; assembly: GCF_009857475.1. GTDB lineage: Bacteria > Pseudomonadota > Gammaproteobacteria > Burkholderiales > Burkholderiaceae_D > Rugamonas > Rugamonas guangdongensis. The sequence goes on along the minus strand of NZ_WWCJ01000035.1, from coordinate 13,581 downwards.
CTTCAACAGCTGCAGCCACGGTGCGGGCCGTACCATGAGCCGCAACGAGGCCAAGCGCCGCTTCTCGCTGGACGACCATGTGAGGGCGACCGAGGGCGTGGAGTGCCGCAAGGATGCCGGCGTGATCGACGAAATCCCGATGGCTTACAAGGACATCGATGCGGTGATGAAGGCGCAGGAAGAACTGGTGGAAGTCGTGCACACCTTGAAGCAGGTCGTGTGCGTGAAAGGATAAGCAAGGATAGGCATGATTGAGATCGATGGTTCCCAAGGGGAGGGCGGCGGCCAGGTGCTGCGCACCGCGCTGACGCTTTCCATGATTACCGGACAGCCGTTCCGGGTTGCCAATATCCGCGCCAGGCGCCCCAAGCCTGGCCTGATGCGGCAGCACCTGGCGTCGGTCAAGGCGGCGGCGGAAGTGTGCGGCGCGCGCGTCAAAGGCGCGGAGCTGGGTTCGTGCGAGCTGGAGTTCCACCCGGGCGCGATCAAGGCGGGCGAGTATGACTTCCAGATCGGCACGGCGGGCAGTTCGACGCTGGTGCTGCAGACGGTGGTGCCGGCCCTGCTGTATGCGCCGGCGCCCTCGACCGTGCGCGTCAGCGGCGGCACCCACAACTCCAAGGCGCCGCCGGCCGAATTCCTGCAGCGCGCATACGGCCGGGCCCTGGCGTCCATGGGCGCGCAGGTGGCATTCGAGATGGAACGCGCCGGCTTCTATCCGGCCGGCGGCGGCATCATGCGCGCCGCCGTCCAGCCTTTGCAGGGCTGGTGCCAGCTGGCGCTGGTCGAACGCGGCGAACGGCGCGCGGCGTATGCGGAAAGCTTGGTGGCGGCGGTGCCGGCCGGCGTGGCCAAGCGCGAGCTCGATTGCGTGGCCAGCGCCATGGGCTGGTCCGGCGAGCAGCTGCGCTTCCATGCCCTGCCGGACAGCTGGGGCCCCGGCAATGCCTTGCTGCTCACGCTGGAGCACGAGCATGTGACGGAAGTGTTCGTGGCCTTCGGCGAGAAAGCACGGCGCGCGGAAGAGGTGGCGCGCGACGCCGTGGCCCAGGCGCGCCGCTATATCGCCTCCGGCGCGGCGGTCAGCGAACATCTCGCCGACCAGTTGCTGGTGCCGATGGCCCTGGCCGGCGGCGGCAGCTTCACGCTGGACGTGGTGTCCCAGCACACCCGCACCAATGCCGAAGTGATTGGCCGCTTCCTGCCGGTGGCGATCACGTTCAGCCAAGGCGCGCATGCCAGCACGTGCGAGGTACGCGCGCACGATTGCGAAATTCGCTAGCCAAGCTACTTGCTACATGGCAAAATTTGGCCTCGTTGTATTAAATATAACTACGCCGGATTCCGCCATGAATAAAAAGACGTTGGCCAAGGTCGCAGCGGTGGTCGCTGTCGGCGCGGGCGCCCTGGTCGCCTACCGTGCCTTCGGCTGGGGCGCCATGAATGGCCCCATCAACAGCTTGAAGCTCGACCTGTCCAAGCCGGATGCGCTGGTCGTCACCAAAAGCCTTTCCAGCCTGCCGCGCGACCTGCTGACCGTGCCGCTGGCGCGCGATGTGCTGCGCGAGGACTTCCTGTTCTACTACGAGCAGACGGAAGACCGCCTGGGCCTGAAGGGCAGCCTGCGCCGCATCGCCTACGAGCATGAGCTGGGCTGGGGTGACCAATTGATCCGCACTGTGCTGGATGAACCGGCGGAAGTGGCGCTGTGGCGCGATGCCGACGGCTCGCTGAAGCACTACATGATCGCCGTTTCGCGCGGCAAGCTGGCGGGCTTGCTGGCGGAGGCGGGCAAGGTGGCGCTCAAGGACAGCCAGCTGACCGTGGCCGGCGACCTGCGCGTGGACGGCGAGAAGGTGACCGTGTACGCGCTGGAATACGCCTACAAACGCACCATGCTGTTCGCCGCGCACGGCAAACGCATGGTGATCCTGTCGCACCCGGGCATGCTGTACAACGCCGAGCGTAAGATCAGCGACGATACCGCGCAAAGCACGGTGACCAAGTTGTTGATGGCCGACCCCGCGCAGCAAAAGGTCTTCCACCCGCAGTTCCATCTCGAGAAAACAGCGCAGGACGGCCACAGCATCGCCGTCAAGGCCGACTTCCTGTCGTTCGGCTACCAGCCCTTCTTCGCCGGCCTGGAGGCGCTGCGCTTCGATTTCAGCAAGGGTGCCTGGCGCTCGCAGGTGCTGCTGGACGCGGCCAAGCTGCCCAAGTCCGGCTATGACAGCGCCGCCTTGTGGGCCGCGCTGCCGCACAACCCGAGCGCCTGCTTCACGCTGCCGGTGGACTGGGCCAGCATGCAGCCGGTGCTGGAAAACATCGGCGGCAAGACCAGCCAGCCGGTGCTGCCGCTGGCGACGGAGCTGAGCGGCCCCGCCGCCGCCTGCTGGTATGGCAATTCGCGCCTGCATACGCCGGTGTTCGTGGCCAACCGCGCCGGCGGCAACGAGGCGCTGTTCGCCAGCCTGTTCCAGGCCGCCATCCGCGACAGCAAGGATGCGAAAACGCAGCAGGGCAAGAAGGGCGAGGTGCAGTGGAGCAGCAGCGTGAAGACCGCGCAAGGCGGCACCGCGCCCACCCTGGCCATCAGCGGCAACACCGTGGTGTTCTCGGCCGACAAAGCCCTGGTCAACCAGGTGCTGGCGGTCAAGCGCAAGGAGCGCCCCGCCGCATCCGACCTGCTGCCGGACGCGAAGCACACCGTGGGCCTGATCGCGCCGGCCGCGCTGGCCAAGCTGATCGAGGAAGAAAGCTTCAAGACCCTGCCAAGCCAGCGCGAACCCGTGCTGCGCGGCGCGGTCGACGCCCACCTGGTGCCGCGCCTGCAGGCGCTGAAGAAGTATCCGCCTTACCGCATGGTACTCAAATCGGTGCCGCGCCAGGGCGTTTCCTGGCAGCCGCTGGAATGGCAGGCTGCGGGCAAATGAAGCGGCGCGGCGCATTGCGGCTGCTGGCCGGCGGCGCTGCCCTGGCGGCGCTGGGCGGACGGCCTGCGCTGGCGCTGAATGCCGCGCCGGACAGCCAGCCACGCCTGTCGCAGGAGCAGTCGCGCGCCTTCCAGGCCTGGATGCTGCGCATTATCAGCGCCCAGGTCGAACGCGGCCCGTCGCCGCGCTGGCAGCATCGCGACTGCGCCGGACTGGTGCGCTTTGCCGTCAACGAAGCGCTGACCGTGCACGACGCCAAGTGGATGCGCGCCAACGGCATCGCCAGCGACCGCCGCCTGCCGCCCGAATTGAACCTCACGCCGCAGCAGGCTGCCCTGCGCAACCGCTGGGTGCAGGGCGAGGGCCAGGTCGGGCACTTCGTCACGGCGCTGGCGCTGGTGCAGCACAACAGCCGCTTTGTGGCGCGCGAAATCAGCCAGGCGCTGCCCGGCGACCTGCTGTTTTACGACCAGGGCGACGAACAGCATTTGATGGTGTGGATGGGGGCGCATATCGCTTACCACACGGGCACCGTCACCCCAACCGATAACGGTCTGCGCACCGTCGATATTCAACAACTAACGAAATGGAAGGACACGCGGTGGCAACCAGCGTCCAACAATCCGAATTTCGCCGGCGTGTTCCGGCTGTCTTTTCTGTCCTGAAGCTGTGCCTGGCCAGCGTCCTGGCGCTGTCGCTGCTGGCCGGCGCCGAGGCGCAGGAGGCGCCGTCCAGCGGCTACACGCCGTTCAAGGGCGAGCCGTTCTTCCTGCTGTCGGACAGCAGCTACGGCAGCACCGATGAAGCGCGCGTGCGGCTGGAAGTGCCGGGGCGCGACTTCGGCCGCGCGCAGCTGGAGGCATACTCGGGCGCGGATATCGTGGTCTACCGCGTGCCGCAGCCGCTGGAATTCCTCAAGAAGCAGCGCAACCTGCACCGCATCCAGGTGGAAGGCAATTACCAGGGTGAAGGCCTGGCCAACGCCCTGAGCTACCTGTGGGACAGCTGGTGGAAGCAGTCGCGCCTGGCCTGGCGCCGCATCTTCTCGGCCGACGCGCGCAGCGCCGTGACCGAGGCCCAGCCCAAGCTGGCCACCAACGGCGAGGCCATGCGACGGCCGACCGTGTTCGCCAACCATCCGCAGTACAAGCCGATCAAGGGCTTCGAGATGGTGGACAGCTTCCGCTATCCGATCTGGCACGCCAAATCGGTGCAGCCGCCGAAGGACGTGAAGATGGCCGGCTCGAGCAGCGAGTTCATAACGCCCAACAGCGGCAATATCATGATCCCGGTCGGCAAGCGCAAGCCGGGCCTGTACCTGGTGGAAGCCATCATCGGCGAGCACCGCGCCACCACCCTGGTGTTCGTCTCCGACACCATGGCGGTGACCAAGGTCTCCTCCGGCCAGATGCTGGTGTGGGCGGCGCGGCGCGATAACAGCGCCGCCGTGGGCGGGGCCAATGTGCTGTGGACCGACGGCACCGGCGTGCTCCAATCCGGCAAGACCGGCGACGACGGCGTGGTTGCCATGGAGCGCAGCAGCCCTGAGCACACCTATGTGATCGGCGAAGACCGCAGCGGCGGCGTGTTCGTGTCGGAGAACTTCTACTACGACAGCGAAATCTACAACACCAAGATCTATGCCGTGACCGACCGCCCGCTGTACCGTCCGGGCGACGAGGTGAACGTCAAATTCCTGGGCCGTGAATTCAAGTCGGCGCGCCTGTCGCAAGCGGCAGCCGCCGCGCCGATCGGCCTCACCGTGTACGACCCGAACGGCACCCCGGTGCTGGCGCAAACCCTGCAACTGAGCGGCGAAACCGGCAGCGAAACGCGCTTCCGCCTGCCGGAGCAGGCCACTGCGGGCGGCTACGAGCTGCGCTTCAGCTATAAGGACGGGCTGTATGGCGCCGCCTTCCGTGTGGCGGAGTACGTGAAGCCGCACTTTGAAATCAGCGTCCAGCCAGCCAAGCCGGAATTCAAGACCGGCGAGGAAGTGAGCGGCACCATTGCGCTGCGCTACCCGGACGGCAAGCCGGTGAAGAATGCCAAGCTGTCGCTGTCCCTGCGCGGGCAGCAGAACACCATGGTGGAAGGCGAGCTGCGTTACAGCGGCCTGTTCCCGGTGCAGTTGAAGAGCGAGGAAGCGGAGACCGACCGCAACGGCGACTATTCCTTCAAGCTGCCGGCGGCAGCCGACCCGTCGCGCTACGTGCTGACCATCCTGGCGACGGACGGCGCAGCCTACCGCGTCAAGGCCACGCGCGAACTGATGATCGAGCGTTCCACCAGCAGCTACCAGCTGAAGGCGGCGCGCTCCTTCTCCGATCCGGGCCAGCCGGTGCGCTTTGACCTGGTGGCGGACGGCCAGGGCGCCGCGCGCCCGGTGCGCTGGGAAATGGTGCAGTTGGAAAAGCAGGAAAAGAGCTCGGGCGCATTCGACCCGGCCGCCAAGACCTGGGACGTCAAGTTTGACAAGCCAGGCTCTTACCAGCTGATGCTGCGCGACGAGCGCGGCAACCTGCTGGCGGCGGCCAGCCACTGGGTCAGCGGCGAGGGCCTGCAGGCGGCGCCGGGCAGCATCGAAATCGTGTTTGACCGCGCGCGCTACCGCCCGGGCGAAACGGCCGAGGCGCTGGTGACCTTCTCCGACCCGGTGGATCAGGCCTTGCTGACCATGGAGCGCGACAAAGTGGAGCAGCACGGCCTGCTGGACGGCGGCGCCGGCTGGTACCAGGCCAGGCGCGTGGCGAAAAACCAGTGGCGCGTGCGCATCCCGGTCAAGGAGGAGCACGGCCCCAACGTGACCTTCTCGGTGGCGTACACGCGCAAGGGCGACTTCGTGTTCCAGAATGCCGGCCTGCAGGTGATCGAGCCGCGCATCGCGCTCAGCTTCAAGACCGACAAGGAGGTCTACCAGCCGGGCGAGAAGGTGACGCTGGACGTGACCGCGCAGCTGGACGGAAAACCGCTCTCCACCCTGGTGGCGCTGGGAGTGGTGGATGAAATGATCTACGTGCTGCAGCCGGAAATCGCGCCGGATATCGCAGACTTCTTCTACCATCCGCGCCGCAACAACGTGCGCACCACGGCCAGCCTGTCCTTCATCAGCTACGACATGGCGCAGGGCCGCCGCGAGAATGTGCCGGCGCGCCATAACTACAACGAACGCGGTGTGAAAGTGCTGGAACGCCCGCGCCGCGACAATATCGACACCGCCTTCTGGGCGCCGTCGCTGAAGACCGACGCCAACGGCCAGGCGCGCGTCACCTTCACCATGCCGGACGCGCTGACGCGCTGGCGCATCACCGGCCGCGCCATGGATGCCCAGGGCCGCGTCGGCCAGCGCACCGGCTACCTGCGCTCGGATAAGCAGTTCTACGCCAAGTGGACGTCGCCGGACTGGCTGCGCAGCGGCGATGCGCCGCGCGCGTCGGTCGCGGTGTTCAACCAGACCAGCGCCACCCAGGCGCTGGAAGTCGCGTTGAGCGGCGGCCCGCAGGCAAAGGTCGAAAAGCTGTCGGCCAAGCCGGGCATCAACTACGTGGAGTTCCCGCTGGCGGCCAGCAACGGCACGCTGCGCCTGGAGGTCAAGCAGGGCGGCAAGCTGGTGGACGCGCTCGACACCAAAGTGCAGGAGCAGCCGGTGGCCTGGAGCAGCCCGCGCAGCATGAACGTGGCGCTGGCGGCGGGCGCGCAGGGCGGTGCCGAAGGCGCGCTTAAACTGCCGGCGGACGCGCGCAACATCCGCGTCTCATTCGCGCATGGCGCCGCCGGGCACTTCGCCCGCATTGCCGACGACCTGATCGAGTACCCCTACGGCTGCGTGGAGCAGACCGCCAGCCGCCTGGTGCCGCTGGCGCTGGCCATCCAGTCGCTGCCGCCGGATGCCGGCGCGGTGCGCGAACGCCTGCTGGCGATCATGCAGGCGCAGCGCCTGCGCCTGGTCTCCATGGCCGGCCCGAACGCGGTGTTCAGCTGGTGGGGCCCGGCAACGCAGGGCGACGCGTTGATGACTTCCTACGCCTACTTCGCCGACTGGTACGCCTCGCGTGCGCTGCGCCTGGACCTGCCGCCGGAGCACTGGAACAACCTGCTCAACGTCTACACCGAACATGGCAACAAGGGCAGCCTGCTGGAGCGCGCCATGGGCCTGTGGATGATGCGTGAAATGGGCCTGCCGACCAAGACCCTGGCGGAAGGCCTGGTCAACGATGCCGCCGCGCTGGATGTCGGCGCCGCCCCGCGCCGTCAGGGCCCCGCCAGCAGCGTGCTGCTGGCGGACGGCCAGGACAGCGTGACCCGCTCCATGGCAGTCGGCCTGGTGTCGGTGGTCGCCGCGCAGAATGGCGTCGCTCTGCCGGAGCCGCTGCAAAAGCAGCTGCCGCAAGCGTGGAAGACGCTGCGCGAAGCGTCGGCGCCGGTGGCGCAAGCCTTGCTGATGCTGGCCGGTGAAGTGCCGGTGGCGCAGGCCGATGCCGTGTTGTCCGCCGTGCGCTCCGACATGCCGACCCTGGACCGCGCGCTGACGCTGGTGTGGGTGCAGAAGAAGCTGGGCGGTTCGCCATCCGCCAAGCCGCCGGTGGCAGCGTTGGATGGCGCCTGGCAGAAAGTGGACAGCCGCAGCGGCCAGCCGGTCTGGCGCTGGAGCGATGCCAAGGCGCTGCCGGAGCAGCTGCGCGTGGCGCAGGCGGTACCGGCCGGTACCGTCGCGGTGGTGCAGTACGACAGCCGCGCGACCGAAGCGCATGCGCTGGACGTCGCCATCGAGCGCCGCATCCTGCGCATGAAGCAGGGCGACAAGGGCTACACCATGGAGCTGGTCAAGCCGGGTGAAGCGCTGCGCACCGACGAACTGTATATGGACGAGATCAAGCTCAAGCCGGGCGCCGGCAGCCACCGGTTCGGCCTGCTGGAAGTGGCGCTGCCGCCGGGCGCCATGGTGGAAGCCAGCACCTGGGGCATGGTGCTGGCCGGCGACACGCCGGTGGCGCTGGAACGCGCGCGCCACGTCGAGCGCCGCGATGGCTATGCCGTGCCGATCGAACCGCTGAACGGTGAAGTGGTGGTGCGCCACCTGCTGCGCTTCGGCCAGAAGGGCAGCTATACCCTGCCGCCGACGCGCTTCCACCGCATGTACCAGCCGGAGCAAAAGGCCTTCGAAGGCGGCGGCAAAACCCTGCGCGCACTGAAGGTCGAGTAAATGTCCTTGCTGCCACGCCCATCATGCCTGCCAGCGTTGCTGCTGGCTTGCCTCGCCCCGGTGGCGGCGGCGAGCTCGCTCGACCTGGCGTGGTGGCGTGACGGCAAAGTGCAATCGCTGCGCCTGCAGCAGGGCAGCACCACCCCCGGCCAGCCGCTGGCCGCCGCCGCGGAGATTCCGCTCGGCAGCCTGTGGAAGCTGCTGGTCTATGTGTACGCGGTCGATAACAAGCTGCCCACGCCCGACTACCACTGCGGCGGCGGCAAGCAGGAAGAGGTGTATTGCTGCGACGCCGGCGCCAGCGTGGGCCGCGACGCGGCGCTGGCGCAATCCTGCGGACCGTTCTTCGCCCCGGCGCGCCTCGGCATCGCCCAGCGGCCATGGCAGGAATACTGGACGCGTCGCCTGGGCAGCGCGCCCGCCGGCCAGTTCGCCTGGCTGGCCGATCCGGCACGGCTGGAGCCGGCGCGCCTGGTAACGCTGGAAAGCCTGCTGCGCGTGCTGGCCAGCGTGCCCGCCGCCAGCCGTGCCGACGCGGAAGCCGCGCTGCTGCGCGTCGTGCTTGACGGGCGCGGCGCCGGTAGCGTGCGCTGGTTCGGCAGCCAGCTGCGCGTCAAGACTTATTCCTGGCACCAGGCCAAGCGCCCGCAGGAAAGGCTGGGCGGCGCCGCCGGCTGGCTGGCCGACGGCACGCCGCTCTGGTTCGGCGGCAGCGACAGCAGCAGCGGCATCTTCCAGAAATGGGGGCGGCAAATCGCCGGCGCCTTGCCGCCCGCGCAATCGGCGGAAGACAGCGGCTGCGTGGTGGTCGACTATTTCACGCGCTACCCGCTGCGCGCGGTACGTTCCAGCGAAGGCCTGGCCGCACCGGGTCCGCTGAACGGGCGCTACGTGGTGCAATTCCAGAACGGCCAGAGCCTGCCGATCCGCAGCAACGGCGAGCTGGCGCTGGTCAGCGGCCCAGGCGGCAAGCTGCAAGTGCGCGGCCGCCTTGGCGTCAATGAATACGTGGCGCGCGTGATCGACCGCGAAGCCAGCGCCACCGAGCCGCAAGCCGCGCGCGCCTTCGCCATTGCCGCGCGCAGCTACCTGCAGCAAAACGCGCGGCGCGCCGAATCGTGCCAGCACATCGCCGACAGCAGCGCCACCCAGCGCGTCAGCGCCAGTCCGGCCAGCGAAGCCGCGCTGGCCGCCGCGCGCTGGACCGACCAGTTGGTGCTGGATGGGACCACGGTGCAATACCATCGCGACAAACCGGGCGCCAACACCATGGCCTGGAGCCAGGCCCTGGCGCAAGCGCGCGCCGGCCTGAGCTTCGACGCCATCCTGGCCGCCGCCTATCCCGGCAGCGCCCTGGCCACGGCGGGCAACACCGGCACCACCTGCAAGCGCCTGGTGAAAAATGAAGAATGGCTGGCTTACGCCCTGCCGCGCTGGGAGCGCCTGCTGCGCCGCGAAGAGGGCTACGAAGCGCCGTCCCAGCGCCCGCAAGTGTGCGCGCTGGCGGTCGGCGCGCCGTACTCCGAACAATCGCGCAACCGTATTTTCATGCGCCCGCTCGCCACCCGCGAAGACCGCATCACGCTGGCCCATGAATACCTGCACATCGGCCTGCGCCGCCACCCGCGCGGCCAGGACGAAGACTACGTTGAGCGTCTGGCACGGCGCCTGAACGACCTGTCACTGGAGGCACTGTGAAGATTAAAACCGCTACCGCAATGCTGCTGGCGCTGTGCGCCGCGCCGCTACTGGCGCAGGACAAGACCCTGGACGGCCCGGTCGGCGGCTGGAACCGCGCCGGCACCACCGACAAGTCGGGCGAGCTGGCCGTCAGCTACCCCTATTCGCTGATCGACCGCGGCGCGCAGCGAAACCGCACCATGATCCGCGGCCAGCTGGCCAAAGCCAGCACCAAGCGCCCCTTCCACCAGCTGGTGGTGAACGGCAACCCGACGCCCCTGTACACCGACGACGACGGCCGCTATGCGCGCGGCTACGCCTTCGGTTCCGGCTCCAACAGCGTCGAAGTGCGCGGGCCGGACGGCAAATCGCTCAAGCGCATGCAATTCTATGAAGCCGACCGCAGCCGCCCGCAACCGCGCCTGCGCATCATCGGCGCGTGGGACGACAACCAGGCCGAGATCGACCTGCACATCATTACCCCCGACGGCCAGCACGCCTTTTTTGGTCATCCCTTCCTGACCAACGGCGGCGGGCTGGATGCCGACAGCGTCGACGGGCCGGGACCGGAGATGTTCACCATGGCCTCGCCCCTGCGCGGCACCTATCAGGTGTGGGTGAATTACTGGGGCAATTTCGGCGGCTCCGGCTACCACTTCGACGAAGCCACGCGCCAGCGGCCCATCATCACCACCCGCATCACCCTGGTCTTCAATGAAAACACGCCGAGCGAGAAGCGGCAGGACTTCGTGGTCCCGCTGCGCAAAATCGGCGACCTGACCTTAGTTAAATCCTTTGTCTATTGAGCACATGAAGAAATCCTGCCTACCGCTGTTGCTGCTTCCCGCCTGCGCCCTGGCCCAGGTGAGCATTGAGTCGCCCAAGAGCGGCTGGCGCAATTCCGCCGGCAGCGTCGAGCAGTACAGCCAGGAGGTCAACTACCCTGCGTCCTCGGTCAATATGCAGCGGGGGCAGGGCGAGACCGCGCAAATCCGGGGCAGGATCGCCGCCGCCGACAAATCTAAGCCCGGTAAGCTGATCGTGAACGGCGTCGCCATGCCGATCCAGCTGCAGGAAGACGGCAGCTTTGCGCGCCCCTACAGCTTCGGTGCCGGTTCCAACAGCGTCGAAGTGCGCGCGCCGGATGGCCGGAGCCGCGCCCGCACGCAGTTCTATGACGGCTACAGCGGCAAGACCCGCTCGCGCCTGCGCGTGGTGTTGTCGTGGGACAGCCCCGGCACCGACGTCGACCTGCATGTGGTCACCCCAACCGGCGGCCACTCCTGGTACGGCAACCGCATCCTGCCCGACGGCAGCGGCCTGGATGTGGACGTGACCACCGGCTATGGCCCGGAAATCTATTCCAGCCCAGCGCCGGCCAAGGGCAATTACCACGTCTATGTGAATTACTACGGCGGCAATTCGGAGCAGCAGGTCATTACCCTGGCGACCGTCTCCATCATCAGCAACGAAAACACGCCGAGCGAACGGCAGCAAACCTTCCAGGTTCCGCTGCGCGCGGCGGGCGAACTGACGCTGGTGAAGTCCTTCGTCTATCCTTAAAACCTGTACTGCGCGCTGACGCCCGCTGCCCAGTTGCGGCCCGGCGCGCCCTCGTAATAGCGCTTGTTGGCATCGCCCACGATGACGGAGCCGATGTACTGCTTATCGGCCAGGTTGTTCAAGCGCGCGAATTCCTTCAATTGCCACCCGCCCAGCTCCTGCGCCGCCGTCAGGCGCAGGTTTAGCACCCCATAGCCGGGCGCCGCGCGCTCGGTGTTGCTATCCTCCGCATACACCTTGCCGCTGGCGACTGCTTCCAGCGCCGCGCCCCAGCGGCCCGCGCTTTCACGCCAGGCCAGCTCGCCGAAGGCGTTCGCGCGCGGCACGCCCGGCAGGCGCGCGCCGCTTTCATAAGTGGCGCGCAGCGATGTCAGCGCCACCCGCGTGCTGAAGCCCGCCCCGAGTGCCGCGTCCAGCGACAACTCCGCCCCCTTGCGTTGCGTGCGTCCCGCGTTGCGGTAGCTGGTGCGGCCGCCGGCCGAGGTGTCGACCACCAGTTCATCGCGCGTGCGCACATCGAACAGCGCCGCGTCCACGCGCACACCCGGCGCAAGGACAGCCTTGACGCCCGCTTCCGCATGCTTGCTGCGCGCCGGCCGCAGGCCGAAATTAAAGCCCGCGCCGCCTGAGGAGTAGAACAGTTCATTCAGGGTCGGCGCCTCAAAGCCGCGCGCCGCGCTGGCATAGACGTTCAGCGCTGGCGTCACGCGATACAACACCGCGGCGAGCGGCGTGGTCTGGCTGAAGCGCAGCTTGCCGCTATCGTTCCCATTGGCGGTAAAGCGGTCGGCCACCGACACGCGCATGCGGCTATGGCGCAAGCCCGCCGTCAGCTGCCAGCGCTCGCCCTGCCATTCGGCCTGCGCGTAGGGATCCACACTCGTCACCGCATCATCTTCGTCGCGCCGCAATTTGCCTTTGACGCCAAGCGCCGCGCCATCGAAATTCTCATAGCCCTTGCGGTCATCCGTGGAGCGCGCATATTCAACGCCTGCCGTCGCCGTCAGCTTGCCGCCCGCCAGGGGGAGGATGCGCTGCCAACGCGCTTCGCCGCCATGGAAGTCGCGGTCGAAGTCCACCACGCCGCCCGAGTGGGTGGCCGGCGCCTGGAAGGCGCGCGAGAAAGACTGGTACTGGATTACCTGGCGGTTGCCGGCGTAGGCGGTGAGAAGCAAGCTGGCGTCGCCGCCAAGCGGCTGCAACCAGGTAGCCCCGGCTTGCTGGTGATCGATGCTCTTGCGCGTGTTGTAACGCTCGGCCAGCGTACGCTTGGGCGTTACGGTATCCGCCGCATCGGTCTCCCCCGCGCGCGGATCGCGCAGCCAGGTGGCCCAGCTCACGCCGAGCGGGTCCTGCGTGTCCTTCTGGCGCAAGCCGCTGGCCACCAGCGTAAGCTTGCCGCCGCCTGCCGTGCGCATTGCCAGCTTGGCGTGGGCCTGGTCGCGCGTGGCCGCGCTGTGGTCGCGATAGCCGTCGGTGTGGAAGCGGGAGCCATCCAGCGCATAGCTGATCCCCGCTGATTCACCCTGCGCCGCGAGATCGAACTTATACAGGCCGTCGCTGCCGGCGCTGGCGCTGGTCTCAAACGTTGGACGCCCCTTGCCTTCGCGCGTGAAGAGCTGGACCACACCGCCCGAGTGGTTGCCATATAGAGCAGAGAAGGGGCCGCGCAGCACTTCAATGCGCTCGGCCATATCCAGGTTGAAGGTTGCGGCCTGGCCCTGGCCATCCGGCATGCTGGCCGGGATGCCGTCGGCAATCAGTTTGACGCCGCGCACCCCGAAGGCGGAGCGCGCGCCGAATCCGCGCGAAGAGATTTGCAAGTCCTGTGCGTAGTTCTGGCGATTCTGCGCCACCAGGCCGGGCACGGCGGCCAGCGCCTCGGAAGCATTGACGCGTAGCTGGCCGTCGCGGATACGCTCCGCATCCAGCACATCTATAGCGGCAGGAACGTCGAAGCTGGCGCGCTCAATACGCGTCGCGCTGACCACGACAACAGGCAATGGTTCAGGTAGTGGAATGTATGGCATGGGCGAGACTATACATCTCCCCTTGCGGAGTCGTGATCCGTTTGCTATAGTTCTGTCCCTCGCAACGCACCGCAGACAAAACTGCAGAGTGAAGCGAGAAAAAGAAGGGGTTGACGAGTTGCACGCTGTACCGCATAATCTCGCCTCTCTGCTGCTGACGAACACAACGCTT
>NZ_WWCJ01000034.1 GCF_009857475.1 Pseudoduganella guangdongensis | reverse complement strand
GCCGGCCGCGCCGCGCGCCGCCGCCCACGGCGCCAACGGCGCGGCCGACGCCGCAGCGGCCGCCCTGGCAGAGAAGATCATCACCGAGGCCTGCCGCCTGGACGCCTCGGACATCCACATCGAACCGCACACGGCGCGCGGCATCAGCGTGCTGCGCCTGCGCCGCGACGGCGCCCTGCAACCGTATGCGGAAGTGGCGCTGGACAGCCACCCGGCCCTGGTGGCGCGCCTGAAAGCCATGTGCGGCCTGCCCGGCGCGGCTGCCAGCCACCCGGTCGAAGGCAAGCTGCTGTTCCGCGAATTCAGCCAGCTCGATGTGGAGCTGCGCGCCACCTTCATCCCGTCCACCGGCGGTATGGAGGACGTGGTGCTGCACCTGCTCAGCAGCGGGGCGCCGATGCCGCTGGAGCGGCTCGGCATGCAGGCCGCCGTGCAGGATCGCCTGCGCGCCGCCATCGACACCACGCACGGCCTGTTCCTGCTGTGCGGCCCGGCCGGTTCCGGGCGCACCACCGCCCTGCACTCCCTGCTGCTGCAACTGGAGCGTCCCGACGCCAAGGTCTGGACCATTGAAGAACCGGTGGAAATCCTGCAGCCCGGCGCGCGCCAGGTGGCCGTGCAGCGCGAGGCCGGCATGGATTTCGTCGCCGCCCTGCGCGCGGTGCTGCGCGCCGATCCCGACCTGGTGGCGATCGGCGACATGCGCGACAGCGACAGCGCCGCCCTGGCGCTCGAGGCGGCGCTGAGCGGGCGCATGGTGCTGGGCACCCTGCACACCGGCAGCACCACCGACACCATCAGCCGCCTGCATGAAATGGGCAGCGAGCGCTTCGCCCTGGCCGACGCGCTGCTCGGCGTGCTGGCAGTGCGCCTGGCCAAGCGCCTGTGCGAGCATTGCAAACTGGCCTACCAGCCGGGCGAGGCGGAACTGCAGCTGATGCTGGCGGAGTACATTGAGGAATTGCAGAAGACCGATGCCTACCGCGCCGCATCGACCAGCGGCGCGCGCGCCGAGCAGCAGCGCATCGTCGGCGCCTGGCGCGAACGCTACGGCGACGCGCGCGGCCACTTCACCTTGTACCGCCCGGTGGGCTGCAAGGAGTGCAGCAAGGGCTATAAGGGTCGCATCGGCCTGCACGAACTGCTGGTGCCGGGCGAACGCACGCGCCAGCTGGTGCGCGAGCGCGCCAGCGCGCCGCAGCTGCGCAATGCGGCGCTGGCCGAAGGCATGCAGACACTGAAGATGGACGGCATCGGTAAAATCCTGGCCGGCCTGACCGACGTCAAAGCCGTACGGGCCGCACTGTGATTTCGCACGTCTTCCTGGGCGTCGGCGCGTTTGGGCCGGCCTACCGCTTCCATGCCGCCGTGATGGCGGCCCTGGGCCACGCGCAGCGCTTCTGCGACGAGGGCAAGCCCTGGGCCGCGTGGCAGGCGGCGGGCGGCGGGCGGCCGCTGTTCATCATCGGCCACCCGTTCGACGGCGCCCCCGCCAGCGCCGGCAATGGCCAGATGACCGCCCTGCTGGCGCCCTCGCGCGCGGCGGTCGACGCCGCCCACGCGGCAGCCCTGGCCAACGGCGGACGCTGCGAAGGCGCGCCGGGCCTGCGCCCGCAATACCACGCCCATTACTACGGCGCCTACTTCCGCGACCCGGACGGCAACAAGCTCGGGGTCTGCTGCCACGACCCGCTCTAAAGCAGCTTCTCGAAACAGGCCGCCGCCGGATTGCCGGCGTAGCGGCCGAAATTCCCGATGCGGCGGTAGCCGTGCGCCTGGTAAAAACGCACCGCGCGCGCGTTCACCAGGCGCGTCTCCAGGCGCAGCGCGCGGTAGCCGATCCGGCGCGCCTCGTCTTCCAGCCAGGCCAGCAGCGCGCTGCCGGCGCCTTGGCTGCCGGGCCGCGCGTACATGCGCTTGATTTCCGCCGTGCGCTCTTCGGCCGGCCCGAGCGGCCGCAGCGCGCCGCAGCCCAGGAGCAGGCCATGCGCGTCGCGCGCCAGCGCGAAACGCCCGCCCGCGCCGCGCGCATCGTCCGCGCTGAAGGAGGTGCGTCCGCTGTCGCCGCAGATGGCCTGCAACGCGCCGTCCAGCTCCGCCAGCAGGACCTGCGCCTCGGGCGCGCCGGGGTCGGCCGCCGTGACGCGCGGCAGCAGCTTGTACATGAAGGTGGTGGCGCCCAGCCGCCCGTCCGGCATGGTGGCAAATTGCGGGATCTCGCCGCAGCGCAGGTAGCCCAGGCCCAGGTACATGCGCTCGGCCGGCTCGCCGCTGCAGGTGTCGAGCACCAGCAGGCTGCGCCCCATGGCCAGCGCCGCCGCCTCGGCGTGCAGCAGCAGCGCGCGCGCCAGGCCCTGGCGCCGCGCGGCCGAATGCACCAGCAGCTTGGACAGCTCGGCGCGGTGGCGGCCGTTCGGCATGCCCGCGGGCAGCAGCGCCAGCGTGCCGGCAATGCGCCCGTCCAGCGCGCCGCCGGCGACGCGCGCCACAAACAGGCGCCGTTCGCCGCGCGCCACGGCGCCCTCCAGGCCGTGCCAGAAAGCCAGCGCCGCCTCGTGCGGGAACGGCAGCTCGAAACCGACGCTGGCGCCGTGCCGCACGCAGTCGCGCAGCACCTCGGCCAGCTCGCCGGCGTGCGCCCGCAGGCCGGCGGCGTCCAGTTCTTCTATGATTCGCATATCGTGATCAGGTAGTGGGCCGGCTCCGGGCCGGGGCAGGCAAAGCGCGTGGCGCCGTACAAATGGAAGCGCAGGCAATCGCCCGCCTGCAGGCGGTGCGTGGCGCCGTCCACCGTGTAATCGAGGACGCCGGACAGCATCCAGATGTGCTGCTCCAGGCCGCGCACCGGCGGCTGGGGGTAGTCGATGATCGCCCCGGGCGGCAGGCGCCCTTCGACCAGTTCCGCCGCCAAGCCGCGCGCCGGCGGCGATACCATGCGCCGCACGAAACCGGTGGCGGGGTCCTGCCATTCGGCCTGCTCGGCGCGCCGGATCAGCTGTACCGGGGCCTGCTCGACTTCGGCGATCAGGCGCGACATGGGCATGCCGTAGACGGCGCACAGTTTGCCCAGCATGTCCGCCGTCGGGCTGGTTTCGCCGCGCTCCAGGCGCGACAAGGTGGCGCGGCTGATGCCGCTTTGCGCCGCCAGCTCCTCCAGCGACAGGGCGCGTGCCTCGCGCAGCGTTGCCAGGCGGCGCAGCAGGCGTTCTTCGAATGAATTTCCCATAAACGGGAATATATCCCATTTATGAGAATATCGCCACGAAAAAAAACGGGAACCGGGGAAACCGGTTCCCGCCATCCCGCTTTACATTACATGATGTGCTTGCCCACCCACCATGCCACCGCCGCCACGAAGGCGGAAGCAGGAATGGTGAAAATCCAAGCCCACACAATATTGCCCGCCACACCCCAACGCACGGCCGACATCTTCTGCGACGAGCCCACGCCGACGATCGCGCCGGTAATGGTGTGGGTGGTCGACACCGGCACGCCCCAGAAGGACGCCATCAGCAAGGTGATCGCACCGCCGGTTTCGGCGCAGAAGCCGCCCACCGGCTTCAGCTTGGTGATCTTCTGGCCCATGGTCTTGACGATACGCCAGCCGCCGAACAGCGTGCCGAAGGCGATCGCGCCGTAGCAGGAGATGATGACCCAGTCAGGCGGTGCTTTCGCATCCGCCGCCACGTGGCCGGTCGCGATCAGCAGCATCCAGATGATACCCATGGTCTTCTGCGCATCATTGCCGCCGTGGCCCAGCGAGTAGCCAGCCGCCGAGACCAGCTGCAGGCGGCGGAACCAGGTATCGACCTTGCGCGGCGTCGATTTGACGCACACCCAGGCCACGAGCAGCATGATCAGCGAGCCAAGCACAAAGCCCAGCAACGGTGCCACCACGATGAAGACCACGGTCTTCAGCAGGCCGCCGGAGATCAGCGCGCCGGTGCCGGCTTTGGCCACTGCGGCGCCCACCAGGCCGCCGATCAGGGCGTGCGAGGACGAGGACGGAATGCCGTAGTACCAGGTGATCACGTTCCAGACGATGGCGCCGACCAGCGCGCCAAAGATCACGTAATGGTCAATCACCGAGGGTTCGATCGTCCCCTTGCCGATGGTGGTCGCCACCTTCAGGCCGACCACGAAGATCGCGATGAAGTTGAAGAAGGCGGCCATGGCTACGGCGGTCTGCGGTTTCAGCACGCCGGTGGACACCACCGTGGCGATCGCATTCGCGGCATCGTGGAAGCCGTTCATGAAGTCGAATATCAGTGCGAGGCCGACCAGTGCGACCAGCGCATAGATGCTAATTTCGATATGGCTCATGAGAGTCTTTTTTTAGTTATGCGTTTTCGACGATGATGCCTTCGATGATGTTGGCAACATCTTCGCAGCGGTCGGTGACGGTTTCCAGGATTTCGTAAATGGCCTTCATCTTGATCAGGTTGCGCACGTCCGGTTCGTCGCGGAACAGTTTGGACATGGCGGCGCGCATCACATGGTCGGCGTCCGATTCCAGGCGGTCGATCTCTTCGCAGATGCCGACGATCTTGGCAGCGTTGTCCATGTTCGACAGCAGGGCCACCGCTTCCTTGACCTTTTCGCAGCAGGCCAGCACCAGTTCGGCCAGGCGCTTGGCTTCCGGGGTCACGGAGTGCAGGTCGTACAGCGACACGGTCTGGGCCGCATCTTCCATCAGGTCCAGGATGTCGTCCATGCGGGTGATCAGCTTGTGGATGTCGTCGCGGTCCAGCGGGGTGATGAAGGTCTTGTGCAGCAGGTCGACCGCGGTGTAGGTGATCTTGTCAGCCTGCTTTTCAATGCTTTCGATGGCGTGGACACGGTTTTCCAGGTCATCGAAATTGGCCATCAGGCCCAGCATTTCTTTGGCGCCCTTCACGCACAGTTCGGCGTGCTGGTTAAACATGTCAAAGAATTTGCCCTCGGTGGGCATCAAGCGTCCAAACATTTTTCTTCTCCGTTGGTTGATTCGTAGATACTGCAGCAAGGCCACCCAGCGTGGCCAGCCTGGTAATCAGTCGCCTTGGTAGATCGACAGGTTACCGGTGTAGTTGCCAAACTTGGTGTACGCACCGATCCAGGTCAGGCGGATCGCCCCGATTGGACCGTTACGCTGCTTGCCGATAATGATCTCGGCGGTGCCTTTATCCGGCGAGTCGGGGTTATAGACTTCGTCGCGATAGAGGAAAATGATCACGTCCGCATCCTGTTCGATCGCGCCGGATTCGCGCAGGTCGGACATGACGGGACGTTTGTTGGGGCGTTGCTCCAGCGAGCGGTTCAGCTGGGATAGTGCAATGACGGGGCAATGCAGCTCTTTCGCCAGGCCCTTGAGCGAGCGCGAGATTTCGGAAATCTCGGCCGAGCGGTTATCGCCCGGCTGGCTGCCCTGCATCAGCTGCAGGTAGTCGACCACGATCAGGCCCAATTTGCCGCATTGGCGCGCCAGGCGGCGCGCACGGGCGCGCATTTCGATCGGGTTCAGGGCCGGGGTCTCGTCGATATAGACCTGGGCATCGTTCATTTTCTGGATGGCGTGCGTCAGGCGCGGCCAATCCTCGTCAATCAGTTTACCGGTCCGCAGGCGGTGCTGGTCCAGCAGGCCGACGGAACCCAGCATACGCATGGCCAGCTGCACGCCGCCCATCTCCATCGAGAACACGGCGACCGGCAGGCCGGCTTCCACCGCCACGTTTTCGGCGATGTTCATGGAGAACGCGGTCTTACCCATGGAAGGACGGCCGGCCACCACCACCATATCGCCCGGCTGCAGGCCGGAGGTCATCTTGTCCAGGTCGGTCCAGCCGGTCGGCACGCCGGTGATTTCCGAGCCCGATTCGCGCGAATACAGCTCGTCGATCCGTTCCACCACCTGGGTCAGCAGCGGCTGCACCGGCAGCCAACCTTGCGCGCCGCGGGCGCCGGCTTCGGCGATGGCGAAGATCTTCGCCTCGGCCTCGTCCAGGATCTGCTTGACTTCCTTGCCCTGCGGGTTGAAGGCATTGCCCGACACTTCATCGGCCACGGTGATCAGCTTGCGCAGCACGCCGCGGTCACGCACGATTTCCGCGTAGCGGCGGATATTCGCGGCGGACGGGGTATTCTGCGCCATGGCGTTCAGGTAGGCCATGCCGCCCACCTCTTCCGCCTTGCCCAGCATGTTCAGCGCTTCCGACACGGTCACCACGTCGGCCGGCTTGCCCGAGTTAATCAGGCGTACCATCTGCTCGAAAATGATGCGGTGGTCGTAGCGGTAGAAATCTTCGGCCCGCATAAAGTCCGCAATACGGTCCCACGCCGCGTTATCGCGCAACAAGCCACCGATAACAGATTGCTCTGCCTCGATCGAGTGCGGCGGAATGCGGAGGGAATCGACTTGTGGGTCGGACTGGGGTGCGGCGTTCATGGCGCGCATTATACCTGCTTCGGCAAGGTCGGAATAATCTCTGGAAATAAAAAAAGCCGGGAGAACCCGGCTTTTTTGCTGAATTTACGACGCTGATTAAGCAGCTTCGCCGATCACAGCCACGGTCACTTCCACCACCACGTCGGTGTGCAGGGACACGGCAACTGGGAACTCGCCGGTGGTCTTCAGAGGACCGGTTGGCAGGCGCACAGCCGATTTCTCGACAGCGAAACCAGCTTTCGACAGGGCTTCAGCGATGTCGAAGTTGGTGACGGAACCGAACAGACGGCCGTCAACGCCGGCTTTCTGCGATACGGTCACGGTCATGCCGTTCAGCTTCTCGCCTTGGGCTTGGGCAGCGGCCAGCTTGGCGGCAGCAGCCTTTTCCAGTTCGGCGCGCTTGGCTTCGAATTCAGCAACAGCAGCAGCGGTAGCGCGGCGTGCCAGTTTCTGAGGGATCAGGAAGTTACGGGCGTAGCCGTCTTTCACTTTAACCACGTCGCCCAGGTTGCCGACGTTGATTACTTTTTCCAGCAGGATGATTTGCATAGTTTTCTCCAGGTACTTAGATCTGAGCCGCTGATTAAGCGTGGTGCAGATCGGTGTATGGCAGCAGGGCCAGGTAGCGGGCGCGCTTGATCGCGGTGTCAACTTGGCGCTGGTAGTGCGCCTTGGTACCGGTCAGGCGGGCTGGCATGATCTTGCCGTTTTCCTGGACGAAATCTTTCAGGGTGTCTACGTCTTTGTAGTCCACCTGCTCAACGTTAGCGGCGGTGAAGCGGCAGAACTTCTTGCGCTTGAACAGTGGGTTTTGTTGCTTGCGCTTTTCTTTCAGCTTGAGCTTGTTTTTGTCGAACTTTTTACCGAATGCCATTTTTGGCTCCTGTATTTAAAAATTGCGCTGTTTAAACAGCACGAAAATCAATGATGTGAAACACCAGGGTTCTGCTATTGCGGTTCTTCTTGGCCAGGAAACCGGTGAATTCGTACAAGCCTCCCAGGGGCGCCTGACTGAATCGTTTCGACAGCTCGCCGGCGGCAACCGCGGGAACGTCAAACTCGGTCAGTCGGGCAATTCCTGCCTCTGTCTGCTGCGAACTGTGCTGCAAGCTTGCATTCACAATCGGCAGGCCGGCCGGGGTGTAACGAATGTCATCCCGTTCGGCGATCAGGGCGGTAACCCGGAGCTGGTTGTACAGACCGTCTCCTGTTCAGGAATTAGGCCGCTGCAGGCGCTGCTGGGGCTTCGGCGCGATGGCTCTTGGCCGCGTCTTCACGCTGGACCGACTTCATCATCGGCGAAGGAGCGGTTTCCGCTTTCTTCATCTTGACGGTCAGGTGACGCAGCACGGCATCATTGAATTTGAATGCGGTTTCCAGCTCAACCAG
Source organism: Pseudoduganella guangdongensis (assembly GCF_009857475.1). Taxonomy (GTDB): domain Bacteria; phylum Pseudomonadota; class Gammaproteobacteria; order Burkholderiales; family Burkholderiaceae_D; genus Rugamonas; species Rugamonas guangdongensis. The sequence goes on along the minus strand of NZ_WWCJ01000034.1, from coordinate 15,856 downwards.
GGTCTCGTTGTCGCATTCGATGTTCAGGCAGATGTAGTGTGCCTTGGCCAGTTTCTGGATCGAGTAAGCCATTTGACGGCGGCCCCAATCTTCAACACGGTGGACGTTACCGCCGCGCGAGGTCACGCTGGCTTTGTAACGTTCGATCATCGCGGGCACTTGCTCGCTTTGGTCCGGGTGGACGATAAATACGATTTCGTAGTGACGCATTAATAACTCCCTTAAGGACTGTGAATATAGCCCACCCCGGCGTCAAGACGGGTGTGGGAAGAGGTAAGCCCGCAAATATAGCAGGTTTTGGCCGCCAGCTCAAGGTTTACTGACGCCGCGCAAACCGCCCCGCCCGGCCTGCTGGCATGCTGGGCCATGGACCATCCTGACCGCGCCTGGACCTGCCTGCTACGCCGCAACCTGCCCCAGGTGCTGGCACGCCTGTTCCCCGCCATCCACCGCCTGATCGACTGGGGCCAGCAATATGACCTTCCTGACAAGTGCCTGCCGCCCAGGACGGCTGACAGCGTGTGCGGCGAACGCGAACCGGATTTTGTCGCTATCGTTACGCTGCGCGGTGGTGGCTTGGCATGCCTGCATGTGGAAGTCCAATGTACCAGGCAAGCCAGCTTCCCCGACCGCATGGCGCAATACCATGGCCGCCTGCACGACCGCTTCGGCCTGCCCGTTATCAGCCTTGCTATCCTCGGCGACACCAGCCCCACCTGGCGCCCGCATGCCAGCAATGATCATTACGGCATGGCACTCGAATTCCATAGCGCGAAGCTGCTGGACTTTCGCGCGGAGCTCAGCGCGCTGCGCCCTTCACTCGACCCGGTTGCCATCGCCCTGGCCGCGCATTTGACCGCCCTCGCCACCCGCCGCAAACCGGCAATGCGTTACACCGCCAAGCTGGGCTTGATGCTCCCGCTCTATCGCTTGCGCGGGAAGTTAAGGGAACTTACCGAAATCCAGGAGGTCATAGACTGGCTACTGCCACTGACGCCATTCTGGCAAAGGAGATTCACCATGGATGTCGAAAAATTTCTTGAAGAGCACAAAAAACAGGACAAAAACAGCCTCAACTACATCGTCGCCGAGCACTTTATCCAGCAAGGCCTGAAGCAAGGCTTTCCGAAAGGCGAAGCCTTGGGCATCGCAAAAGGGAAAGCCGTTGGCCTGGCCGAGGGTAAAGCCGTTGGCCTGGCCGAGGGTAAAGCCGTTGGCCTGGCCGAGGGTAAAGCCGTTGGCCTGGCCAAGGGTGAAGCGGTGGGCCTGAGCAAAGGGTTGGCGCAAGGGCAGGCCCAGACCTTGAAACTTCAGCTCCAGGTAAAGTTTGGCCAACCCGGCAAGGAGACGCTACGCGCGCTGGAACGCGCCGGCCCGGCACAGCTGGAGCGACTGGCCATCGCCTTGCTCGATGCGGAATCAGCCGCCGAAGCGCTACGCGCTGCGGGCCTGAACATCCGTGGCGCCCGCGGCAACGGCAAGCGCCGGACCGTGTGCTGATCGCAATATACCGACCAGGAACCCAAGCCCCGCCGCCAACCAGACCACCGATGCGACCACATCGAAGGTCAGCAGGCGATCCGGAAACTTGTACAGATACGGCAACACCAGCAAGCCCCGCAGCAAGCACACAGCGGCCACGGTGCCCTGCACCATCTGGGCGAACGGCAGCCAGCGCAAGAGGCCTGCGCCGGCCAGCGCGTACAGCGCGCACACCAGCATCAGCGCGCCGATCACCAGCGCGCCCGCCGGCGCCAGCAGGCCGCCCGCGCGGGCCGAGGCCACGATTTTCGGCGGCGCCTGCAGGAAGGCATACCATTCCGGTCCCAGCCAGGGCGCCGCAACATGGATCAAGGCACCGAACAAGCAAATCCCCGCCGCCAGCAAGAAAGCTAACCGTCCCATCCTGCCCTCCAATGGTTGTCGAATCGATATTAAGCCGAAAATTTTCTACGGATGCAACAAATTTGCTTGCAATTCGTTTCACACTGTACAAAAATACAGACTGTCTATATCCACAGCCCACCATAGCACCATGATCAAGCTCACCGCCCGACAAGAACAGATCCTCAACCTGATCAAGGATGCGATCGAAAACACCGGCTTCCCTCCGACCCGCGCCGAAATCGCGACCGAGCTGGGCTTCAAATCGGCCAACGCCGCCGAGGAGCACCTGAAAGCCCTGCAGCGCAAAGGCGCGATTGAAATCACCGCCGGCACCTCGCGCGGGATCCGCCTGACCGGCAACTTCGGCGGCACCGCCACCGGCATCGGCCCGGCCGCCGCCAGCAGCGGCGCGCTGCGCGCCGCCCCGCGCGCCAAGGTCGAATTCGACGACATGCCCGCCATCCCGGCCGGCATGCTGGTCGCCCTGCCCCTGATCGGCCGCGTCGCCGCTGGTTCGCCCATCCTGGCCCAGGAAAACCTGGAAACCACCTACAACGTCGACCCCAAGATGTTCTCCGCCAAACCGGACTTCCTACTGAAGGTGCGCGGCGAATCGATGCGCGACATCGGCATCATGGACGGCGACCTGCTGGCCGTGAAGAAAACCGATACCGCCCGCAACGGCCAGGTGGTGGTGGCCCGCATCGGCAACGATGTCACGGTCAAGACCTACCGCAAGACCGGCAGCACCATCGAACTGCTGCCGGAAAATCCGGACTTCAAGATCATCACCGTCACCCCGGAAGACGACTTCGCGCTGGAAGGCCTGGCCGTCGGCCTGATGCGCACCTGGCACTGATGCTCAAACTGTACGGCAGCGCGGAATCCGGCCTGCGCCTCGAACGCGAGGCGCGTTCCGCCCCCTTCAAGGAAGGCGTGAATGGCGGCGGCACCATTGCCGGCCTGGCGATGGATGGGGAACTGCGCACGGCCACCCAGGGCCAGGCCAGCCTCAACGCCCGCGCCATTGTCGGCATGCCTTACTGAAGCGGTGTGCGCCGCCAGCGCCGCCATCTCATGATCGGTCATGGCGGTTCGCCGGTATGCCGCAGCGAATCCTGGTCCAACGCAAAGCTCTCGATGGTGATCGCCAGGAAGGCGGCCCGCAGCAGGGCCGACTTGTCGGCGATGCGCGGCATCAGCGCGGCGTCCAGCCCGCCCTCCTCCAGCAAAGCCAATGCGGCGTTGAGCAAACGCTCTTCCGTGTCGCGGCTGCGCTGCCAGCGCGCCGATGGCAAAGTCTTTTCCACGGCTTGAAGTACAGACAGCCCGCCGGAAATATGTGAAAGTAGATTCGCATTTACATTTGGAGTCCAACATGCCATCGCTGCAAGCCGCATTTATCGTCGCCCTTTGCATCATGCTGCCGCTGCTCGAAGTCCCCAGGTGGCGCCGCCTGAAAGCCAATAGCACCAGTGCGGCCCGCCTTGGGCACTATCGCGAAGTGATCGTGCTGCTATGGGCGCTGGCTGCAGTCTCGGCCTGGCTGGCGGCGCCGGCCACGCTATTCGATGCGCCAGGGCGCCTGGGCGGCATGGAATGGCTGACCGGCAGCGCAACCGCGAGCTGGCTGGTGCAGGGCGGCGCGCTGCTGCTGGTCGGGATGCTGACGGCGCAGGCCTTGCGCAGCCTCACGGACGAGGAGGTGCGGCAGCAATACGCGCTGGCCGCGCAGCCCCTGAAATTCATGCTGCCGGCCGGACGGCGCGAGCGGCGCTGGTGGATCGTGGTGGCGATTTCGGCCGGCGTGTGCGAAGAGCTGGTGTATCGCGGCTTCATGCTGGCCTACTTCGGGCAGCCCGGAACGGGCCTGGGTCTGGGCCTGGGCGGGGCCTGGCTGCTCAGCACGCTGGCCTTCGGCCTGGTGCACGCTTATCAAGGGCTGGCCGGTGTGCTGCGCTCGGGTATCGTGGGGGGCTTGCTGGGCTTGGTGGCGATCGCCAGCGGCCACCTGGCCCTGGCGATCGTGCTGCATGTGGTGATCGACTTGCTGCCGCTGGCTTATTACCGGCCGGCGGAAGGATCAGTCGAGGGCGTTGCGGAAGTCGGCGATCAGGTCGGCCGTGTCCTCGATGCCGACCGAAACCCGGATCAGGGAGTCGGCGATACCCATTGAGGCGCGGCGCTCGGGGCCCATCTCGTAGAAGATGGTGTGCGAGACCGGGATCACCAGGGTGCGCGTGTCGCCCAGGTTGGAGGTCGGGATCGCCAGCTTCAGCTTGTTCAGGTAGTCGAAGCAGTCGATGCCGTCCTTCAGCTCAAAACTCAGCAAGGAGCCGAAGTCCTTGAACAACTCGGCCGCGAGGCCGTGCTGCGGGTGCGATTTCAGGCCCGGGTAGTAGACGGCGGCCACGCGCTCGTCCGCTTCCAGCATCTCGGCCAGCGCGCGCGCGTTGGCGCTGGTGCGGTCCATGCGCAACGCCAGCGTTTCAGCGCCGACTGCGATATGGTGCGCCGCTTCCGGCCCGAGCGAGGCGCCGAAATCGCGCAGCGCCTTGGCGCGGATCTGCACCAGGCCCCATTGCGCGGGCGCGTTCTTCTTGTAGTTCTCGAAGATATTCGGGAATTTGGTCCAGTCGTAGGCGCCGGTATCGGTCAGCGCGCCGCCCAGCGCGTTGCCATGGCCGCCGATCGACTTGGTCAGCGCATTCACCACCAGGCCCGCGCCCACCTCCTTCGGCCGGAACAGGTAGGGCGAAGTCATGGTGTTGTCCACGATGTACAGGATGCCGCGCTCGGCGCACAGTTGGCCGATGCGCTTCAGGTCCGCGATCTGGGTGCGCGGATTGGCGATGGTTTCAACGAACACCATGCGCGTTTCCGGCTTGAGTGCCGCCGCCACGTTGGCGACGTCGGTGGCGTCGACAAAGTCCACGCCCACGCCCTGCCCGGCCACGGTCTGCCACAGCGAATTGGTATTCCCGAACAGGAAGGACGACGACACGACATGGTCGCCGGCCCGCAGCAGCGCCTGGAACACGGCGCCGATGGCGCCCATGCCGGTGGCGAAACAGATGGTGCCGAGGCCCTGCTCCATCTTGCTGACCTTGTCCTCCAGCGCGGCAACGGTCGGATTGCCCTGGCGGCCGTAGCGGAAGCCCGGCTCCTTGCCCTGGAACACCGATGCCAGCTGGCGCGCATCGGCGTAGCCGAAGGTCACCGAGGTGTGGATCGGCTTGTGCAGCGAGCCGTGTTCGATGCCCTTCTGGCGGTCGTTGTGCAGGATGGTGGTCGTGAAGCCGTAGTTCTTCATCAGGATTCCGTGTTGGCGGTGTTCAGGTTCAGCTGCGTGCGCGCCGCGTCTTCCGCGACCTTGGCCTTCTTCGGATTGTGGCGCGCCTGCTCGATGCGGTCCAGGTATTCGGCCGACACATCGCCGGTGATGTACTTGCCGTCGAAGCAGGACGCTTCAAATTCGGTCAGCGCCGGGTTCACGTCGGCGATGGATTTCTTCAGGTCTTCCAGGTCCTGGTACACCAGCGCGTCGGCGGTGATCTCGTTGCAGATTTCCTGCAGCGTGCGGCCGTGGGCGATCAGCTCGTCGCGCGTCGGCATGTCGATGCCGTACACGTTCGGGTACAGCACCGGCGGCGCGGCGGAGGCGAAGATCACTTTCTTGGCGCCGGCTTCGCGCGCCATCTGCACGATCTCGCGCGAGGTGGTGCCGCGCACGATGGAGTCGTCCACCAGCAGCACGACCTTGTCCTTGAACTCGTCGCCGATGGCGTTCAGCTTCTGGCGCACGGACTTCTTGCGCATCGCCTGGCCCGGCATGATGAAGGTGCGGCCGATGTAGCGGTTCTTGATGAAGCCTTCGCGGTAATCCACGCCCAGGCGCATCGCCAGCTGGATCGCGGCGGGGCGCGAGGAATCAGGGATCGGCATCACCACGTCGATGCCCTCGGCCAGGCCTTCGCGCTTGATCTTGTCGGCCAGGTATTCGCCCATTTTCAGGCGGGTGTTGTAGACCGAGGCGCCGTCGATCACCGAATCCGGACGCGCCAGGTAGACGTATTCGAACACGCACGGGTTCAGCTTTGGATTGTCGGCGCACACTTGCGCGTGCAGCTGGTTGTCCATGTCGATGAAGATCGCTTCGCCCGGCAGCACGTCGCGCACGAAGCGGAAGCCCATGCCTTCCAGCGCCACGGACTCGGACGCCACCATGTACTCCACGCCGTCCGGGGTTTCATTGATGCCCAGGCACAGCGGGCGGATGCCGAACGGGTCGCGGAAGGCCAGCATGCCGCTGCCGGCAATCTGCGCCACCGCCGCGTAGCCGCCGCGCACGCGCTTGATCAGCACCGTCACGGCCTGGAAGATGTTGGCCGGGGTCAGGGTGACGTCGGTCGACGCCTTCTGGATTTCGTGCGCCAGCACGTTCAGCAGCACTTCCGAATCGGAATCGGTGTTGATGTGGCGACGATCGTTCTTGAACATCTCGTCTTTGAGCTGCTGCCAGTTGGTCAGGTTGCCGTTGTGCGCCAGGGTGATGCCGAACGGCGCGTTCACGTAGAACGGCTGCGCTTCCTCCTCGCTCGACGAACCGGCGGTCGGGTAGCGGCAGTGGCCGATGCCGGAGGTGCCGTTCAGCGAACGCATGTTACGGGTGCGGAACACGTCGCGCACCAGGCCATTGGCCTTGTGCATGGAGAACGTGTTGCTTTGGTTGGTTGCGATGCCTGCTGCGTCCTGGCCGCGATGCTGCAACAGCAGCAGCGCGTCATACAGCATCTGGTTGACTGGTTGGTGGGATACGACGCCGACGATGCCACACATGGTGTGCTCCTAAACTTGGTACTGCGGGATTTAAAGAATGCTAAAAATGGACATGCCGCGCCAGCGCGTCGGGCAGGAAGGGTTTCACGGTGCGCACGCCGGATTCCGCCATGGGGCTCAACAGCGCGTTCTGCCAGAAATCCTGCTTGGGGATGGAAGTCATCCCGCACAATATGACGCCGGCCAGCACGATCACAATCCCCCGGCCGAGGCCAAACAAGCCTCCCAGGCCGCGGTCGGCCAGCGACAGGCCGCCGGCAGTGACCAGCGCGTCGATCGCCATGGCCAGCAGGGCCATGAGGATGCGCACACCGATAAACAGGGCAATGAAGGCCACGATCAGGCGCACCACCACGCCGGGAATGGCGTCCGGCAGCATGCCGGCCAGCGCGGCGCTGTAGGCGTTGGCGACCACGAAGGCGACGATCCAGCCGGCCAGCGAGAGGATCTCCTTGACCAGGCCGCGCATGGTGCTGATGACGATGGATGCGATCAGCACGAATATCACGAGGTAGTCGAAAATCGTCACGTCAGCACAGCCTCAACTCTTCTTGTCAGGCCGGGGTAAGGCTGCCGTTCAGGCCCAGCTTACCCAGCTTGGCTTTGACCTTTTCGGCTTCTTCCTTGTTCGGGAAGGGGCCGACGCGTACGCTGGTTAGCTCGCCGTTGGCGGTGCTCACCTTCTGCGCATAGGACTTGATGCCGGCTTCGCCCAGCTTGCGCTGCAGCTCGTCCACCTTGTCTTTGGCGGCGAAGGCGCCCACCTTGATCACGTATTTGGTGGCCGGCGCGGCATCGGCAGGCTTGCCTTCCAGGATAGCCATGGCGCGCGCATCGTCGGCGTGGGCGGGCTTGGTGTCCGGCTTGGCGTCCTTCTTGGGCTCGGGCTTGGGCTCGGTGTGCTTGGGCTCGGGCTTGGCGACTTTCGGCTCGGCCGCTTTTGGCGGCTTGGCCGGTTCGGCGACGACCGGCTTGGCCGGCACGTGCACAATTTCTTCGCCCTTGTCCAGCGCGGCGCCGGTGGCGACCGGCGCTACGGCGCGCGAGGCCGGGGCAGCGACCGGCGCGGCGGCGGCAGGCACGGCCACCGCAGGCGCGGCTTGCTGCGCAACGGCGGGTGCGGGAACGGGCGCCGGCGCGGTGGCCGGGCCGCCGTTCAGCGGCTCGCCCGGCTTGTCCTTGGACGGCATATTGATGGCGATATCGGCCACCGAGGATTTCGGTTCCGAATCGAGCAGCATCGGCAGGCCGATGGCCACGCCCAGCGCCAGCGCAATGGCGCCCACCAGGCGCCGGCGCGCGCGCTTCTTCTCCGGCAGTACGGGGTCGGCAGCGTCCTTGCGGCCGCCGCGGCGCGGCGCGGCATCGGCGCCGGCGCCGGCGTTCGAGGCGCGTTTGGAACGGGCTTTGTCGCTCAGGGAACGGTCGTCCTGAGCGCGGTAGTAGCCGCTGTCTTCACCAGCGGCATCTTGCTTGTCTTTGCCAAATTTCGATAACAAGCCCATGCGTACTATTCTCGGTCGAGTGCTCAGTGGAGTGAGGATTTTTTCGCCGCCATGACACCAGCGACGGTCAGGAATGATCCAAAGACCACAATTCTATCATTCTCGCCCGCCCGGCTCATCGCATTTGCGAATGCCTGGCCTGGATCATCGAAAATATTGACGGTTTTCTCACCCATTTGCGGCTCGGCCGCCTGCACCTTGGCGGCCAGCTCGGACGCCGTGGCCGCGCGCGGCGACGGCAGGTTGCTCAGGCACCAATGGTCGACGCACGGCGCCATGGCCTTGAGCACGCCGTCGATATCCTTATCGTGCATGGAACCGAACACCGCGTAGGTGTACGGCGCAAAGCCCATATTGCCGACATTCTGCGCCAGCGCGGCGGCGGCGTGCGGGTTGTGCGCCACGTCGTAAATCACGCTCGGGCGGCCCGGCAGCACCTGGAAGCGGCCCGGCAGCTCCACCATCACCAGGCCGGTGCGCACTTCCTGCGCGCCGACCGGCAATTCCATTTTCAGCGCCTCCAGCGCAGCCAGCGCCGCGCAGGCGTTCAGCAGCTGGTTGGCGCCGCGCAGGCCGGGATACGCCAGCGAATTGCGGCGCTGCGAACGGCCGCCATAATTCCACTGCTGCTTGTCGCCCGCGTAGTTGAAGTCGCGCCCCATCAGCCACAAGTCGGCGCCGATTTCCGTGGCGTGGTCGATCAGCGCCTGCGGCGGCACCGGGTCGCTGCAGATCGCCACCTTGCCGGTGCGGAAAATACCGGCCTTCTCAAAGCCGATCTGCTCGCGCGTGCCGCCCAGGTAATCGACGTGGTCGATATCGACGCTGGTCACGATCGACACGTCGGCATCGATCACATTCACGGCGTCCAGGCGGCCGCCCAGGCCCACTTCCAGGATCACCACGTCCAGGGTGGCCTGCGACATCAGGTGCATGATCGCCAGCGTGGTGAACTCGAAGTACGTCAGCGAGATATCGCCGCGCGCCTGCTCCACGACATTGAAACTGGCCACCAGCTGCTCGTCGCTCGCCATGTCGCCGTTCAGGCGCGCCCGCTCATTGAAGTGCAGGAAGTGCGGCTTGATGTACAGGCCGACGCGGTAGCCGCCTTGCAGCAGGATCGATTCCAGCATGGCGCAGGTCGAACCCTTGCCGTTGGTGCCCGCCACCATGATGACCGGGCATTTGAAGGCCAGCGCCATGCGTTCCTTGACGGCGCGCACGCGGTCCAGGCCCATATTGATGACGGTTTCGGCATGGCGCGACTCGATCAGCGCAAGCCATTCTGGGAGGGTATTCGGGAGTTGGGACATGATCGCCAGGGAGGGATTTTTGGGCGCGCAGCGCAGGAGGCTGCGCGCGCCAGGTGAAACGTAAAACTTAAGTTCAGGCCAGCACTTCGACGGCCTGGTTCTGCATCAGGGCCAGCAGGCGCGCGATTTCTTCGCGCATCTGGCGGCGGTCCACGATCATGTCGATCGCGCCCTTGGTCAGCAGGAACTCGGAACGCTGGAAGCCTTCCGGCAGCTTTTCACGCACGGTGTTTTCAATCACGCGCGGACCGGCAAAGCCGATCAGCGCCTTCGGCTCGGCCATCACCACGTCGCCCATGAAGGCGAACGAAGCCGACACGCCGCCCATGGTCGGGTCGGTCAGCACCGAGATGAACGGCAGCTTCTTCTCGGCCAGCTTGGTCAGCATGGCGGTGGTTTTCGCCATCTGCATCAGCGACAGCAGGCCTTCCTGCATGCGCGCACCGCCGGTGGCGGTAATGCAAATGAACGGCACCTTCTGTTCCAGCGCCACCTGGGCCGCGCGGGCGAATCGCTCGCCGACCACGGAGCCCATCGAGCCGCCCATGAATTCGAATTCGAAGCAGGCCACCACCACCGGCAGGCTCATGATCGAGCCGCCCATTGCGATCAGGGCATCGGTTTCGCCGGTGGCTTCCATCGCCTGTTTCAGGCGGTCCGGGTATTTTTTGCTGTCTTTGAATTTCAGCGTGTCGACCGGCAGGGTTTCCTGGCCGATTTCATAACGGCCGCCGGCGTCCAGCAGGCCATCCAGGCGCTCGCGCGCGCGGATGCGCATATGGTGGTCGCATTTCGGGCAGACATGCAGGTTCGACTCAAGGTCGGTACGGTACAGCACAGCCTCGCAGGATGGGCACTTGACCCACAGGCCTTCAGGCATTGTCTTGCGAGCGGCAGCTTCCGAGCGCTGGATGCGCGGGGGCAGCAATTTTTCCAACCAGCTCATATTTTCTCCTCTTGCACTAACTTAGGCCGGAAGTGTAGCCGTTTCTGCCTGTCCTGTCGAACAAAACAGGCAGTAAATTGCTTTCAGATCAACGCTTTTCGTCCAGTGCCTGGCGGATGCTGGAAACGAACGATCGTACTGATTTTGCGGCATTTTCCGGACCCGCCGCTTCGATTTCCTGGATGATGCGGCTGCCGATCACCACGGCATCGGCCACGCTGGCCACGGCGCGCGCCGTTTCCGCGTCGCGGATGCCGAAACCGACGCCCAGCGGCAGCTGGACATGCTTGCGGATCATGTCCAGGCGGCGCGCCACGTCCTCGGTGTCGATGTGGCCGGCCCCGGTCACGCCTTTCAGCGACACATAGTAAGTGAAGCCGCTGCCGACCCGCGCCACCTGCTGCACGCGCTGCTCGGTCGAGGTGGGGGCCAGCAGGAAGATCAGGTCCTGGCCGGCCGCCCGCATCTTGGCGGCGAAGGCCTCGCACTCTTCCGGCGGGTAGTCGACGATGATGGCGCCGTCGGCACCGGCGGCAGTGCTGGCGTCGATGTAGGCGTCCACGCCCAGGCGCTCGATCGGGTTGGCGTAGCCCATCAGGATGACGGGGGTGCTGCTGTTGCTCTTGCGGAATTCGCGCACGAAGTCGAAACAGTGGCGGATGCCGACGCCCTGGGCCAGGGCGCGCTCGCAGGCGCGCTGGATGACGGGGCCTTCGGCCATCGGGTCGGAGAAGGGCACGCCGAGTTCGAGGATGTCGGCGCCGCCTTCCACCAGGGCGTGCATCAGTTCCACCGTGCGGCCGGGTTCCGGGTCGCCGGCGGTGATGAAGGTGACCAGGGCTTTCTTGTTTTGCGCTTTCAGCGCGGCGAAGGTTGCTGCGATACGGGTCATCTTGCGTGCCCTCCTCAGAACTGCAGGCCGGCGCGCAGGGCGACGGTGTGCATATCCTTGTCGCCACGGCCCGACAGGTTGGCCAGGATGATTTTATCCTTCGGCAGCGTGGCCGCCAGCTTGGCCGCATAGGCCAGCGCGTGCGACGACTCCAGCGCCGGGATAATCCCCTCGATATGGCAGCAGTCGTGGAACGCCTGCAGCGCCTCGTCATCGGTAATCGACACATACTGCGCGCGCCCCGAATCCTTCAGGTAGGAGTGTTCCGGCCCCACGCCCGGATAATCCAGGCCGGCCGACACCGAATGGGTCTCGATGATCTGCCCGCCGTCGTCCTGCAGCAGGTAGGTGCGGTTGCCGTGCAATACGCCCGGATAACCGGCCGTCAGCGAGGCGGCATGCTTACCCGTATCGAGCCCCTCCCCGGCCGCCTCCACCCCCACCAGCGCCGTCGCGCCCTGGTCGATGTAAGGATAGAAAATACCCATCGCGTTGGAACCGCCGCCGATGCAGGCCACCACATAGTCCGGCTGGCGCCCCGTCATCTCCGGCATCTGCTGCAGGCACTCCTCGCCGATCACCGACTGGAAGTCGCGCACCATCATCGGATACGGGTGCGGACCCGCCACCGTGCCGATGATGTAGAAAGTGTTCTCGATATTGGTGACCCAGTCGCGCATGGCTTCATTCAGCGCATCCTTCAGGGTCTTGGAGCCCGACTCCACCGGCACCACGGTCGCGCCCAGCAGCTTCATGCGGTACACGTTCTGCGCCTGGCGCTTCACGTCCTCGCTGCCCATGTACACCACGCACTCCAGGCCGAAGCGCGCGCAGATGGTGGCGGTGGCCACGCCGTGCTGGCCGGCGCCGGTTTCGGCGATGATGCGCGGCTTGCCCATGCGCTTGGCCAGCAGCGCCTGGCCGATCACGTTGTTGATCTTGTGCGCGCCGGTGTGGTTCAGGTCTTCGCGCTTGAAGTAGATTTGCGCGCCGCCCAGTTGCTGCGACCAGCGCTTGGCGTGGTACACCGGCGAGGGACGGCCGACGAAATGCTTGAGCTCATAGCGGAACTCTTCCAGGAACAGTTCATCCTTGCTGTAGCGGGCATAGGCCTCGCGCAGCTCGGCCAGCGCATAGCTCAGGGTTTCGGCAACAAAGGAGCCGCCGTAGGGGCCGAAATGGCCGCTGGCGTCGGGCAGGTGGTAAGTCGAGGCGTGGAACAGGTGCGCAGGCGCGCTGTCAAGCGGGGTTTTCATGGTGCGGATCTTTCTCAAACGTGGCATCGGCTGCCCGCACGCCGCGAATGAACTCCGCGATCAGGCGAGCATCTTTGATGCCCTTGGCGCGCTCGACGCCACTTGAGACGTCAACCGCGTAAGGGCGAACGCTGGCCACTGCGCCAGTCACATTTTGCACGCTCAAGCCACCACTCAAAACGGCCCGATGCGCGAGATCTTTTGGGATTAGGGACCAATCGAAAACCTTTCCTGCGCCGCCATATGCATCCACGAAGGTGTCGAGCAGGAGGCCCGAGAACAAGCCACTGGATGCGCGGCAAAGTCGCTCATATTCTAGCAGCTCGGCGCCGCTTGTGTCGGGTTTGACGCGGAACACCCGCATAAACGCCCTGCCCGCTGCCTGCGCCGCCGCGGCGCAGTCCTGCGCCGACTCGTCGCCGTGAAATTGCAGCAGCGACAGCGGGGCCGCGGCAACCGTCGCCGCCACGGCGGCCGCGCCCGCGTTCACGAACAGGCCGACCGGGGTCACGAAGGGTGGCAGCAAGGCACTCAGCTCGGCCGCGCGCTGCGGCGTCACATAGCGCGGGCTCTTGTCGTAGAACACGAAGCCCACCGCGTCCGCCCCCGCCTGCACGGCGGCCAGGACGTCTTCTTCGCGGGTCAGGCCGCAGATCTTGATGCGGGTGCGTTGCATGGGTGGCTCCTTAGAAAGCAGGCAGGATGCTGGGCTCTTCTTGCGGCAGCCCCCACTTCTCGTCGTATTCGATTTTGGACAGGTACAGGCCGTCCGGCATGAAGGTCGGCGCCGCCTGGGTGCGGTCCTTCCCGGCCAGCAGCTCGCCCAGCCAGCCGGTGTCTTCGCGGCCCTGGCCGACATAGACCAGCGAGCCGACCAGGTTGCGCACCATATGGTGCAGGAAGGCGTTGGCGCGCAGCGTGAACAGGATCATGTCGCCGTGGCGCTCGATGTCAATGCTGTGCATTTCCTTGACCGGCGTCTTGGCCTGGCACATGGCGGCGCGGAAGGCGGTGAAGTCGTGGGTGCCGATCAGCGGCTTGACCGCTTCGCGCATGCGCTCCACGTCCAGCTGCCAGTGAGTGAAGCCGGCGCGCCCCGCCAGCAGCGGCGAGCGCACCTGGTGGTTGTACAGCAGGTAGTGGTAAGTGCGGGAACGGGCGCTGAAACGGGCGTGGAACTCCTGCTCCGGCGCCGGCGCCGCCGGCAGGTAGCGCGCCCAGCGCACGCCGATCGATTCGGGCAGGAAGGCGTTGATGCCGCGCACCCAGGCGTGTTCGGCGCGTTCGAGTTCGGTGTCGAAGTGCACCACCTGGTTCAAGGCATGCACGCCGGCGTCGGTGCGGCCGGCGCAGGTGGTGCCCAGCTTGACGCAGGCGAAGCGTTCAATGGCCTGCTCCAGCTTGTTCTGCACGGTCTGGCCGTGCGGCTGGACCTGGTAGCCAAGCCAGTCGGCGCCGTTGTACTGGACTCCTAATGCGATGCGTTTCAAAATAAAAAATGCCCGGTCAGTGTGATCTGTGACCGGGCATTATACGGTGATTTGGCGCTTAACCGAGTTGTGCGCGCATGCTGCTGGCGCGCGAGACCTGGTCGTCGCTGCCGCCGCGGATCACTTCATCGAGCAGCTCGCGTGCGCCTTCCTTGTCGCCGATTTCCTGGTAGGCCACGGCCAGATCGAGCTTGGTGTCCATTTCCATATGCAGGGCGGACATCTCTTCCTCGTTCTTCGGCGCGGCAGTTTCCTGGCCGGCGCCGCCGAGGTCAAGGTCGATGCCGGACAGGTCGAAGTCGGCCGGGGCGGCGGCCGCCGTTGCCGTCTCCGGCTCGGATGGCAGGTCCAGCGCGAAGTCTTCCGCCGACAACGGCGCCTCTTCCGCCACCGGGGCTGGCGCAGCGGTTTCGCCGCCGGGCAGCGAGAAGTCCATCATATCCAGTTCGGCCAGCGGATCGGCCGCTGGTGCCGCAGCCGCGGCAGGCGCCGGCGCCGCGCTGTCGCCGCCTGGCAGGTCGAGGTTGAAGTCCATGCCGATATCGGCCATCGGGTCGGCCGCCGGAGCGGCTGCCACCGTTTCCACCTTGGCCGGCTCAGCGTCCAGGCCCAGGTCGAAGGACAGGTCCTGCACCTCTTCCGCCGCTGGCGCCGGGGCCGCGCTTTCTTCCACCGCGACGGCCGGTGCCGGCTCATCGAAGCTCAGGCCGCCCAGGTCGAAGTCCAGCGCATTGCTGTCGGCGACTTTCGGCGCTGGCTTGTCCTCTTCCAGCGATGGCAGCGCGGTCGCGTCGCGATCCAGGTCAAAGTCCATCAGCGAGGCCTCTTCCGCCGGCGCCGCTTCCGCGCTCAGGTCCAGGTCCAGGCCGCCCGCATCCGCTTCGGCGCTGGCCGCCTCGGCAGCCGGTGCCGGCTCGGCGAACATCGCGGCGAAGTCGTTCAGTTCATTCGATTCGCTGGCCACGAACGGCGCGGCAGCCGCGCCGGCCGCCGCAGCGCCCAGGCCCGCCGCCGCTTTCGCCTGCGCGGCGTTCACGTACAGCGGATTATCCGGGTCGATGCCGGCGCCCAGCGCCGCGGCTTGCGCCCACTCGTCGCCCTGGCCCTTGGTCATCGAATACAGCTCGCCGGCCTGCGCTTCAAAGGCGCGCGCGTCCTTGCGGCCGGCGTAGATTTCCAGCAGCTTCAAACGCACAGGGTGGCGCTCCGGATGGACGCGCAGGGCTTCCTTCAGGATTTCCTCAGCCTGGGCATCGCGGCCGTAGGCGATGTAGACGTCGGCTTCCGCCACCGGGTCGACTTCATTGGTGTCGAGCTGGCTGGCCGACGGCGCAAAGTTCGAATTGAACACGCTGTTGCTGGTGTCCACGCTCTGGCCACCGGTTTCGGCGAACAGGGAATGCGCGGTGGTGCCCGGATCGCCCAGCACATTGCTGTTCTCGGCATTCGGCAGCGACATCTGCTCGGCGGCCTTGCGGCGGCGCATGACCAGCAGCGCCGCACCGCCCAGCAAGGCGGCCAGGGCGCCGCCCACCAGCGGCAGGTTTTCCATGATGGTGTCGACCAGGCTCGGCTCCGCCGGTGCCGGCGGTGGCGTCACGACCGTGCGTTTTGGCTTGCTTGGCTTGGCCGGTGCCGCTTCCGCCGGCGCCGATGCGGCCGGCGCGGCAGTTTCCGGCGCGGCGGCTGGTGCCGGGGCGGCCGGGGCCGGGGCCGGAGCGGCCGCGG
>NZ_WWCJ01000033.1 GCF_009857475.1 Pseudoduganella guangdongensis | reverse complement strand
TCCCGAACAGGACCGTGAAACGACTTTGCGCCGATGATAGTGCTGCAACCAGTGTGAAAGTAGGTTATCGTCAGGCTCTTATTAGAGAAAGCCCACCAGGCATGCGCCGGTGGGCTTTTTCGCTTTCTGAACCGGGAAACCGGGACTGACTTTCGGCACTTACCCCCGACTCCCGCAAGAACCAGAATGAGGCTCCATCCATCTCAAGGGCCACATTTCAATGCGTATCCTCATCTTCCTCATCTCGCTCCTGCTAACCGCCTGCGGCGGCAGCCGGCAAACAGCTGAACCCCTGATCAACGACGAGATGCGGGGCGAAATCGAAAAATTCCGTACCGAGAAAAACCTGCCTGCGCTGTCATTCGTGCTGGTCGATGAAGAGCGTATCGAGAGTTTCGCCACCGGCGTGCGCCGCGTCGGCGCCACGGGGGCGGTGCAGGATAATGACCGTTTCGAAATCGGCTCTTTGAGCAAGGCGCTGACGGGCAGCCTGATCGCCCGCCTGGTCGAGCTGAAGAAATTGCGCTGGGACGAAACGCTGGCGGAGGTCTTCCCGCCTGGCACGACGGCATGCAGCCACAGTTTAAAAGCGTAACAATCGAGCAGTTGCTGCAGCATCGGTCGGGCCTGCCCTATGACTTTGAAGAAGACGACATCGCGGCCTTGCTCCCCATTGCATCTGCAACGCCCGCCCCTCCACGCGCCGGGTTCTGCCTACCTCTATTCGAACCTAGGCTACATTGTGCTGGGCCTTGCGGCGGAAGCGCGGGGCGGCGATTCATATCGTGCACTAATGGGGCGTGAAGTGTTCGCACCGCTCCAGATGGCGGCGGACGTTGGCGCACCCGATGTAGCGCACCAGCCGCTAGCGGGGCACGTGTTGGGCGACACTGGTTGGCGGCCGGCGCCGCACACAGCGGACACCAGGATGTGGCTGGCAATGACAGAAGCTGCGGGCGGCGTCAGCCTTTCGTTGCGCGAGTATGGCAGGTATCTGCGGGAACAGCTGAAAGGCCTGGATGGCCAATCGGCCTTCCTGGGCCAAACCACCTTTGAACGAATCCATTCGCCGCTGACTGGCTACGGGCACGGATGGGGCGTGGCGCGCGACGCGCAACTAGGGCGCGTGAGCCAGCACAATGGCAGCAACGGCAACCACTTTTCCGTCGCGTTGGTGATGCGCGACCAGCGCCGCGCGCTGGCGATCAGTTGCAACTGCTATAGCGTGAAAGCCGTGGCCGACATTGAAACGTTTGCCGGCCAGCTGGCTTTGCGCGCGTCACGCTCAAAGTAGTTTGCGCAGCACGATTCCCAGCAATACCGCCAGGCACATATAGCTGAAATAGCGCAGCCAGTATGCGCGGTAGTTGCGCCATGCGGGGATGGCCAGCATCACCGCGAAGACCAGCGGCAGTGGCGTGTGGTACAAGCGGCACAGGCTGAAGGCGAGGTAGAGCTGGATCAGAATGCCAAGCCATGGCCGGTCGCTGAATTTGTAAGGTTCTTCCTGCTCCGCTGGCGGAGCTTCCGGTGCCTGGCGGCGTGTGGCGCGGGCCGACGGCCCAGCCCCCGCTGCAACAGCCGGCCGGCCGGACGCTGGCTTGGCTTTCTGCGCCTGCCTGTGCTCCAGCTTTTCCTGTTTGACCTGCTGCTGCGTCTTCTCCAGTTCCGGCGCGGCCGGAGCTTGCGCCTGCCAGAATCCAGCCCATGGTTCCTTGCCTTGCGCCGACAAAGCGCGGAAGCCGCTGCTACGCCGCGCTGCCTGTTCGCCGCCGTCCTGTGCCTGCGCGATCCACCTGGCGCGCGCGGCCCGCACGCGCTGCAGCAGCGGCGCGCCT
Organism: Pseudoduganella guangdongensis; assembly: GCF_009857475.1. Lineage (GTDB taxonomy): Bacteria > Pseudomonadota > Gammaproteobacteria > Burkholderiales > Burkholderiaceae_D > Rugamonas > Rugamonas guangdongensis. Next base: position 24,076 of record NZ_WWCJ01000033.1, on the reverse strand, counting down.
TTTTCGGCATCGACCATCCGGATGAACTGCGCGTAGCCTTCCAGCGCATCGATCACATTCGCGTTGCCGTTCCACTGCTTACCCGCCGGCCCGTCCTTCTCCACCTGGAACAAGGTAGCGCGGAAACGGCGCAAGGTCTCGCGTTCCAGCGACAGCTTCTGGTTGACGACGATGCCGGTGACGCTCTGGCAATGGCCCGCGCCCATGACGTGCTGTTTCTCGGGGTGCGGGGTAAAGCCCTCGTCGGCGATGATTTGCTTGACGCGCCACAGCAGCTTGCCCGCGAGCTTGCGAGCGGCGGCATCGCCGGAGAAGGTCAGGTCATCGGCGTAACGCGTGTAGGTGAAGCCCAGTTTGGCCGCGCAGCTTTGCACGCGCGCGTCGAGGCGGCGGCACAGGATATTGGTCAGTGCCGGGCTGCTGGGCGCGCCTTGCGGCAGGGCGCGTTCGCCGGTGGCGACAAAGAACTTTTCGCCGTCGACGCTGACTTCCTCCGACGGCGTCTCGGTGCACAGCAGACCAAGCGTGGTGGCCAGCTGCTCGCTGTAGCCAAGCTCGCGGAAGATGCCTTTGATGCGCGGCAGCCCGATGGAAGGGAAGAAGTTCTTCAGGTCCAGGTTGACCACCACCGCCTTGCCGACGTGCGGCTGGGCGTTGCTGACGATCGAACGGCCCGGGACAAAGCCATGCGCGGCGGGATGCAGCGGCACCTTGGCCAGGATGTTGTCCAGCACCCAGTACTGCAAGCGTTTCACGCGCGGCATTGGCGCCGAGATAATGCGCTCGCCGCCGCTCTTCTTCGGCATGGCGAATCGGCGGTAATGGCTGATGCGCGATACGCGCCGCTCAAAGCTCAGGAAGCGCAATTCGGGCAGCGTGACGCCCATGGCGCTGGCCAGCTCCTGTGCATTATGCAGTGCCGGCAGCGACCAGCGCGCCAGCTTTTCGGCGTCGCCTTCGGCCTGGTTCAAACCGGCGGACACGCCTTCGCCCAGGTATAGCAGTTCGGTCGAGCGGCGCTGGTGCCAGGCCGTGGCCCGTTCAAAGCGTTCGCGCGCGCGGCGTTGGCGCGTTTCCTCGCGGCGCGCGCGGGCCTTGGTCAGGCGCTCCTTGCGCATGGCCTTGAGTGCGGCTTCCGGGTCCTGGACGGTACGCAGTTCCTGGCCCAGCTTGAGCAGGGCGGAGCTGAGTTCAGCCTCGCGCTGGACCAGCTGTTCCAGCTCGGAAGGCTGGCCGGTGCCGGACGGCCAGAAGCCGAGGCGCTGCATTTCTTCCAGCACGACTTCCTGGCGCGAGCTGGTACGCAGGCGCTCCATCAGTTCGGCGCGTGTGGTGATCGGCTTGGATTCGGTGGCGCTCATTGCAGGGCCTCCTGGCGAGGCGAGCGCGAAAGACGCAAGCACGGCGGGATCGTCATCGAAGAGCCTTTAGGACTGGGGCGCTCCACTCGATGCCATACGGCCCCGGTGTCGCGAATGGACTGCCGGGCAGTCACACCGTCTTGCGACACCGGGGCCTGTATGGCACTGTGAAGAGCGTGCCAGTGGCGCATGGGAAGAGCTGAATACGTGAACGGCGATGCGCCGTTCGGTTTGCAAGAGCCATCCCGCCGTGTTTGCTGAAACGAGTATATCAGTTCGTTTGCTTTTTTCATATCATCCATCATTGTCATGCCGCCTGCTGCGCCGCTTGTGCCATGCGCAATGCGAGCATGTGCGCGCAAGGGCCCTTGTGCATGCGGTTGAACGTGAAGTGGTTGCACTGGCAGGCGCCATCCACGATGCGTTCGTCCGCATCCAGGCGCAGCATGACGTGGTATTTGTGCTCGCCGTGTTTTGCCTGCGCGCTGATGCGGATGCTGCCGTCGGCGACGGCTTCCACCGCATGCTCGCTCATGGCGCGCAGGGTGACCAGCTTCTGGGCCTCCTCTTCCTGCGGGCTGGCAAAGCGCAGCGTGTCCAGCGGCAGCGGGTCGCGCGCCAGCTCGCGCAGGCGGTAGACGCCCTGCACCAGGTCGTAGACCACGCGGCCAGCCTGGGTGTACAGGGTGAGGGCGCGTTCCACCATTTTGCTATCGAGGCCGGTGTCGTCGGCCAGTTGGGCGGCGGTGGCGAACCAGCGCTTGCCCAGCGCGGCAAAGACCTTTTCCTTGCTGTCGTTGTCGATCTCGCCGCGCGGCGCCAGCAAGTCGAACTGGCCGGCATGGGACCAATCGTTGGCGGTCCATCCCGACAGGCCGAGCGTGAGCTGCATGTCCGGCATGTTGGCGATCCAGAAGCTTGGCAGGCCACTGCCCATCAGGTGCACGGTGAAGCTTTGCGCGACCGGGATCAAGCGCTCCAGCAGCAGCAGGCGGCGCCGGCCCCAGACGCGGATCTCTTCCGCCACGTTGCCCTGGTAAATGGAGCGGCGGCAGACCACTTCGTCGTTCCACGGCTCGAAGACGGCGCGCACCGGTTGTCCCGGGGACAGCACGAAACGGATCGAGCGCGGGCCGGCGCGTTCCTTCTTGCGCCGCAGTTGCAGGCAGAAGTTGTGCACGTCCATCGGGTGCAGGTCGAGCCGGCGCGCCACCATATTCATGGCGCTGCTCACCTGCAGGAAGCCGCGCACCCAGGTGTCCGGCACGTCGATCTTCTCTTCGATGAACTCGGGATCGTCGGCGGTCTTGACCTGGAAACCGCCCGGGTCGATCGACAAGCGGGTGCGCTTGTAGTCGCGGATTTTCTGGAATTCGTCGTACAGGCTTTCCGAGTAATCGATATTGGTGGTGCCGCAGGCAAAATCGCCGATGCGGTCGAACACGTTATGGCTGCAACTGAGCGAGGCGTAGCTCGACTCGTCGCGGCTGAAGCACTCGAAAAACACGCGGTCGGGGTGGACGGTGATGACCGGGTCGAGCGCGATCCACAGTTCGCGGTTGGTCTGGTAGAGGTAGTCGTAATACTTGGTCTGCGCCTCGTAGAAAGGCTTCATCAGGTGCGATTTACGCGATTGCAGCGCCTTCAACTCGCTGTGCAGGGGCTGCAGCTGCTCCTTCAAAGTGCTGGCGCGCGCCTGGTACTGGGCCAGCATCATTTGCTCATTCTGCGCCACCCACTCCTTGTAGGCCGTCTTGTCCTTCGGCTGGTAGCGCTGGTCGGCGACGACCACGTCGTGCAGGGCGCTGATCGCTTCGCGGAACGGAATGTGCTTGTTGATCTCGGCGACGAAGTGGGTCGGCGCGCGCAGCGTGTCGGGCACAAAGCGCATATCGGTCGAGGCGGCGCCGTTGCCGACGGAGGACTCGCCATAATAGCGGTACTGGAATCTCATGGCTTGCTTCCCTTGGCGGCGATAAGCGCCGGCGTATGGATCGTAATGGCGGCCGGCAGTTCCGGATAGCGGTGCTGGATGGCGCGCAGTCCTTCGATGTACTGGGCCTTGTCGGCAATGGCGACCGTGACCACCTGGCGTGCAAATACGCGCGCGACGAAGGCGGCAATGTCGGGCGACAGCTCGGCCTGGGCGCGCAGGAAGGCCTGCACCCGCGCTTTCACGACACGGCCGCGGTTCACCTGCGACAGCACGTTCAGGAAGTAGGGCTCAAGGCGCTGCAGCTTGGCCAGGTCGCCGGCGCAGGCGCTTTCCAGCCAGGCGCTGACGAAGAGCTGCATATTGGCTGACGGGTGCTGGCTCAGTTTGTCGAGCAGCTCGGTCACGTCGCCCACGTCGAAATGGCGGGTAATCATGGCGCGGCCAAAGCGCTGCGCGGCCGGGTCCTGGTGGTCGCACAGGTTCACCAGCAATAGCGGTGTCCAGTCGTCGCGCGTGCAGGCTTCGCTGAAGAAGGCGGCGGCGAACTCGCGGCTGTCGTCGAACCTGCTGTCGAAGATGCGCAGCGCAGCCTCCATGTGCTCGCGCACGCGCTGCGGGTCGGCGCGGAAAGCGGCGAAGGCCCACTGCCGCACGCTGGCGGTGGGATTGCGGCCGAAAGCGGCCCAGGCGGCCACGTCGAACTGCTCGTGGCGGAAGGCGGGCAGCAGGCGCGCGCCGAGCAGCAACGCGCCTTTGCTGCGCGCCGCCAGCAAGCGTTGCAGCAGGGCGCTGTCGGCCAGTTGCGGCTCGTCCTTGAGCGGGCCGCTGATCCAGGCCACGGCGTCGCGGTGCATGCCTTCCCCGGTCTCGCTGCGGAACACGGCGTCGAGCAAGCCTGCCAGCAAGGCCTGGCGGAAGGCCGGCTCGCCGGCGGCCAGGCGCTGGATGACGGCGTCGATGGCGCGCCGCACGCTGGCTTCCGCATGGGTGGCGAAGGTGATGATCAGTTCCGTCTGGGCTGCCAGCACATGGTCCGGCAGGCGGCCGAACAGGTTGACGGCAGCGCCGCGTACGGCGGCGTCGCTGTCCTGCAGCAGCGTGGCCAACCTGGCGCCGGGCAGCATGGCGGCAGGGGCCGCGTGCAGCATGAGCCATTGGCAGGCTAGCAGGCGCACCGCGGCCAGCGGGTGGGCCAGTAACTGCAGCAGGCGCTCGTAGGGCGCCGCTGCGGCGGCGGCGCCCAGCGGATTTTCGAGCAGCCATTGCAGGTCGTCGCCGATGGCCGGCACGGCTTGCGTCGCGTCGTCGATGTCGGCGCAGTTGTCCAGCCAGTCGAGCAATTGCATGACGATGGCCGGGGCCTGGCCGGGCAGGGCGGTTGCGACCTGGCACAGCATGCGGCCCTGGCGGCGCACCCCCTCCAGCGGCGCGCAGGCGATAGCGGCCACCAGCAGCGGGTCGGCGGCGTAGCGCAGCGGGTCGCGCACGATGCAGTCCAGCGCGTATTGCGTTGCTTCCGGCAGGGTGCACTGGATCAGCAGCAGCAGCCAGTCGGTGGGCGGCGTGCCGTCTTCAAAGCGGCGGCGCGCCACCTGGAAGGCAAAGCGCGCGGTCGACAGGTAGGGGCTGCGCAGCAGTTCGCGCACGGTGTCGAGCGGCAGGTCGGCGCAGAAGGCCTGATTGTCGGCCAGCGCGCGCGCCGCGAATTCATGCACGCCGCCGCAGCGGCTTTGCTGCAGCAGCGCGAGCAGGGCTTGCGGCTGCCCATCCCACAGTTCGGGGAAAGCTTCCTGGCGCCGCTCGTCGGCCTGGAGCGGGGCCGGCTGGTACCAGGCGGTGCCGGGGCGGTTGCTGCGCCACTGGCCGCCGGCGCGCAGCATGCGGTTGAAAACCAGCCAGAAGCTGTAGGCGTCGTAGGCGCGGCCATTGCGCACATGCGGCTGTCCCGCGCTGCTGTCGTCCATGGCGGCGAGTACGCCGAGCGCCATCGGGATGTAGTCGGGGTCGGCCGCTTCGCCCAGGCGGCGCAGCGTGCGCCAGCCGCGCCGGCGCAGATAGTCGCGCGTGCGCTGGCCGTAGGCGACCTGGCTGTCGGGCCGCGCTCCTTCCACCGCAAACCTGGTGTAGTTGCGGCGCACGTAAATCCATTGGCCGGTGGCGGTGTGGACATCGGTGTCGAAACGCTGCTGCAAAAGGCCGAACAATTCGGCGTCGCATGCCATTTCGGCCGCCTTGTAGACATGCCGCACGGTGCGGAAGGTGCCGGCTTGCAGGGGCAGGCGCCGCAGCTGGGTCAGCAGGATGCGGCGCGCCATCGGCTGGCACTGGGCGACCTGGTGCAACTGTTCCAGCCAGTCTGCTTTGGACAGACTGCGCCAGGCGTCGTTGTCGTTGGCCAGCGACAGCAGCTGTTGTTCGTCCTGCTGCTCCCAGGCCTGGCGCAGCGCTGCCGGCCAATCGGCGACCAGGCGTGCGGCGTGTTCGCGCAGGGCGGCCGCGTCGGCCAGCATCAGCCACGCTTGCAGGGCGATGCGGCGCACCGCATCGCTGCGGCCGCGCTGGTGCAGCTCCTGCATGGCGACGGCTGCGCCGCGATCGCCGCAGCGGCCGATGGCCCAGGCCAGGCAGTAGTCCTGCATGCTGTCGCCTTGCTCCAGGAGGCCGACCATGGCAGGAACGGCCTGGCGCACACGGCGTTCGCCGAGGCGCCAGAGGAGGCGGTTGCGGTGATGCTGGTCGAGCGCTTTCCAGCTGCCTGGTTCGAGCTGCCGCAGCAATGCGGTGGCGGCGGCATCCAGTTCGCGCTGGGGCGCGGCGGGGGCCGCTATCGCTGCAGCTGCCGCAGCTTGCGCTGGCGGCGCGCTGCTTGGCGCCGGGGCCTCGGCGGCGGGCTGGCTAAAGCCTTGCGCCGCGCGTTCCACCAGGGCCAGCTCGAATAGCGTTTCCGCCGTTTGCCAGTCCACCGGCTGCGGGGTGCGGGTGCTTTCGCGCCACTCCTCGCCGGTGCGGCCCTGGCGCAGGTTGACCAGGAAGCGGCCGGGGGACCCGGCTACTTCGCACAACTCAATTTCGCAATGGATGGTGGCGTCTTTTTGCCTGCGTTGCAGGCTGCTTTTCCGAATCAGCTTCACGGTGGGGATGGCCTTGATTTGTAATCTGCTTACTCAACAGATCGATGTTAGCCAATCCCGCAAGGGTTTGCAAATTCAGCAATACTCAATCGGGTAGTAACAGCCTGTCCATCAGCGGAGCGCAGGCTTGCGCCAGCCGATCCAGGCTAGCTTCGCGCAAGGCGTTGCTGTCCACCGTGTGCTGCGAATCCAGGCCGGCCCAGTGCAGCAGGGCGCGCCCGGCTTCCGGATGATCGAACAGGCCATGCAGGTAAGTGCCGAGCACCTGGCCGTCTTTGCCGATGGCGCCTTCCGGCCGGCCCTCAATGTGGAAAGCGGCTTGCGCCAGCGCGCCGCCGTGCGACACGCCCATGTGGATTTCGTAGCCGCTGACCGGGGCGTCGGCAAAGGCGCAACTGCCGGTCACTTGCGCCAGGCGCTTGTCGCGCGTCAGTTCGGTCTCCATATCGAGCAAGCCAAGGCCGGCGGCGCTACCGGCCTCGCCCTCCACGCCGTGCGGATCGTGCACCTGCGCGCCCAGCATCTGGAAACCGCCGCAAATGCCGATCACCTTGCCGCCATAGCGCAGGTGGCGCGCAATGGCTTGCGGCCAGCCGCCTTCCTTCAGCGCGGCCAGGTCGGCGCGCGTGTTCTTGCTGCCGGGGAGGACGATCAGGTCGGCCGGCGGAATGGCTTCGCCCTTGCGCACGAAACGCAGGTCCACCTCCGGGTGGGCGCGCAGGGCGTCGAAGTCGGTGTGGTTGCTCATGCGCGGCAGGCTTGGCACGACAATGCGGAAGGCCCCGCGTTCGGCTTGCACCGCCTGCACCGCGTCTTCCGCGTCGAGGTAAAGGCCGTGCAGGTAAGGCAGCACGGCGAGCACCGGCTTGCCGGTCTGCGCTTCCAGCCAGTCCAGGCCCGGTTCCAGCAGCTTGATGTCGCCACGGAAGCGGTTGATGACAAAGCCGATAATGCGCTTGCGCTCGCTCTCCGACAGGCAGGCCAGGGTACCCACGATATGCGCGAACACGCCGCCACGGTCGATGTCAGCGCACAGGATCACCGGGCAGTCGACCGCCTCGGCAAAGCCCATATTGGCGATATCGCGGTCGCGCAGGTTGATCTCGGCCGGGCTGCCAGCGCCTTCCACGATCACCGCCTCATACTGCGCCAGCAGGCGCTGGTGCGATTCCAGCACAGCGGCCATGGCCACCGTCTTGTACTGGTGGTAGTCGCGTGCATTCATGTCGCCGCGCACCTTGCCGTGGATGATGACCTGGGCGCCGATGTCGCTGCTCGGCTTGAGCAGCACGGGGTTCATGTCGGTATGCGCCGGCACGCCCGCCGCGATGGCTTGCAGCGCCTGGGCGCGCCCGATCTCGCCGCCGTCGATGGTGACGGCACTGTTCAGGGCCATGTTCTGCGGCTTGAACGGCGCCACCTTCACGCCGCGCTGCTTCAGCAGGCGGCACAGGGCGGCGACGATGGTGCTTTTGCCGGCATCCGAGGTGGTGCCCTGGACCATCAGGGTGCGGTAGGGGAAGCTCATTTTGCCGGGCGGTGCTTGCGCGCTTCTTCCAGCTTTTCGCACAGCACGGCGGTGCCGGCCACCATGCGCGGGCCGGCGCGGTTCAGCAGATCGCCCTGGATGGTGAACAGGTTGTCCTGGCGCGTGGCTTTCAGGGTCTTGTAGGGACGCCACAGGTTGACGCCGCCGTAGTCTTTTTCCGCCGTGCCGAAGATCGCTTCGGGATCCGCTTCCAGCACCGACTCAATGCTGACCACCGGCGCGGTGACTTTCTGGTCGGCGAAGATATTCTGGCCGCCGCACGCTTTCAGGGCGTCGCTGACGATATGCTCGCCGTTCAGGGTGTAGAGGGGTTTGTCCCATACCTGGTAGAAGGTGCGCACCGGCGGGCGTCCCGCGAACTGGGCGCGCAGCGCGGCCAGCTTCTGGCGCTGTTCTTTGGCGGCGGCATTGGCGGTGGTTTCAGTGCCCATCAACTTGCCGAGCTTTTCCAGGTTGTCAGCGATCTGGTCGAGCTTTTTCGGCTCGCTGTGGTACATGGGGATGCCGAGCTGGCGCAGCTGCTCGATCTGGCGTTCGGAGGAGCCGTGGCGCCAGATCACCAGCAGGTCGGGTTTCATCGCCAGCAGCCGCTCCATGTCCACCTGGCGGTTGTCTCCCACGCGCGGGATTTGCTTGGCCGCTTCGGGATAGTCGCTATAAGTGACTGCGCCGACGATCTTCTCCGCGCCGCCGGCGGCGAACAGCATCTCGGTCACGTGCGGCGCCAGGGCGACCACGCGCTGCGCCGGCTTTTGCAGGGTGACGGCCTTGCCGTCGTCATCGAGCACGGTGATGGCGGCATGCGCTTGCATGGCGCACAGGGCAGGGATCAGCAAGAGTTTTTTCATCGGTTTGTCCATTCATTGAATGCTAGTTCAAGGCGCTGCCAGGCTGCCTCGTCGGGCGGCAGTCCAAGGCGGATGCCGCGCGCAGCCTGCGGGAAAAGGCGCACCCAGATGCCGCGCTGCGCCATGTGATCGTGCAAGGCTTCGGCCTGCGCCTCGGGCCACCATTGGAACAGGGCCGTGCCGTGGCTGGCAAGGCCATGCCGGGCCAGCAAGGCGCGCAGGCGGGCGCCGTCGGCCTGCAGCCTGGCCTGCGCCGCTTGCTGCCAGGCGCTGTCTTCCAGTGCGGCGCGGGCCACTTGCTGCGCCGGGCCGCTGACGGCCCAGGGACCGAGCAGGTCGGCCAGCGGCGCCAGGATCGCTTCCTGCGCGGCGACGAAGCCGAGGCGCACGCCGGCCAGGCCGAAGAATTTGCCGACCGAGCGTAGCACGACCAGGCCGGGCGCCTGCGTGGCGTCGGCCACGCTGTGGGCGCCGTCGGTATCGGCGAACGCTTCGTCCACCACCAGCCAGCCGCCGCGCGCGGCCAGTGCGGCGGCCCATTCCAGCAGCTGCGCGCGCGGCACACAGGCGCCGGTGGGGTTGTTGGGATTGCAGACCACCAGCACGTCGGCATCGGCGACGGCGGCGCCAAGTTCGCTGTACGGCACGGCGCTGGTGGCGTGCCCATGTTGCGACCAGTGGTGCAGGTGTTCGGCGTAGCTTGGGCTGGCGACCGCCACGCGCGACGGCGCGCGCAGGCGGGGCAGGGCCTGGATCGCGGCCTGCGTGCCGGCGACGGCGAGCATGCGCGGCGCCTTGTAATAGCGTTGCGCCGCTTGCAGCAGTTGCGGGTCGTGTTCGGGCAGGCGGTGCCAGGCATCAGCCGGCAGGGCGGGAGCCGGGTAGCCGTTCGGATTGAGACCGGTGGACAGGTCGAGCCAGTCTTTGCTGCCGTAGCGCTGCGCGGCTTGGCGCAGTTTGCCGCCGTGTTCAAGCATAGTGGGCTCCATAGGCGATGGCCAGCATGGCCGCAAGCCACAGGCAGCTGGTGTTGCGCACCAGGCGCCAGGCGCGCGGGATGTCGGCTGCGACGGCGTCGCTGCCGGCGCCAAGCGGCGGGCGTTGTTCGATCTCGCCGCCATAGCTGGCGGCGCCGCCCAGTTGCAGGCCGAGGGCGCCGGCGCCGCTGGACATGACCGGGCCGGCGTTCGGGCTGCTCCAGGCCGGGGCCTGGCTGCGCCAGCAAGCCAGCGCGCGGCGCGTGCCGTTGGCGCCGGGGGCGAGCAGGGCGTAGGACATTGCGGTCAGGCGCGCGGGCAGGTAGTTGAGGGCGTCGTCGATGCGGGCGGCGCTGCGGCCGAACAGGTTGAAGCGTTCGCTGCGATAGCCCCACATGGCGTCCAGCGTGTTCGCCAGGCGGAACAGCACGGCGCCCGGGCCCCCGGCAATGGCGAACCAGAACAGCGTGCCGAAGACGGCGTCGTTGCCGTTTTCCAGCATGGATTCGGTGGCGGCTTTGGCCAGGTCGGTTTCGCCGGCCTGCTGCGTGTCGCGGCTGACGATGCGGGCGGTCAGGGCGCGCGCTTGCGGCAGGTCGCCGGCCTGCAGGGCGTGCCAGATGGGCAGCATGTGGTCGCGCAGGCTGCGCAGGCCGAGGCAGAAGTAGAGCAGGACGGCGTGCAGCGCAGCTTGCAGCGGCGCCGGCATTGGCTGTGCGCACAGCCATGCCGCCAGGGCGGCGCCGGGCAACACGGCCAGCGACCATGCCAGCAGGCCGCGTGTGAATTGCGACGCGTTCGAGGCGCTGGCCGCGTGGCGCGGGCCTGGGCGCAGGCGGTTCAGGCGCGCTTCGATCGCGCCGGCCATGCGGCCGAAGCCGACCAAGGGGTGGAAGCGCGAGACTTCGCCCAGCGCGGCGTCGAGCAGCATGCCGCCCAGCAGGGCGGCGGCGAACCAGTTCCAGTCAAGGCCCAGCAGCATCACGCGCCCTTCAGCATCAGCGGCAGACCTGCGGCGACGAAGGCGACGCGGTCGCAGGCGGCGGCAACGGCCTGGTTCAGGCGTCCCGCTTCGTCGGCGTAGCTGCGCGAGACGGCGCCCCAGGGCACGATGCCCATGCCGACTTCGTTCGACACCAGCACCACGTCGCCGCGATCAATGGCCAGTTCGGCCAGCAGCGCCGCGCGCTCCTGGTGCAACAGCGCCGGCAATTCGATGGCGCCGACGTCCGGGTACTGCCTGCCGTCGCTGAACATCAGGTTGGAAAGCCAGAGCGTGAGGCAATCGACCAGGACCAGGCGCTGCGGCGCGCGCCATTCGGCCAGCGCCGCCGCCAGTGCCAATGGCTGTTCGATGGTGCGCCAGTGCGCCGGGCGCTGCGCCTGGTGCTGCGCGATGCGCGCGGCCATCTCGGCGTCGCCGGCTGCGGCGGTGGCAAGGTAGACCACTTCCTTGCCGGAGCCTGCCGCCAGCCTTTCCGCATAGGCGCTCTTGCCGGAGCGCGCGCCGCCCAATACCAGGGTGCGCGTCATGCGGCGCTCCGCGTGAACATGGCTGCGACGGCGGCCGGGTTGGACGGGAAGTAGCCGTGGAAATAGGAGGCCTGCAGGGAGCCGAGCCGGTACACGGCTTCGCCGGCGGCGCCGCTTGGGTTCTTCTGCGTCGTTGCGGCGGCTGGCTGCGCGGTTTCCAGGCGCGAATAGTGGAAGGTGTGGCCGCGCAGCGGGCCGTGCGCGGTCGGCATGGCTTGCGCGCCAAGGCCGGCCAGGCGGGCTTGCATGGTTACTTTACCGGGCAGCAGGCCGGCCATCGGCCATTCCTGGCCTTCTTTGTCCTGCAGCGTTGCCGCCAGCGCCATCATGCCGCCGCATTCGGCCACAATAGGGAGGCCGTCGGCATGGGCCGTGCGCAGCGACGCTTGCCAGCGCTGGCCTGCCGCCAGGGCCGCGCCGTGCAGCTCGGGGTAGCCGCCGGGCAGGTAGACAGCCGTGGCGTCGCCCGGCACGGGTTGGTCGGCCAGCGGCGAAAAGTACGCCAGTTGCGCGCCCAGCGCCTGCAGCGTCGCCAGGTTGGAGGGGTAGAGGAACATGAAGGCCGCGTCGCGCGCAATTGCGATGCGCGCGCCCGCCAGCGGCAAGGCCGCGCCGTCCGCGTTGCAGGCTGGCGCTGCCGCGGCTGGCGCAGCGATGTGCGCCTCGGGCAGCGCGTCCCAGGCCGCCAGGTCCAAGGTCAGTTGATCGGCCAGCGTGTCGAGCAAATCATCCAGGCCCTCGACCTCGTCCGGCAATACCAGGCCCAGATGGCGTTCGGGCAGCGCCGCCGCCTGCTTGGGCAGGGTGCCCAGCAAGGGAATGTCGCGCAGCGAGGCAGCCACCATGGCCGCGTGTCCCGGGCTGGCGATACGGTTCGCCACCACCCCTGCCATGTCGACCGGGCCGTAAGCGCGCAGGCCGTGCACCAGCGCGCCCGCCGTCTGCGCCATGGCGCCGGCATCGATCACCGCCAGCACCGGCAAGCCGAACTCGCGCGACAGGTCGGCGGCGGAAGGCGTGCCGTCGTACAGGCCCATGACCCCTTCGACCAGGATGGCGTCGGCCTGCTGCGCCGCTTCGGCCAGCAAGGCGCGGCAACGCTCGGCGCCCACCATCCACAGGTCGAGCGATTCAACCGGGGCCCCGCAGGCGCGCGCCAGCACCATGGGATCGATGAAATCCGGCCCGCACTTGAAGACGCGCACGCGCCGTCCCGCGCGCACCAGCTTGCGCGCCAGGGCGGCCGTGACGGTGGTCTTGCCCTGGCCGGAAGCGGCGGCCGCGATCAGTACCGCGCGCGTTACCATTCCGTCCCCGGCTGGGCGGCGATGCCGGCTTTGAAGGCGTGCTTCACCACCGTCATTTCCGTCACCGTGTCCGCCACCTCGATCAACTCGGGCGGCGCGGCGCGGCCGGTCACCACGGCATGCTGCATTTCCGGGCGGTCCAGCAGGTCGGCGATCACTTCGTGCACATCCAGGTAGCGGTATTTAAGGGCGATATTCAGTTCGTCCAGCACCACCATGCCGTAGGAGGGGTCGCGCAGGAAGGCGCGCGCCTGCTCCCAGGCCTCGCGCGCCTTGGCGATATCGCGCTCGCGGTCCTGGGTTTCCCAGGTATAGCCCTCGCCCATGGCGTGGAAGCTGCACTCCTCCGGGAAGCGGCGCAGGAACAGCTCCTCGCCGGTCGACATGGCGCCCTTGATGAACTGCACCACGCCCACTTTCATGCCGTGCCCCATGGCGCGCATCGCCATGCCGAAACCGCTCGAGCTTTTGCCTTTGCCGTTGCCGGTGTTGACGATCAAGACGCCGATGTTCTTGTCGGCCGCCGCGATCTTGGCGTCGATGATGGCTTTCTTGCGCTCCATGCGGTCGCGGTGGCGTTCGTTGATATCGCTCATGCTTGCGGACTCCCGGGAATAAAGATGCTGCGTTCGCCGTGGCGGACGATTTCGATTGGATGGTCTAGGTATTCGCTCAGCAGCGCAGGCTGCATCACGTCGGCGGTGGTGCCGGCCAGCCAACGCCCGTCGCCCATCAGCAGCAGGGCGTGGCTGGAAACGCTGTGCGCCAGCGTCAGGTCGTGGCCCACCATCACCACGGTCTTGCGCTGTTCGCGGCACAGTTTGGACAGCAGCGACATCACGCTCACCTGGTGCGCCAGGTCCAGCGCGTTGGCCGGTTCGTCCAGCAGCAACAGCGGCGTGTCTTGTGCCAGCATGGCGGCAATCGCCACGCGCTGGCGCTCGCCGCCCGACAGGGTGCGCACATCGCGCGCCGCCAGGTGGTCCACCTCCATCGCCGCCAGGGCCGCCAGGGCGGCCTGGTGGTCGTCGCTGTTTTCCCAATAGCGGTTGTCGTGGTAAGGGTGGCGCGCCGAGAGCACGGTCTCGATCACGGAATACGAGAAGGCGTCGTTGCGCGCCTGCGCCAGGAAAGCGCGCTTGCGCGCCAGCTCCTGCAGCGGCCAGTCGGCCAGGGCGCGGCGGTCGATGCTGACATGGCCGCCGTCGGCGTCGCGCAGGCCGGCCAGGGTGCGCAGCAAGGTGCTCTTGCCGGCGCCATTGCGGCCGATCACGCTCCAGCATTCGCCGTCGCCGACCTGCCAGTCCAGCTGCTCGACCAGGGTGCGCTTGCCCATGGCCAGGCGTAGTTGATGGGTAGCGATCATATTTACTTCCTCAGCCGGTGCAGTTGATACAGGAAGACCGGGGTGCCGACCAGGGCCGTCACCACGCCGGCCGGCAACTGTTGCGGCGCGATGATGGTGCGCGCCAGCGTGTCGGCCAGCACCAGGTAGGCGCCGCCCACCAGGGTGGCGCATGGCACCAGCAGGCGGTGGTCGGGGCCGAAAGCAAAGCGGCAGGCGTGCGGCACGATCAGGCCGACAAAGCCGATGCTGCCGGCGGTGGTCACGGCGCTGGCGGTCAGCAGGCCGGAACAGAAAAACAAGCCTTTGCGCATGGCGCCGACGCGGATGCCCAGGGTGGCAGAAGCCTCGGCGTGCAGCGCCATCACGTTGAAGGAGCGCGCCGCGCGCAGGGCGAAGGCCAGGCAGCCGGCCAGCACGAACCAGGGCAGCCAGCGGATCGGGGAGCCGGACAGGTCGCCGATCAGCCAGAACACCATGGTGCGCAGGCGGCTTTCCGGCGCGATGGAGAGCATCAGCGTCACCAGGGCGATGCAGCCGGAGGACAGCACCACGCCGGTCAGCAGCAGCATGGCGGTGCCGCCTTCGGCCGCCGTGCCGCCGCGCAGGTCGCGCCGCGCCAGAAAGTACAGCAGCATGGAGACGATAACCGCCCCGGCGAAGGAGGCGGCATCGACCACCCAGGCCGCGCACATGAACAGCAGCGCAGCCAGGGCGCCGACCGAGGCGCCGGAGGAAATGCCCAGCACATACGGGTCGGCCAGGGGATTGCGCAGCAAGGCCTGCATCATGACGCCGGCCAGCGATAGCGAGGCGCCAGTGACGAAGGCCGTGGCGGCGCGTTCGGTGCGCAGGCCGATCAGGTGGCCATACAGAGAAGTCGGCTGCCCGCTGGCCCACTCGCGCAGGGCGCCCGGCAAATCAGCCAGCGGGATGCTGACCGAGCCGATCATGCCGGCGGCCGCCAGGCTTGCCAGCGACAACAGCACCAGCAGGATGATGACAGTGGCGGCGCGCAGGCGCAGCTTGGCGGAAAGTGGGTGCATAGCGGGCAGCTTATCTCATTTATTTATAGCCGAAGCGCAGGCCGGCATACACGCTGGAACCAGCGGTGCCGTACAGGCGCGCAACTTCATACTGCTTGTCGGCCACGTTGTTCCAGCGCAGGGTGGCCGACCAGGACGGGGCGAAATACCAGGCCGCGTACAGGTTCAGCAAACCGTAGCCGCCCAGGCGGTTGCGGTTGGCTGCGTCGTCGTAGCGCTCGCCCGAGACTTGCCATTCGGCGCCGCCGCGCAGGCTGCCGGCAGTATATTCCAGCGCCACATTGCCGTGGCGCTTGGCGCGCCGCTGCAACTGCTTGCCGGTGCTGTCGTCGCGCGGGTTCTGGAGATCAGCCGCGGCCTCCAGGGTGAATGCGCTACCCAACTGCTGGCGCGCCGACAGGGTGATGCCTTCCAGCGTGGCGTGGTTGACGTTGTAGGCGCAGCCGCTCTTGAAGCCGGGTTTTGGACACGGCGTGGTGTTAAGCAGCAGGTCGGTCAGCTTGTTGCGGTAGGCGGTGGCGCCGAGCGTGGTGCCGTTGTGGTCGAAGCGGATGCCGATCTCGCGGTTGCGGCCTTCTTCCGGACGGTTGCTTTCCAGGCCATAGCCCGGGTAGTACAACTCGTTGAAGGTTGGCGCGCGGAAGCTGGTGCCGTAGCTGGCGTTCAGGCGCAGGGCAGGGGTGATGCGGTAGCCGTAGCCCAGCGAGCCGGTGTTCTGCGAGCCGTATTGCGAGCTGTCGTCGTTGCGGGCGGCGGCGGCCAGCAGGTGGTCGCCGCGCTGCATGTTGTAGCTGGCGGCCAGCGACCAGGTGCTGCGCTCGCGCTCCATGGCGCTGGTGTTCGACTCCACTTCCTCTTTGCGGTACTCGGCCAGCAGTTGCAGCTGGTCCTGACCCAGCGCGATGTCGTTCTGCCAGCTGTACATGGTCTGCTTGGTGTCGATGCGGCTGGCGCTGGCGGTAAAGCTGCCGGCCTTGTCGCGCGACTGCGCGGCCTGGGTCGTCATGTGCCAGGCGCTGCTCAGGCGGTTGCGCGAAGAGAGGGCGAAGGTGTCCAGCTTTTGCGTATTCCAGGCGCGCACGGTGGCGCCGCTGTCGAAATCGGATTCCTGGTCGATATGCGTGAACAGGGCCGACAGCTCATGGCCGGGCGCCATTTGCCAGGACAACTGGCCGTTGGCGTGCTTGCGGTCGTAGCCGTCGTCGTCTTTGTTATAGCTGCTGATGCCGGGCAGGGTGGACGAGAAACCGTCGGCGCGCTCCTTGCCGGCGCTGAGGGCGTAGCTGAAAGCCCCCTCCTGGCCGGAAATGCCGGCGCGGCCGGCGCGCGTGCCGTAGCTGCCGGCCAGGATGGCGGCGTCCAGTGCCAGGGGACCCTGGCCCTTCTTGGTGAAAATCTGGATCACGCCGCCGATCGCATCGGCGCCGTAAAGGGTGCTCAGGGGACCGTACACCACCTCGATGCGGTCCACCGCGCCCACCGGGATGGCGTTCCAGGCCGCTGCACCGCTGGTGGCGGAGGCGATGCGCACGCCGTCCAGCAGCACGATCACCTGGTTGCTGTTGGCGCCGCGCAGATAGACGTTGGAGTTGGTGGCGCTGCCGCCGTTGCGGGTGATTTCGACGCCGCGCTGGCGCTGCAGCACTTCGGTGATCGAGCCGGCGCCGCTGCGGGCGATTTCCTCGGCGCTGATGCTAAGCGTATCGCTGATGGTGTCGCGTGCT
Source organism: Pseudoduganella guangdongensis (assembly GCF_009857475.1). Taxonomy (GTDB): domain Bacteria; phylum Pseudomonadota; class Gammaproteobacteria; order Burkholderiales; family Burkholderiaceae_D; genus Rugamonas; species Rugamonas guangdongensis. The sequence continues at coordinate 7,319 of NZ_WWCJ01000033.1, read as the reverse complement.
TCCTGCGGCGTGCGGGTAGCGGTGACGACAACGGAATTCAGGACAGGGGTCTGGACTTGGGCTTGGGCTGCAGGTACGGCAACGGCCAGTGCCAGCGACGCGAGGGCCGCTTGCCGGATGGCGGGAGAGGTCATGTCATTTTCTTCAGTGAGCCGCCGGCCCACGTCCCCGTAAGCCGGCTAGAAAGGGAACGGGCGCAGGGCGCGTTCCCACCTGGTCTGGCCGGTATCCGGGCTGGCAAGTATGGCGGCCTGGCCTTCCCATGCTTGCGCACAGTGGCTATGAGACCGCTGCCGCTCCATCAGGGCGGCACTTGCTTACCGTTGCGGGGGCAGCACACGTTGGCTGTCAGGGACAGTATCGTGTTTCCCGTTTAACTGCTTTCGAGACTTCGAACGCGAGCACCAAAACCCCGCCATTATACGGGCTTGGCGGCTTGGGCGGGCCAGGTCAAGCGCAGGATCGAACAATACTTGACCTGGTTTGGCTTCTGCGCCGCATGCAGCAGGGGTTCCCCGGCGGCCATGGCGGCCATCAGGCGCATGGTGCCGGCATGGCAAACGATGACGGCGCCTTGCTGCCGATCATGCAGCTGGTACAGGAAGGATTGCACGCGCGCTGCCACTTCGCGCACCGTCTCGCCGCCGCCGGGACGGTAGTCGAGCAGGTCGGCGGCCCAGGCATCGACCTCGGCGCGCGGGATATCGGACCAGGCGCGCAGCTCCCAGGCGCCAAAATCCATCTCGGCCAGGCGCGCGTCCAGCGTGGGCGCGCCGAGCAGGCCGGCCAGGGCGCTGCAGCGTCGCAGGGGGCTGGAATACAGGTGCGCACCGCGCGCCAGCAGGGGCGCCAGCTGCGGCGTCAGGGCGGCATGGCCTTGCGCCAGCGCGGCGGCGGCGGCGGGAAGGTCGCTGCTGCCGTAGCAGACGCCCGGCGCAACTTCCGGTTGCGGATGGCGGATGAGGATCAGTTCCACAGGCAGGCCAGCACGCACAGGTAAAACACGGCTTCCGACAGCTGCTGCACGGCGCCCAGGCAGTCGCCCGTGTAGCCGCCCAGGCGCTGCTGGAACTTGCGCGCGAACCAGAGTGTCGCCAGCAGCATGCCGCCCAGGCCCGCCCCCAGCGCCGCCGGCGGCAGCCAACCCAGCGCCGCCACGGCGCCCGCCGGTAGCGCCGCGCACAGTGCGGCAATGGCAAACTCGCCGCTGCGCATCTCCTGCGCCAGCGGCTTGGCCTTGCCTTCGGCGCGCGCGTATTCCATGCGCCAGATCAGTGAGCACGCCATCAGGCGCGACAGGGGATGCGCCGCCAGCAGCGCGCCCAGCGCAGCCAGCATGGGCAGGCTGGCCAGCGCCGCCACCTTGGTCGCCAGCATCAGGATGATGCCGATGGCGCCGTAGGCCCCGATGCGCGAATCTTTCATGATTTCCAGCACGCGCTCGCGCGTCAGGCCGCCGCCCAGGCCATCGCAGGCGTCGGCAAAGCCGTCTTCGTGGAAGGCGCCGGTGGCATAGATCCCGGCTGCGGTGGAAAGCAGCACGGCGACCGGCAGCGGCAGCACCATGGCCGCCGCCGCATACACGGCACCGGTAATCGCGCCCACCACCAGCCCCACCAAAGGGAAGTAGCGCGAGGCGTGGTGCAGCCAGTCCGGCTCAAAGCCGACCCAGCGCGGGATCGGCAGGCGCGTAAAGAACTGCAGCGCGATGAAGAAAAGGCGCAGCTGCTGCATCGTTGCTTACTCGGACTTCTCGCTGACCTGGGCCGATTCGAACGTCGCCATCTGGTTCAGGAAATTGACGGCGGCCTGCAGCAGCGGCACGGCCAGGGCGACGCCGGTGCCTTCGCCCAGGCGCAGGCCCAGGTTCAGCAGCGGTCGGGCGCCGAGGAAGTTGAGCATGCGCTGGTGGCCGCTCTCGTCGGAGCAGTGCGAGAACACGCAGTAGTCGAGCACCGCCGGCTGCAGGCGGGCCGCCGCCAGCAGGGCGCTGGTGACGATAAAGCCGTCGATCAGCAGCACCATGCGGCGTTCGGCCGCCTTCAGCATGGCGCCCGTCATCATGGCGATCTCCAGGCCGCCGAAAGTGGCCAGCGCCTGCAAGCCGTCTTGCGCGCCGGCGTGCAGGGCCATGGCGGCTTCGATCACGCGCTGCTTGTGCGCCACGCCCTCGGAAGTCAGGCCGGTGCCGGCGCCCACGCAGTCCGCCACTGGAATGCCGGTCAGGCGGTGCATCAGGGCCGCCGCGGCGGTGGTATTGCCGATACCCATTTCGCCGAAGCCCAGCACATTGCCCGGCAGCTCGGCCACCAGGTCCATGCCGCACTGGATCGCCTCCATGCACTGCTGCGCCGACATGGCCGGCTGCTGCGCAAAGTTGGCGGTGCCGTGGGCGATTTTGCGGTTGACCAGGCCTTCGCGCTGGCCGAAATCGTGCTTCACACCGGCATCGACCACCTTCAGCAGGCAGCCGTTCTGGCGCGCGAAGACGTTGATCGCGGCGCCGCCGGCCAGGAAGTTCTCCACCATCTGCCACGTCACATCCTGCGGGAAGGCGGAAATGCCCTCCGCCACCACGCCATGGTCGCCCGCGAACACCAGGATGGCAGGCTCGCGCAGCTCCGGCCGGGTGGCCTGCTGGATCATGCCGACCTTGTGCGCCAGTCCTTCCAGCGCGCCCAGGCTGCCCAGCGGCTTGGTCTTGTTGTTGATGGCGCGCTCCAGCTGGGCCGCGAGGGAATCGTCCTTGAGAGGAGGGATGTGTGGGATAGTCATCGCGGAATTATAATGCCCCGATGCGGATACTTATCATTGAAGACAATAAGGATATTGTCGCCAACCTGTACGGCTTCCTCGAGCCGAAAGGCTATGTGCTGGACACCGCAGCCAATGGCTACGGCGGGCTGGCGCTGGCGGCCGAGCAGGAGTACGACGCCGTGGTGCTGGACGTGATGCTGCCCGGCCTGAACGGCCTGGAGTTCTGCCGCAAGCTGCGCGGGGAGCTGGGGAAAGCCACCCCGGTGCTGATGCTGACCGCGCGCGACACGCTGGAAGACAAGGTGGCCGGCTTTGAAAGCGGCGCCGACGACTACCTGGTCAAACCCTTCTCCCTGGTGGAGCTGGAGATCCGCCTGCGCGCCCTGGTGCGGCGCGCGCGCGGGGCCCAGGCCAGCGCACCGGTGCTGCAGTTCGGTGAATTGAGCTTCGACACCGTCCACTACGAGGCGCGCCGCGCCGGCCACCCGCTGGCGCTGACCCGCACCGGCTACACCATCCTCAAATGCCTGATGAAGGACGCGCCGCGCGTAGTGTCGCGCGACACGCTGGAGCACGAAGTGTGGGGCGACGAGCGCCCCGACAGCGACGCGCTGCGCACGCATATCCACGCGCTGCGGCAGGCGCTGGACAAACCCTATCCATTCGCCATGCTGCGCACGATCCCGGGCATCGGCTACAAGCTGGTGACCCCGGATGAAGAAAACTGATTCGCTGCGGCGTCGCATTATTGCCGCCTATATGATGTTCGCCTTTGCCGTCTCGGCCTTTTTCGGTTTGATTGCGGCGCTGGCGGTCGAGGGCATCGAGGAAAAGCTGGTGGACGAACGGCTGGCGGAGGTGGCCCGCTGGTCCATACCCCGGCATAGCGCGGGCATGTCGGTCGTGATGCCAGCCGGGTTGACCTTCCATCATGACGAGGAAATCCCCCACTCGCTGCGCGGCCTGCCGCACGGGGTGCGCGAGATTACGGTCGACGGGGTCGACCTGCACGTCCTGGCGGGGCGCGACGACCACGGCGAGTTCGTGGTGGTGGACCACGATAGCGAATACGAAAAGATTGAAATCGTGGTGTATTCGATGTTCGCCGCAGGCCTGCTGGTGTTCATTGCCTGCTCCCTGATGCTGGCGCGCTACCTTGCCAACAGCGTGGTGGCGCCCATCGCCTCCTTGTCGCGTGCCGTGAGCGAGCGCCAGGACGATTTGCCCTACCTTGGGCGCGAAGACGAACTGGGCACCCTGGCGCGCGCCTTCGCCGGCCGCACGGGTGAACTTAAGCAATTCCTCGAACGCGAGCGCTTCTTCACCGGGGACGTGAGCCATGAGCTGCGCACGCCGCTGACGGTTATCAGCGGCGCGGCCGAAGTGCTGATGTCCCGCACGGCAAACGACGACGCCTTGCACGCGCCCGCAGAGCGGATCTACCGTGCCGCGCGCGAGGCGAGCGATGTCACCTCGGTCCTGCTGCAGCTGGCGCGTTCGCCGCAGGCGATGGATGGGCCGGAGCAATCCATGGCGGCCTTGGCGCAAGCCGAAGTGGCGCGCTGCCAGCCGCTATTGGCGGGAAAACCGGTAGCGCTGCGCTTTGACGGCGGCCGCGACTTCACCGCGCATGGCGCGCGCGAGCTGCTGCTGGCGCTGATCGGCAACTTGTTGCGCAACGCGTGCGCCTATACCGAACAGGGCGAAGTGGTAGTGCGCCTCGGCCAGCGCACGCTGGTCGTGGAAGACACCGGCCCCGGCCTGCCGGCCGCCGCCCTGGTCCGCCTGCGCGGGGAGGCTGCGCCGGAAGGCGATGGCATTTCCGCCGGTAGTGGACTGGGCCTCGGCCTGGTGCAGCGCATCTGCAAGCACTTGGGACTGGCGTTGCAAGTCCAGCAACGCGATGGCGGCGGCACGCGATTTGAGGTCGGCTTTCCCGATTTAACGCAAACTTAACGCCGCCTTCACGGACCTTTTACCGCCGACTGCCTATTCTGCGGGGATGAAATTTTCCCGCATCGACTCCGCCTATTTGCCCCTGGCCGCATCCTCCCTGCTGGTACTGGCCTATAACGCCAGCTTCTGGCAGCGCTTTATCACGGCCGCCGGCGGCTTGCGCCTGGATAAGCTGCTGGTATATCTCGGCGCCTGTCTGTTGCTGGTAACGGTATTCAGCGCCGTGCTGGCGCTGGTGAATTACCGCCGCCTGTTCAAACCAGTGGTGATCGCCCTGCTGCTGCTCTCGTCCGTCACCGCCTATTTCATGTCGCAGTACGGCGTGGTGGTGGACGCGTCGATGGTGCAGAACGTGGTCGAGACGGACGTGCGCGAGGCGGGTGAGCTGTTTAGCTGGAAGCTGGTGCAGGTTGTCGTCCTGTTTGGGCTGCTCCCGTCATGGCTGGTGTGGCGCCTGCCGGTGCAATACCGGCCGCTGCGCCGCGCACTCGTGGCCAATGGTGGGGTGATGGCGGTGTCGCTGCTGCTGGCGCTAGGGCTGCTCTTCGTCATGTTCAAGGTTCTGGCCCCTATTGTGCGCGAACACCGCGAGCTGCGCTTCATGCTGACGCCAACCAATGTGTTCCAGGCGGCGAATGGCTATGTCAAGCAGAAGTGGGCCACCCCGACCGTCGTCGCCCCTTTGGGCACCGATGCGGCCAAGGGCAAACGTTGGGCCCTGGCTGGCAGCCAGCAGCGCGTTGTGACCATTATCGTGGTCGGCGAAACAGCGCGCGCGAAGAACTTCTCCCTCAACGGCTACGGGCGCCAGACGAATCCCTACCTGTCGCAGGAGCGCGAGCTTGTCAATTTCACCAATGTGAGCTCGTGCGGCACGGCGACTGCGGTCTCCCTTCCATGCCTTTTCTCGGATTTGACGCGCGCTGGCTATACAGAGGAAAAGGCGCGCAGCAAGGAAGGCCTGCTGGACGTGCTGCGCCACGCCGGGCTGGAGGTGCTATGGCGCGACAACAACTCCGGCTGTAAAGGCGCCTGCGCGCGGGTCGGTTTCGAGGACATGTCCAAGCCAGTTGCCGGCAACCCGCTGTGCAATGATGAAGAGTGTTATGACGAGCGCCTGCTGGAGGGGCTGCCGGAACGCATCCGCAGTGCCGGCAAGGACATGGTCATCGTCCTGCACCAGAAGGGTAGCCACGGCCCCGCTTACTGGAAACGCTATCCGCCGGGCTTTGCCAAGTTCGCGCCCGAATGCCGGACCAATGAGCTGGATCAGTGTTCGCGCGACGAGATCGCCGCCGCGTACGACAACAGCATCTTGTATACGGACTACTTCCTGTCCAAAACGATCGCCGTGCTGAAGGACGCGGGCATTCCGGCATCCATGCTCTATTTTTCCGACCACGGCGAGTCGCTGGGCGAGAAGAATATGTACCTCCACGGTGCGCCGTATGTCTTTGCACCGGACGAGCAGCGCAAAGTGCCCATGATGCTGTGGATGTCGGATAGCTTCAGCCAGCGCTTCCGGATTGATCGCGGCTGCCTTGCCGCGCGCAGCAGCCAGCCGTTCTCACATGACAACATCTTCCATTCCGCGCTTGGCATGCTCGATGTAAGCACCGCAGTACGAAATCCAAAGCTGGACCTGTTCCAGGCATGCATCCATGACGCGTAACGCCTTGCGGGCTGCGCTGGCGCTGGCAGCGTCGGCCACCCTGATCCTGTGGCTCGGCCAGTGCACGGATATCGACCTGCGCCTGGCCGACATGGTGTACGACCGCGCCCGCAGTGCGTTCCCCCTGCGGGAAGCATGGTTTGCCGAACAGTTCAACCACGTGATCCTGAAAGCCGTGCTGGCATGCATGGCGTGCGGCACCGTGCTGCTGGCCCTGCGCGATGCTTGGCGGCCCTACCTGCATTGGGCGCCAGAGCGCCGGCTCGGCATGCGTGTCCTCGCCATGTCGGCGCTTGGCGTCCCGCTGGCGACCAGCCTCCTGAAGCAGGCCAGCAGCAGCCACTGCCCCTGGGACCTGGAACGCTACGGCGGCACGGCGCCCTATATACGCCTGTTCGAATGGATGCCCAGCGCAGTGCCGCCCGGCCACTGCCTGCCCGGCGGGCACGCTTCGAGCGCGCTATGGCTGGTCGGGCTGGCCGCCTTCTGGTGGCCGCGCCAGCCGCGCACAGCAATCGCCACTGGCGGCGCCATGCTGCTCTTCGGAGTGGGTGTCGGCTGGGTGCAGCAATTACGGGGCGCGCACTTCCTCACGCACACCCTGTGGTCAGCGTGGATCGCTTGCGCCATCACGATAGCGAATTATTCACTTGCAAAGCGCTCGTACATTCGCTATAGTTCTGTCCCTCGCAACGCACCGCAGACAAAACTGCAGAGTGAAGCGAGAAAAGAAGGGGTTGACGAGTTGCACGCTGTACCGCATAATCTCGCTTCTCTGCTGCTGACGAACACAACGCTTCGTCAAACAAACAAGCAGCGATCTTTAAAAATCAACAGTCGATAAGTGTGGGCGTTTGACGATATGCCCGGACCTTCGGGTCCGATGCTCAAAATATACGTTATAACGCTCGCACAAAATATATTAAACGTAATC
>NZ_WWCJ01000032.1 GCF_009857475.1 Pseudoduganella guangdongensis | reverse complement strand
TCGTGAGCGCAAACAATGGCGAATTGCGCCAAGTCCCCAAAGTGCCTATAAATCGAAACTTCTGAAGTCATTCGTTCGTCGAATTTTAAAAACTCGGAAACCAGATGCGAGCGGCGGCTGATGGCCGAACGTGGCCCGCCTTTAGCGAAGAGCAACCGCGTCAGTAAGCTCGCCGAAATACTCACCCATGTGACCGGCAGGAGCCCATTTAAATCTTCCGATTAATACTTTTCTAGGCATTGAGTTAGGCTCAATCTTGAAGCCTGGAGTGACCCAAATTGCAGAACTCTTCGCGTAGCTCATTGCCGATAAGGGCTCTCCGTCTCTTGGAGCGTACAACGCGCTTTCTTCAAAGCCGCCACCGTACACTCCTTCCACCATAACCCAACGGCCGTTGAATTGATGAGGAGCCTGTAGCAATCGATAGACCGTGGTCTGGCAATACGTGCTTTGGGACTGCCCCAAACGTGTGGGAGGGTCGCACTCCGACGGCATCAAGGGATCTGCTTCGTTGCGGAGCCGCGCAGCAGCTTCCAACTCAGAAATGCGTGCCGCAATGTTTTCGAGGTGGGCTTGATTTTGCATGGAACGCACCATGACAACAAAGCTAATCACTAAGTAAGCCATTAACGCAAGTAACCCGGCAATCTTTAAATGTCTCTTTGCAGTCATTTGCTTTTAAAACCTATTCCATCATTTAAGTCACGTCCAAAAAAGCAAGGTCTGTTCCTGGCCGAAGACCGCCTTGGTAGAACTATTGCGTCCCTGTTCGCGATGATTAGTTCTGCATACGCGATTGCAGGCCCTCAAGGCACGCAAAAAGGGGCTTCAGCTCTTCGTCTTTCAATGATCCTGAAAAGCTGACGACTGTGTCAACATCTTGGTCCTTGTAGCGCACTGCAAACTGCATTCGCTCCCCTTGCATCATTGCCAGAATAACTTTCCATGTCTGTACGAGCTCCGCACCAGCAAGGATGAATCCTGGAGTTTCGGCTGGAATGATTTCGGTCGGCAGCAAGGGCTTTCCATCAAGTTCGCCGGCGATCCAAACGGACGTGGGCGCCGGCAAAACTACTTTTGACGATGTCTTCCCTCGATTGAAATCGGTGAGTAATGTCGTCGACTTGCCCGCCTTTATTAAGCCGGCAAAAATGTCAGCGCGGATATTGATCGAGAAATCGTATGCGTCAACCACCATCGGCTTCTTGTCGAGTACAACCGCCCGTATTCCGCAGACTTTGAAGCCATTGGCATCGCGTCCAATTTGGGGTTGGAGGGCTGTATGTATAGCCTGAACAACCACTTGTGCGTCCGCTTGAAAAGTCCACGTGGCCAGGATAAATGCTAAGAGAATAGCTCTCATTTTGTCCCGCATAACTAGTTAAAAGTCGAAGTCCTTTGGCAGCAGCTGGCCGTTAGCGCATCAATGCGGATCGCCACTGCTATGAGCACTGTACTTGCCGATACCAGCGTGCTTATGAAATTCATCCTCTGCACTATTTGCGGCACGCCTATACCTGAGGGTAACTAGGTAGTAGGCGAGACCGAATCCCACAATCGTAATGAACAATGAATGGAAGAACGCATAGAGTCCCAGGGCTGCAAATATGGCGCAGGTCCATCCAAGTTCCTCAGCAACGCCCAATCTTGTGTCAGCAAGCATAGACTTCAGTTCAAGTTCATTCTCGGGCATATATGTTCCTAGCGCGGTCTCGCATCAATTCTGTGCTTCGTGAAATTCCCTGTTGGGCAAGTAATTCATGTACGTCCGTTGGTGGCCGAAAGGGTCTCCCCCATGACACGAAGTTTAAACTGCTAGGACAGCGTGGTAATCGCCTTCATCGGGCTTGAACGAAACAAAGGTGTTTGTTCCCTTTTTTTGGAGCCAGATGCGACCACAACTTTCGCATTCATACATATCCGAAGCCAAGCCTGCAAATGCCGACGAAATACGATCTACAAAGAGCTCCGTCGCTGTAATTGACGCCCCGTCGGGAAGTTGGGCGGCAATGTGAGGCGCCATGCCTTCTACGCTGGCGGCTTCAGTAAATTTCGCCGCGTCTTTGGTGATTTGATCGAACAGAAATTGATCATCACGATCCCGGATAAAGGCGGCCTTATACGGCAGCGAGTCGCTTTGGTCCCTGATGACATGCCCACAAAGGCAACCTAATTTACTCATCTATTTCTGTCTCTTGTGTGTTTCATTTGCATTCAATCGGACTGCTTGTGGCCGGAGGCGGAATCTGCATCACTCCGCTGGTCGCGCAGATCGATGAATGAACGAGCAAGTGCCGTTGTCGTGATGTCGCCAACGAAATGGAATTCCTAACCACCCGACACGGAAACAGATACCGAAATGGGTGTTAAGTTGCAATTTTGAAAATTCATCAGGAGGTACAATTAGTCCATAGTCGTCCGTGTACTTCGAATTGCGAACGTATACCCAACTTCCGCTCTTTCTATTCGCCTCCAACTTTGTTACCGTTCCTTCTATCACCAGACGCTGGTCAGTGACGAATACTGCATTTATCCATCCTATGGCAGTAATGCTAACAAAAAGAAGAACAAGGTAGTTGCCCAAAATCTTGATGGCGGAAGTCCATGGACCGCGGTACGAGCGACGATCACGTTCCCAATAGTAGACAGCGATTGCAAGCGGCAATGCGACAAATTTACATGTAAACAATAATGCTTCTGGACCAGGCACTATTATTTCAGAAAACAGATAAAGGCCCAGGAAACCAATCACGAAAACGAGTGGCCAAATGGCAATGGAGGTTATGAGATCAATTGCGCGGCGACCATTCGTTGGGTTTGGCAGTGCATTCGCATCCTCCCAAAGCAGGCCGTTGCAGTTCGAACACCGTTCGCATCCGAAAGAATTGTTAGTCCCGCATTTTGAACACAGCATTATGCTATCCGTTGACGCTCGCGATCAGCGACGTCGATATGAGTCCATTGAGTTGAATGATTGTGCCATCAGAAGCTCCATAAATCCAAACTGAGGCAGCCTTACCAAGAATAGGCTGGTATAAGTTGAACAAAATTATGGACTGCTTTTGGCCGCTAGACGTCATGCTCATTGATCGAGCTTTCCAGCAGCACCCGACAAGCCACAAAGATATCATCCACGCAGTCGACGGCTGAAATTCCAACGCGTTCATGCCCAGATTGGTCATGAGCTAAAGCGAAAAATATTTCCAACGATTTGGGATAACCAAGCTTCGCAGCGGTAGATGCAATCAGTGCGCAACCAACGTTTGCATCCAGCCTGTTCGAGAGGATTTCTTGGGCCAAAAGCTTCGCGTCCTCGAAGGACTCATAAGTTCTCATATCAACATCCAAATTCGCCGTGCCAATTTCTAAGGTCTGCATCTGGCCGACTACAGCCTACGAGCTTGTTAATACTTCCAGTTCATCGACCGGGCATTGGACCAGCAGTCGTGCAACATCTTTCGAGAACGCAGCTGAATCAAACCCCTTTGGTTTTCGCTTCATCTCAGCTACACGTTCAATTGCGGAGAGCAGGATCTCCGAGAATCGTTGAAATTGCTCCCTTGCCGTAAGATCTTTCACATCGGGCCAATTGAGCTGGCCAACTGAAATCAGCGCTTTGATCTTTGGGCGGTAACTAGTGTAGCGGCTCATCGAAGTGAAGAATTCGTCCCAGCCTGCTAGCTCTGCAATCTCAAACCCGAGGACAAAGGTTTCCACTGAGTCGCCATACGAATAATTCTTCAAGGCCGCATCAAAATAGTCTTCGATTCTTGCTATGCTCAGCTTCCACATCCCGGTCTCAGGAGGCGGACCGCTGTAATAGACTAATCCGCTTTGCGATGCGCCCGCCCATTTCACTTCGTCGCCACATGTAACCTTAATTTTCAACTGCACTTACGGACACTCCCTGTTGAGCGCAAAAAACGCCAAATTCCAAGTTCTGCTTTTGGCCGCAGCCAGCCTCGTTTAACGGGTAATACCGTGGAAATTATCCATTGCCGTGCAATGGGAGTGCGCCAACGGTCCGAGCAACGGTCGCCAAAGTTCCGGCGCTATTCTTCGTTGATGCTGTAGTCCTTCAAGGAAGCCGGTCGCTACGACAGTTTGCACTTCCTCATCGCCTGTCGCGAGGAGCTTTTCCACTACCAAAAACAGTGCGTCAGCTTGCTCGTAGTCTCCGCTCTCTAAACGGTCTTCGACCAAACTGCGAAGTTCCTCCATCCATGGAAACGGAAGGAATTCTCCTCCGTCCCCAATCCAATTTTCTGCCGTAGCAACAACTCGTGCGCGCAATCCGCTATATGCACGGCAGAACAACTGACGCATCTCTTCAAGCTCAATCATCCATCGGTTCCATTGTTTTTCTTCAGCTTTGCGACCGTCTGCTCTTGGCCGATACCGACCGACTAGGATTGTGCTTCAACCGCAGCTAAGTTTCTGGCCACTTTGCGGCGATTGAGAATGGGGCAGCGAAAGCATATCATTCTTGCCCAAGCGAAAATGCGTGCATTGTTGCAGGCTGATGCTGAAGGCGGGGGCGAGCGATGGTTCCGAAACGGAGCAGAAAACAAAAAAGCCCCTGAACCGAAATTCAGGGGCTTCTCTGCGTATCTTGGTAGGCCGTGCGGGGCTCGAACCTGCGACCAACGGATTAAAAGTCCGCTGCTCTACCAACTGAGCTAACGACCCAAGGTTTCTTTATTCGAATGGTAGGCCGTGCGGGGCTCGAACCTGCGACCAACGGATTAAAAGTCCGCTGCTCTACCAACTGAGCTAACGACCCGTCGAATGAAGAAGCGAGATTATAGGCTGGGCTGTTGGATCTGTCAAATGCTGCGCGGCACTTTTTCAGGATCCGGGCATCGGGGACGGACCCGAAGGGTCAGTCCCCTTGTTCGCTTGCGTCCCTCGGCTTACTTGGCTTTGAGGCGCTCTTTGGCGGTGGTGGCGGCTGCGGTGCCGGGGTAGGCTTTGATCAGCTCTTGCAGGGTCTTCTTGGCGTTGTTGACGGCCTTCAGCTCCATCTGGCAGCTGGCGATGTTCAGCATGGCGTCGGCGGCTTTGGGGCTGTCCGGCCAGGTTTTCACCACGACTTGCTGGGCGGTGATGGCATTTTTGCAATCACCCTGGGCATAGAAGGCGTTGCCCAGCCAATATTGGGCGTTGGAGGCGTAGGCGGAGGCGCCGTAGCGCTTGACGAAGTCCTGCAGCGCGTTGGCCGCGCCTTTGTAGTCGCCGCCTTTGAATTGGGCCATGGCGTTGTCGTAGGCGTTCTGTTCGTCCATGTTGACGGAAGTGGTCTGGCCGTCGATGGTGACCTGGCGCGGCTCCAGCTTCTTGATGCGGGCGTCGAGGTCGGTGTAGAAGTCCTTTTGGCGCTTCTGGGCTACCTGGATTTCGTTCAGCAGGATTTCAACCTGGCCGCGCAGGCGCGAAATTTCTTCACGCATCTGGTCCTGGCTCGAAATCAGGTCCAGCGTGGCGCTCTTGTCGGTCTTGGTGTCGATCAAATTCTTCAGGTCGCCTTCCAGCTTGCTGACCTTGGCTTTCAGGTCGGTGATGGCCTTGCGCGCTTCTTCATCGTCGAAGAGGCCGGCGGAGGCGGTCAGGGGCAGGGTGGCGGCGAACAGGGCTGCCATCAGGGCGGACTTGGTGAATTTCATTGATCTTTCCTTGCACAAAAAAAGAAATGGGGCAGGGCGCAGTATAAACTGCGCGCTGCCCCTTGTGCGTCATGTTAAGCCGGAAGATTACTTGGCTTTGTACACGATGTCAGCACGGCGGTTCTGTGCCCATGCTTCTTCGTTGGAACCGGTTGCCTTTGGCTTTTCTTCGCCCAGGGACACGGCTTCCATGCGCGCTTCTGGCACGCCCAGGGCTGCCATCGACTTACGCACGGCTTCAGCGCGCTTCTGGCCCAGGGCCAGGTTGTACTCGGAGCCACCGCGTTCGTCGGTGTTACCTTGGATCAGGATGGCGCGCTGGCCGTTCTTCACCAGGTATGCGGAGTGGTTGGACACCACTTCTTTGCCGTCTTCACGCACAACGTAGCTGTCGAAGTCGAAGTACACGGAACGGTTGGCCAGCTTGCCGCCTGGGATGTCCAGTTCGTCAACTGGTGCCACTACTGGGGCAACAGCGCGGGTGTCAGCTGCAGGAGCGGCTGGAGCAGCTGGCTTTTCAACCACTTCCGGTGCTTTTTCCACTGGTTTTGGGGTGGAGCAAGCTGCCAGCAGGGCGGCGGTGCTGAGGATGAAGGCTACGTGTTTTACGTTACGCATTTTTATTTCTCCTGGTCGTTAAAGGTGCTACTTCTCTCTTTTTTACTTCTTTACTTCATGAAAGGACCCCAAGTGGGTTCCTTGATATTGCCCGCCTGAATACTCAGGCGTTGCTTAACACGGCCGTCTGTCGACGCCACGGCCAGCGAGCGGCGGCCGCCGTTCTGGGTGGCGTACAGGATGTACTTGCCATTCGGAGCGAAGCTCGGCGAATCGTCGCTGGTGGTGTCGGACAGGCGTTGCTCCTGGCGCGATTCCAGGTCCAGTACGAAGACCTGGAAATTGCCGTCGCGGCGCGAAATATACGCTAAGGTCTTGCCGTCGGCGGAAATGCGCGGGCTGATATTGTACGTGCTGCCGAACGTGATGCGCTGCGCTTCGCCGCCGTTGACGCTCATGCGGTAGATTTGCGGGCCGCCGCTGCGGTCGCTGGTGAAGTAGACGTGCTGGCCGTCGTGGCTGAATTGCGGCTCGGTGTCGATGGTGGTGCCGGTCGTCAGGCGGCGCAGGCCGGAGCCGTCCGCATTGGCAATGAAGATCTGGGTATTGCCGGTCTTGGACAGGGCCACGGCCAGCTTGCTGCCGTCCGGCGACCAGGCTGGCGCCGAGTTGTTGCCCTTCTCGTTGGCGATCACGGTGCGCTGGCGGGTAACCAGGTTTTGCACGTAGACCACGGGCTTGCGCTGCTCGAACGAGACGTAGGCCACCTTGGTGCCGTCCGGCGACCAGGCAGGGGAGATGATTGGCTCGGTCGACACCAGGGCCGGGATGATGTTCTCGCCGTCGGCATCGGCCACTTCCAGGCGGTACTGCTTGCCTTGCTGCGCCACGTAGGCGATGCGGGTCGAGAAGATGCCCTTGATGCCAGTCAGCTTTTCATAGATGTCGTCGGCGATCTTGTGCGCCGCCAGGCGGCCGTACTGGTTGGGCACCTGGGTCTTGATGGCGGACAGGTCGTTGCCGGCGCCGGTGGACAGCAGGCGGTACTGCACGTCGAACGTGCCGTTGCCCAGCGGGGTGACCGAGCAGGCAGCGAATGCGTCGGCGCCGCGCGCCTTCCAGCTGGTGGCGTCCAGCTGCATCAGGTTGGTGGTTGCACCGGCATCGATAATCTTGAACATGCCGCTGCGGGTCAGGTCGGCCTTGATGATTTCCGAGATGCGGGCCGGCGCTGCGGCCTCGTTGGCGCAGGGGCCGATGGCCACCGGAATCTGGTTGCTGCCCACGCCGGAAATTTCCACGCGCAGCTGGGCCTGTGCCGACAGCGCGAACGCCGTGCCGGCCAGGACGAACAGATATTTTGCGTTGTTAATCATTCTCACGATCCTTATTGCCGCATTTCTTTGAGTTTGAAGGTCGCCGTGATCTCGCGTTCCACCGTGCCATCCTTGCGCTTAGGCAGCGGGGAGGCATTGCGGATCGCGTTCTCGATCGCGGTGTCATACGCCGCGACGCCGCTGGATTTTACCTTGCGGACGCCCATTACTTCACCAGTCGGCAACTGCGTGATGGTGTACACCGCTTCGACATCTTCCTGGCCTGGATAGTTCAGGAAGCTGCGAATCTTGGTCACGATCGCCGCTTTATAACCATCGTCCAGGCGCGGTGCGGTGGACTTGGCTGCCGTGCCGGTGGAGCCGGCGGCGGCCGAACCCATGATGCGTTTCATTTCCGCTTCACGGGCTTTGGCCGCTTTTTCCTTCTCTTTCAGTTCCGCCAGTTTCTTGGCTTTTTCTTTCTCCAGCTTTTCCAGCTTTTCTTGTTTCTCCAGCTCGGCCAGTTTTTTCTCTTCTTCTTTTTTCTTTTTCAGCTCGGCCAGCTTCTTCTCTTCCAGTTCTTTCTTTTCTTTTTCCTTCTGCTTGCGCAGGGCGATCTCAGGATCGGGCTGCGGCGGCTTTACCACTTCCGGCGGCGGCACTTCCTTCACCGGTTCGCGGGCGGGCGGCTCGGGTTCCGGTTCCGGCTCGGGTTCCGGCTCGGCTTTCGGCGCCGCCATCTGGGTCGTCATGTCCCAGATTTCGGCATCCACGCCAACCACCTCATTGTTCCAGCGGATGCCGATCCACAGGAACAGGAACAGCACGCCGTGCACGGCCACGGCGAGCGCAAACGCGCGCGTACCGGTGTGCCGCCTGGGCACACGGTACGGTCCGCCAGCATCTGCCATCGTCATTGCCATGCCTTACTTGGTTGCCAGGCCAACGCGGTGAATCCCCATCTTTTTCGCTTCGGAAATCAACTGAATCACATCGTCGTACTTGCTTTCCTTGTCGCCGGCGATCAGCACCGGGTACTCGGGATATTGTTCATGCAGGGCGCGCAGCTTGCGCACCAGGGCCTCGCGGTTCGGCTCGGTTTCCGGCGCCTCGGCCGCTTTGCCGGCGATGCCGATCGACAGCGAGCCGTTCGGCTTGACCTGCACCTGGATGTAGGCATCCGGCGGGCGCACGGCTTTTTCCGCGTGCGGCAGGTCGATCGACTGCGGGTTGTTCGAGGTCGGCATCACCATGAAGATGATCAGCAGGCAGAGCATCACGTCGATGTACGGCACGACGTTGATCTCGGCTTTGAGCTTGCGGCCACGGCCGCCGCGCATGCTGCTGGAAAGGGAAGAAGCCATCTTCAGTTTCGCCTTTTAACGGGACTGGCGCTGCAGGATGTTCGAGAATTCTTCAACGAAGCTCTCAAAGCGGATCGCCAGGCGGTCAATATCGTGCGAGAAGCGGTTGTAGGCCACCACTGCCGGAATCGCCGCGAACAGGCCGATCGCGGTCGCGATCAGCGCTTCCGCAATACCGGGCGCCACGGCCGACAGGGTTGCCTGCTGCACATTGGCCAGGCCGCGGAACGCATTCATGATGCCCCAGACAGTACCGAGCAGGCCGATGTACGGCGACACGGAACCGACCGACGCCAGGAAGGCCAGGTGCGCCTCCAGCGCATCCATCTCGCGCTGGAACGCCGCGCGCATGGCACGGCGCGCGCCATCCAGCACCGCGCCCTGTTCCAGGTCGCGGCTGGCAGCCGCCGCCTGCTTGCCCTTGATGAACTCGCCCATGCCCGCCTCGAAGATGCGCGCCAGGGCGCCGCTGTTGGCACGATTGCTACCGGCGCTGGCATGCAGCGCATGCAGGTTGCCGCCGGCCCAGAAGGTCTTCTCGAACTCGACGGTTTGCTTGCGCGCACCGCGCACATCGAAGAGCTTCTTGAAAATATAGGTCCAGCTGATGACGGAAATCGCAAGCAGCAGCGCCATGATCAACTGCACGATCAGGTGGGCGTTGGAGATGAGGGCGATGAAGGAAAGGTCTTGGGTGACGTTCATTGTTTCTCAGTCTAATTATTATGCGCGCATGCGGACAGCCACAGCATCGGGCACGGCGCGCGGACGCAAAGCCGAATCGACGCAGCCAACCTTCACCCGCGCCGTATTCAGCAAACGCTCACCGCACCACGCTTCCTGCACGAACTGGATCGACGCACGGCCCAGCTTTTCGATACGAAGCGTCAATTTTATTACATCGTCCAGACGCGCCGGCGCGTGGTAGTCCGCGCTGACGCTTTTGACAACAAACATGGCGTCGTGCTCACGCAGCAGGATGTCCTGGTTGACGCCGAGGGAGCGCAACCATTCGGTGCGCGCGCGCTCGAAGAACTTCAAATAGTTCGCGTAGTAGACGATCCCGCCGGCGTCCGTGTCTTCGTAATAAACGCGGACTTCCCAGGTGAACTCAGACGACATATGGATAGAACAGCTACTAAATGAGAATGGGCAACATTTTACGCCAAATAATTAGGCGTTTTTAGACATTTGCACAATCTCGTAACAATTGCTTACGGTTTTCCCTTACATGCGCCGGAATTTTAGCCGCGTTTAATCGCAAAAGGGGAGAAAGCTTGGCAAGTTGGCATCAATTCAATCAAATTCACGTTGATATGTGGCGGCAAAGTTGCAATCCAGTAAGCTGTATTGGCAATATCGTCAGCGGTGAGCGGTTCGGTGCCTTCGTATACTTTCGCCGCCGCCGCATCATCTTTCAGGCGCACGTTGGAAAACTCGGTGCCACCGCAGAGGCCCGGCGCGATATTGGTGGCGCGCACGCCGGTACCGATCAAGTCCGCGCGCAGGTTCAGGGTGAACTGCTCGACGAAGGCCTTGGTCGCACCGTAAACGTTGCCGCCCGGATAAGGGTAATGGCCAGCCACCGAGCCCAGATTGATGACGGTGCCGCGGCCGCGTTCCACCATGCCCGGCAGCAGGGCATGGGTCATGGTGACCAGGCCGGTGCAATTGGTCGCGATCATGGTTTCCCAATCCTCCAGCGACGCCTCATGCGCCCCCTTTACGCCCAGGGCCAGGCCAGCGTTATTGATCAGCACATCGATGTCACGCCACTCTGCCGGCAGCGAAGCCAAGGTTGCCTGGATAGCCGACTTATCGGTCACATCCAGCTTCACCGGCAGCAAGTTCGACCCCAGCTCCGCCGCCAGGTTTTCCAAGCGCTCAGCCCGACGGCCAGCAGCGATGACTTGATGTCCATTCCGCACAAAAACCCGCGCCATCGCGGCACCAAAACCAGCGGTAGCGCCGGTAACTAACACGATCATGGTCGAACTCCCAATATTGAAGCGTTGATTGTAGGCCAATTTCGGCCAAAACCGGTGCCAAAACCGGTGCCAGGTCTGTCAATTGGACAGCTAGCGCTAACGTTTGATCCATCTCAATACGTAAAAACGGCCTGGAAAGCGTATTGAGAAAGATCAAAGAAATGGTGCGTTTGTCCGAATGACAGACCTGGCACCGGTTTTCCGGCACAACCGTTGCCGTTATCTGCTACTTAACATACAATCTTGGCTCCATTACTGTCTCACGTAACTGGCGAAAAACTGGCTGGCGCTTGCGCTGCCGGTGAGAGGTGGGCAACCACCGGGGAACGTGAGATCTCAATACAGCCGTTCGCCTGGGCAGCCACGATGGAAACGTGCGTTTCGGCTGCCCTGTCACTTTTTGGCTCCCGATTCGATCCAATCTGCCTTAAAAAACTGGAGTAATTTCATGTTCGCAAAAGATCACACCCTCGCCAACGTCGACGCGGAGCTGTTTGCCGCGATCCAGAACGAGAATAAGCGCCAGCACGACCATATCGAGCTGATCGCTTCTGAGAACTACACCTCGCCAGCAGTAATGGAAGCCCAGGGCTCCCAGCTGACCAACAAGTACGCTGAAGGCTATCCAGGCAAGCGTTACTACGGTGGCTGCGAGTACGTCGACGTCGTCGAGCAACTGGCGATTGACCGCGTGAAGCAGCTGTTCGGCGCGGAAGCGGCCAACGTGCAGCCTAACTCGGGCTCGCAGGCGAACCAGGGCGTGTTCTTCGCTGTCCTGAAACCAGGCGATACCATCATGGGCATGTCGCTGGCGGAAGGCGGTCACCTGACCCACGGCATGGCGCTGAATATGTCCGGCAAGTGGTTCAATGTCGTTTCCTACGGCCTGACCGCGGAAGAAGATATCGATTACGACGCCATGGAAGCCTTGGCGAAAGAGCACAAGCCAAAGATGATCATCGCTGGCGCTTCGGCTTTCTCCAAGAAGATCGATTTCGAGCGTTTCGCCAAGGTCGCTAAAGCGGTTGGCGCCTACTTCATGGTCGACATGGCCCACTACGCCGGCCTGATCGCCGCCGGCCTGTACCCGAACCCAGTGCCGCACGCTGACTTCGTCACCTCCACCACCCACAAATCCCTGCGCGGACCGCGCGGCGGCATCATCCTGATGAAGGCTGAGCACGAGAAGATCA
Organism: Pseudoduganella guangdongensis; assembly: GCF_009857475.1. Classification (GTDB taxonomy): domain Bacteria; phylum Pseudomonadota; class Gammaproteobacteria; order Burkholderiales; family Burkholderiaceae_D; genus Rugamonas; species Rugamonas guangdongensis. The sequence goes on along the minus strand of NZ_WWCJ01000032.1, from coordinate 19,417 downwards.
TCAACTCGGCTATCTTCCCAGGCATCCAGGGTGGTCCGCTGATGCACGTGATCGCTGGTAAGGCTGTGGCTTTCAAGGAAGCGCTGTCGCCAGAGTTCAAGGCTTACCAGGAGCAAGTGGTGAAGAACGCTGACGTTCTGGCCAAGACCCTGATCAAGCGCGGCCTGCGCATCGTGTCCGGCGGCACCGAGTCGCACGTGTTCCTGGTCGATCTGCGCGCCAAGAACCTGACCGGCAAGGAAGCTGAAGCGATCCTGGGCACGGCACACATGACCTGCAACAAGAACGGTATCCCGAACGATCCGCAGAAGCCTTTCGTGACCTCCGGTATCCGTCTGGGTTCGCCTGCCTTCACCACCCGTGGTTTCAAGGAAGCGGAAGCGGAACAAGTGGGTAACCTGATCGCCGACGTGCTGGATAACCCGCACGACGCAGCAACCATCGAGCGCGTGAAAGCCGCTGTGAAGGTGCTGGCTGATAAATTCCCTGTTTACGCCTAAGCAGGCGGTTGGTACTATCAAGGCGCCGGATCGTAAGGTCCGGCGCTTTTTCATTACAAAATACGAGACGCTCCATTCATGAAATGCCCGTTCTGCCAGCACGATGATATCCAGGTCCTCGACACCCGCGTGTCGGAGGAGGGGGACGCCATCAAGCGGCGCCGGCGCTGCGTCAACTGCGATAAGCGTTTCACCACTTGGGAACGCATCGAGTTGACCATGCCTTATGTGGTCAAGAAGAACGGCAGCCGTACCGAGTATTCGGCGGATAAACTGCGTGCGAGCCTGATGCTGGCCCTGCGCAAGCGACCGGTGGCGGCGGAGTCGGTCGATAAGGCCGTGGCTTCGATCGAGGAGAAGCTGCTGACCAGCGGCCAGCGTGAAGTCGATTCGGTCTTCGTGGGCGAGCTTGTCATGGCTGAACTTAAGCGTCTCGATAAAGTGGCCTATATCCGCTTTGCTTCCGTCTACAAGAACTTCGAGGACCTGGCTGAATTCCAGGACGCGATCGAAGAAGTTGGCGACGGCCAAGAGCTCAATCCCAAGGCTTGATTTTCCTCAAACCCGTGTCTCCGCTGCTGTCTAACTTGAACAGCAGGGGAGGGCTGCGCCATGCGTCGTACAAGGGCGGGTTTTACCATGGTGGAAGTGCTGGTTGCCGTGCTGTTGCTGGCCGTGGGGCTGGTCGGTGCGCTGGCGATGCAGGCACATGCCATGCGCGCACGTCAGGAATCGGCCCTGCAGACCGAAGCCCTGCAGGCCGCCGCTACGCTCGCTGACCGCATCCGCGCCAACGCTGGGCAGTCCTCTTCCTACCTGGGTTTTGAATTCGATGCGACTGACGCGCAGGATGCGGCCGCGCCGGCCTCCGCCTGCAGCGATGCGCCTTGCGATGCGGTCGCTCTTGCGCAGCGTGAGTTGGAGGAGTTTCGCTTGCAACTTGCGGCTAACCTGCCTTCGGGCCGCGCCACCGTTTGCCGCGATGATGGTGCTTCCGTCGGGGGCGCGCTGCAATGGGCCTGCAGCCAAAGTGTGGACGCGCCCATCACCATCAAAATCGGCTGGCGCGGGGCGGATGCCGCGCCACAGCTGGCGCTGCGCGTTGCGCTCGGCCCGCCTTCGTTATCTGAGGGGGCGCCATGAAGCACCTGCAGCGAGGCCTGGCTGTGGCGGAAGTAATGATCGCCATGGCACTCAGCCTGCTGGTTGTCCTGGTGGCTGCCACGCTGCTGCATGCGTCCAATGCGGATTTCCTGTTTAACGGCGCCAACACGCGCTTGGATGACAACGGCCGCTTCGCGCTCGCCATCATCGGCCAATCCCTACGCCAGGCAGGTTTCCGGGGCGAGCCTGGCGCCGCCGCCGGTCCATTGGCTCCGCTGGCGGTGGAGGGGCGCGACTCCGCCAGCGTTGCGACCAAAGCTTACGGCATGGGGGCGGCGCAAGCTGCGGTGAATGGCAGTGATGTCCTGGCTATTCGTTTCTCGCCCACCGCGATCGCCGGTGCTGGCGCCATGCTCAATTGCGCCGGCTTCCCGGCGGATGCGGGGGAGTGGGCCTGGAGTATCTTCTACGTTGCCAAAGCCAGTGACGGCGTTGCTGAACTTCGCTGCAAGTACCAGAGCGAGCATAGTTGGGGCGCGGATGCAGTGGTGCGCGGGGTGGATGCGTTCCACGTCCTGTACGGGGTGGATACCGACAGCCCGCGTGATGGCATGCCCAACCTTTTCCTGACGGCCAGCGCGCTTAACGCGCTCGACGCGGCCTTGCCGCCGGCCGAGCAAGCCATGCAGCCGAATTGGCGCCGCGTGGTCAGCGTAAGGATTGCTTTGCTATTGCATGGCGAACGCGGTTCACGTCCCGGCATGCTGCTCTCTAGCTATGCGCTGCTCCCCGGTGCCGATCCGGCGGCCCATGTCAACGAGGCGGCGCTGCCGTCCTCCATGCAACACCGCACCCGCCGTGTCTTCGGCGCGACGGTCGCGCTGCGCAATCTTTAGGAGTCCGCCATGGGCCGCGAGTATCAGCGTGGTGTGACGCTTCCCGTGACGTTCTTGTTACTGCTGGCGGCGCTGTCGCTTGGCGCTTCGGCTGCGCATACAGCCATGTTGGGCGAGAAGGCCGCCCGTGCCGAACGTGACCGCCTGATCGCCTTCCAGGCGGCGGAGGATGCGATGATGGATGCGGAAAGGGATATCAACGCGGCCCTTGGCGAGCCGCTCGAAGTGCCGCCGGCCAATGGGGACGGCGAGCCCGCCCCACCACCAGCCTGGCAGGTGGTCAACCTGGCGGGCGACGGCGGCACGGAGTACGGCGCGCTCACCGGTGCGGCTATGGCGGTGGGCGAGGGGGTATTGCCTTTCCGCCGTCCGCGTTACCTGGTTGAGCGTATCGCTTACACGCCCTCTGGTGCGGCGCCTGCGCACTACTACCGTGTGACGGTGATCGGCTTTGGCAGCCGTCCCGGCGCGGAAACGGTGCTGCAGGCCAGCTACACGCCGCCGCTTCCCATCCGCCGCCATAGCTGGCGCGAGATCATGGATTGGCAGGCTTTGCATGATGCCGCCGGCGGGCAGGAGGGGCCATGAGCACGGCCCGGGCCAAAGGCGAAAGCCTGCTCGGCATGCTGGTTGCCCTGGTGATCGCCGCTATCCTCGCGGCGGTTGCCATACCGGTGTGGAGCGAAGCGATCGTGCGCATGCGCCGCAGCGAGGCCCAGGCCGCCTTGCAGGAGATGATGCAGCATCAGGAGCGCCATTTCACCCGCTTCAACACGTACCTGGCTTTTTCCGTCGCCAGTACCGGTACGGCCGAAAGCCAGTTCCGCTGGTGGTCCGGACGCGCCCCCAAAACCAGCGCCTATGAGGTGGAGGGCAAGGCGTGCGATGGGGAGAAAATCCAGGATTGCATCCAGCTTATCGCCACGCCCGGCACGTCCAAAGTGGATCACAGTTTCAAGGACCCGCAATGCGAACGCCTGATACTCACCAGCACCGGCCTGCACCTCGCCAGCGGGCCCGGCCCCGGTTGCTGGCGTTAGTCCCGCCCGCGCACCGCTGCGCGCCACAGCCTGTGGCGCCGTCGCGCCGCAAGCCGCCGCGCGCGCCGCGCCTGATCGGCGTTACGCTGCTCGAGTTGCTGATCGTGCTTGCCATCCTCTCAATCCTGTTCGCCACAGCCATTCCGCAATTCAGCGCGATGCTGGCCGGGCGCCAATTGCGCGCCGCCTCGTCCGACCTGCTGGCCGCCATCAACGAAACCCGCGCCCAGGCCATCGCCAGGCGGCGCGTCGTCACGTTGCTGAGCGAAAATGGCGACTGGCAGCAGGGGTGGCTGATTGTCGTCGACGGCAACGCCAACCGGGTCGCCGAACCGGGCGAGCCAATCATCAGCCGCCACAAACCCCCGCCCGAGCGCCTCAAGGTCAAGGCCAAATTCACCGACGCCACGGCCCCGTTTTACGTCGCATATAATGCAGCAGGACGCAGCTGCCGCGCCGCCCACCCGAATGCCGCCAACTTTGGCACCATCACCCTTGAACTGGCCGGCGCGCAGCGCAATATCAAGATCAATATGCAGGGCAGGGCGCGGCTGTGCGACCCCGCCCTGGAACCGGCAACCTGCGCAAGCATATGAATATCAACAGCGACCTCGAAGGCATGCAGCTCGCCCTGCAATGGGCGGAAAAGGGTTTGTACACCACCTCGCCGAATCCGCGCATCGGCTGCGTCATCGTGCGCGACGGCGTGGTGATCGGCGAGGGCGTGACGCAAGCCGCCGGCCAGGACCACGCTGAAATCCAGGCCATCAAGGACGCCCAGCGACGCGGCCACGACGTGCGCGGCGCCACCGCCTACGTCACGCTGGAACCGTGCAGCCACCACGGCCGCACCCCGCCATGCGCCGATGCCCTGGTGCGCGAAGGACTGGGCCGCGTGGTCGCCGCCATGGAAGACCCCAACCCGCTGGTGGCCGGCAACGGCATGGCGCGCCTTTCGGCGGCCGGCATCCAGGTCAGCAGCGGCCTGCTGGCCGAGCAGGCTTACGAAATGAACATCGGCTTCTTCCACCGCATGCGCCACGGCCTGCCGTGGGTACGCATGAAGACCGCCGCCAGCCTGGATGGCATGACCGCCCTGCACAACGGCCAAAGCCAATGGATCACCGGCCCGGAAGCGCGCGCCGACGGCCATGCCTGGCGCGCCCGCGCCTGCGCCATCCTGTCCGGCATCGGCACCGTCAAGGCCGACGACCCGCAGCTCAATGTGCGCGCCGTCGATACCCCGCGTCAACCGCGCCGCATCGTGGTCGACAGCAAGCTGGAAATCAGCCCGCAAGCGCGCGTGCTGCAAGGCGGCGGCACCTGGATCATCGCCGCCGCGCATCACGCGGAGAAGGAAGCCGCCCTGCGCGACCTGGGCGCGGAAGTCATCGTGCTGCCCAACGCCCACGGCAAAGTCGACCTGCCCGAGCTGATGCGCGAGCTTGGCCGGCGCCAGATCAACGAGCTGCACGTGGAAGCGGGCGGCAAGCTGAATGGCTCCATGATCCGCGAAGGCTGCGTCAACGAGCTGCTGGTGTACCTGGCGCCCACGCTGCTGGGCGATGCGCAAGGCATGTTCGCGCTGCCCGCGCTCACCGAGCTGAGCGGAAGGCACAACCTGAAATTCCACGAGGTGAAGCAAGTCGGCGCCGATTTGCGTATCCTTGCCCGATTCACCCCTCATTAAAGACCACTATGTTTACTGGAATCGTCGCCGCTGTCGGCAAAATCAACTCCGTAACCCCGCTGGCTGGCGGCGCCGATGCAGGCGTGCGCCTGGACGTCGATGCAGGCGGTCTGCCGATGGCCGACGTCGGCCTGGGCGACTCGATCGCCCTCAACGGCGCCTGCATGACCGTGGTGGAAAAGACCGCCACCGGCTTCACCGTCGACGTTTCGCGCGAAAGCCTGAACAAGACCGTGGGCCTGGACACCACCACCGAAGTGAACCTGGAAAAAGCCCTGACCCTGGCCGAGCGCCTGGGCGGCCACCTGGTCTCCGGCCACGTCGACGGCCTGGGCGTGGTGCGCAAATTCGAACCGGTGGGCGAATCGTACGAGCTGGTGATCGAAGCCCCGCGCGACCTGGCGAAGTACCTGGCCTACAAGGGTTCCGTGGTGGTGAACGGCGTCTCGCTCACCGTCAACCGCGTGGAAGACAGCGCCACCGGCTGCGCCTTCTCGATCAACCTGATCCCGCACACCATCCAGGTCACCACCCTCAAGCACCTGAAAGCCGGCGCCAAGGTCAACCTCGAAATTGACCTGATCGCCCGCTACGTGGAACGCATGCTGTCGCTGAAGTCCTGATCAGCCCGTGTCAACCGTGGGGTCAGGCCCTTGGGTTGACACGAGCTGAGCTGTCCTGAGTGACAATGTGAGTGTTTTCAGGGGATAGCAAGATGCTACGCTTGCTATCCTTTTAATGCGCCGCCACTGCAATGAATACCTCACGCCTGCTGTTATCCGTCGCCGTGCTTGCTGCACTTGGTGGCTGCTCCACCGTCAACCTCACCGCAAAGCAATTCCTCCCCCGCGATAGCGGGAAAGTGACGCAGTTGAAGAAAACCGCTCCTGCGTATCAGGTCGAAAATATCGAATTCACCCATCCCGGTGGTGCGATCAGCCGTGGCATCCATGTCCGTAAGCCCGATGCGCAGTTCACAGTGCTGTACTTTATGGGTTCCGGCGTCCGTGTCGATGCCCATGGCGGCGTGTTCGCCAAGCCATTCACGGAAATGAACGCGAACGTGATCAGTTTCGACTATCACGACTTTGGCCGCAGCGAAGCCCCTGACTCCCCGTTCGGCCTGGCGGACCTGGAGCGCGAAACGCTGGCCCTCTACGACCATGTGCGCGCCACCACCAAAGGGAAACTGGTTGTGCACGGCCACTCCTTCGGCAGCTTCGTCGCCGCCCGTCTTGCCGCCAAGCGCGAATTGGATGCGCTGGTGTTGGAAGGTACTGGCACCAACGCGCAGGCTTATGCCGAGAATCAGATTCCCTGGTATGCCAAGGCGTTCGTGCGCATGAAACTGGACCAGGAATTAGCCGCTATCGACAACCGCGCCGCCTTGCGCGCCTTCCAGGGCCCGCTGTTGGTGATCAATGGCGTCAACGACGTACAGACCCCCGTCGGTACCTCGCGCGAACTGTTCGACGGCCTCGCCAATCCCCACAAGCGCTTTGAGGCTGTCAAGGAAGCTGGTCATATGAATGCCATGACCAAGCCGCAAACGCTCGGCGTCTACCTTGCTTTCCTGGGCGGCGCTTACAACTGACCAGGGCTCCCAGCTTGCTAGCGCTGCAGCGGTTTCCAGTGCTGAGCTTCAGTTTAGGGAGCAGATCGGTCTGGTCGACTATCAAAGCGTTGAATACCGCGACACCAAAGGCGCGGCCATTAGCTTCGCCCAGTTTGAAAAGAAGCTGGCAGGCTCCGGTTTCAGCATGCAGAAGCGTAAGGTGCGGCCTTCCCGCAATTCAAGCTGGCCGCAACGGATGGCGGCATAGTCAATAGTGAAGCCCTGCGTGGCCGCTACACGGTGATTAGTTTCTACTTCGCAGAGTGTGCGCCCTGCATCAAGGAGGTGCCGATCCTGAATGACTTCGCTCAGCGCAATAAGGAATACGGCACGCTCGCGGTCACCTTTGACTCGGACGACGAAGCGATAAAGTTCGCCCGGCGCACGGGCTTTCACTGGCGCACCTTGGCAAATGCCAGGGAGCTGATCGATCAGGCTGGCGTGAAGGCCTACCCAACCCTGGCCTTGCTCGATCCCAAGGGCGTGGTGGTGGCGACAACCAGTGGCCTGGACGTCGGTGCTAAGGGCGCGGCCATCGATAAGTGGGTGGCCAAGGCGCGTTCCAGCCGAACGCAGTAAGAAGGGGAGCGTAGCGCCATGGGGCGCCACGCTGGCCTTCATACTCAGGCAGGTGCGCGGGAGACGGCGATATAGGCCGGTACTTCTGCGTTGATGCCCAGTTTTACCTGGCGGGTCAGGTCGTCCGCCAGCACTTCATCTTTCCCTTCCGCCAGCGCGGCGAAGATCTGCGCTGCCACGTCTTCCGGCTGAACCTTCGGCACATCGTAGCCGGCGGTCATGTCGGTTTCCATATAGCCCATGTGGGCACCGACGACCTGGGTGCCTTGCGCCGCCAGTTCCGCGCGCAGGCCGTTGGTCAGGGCCCAGGCGGCCGATTTCGACATGCTGTAGGTGTTGGTGACGCCTTGGCTGAGCCAGGCCAGCACGGACAGGATGTTGACGATGGCGCCGCCGCCGTTCGCCGCCAGGGTCGGGGCGAAGCCTTTGCTCAGCAGCATCGGGCCGATGACGTTGGTTTCCAGCTCGGCGCGCGCTTGCGCCAGGGCGTCGTCGGCCAGCAGGGCGCCTGGGCGGACGATGCCGGCGTTGTTGATCAGGATGGTGACGTCTTTGTATTCGCGGGTGACGGCGGCGATTTCGTCGTGGTTGGTGACATCGAGCTGGACCGGGATGACGCCGGGCAAGGTGATGCTCTTGGCGTCGCGCGCGGCGCCGTAGACTTTTTTCGCGCCGGCGGCGAGGGCGGCTTTTGCCAGTTGCAGGCCCAGGCCACGGTTGGCGCCAGTGATGAAGACGACGGAATCTTTGGTGTTCATGGTGGTTTCCCTTTTGATGGTCATTGATGACGGTCGTCATCCAATGGCTTAATAATAGTGGTCGCAATTAAAAAGTTCAAGGGATTTTTTTCTAAACGGGAAAACCAGGGTACGGCCCGAGGGCCGTACCCTGTCTGCTCAGAGGAGGGTGGTGCTGAGGGTGATGTTGGTGTTCAGGACTTTGGAGACGGGACAGCCGACTTTTGCTTTGTTAGCAAGTTCTTCGAACTTGGCCTTGTCGGCGCCGGGGATTTTTGCCTGCAGGTCGAGGTGGATGGCGGTGATGGCGAAGCCGTCGGCCACTTTATCCAAGGTCACTTCGGCCTTGGTTTCCATCTTTTCGGCCGTCAGGCCGGCTTCGCCCAGGATCAGCGACAGGGCCATGGTGAAGCAGCCGGCATGTGCCGCGCCGATCAGTTCTTCCGGGTTGGTGCCGGGTTTGCCTTCGAAACGGCTGGAAAAGCCGTAGGGGGCGGCCTGCAAGACGCCACTTACGGTGCTAATTGCTCCACGTCCATCTTTGATGCCGCCAGTCCAGACGGCCGATCCGCTAGTCTTCATTGCTGCCTCCTTCAGGGTTGGAAAAGCAATTTAGTCTAGGCCAAAACCCCTAATGGTGGCGCGCAAGGGGCGGAACTGCGCCAAATCCTTTAAAATAGCGGGTTAACAAAGAAACGCCCTGTGCCTCACATCAAAGGAAAAAATATGTCCATTTCCAGCACCGAAGAAATCGTCGCCGAACTGCGCGCCGGCCGCATGGTGATCCTGGTCGACGAAGAAGACCGCGAAAATGAAGGCGACCTGGTGCTGGCCGCCGAGCACGTCACGCCGGAAGCGATCAATTTCATGATCAAGCACGCCCGTGGCCTGGTCTGCCTGACCTTGACGGAAGAGCACTGCAAACAGCTCGACCTGACCATGATGACCGCCAAGAATGGCACTTCCTTCGGCACCAATTTCACCGTCTCGATCGAAGCGGCGGAAGGCGTGACCACCGGGATCTCGGCGGCCGACCGCGCCAAGACCATCCAGGTGGCCGTGGCCAAGGGCGCCAAGCCAAGCGATATCGTGCAGCCGGGCCACATTTTCCCGCTGCGCGCGGTGCCGGGCGGCGTGTTGATGCGCGCCGGCCATACCGAAGCCGGTTGCGACCTGACCGCCATGGCCGGCCTGATGCCGGCTTCCGTGATCTGCGAGATCATCAAGGACGACGGCACCATGGCGCGCCTGCCGGAACTGCTGGAATTCGCCGAGGAGCACGGCCTGAAGATCGGCACGATTGCCGACCTGATCCACTATCGCAGCCAGAACGAATGCATGGTGGAGCGCATGGCTGAGCGTACCCTGCGCACCGCGCACGGCGATTTCCGTATGATTGCTTTCCGTGACAAGCCGAGCGGCGCGGCCCACCTGGCCCTGGTGCACGGCGAAATGGCGCCGGGCAAGGAGTCGCTGGTGCGCGTGCACCAACCGGTGTCGATCCTGGACTTGCTGGAAACTGAAGCCACCACCCACTCCTGGAACGTGTCCTCCTCGCTGAAGGCGATCAAGGGCGCGGAGCAGGGTGTGATGGTGCTGCTGAACTGCGGCGAGACCGCCGAGCAGCTGTTCGGCCAGCTGGAAGCGCTGGACAAGAACCTGCGCCCGACCGGCCGCGCCGCCAGCATGGACCTGCGCAGCTACGGTATCGGCGCGCAAATCCTGCGTGAAGTCGGCGTCGGCAAGATGCAGTTGCTGGCCAGCCCGCGCAAGATGCCTTCGATGACCGGCTTTAACCTGGAAGTCACCGGCTACATGGCCAAACCTGCCGCCTGAATATAGACGCGGCTTAACCCAACATCAAGAAAAGAGGACCACCATGACCGTAGCAACCTACGAAACCAACCTGTCCGGCGAAAACCTGCGCATCGGCGTTGTGCAAGCGCGCTTCAATGAAGACGTGTGCCACGGCCTGCTGTCGGCCTGCCTGCAAGAGCTGAAGAACCTGGGCGTGGCCGACGAAGACGTGCTGCACGTGACCGTGCCGGGCGCGCTGGAAGTGCCGCTGGTGCTGCAAAAAATGGCCGAGTCCAATCAGTTCGACGCCCTGGTCGCCCTGGGCGCCGTGATCCGCGGCGAGACCTACCACTTCGAGCTGGTGTCCAACGAATCCGGCGCCGGCATCACGCGCGTCGGCCTGGACTACAGCATCCCTATCGCCAACGCCATCCTGACCACCGAAAACGACGAGCAGGCGGAAGTGCGCATGGCCGTCAAAGGCGCCGAAGCCGCCCGCTGCGCGGTCGAAATGGCCAACCTGTCGATCGCCCTGGAAGAACTGAACCAGGACCTGGGCGACGACGAGTAATTCAACAAGAAGGTAAGAACATGACTGACAATATGACGCACGCCAACCCGAGCAAGAACCGCACCCCGCGCCACCGCGCCCGCGAGTTCGCGCTGCAGGGCCTCTACCAGTGGCTGCTGAACAATGAAGACGCCACCAAGGTGGTCAACAACATCCGCGCCGCCCATGGTTTCGACAAGGCGGACGGCGAGTACTTCGCCGACCTGCTGCGCGGCACCATCAAGCAATCGGTCGAACTGCGCGAGCTGTTCTCGGCGCTGGTCGATCGCGGCGTGGGCGAGCTGTCCCCGATCGAGCACGCCGTGCTGCTGATCGGCGCGTACGAGCTGAAGAACCACATCGAAATCCCGTACCGCGTCGTCATCAACGAAGCGGTCGAGCTGACCAAATCCTTCGGCGGCATCGACGGCCACAAATACGTGAACGGCGTGCTGGACAAACTGGCCGCCCAGCTGCGCGCCGACGAAGTCAGCGCCGACAAGAAGAAGTAAGCCCTCTTCACATCCGCTTCACGCGCCCCGGCGCACACTGTTTCCCAGAAAATGGGGACGTACCCCATTTAATTCGGGGTACGTCCCCATTTTTTCTGGGAGCATGCATGTTTAAGAAAATCCTGCGCGGGACGGCCTGGCTGGCTGCGACGCTGCTCTTGCTGGCGGCAGCCGGCTATGTGTATTTCCTCAGTTTCGACCTCGATGCGCAGCCGCGTGCCAATCCGCAGGCGCGGCCGGCGGATATCGCCTGGCTGGCCGCCCCCGACTCGCCGCGCGGGCGCGTGCTGGCGGTGGTGTCGAGCACGGCGCACTTCCCGGGCAGCGCCAGGAAGGCCGGCTACGAGCTGACCGAGCTCGCGCGCGCGTATTACGTGTTCCAGTCCAGCGGCTTCGAGGTCGATATCGCTTCGCCCCAGGGCGGACGCCCGCCGCAGCGCATCGATACCGACGATATGGGCGATGCCGACTATGCCTTCCTCAACGACCCGGCGGCCCAGCGCAAGCTGGCGGCTACCGCGCGTTTGGCGGACGTCGACCCGGCACGCTACAGCGCCGTCTATTTCGTCGGCGGCAAGGGCGCCATGTTCGACTTTCCCGGCAATGCCGACATTGCCCGTGTTGCCGGCGCGGTGGCGGCGCGCGGGGGCGTGCTGGGCGCCGTCTGCCATGGCCCGGCCGCGCTGCTCGAGCTGCGCGGCGCCGACGGCGCCAGCCTGGTCGCCGGCCGCCGCATGACCGGCTTCACCAACGACGAGGAGCTGTTCCTGATGAAGGACGCCCGCCAGCGCCTGCCCTTCCTGCTGGAAGAGCGGGCCCGCGAGCTGGGGGCGCGCTTCTCCAGCGCGCCGAAATACGTGGGCCACGTGGTGGTGGACGGCAAACTGGTCACCGGCCAGAACCCCTGGTCCACCTGGGCCACGGCGGAGGAAATGGTGAGGGCGCTGGGCGCAACGCCGGTCGCGCGGCCGGAAACCGGCGAAGAGCGCAGCGTGCTGGCGCTGGCCGCCTATTACAGCAAGGGCCTGGCGGCCGGCCGCGCCGAGCTCCGGCAAGGGCAGGGCTTTGATAAGATGCTGGTGCTGATGCACGCCGTGGTGGCGGGCATGCAGGGCAGGGTGGCGGACGCGTTCCAGCTGCAACGCCTGGCCAAAGGATAGGGATGCCGCTGAATATACTGGTTGTGGAAGATAACGCGCTCCTGGCCCGCAACCTGGCCGACGCTTTTGACCGCCTCGGCCACGCCGCCGACTTCGCGGCCAACGGCGAGCATGGCCTGGCGCTGGCGCTCGAGCATCCCTACGACGTGCTGGTGCTGGACCTGGCCCTGCCGGGCATCGATGGCCTGGAAGTGTGCCGCCAGCTGCGCGCCCGCCTGCCGCGCCGCCTGCCGGTGCTGATGCTCACCGCGCGCGATACGCTGCAGGACAAGCTGCACGGCTTCGACGCCGGCGCCGACGACTACCTGGTCAAGCCCTTCGCCATGGAGGAATTGCTGGCGCGCTGCCAGGCGCTGGCCATGCGCCATCGCGATGCGGCGCTGGCCGTGGGCAGCCTGCGGATCGACCGCCGCGCGCAGACTGTTTCGCGCGCCGGCCAGGCGCTGCGCCTGCAGCCGGCGGCCTACCAGCTCCTGCTGGCGCTGGCCGAGGCGCATCCGCGTGTGATGACCCGCAGTGAGCTGTCGCAGGTGCTGTGGCGCGACGAGCCGCCCGATTCGGATGCCTTGCGCAGCCACATGTACGTATTGCGCCAGGCGTTGGACAAGCCGTTCGCGCAGCCCATGCTGCTGACGGTGCACGGCGTCGGTTTCCGCCTGGACGCCGACGTATGAGCGCACCGCATAGCCTGCGCCGCCGCCTGACTGCGGCCTTCGCCTTGATCGCCATGTGCACGGCGCTGCTGTTCTCCGCCTTCGCGCTGATCTTCATGTACGTGCTGGAGGACGAGGTTTTCGCCAATATGCTGGCGCAGGAAACAGCCCATCAGCAGGCAAGCTGGCGCGCTTCCGCACAACTGGCGCCGCCATTGCGGCCCTATGTCAGCCTGCATCGTGATAGCGCCAGCCTGCCTGACGACCTGCGCCGCCAGCCGGGCGTGACAGGCGGCGGGGAGTTTTTTGGCGCCGCCGGCCGCCACTACCACGTGCGCCAGCTTGCATTGCCCGGCGCTGCCCCGGTCATACTGGTGGCGGAAGTAAGCCGCGAACTGATGGTGCGCCCGCGCCTGCCGGTGGTGCTTGGCCTGCTTGGTGCATCGCTGCTCGCCATGCTGGCGCTAACCCTGGCCCTGGGGTATTGGCTGGCATGGCGCGCGACCCGGCCGCTGGAGGCCCTGGCACAACTGGTCGGCAGCGCGGCACCGGCCCAACTGCCCAAAGGTTTCGCCGCCGCCTATCCCGCCAACGAGGTCGGCGCACTGGCGCGGGCGTTGGATGACGCCATGGCCCGCGTGGCCGCCTTCATCGAGCGCGAACAGCATTTCACGCGCGACGCCAGCCACGAACTGCGCACGCCGCTGGCCGTGATCGAAGGCGCTGCATTCCTGCTGGCCGCCCACCCCATGCCGCCACAAGCCGCGCAGCAACTGCAGCGCATCCGCAGCGCCGCCACGCAGATGGCGCAGACGCTCGACACCTTGCTGGCGCTGGCGCGCGAAGACCTGGCGCAGCACGCGCCCGCCGCGCAACCGATGCCGTCGCCCCCGGTGGCGCTGCTGCCGCTGGTGGAGAGTACCGTGGTGCAGCTAGCCCACCTGCTGGACGGCAAACTGGTCGAGGTCGACGTGGCGCTTCCCCCGCACGCAACCTTTAGTGTGCCGCCCGCCGCCTTGCGCATTGTGCTGGCCAATATCATTGGCAACGCCTTCCAGCACAGCCAAGCCGGCTGCGTGCGCATCGGCTTTGCCGATGGCGCGCTGACCGTCAGCGACGACGGGCCTGGCATCGACCCCGCCATCCAGGCCCGCCTGTTCGAAGCAGGCGTGAAAGGCAGCGCAAGCAGCGGCCATGGCCTGGGCCTGTCGATCGCGCGCCGCCTGGCAAGCCGCATCGGCCTTGAACTCACGCTGCAAGCGGGCGCCCAGGGCGGCACGGTCGCCGCGCTGGCGCCGGCCAAATAAAAAAGCCACCCGCAGGTGGCTTCTTATATATATAGAGAGGGCAGGCGCTTACAGGCCGGCCAGTTGGTCCGCGCTGATTGGCTTTTCAACCTGCGCCACCGTGGTTGGCGCCTCTTTCGGCTTCGCAGGCGCTGCAGCCATCTGCGGAGGCGTAATGTAAGGCACCTTCTTGCCGGCCGAAACCTGCTTCAGGCGGTTGTACTCGGCCAGGACCTTGAAGCCGTAGCCGTCATCGGTCTCGAAAGCGGCCGCGCCCACGTAGTACTTCAGGCCAGCTTCCACCGAGCCGCCGCGCGACACGTAATCCTTCAGGATCAGCGAACCGACGCGGATGTTGGCCACCGGGTTCAGCGCCGCCTGCACGCCGCCCATGTCCTGGAATTTATCGGTATGCACCTTGGACATCACCTGCATCAGGCCCTGCGCGCCCATCGGGCTTTCCGCGAACGGATTCAGGCCCGATTCAATCGCCATCACCGCCAGGATCAGCAGCGGATCCAGCTTGATTTCACGCGCCGTCAGGTAAGCGGTGGAGACCAGCATATTGGTCGCATCGCCCGCCACGCGGTAACGCTTGGACAGCCAGTTGGTGACCGCATCCTGCTGTTTCTTGGTGCCCATGAGGGCTTTTTCTTCCGGGGTCATCGCCACTTCGGCGCTGGCCACGGTGCCGGCTGGGCGCGCTGCAGGCGCTTCCATCAGTTCCGACAGCGGCGGCGCCACGACAACCTGCGCCTCCACCGCAGGCTGGTCGCCGTGCAGGGTATCGACCAGGCGCTTGGCCAGGTCCGGACGTGCCACCATGGCGCAAGCCATGACCAATGCTGCGATGCCGAAAATGCTCAGCATGGACTGAGCGGCCGTCAGCAGGCCGCGTGCCGAAATGCTCTGCGCGGAAACCCACGCTGCGGGCTGGCGAGCCCATTGGCGGGCGCTAAGCAGCAGCCCATTGAATTGATTGTTCATCAGAACTCCCCTGAAATGTAAGAGTCAAAACGCGTCCCCGCCGCGCAAAATCGCGGACATTCGACGTGCCATTGTCGTTACATCAGTGTTATCTTCGTCCACCGCCGCACAGGTTGCGCGGGATGAAACGCCATTATTGTTTGCTAAAGCTAGCCATTCGTTTGGGGCCAGTTGCAACACAACTTATTCCGGGGGTAGAGGCAGACGCCTCGTGAAAAACACTCCTTAAAATGTCTAATGGAGCCCGGACTCCGTGAATGTAATGAGTGACAATTTAGTTGGCATAAAGGCCATGTCCTCATCAAGTAGGTCAAATTGTAGGAGGCGTGATATATCTAGTCAATACTAGCACACGCGTTCTTTATTACTTTTGAGTATGATTTTATCGTGTACATGTTGGCAAAAACCAATAAAATCAACGACTTGACCAAAAGTGCTCAGGCGCCTCGTCCGAAGCAAAAAAATCGTAAAAAAGTATGAAATATCGCGATCTCCGAGATTTTATTTCCCAACTGCAAGCAATTGACGAACTTAAGCGCATAAGCTTGCCTGTTTCGCCACACCTGGAGATGACGGAGGTCTGCGACCGCACCCTGCGCGCCGGCGGCCCTGCCATTTTGTTCGAGCAGCCGACCGGTTTCGACATGCCGGTGCTGGGCAACCTGTTCGGCACCCCGCACCGCGTGGCGCTCGGCATGGGCGCCGACGACGTCGGCGAGCTGCGCAAGATCGGCCACGTGCTGGCGCAGCTGAAGGAACCCGAGCCGCCGAAAGGCTTCAAGGACCTGATGGGCCTGGGTTCCCTGGTGAAAGCCGTGTGGGACATGTCGCCCAAAGAGCTGCGCGGCGCCCCCTGCCAGGAGATCGTGTGGGAAGGCAACGACGTCGACCTGGCCCGCCTGCCGATCCAGCATTGCTGGCCCGGCGACGTGGCGCCCCTGATTACCTGGGGCCTGGTGATTACCAGGGGCCCGAACAAGAAGCGCCAGAACCTGGGCATCTACCGCCAGCAGGTCATGGGACGGAATAAAGTGATCATGCGCTGGCTGGCGCACCGCGGCGGCGCGCTCGACTTCCGCGAGCACTGCATCCGCAATCCCGGCCAGCCGTATCCGGTGTGCGTGGCGCTGGGCGCCGACCCGGCCACCATCCTCGGCGCCGTGACGCCGGTGCCGGACAGCCTGTCGGAATACCAGTTCGCCGGCCTGCTGCGCGGCAGCCGTACCGAGCTGGTAAAGGCCATCGGCAGCGAACTGCGCGTGCCCGCCTCGGCCGAGATCGTGCTGGAAGGGCATATCTACCCGGACGAAAACCACCCGAGCGGCTACGAGCACGGCCTGGAAGGCCCCTACGGCGACCACACCGGCTATTACAATGAGCAGGACTGGTTCCCGGTGTTCACCATCGACCGCATCACCATGCGGCGCGACCCGATCTACCACTCCACCTACACCGGCAAACCGCCGGACGAGCCGGCCGTGCTGGGCGTGGCCCTGAATGAAGTCTTTGTGCCGCTGCTGCAAAAGCAGTTCAGCGAGATCACCGACTTCTACCTGCCGCCGGAAGGCTGCAGCTACCGCATGGCCGTGGTGCAGATCCGCAAACAATACGCCGGCCACGCCAAGCGCGTGATGTTCGGCGTGTGGAGCTTCCTGCGCCAGTTCATGTATACCAAGTTCATTGTCGTGGTGGACGAAGACGTCAACATTCGCGACTGGAAAGAAGTGATCTGGGCCATCACCACCCGCGTCGACCCGACGCGCGACACCACCCTGGTCGACAACACCCCGATCGACTACCTCGACTTTGCCTCCCCGGTCAGTGGCCTGGGCAGCAAGATGGGCATTGACGCCACCAATAAATGGCCGGGTGAAACCAGCCGCGAGTGGGGCACCGTCATCACCATGAGCGACGAAGTGAAGGCGCGCGTCGATGGTATTTGGCAGCAGCTCGGTTTATAGCCTATAATTGCGCCCGGGCGGGCCCCTGCGCATTGTGGCACGGTTAACCTGGTCAGGTCGGGAACGAAGCAGCCAAAGCTGTTCACCGCAAGTGCCGCAGATCAGGCTCGCCTCTTAATTCGTAATAAGCCCCATCAGCCAGAACGCGCTCCAGATCGCGCGTCGTGCAGGTGGGGTTTTTTTATTCCGTATCGAGTTCGGCCTGGATCGGCCGGCTCGTCACCAGCACCAGCGGATTTTCCTTTAGCAAGGCCTTGTCGGCTTGCAGGCGAATCTTATGTTTTGCATCGCTGCTGAACTGGCGGCTGCCGCTGCGCGTCTGGATGGTCAGCTGCGCCGGCTTGTCAAAACTGAGCAGGACTGACTTCATCGACGGCGCAAACAGGCTGAAAGCGCCCGCCACCTTGCCAATTGCCGCGTTGCCCTGGTCCACACTCTCCATGAGCTTGTTGTACTGCCATTGCGTGCCGTCGGGCACGACGGCGTCGAGGTTGTATGCGACGGCGATCTTTTCGCCTTTGGGCTGGGTCGTGGTGATCTTGGCATCGCCCGCGATCCATTGCGCATTCGGCTGCAGGTGCAAGTGGCCCTTGTCACTGATGGGCAGCGCCGTGCGGGTGCCGATATGCACCACCGTCAGGTTCATGTCCGCCGCTTTGAGTTGGGCGTTGGACGGCTTCAGCGTCAGATAGATGTCCAGCTTGTCGCGTTCGGCCGGGGGCAGGGCGTAAAAGCGGTCCAGGCGGGTATTTTCAAGGAACTTCTTATAGGTGAGCCATTCGCGCTCTTGCGCATTGGCGACGCTGGACCAGGCGAGCAAGGAAAGCAGGACGAGTTTCTTCATGGTTGTCGTTTGGTTGCCAAAAAGGCAAAGTGTATGCGAAGTCTGGTCGAACGCCTAATGTTGTCCGCTGCCTCGGCATCTACGGTAAAATCGCGCACATGTCCTATCAAGTCCTCGCTCGCAAATACCGTCCCCGGAATTTTGAAACGCTCGTCGGCCAGGAGCACGTTGTCCGTGCCCTGACCCATGCGCTGCATACCGGGCGCCTGCACCATGCCTACCTGTTTACCGGGACGCGCGGTGTCGGCAAGACGACCTTGTCCCGCATCCTGGCCAAGTCGCTGAACTGCGTCGGCCCGGACGGCAACGGCGGCATCACGGCCAGCCCGTGCGGCGTGTGCGAGGCTTGTACGGCGATTGATGGCGGCCGCTTTGTCGATTACGTGGAGATGGACGCGGCGTCCAACCGCGGCGTCGATGAAATGGCGCAGTTGCTGGAGCAGGCGGTGTATGCGCCGTCCAATGCGCGCTTCAAGGTCTATATGATCGACGAGGTGCACATGCTGACCAACCACGCCTTCAACGCCATGCTGAAGACGCTGGAGGAGCCGCCCGAGCACATCAAGTTCATCCTGGCGACCACCGATCCGCAGAAGATCCCGGTCACCGTGCTGTCGCGCTGCCTGCAGTTCAACCTGAAGCAGATGCCGCCGGGGCACATCGTCGGCCACCTGGAGAATATCCTGGGGCAGGAGGGCGTCGTCTTCGAGCAGCCGGCTTTGCGCCTGCTGGCCCAGGGCGCGCACGGTTCGATGCGCGATGCGCTGTCGCTGACCGACCAGGCGATTGCTTATGCCGCCGGCGCGGTGACGCTCGATTCGGTGCAGGGCATGCTGGGGGCGCTGGACCAGTCCTACCTGGTGCGTCTGCTCGATGCGCTGGCGAATAAGGACGGCGCCGACCTGATGGCGGTGGCCGATGAAATGGCTTCGCGTTCGCTGTCCTATAACGGCGCTCTGCAGGACCTGGGCACCTTGCTGCACCGGATCGCACTGGCGCAAACCGTGCCTTCGGCGGTGCCGGCGGACCTGCCTGAATATAACGATATTGTGCGCCTGGCTTCGCTGTTCGATGCGGAGGAGGTGCAGCTGTATTACCAGATCGCGGTGCATGGCCGGAATGAACTGGGGTTGGCGCCGGATGAATATGCCGGCTTCTCGATGACCTTGTTACGCATGCTTGCCTTTCGGCCCGGTATCGGCGGGGCGGATGGCCAACCGGCCAGCGCCCCGGTAGCGGCACGTCCAGCCGGCGCGAATCCGGCCCGCGCCGCTGCGGCGGCGGCCATGGCTGCTTCGGCTGCGACGGCGGACCGCATGAGTGTTCCGGTGGGGCAGCCGGCGCCTGCGGTTTCCGCTGCGCCTGCCGTGCCGCCCGCACCGCCCGTCCAGCAAGTTGCGCCGGTTGCGGCGCCGGCTGCGAATGCCCCCGCCGCCAGCGCGCCAGCCTTGGCAGCGGCGCCGGCACCAATGGCGCCTGCCGCGCCGGCACCGGCCGCTGCGCCTG
>NZ_WWCJ01000031.1 GCF_009857475.1 Pseudoduganella guangdongensis | reverse complement strand
GGCGCGCCAGCGCGAGGCGGGCCGCCAGCTGGTCCTCGGCTTCCGCCGTTGCCGCCTGCTGCGCCACCAGCTGGCGCGCGGCATCCAGGCGCTCGGCGGCGGCGCGTTCGGTACGGCTGCGGCTTGGCAACTGGCTGGCCTCGGCCTGCTGCTGCGCCGCCCGGCGCGCCGCCTCCAGGCGCTCGGCCAGGGCCTGCGCCGCCAGATCCTGCGCGCGCGTGCTCTCGAGCTGGCGCAGCTCGGCCACGCGCAATTCCGCCGCGCGCTGCTGCTGCGTATCTTCCAGCGCATTGTCGGCCAAGGCCTCTTGCGCCGCGCGCCGCGTCTGCGCCAGGCGCTCGGCGGCAGCGCGCTGCTGCACCGTGAGTTCCGCCAGGTTGGGCGAGGGCGCAAAGGCGGGCCCCGGGGCCGGGGCGGGCCCCGCCTCCGCTTCCGCCGGCAGCAACCCTTGCGCCGCCTGCGCCAGCCGGCCGATCGTATTCTCGAGCGCACCCAGCGCGCCTTGCGGTGCCGCGCGGAAAGCCGCGTTGAGCGTGTCCTCGCTGGACGCGAGCGCGCCATCGCTGCCGACGCCGATCCCGGCCTGCGCCAGCACCGGCCGCTGCGCGAACAGCACGCTATTTAGCGCCGGCGGCGCATTCGCGTTCACATTCGCCGTCAACTGCTGCGCCGCGCTGGCAAAGGCCGCCGCGTCGCCGCCATTGGCGGCCAGCTCGCGCACATTGCGTTGCGCCAGAACAAGGTTGGACAGGAAGAGGCCAAGCGAGGACACCGTCGGCGCGCTGGCGGCAGCGGCCGCCGCAGCTGGCAACGATGCCGGCTCCACCCGCGTTGGCAGGCTGGCCGGCACCGGCGCGGTCGCGCCGGCAACTGGATCGACGGGAATCATGCCAACAAGGTTGCCAGAAAACGCTGGCGCACATCGTTAGCTGGCGCACGGTGGATGCAGCGGGACGGCCTTATCGTGACCCTTCCACCCAACATTCACGAGAAGGATACTGATCATGGATCACAACATCAGCAAAACCGACAATCCCGCCAAAGACCTGCGCGCCGGCGTGCACAGCACGATTGACAAAGTGGCGGACAATATCAGCACGATCGGCGACACCATGGGCGTGCGCGGCGAGCAGCTCAACGCCGCCTACAAACGCTTCGCCGAATCCGGCCGCAACTACGTGCGCAAGAGCCCCGGCACGTCGCTGCTGGTCGCGCTGGCGGCCGGCTACGCCGTCTCCAAGCTGCTTGGCTCGCGCAAGCACTGAGCGGGAGAGCGCCGTGCCCACCTCCAAACCCGACCCGGCCAAGCGCGGCGCTGCATTGGCCGCGCAGTTTCCCTATAACGTCAATAAAGTAGCCGAGCATGGGGCGGGTGTGCCGCCGGCCGGCGCTGCGAGCAACACCAGCGACCCGCTGCAAACGGCCAGCACGGCCAGCGAAAGCGCCGTTTCGCCCAAGGTCGGCGACGGCGTGCCGCCGCAGGGGGTGAACCCGAACAACGGCCCGCTCGACCGTGTGCGCACCGACAGCGGCGGCCAGGTGCTCAGCACCAACCAGGGCGTCGCGGTTGCCGACAACCAGAACTCGCTCAAGGCCGGCCTGCGCGGGCCGGCACTGCTGGAAGACTTCATCCTGCGCGAAAAGATCACGCACTTCGACCATGAGCGCATTCCCGAGCGCATCGTGCACGCGCGCGGCTCGGCGGCGCATGGCTATTTCGAATGCTATAAGGAGTTGTCCGCCCTGACGTGCGCCGCGCCGTTCGCGGCGGCGGGCAAGCGCACGCCGGTCTTCGTGCGCTTCTCCACCGTGGCCGGCGAACGCGGCTCCACCGATACCGCGCGCGACGTGCGCGGCTTCGCCGTCAAGTTCTATTCCGACCAGGGCAACTGGGACCTGGTCGGCAACAACATCCCCGTTTTCTTCATCCAGGACGCGATGAAGTTCCCCGACCTGGTGCACGCGGTCAAGCCCGAACCGCACAACGCCATGCCGCAAGCGGCCAGCGCGCACGACACCTTCTGGGATTTCGTGTCGCTGATGCCGGAATCGATGCACATGCTGATGTGGGTCATGTCGGACCGCGCCATCCCGCGCAGCTACCGCACCATGCAGGGCTTCGGCGTGCACACCTTCCGCCTGGTGAACGCGCACGGGCAATCGCAGTTCGTGAAATTCCACTGGCAGCCCAAGCAGGGCACGCACTCCCTGGTGTGGGACGAGGCGGTGCGCATTTCCGGCGCCGACCCCGACTTCCACCGGCGCGACCTGTGGGAAGCGATCGAGCAGGGCGAATATCCGGAATGGGAGCTGGCGCTGCAAGTGTTCAGCGAAGAAGACGCCGCCGAATTCCCCTTCGACGTGCTGGACCCGACCAAGATCGTGCCGGAGGAAATGGTGCCGCTGCAGGTGGTGGGGCGCCTGGTACTGGACCGCAATCCGGACAATTTCTTCGCCGAGACCGAGCAGGTGGCGTTCTGCGCCGCCCACATCATCCCCGGCATCGATTTCAGCAATGACCCCTTGCTGGCCGGGCGTATCCATTCCTATGTGGACACCCAGATCAGCCGCCTGGGCGGACCGAACTTCCACGAACTCCCGATCAACGCGCCGCTGGCGCCGGTGCACAACAACCAGCGCGACGGCATGCACCGGCAAGCCATCCACCGGGGCAGGGTCGCCTATGAACCGAACTCGCTGGGCGGCGGCTGCCCGTTCCAGGCCGGGCGCATGGGCTTTATGAGCTTCCCGCAGCCGGTGGAAGAGGACAAGGTGCGCGGCAAGCCCGAACTGTTTGCCGAGCACTATGCGCAGGCCCGCCTGTTCTGGCACAGCCAGACGCCGGCCGAGCAAATGCATATCGCCCACGCCTTCAGTTTTGAGCTGAGCAAGGTGCAGGTGCCGGCCATCCGCGAACGCACCCTGGCCATGCTGGTGAATGTGGACGCCGCGCTGGCCGACATGGTCGCGCTGCGGCTCGGCACCCTGGTGCCCGACCCGCAGCCCATGGCCTATGCCGGCGAGCTGCCGGCGTACCCGCCGTCGCCCAGCCTGTCGCTCCTGTCGCGGCCCGGCGCAAGCGGCATCCATGGCCGCAAGGTCGCGATCCTGGTGGCGCCCGGCGTGGATGAGGTGATGGTGGCCACCCTGCAGGCTGAGCTTGAAGGGCAGGGCGCGGTCACGCGCCTGGTCGGCCCGCACGTCGGCATGGTCGGGGGGCTGGAAGCCGACATGTCGCTGGAAACCGGCCCCGCCGTGGTGTTCGACGCCGTCGTGGTGCCGGACGGCGAGGTGGCGGCGGACGATCTGTCCGGCAATGCGCTGGCAGTGGAATTCGTCACCTTGCAGTACCGCCACTGCAAGCCGCTGATGGTGGTGGGCGCCGGTGCCGGGCTGCTGGCGGCGGCCGGCATCCCGGCCACCTTGCCCGATGGCGCGCCCGATCCGGGCCTGGTGGGCAGCACCCCGGCCGACCTGCCGGCCGCGCTGGCCGCCTTCGTGCAGGCACTGGCCAGCCACCGCGTATTCGCGCGCGAGACGGACCCGCCGCGCGTGTGAAGCGTCTAGCCCACGTCAGCCACCGGGGGCAGCTTCGTTGGTGGACACGGAATCAGCGCTCGTGGCGTGGTGGTGGGGCTTTTTCACCTTGCGCACCAGGCGCTGGAACAGGTGCTCGGCGTCGTCGACGTAGGTGAAGACGGCGGGCACCACCAGCAGCGACAGCAGGGTGGAGGTGATCAGGCCGCCAATCACGGCAATCGCCATCGGCGAGCGGAAGCTCGGGTCGGCGCCCCAGCCCATGGCCAGCGGCATCATGCCGGCGCCCATGGCGATGGTGGTCATCAGGATCGGCCGGCTGCGCTTGTGGCAGGCGTCGACCAGGGCGTCGAAGCGGCTCATGCCCTCGGCGCGCGCCAGGATGGCGTAGTCCACCAGCAGGATCGAGTTCTTGGTCACAATCCCCATCAGCATGATCAGGCCGATCATGGACGGCATCGAGAGCGCCTTCTGCGTCACCAGCAGGGCGACGAAGGCGCCGCCGATCGACAGCGGCAGCGCGGCCAGAATGGTCAGCGGCTGCAGGAAATCGTGGAACAGCAGCACCAGCACGCCGTAGATGCACAGCACGCCGATCAGCATGGCGATGCCGAAGCTGGCGAACAGGGCTTGCATCTCCTGCGTGTCGCCCAGTTCAGCCTTGGTCACCGTGGGCGGCAGGTTCTTCATCGAGGGCAGCTGGCGCGTCTCCTCATCGAGCTCGCCCAGGGTGCGGCTGCCCAGCTCCACGTCGAGCGTGACGTTGCGGCTGCGGTTCAGGCGGTCGATCTGGGCCGGGCCGGATTCCATCGTGATGCTGGCGACGTTGGCCAGCATGACCGGGCCGTTGCGGCCCGGGACGGTCAGGCGGCCGATGGCGTCCAGGTCGGCGCGCACGCTGTCGGGCAGCTTGACGCGGATCGGCACCTGGCGTTCGGCCAGGTTCATCTTGGTCAGCTCGAAGTCGTAGTCGCCGGCGGTGGCCACGCGCACCGTTTCGCCGATGGCGTTGGCGGTCACGCCCAGGTCGGCGGCGCGCGCAAAGTCGGGGCGCACGATGATCTCGGGGCGCACCAGCGAGGCGCTGGAAGTAACGTTGCCGATGCCCTGCAAGGTGCGCAGGTCGCGTTCCACCTTGCGCGCCGAGTCGAGCAGGGCGACCGGGTCTTCCGAACGCAGCACCAGCTGCATCTTGACGCCGGTGTCCGGCGGGCCGACGGTGAAGCGGGCGCCGGGCAGGTTGGCCAGCTTGTCGCGGATCATATTGTCGATGTCGGAGATCGATTCGCTGCGCTCGCTGCGGTGCTTGGTGGTGATGGTCAGCACGGCGCGGCGCGCTTCGGCCGCCGCGCCCGGGGCGAAGGCGTCGCCCGAGGAGCCGCCGCCGATGGAGCTGAAGACATTGGTCACCGGCTTCACTTCCATGATGGCCAGGCGCGCGCGTTCTGCAACGGCGCGCGTCTCGGCCAGGGTGGAGCCGGGCGGCAGTTCCAGGTTGACCATGGTCTGGCCGCGGTCGGCCGGCGGCACGAAGCCGGTCGGCAGCAGGCCCACCAGCATGATGGAGCCGATGAAGAAGGCGCCCGCCGCCAGCGCGGTCTTGCCGCGGTTGTTCAGGCACCAGCGCATGGTCTGCATATAGCGCTGCATGATCCAGCCGTCTGCCTGCACCGGCTTGCTGGTCGGTTTCAGCAAGTGGGCCGCCATCATCGGCGTCAGCAGGCGCGCCACCACCAGGGAGGCCAGCACGGCGATCACGGCGGTCCAGCCGAACTGCTTGAAGAACTTGCCGGGGATGCCGCCCATGAAGGCGGTCGGCAGGAACACGGCGACCAGGGCGAAGGTGGTGGCGATCACCGCCATGCCGATTTCGTCGGCCGCTTCCATGGCGGCCTGCATCGGGCTTTTACCCATGTGCAGGTGGCGCTCGATGTTTTCGATTTCCACGATGGCGTCGTCCACCAGCACGCCCACCACCAGGGCCAGCGAGAGCAGGGTCACGGTGTTCAGGGTGTAGCCCATCCAGTACATGCCGAGGAAGGCCGGCAGCACCGACAGCGGCAGGGCGGAGGCGGCCACCAGGGTGGCGCGCCAGTCGCGCAGGAACCACCACACCACCAGCACCGCCAGCAGGGCGCCTTCGTACAGCAGCTCCATCGAGCCGTCGAAATTCTCGTCCACCGGGTCGGCGTTGTCGATGGTTTCCGTGACGGCGATGGTCGGATGCGCCTTGCGCAGCTCCTCCACCGCCGCGCGCGCGTCGGCGGCAACCTGGGTCTCGCTGGCGCCCTTGGTGCGGAAGATTTCAAAGGCCACCACCTTCTTGCCGTCCTGCGTCGCTTCCGAGCGCGGTTCGGCGATGGTGTCGCTGACCTTGGCCACCTGTTCCAGGCGGATGTGGCGGCCGTCGCCCAGCGGAATGTCCATCTGCGCCAGCTCCTGTGCGCTGCGCACGGTGGCGATGGTACGCACCGATTGCTCGGCGCCGCTGATGTCGCCGCGCCCGCCCGGCGCTTCCTTCTGCACCTGGCGCAGCATGCGCGACACGTCCAGCGCCGAGACGCGCAGGGCGGCCATGCGGTCGTCGTCGAGTTCCACGCGGATCTCGCGCGTCACGCCGCCGACGCGCTTGACCGCGCCCACGCCTTTCACCGACAGCAGCTTTTTCGAGACGGTGTTGTCGACGTACCAGCTCAGGTCGGCATCGTCGATCCGCGTGCCCTCCTTGGGGGCGGCGACGAAGGTCAGGATCACGCGGCCGGCGGTGGAGACTTTGCTCACCACCGGGTCGCGCATTTCGCCCGGCATGTCGGCGCGCACCTGGGTCACGGCGTCGCGCACCTCGTTCACCGCGTCGGACAGGTTTTTCTCGAGGATGAATTCGACCGTGATGGTGGCGGTGCCGTCCAATACCTTGGAATAGATGTTCTTCACGCCTTGCAGCGTGGCGACCGAGTCTTCGATCTTGCGCGCCACCTCGGTTTCCAGCTGGGCCGGCGCGGCGCCGGGCAGGGAGGCCGAGACGGTGACGATGGGCAGTTCAATATCGGGGAAGTCCTGCACCGGGTTGGCCACATAGGCCATCCATCCCGCCAGCGAGAGCAGGATGAAGAGCATGATGGCGGGAACCGGGTGCTTGATCGAGAGGGCGGAAAAATTCACGGCGCCTCCCTATCAGCGGGCCGGGGCCGGCTTGACGGCGGCGGCGGCCTGGCCCGGCGCGGGCGCGCCGACATTGCGTACCAGGTCGCCGTCGTTCAGGAAGCCGGCGCCGGCGGCCACGATCAGCGCCTCCGGCGCCAGGCCGGACAGCACTTCGATGCGGTCGCCCACGCGGCGGCCCGGCTGCACCTTGACCTGGCTCACGCGCTGGTCCTGGTTCAGGCGGAACACGTAGCTGAAGCCGTCGCGCACGGTGATGGCCTGCTGCGGCACGGTGAGCGCGTCGGAGGAGCCCAGCTCGAACTGGCCGGTGGCGAACATGCCGGCCTTGAACGGCGGCTGCTTGCCATGATTAGGGGGCAGGTCCACATACACCAGGGCGGAGCGGGTCTGCGGGTCGATGGTCGGCGCCACCATGCGCACCTTGCCGGTCAGTTCGCTGCCGTTGGCGGCTTTGACCAAGGCATTGGCGCCGATCTTGATGCTGCGCAGGTCGCTGGCGGTGACTTCGGCGCGCCACTCCAGGCGGCCCTGGCGGATCATGCGGAACAATTCGGTGCCGGGACCGGCCACGGCGCCGACGGTGGCATTGCGCGCCGAGATCACGCCGGCGTCGGGCGCCAGCACCTTGGTGTAGCGCAGGCGCAGTTCGGCGGCCGCCAGCATGGCGCGGGCGGAAGCGGCGCGCGCCTGGGCGGTGGCTTCGGCCGTGGTGTACTGGCTGATTTGCTGGGCGCTCAGGGCGCCCGTGCTTTCGATCGAGCGCGCGCGGTCGGCGTTGGCTTTTGCTTCCGCGGCGGCGGCTTGCGCTTCCATCAGCGCGGCCCTGGCCTGCGCCACTTCGGCTTGCGGGGTTTCCGGCGCGAACACGGCCAGCACTTCGCCTTTCTTGACTACATCGCCCACGTTGACCTCGACCTCGGACAGGCGCAGGCCGTTCGACTCGCTGCTGATGATGGCTTCCTGCCAGGCGGCGACGTTGCCGTTGGCGGTCAGGCGGATCGGCAGGCTGGTTTTCTGCGGCTTGACCGTGCTAACGGTCAGGGATGGTTTGGCGGCGGCCGGCTTCTTGTCGTCGGCCACGGCGACGGGCGCCTGCGCCAGGGCGGCGAGGGCGCTGGCGACAGCGATGGCGGCAATGGCGGACGGGGTGCGGTGCAGTGGTTTCATAAAAATTTTTCCGGTCTCAAGGGGCGGCGGGCGCGGTCCAGCCGCCGCCTGCTGCGCGGTACAGGGCGATCCAGGCGGCGCTGCGTTCGCGCTGCAAGCTCACCACCGTGTTTTCTGCCGCCAGCCGGGTGCGGCGGGCGTCTTCCAGTTCGAGCAGGCTGGCCAGCCCGTTCTTGTAGCGCTCCTCAGTCGCGCTGAAGAAGGTGCGGTAGCCGTCCAGCGCGGTCTGCGCGTCGGCGGCGCGCTCCTGGGTACTTTGCAGAGCCACCAGCGCCTGTTCCACTTCGGCCACGGCCTGGCGCACGCTGGCCTTGTAGGCGCTGACCGCCGCCTCGTAGCGGGCGCGCGAAGCGTCCACATTGGCGCGGCGCACGCCCCAGTCGATGATGGGCAGGGTCATTTGCAGCGGGCCGATGGTCCACACATTGGCGGTGATGTCGCGCCCTTCGCTATGCAGGCGGCCGCGCCCCACGGAGCCGGTCAGGCCCAGGCGCGGCAGGCGGTCGGCGCGCGCGCTGGCCACATCGTGGCTGGCGGCCGCCAGTTCGCGCTCGGCATTGAAGACGTCGGGGCGCTGCGCCAGCACCTGGGCCGGCAGCGAGTCGATGGCCACGCCGGAGGCGGGCGACAAGGGGGCGGCGGCGGCGCTGTCGGCCAGGCGGCTGCGCAGCTCCGGCTCGGTGATGGCGGTCAGCGCCACCAGCACTTTCAGTTCGCTGTCGCAGGCGGCGCGCTGGGCCACCGCGCGGTTGTTGCCGTCGGCGGCGCTGGCGCGCGCCAGCGCATTGGCGGAAGGCGACTGGAAACCGGCCTTGGTGGTGATGTCAGTCAGGCGCGCGGTGTGGGCGCGCGAGGCGGCGTCCATGCGCGCCACGGTCAGCAGCTTCTGGCAGGCGCGCAGGCTGTAGTACTGGTTGGCCGTTTCGGCCGCCACGCTGACGCGTGCCTCGTGCCAGCCGGCCTGGGCGCCTTCGGCGCGGGCGATGGCCGCCTGGCGGCGCGCGCGGCCGCCGCCGAACAGGTCGATCTCCCACTGCGCCTGGGCCAGCAGCTGGGTGGTGGTATTGGTGGCGGCGTCGGCCGACTGCCGGCTCATGCGGGTCGAGGTGAGCACGCCGGTCAGGGACGGGGCGAGGGCGGCGCCGGCTGCCGTGCGCTCGGCGCTGGCGGCGGCAAAGCGCGCCTGGGCGCTGGCAATGGTGGGACTGGCCGCCTGCGCGGCTTCGATCAGCTGCACCAGCAGCGGGTCGGACTGGCGCTGCCACCAGTTGGCCAGTTCACCCGTGCTGCCGTTGTGCGGCAGCGGCGTGTGCCATTGCTGCGGCGCGTCCTGCACCACCTTGCTCGCGGGCCCGGTCACGCCGCAGGCGCTGAGCGCCAGCGCGGCAAATACGGTTAGCGTGCCCTGGATTCTTTTCATGCTTCCCTTTCATTATGCGCAACGTGAATTAAAGCATATAAATCAACTAATTAACATCCCGATACAAAGGAGTCTTTGCCTTTAATTCGGCGCTTAGCGTATAAAGAAATCCAGCCAATTCATTGTATCGGGACGACACCATGCGACTTCGTTTGCTGCTGGCCGCCGCGGCGCTGCTTTCCCCCCTTGCCAGCTGGGCCGCGCCCCTGGCCGGCGACCAGGCCGCCGTGCATGTGCTGAACCGGGTGGCGTATGGGCCGCGTCCGGGCGATATCGACCAGCTGCGCCAGTCCGGCGTGCAGGCCTACATAGAGGAGCAACTGAACCCGCCGGCCCTACCGCTAGCGCTGGCGCAGCGCCTGGACCAGCTGGAAACCCTGAAGTGGAGCGCCGGCGAAGCCCTGGCCAAATTCCAGGAAGCGCGCGGCATGGAGCAGGGCGCGCGGCGCGCAGTGGTGGCGCAAATGGCCTCGGAGGCGGCGCAGGCGCGCCTGCTGCGCGCTATCGAAAGCCCGCGCCAGCTGGAGGAGGTGATGGTTGACTTTTGGTATAACCACTTCAACGTTTTCGCCGGCAAGGGCCAGGACCGCGCCCTGGTGGCGAGCTACGAGCGCGACGCCATCCGGCCCTACGTGTTCGGTTCCTTCCGCCAGATGCTGGGCGCCACGGCGCGCCACCCGGCCATGCTGTTCTACCTGGATAACTGGCTGTCGAAAGCCGGCGGCCTGAACGAAAATTACGCGCGCGAGCTGATGGAGCTGCATACGCTGGGGGTGGACGGCGGCTACACGCAGAAGGACGTGACCGAGCTGGCGCGCATGCTGACCGGCTGGACCTACGCGCCGCGGCGCGACGCGCAGTTCGTGTTCGACCCGCGCCGCCACGACAACGGCGCCAAGACCTGGCTGGGCAAGCCGGTCACGGCGCGCGGCGTGGCGGAGGGCGAGTACGCATTGGACGTGCTGGCCGCGCACCCGGCCACGGCGCGCCACATCAGCCGCAAGCTGGCGCAGTACTTCGTGGCCGACACGCCGCCCGCCGCGCTGGTGGAGCGCATGGCGCAAACCTGGAGCGCCAGCAACGGCGATATCCGCGCCGTGCTGCGCACCCTGTTCGCCAGCCAGGAATTCATGGACCAGCAGTACGCCGGGGCCAAGTTCAAGACCCCTTACCAGTACGTGGTGTCGGCAGCGCGCGCGGCGGCCCTGCCGACGGGCGAGGTGAAGCCGCTGGTGGGCATCCTGGGCCGCCTGGGCATGCCGCTGTACGGCTGCCAGACGCCGGACGGTTACAAAAATACGGAAAGCGCCTGGCTCAATCCGGATGGCCTGGGCCGCCGCATCAGCTACGCGGTGACGCTGGCGGGGGCCGCCGACGCCGGCACCTTGCAGCAGGCGCTGGGCCCGGCGATTTCCAAGCGCACGGCCGACATTGTGGCCGACAGCAATGAGCGCCTGCGCGCCGCCATGCTGCTCGGCAGCCCTGATTTCATGCAGCACTGACCCGGAGCCCGCTATGCAACGACGCCAATTCCTGAACGCTTTTGCCGCCAGCGCCGGCCTGCTGCTGCCCCTGGGACCGCACGCCTGGGCCGCCACCCTGGCGCCGGGCAGCGCGGCGCCCACGGCGAAAAAGCTGATCGTGGTCATGCTGCGCGGCGCGGTGGACGGCATGAACGTGGTGGCGCCGGTGGCCGACCCTGAATATGCGCGCCTGCGGCCCAGCATCGCCCTGGCGCGGCCAGGGCAGGAGGACGGCGCGCTGGACCTGGACGGCTATTTCGGCCTGCATCCGGCGCTGGCGCCCTTGCTGCCGTTGTGGCAGCAGAAGAAGCTGGCCTTTGTGCACGCCAGCGGTTCGGCCGATGCCAGCCGCTCGCATTTCGACGCGCAGGACTATATGGAGTCCGGCACACCGGGCGTGAAGGGCACGCAGGACGGCTGGATGAACCGCCTGCTGGGCGCTTTGCCGGGGGAAACCACGCCCACGCGCGCGCTGTCCATCGGCCCGCTGATGCCGCGCATCCTGGCCGGCGCCATGCCCGCCACCAACCTGGCCAACGGCGCCGCCGGCACCCGCGCCACGCCGCTCGACCGGCCCGCCGTGGGCCGCGCCTTCGACCGCCTGTATGCGGGCCATGAGCGCTACGGCAAGGTCTACAACGACGGCCGCATGGCGCACCAGGAAGTCATGAACGCGGCCAACGGCGGCATGCTGGCCGAAATGCAGGCGGCCGATAACGGCGCGCCGCTGCCGAACGGCTTTCCCGACGATGCTGCCCGGCTGGCAACGCTGATGCGCAACAAGCCGGATATCCAACTGGCCTTCATTGCGCTGGGCGGCTGGGACACCCACGCCAACCAGGGCGCGGGCAAGGGCCAACTGGCCAGCCGCCTGCAGCCGCTGGGGCAGGGGCTGGCGACCCTGGCGCAGCGCCTGGGGCCGCTGTTCGACGAGACGGTGATTGTGGTGATGTCCGAATTCGGCCGTACCGCGCGCGAGAACGGCAACCGCGGCACCGATCACGGCCACGGCAACGCCATGTGGCTGCTGGGCGGGAAAATCCAGGGCGGCAAGGTGGCGGGCGAGTGGCGCGGCCTGGCCGAGGCCCAGCTGAACGAGGGGCGCGACCTGCCGGTGACGACCGACTTCCGCCAGGTGCTGGCGCACGTGGCGGAGCGCCACCTGCGGCTCGACGGCAGCGCCCTGGCGCGCACTTTCCCCGGCCTGCCGGCGGGGGCGGGACTGCAGCTGATTTAAGCGCGGCGCGCTGCGCTGCCAGGTGCTAGACTGGACGCAGGAGGTTGCAATGCTGAGATTTCTCTGGAAACTCATCAGTGACGACGAGCGTTCGGAAGACGTGATGGCGCTGTTGCTGGTGGTGTTTAGCCTGGTGGCACTGGGCTGGTTCTCGCTGGGCTAGGGGCGGATTCACGCTAAGCCAGCAGGGCGTCGATCGCCGCCACCAGTTGCTGCGGCTCGAGCGGGTGCGTCAGCATGCTGCGGCGCCGTCCCGCGCCCAGGGTGCCCAGGTCCTCGTCATCGTCCGGGCGGATCAGCAGCACCGGCAAGCCCGGCGCCATCTCCAGCGCATCGGCCAGGAAGGACAGGCGGTGCGCTTCAAACAATCCCAGGTCGCAGACCGCCAGCTCGTAGGCATGGCCGTCCAGCAGGGCGCCCGCTTGCGCCGGGTTGACGGCGCTGTTTACCGCATAGCCGGTGTGGGCCAGGATGGCGGCCACCAGGCCGGCGTTTTCCGGCGCGGCGTCGAGCAGCAGCACGCGCCCACGCGGCGCGCCCTGCGCGGAAGGCGCGGGCGCTGCGGTTACCGGGGCGGGCGCCGCAGACGGGGCGCCCGACTGCGGCACGGCGCCGGCGCGCAGCTGCGGCGGCAGGAAGGTTTCCAGCGCCGGGAGCAGGACGTCGGGCTCCAGCGACTTGGGCAGGCAGCCGGAAAAGCCGGCACGGCGCAAGGCGGCGCAACCGTCGGTCACCGGCAGTGCGCTGGCGGCCAGGATGGGGATGGCGCGCGTGGCCGGGTCGGCGCGCAGTTTGGCCACCACGCCCAGGCCGTCCAGCTTGGGCAGGTGCAGGTCGCACAGGATCAGGTCGGGCCGTTCGCTGGCGGCCAGCGCGCAGCCCATCTCGCCGTCCGTCGCCAGCAGCGGGCGATGGCCGAAGGCCTGCAGCAGGTAGGTCATCAGGTCGATATTGGCCTGGTTGTCCTCGATGATCAGGATGCGTGCCGACATTTGAGCGCAAGCGTAAAGGTGCTGCCTTTGCCGAAATCGCTGCTGAAGAACAGCGAGCCGCCCAGCAGGTTGGCCAGGTTCTGGCTCAGGTACAAGCCCAGGCCCGCCCCTTCGGCGTGCCGGGTCGAGGTGCTGTCCAGCTGGGAGAAGGCCTGGAACAGTCTGGCCTGGTCTTCCTCCTTGATGCCGCTGCCGCTGTCGATCACATTGAATTCAGTGATGTCCTGGCCCTGGTCGTCCTTGTGCGTCGACAGGGTCAGCTTGACCATGCCTTTTTCCGTGAACTTGATGGCGTTGTTGGCCAGGTTGATCAGGATCTGGGCCAGGGCGCGGCGGTCGGTCTGCAGCATGATGGGCTGCTGCGGCAGCTCGATGAACACTTCCAGCCCTTTTTGCGCGGCCAGCGGGCGCAGGGTGTCGGCCACTTCGCCCATCAGCTGCTGGCAGTGCACCGGCTCCAGCGACAGGGTGACCTTGCCGGCCTCGATCTTGGCCACGTCCAGGATATCGTTGATCAGCGACAGCAGGTGGCGCGCGCTGGAGCGGATGGTGTTGAGCTGGCGGTCCTGTTCATCGGTCAGGGGACCGGGCAGCTTCATGAGCAGGGCGCCGGTGAAGCCGATGATGGCGTTCAGCGGCGTGCGCAGCTCGTGCGACATATTGGCGATGAAGGCCGACTTCATGCGGCTCGCTTCCGCCAGCTCCAGGTTCTTCAGCGCGATTTCGCGGTTGGTGATCTCCAGCTCGCCGGCGTGGTGCGCCAGGCGCATATTCAGCTCGATCACCTGCCGCTCGCGCGCCTGCAGTTCGCTGTTGACCTGCACCGCCTGTTCGTAGGTGGAGATCAGCAGGTCGAGGATTTGCTGCCGCTCGGCGTTGATGAAGTGCTTCTGGTCGCCCAGGTAGAGGGCGATGCCGACCTCCATATTCGCGTTCTTGCGCAGTTTCTGGTTGACCAGCATCTGGCCGATGCGGTTCAGCAGGTAGTCCTCGGCATAGGGCTTGCGGATGAAGTTGTCCGCGCCGCATTCAATGCCGCGGATGATGTCCTTGGGGTCGGTCAGGGAGGTGACCAGGATGACCGGGATATCGCGCAGTTCCGTGGCGGCCTTGATGGCGCGGCACAGCTCATAGCCGTTCATTTCCGGCATGACAATGTCGGACAGCACCAGGTGCGGCTTGCGCTCGTGGATTTCGGCCAGGGCCAGTTTGCCGTTGGCCGCCACCCGGGCGCGGTAGCCGGTGGACTGGATCAGCCGGCGCAGGCGCTCGGCCTGGGTCGGACTGTCTTCCACGATGAGTACTTCCAGCTCATCGGGCGCGATATCGTAGCTGGAGTCCAAGACGCCTCCTGAATGGTTGGGTGTTCAGACTATACCGTTTTTTTAACCGCCTTGGAAACCGCCATCGCGATAGGTGAGCACCAGGGTGTCGCGGTGGCCATGGCCGGCGAGCGGCTGGATCGGGGTGGATTCGTGGATGACAGCCGCATCATCAAGTAGTAAAAGCGTCCAGGGCTCGGTCATGGTGAAGCGCTTGCCGTTCGGGCCGTCGGCCTCGAAGACCCGGGTTTCGCCGCCCTTGATGCCATGCCGGCCCACCAGCAGCACAGCCACGAAATCGACGCCGTCGCGGTGCGCCCCTTCCGGGGTGGGGCGGCCGATGCCGTCGGTGGTGTCGATGCGGAACTGGTGGGCTTCCACATACCAGGGGCCCTGGCCGCGCACCTGGCCGCAGGCCTGGCCGATGGCCGCCAGCAGCTTGTGCCAGGCCGGGCTGGCCACAGTCTGCTCGCCGACCGGCTCGAACAGGCGGCGCATGCCGCCGTGCAGGGCGTTGTATTCGACCGGCTGCCAGTGGGCGCGGTGCGCTACCTGCTGCAGCGCGGCGCCGTCCTGCACGAAGCAGGAATGGCGGCGGCGGCGGTAGCGGCCGCCGTCCTTCAGGTAGTTGTCCGGGGCCAGGTCGTCCCAGGCCGGGACCAGGGCGTTCAGTTCATCCAGGGTGCAGTTGGCCAGGATGGCCACGTCGGCCGGCTTGAGCAGCGCGTAGCCGGCGCTGCGCAAGGTGTGGATCAATTGGGGCAAGGGCGTCATCATGCCCTTATTGTACTTAAATGGCGCTCCACGCGTGGCCAGACCCCTGGTTTCCCGGTTTAGAAGGCGCGGCTCAAGCTGGCGCGGAAGGAGCGCGCTTCGATCGGGTGGAAGTGGACGTCCGCCCGGGCTGCATCCTCGCCGCGCAAGCGCGATTCGTAGAAGTAGTCGATGGCCGAAACCTTGCGGTTGGCCAGGTTGAAGCCTTCCAGCTCCAGGGTGGTGCGGGCGTCCAGCTTATAGGCCAGGCGGCCGTTGAGGGTGGCGCTGGCCTTGGAGCGGACCGAGTTGTCCTCCACCAGCGGGCGCGGGCCGAACCAGCGCAGGCGCAGGGCGCCGGACCAGGGCCCGGCCGGGGTGAAGGTGGCGGCCAGCTGGGCCACGCCTTCCACCGCGCCGGGGATGCGCTCGCCTTCTCCCGGCCCGCTGTGGCGGAAACGGCCGCGCGCGAAGGCCAGGTCGGCGTCCAGCGACAGCCATTTGGCCAGCTTGTAATAATTGGAGAATTCAATGCCGTAGCGCCGGCTCGGGCGGCCGGCCTCGGTGCTGCCGGCATCGCCCAGGTAGACCAGTTCGGAGTCGAAATCCAGCTTATAGATGGCCAGCACGGTCTGCAGGCCTTTCACCGCCTCGCTGCGCAGGCCAAACTCCATGCCGCGCGATTTGGCCAGCGGGGTGGCCGGGTCCTGCGCCTGGGTCACGCCGCGCGCATCGTTGCTGTGGAAGCCGCGTCCGGCGTTGAAGTAAAACTCGGTGCGCGACCAGGGGCCGAAGGCCAGGCTGACGCTGGGGCTGAACAGGGTGGCGTCGGCACGCGCGGCGCCGCCGGCATCGCCATCGCGCCCGCGCACGTCGAAGCGGTAGCGGTCCAGGCGCAGGCCGGCTTCGCCGCGCAGCCAAGGCGCCAGGCGCAGGTGCTGCTCCAGGTAGAGGGCGGCGCTGGTTTCCGCGATATGGTCGGCGCGCGTGGTTTCCAGCACGCGGCGCGCCTCGGTGTGCTGCAGCGCGTTGAAGATATTGTCGTTCTGCGCCTGTACGCCCACGGTGGTGTGCCAGGCCATGTCGCCGGCGTGTTCGTGCCAGCTGTGGCTCGCTTCGAAACCGCTGGTCACGCGCCGGTCGGGCTGGGCGAACTGGTCGCCGTGGAGCGGGTCGTCCAGGAAGTAGGTGAAATTGGAGAACAGCTCCAGCCGGTTGTTGATGATGTAGGCGCTGGCGCGCGTGGTCTGCTGCTCATCGCTGCGGGCCCAGGCGGCGGACAGGCTGAAGCGGCGCGCCTGGCCGCCATCGGTCAGGTCGACGCCGTCGAAACGGCCCAGCAAGCCGCTGTCGACGGCGCGCTGCGGAATCTGGTCGGTGGCGTTCCACGCGCCGCGATAGGCCATGGCGGTGACGGTGTAGCCATTGTTGGCAAAGCCATCGCTGTAGCGCAGCACCGCATTCAGCTTGCGGAAGTTGTCGCCGCGCGTAAAGGGACCGTCGTTGTGCACCGCCTCCAGCGCGTACAGCCAGGCTCCCGGCGCGTCCGCGACCGCGCGTTCGCGCGTGCCCGCCAGCAGGACGCGGCCATAGCCACCCTGGCCGGCGCTCAGGCTGGCCTGGTCCTGCGCCAGGCGGCTGGAGTAATGGATCGCCGTGGCGCCGGCCGAGGAAAAGTCCCCCGTGCTGGCGTTGTACGGCCCCTTGTTGTAGTCCAGCCGCGCCACCAGTTCCGGGATGATGAAATTGAGGTCGGTCCAGCCCTGGCCGTGCGCATGGCTGCGCTGGTTGACCGGCATGCCATCGACCGTGGTGCGCAGGTCGGTGCCGTGGTCCAGGTTAAAGCCGCGCAGGTAGAACTGGTTGGCCTTGCCCTCGCCGCTATGCTGGCTGGCCACCAGCCCCGGCGTCGCCTCCAGCAGTTCGCCGGGACGGTATATGGTGCGCGCCTCCAGCTGGCGCCGGGACACGCTGCCCATGCCGGCCGAATCGGCCACGCCGACCTGGCTGGCGCGCGCGCCCTCGATCAGCACGCGTTGCAGGAAAGGGTCGTCGGCCTGGGCGGCCGGGGGCGCGAGCACGCCTGCCAGCGCCAGGGCTGGCAGCGGCGCGCGCTTAAGGAAGCGGTTGTTCACGGCGTTCGCGATTGAAAACGATGGATGCGGCAGGGCGGCCGAAACCGCTCACGTTCACATTATTGGCTTGTTGCGGCAGGAAGTCGGTCAGCACCGCGTTGAGCAAGGCGGCGCCCGCCGGCAGCGAGGTGCTCTCGATTTCCTGGAAGACGTTGATGGTGTCGACATTGGCCTGCATGCCGACCCATTGCAAGGGCAGGGGCTTGCCGTCGACGGAGATGCGGAACTGCTTCTCGATATAGCGGCGGAACACCGCCTGGTCCTCCTCCAGGCCAAGGTCGAAATGGCGCTGGTACAGGTTCATCAACAGTGCTTCCACATCATGCGCCGTGTAGGTGTGCACCACCTCCGTGTTGCCGGAACGGGGATTGAAGCTGATCTCCGTTAAACCTACGTGGAAATTATGGGCTTGCGCGGCGGCGCTGCACCAGAGCAGCGCCGCCCCGAGGACGGCTTTGAAACGCATCATTCCTTCTTGGCGCCTTCCGCGTCGGACTTCTCATCCTTCTTCTTCAGCGGGGTCTTGAAGTCCTTCATCATGTTCTCGCCGCCCGG
The DNA here is from genome assembly GCF_009857475.1 of Pseudoduganella guangdongensis. Classification (GTDB taxonomy): domain Bacteria; phylum Pseudomonadota; class Gammaproteobacteria; order Burkholderiales; family Burkholderiaceae_D; genus Rugamonas; species Rugamonas guangdongensis. Next base: position 33,974 of record NZ_WWCJ01000031.1, on the reverse strand, counting down.
ACGCGACTTGAACAGCTCCAGGCGCGAAGGGGTGATCTTGCGCGGCCAGGCGTTGTTGGACTGGTCGATGTCGGCGGTTTCCCAGTACGGGTCCTGCACCAGCGACACCAGCGGCTCGTCGGTGACGATGACCTTGGTGATCTTCTTCGGCGAGTAGCGCCACACTTCGGCCGGAATGCGCTCGACGTACTTCTTGCCCGACTTCAGTTCGATCTGCAGCACCAGCGGGGTTACCAGGCCGCCCAGGTTGGAGAAGTCCACCAGGTACAGGTGCTTGCCCTGCGCCAGCAGGTCTTTTTCCCACTGTTCCAGGTCGGCGCTCTGCTCGGCGAACTTGTTGCGGTCCACATTGGTCACGGTGAAGTCGTCGTGCTCGTTGTAGAAGTCCTTCAGCTGCGGCTGCTCGTCCACCTTGCGCACCATGCCTTTGTTGCGCTGGTCGATGATGGAGACCGGCTCGCCGTCGCGCTGCGCCTTCTTCCAGGCCTTCTCGACTTCCGGATTCTTGGTGCTCACGCCGTATTCGGTGATGCCGTCGATCGACACGTCGACCGGATCGGTGGTGTAGAACCAGCCGCGCCAGAACCAGTCAAGGTCGGTGCCGGAAGCGTCTTCCATGGTGCGGAAGAAGTCGGCCGGGGTAGGGCGCTTGAACTTCCAGCGGCGCGCGTACTCGCGGAAGGCGTAATCGAACAGCTCGCGCCCCAGCACCGTCTCGCGCAGCACGTTCAGCGCGGCGGCCGGCTTGGCATAGGCGTTGTTGCCGAACTGGAGCAGCGACTCCGAGTTGGTCATGATCGGCACCTGGTTCTTGGAGCGCATATAGTCCACGATGAAGCGCGGATCGCCGCGGCCGGTCGGATAGTTGTCCTCCCACGCCTCCTGGGCCAGCGACTGCACGAAGGTGTTCAGGCCCTCGTCCATCCAGGTCCACTGGCGCTCATCGCTGTTGATGATCATCGGGTAGTAGTTGTGGCCGACCTCGTGGATGATCACGCCGATCAGGCCATACTTGGCGCGCTTGGTGTAGGTGATGTCGCCGGTCTTCTTATCCTTCACCGGGCGCGGGCCGTTGAAGGAGATCATCGGATACTCCATGCCGCCCACCGGACCGTTGACCGAGATCGCCGTCGGGTAAGGGTAGTCGAAGCTGTACTTGTTGTACTGCTCGATGGTGTGCACGATGGCCGCCGTCGAATACTTCTCCCACAGCGGGTTGCCCTCTTTCGGGTAGTAGGACATGGCCATGACGTTGGTGCCGTCCTTTTTGTAGCCCTGCGCGTCCCAGATGAACTTGCGCGACGACGCCCACGCGAAATCGCGCACGTTCTTAGCCTTGAAGTGCCAGGTCTTGCTGCCCTTGGCCACCGACTTTTCGGCCTGCTCGGCTTCCGCCTGGGTCACGATGACGACCGGGGTCTTGCTGGTGCGGGCCTTGGCCAGGCGCTCGCGCTGGGCGGCGCTCAACACCTCGTTCGGGTTTTGCAGCTCGCCGGTGGACGCCACGATATGGTCGGCCGGCACCGTGATCTGCACGTCATAGTCGCCGAATTCCAGCGTGAACTCGCCCGCGCCCAGGAACTGCTTGTGCTGCCAGCCGTAGACGTCGTAGTAAGCCGCCATGCGCGGGAACCACTGCGCGATTTCGAACAGCGCGTTCTTGTCCTCGCTGAAGTACTCGAAGCCCGAGCGCCCGCCCAGCACCTTCTGCTCATTGATCTTGTACGACCAGTCGATGGAGAAGGTGAACTTCTCGCCCGGCTTCAGCGGCTGCTGCAGGTCGATGCGCATCATGGTCTGGTTGACGGTGTACTTCAGCGGCGCACCGCCGGACGCCTTCACCGCGCCGATCTTGAAACCGCCGTCGAACTCACGGCCGGCCAGGATGCCGCGCAAGCCCTCGAATTTCATGCCCTCCTCATCGCTGCGGGCGCGGCCCCAGGCCTCGCGCGACGGCGCGGTCAGGGTCATGCGGGCATCGGAGTCCGGCTTGTAGATATTCTGGTCCAGCTGCAGCCACAGGTAGTGCAGGGTATCCGGCGAATTATTGTGGTACGTGACCTGGCCGCTGCCGCTGATGGCGCGGTTCGCCTCATCCAGCGTAGCGCGGATGGTGTAATCCGCACGCTGCTGCCAATACGCATGGCCCGGCGCACCGGACGCGGTGCGGTACTGATTAGCGGAAGGCAGCAGCTCCTCGAGCTGGCGGAACTTGTCATCAAAAGGCTCGGCAGCAAAGGCCGAAGCCGTCAGGCAGAGTGCGGCTAAACCGACGTGAATACGCTTCATCGAATCCCCAGGCGAATGTTATTAAATGCTGGGCTATTCTAGGGGAGCTTGCTATAAAACACTTTATTTATTTGTAAAAATCCTGAAACAAACAAATGGGGACGTACCCCATTTGTTTGGCAACTTTCCTTATTACTTCAGGCGATAACGCAGCTCCTGGCCGGCCTGGCGCATGGCGGCCTGGGTGCCGGGGACTTTGGCCAGCACGTTCAACAGGCCGAAGTCGTGGATCATGCCGTTGTAGCGGATGGTGGTGGTCTCCACGCCCGCCGCATCGAGCTTCTTGCCGTAGGCTTCGGCTTCGTCACGCAGCACGTCGAACTCGGCGGTCTGGATCAGGGTTGGCGGCAGGCCTTTCAGCTGTGCGGTGCTGGCTTGCAGGGGCGAGGCGTAGATCTCCTTGCGCTGTGCGAGGTCGGTGGTGTAATTGTCCCAGAACCATTTCATCGCATTGCGGGTCAGGAAATGGCCGTCCGCAAACTCCTTGTACGAAGCGGTGTCGAAGTTGGCATCGGTCACCGGCCACAGCAATACTTGGGCGCGCAGCTTGGGCTGGCCCTGGTCTTTGGCCATCAGCGCCACCACGGCCGCCATATTGCCGCCGACGCTATTGCCGGCCACGGCCAGACGCTTGCCATCGACATTGATTTCCTTGCCGTTGCGGGCCACCCACTTGGTGGCGCCATAGGCTTGCTTGATGGCGACGCCGTAGCCCGCTTCCGGTGACGGGGTGTAATCGACGAAGACGGCGGCGGCGCCGGAATTCACCACCAGGTCGCGCACCAGGCGCTCATGGGTCGGGAAATCGCCGAGCACCCAGCCGCCGCCGTGGAAGAACATGAAGACTGGCAAGGTGCCCTTGGCGCCAGCCGGGCGCACGATGTGCAGACGCACCTTTTCGCCATCGATTTCAACGACCTTGCTGCTGACATCGGCAGGTGGAAGCGGCGCGCCCTTCTGGGCACCGACCAGCACTTGCCGCGCATCGGCCGGGCTCAGCGATTCGAGCGGGGCGCCGCCTTCGATGGCTTTCAAGAACTGCGCAGTCTGCGGCTCCACCCCAGGCAGGCTGGCAGCGAAGGCGGAAGCGGTGAACAGGGACAGGGCGGAAGTGGCAAGAACGTTTTTCATGGTGGCTCTCCTTTAGTTGGCGATTAAATCGTGTACTACTTAATTGGTTTTAAAAAATGTCCACCTTTAGACCAGGAAGAAAAGTGGACATTTCTTCGCGGAACAAAATGTCCACATTTCTTCCTGACCCCAGGACGGACATTTGAGGGGTCAGGCGTTGTTCATCAGGCTGGCTCGCAGGACCGACAGCTCGCGCTGCAGGCGGATCACTTGCTCCAGGTCGCAGCCGCTGGCATTTAATACACAGGCCGGCAGCTTGGCGCCCTCATTCCGCAACTCGCTGCCGTGCGGGGTGAGGGCGATGATCACCTGGCGTTCGTCTTGCGGCGAGCGGGTGCGGGTGATCAGCTCGGCCTGCTCCATCCGCTTGAGCAGCGGGGTCAGCGTGGCCGAGTCGAGGAACAGGCGTTCGCCCAGGGCGGAAACGGTCTGCTCGTTCTGCTCCCACAACACCATCATGACCAGGTATTGGGAGTAGGTCAGGCCCAGCTTGCGCAGCAGCTTGCGATACAGCTTGTTCATCGCCAGGGACGTCGAGTACAGGGCGAAACACAATTGCTGGTCGAGCTTGGGAACTTGTTCCAGGTTGGGGGTCTTGGTGTCCATGTGAAGCAGTATAGATAGTGTGCGATTTAATTGCAAGCGAATTTTACCGCTGACCTTGCTACGGGGACTTTCTTTGACTATGGTTAAAGTGCCCGTAACCTGCGCTGGGCAAAGGGGATGACAATGAATCAAATGAATCACTATCATTCTGCCGCGTATCCGGTGCCCGATCAGCGCGGCCCGGAGCCCGAGCTGTTCCTGGTGGAGCTTGACCCGCAGCGGGTGGTCGATGGTGTGCGCTATGACGACAACTACCTGGCCGATGATGTGCTGGCCTGCGGCACCATGCGCGAAACCTGCCCGATCTGCGAGGAGGGCCACCTGCAGCTGGTGCTGCGCCAAAAGAATGTGCGGGTGGCGCATTTGTTCTGCATCGAGTGCACCCGTTGTTTCGGCGCCTTCCTGCCGGATGGCACGCCGGCCTTGTCGGACTGAACATTCCTGCGTCAAGTTCCTGTGCGGTATCATGCCGCCATGACTAGCCCACTCCCAAAGCCGTTGCTGCTGATCGTTGATGGATCGGCCGACCACTTGCGCCAGCTTAGCCATTTGCTGGAGGACCGCTACACCGTGCGCACCGTGCAGGACTGCGACACGGCCCAGGCCCTGGCCCAGCAACTGCCGCGGCCCGACCTGATCCTGGTGGACGTGCTGCACGATGGTTTTACCGTGTGCCAGGGCTTGCGCGCCAACCCCGACACCGCCAGCATCCCCCTGATCGCCATGATCGAGCGCGGCCGGCCGGAGCTGGAGAGCCGCGCCTTTGCCGAAGGCGTGGCGGACGTGGTGGCGCGGCCCTTGGTGCCGGAGCTGCTGCACGCGCGCATCGCCACCCACCTGCAGCTGCGCCAGGCGCGCGCCCAGGTGCAGCGCCAGCGCGGCCAGTTGCGCGAAATCAGCCAGATGGCCGATGCCGCCGTCTGGGCCATCGCCAGCCTGGCCGAGTGGCGCGATGAGGAGGACCCGTCCCACCTGCGCCGCATCCAGCACATCGTGCTGCTGCTGGCGCGCCGCCTGCAGGGCAACCCGCGTTTTGCCGACGAGCTGGTGGAGCCCTACCTGCCGCTCTTGTTCAAGGCGGCGCCGCTGCACGATATCGGCAAGGTGCGCATCCCGGACGCGATCCTGCTCAAGCCGGGCCGCCTGACGCCGGAGGAATTCGCGGTCATGAAGCTGCACACCGTGCACGGCCGCGACGCCATTGCCGGGGTCGAGCGCGAGCTGGGCTACTCCAACGCCTTCCTGCGCTTTGCGCGAGAAATCACTTACAGCCACCAGGAGCGCTACGACGGCTCCGGCTATCCGCAGGGCCTGGCCGGGGAGGCAATTCCCGTTGCCGCGCGCCTGGTGGCGGTGGCCGATGTGTACGATGCGCTGGTGTCGGAACGGGTCTACCGCCCGGCCTTCACGCACGAGACGGCCATCGAACTGATCCGCCAGGGCAGCGGCGAGCAGTTCGATCCGGATGTGGTCGATGCCCTGCTCGCTTCCGAGGAGGCAGTGCGGGAAATTGCCGCTCGATACCAGGGCGCGACAATGTAAAATTTCCCCGGCGCATTGCGCATTTCCCTATGCTATAGTCGTTCACACTATCCCGTCCGGAGCAAGCATGCGCATACACGGATACCTGGCCTTCATCGTCGGTATTTGCGTCACCGTGTGGGTCTGCATGTTTGTTATCGATGTGCAGGACCGCCAAACGAGCGAGACCTTCCAGCGCGACACGCAAAAGATTTCGCGCGACACCCAGGTGCGCCTGCAAACCTACTTCGACATGCTGCTGAGTATTAAAGGCGTGTTCGCGGTGGATGACGATGTCTCGCGCCTGGAGTTCACCCGCTATGTGCGCGAGCTGGACCTGAAGCGGCGCTATCCCGGTTTCCAGGCCATCCAGTTCGTGCGGCGCGTGCCGGCGGCCCAGCTGGAAGCCTACACGGCGCGCATCCGCGCCGACGACAGCCTGCAATCGGGCGGCTATCCGGACTATAAAGTACACCCGTCCTCGGTGCGGCGCGAGCATTTCCTGATCGAATACAACGAGCCGATGAAGGGCAATGAAAATGCCTTCGGCCTCGACCTGGCGGCGCTGCCGCCGCACTTCCAGGCGCTGCAGCTGGGCAAGGTCACCGGGCGTGTGGTGGCGACCGAGCGCATTACCCTGGTGCAGGACAACAGCGGCCAGCCCGGCTTTGTCGCGCGCGCGCCGATCTATAAGCGCGGCGCCTCGCTGCTGACCGAGGCCGAGCGCGACGCCGCCCTGGTCGGCTTTGTCGCCATCGTCTTCCGCGTCAATGATTTGATGTCGGAAGTGATCGACAGCCCCATGCTGCAGCATATGTATATCAGCATCAACGACGCCGGCTACCTGAACGGCGGCGGCAGCAAGCCGCCGTCGGTCGATAACCTGATGTTCGACAGCTTCGGCAAGGTCGGTTCCGGCAAGCGCTTGCCGGCCGTCCCGGGCCTCACGGCCAGGGTACCGCTGGACGTGGGCGAACGGCGCTGGGTCATGACCTTTGAAGGGCACGAGGGCGAACGCTATGGCCGCGACCTGGTGCTGGTGTCCGTCATCGGCCTGGCCGGCTTTATTATCAGCGCCTTGATCGGCGCCCAAATCATGACCTTGCAGCGACGCCGCGCGCTGGCGCAAAAACTGCGCGTGACGGCCGACGAATTGCGCGCCTTGCAGGACAGCGCGATCGTGGGCATCGGCCTGATCGCCAACGGCGTCATCGTGCGCTGCAATAGCGGGCTGGAAGAGATGATGGGATACAAGCCGGGCGAGCTGACCGGGCGTTCCAGTTCCGTGCTGACCGCCGGGTACGGCGATCCTTTCGAGCTCGGTCCCGATGGCGGCAATATGCATTTCGAACTGGAGCTGGCAGGCGCCAACGGCAAAAAGCTGTGGTGCATGGTGAATGGCCGCATGCTGGACCCGAAAGATGCGCGCAAGGGCTGCGTCTGGGTCATCATCGATATCACCGAGCGCAAACAGGCCGAAGCGGCGCTGGTCGATACCAAGCATGGCCTGGAGCGCAGCCTGACCGAGCTGGCGCTGCAGAAGGCCAATGTGGAAAACGCGCACAAGGATTTGTCGGCCGTGCTGCTCACGCTGAAACAGGCGCAGGCCAGCCTGATCACGTCCGAGAAAATGGCGTCGCTGGGCGCGCTGGTGGCGGGCATTGCGCACGAACTGAATACCCCGATCGGCAACAGCCTGCTGACGGCGACCGCGCTGAGCGATATGTGCCGCGAGTTCGAGCGGCAACTGGGCGAGGGCGGCATCAAACGCTCCGCGCTCGACACGCACCTGAAGGATGCGCGCATGGCGTGCTCCATCATCACCAATTCGCTGACGCGCGCGGCCGACCTGATCCACTCCTTCAAGCAGGTGGCGGTCGACCAGACTGCCGACAAGCGCCGTTCCTTCAACCTGTACGGTGTGGTGCACGATACCCTGGCCACCTATTCGGCCCAGCTGCGGCGCGCCAACTGCGAGGTGAAGGTGAATATGCCGGAAGCGCTAAGTTTCATCTCTTACCCCGGCAGCGTGGGACAGGTGCTGAGCAACTTGATCCAGAATGCGCTGATGCACGCCTTTGAAGGCCGCGAGCATGGCCGCATCACGATCAGCGTGGGCGAGGTGGACGAACACTCGGCCGAGTTGCGTTTCGCGGACGACGGCGTGGGCATGAACCCGCGCACCCTGCACCAGGTCTACGATCCCTTCTTCACCACCAAGATGGGGCAGGGCGGCTCGGGCCTGGGCATGAACATCGTCTACAACCTGGTGACCGGCGTGCTGCGCGGCACGATCCGGATCGAATCGGAGCCGGGCCAGGGCACGACCGTCATCCTGACGCTGCCGCGCAAAGTGCCGGCGCGTGAAGAGCTCGCCGAACACGACCTGCTGCACATGCAGTAGGGGCTAGGCGGCGGCCTTGAATTCTTCGTAGGCCGCGATGGCGTTGGCCGCGTACATCAGCGATGGTCCGCCGCCCATATAGACGGCCATGCCCAGCGCCTCCTCCACTTCCGCCTTGCTGGCGCCAAGCTGCACCAGCGCCTTGGCGTGGAAGCCGATGCAGGCGTCGCAATGCCCCGCCACGCCCAGGGCGAGAGCGATCAGTTCCTTGGTTTTCTTATCCAGCGCCCCATCGCGCGTGGCGGCCTTGGCCAGGGCGCTGAAGCCCTGCATGACATCGCCGATATCGGCGCGCAGGGTGGACAGGTTGTTCGACACCGACTGCGTCAGCGCGTGGTAATTGGGGGGGAATGTGCTCATTCCCGGAGTCTAGCACCGAGCTTTTTTCGCCAGACTTAAGCTGGATCAAGAAAATCAAATAATGGCCTGCTGAGGGTACGCGCTCACTATATTTAGTGTGTAAGATTTAAAAACACACAACATATAGTGGTGAAAAATGAAAACCAAGACCACGGTGGACGTTGAGTCCTCGATAAACGAATACCTGCAGCAGCTCGACTGGCGCGTCAACGCCAACGCCAACCAGGGCTATTCCCTGGGCGGCATGATCCTGAACATTTCCGGCAAAATGATCGCCAACTACTGGCTCGATCACGTCTATCCGCCGGCAGTAGGCCAGGCGCACCGCAATGCCGACATCCACATCCACGACCTCGATATGCTGGCCGGCTATTGCGCCGGCTGGTCGCTGCGCACCTTGTTGAACGAGGGCCTGAACGGCGTGCCGGGCAAGGTGGAATCCGGCCCGCCCAAGCACATGTCCAGTGCCATCGGCCAGATCGTGAACTTCCTCGGCACCTTGCAGAACGAATGGGCCGGCGCGCAGGCCTTCAGCTCCTTCGACACCTATATGGCGCCCTATGTGCGCAACGACCGCCTGGATTACGCGCAGGTGCTGCAATACATGCAGGAGCTGATCTACAACCTGAACGTGCCGTCGCGCTGGGGCACCCAGACCCCGTTCACCAACTTGACTTTCGACTGGACCTGCCCGGAAGACCTGCAGGAGCAGGTGCCCGTGATCGCCGGCCAGGAAATGCCGTTCACCTACGGCGACCTGCAGGGCGAGATGGACATGATCAACCGCGCCTACATCGAAGTGATGATGCGCGGCGATGCCAAAGGGCGCGCCTTCACCTTTCCGATCCCGACCTACAACATCACGCCGGACTTCGACTGGCACACGCCGAACGCGGAGCTGCTGTTCGAGATGACGGCGCGCTACGGCCTGCCGTACTTCCAGAATTTCGTGAACTCGGAATTAAAGCCGAACATGATCCGCTCCATGTGCTGCCGCCTGCAGCTGGACCTGCGCGAGCTGCTCAAGCGCGGCAACGGCTTGTTTGGCTCCGCCGAGCAAACCGGTTCGCTGGGTGTGGTCACCATCAACTGCGCCCGCCTGGGCTACCTGTACGCCGGCGATGAGGCCGCGCTGCTGGCGCGCGTGGACGAACTGCTGGAACTGGGCAAGACCAGCCTGGAAATCAAGCGCGCCGTGATCCAGCGCCTGATGGACGGCGGCCTGTTCCCCTATACCAAACGCTACCTGGGCACTTTGCGCAATCACTTCTCCACGCTGGGCGTGAACGGCATCAACGAGATGATTCGCAATTTCAGCGGCGACAAGGAAGACATCACCACCGAGGCCGGCGCCGCGCTGGCAATCCGCCTGCTGGACCACATCCGCGCGCGCATGCTGGAGTTCCAGGAGGAGACCGGCCATATGTACAACCTGGAGGCGACGCCGGCGGAAGGCACCACTTACCGCTTCGCCAAGGAAGACCGTGCGCGCCTGCCGCACATCCTGCAGGCTGGCACGCCGGATATGCCGTACTACACCAACTCCTCGCAGCTGCCGGTGGGCTTCACCGACGACCCGTTCGAGGCGCTGGAGCGGCAGGACGAGCTGCAAAGGAAGTACACCGGCGGCACCGTGCTGCACTTGTACATGACCGAGCAAGTCTCCAGCGCCGATGCCTGCCGCCGCCTGGTGCAGCGCGCGCTGACGCGCTTCCGCCTGCCGTATATCACCGTAACGCCGACCTTCTCGATCTGCCCGAAACACGGCTATCTGAGCGGCAAGCATGAATTCTGTCCCAAGTGCGATGAAGAGATCATCGCGCGCAAACTTCAAAAGGAGATCGCATGACCAAGCACGACACCAACCCATCGCCATCCATTGCGCTGACCGACGCCGAACGCCAGCCCTGCGAAATCTGGACCCGCGTCATGGGCTACCACCGCCCGTACTCGTCCTTCAACATCGGCAAGAAAGGCGAGTTCCGCGAACGCACTTACTTCGTTGAGCGCCCGAACAATGGATGAACGGGGACTGAAGGTCGGCGGCTACGCGCGCTTCACGTCCACCGACTATCCCGGCGAGTTGGCGGCAGTGGTGTTCGTCCAGGGCTGCCCCTGGCGTTGCAGCTACTGCCACAACCCGCACCTGCAGCCGCGCGGCAGCGAACCGCTGATGCGCTGGAAGGACTTGCTGACCTTCCTGGCCAGCAGGGCCGGGCTGCTCGACGCCGTGGTGTTCTCCGGCGGCGAGCCGACCCTGGACCCGGCGCTGGAGGATGCCATGCGCGACGTGAAAGCGCTCGGCTTCAAGATCGGCCTGCACACCGCCGGCATCTATCCCCAGCGCCTGCAGCAGGTGCTGCCACTGGTGGACTGGGTGGGACTGGACGTCAAGACATCGTTCGACGCCTACGATGAACTGACCGGCGCCCCCGGCAGCGCGCAAGCCGCCCAGGCCGCCGCGCGTATGGTGCTGGACAGCGGCGTGCCCTACGAGTTCCGCACCACGGTGCATCCCAAGCTGACCACAGCGCGGCATCTCACGGCCTTGACCGAGACGCTGGCGGAGATGGGGTGCACCTCGTACGCCTTGCAGGATTTTCGTCCGGTAGGCTGCCGCACGGAGAACTTGCTGACCCTGGGCAGCGAGGCCGCGCTGGATGCTGCTTTGGTCGGACAGGTCAAGTCGCGCTTCCCGCAATTCATCCTGCGGAAGGCGGAATGACATTGACCGCGTAGCCGGGAAAGCGCGAGCGGATCGCCCGCACCAGGCCCGGTTCGGGCGCCTGCCCGCTATGCTCGATCGCCACGGCCAGCACATGGTCGCCGCGATAGCGCACCAGCACATGCACCGGCCGCGACGCGCCGGGTGCGCTCAAGAGATACTGCCAGGCGCCTTCCTCCACCCGCTCCACCAATCCCGCCGCGCCCAGCGCACCCTTCAGAATGCGCTTTGCCTCGGTCGTTGGCCCGATCGCCACGCGGCCCGGCGCAATCGGGCGCGGGCTGCTCAGTGCGATCGCCATCCCGCGCAGCAATTCATCGACTTCAACGACAGCGACCGACGCCGGGCCCACCGGGCCGCGCGCGAAGGCTGCCAGGCCGGCCGTCAGGGCCGCCCCAATCGCCAGCCAGGTGGACTTTCGCATATTCAGCCTTTCGACTGGCTCAACTCTTCCAGAATGCCGACAGAATTCCCGCACTTCCCGACCAGCAGCGAGATAGGGCTGGAATATTTTTTCATTTCCGAATGGCGCGTCGCCGTGATGCGCGTATTGCCGCCTTCCGGCGAGAAGGCCACCTCTGAATAGGTGTTTACATCGCCCCTGGCTTTCGCCAGCGGCATGACATTGCGAATCAGCTCCTTGTACCTGGGGGCCGGCAGCTCCAGTGTGCGCTGCTGGCCATCCGGATAGCTGCGCACATTGCGGATCAGCGCCGTATCGCAATACAGGTTCACCAGCTCCGGATCAAAAGCGCGCTCCATGGCTTTGTACTTTGCAAAGAGCGCCTCCGCCTCGGACTGCGCAAGTGCCGGCGCCGCCAGCCCTAATGCCAATGCAGCAAACACGATATGTCTCATACGGTCCTCGTGAACAGAAAACAAGCGCCGGCCACCGTGTTGGGTAGGCTGATCAGCAAGGGCCACAGCCCGAACGGCAGGCCAAGCAGCAGAAGCGACAAGTAGTACAGCAGGTCCCAGACGTTCAGCATCTAAGCCACCCAGGGAAAACGGAAAGCATTGTGCTCCGCAGGCAGTATAGCGTGCGCGATGGACGCGGCGAGCGGCATGCCGTTCTCGCTGTTCGTCAGCACCACAAAGCCACCCTTCGAAACGACATTCGCCATGGCGAAAGCGCGGAAGCCGGGGTTGTTCCCCCACTGCCAGATGCATGGTCCGCCGGCGCTTTGCTCGATCCCCCAGCCTAGTCCCCATTTCAGCCCGAGCGGCTTATCCGTCTCCACGGTGCGGGACAGGATCAGCGCCAGGACCGCATCATCCGCCAGAACGGCAGCCATGAAGCGCGCATAATCCGCCGCCGTGGTGTATAGCGTGGACGCTGCCACCGCGCTATGGAAGCGGACACGCTGCTGTATCCCAAGCAGCATCGACCCGCCCACGGCCCGTGCGCCGAAGGAATCGCGCCATACCAGGCTGGTATCTCCCATGCCGAGGGGCGCGAACAGATGCCGCTCCAGATACCCCGCCAGGTCGGCTTGCGTGATCGCTTCGATCACGTTCTGTAGCAAAACATAGCCTTCGCCCGAGTAGCCCCAACGCTCGCCCGGCTCCGACTTGAAAGACAGCCTCCCGCTCGACCAGTTCGGAAAGCCCGAGCTGTGATTGAGCAGCTGCGCCACCGTGACGCGCGCCAGCGTGCTCGCCGGCAGCAGGTCGAACGCATCGCCCGGCGCGCGCCGCAGCGCGTTATGGAAGTGTTTGTAGCCGCCCGGCAGGTAGCGCGACACCGGCGCATCCAGTTCCAGCCGGCCCGCCTGCACCAGGCGCAGCGCAGCCAATGCCACGACCGGTTTGGTGAGCGACGCCGCCTGGAAGATCGCATCCGGCTGGCCCGCAAGTGGCACCGCCGCCACCGGCTTGCCGGCACCCAGCGCGGCATATGCCGCCGCCCCCAGGCCAAGCTCTTTGGCAAGCACCTGCGGCGGCCGGTCGCGTAGCGCCATCAAATCGTTCGCGCAGGAGGCGAGAAAGGGAAGCCCCGCCCCAGCCAGCAAGAAACTGCGGCGGCTAATCACTGGAATGCAAGGCTTCATCATCGGCCGCGTCGAAAGTCCCCACAAGCAAAGCGACGGTCGGCTTGTCGTCTATCGCACCCAGGGAACTGCCGCACACCGGGCAGAACGCCCGGCTGGACCACTCCGAAGAACGCCACGTAGCCAGCGCACCGCCTGCACCAAGCCATTGCACCGACGCTCGTGGAAACTCAACCCACGCCGCAGTCAACGCGCCCGTATGCCGCTGGCACATCTTGCACGAGCAACCGTGCCGGTTATGCGCCGGCCCAAGCGCGCGGAAGCGAATATTCCCGCACAGGCAGCCGCCATCGTATTCTTTTGAATTCGACATATCAGCTTACATCCACTGGACCGCAAAGCTCGCAACCAGCAGGAGCGTGCCAACCAGGCTTAGACGCTGCGGAATGCCTGCCGCCTGCGGGCGCGGTCGGGCACGGAATAAAGTGCTCACCCTGGTATTGCCATTAATTGGATCGAGGTATGCGTTCGGCGCAATCAGCAGGAAACCCAGCCCCATGATCAGATGATGCGTGGCCGTGCCGCCGCCTTGAACCCATATCGTCAACTCCAGAATGCCCAGCAGCAGAAATATGAGTGCCAGCAGCCGGAACGGCGATTGTTTAGGTTGGTTGGTGGAGTTCGGTGCCATATGCTGTTGAAGAGTCAAATGAACTTCCGTGGAAGTATGGCCGATCGGATCGGAATATCCAACTTGTCCAGGTTCAGACACTTACCCCCAGCAGTACAGAAGGCTGGATGGCAGCTTAATGGCTTCTTATATGTAAGTAAGGGGATGCGGGACCTTTAGTCTTTGGGCGCTGCGAGATGCAGGCGCATACGGCGTTTCAGGCCGAGCGCCTTGACGTCGGCGCCGAAGGCGTCCGCCAATAGGCGGGCCTTAAGTCCGCTCGCTTCCGCCGCCCGAAGCGCGCGCTCGATAACAGGCCTGTAGCCGGCAGCCGACGACGACAGATAGAACGCGAAGTCGCCCGGATACACCAGCAGCAGGCGTTTTTCCACAACCAGTTCGGGATGCTGGCGCGCTTCCTCCAACACCTCATTTACGCCGCGCGGCAGGTAATCGACATGCCGGTTCCCCGCTGCCACCATCCCATAAATGGTGGGCCATGGCGCTGCGTGTTCATACAGCGGCAAATCTGCCGCCTTCCAAACTTTGGTATCGCGCCAGCCAGCCCCGAACCCGGCGATAAGGCCAGTCGCCTTTAGATCTGCCACCGACTGCACGCGCGAAAAGACGTCCGTGTCGGAACGACGAATTAACAGCACGCGCTGGCCAATCAAGCCGTTGGTCAGGTCGTTGCGCACCTCGACGAGTTGTTTGCTGCGGCGCTTGTCCGTGCTTTGCATGCCGTAGAAGAGATTGATATCACCGCTCCCGAGCATCGACCACATGCGGCGGGCGGGGATGTCCTTCACGTACTCAATCTGATAGGGCTGCTGAATCGACTTCAGCGACTCTTCCAGCAGACGGACAAAGTAATTCGCATGACCGTCGGACGTGACGGGTATGCGTAACTTCAGCGGCGCCGTTTCCGCCACCTGCGCGAGCGCGGCAAACGGCACCAACAGTGCCAACGCAAGCAGATGCACGAATCGAGGGAAGAGATCCATGGCGAGACTGTAACTCAAATGATCGCCGTACGCGGGGCTGGCATTACCTCTTCTTGAAGAACAGGATCGTTAAGCCAAGGACACCGGAGGCAACACAAAACCAATGCAATGCCGGGAGCGACACTATCCGGAGCAACGGATTCGCACCGCTGAACGGCGCGAAGGGCAGCATGTCCGAATGCATAATGCTGTCGAAAACGATGTGCGTGTAAGTGCCAAGCACCGCGCCAGCCGCAACAAACGAGATGCTTAATGCCTGCCACCCAAACAGGTTTGGTAGCCAGAACCGCCTGGCAAAGGATCTCGCAGCCAGGAATAGCATCACAGCCAGGATCGCAACCAGTGTCGCGCCGATGTAGGTATGGAAGAACCTGTGGACCGGATACTGGTGGGTGCTCAAGTAGTAGAGCGACTCCACATCGATTAAAACGTTCGCTGCGCAAAACCCAAGGAAGCTGATTCGTTGCGGGGCGAGCGCGTGAATTGCGGCGCCAGGGCCAAAGTGAAATGGTGTGATTGGCATGGGCCTTTACGATACCGCTTTTCGCATGAAGAGAATGTCGTCGGTGGATTCGGTCGCGACCACAGAGAAGCCCAGACTCTCGTAAAGGGCGACTGCCGCAGCATTAGTTCGATAAGCCCGCAAGGTAATCGCCTTGGCCCGGGTAGCATCGAGTGCGGCCTCTATCAATTGCTGACAAAGACGCCGCCCGAGACCGCGTCCCCGCGCATGCGGGTCCACGATGATTCGGCCAAGATGTACCGCCTCCGCCTGGAATACCCAATGCTGGCCGAAGCCAAGCGGCGTTTGCTTGTCGTCAATCAGGCAGTAGCTGGTAGTCTCACAGCCAGGAATCGCCAATGCGGCCGGCAAGTCCTCTGCCAAAAACGGAAAGCATATAAGCGGACCAGCCCAGCGACGGGCAGCCGCAGCATCCGGAATCCAGGATGCGATAGTTTCGAAATCCGAGTTGTTTACGGTGCGCAGATACATGGTGTAAAAAGTGTACTAGCCCAAACTTGCCTGGCCGTCGGTCGATGGCAGGCGGTTGGCCAGTCATACTATAGGAAGTCATGACGCTTAGCAGCTTCGGCATACCAGATGCGCTCACTTCTAATCGGTCTTTGCCGCGCACCGGGGCGGCGAATAATTTCACTAGCAGCCGATGTAGAAAAAAACTTCTACTTCTGTTCTGTTGTTGCTAGAATTGCCTGCCACCCCAATTCGAGGCTAGCGAAATCCATGCGCAAAGTTCTATTCCTGATCTTTCTGAGCCTCACCACTTCGGCACAGGCTAGCGAGAGTTGGCTGCTTCAACTCGATCGTTGGGGTAACCCTTCCTTCAAGACACTGCATTTGCAGGATGATGGCGGAAGTCTGTCCGGTACGCTTGACGGCGATCGCCTGAGCGGCACACGCAAGAATGGCCAGATTTTACTGAGGGTTATCGACAAGGACGGCATGCGCTACGAATACAAAGGTAGTGTCAGTGCCAGTCGTTTGCAGGGCAGCGCGGATTTCCCGGACACGAATGATGCGCAAGCGCGCGCCAGCCATACCTTCAGCGCTCGCCGCTTACCGGAACGAACATCCAGCGCAACTCAGCGGCATGAGTTCAAGCCGAAGGATTATGCGAATGAGTTCAGCGCCACCCGCATGCCGGTCCTGACTGTTTGGCCGGGCGACACTGTCCACACCACCACCATTGATTCCGGCGGCGTCGATGAACGCGGCGTGACGCGCGCGCTATATGGCAATCCACAGACCGGCCCGTTCTTCGTGATGGGGGCGGAAGCAGGCGATACGCTGGTCGTCCACCTGCTCAAATTAAGGTTAAACCGCGCGTATGCGGACAGCCTTGATGCCATCGTCGGACGCGCCCAGACGGCTGGCCTTGCGGCCCGTAGCACTGCACTGGGCAGGCCGGTACGCTGGAAGCTTGACCTCGAACGCGGACTGGCAAGCCCCGAACAGTCGGGCGATGCGTTGCGCAGCTTTGCTGTGCCGGTGCGTCCCATGCTAGGCGGTCTGGCGGTAGCCCCGCCCGATGGTCCAGCCATTTCCACCGGTGATACGGGCCGGTTTGGCGGCAACATGGATTTCAATGAAGTCATCGAAGGCAACAAAATCTACCTTCCGGTCCAACAGCCCGGTGCCTTGCTTTACTTGGGCGATGCGCATGCGCTCCAGGGGGATGGTGAAACTTCGCAGTACGCGCTTGAAACATCAATGGATGTGGAGTTCAGCGTGGAAATCATCAAAGGCAAGGCAATCAGCATGCCTCGCGTGGAATCGCCAACCCATATTATGACGCTGGGCCAAGCCGGTTCACTCGATGATGCCCTGCGAGCGGCGACTGCCGGCATGACGCAATGGCTTGAGCAGGATTACGGCCTTAGCCTGTCGGACAGCGCAGTCGTGATGGGCAGTTCGGTTCAATACACGGTCGCCAACCTGGCCGGACGCAGCGTTGGCGTCGCCGCAAAAATCAGGAAAGAACTGCTGCCTCACCGTTAAGTTACCTGCCGCGCGATTCATGGGATCACGCAGGTATCAGTGTTGTCAAACCGACGGTAATCGTCAAGGCGGCAATAATCTTCACGCAGGGTACATTCCATGGCAGCGCGCAAACAGGCGCGCCAGGCCAAACAAGGCATCGATGTTCGGTGTCGCCACACCGACGCGCTGGCCGATTTCGCGCACTGCGCCAACAAGGCTGTCGAGTTCCAACGGCCGTCCGGCCTCGGCGTCCTGCAGCATGGAGGTCTTGAATGCCCCCAGCTTGCGGGTGACGTTGTGGCGGTCTTCCGGCGACTCGGTAATGTCGCAACCGATATGGCGACCAATCTCCGCCGCCTCGCGCATCGCTGCGATGCAGAAGGCGCTGGCGAGCGGATCGTCCAACAGCTTGTCGGCCGTTGCGCCTGTCATGGCCGTGACTGGATTCGTGGTCATATTCCCCCACAGCTTGTACCAGATGTCGTAACGGATACGCTGCGAAAGCGTGACGTTAAAGCCTGCGTGGATTAGCAGGTCTGCCACGCGGCGCGCTCGTTCGGATTCACCACCGAACGCTTCGCCAATGATCAAGCCACTGCCCATGACGTGCCGCACCAAGCCTGGCTCCGGTGTCTGCGTGCTGGCGTGGATCACGCAACCGAGCACACGGTGGGCGGGGAGGGCGGCCGATATGGCGCCGCCAGCGTCCACGCTCTCCAGTGGGGCCGCGCCGAGGGCTGGAGTGCCCTCGCCGAACCACCATGGCACGCCATTCATCGCCGGCAGCACCATGGTCTGCTCACCCAGCAGCGGAGCCAGTGTGGGCGCCAGTTCGCGCAAGGCGGGCCCTTTGACGGCGATGATCAGCAAATCCTGCGGCCCCAGTTCACGCGGGTCCGCCACGGCCCGTGCCGGAGCAGTCAGCGTTTCGCCTCCCATCTGCAGGCGCCAGCCGTGCTGCTGCAATGCCTGCAGGGTGGCGCCGCGCGCCAGGGTAGTCAGCTCGCACTGGCCTGCAGCGGCCAGTCGGGTTCCGATGAAGCCGCCGATCGCGCCGGCGCCGATAATGCAGACTTTCATTGCTTACTCCGTGAATTCGATCTCGAGGGTCGTTGGATTCAGCCAGCGGGTGGCGTCAGCCTTCTGTCCTGGCAAAAGAGGGGGCAGCGTCGTAACCAGGGCAAAGAACCTCTTGTAGACTGGCTTGGACACCGGGTGGCAGGCATCTTTCTCGCCGTCGTCGACGCATAGCTTGTCGATGGTGCGGGTGAGCAGCACGGTGCCATCGGCATTCACCACTCTCTTCTGGAAGCCGGAAATGTACTCTGGATCGTTCGGGCTGCTGTACGCCCACATGTTCCAGGAGCTCCATCCCTTGCCGATCACGCCAGGCGCGCTGATCGAGATCTTCGTATTCGGGTCATCCACAAACAGGCCGTTACCGAATCGGAAAACGGAACTGAGATCGCCGGACTTGGGCAATTCCTCCGCCTTGGTGGCGGCGGCCAGTCCGTAATCGTTTGCGGCGGGGCCACGAAACACCACTTCGAAAGGGGCGCGCTTTAGCTTGATCGGCGAGGTCGCTGGAAAAGCCTTGCCGTCTTGTTGAATCCAGACCTCATACTGATTGTTTTCCAGGGCGTACGCTTGAAGGGGTATCAACACGCTGACTGTGAGCGCGGACAGCAGTTTGCAAATTTTCATACCCAAGACTTTTCGTGAATTTCAATTGCGCCACGCTGGAATCGGTGGCGAGTTGATTAAATTGTAACTCACGAGTTTCCGGGTAGTCGAGCAGAGGGCAGTCCCACGCCGGCAAGTTTCTCAGACATTTTGACGAGATCGGCAAGGCTACTCGCATCCATTTTGCGCATCACGGATGCGCGATGAAGCTTGATGGTGATCTCGCTTAACCCCAGCTCGAACGCAACCTGCTTGTTAAGCAGCCCAGTGGTCACTAGCTGCATCACTTGCCGTTCCCGATCGGTGAGTCCTTCGAATCGCCTCAGCAGCAACTGACTGCTCGCTTGGGACTCCCGACGGGCAATGTCTTTTTCAATTGCTGCATTCACTGCGTCAAGCAAGTCCTGGTCGCGGAAGGGCTTTGGCAAGAAGTCGACCGCACCTGCTTTCATGGCCTGGACCGACATGGGTATGTCGCCATAGCCGGTCATGAAGATGACGGGAATATCAATGCCGAGCGCAATGAGCTGCGACTGGAACTCAAGGCCGCTTATGCCGGGCAAGCGTACATCGAGCAGCAAGCAACTTGGCACATCTGGCTTGGCGGCTTTCAGGAACTCCGTGCAAGAAGCGTAGTCCTCAGAATCCAGGCTGACGGAACGCAATAGCCTTTGCAAAGCGTTACGGAGCGTTGGGTCATCGTCAATAATGTGGGTGATGGATGGCGGCATGGTTTGTTACCGGAATCCGGCCCGCGTAGGGATAAGGCCCGGTCTACCCAGTATAGAAGGTCTGCGGCCTTGAATGGTTTTGGCAAGAAGCAAATTGCGCCATCCGCGAGGACCCGCTGCTTAAGCGCCTCTTCCGGGAACGCCGTCATAATCATCAGCGGAAGCTCGGGGCGCCGGACTTTCAGCGCGGCTTGCAGGTCCAGGCCGCTCAGCCCAGGCATCTGAATGTCGGTGATCGCAACGTCCGCCGGCGGAGTACGCTCATCACTTAAAAAAACTTCCGCGCTTGCATAAAGGCGTACATCAAAGCCGGCTGATCTAAGCAGGCTGGAAATGCCGTCTCGAATAGCGTGATCATCGTCTATCACGGCAACGAATTTTTCCATTGTTCTTAAGCCACTCTTCTTGGCAGTACAAGTTTGAACTGCGTACCTTGGTTTAGTTCGCTCTTCACTTCAATCCATCCACCGTGCCGTTCAACACAAGAACGGGAAATGGCCAGGCCCATGCCCATGCCATCAGACTTGGTTGAATAGAACGGCTCGAAAATGGCTTGCAATAAATCCTTCTCGATACCAGGACCGGTATCTGCAACCGTAATGGCAACGGCTTGTTCCTCATGAGCTACCTGAACCTGCAGCCGTCGTGGCCGATTCGAATTGCCCATCGCTTGAATCGCGTTCATGCACAGGTTCACAAGGGCTTGCTGTACCTGCACCGGATCGCACTTCAGTGACACTTCACTATCCAGCCGTAGCGCCACACTGACATCGTTCTGCAGCGCCTCATGCTCGATGAGCACCAGCGTGCGGCTTACCAGCATCCGGAGGTCAGTCTCCACGTGCTTGTTCTGGGCGCGGGTGAAGTAGGACTTGGTATGGATAACGACAGCCTGGGTGCGCTCGATTGCAGTCAGGGCAGCTTGTGCTGCCTCGCGGGCCTCGTGCAGGACGGGCGGCTCTTTGTCCAGCCAGCGCAGGCAGGCAGCAGCATTGCTGGCCACCGCAGCCAATGGCGATTTGATCTCGTGGGCGATTGTCGCCGCCAGTGTGCCGGCCATGATGACGCGTTGTGCGCGGGCCAGTTCTTCATACTCTCAAGGAAATGTCCGTCGCGCACGTAAGGCGCGATGTGGCGCATCCATTCTTTACTTAGAAACCCTCGCGCACGCTCTTTGCAAAGCGAATCCGGTTTGATTTACTACCCATTGAACGCTCCTGCCGGGAGGAACTTTGGTACTTTCGCTTCCATCAGCCTGACAAGGGCAGGGTCCATGTACTCGTATTCGTCTGGGATCTCCAGGCAAACAATCCGCTTGCCGTTCAAGGCAGCGCGAAACTTTTGCTGCAGCTTATTGCGGTGTGTCCGCTCCATGACGATGATGATGTCGGCCCACTCCAGGACTTCAGCAGTCACTGGATTCTCAGCATCGTTGTTCGTTCCGGCGGAAGTGACTTCAATGCCTCTCCAACTCGCGAAGACTTGCTCCGCCGTCGGGCTTCTTAACCGGTTCTGACTGCAAATAAAAAGCACGTTCTTCATGGCAGGCCTTTGGGTGTCCAGGCGCATGACAGTGCAATGGATCGCAGCGCGATTGCCAGTGTCTTCAGCAAAATTTGGCCCTCATGAGTGTTGGCGTGTCGATTGCCAGATTGCCGTAGCTGCTATGTCTGATCAAGCGCGTTTAGTCCTGCTGGAACGAACCCCAGCCATCATTTCGGCCATCCCACTTTGCAGCGTCCGTTGCGAGCAAGTTTTCGTAACCTGTGATGTTTTCGTGTGACGGAATCATGTTTGGATGCGCTGTCACTTCGTTCGGTGAAAGCGATACCTTTTGCCCGTTTTTCAGAAGATGGACAGCGAATTCCAGGGCTGCCTCGTCCGTTGGGAACACCACGGAGAAGTTGACTTCGCGCCGTTTGGAGAGGTTGTCGCCGTGCTCCATCATGCGAAACAATACATCGCCGTTTTCGTCGTCGGGGAACTGTTCGTAGTCGCGTGCCATTACTTCTCCGGAAATATTGATGAAGTGAAAGTATGACGGCTCATGGTTAAATGTCCAATTCGCGTCAGCAGGTGCGGCCGGCTGGTAGAGCGCATTCCATTGCCGGCGCCAATGTCGGCGTGGGCATTGAGGCCGTCGTCGCCGAGGGAGACTTGTTGCTCGAGGAGTTTGGTGAGGTGATGTGGAAGGGGGAGAGGGGGGCTTCTTCCGCGAAGGTGGCGTCGATATCCTGTTCAAGGATCTGGCGCGCTTCAGGGCATGGCTCGCTGAGCACGGCCATGCCCTGGCGGAGTAAGGCCCTGTTGAAAGGGCCTTTGCAGGCTTACTGGCAGTAGCGTTCGCGCAGGAGCTTCAGCATCGCCACATTCTGATCCCACGCATTGCTGACCGGCTGGCCGGTGTAGGGCAGGGTGTAGGTGTACGGTGCGGGGCCGAACTCCGGCGTCAGCGTCATGCGTTCCGCGCCGTCGTTGCGGCGTAGCTCGATAATGCGGTCCCACCATGCCAGGTGCGCTTTCAGCGCGTCGGCATTTTCCGGGGCGCGGAAGTCGGCTACTTGCGGGCCTTGCTGGTGGCCGACGCGGGCGTGGATGTGGCGCACGCGCGGCAGCACTTTATCCAGCGTCGCTGGCTGGTCTTCCAGCAGCGATTCGCAGGCCACGCACCAGTGCGAAAGGTCGGCGTTCAGCTGCAGCGCCGGCACGCGGTCAAGGTAGGGCAGCAGCAGCATCGGGTGCCCGCTGAAGCGGCTGCGGTGAATTTCGTGCACCACCGGCACGCCGTGTTCCTTCGAAATCTCGGCGGCGAGCGCGATCAGTTCTTCGTTCTGCTGCGGCGTGTACCAATCCTTGCCGGTGTGCGAGTTGACCAGCACCGGCTGCACTTCGCAGGCGTTGCGCAGCAGTTCGCCGAGCGCTTGCTTGTGTGCGGCGAAGTCGCTGTGGAACACGGTCTCCCATTGGGCGACAATCAAATCCAGCCCGGCGTTGGCGATCTTATAGGCCCAGTTGTCGCGCTGTGCGCGGTCCAGCGGCAGCGACATTTCGATGCCGTCGAAGCCTGCTTCTTTTACCTTGGCGATGAAGACGTCCGGCGGCAGGTCGTTGCTGCCCCAGTGCGGGGCGAAGATGCTGACTTTCACAGGAAGCCTCGCACAGGGAAGGCTGCGTCGCGCTGGATCCAGTTGCGTTTGGAATACTCGGTGCGGCCGTCGGTCACGTGCAGGGTGTAGGCGTGGCGCGAGACGGGCGAGCGGTTCGGCGCGCTGTAGTGCGGCAGCAGGCCGTGGAAGCAGACCAGCGAGCCGGCTTTGCATTCGAGCGGGACGGCGGTGGCGTCGGTCGGCCATGGCGTGTCGTCCAGTTTTTCAACGCGCACCTGGTCGCCCTCGCGGATGAAGCGCTCGCGCAGCGGCGTGCGGTGGCCGCCCGGTTCGGCCCACATGCAGCCGTTTTCCAGGGTGGCGTCTTCCAGCGCGAACCAGAAGGTGGTGACGCTGATCGGGGTGGTGTCGAAGTAGGTGGCGTCCTGGTGCCAGCGCACTTCGCCGCCGATGCCGGGCTGCTTGAAGATGTACATGGATTGCCAGACCTGCGGTTCGGCCAGGCCGATATCGCGCGCGATCTGCTCCAGGCGCGCGTCGGCGGTAAAGGCGCGGAACGCCGGGTCCAGGTCGTGCATGGCGTGGCCGATCTTGTTGATCGACAGTTCCTTGGCCTGTTTCAGCTGGCCGTCCGGGCCGAAGGCTTCTTCTTCAAAGAAGCAGCGCACGGTGTTGTCCGATGCCAGGAAGTAGTCGTCGGCCTTCTTTTCCTGCTCCTTGGTGGTGAAGATGCCTTGCGCCACCGTCGGGTCGAAGTCGTTCACGACTTGCGCGGCGCGGGCGCGCAGGGCGGCGATTTCCGCGGCGGTCTTAAAGCCGGGGATGACGATGAAGCCATCCTGGGCGTATTGGGCTTTCTGGGCGTCGGTCAGCATGTGCAGCACTCCTGATGTTGAATTCCTTGATGTAGGTCATTGTAGGGAAGTGATTGGGTGTGAACAATGTGCAAACGGTTGACACATTGTCTCCAAAATGGAGACAATCCTTTGCATGGACCAGCTCAAGGCAATGGAAATCTTCGTAGAGGTGGCGCGCCAGCGCAGCTTCAGCGGCGCCGCGCGCCGTCTGGGCATGTCGCGCGCCATGGTGAGCAAGCATGTGATCGCGCTGGAGGAGCGGCTGAACGCGCGCCTGCTGCACCGCTCCACGCGCGATGTGAGCCTGACCGACGTGGGCCAGGCTTACCTGGAGCCGTGCGCGCTGGCGGTCTTGCAGGCGCAGGAGGCGGCGCGCGTGGTCACCCACGCGGGCATCGAGCTGGCGGGGCCGCTGCGGATACAGGCGCCGTCCAGTTTCGGCAGCGAGTGGCTGGCCGATGCGCTGGCGCGTTTCAGTCTGCCGCATCCGCAGCTGGCGCCGCTGCTGCATGTGGATGATGCGCTGCTCGATCCGATCGAGCACGGCTTTGACCTGACCATCCGCGTGGGCGGCATTCCGGATAGCCGGGCGCTGGCGATCCGGCCGCTGGCGCCTTGCCGCGGCGTGCTGTGCGCCTCGCCGTCCTACCTGGCGCGCGCCGGCAGGCCGGATACGCCGGAGGACCTGCATCGCCACCAGTGCCTGCATTTCAGCCACCTGACGGGCGGCGTGGCCTGGCACTTCGCGCGCGGCGAGGAGCAGGCGACGGTGCGCGTGGCGCCCGTTTTCACCGCGAATAACGGGCTGGTGCTGCAGCATGCGGCGCTGCGCGGGCTGGGCATCGTCTACACCACCACCTTCCTGGCTTGGCGCGACATGCTGGAGGGGCGGCTGGTGCCGGTGCTGCAGGATTGGGAGCTGCCCCTGAATCATTTGAGCGCCCTGTATCCCGCCACGCGCCAGTTGTCGCCCAAGGTGCGGGCCCTGATCGATTTCCTGGTGGCGGAATACCAGCCGGTACCGCCGTGGGATAAGGCGCTGGCGGAGGCGGGTTTGCTAACAGGGTTGCAAAATATATAATCTCGGGATGAATCAGTCCCGTCTTCTCAATGTGGATGCCTTGCGCGGCTTTGCGCTGCTCGGCATCCTGGCCGTCAATATCTGGGCCTTCGCCGATCCGTACTTCCGCAGTGGTGCTTCGCACGGCGCGTCCAACGGCGCGCTGGACGAGGCCTTGCGCTTTCTCGTGGCGCTGCTTTTCGAGGGCAAGTTCTACCTGCTGTTCTCGCTCTTGTTCGGCTATAGCTTTTCGCTGCAGATGGATGCGGCGCGCCGTGCCGATGCGGATTTCAAGGCGCGCATGCGGCGCCGCGGCCTGGCCTTGTTCGCCCTGGGTGTGCTGCATGGCTGCCTACTGTTCGAAGGCGACATCCTCAACACCTATGGCTTACTCAGCCTGATGCTGCTGTCCTGGCGCGAACTGGAGACGCAGCGCGCGGTGAGGCGCGCATTGCGGCTATTGGTCCTGCCGGCCTTGCTGTTGGGGGCAATTGGCTCGTCCGCGCTCTTCATTGAGAGCACGGCGGGCGGACGGGATGCCGGGGAAATCGCCGCGAAGCTGGCCGCTTTCCAGGGCAGTGCGGCCGCGACGCAAGCCTATGTGATGGCGCAATTCCCGGGCAACCTGGCGAACCTGCCGTTCATGGGGCCAAGCTCGCTGGCCATGTTCCTGCTGGGCTTTGTGGCGGGACGCGAGCGGCTGCTGGCCCGGATCGACAGCTTCCGCCATTTGCTGCCGCGCGTGCTGTGGATTTGCCTGCCGGTCGGGCTGGTGGGGGAGGCGGTCATTGCCGCCTATGGCACATTGCATCCTTCCCTGGCGGGCGGCTTGATTGGCGTGTCGGCCAATATGCTGGTGGGGCCGTTCCTGACGCTGGCGTACATCGTGCTGCTCCTGATGCTGTTCGAGACCCGTGTCGGCGCGCGCCTGCAGGCTGCGCTGGCGCCGATGGGGCGCCTAGCCTTGAGCAACTACCTGTCGCAGTCGCTGGTGCTGGCTTTGCTGTTCACCGGCTATGGCCTGGGCTTGTGCAACCGCGTGCCGCCGCTCGGCCTGATTGGTATTGTGTTAGCCCTGTTCGGCGCGCAGATGGCGCTGAGCGCGTGGTGGCTCAAGCGGAATACCTACGGCCCGGCGGAATGGCTGCTGCGCGGGATCACCAACTGGAACTGGACTTCTTCAAGGCTGCGCACCGAATGAACCAACACCGCCTCCTGAATGTCGATGCCTTGCGCGGCTTTGCGCTGCTGGGCATCCTGGCCGTTAATATCTGGGCTTTCGCCGATCCCTTTTTTGGCCTCGGCATCAACAACCCGCGCTACGCGGGAGCGCTGGACCTGGCGGTGCGCTGCGTGGAGGCGCTGCTGTTTGAGACCAAGTTTTACCTGCTGTTCTCATTCCTGTTCGGCTACAGCTTTACCTTGCAGATGGCGGCGGCGGAACGCGCCGGCGCCGCATTCCGCCCGCGCATGCTGCGGCGCGCTTGCGGCCTGCTGGTGCTGGGCGTGCTGCACGGCTGCTTCCTGTTTTATGGCGATATCCTGCACCTCTATGGCTTGCTGAGTTTTGTGCTGGTGCTGTGGACTGCATCGGTGCGCGCGGCGGTGCGCGCGGCGCTGGCGCTGGTGCTGTTGTCGGCCTTGCTGCTGGCGGGGATTGGTGCGGTGATGCTGCTTGTGCCGGAGGGCATGGCGCCGGATGCCAAGCCGGCCCTGGCCAAGCTGCTTGCCTATCATGGCGACTGGCGCGCCACGCGGGCTTTCACTACGGGCGAATTCCCTTCGACTGTAGCCTTGCTGCTGTTGGCGCAGGGGCCGAGCGCGCTGGCCATGTTCCTGCTTGGCCGGGCGGCCGGCAGCGTGCAGCTGTTTGCGCATGTCGATGCCTTCCGCCATTTGCTGCCGCGCGTGTTGATGGTGGGCTTGCCGGTCGGGCTGGCGGGCGCCGCGCTGTATGCCGCGGCGTCCAAATACGATCCGGGCGGGGCGATGATCATGTTCGGCACCGCGCTCAGCTTCCTTACCGCGCCATTCCTCACCGCCGCTTATGTGGCGGGCTTGCTGATGCTGTTCGACGGCCGCTTCGGCGCGCGCCTGGTGGCGGCGCTGGCGCCCATGGGCAAGATCGCATTGACCAATTACTTGATGCAGTCGGTGATTCTGGCTTTGCTGTTCACCGGCTACGGCCTGCGCTTGTGCGATAAGCTGGCGCCGGCGACGGTGATGGCCCTGGTGTTCGTCATCTACTTTGCGCAAATGGCGCTCAGCGCCTGGTGGCTCAAGCGCCACACTTACGGCCCTGCGGAATGGCTCCTGCGCGCGCTGACCAACGGGAGTGTTGCGCGCCGCGCAAACGTCAATCAGAAGCGCGCTTCAACCGATTGAGGCCCGAGCCGGGCGACGTGTTGGCACGCAAGGGCTGAAGTTAGTACCCGGCCACCCAGCCGCCATCGCGGTAGATTTGATCGTCGTCAAGGTAGACGGCGTCGGTCTGGACGAAGACGTCGACGTGGTAGCGGGCGTCTTTGCGCTTGAACTGGGGCTTTTGGTATTGGCCGTGTTTGGCGCCCAGCGAGAGGTGGATGCCGCACATGCGCTCGTAGGTGCCGATGTCGTCCACCGTGCGTTCGCGCGAGAAGGCGCGGTTCATGCCGAAGCCCAGCTCGCGCACCCATACCTCGCCCTCGTGGGCGCGGATGATGGACAGCATATTGTCGAACTCCGGCGTGCTGTTCTCCGCGCCGACCACGCGGCCTTTTTCCACGATCATGGTGATCGGAGTGGCGGGGCGGTTGACGTGGAAGGTGGTGTCGCCGAACACGAACACCTTGCAGCGGCCGTTGACCGCTTCCAGGTCCTGCGCCTCGGTGAAGACTTCGCCGATCGGGAACAGGCCGCCCACGTTCTTCATGGCGCTGTAGTCGCCGATATTCAGCTTGGCTTCCTCAAACGGAGAAGCCCACACCAGACGCTCGCCGCCGCTTTCCACCACGCCGCCGCCGGCGCGGTCGATGCGCGCCTTGAGCGCGTGGCCCACGCCGCGGTAGTAGGACGGGTCGTAGGCCAGGGCGTCGATATAGACCAGGCCTTGCTCGCCCGGCATGCGCGACAAATGCATATGTTCGATCACCTTCAACCCGCGCTTGAACAGCTCCATGCGGATGCGGTATTCGTTCAGGCGGAAGCTGGTGGTTTGCACCAGCACCACCAGGTCGCCCGGCTGTAGTTGCTCGAATGCCGCAAGCACCTGCTCCGGCTGCACCGTGTCAAAGTCGATGAAACGGCCCGCCGGCAGGGCGGCGCGGTAAGCCGCCGCCAGCACTTCGGACAGCGCGCTGCGCTGGTCGAAAACCAGCAAAGCCCGTTGCGGCGGGGCGTATTCGATGGCGTGGGTCAGCAGGTCGCGCACATGGCGGGCTGCGGAATCCCATGCGGCAGGTGGAAAAGGCGTCATTTTGGAGCTATAAAGAGGATGGGGCCTGCGCATTATACGGTGTGGCGCCGCTTGTACCGGGAAGGGGGGCGAGGTAGAATCGGTCAAATATAGCCGGGGAGAAACATTATCAGGACCCGGCCCACCATCGTGCGGGGAGCAGCAATGGGTATACAGTTTGGCCAGGATTTGCCGCTGCAGCGGCCCGATAAGGATGACAGCCGCGCGGCCGTTTTCGTCCCTACCGCCAATATCAAGGAAGATATCCTGAGCCTGGTGCGCAAGGGCGCTGCGGTGGTCGGCTTTGGCAACCATGACCACACCTTGACCATTTACTACGAGAGCAACCGCTTCAACGAGCCGACCCTGGCCAAGTGGGAGCAGAAGGCGCGCAAGGCCTACGACCGCCTGCTGGACAACCTGCCCACCACGTCCAAGATGGTGTGCAAGCTGGAGAACTTCGAACAGATCGGCTATATCAGCACCAAGGGCATCAGCATCCGCCGCCGCGCCAGCCTGGATCGCTGGCTGGAATTCTCGGACGCGCAGGACAGCGCGCCGGACGGCGACACGGTCGCCTTTGCCCCGCCGCCGCCGCCCAAAAAGATCGTCGCCGAGTAAGCACCGGTGCTACCATTTGCCCCGGGGCCGCGCTTTCCGCGCGCCGTGAGGGAGGGGCAAATGCAGGACGGCTTGATCACAGTCGGCGGCGCATTCGTCTTGCTGTTGCTGGCATCCAACGCTTTGCGGCAGCTGTTCGCACGCCACGCGCGCGAACAGGGCGCCGACATGGCGGCCGCCGGCACGGCCGGCTGGCTGGGCTTCTTCGGCGTGCTCTTCCTCGGCAGCGCCGCGCTCGGGGTGCTGAACCTTTCCAAATTCCTCAACCTGGCCTTGTCCAGCACTTTGCTGGTATTCGGCCTGGCGGCGCTGGCGGGCGCCTTCCTGATCGGCCGCCGCTAACCCGGGACTTTATCGATGTGTATCAACAAGGAGAAAGTATGAAAAGCAGGATGACGGTGCTGCTGGCCAGCCTGGTGCTGGCCGCGGCGAGCGGCTGCCAGAAGCCGGACGACAAGCGCATCGGCCCGGCCGAACAGGCGGGACGCGAGATCGACCAGGCCGCCGTCAAGGCGGGCGAAAAGCTGGAGCAGGCCGGCGAAAAGCTCGATGCAGCCGCGCAGAAGGCCGGTGAAAAACTGAATCAGGCCACCGAAAGGATCGGCGAAAAGGTGGAGGAGGCGGGCAAGGATATCCAGGAAACGGCGCGCGAGGCGCGCAAGGACAAGGACTAGCGCGCCCTCAAGTTCCCGATCAATTGCCCGACTTGGATTTGAGCGGCACCACGTTGGAGGGCGGCGGTTCATCGGGCGCGCCGCCCAGCACCAGGGTCAGGTCGACAAAGCCGGCGCGCCAGGCCTGTTCCAGGTTCTGCTCGATGGCTTCCATCGAGGTCTGTTCAAAGTTCTCAAAGCCGCGCACCCCGTAGGCGCGGTTGCGGCCGTGGGCCTTGGCCAGGTAGAGCGCCATGTCCACCAGGTTGACCGCGCGTTCCCACGGCAGCGGCGTGCCGCCCGGCGCCAGCGGGAAGGGCGCGAAGCCGACCGACACGTTGACGTGGATCATATGGTCCTGGAACGGCACCGGCTGCGACGAAATGCTGTGCAGGATGCGGCGCGCGATTTCATCCACGCCGTTGCGCGGGATGGCCGGCAGGAAGGCCAGGAATTCCTCGCCGCCCCAGCGCACGATCATGTCGGTCTCGCGCAGCGCCACGCGCAGGCTTTCCGCGATCATCTTCAGCACGGCGTCGCCGGCGGCGTGGCCGTAGGTGTCGTTGACGTGCTTGAAGTGGTCGACGTCCATCAGGAACAGGGCGCCGACGATGTCCTCGCCGTTGGCGCCGCGCCGCTCCACCTGGTTATGCGTGCGCATGTATTCCTGGAAGTGGCGCCGGTTGTAGAGCGAAGTTAACGGGTCGAGCGAGGACTGCGCCTTCAGCTCCAGGTTCTTCACCTCCAGCTGGGCGTTGGCCTGGCGCACCTTGCGGTACAGCAGGCCGACAATCACGGCGGCCAGCGCGAACACCACCGCCAGCAGCCACCAGATGCGCTGCTGCAGGCGGCGCGCAGTGAGCTCGGCGCTCTTGACGTCGTTCTCGTGCGAGAGCGATTCGATCTGGCGCTTCTTCTTCTCGGTGTCGTACTTTTCCTGCAGCTCCCACATGGCTTTCTTGCGCTGGGCTTCGAACAACTCGTTCGAGATGGCGCGTTCGCGGTGGTAGGCTTCCACCGCGCCCTGGAAGTCGCCCACGCGCTCCAGCGCCTGGCCGTACTCGGTGAGCAGGGCTTGCAGCTCCGGCTTGTCGCCGGTCTTTTCGAAATACGCCATGCCGAGCGCGAAGGATTTTTTGCCTTCGGCGACCTTGCCGGTGCCCATATAGGCCTGGCCGGCGTTGATGCGCGAGGTCGCCTCGATGCTGTCGTCGCGGGCCTCGCGCGCGGCGGCGGCGGCTTCGTTGGCAAAGCGCAGCGCGGTCGTGAACTCGTGCAGCTTCAGGTTGATGTCGGACAGGTTCACCAGCGTGGTGGCGATCATGCGCTTGGCGCCGATCTTGCGCGTCAGCTCCAGGTTGTTGAGCAGGGCGCGCATGGCGCGCTTGTACTGGCGCGTATCGATGGCCAGGCCGTATTCGGTGTTGTTGGCGATCGACATGCGGCCGGGCGAATTCAGCGCTTCCGACACTTCGAAGGTCTCCGCCAGCGCTTCCCAGGCCTTGTCGTACTCGCGCATTTGCGTGTAGAGCAGGGTGAGGGCGTTCAGGGCGCTCGCCAGCGGCACCTTGTCGCTGCCCACCTGATGCGCCAGGTCCACGGCGGACTGCAGGCGGTTCAGCGCGACCGGGTAGTTGCCTTGCTCGGCGTAGCTCTGGCCGGCGGTGATGGTGGCCTGCACGCGCAGCACCAGGTCGCCGGCGGTGTTGGCCAGCTTCTCCGCTTCAAACGCCAGCTCATGCGACAGCTGGCGTTCGTTCATCGCGGAGCGCACATAGGCTTTGGTGAGCAGGCCCTTGGCGATGATGATCTTGTTGTCCTGCGCCAGGCCGTAGGCATGCAGTTCGTCCGCCAGTGCCAGCGCGCTGTCGAATTTACCCAGGCTGCGATGGGTCAGGGCCAGCTGGGACAGGAATTCGGCGCGCGTCTGGGCTGGCGCGCTGCGCGCCTGCGGCTCCATCTGCTGCAGCTGGACCAGCGCTTGTTCCGGCACAAAGCGCACCTGCTCGCGGATCTGGGCGATGTCCTGATCCAGCGGGGAAGGCGACGGCGCCTGGGCCGGGGCCAGGGTGCACACGGACGCAAGCAGGCAGGCGCCAACCAGCTGGTGGAGGCGCTTGGTAAAGGTCGAAACCGGAAAGCCTGGCACTTGGGTCCTTGAGTGTCGCATGAGCGTGAGGTGCGACCCATTATATTCCTGTTGCAGGCGGGAAAGCCGCATGGGGACTGACTATTTGCGGGGAAACGGTGCTAACTGTGGGGAAAATGCAAGTGGAAATTCCACTAGTGTAACTAGTTGCTCATTATTACAACTCATCCGCCGAAATCGACCATTCGTCGCAGCCTGGCTGTGCGCGCTTCCGGGCGCCGCTATAGTCGCGCTATCCAATACCAACCGGGGAAGAACAATGCTTGAGCTGCGCAATGTCTGCAAGGCCTACCGCGACCTGAAGGCGGTGGATGACGTGTCGTTGACGCTGGGTACCGGGGTGGTGGGGCTGGTCGGCCACAACGGTGCCGGCAAGACCACCCTGATGCAGCTGGTGGCCACGCTGGCGCGCCCCAGCGCAGGCAGCATCCTGTTCGACGGCGTGGACATCGTGCGCCAGCCCGACGCCATGCGCCGTCGCCTGGGCTTCCTGCCGCAGGAGTTCGGCGTCTATCCCAACCTGTCGGCGCTGGAGTGCATGCAGTACTTCGCGGCGCTGAAGGGCGTGCGCGATGCGGCGCGCATCCGCCACCTGCTGGAACTGGTCAACCTGGCCGAGCATGCGGCGCGGCCGGCGGCGTCCTTCTCGGGCGGCATGCGGCGCCGCCTGGGCATCGCGCAGGCTTTGCTGAACGACCCGGATATCCTGATCGTGGACGAGCCGACCGCCGGCCTTGACCCCGAGGAGCGCCTGCGCTTCCGCCGCCTGCTGTCGGAGCTGGGCTTCGGCAAGCTGGTGATCGTGTCCACCCATATCGTGCCGGACGTGGAGAGCATCGCCGGCCAGCTGGCGATCATGCGCAAGGGGCGCCTGGTGGCGCTGGAAACGCCGGACGAGATCCTGCAGCGGGCGCGCGGCCAGGTGTGGCAGGCCAGCGTGGATGCGGCGCAATACGAAGCGCTGCGCAGCCGGGTGCATGTGCTGCAGGCGCAGCGCCAGGGCGCGCTGGTGCAGCTGCGCGTGGCGCACCCCGGCTTGCCGTTCGCCGGCGCGCTGGCGGTGGAGCCGAGCCTGGAGGAAGCCTTGATGGCGCAGCGCTATGCGCTGGCGGAGGCGGCATGACCTGGCATGCCTTGCGCGTGATCGCGCTGAACGAAATGCGGCTGCGCATGCGGCGTTTTTCGACGCTGGTGGTGCTGTTGGCGGCGGTGGGCTTGTGCTGGCTGGCGATCGCCGATCCGGCCGACGGCGTTACCCTGATGGTGATCGAGCACCAGCGGGTGCTGTACAGCAGCCAGGCGCTGGCCTTTGGCAGCGCGCATATCGCGGGCATGCTGATCGGACTGGCCGGCTTCTACCTGCTGCGCGGGCGCACGGCGCAGGACCTGGAGAGCGGCATGGGGGCGGTGATCGGCGCGACCGGCGCCGGCAACGGCTTGCTGTCGGCGGGCCGCTGGCTGGGCGGGGTGGCGTACCTGCTGCTGGTGGTGCTGGCCTACCTGTGTTCGACGCTGGCCTTGCACGCCCTGCGCGGCGAGGGGCCGCTGCAGTTGCTGCTCTACCTGCAAACCTATGCGCTGATGCTGCTGCCGCTGGTGAGCTATTGCGCGGCCTGCGCGGTGCTGTTCGATAATGTCGGCCCGCTGGTGGGCAAGCGCGGCGATGTGCTGTTCTTTTTCCTGTGGTGCCTGCAGCTCGGGGCGCTGGTCGGGGTGATGGAAAACCCGGGCACGACCTGGCCCATGCTGTTTGATTTCTCCGGCTTGTCGGTGGCGCTGACCACGCTGGGCGAGCATTACGGGACCAATAATTTCAGCCTGGGCCGGAATGGCTTTGACAAGGCGCTGGCGCCGATCCTGATGCCGGAGCTGCTGTGGACCGGGCGCGCCGTGGCCCTGCGCGGCGCGACCATGGCCTTGTCGCTGCTGTTGCTGCTGCCGGCGGCGCTGTTCTTCCACCGCTATGCGCCGGACCGCGTGCGCCAGCGCTCGGCGCGCCGCAACCGCTTGCTGCTGCTGGCGGACCGCGTCCTGCGGCCGGTGGGCTGGCTGCTGCGCCCGTTGCCGGCGCTGGCGATGCGGGTGCCCGGTTTTGCGGGCGAGGTGCTGGCGGAAGTGGCGCTGGTGCTGGCGATGGCGCCGGCGGCCGCCCTGGCCTTGGCCGGCATCGGCTTGGCGGCGCTGTTTTCCGGCGGCGCGGCGCTGGCCGGCGTGATGATGGCGGGCGTTGCCTGCTGGGGCGTGGTGGTGTGCGGTATCGCGCCGCGCGACTGGCAGAACGGGGCCGATGCGATGACGGCGGTGCTGCCGGGTGGCGCGCTGCGGCGCTTCCTGCGCCAGTGGGCGGCCAGCCTGGTGCTGGCGGCGCCGCTGGGCGTGTTGGCCCTGAACGCGGCGGTGGAAGCGGCGCGCGCGGGCGAACAGGGGCGCGGCTTTGCGGTGGTGGCGTCCGAGGTGCGCAACCTGGCGCAGCGCAGCG
>NZ_WWCJ01000030.1 GCF_009857475.1 Pseudoduganella guangdongensis | reverse complement strand
GGCGGCGGCGCCCGCCGCCAGCAGGGCGGCGGCCAGCAGCGCGGCAGCGGCGCGGTACGGCAAGGCAGGGCGCGCGGCGGCCACGGGGATCATCATGCCTGGGCCAGGCGCTTCAGCTGGTACAACTGCTCCAACGCCTCGCGCGGGGTCATGGCGTCCGGATCGATGTCGTCCAGCGCGGCCAGCACGTCCTCGGCGCGCGGATCGGCGGCCACGGGCGCCGGGGCTTGCGCCTCGTCGTCGTTGGCGTCGGCCAGCGGCGCCGCGAACAGGTCCAGCTGCGGCGTCGCGTCCAGCGCCTGCGCTTCCAGGCGCGCCAGGTGCTTGCGCGCGGCCTTGATCACCGGCTGCGGCACGCCGGCCAGCTGCGCCACCTGCAAGCCGTAGCTTTGCGAGGCCGGGCCGTTCTGCACCGCGTGCAGGAACACGATGGAATCCTTGTGCTCCACCGCCGACAGGTGCACGTTGGCGGCGGTCGGATGCGCCTCCGGCAACTGGGTCAGCTCGAAGTAGTGGGTGGCGAACAGGGTGAAGCTGCGGCTGGTTTCGATCAGGTGGCGCGCAATGGCCCAGGCCAGCGCCAGGCCGTCGAAGGTCGAGGTGCCGCGCCCGATTTCATCCATCAGCACCAGCGAGTGTTCGCTGGCGCCGTTCAGGATGCTGGCCGCCTCGGTCATCTCCACCATGAAGGTGGAGCGGCCGCCGGCCAGGTCGTCGGTGGCGCCGATGCGGGTGAAGACGCGGTCGATCGGGCCGATGGTGGCGCTGGCGGCCGGCACGTAGCTGCCGATATAGGCCAGCAGGGTGATCAAGGCAACCTGGCGCATATAGGTCGACTTACCGCCCATGTTGGGGCCGGTGATCAGCAGCAGGCGGCGTTCGGCCTGGAACTTGCAGTCGTTGGCGATGAAGCGTTCGATCTGGTTTTCCACCACCGGGTGGCGGCCTTCCACGATGCTGATGCACGGCTCGGCCACCAGCTGCGGCGCGCACCAGTTGTGGCGCAGCGCATGCTCGGTCAGGGCGCACAGGGTGTCGACCTGGGCCAGGGCCTGGGCGATCGACTGCAGAGGGCCGATGAAGGGCGCCAGCGCGGCCAGCAGCTCCTCGTACAGCATCTTCTCGCGCGCCAGGGCGCGGTCCTGCGCCGACAGCGCCTTGTCCTCAAAGGCCTTCAGTTCCGGCGTGATGTAGCGCTCGCAGTTCTTCAGGGTCTGGCGGCGGCGGTAGTCGTCCGGCACCTTGTCGGCCTGGCCGTTGGTGACTTCGATGTAGAAGCCGTGCACCCGGTTGTATTCCACGCGCAGGTTGGCGATGCCGGTGCGCTCGCGCTCGCGCGTTTCCAGGTCGACCAGGTACTGGCCGGCGTTTTCCGACAGGCCGCGCAGTTCATCCAGCTCGGCGTCGTAGCCGCGTGCGATCACGCCGCCGTCGCGCACCATGGTGGCCGGTTCCGGCATCACGGCGCGCACCAGCAGGTCAACGCAGTCCTGCGGCGAATTCAGGCCGTGATGCAGGCGCGCCAAGAGGCCGTCGGCATTGTCGTGGCCCAGGGCGCGCAGCATGGCGTGCTGCAGCTGCGGCAGTTGCTGCAGGCCGTCGCGCAGCGCCGACAGGTCGCGCGGGCGGGCCGACAGCAAGGCCACGCGGGTGGTGATGCGCTCAATATCCGGCACCTGCGCCAGGTGGTAGGCCAGCGAGCCGGTGGTGTCGTGCTGCATCAGGGCTGCGATGGCGTCATGCCGCGCGCGCGCCACCGACTGGTCGCGCTTGGCGTGGTGCAGCCAGTGGCGCAGCAGGCGCGAACCCATGGCGGTGCGGCAGTGGTCCAGCAGCGAGAACAGGGTCGGGGATTCCTGGCCGCGGATGGTTTCGGTCAGCTCCAGGTTGCGACGGGTGGCCGCGTCAAGGCCGATGTACTCGTTCTCCGTTTCGCAGGACAGGCTCCTGACGTGCTGCAGGCCGCGCCCCTGGGTGTTTTGCGCGTAGCGCAGCAGGGCGCCGGCCGCGCCGAACGCCGCGCCCAGGCCTTCCGCGCCGAAGCCGGTCAGGGTGGCCACGGCCAACTGGTCGAGCAGGGCCTTGTGGCCGTGCACCACGTCGAAGTGCCAGGCCGGCACATTGTTCACGTGGCACAGGGTGATCTCGTCGAACATGTCGGCATCGTCGCCGCGCAGGATCTCGGCCGGGGCGATGCGTTCCAGTTCCTGCAGCAGGCGCACATTGACGCTGCGCTGGTCGCCGGAAAATTCCATCAGGCGCAGCGCGCCGGAAGCGAGCGAGAGCCAGGCCAGGCCGCAGGTGATGTGCTTGCGGTTGTTAATCATCGTCATCGCCAGCAGCGGGCGTTCCGATTTTTCCGGCAGCAGGTCGGAGTCGGTCAGGGTGCCCGGGGTCACCACGCGCACCACCTTGCGTTCCACCGGGCCCTTGGCCAGGGCCGGGTCGCCGATCTGCTCGGCGATCGCGCACGATTCGCCCACTTTCACCAGCTTGGCCAGGTAGCCGTCCAGCGAATGGAACGGCACCCCGGCCATTTTGATCGGCACGCCATTCTGGCTGCCGCGCGCCGTCAGCGTAATGCCCAGCACGCGCGAGGCCTTCTCGGCGTCGTCGAAGAACAGCTCATAGAAGTCGCCCATGCGGTAGAACACCAGCATGTTCGGGTAATCGGCCTTGATGCGCAGGTATTGCGCCATCATCGGGGTGACTTTTTCGGCCGCGCTGTTCTTGACGGCGTCGGGATTGATTTCGGCTGGCAGGGTGGTCATCGGTACGTTGGGATCGGGCCGCGCGCTGCGCGCGCATAAACCTTGCATTTTACTCCACCCGGCGGGTTCGCCATACGCTGCTGCATGATGTTGTCGTTTTGAACTAAAAGTGGCGATTTTGCAATCAAAACTTGTGATTTCTCAATAATATCAAGGAATTAACGTGATGCTGTTCGGCAACAAAGTGCGCCACTTAATTTGAATTTAACGTTAAACTTCTGTCAAATTGTGTTTTTGCAAGAGTTTTTCGACTATTTGGGGAAATATTGTGAGAAGAGTAGCTATGGCTGGTTTTACCCTGATGGAACTAATGGTAACCATCGTTATTATCGGCATCCTGGCCGCCGTCGCCATGCCGGCCTATGCCGACTATGTGAAGCGTGGTCGCATTCCGCCCGCGACCGCCGCGCTGTCGGAATTGCGCGCCAAGATGGAGCAGCATTTCCAGGACAACCGCAGCTATGCCGGCGCGTGCGTCGACAAATCGGCGACCGAGCCGCCGAAGAACCTGGCCGATTTTGACGTCGCCTGCCAGATCGGCGCGGACGGCAACAGCTTTGTCCTGCGTGCCGAGGGCAAAGGCAAGATGGCCGGCTTTACCTACCGCATTGATGAAAAAAATGCGCGCAGCACGGTGGCCGTGCCGACCGGCTGGACCAAGTCGGATGAGTGCTGGGTGACCAATCGGAGCGGCAAGTGCTGATGCGCCGGCAGGCGGGGCTCGGCTTGATCGAGCTGATGATCGGTATCAGCATCGTCGCCATCCTGATGGCGGCCGGCACGCCCTCGTTCATACGCTGGATGCAGGACGCGCAGAACCGCGCCGCCGCCGAATCAGTGCTGAACGGCCTGCAGCTGGCGCGTATGGAATCGCTGCGGCGCAACGCGCAAGTGAACTTCAAGCTGACCGACCAGGACGGCAAAGTGGCGTGGAGCGTCGGCTGCAAAGTGCCGAACGCCGACTGCCCGGCCATTATCCAAAGCCGCCTGCCGCGTGAGGGCGGCGAGGCGCCGCGCCTGGGCGTCAACAAGGACGCGCTGGTGCAGCCGGTCGCGCCTGGCCATTTCGGCGCCGCCATCGCGCCCGGCACCGGCTTGCTGGCGGGCGTCACGTTCAACTATCTGGGGCAGGCGCCGGGCGCCGGCAACGGCAATGACGTCACCCGCATCGATGTCACCAACCCGGACGCGGCCCAGGCGCGCCGCTATGTGATCACCATCAGTTCCGGCGGCCAGGTGCGCATGTGCGATCCGGCCCTGGCGCTAGCCGCCAATCCGCAAGGCTGCAGTTAAGGAATCCACCATGAAGCAACGACCAAATGCTGGTAAACAGCAGGGCAGCGCCTTGATTGAAGCGATGGCCGCCATCGTCATCTTCTCGCTCGGCATCCTGGCCATGATCTGGCTGCAAGCCTCGGCGGCCAGCCAGGCCAGCGACGCCAAGTACCGCCTGGAAGCGAGCTTTATCGCCAACCAGTTGATGGGCCAGATGTGGGTCAACCGCAACGAGCCGGACAAATTCGTGGGCAAGGATGTGGGGGTGCCCGGCCTGCCTGACGGTAAGCGCACGGTGGTGCGCCAGGGTCCGCAGGTCACCATCACCGTGAGCTGGAAGGCGCCCGGTGAAAAAGTTACCCATCGTTACGAGACGGTGGGATTGATTAACTAAGGAATCCCATGCAACGTTTACAAAAAGGTTTCGGCTTGGTCGAGATCATGGTGGGCTTGCTGGTCGGCTTGATCAGCATGGTCATCGTGCTGCAAGTGTTCCAGAACGCCGAAGGACGCAAACGCAATGTGACCACCGGCGCCGACGCCCAGTCGAGCGGCGCGATCGCGCTGTACATGATCGAGAACGACGCCCGCATGGCGGGTTGGGGCATGTCGCCCAAGCAGTCGGCGGAGTGCGAAAAATTGTATACCTACTGCGATGGCAGCCCGGCGTGCGGCGGCGTGGAAGGCCCGATCAACGGCCTGAACTTCGCGCCGCTGCTGATCACCGACGGCGCCGACGGCGGCCCGGATTCGGTGGCCGTGCAGTATTTCGCCGACCCGGAAAACGGCTCGTTCCAGATGCCCAGCAAAGTCAAGCTGGCGCGCACCATGCCGCAGCCATCGGCCGTGCTGGATGTCAATTCCGTGTCCGGCTGCGAGGAGGGCGACCTGATCATGCTGCGCCAGCCGGGCGTGTGCACCCTGGCCAATATCACCGAGATCCTGGACCAGGGCAGCAAGCCGAAAATCCAGCACAATCCCGGCAAGAATGGCATGTTCAACCCGCCCGCCAGCTACCAGAACGAGAACAACTGGCCCCGATATGGGAAGGGCGCCAGCGTGACCTGCTTCAAGCCGACCGGTGTCAGCGCCACCTTCACCAAGGCCTATGCGATCGACCTGGCCACGCGCCGCCTGGAGCGCAGCGATAACGGCCAGGCGCCGGAACTGGTGATGGCCGACATCCTGGACTTGCAGGCGCAATACGGCGTGGCCAACGCCGGCCAGCAGAATGTCACCAGCTGGGTCGATGCCAACGCCGCGCCCTGGAAGTCGCCCGGTCCAAGCGACTGGCCACGCATCAAGGCGATCCGCATGGTGGTCGTGGCGCGTGCCAACCAGTACGAGCGGGACCAGGATGGCGCCGGCAAATGCTCGACCACCACCATCAAGGATGGCAAGGTGAAAGGCTGGCCGGAATGGGTCAGCTACAACGCCGAAAAATACCCGGCGGACTGGGGCTGCTATCGCTACCGCGTGTTCGAGACCGTGGTCCCGCTGCGCAACGTTATCTGGAGTGAAATATGAAACGCAAGCCGCGCCTGCCGCGCCGCCTGCAGGGCGGGGTGGTGCTGGTCATGACCCTGATCGTGCTGGTGGCGCTGACCCTGGCCAGCCTGGCCCTGGTGCGCTCGGTCGACACCTCGTCCCTGATCGCCGGCAACCTGGCCTTCAAGCAAAGCGCCGCCATCAGCGCCGATGCCGGCGTGGAGGCGGCCATCCTGTGGGTGCGCGCGAACGGCGCCAGCCTGACCGATGACCAGCCATCCAACGGCTATTACGCCACGCGCCAGGACAAGCTCGACCTGACCGGCAACGCGCTGCCGGAAACCGGCGACGATGACCTGGACTGGAACGACGACGACCAGGTCAAGCAATTGCCCAAAGACGCGGTCGGCAACCAGGTGTCGTACGTGGTGCACCGCATGTGCAACAAGCCCGGTCCGCTGGATGCCAGCACCTGCTCCACCGAAGAGTCGGAAGTGGAGGGCAACAGCGAGGGCGGCCGCCTGCAGATGGAGAACGACAAGCCAGGCGGCTGGCCGGAAGTGGCCAACCGCGGCCTGTACCGCATCACGGTGCGCGTCACCGGCCCGCGCTTCAACGTCGCTTACGCACAGACCATCATCCAACAATAACCGCTGACATCCCCCTGAGATCCATGAGGCTATTTACCCACCACCTTCCGGCCGCGGCCCTGTGCGGCGCCAGCCTGCTGTTGAGCGCTGCCACCCAGGCCGGCGATACCGACCTGGCCAACAAGCCGCTGGCCAACGCCACCACCAGCGCCGTCCTGCCCAACATCATGCTCGACCTGGACAACTCCGGCAGCATGGCCTGGGACTATATGCCCGACTATGTGCGCAAGCGTTCGGACCAGGTCTTCGAGTATTACTGCCGCGATACCAGCGGCGGTTTCAAGGCGGTCTGCGAACAGGGCGACCCCTTGTACTTCGCCAGCGCGTTCAACCGGGCGTATTACAATCCGGCGGTGCGCTACCAGTGGCCGGTCAAGGCCGATGGCCAGCGCAAGGCCGACCCCCTGGGCAATACCAGCTACAGCACGGCGGTGGCGTGGAGCGCGGTGCCGAGCGACGGCTACAATGTGCAAACCATTGACAAGCTGTTCAATGAAACCGCCAAAGCCTCGACCGAGCCGTGCAACAGCGGTTGCGCGCAGGTGGCGCCGGCGACCACCATCGACCTGACCAAACGATATCCGGAGCGTAAATGGTGCGGCGGCAAGGTGAAAGAGTGCCGCCCGGCCGTGGTCAACAGCGATTACTTGTATCCCAACGCCACCTACTCGGAGCTGTCGGTGGCGTATGGCGCGCCGTATTACTACAATGTGAAGATCGAGTGGTGCGATGGCACCGGCAGCGCGAAGAAATGCCAGCCACGCCGCACCACCGAGTACAGCAACCTGGTGCATAGTGGCTGGCAGCGGGTCGACATCCACCCGGACCGGAAATCCTATCCGCGCGCCATCACCCGCACCGATTGCCTGGGCAGCGACTGTACCTACGCCGAAGAGATGAGCAACTTCGCCAACTGGTACGCCTGGTACCGTACCCGCGCGCAGATGGCCAAGTCCTCCATCGGCCACGCTTTCGTCGATGTGCGCGGCGTACCCAAGACCGGCGCCGCGCTGAAGGCCGATCCCGATGACGCCACGTTCTTCCACGCCCGCATCGGCCTGACCACGATCAACAAGAACGCCCAGAAGGTGCCCGCCATCAATTTGCCGATCAAGGAGTTCGAGGGCAAGCAGAAGCAGGACTTTTTCGATGAGCTGTATGATGTGGTGCCTTCCGGCGGCACGCCACTGCGCGAATCGCTGAATGAGGTGGGCAAGATGTATGCCGGCACCAGCAAGGTATACACGGACGACCCGATCCAGTTCTCCTGCCAGCGCAATTTCGCCATCCTGGCCACCGACGGCTACTGGAACGGCGGCGATTCCGACTCCACCGTGAAAGACCTGGACGGCGTGAAAGGCGTGGCGCGTCCGTTCTACGCGCCGACCCCGGCGAACGAGACCAAGAAGACGCTGGCCGATGTGGCCTACCATTACTATGTCACCGACCTGCGCACGACGGGCCCGCTCAGCGAGAACAATGTGCCGAGCGGCGGCGGCGATGCCGCCTACGACGACGTGACCACCCACCAGCACATGACCACCTTCACGCTCGGCCTGGGGGTGGACGGCACGCTCGGCTACACGCCCGACTACAAGACGGCGAAGGGCGCCTACCTGGACATCCTGCAGGGGCCGACCAACTGGCCGTGGCCGAAGGAAAACGAGCAAACCACCATCGACGATCTGTGGCACGCCGCGGTCAATGGCCGTGGCATGTACTTCAGCGCCCAGGATCCGGTGGCGCTGGAAGAGGGCATGCGCAAGGCGCTCGGCAGTATCGAGCGGGTCGATGGCAGCGGTGCGGCGGCGGCGACCTCCAACCTGCAGCCGGTGGCTGGCGACAACTACATCTACCTCGCCAATTACCGCACCGGGCTGTGGGACGGCGATTTGAGCCGGCGCAGCATCAACCTCACCAATGGCGAAGTGGCGACCACCGACGACTGGCGCGCCAGCACCGAGCTGGCCAAGAAAATCCTGCCCGATGGCAGCGACACGCGCACCATCTGGACCTCGGATGAGAACCACCAGCTGGTGCCGTTCAAGGTGGTGAGCAGCGGCCCGGGCCTGAGCAAGGCGCAGAGCGACCTGTTCGTCAACAGCAAGTTGAGCCAGTATGCGGAGTGGAGCCCTGAGCAAAAGGCCAAGGCCAGCGCCCAGACGATGGTCAACTATCTGCGCGGGCAGGACCCCAAGGCGGGCACGACGGCCAGCACCCGCCTGTACCGCGAGCGCCTGAAAATCCTGGGCGACTTCGTGCACTCGCAGCCGGTGTACGTGAAAGCGGCGCAGCACGATTTCAGCGACGAGGGCTATGCCGAATACAAGTTGGGCAGCGAGGGGCGCGACGGCATCGTTTACGCCGCTGCCAACGACGGCATGCTGCACGCCTTCGACGCGGTCACCGGCGCCGAGCGCTGGGCCTATATCCCGCCCATGCTGCTGCCGGAATTGTGGCGCCTGGCCGATGAGAACTACACCGACCACCACCGCTATTACCTGGACGGCCCGCTGGCCGTGACCGACGCCAATATCGGCGGCTGGAAGAAAGTGCTGGTGGGCGCCATGGGCAAGGGTGGGCGCGGCTACTATGCGCTGGACATCAGCGACCCCGACCAGCCGCGCGTGCTGTGGACCTTTACCGCCAAGGACAACGCCAACGTTGGCTTTAGCTATGGCACGCCGTACATCACCAAGCTTGACGGCAAGTGGGTGGTGCTGCTGACCTCCGGCTACAACAATGTACCAAACCAGGGCGGCTTTGCCGGCGGCAACGGCCAGGGCTATGTCTTCGTGCTGGACCTGGCGACCGGCCAGCAGGACGGCAAAGCCATCGCGACCGGCGTGGGCAGTGCGGACGACCCGAGCGGCCTGGCGCGCATCAACATCGTGGTGGAGGACTTCGCGTCCGAGAACTTGGCGATCGGCGCCTATGGCGGCGACCTGCACGGCAACCTGTGGCGCTTCGACCTGAAAAACCGCAGTGCCAGCAAGCTGCTGGAACTGGGGCGCGAGCTGCCGATCATGACGACGCCGGAGGTGGTCACCATCAACACCAAGCGTTCCGTGTTTGTCGGCACCGGCCGTTACCTGGGCACCGAGGACCTGACCGCCAGCGGCAAGAAGCAGGTCATCATCGGCGTGCGCGACAACGCCGACGACAAAGTGGTGCCGTTCCCCGGCAAGCTGAAAAAGCAGGGCATG
This sequence comes from Pseudoduganella guangdongensis, assembly GCF_009857475.1. Classification (GTDB taxonomy): domain Bacteria; phylum Pseudomonadota; class Gammaproteobacteria; order Burkholderiales; family Burkholderiaceae_D; genus Rugamonas; species Rugamonas guangdongensis. Next base: position 42,529 of record NZ_WWCJ01000030.1, on the reverse strand, counting down.
GCACCGCAGAGTGTGGGTGGCCAGGTGGTCTCGCGCGTCAATGCCACCAAGGATAAGGTGAGCTGGGTCGAGGATGGCGGCTGGTATGTGGAGCTGGAGGATGCCGGCGAGCGCGTCGCCATCGATCCGCAACTGTTCTTTGGCACCTTGCTGGTGTCGAGCGTGGTGCCGACCGCCTCCGATTGCAAGGCCGGCGGCTACAGCTGGCTCTATCAGCTCGACTACAACACCGGCGGCTTCGTCATCCAGAACACGCCGGTGGGCATCAAGCAGTCCTCGCCGATCGTCGGCATGACCGTCAGCAAGCTGCCAAGCGGCACCCCGGTGATCCACGCCGTGACGGCGGACGGCATGCGCCCGCGCGTCAAGCCCTTCAACATGCCGCCGCAGGACGCCAACGTGCCGGTCAAGCGCTTGCTGTGGCGTGGCCTTGGCAATTGAACGCTCCCGGGCCGGCGCGCTGGCGCTGACCGTGTCGTTGCACCTGGCCGTCCTGGGCGGGCTGCTGGCGCCGCGCTACGAGCGCGTCGCGGCGGTCGCGGCCAGCGGCAGCGCGCCGCCGCTGTTGACGGTGCGCCTGCTGGCCGAGGATGCCAGCCCGGCGCTGCCGCCGCCCTTGCCGGTGGCGCTGGAGCGGACCACCCCGCTCCCGCCCGTGGTCGCGGTGCCGGCGGCAACGCTGGAGGCGGCGCCGCCCGAGTTCGAGGCGCCCACCCTGGCGGCCGGCATGGAAGGCCCGCAAGTGCTGCTGGTGCCCGGGCTGGACGCCGGCTACCTGCCCGTGCGGTTATGGATCGGCGCCGATGGCGCGGTGGAGAAGGTTGAACTGGGCCGCCACCGCTACCTGGAGGCCGACGCCGAGCGCGTGCAGCAGGCCTTGCTGCAAGTGCGTTTCCACCCGGCGCGGCGGCACGGCAGCGCCGTTGCCGCCGAGCTGGCGCTGGACTTGCGCGTGATCGGCAACTTCGACGCCTAGGCGGCTGGCACCTAGTGCCAGTTGACCACCCGGCCGCGCTGCGGCGGCACCAATAAGGACACATCCCCCGCCGCCACCGCGCTGGCCGGATCGGCCAGGAAGCGCGACAAGCCCGCTTCGCCGCTGCGCGCCTGCACCCCGACCCAGGCGTCGCGCCAGGTGTGCTTGGCCGCGTACAGGGCGGCGTCGGCCAGGCGCTGCAGCGCTTGCGGCGTCAGCGCGCTGGGGCGGCCCGGCATGCCGGGGAAGGCGGCAAAGCCGATCGACACCGTCTTGCGCAAGACCTGGCCGCCCGGGATGGTGAACTCGTGGGCGGCGATGGCGCAGCGGATTTTCTCGGCCAGCGCCGGCGCGTCGGCGCGCTCGATAAAGCGCGCCAGCAGCAGGAATTCCTCGCCACCCCAGCGCACGATGTGGTCCGAGCTGCGCATGCATTGGCGCAGCACGGCGGCGCTTTGCTGCAGCACGGCGTCGCCGGCGGCGTGGCCGTATTCGTCGTTGACGCGCTTGAAGTGGTCCAGGTCGAGCATGAACAGCACCAGGTCGGCATGCGGCTCGGGCGGCACGCTGCGGTGGCGGCGCGCGGCCAGGTCGAAGTCGGCCTGGATGGTTTGCTCCAGGTAGCGCCGGTTGTGCAGGCCGGTCAGCGGGTCGGTCAGGCTGGCCTGCTCCAGGCGGCGCGAGGTGGCTTCCAGCGCGGCGGTGCGCTCGGACACCAGCCGTTCCAGCTGCGCGCCGCGCCGGCGCAACTGGTGCAGGCGCAGGCGGAACAGGCCGAACACCGCCAGCGCACCCAGCAGCCACAGGGCGCTGCGGAACCACAGCGTCTGGTAGAACGCGGGCTGCACCTGCAGCTGCAGGCGCCATTCCTGCGGACTCCACTGGCCGGCGCGGTTGCTGGCCTGCACCCGCAGCTGGTAGTCGCCCGGCGGCAAGTGGGTATAGGCCGCCACCCGCTGGCGCGCATCGACGTTGACCCAGCCGGCGTCGTAGCCGTCCAGGCGGTAGCGGTAGTGCTGCAGCTCCGGCGCGCTGAAGTCGGGCGCGGCGAATTCCAGGCGCAGGTCGCGCTGGCCGGGCAGCAGGGTGCGCGCCGCCAGCACGCCGGCGCCGGGCTGCTCGACGCCGTCGATGCTGAGGGCGGTGGCCGTCACGGCCGGCTGGTATTCCCAGCGCCGCAGCAGCTGCGGGCGCACGCGCAGCAAGCCTTCCGGCGAACCAAACAGCAGGTCGCCGTGGCGCATGCGGGCGCGGCTGGCGTAGTACAGGGTGCGGAACTCATTGCCGTCGGCGCGGTCGAAGCTGCGCCAGCGCCAGGTCAGGGGATCGATGCGCACGCGGCTGCCCAGCCAGACCTGGCCCTGGGCGTCCTGCAGCAGCGACTCGGGCGGCTGCGCCGGCAGTTTCAGGCGGCTCGACAGCACGTCAAAGTGCGCCGTCTTGCCGTCGAAACTGCGCAGGATGGCGACGCCGGCCTGGGTCGCCAGCCACAGCCGGCCGTCCCGGTCCACCATCAGGTCCGGCACCCAGTTGTCCGGCAGGCTGTCAAAGCGCGCCGGGTCGCGGTAGATGCGCTGCGCGCGCCCGCTGCGCGGGTCGAAGGCGTTGACGCCGTGGTTGGTGCCAACCCACAGCGTCCCGTCGGGCGTGAAGGCGAGCGACTCGACTTCGCGCCCGGACAGGCTGGCCGGGTCGGCCGGGTCGTGGCGCCAGGCGCGGATGGCGCCGTCGGCGCCGATGCGCGCCAGGCCCTGCTGCGCGCCGGCCCACAGCGCGCCGTCGGCGCCGAACAGCATGGCGCGGATCGGGCCGCCGGGCAGGCCGTGCGCCGTGCCCAGGCGCTGAAAGCCGGCCTGGCCGGGGCGCTGGCGGTGCAGGGTGCCGTCCAGGGTGGCGACCCACAGACTGCCGTCCGGCCCCTGCGCCAGGCAGGTGATGGCGCCGTCGGCCAAGGCGTCGGGGCGCTTGGCGTCGGGCCGGAAGCCGCTGACCAGCTTGCCCTCGGCATCGAGCACGTCGACCCCGTTGCCATTGGTGCCCAGCCATAGCTTGCCGTCGCTGGCCTCCAGCGCGCGCACGATGGCCGGGTGGCTCGGCCCATGCGGGTTGGCCGGGCTGTGGCGCAGCTTGAGGAAGGCGCGGCTGGCCGGGTCGTGGCGCGCGACGCCGCCGCCCCAGGTTCCGGCCCAGACGATGCCGGAGCGGTCCACCAGCAGGGCGCCGATGCGGTCGTTGCCGATGCTGGCGACGCCTGTGCTGTCGTGGCGCAGGCGTTCCAGCACGGCCAGGCTGGCGCCGTCTACCACGTCGATGCCCTGGCCGAAGGTGCCGAGCCAGATTTCGCCGGGCACCGGTTCGGCAATGCTGTACACCCAGTAGTGGCCCAGGTTCGGCACGGGGTGCAGTTGGCCGCTGGCCGGATCGTAGCGCGCCGCGCCTTCGCGCGCGCTGGCGATCCAGATGCGGCCCTGGCTGTCCTGGAACAGGCGGGTGGCGTGCGCCGGGCCGATGGGCGCTGAAAAGCGTCCCTCACCCAGCCAACGCTGCAGGCCGGCCTGGCCGGCCACCCACAGGCGGCCCTCGCGATCCTGCAGCACCGCGCGCAGCTGCTGGCCGGGCAGGTAATGGCGGAACTTGCCGCTGCCCGGATCGAGTACGGACAGGCCGCCGTCGGTGGCCAGCCACAGGCTGCCGTCGGCCAGTTCGGCCACACCGTCCACGCGGTCGTTGGCCAGGCTGTCCGGCCGTCGCGGGTCGTGGCGGTACTGGGTGAAGCGTTCCGTGCGCGGGTCGAACACCGACAGGCCGCTGCTGATGGTGCCGACCCACAGGCGGCCGTCGCGCGCCGCGTGCAGGGCGCGGATATAGCTGCCGCCGAGCGCCTGCGGATCGCCGGCGCGGGCGCGGAAAACCTGGTAGCCGTAGCCGTCGTAACGCACCAGGCCGCCTTGCGTCCCGATCCACAGCAGGCCCTGCGCATCCTGCGCCATGGCGGTGGTCAGGTGGGCCGGCACGTCGTCCGGCAGTGCCAGGCGGGCAAAGGACACCATGCCGGGCCGTTGTTGCGCCGATGCCATAGTGCTGCCGGCGAACAAGCAGGCGAGCAGGGCGCTACGCAGCAGCGAACGGAGTGCAAACATTGCTAACGGGAACGTTAAATGGGGAGTTGGCATTATGCCATGCAGAGCTATCTCTGCTAGCATCGTCCCTACAACGGGAGGCAACATGCGCGCATGGTGGATCATCGGGGTGGCTGGCCTGGCGGGCAGCGCGCCGGCGGCGGCACAAGCAACAGGCGATGGCGCGGCGCTACCGAGTGTCGTGGTGACCGCGCAGCGGCGGCCCGAGCTGGTGCAGGAGGTGCCGTTCAACGTCTCGATCCTGCGCGGCGAGGCGCTCGATGTGCTGGCCGCCAGCGGGCGCGATTTGCGCTACCTGGCCGCGCGCCTGCCCAGCCTGCACGTCGAGTCCGACTTTGGCCGCTCCTTCCCGCGCTTCTATCTGCGCGGCCTGGGCAACACGGATTTCGACCTGAACGCGGCGCAGCCGGTCAGCGTGGTGTACGACGAGGTGGTGCAGGAAAGCCCGCTGCTGAAATCCTTCCCGTTGTTCGACCTGCAGCAGGTGGAGGTGCTGCGCGGTCCGCAGGGCAGCCTGTTCGGCCGCAACGCGCCGGGTGGCGTGGTCAAGTTCGAGTCGGCGCGCCCGGTCTTCAAGCGCGAAGCTTATGTCAACGCCGGCTACGGCAAGGAGCGCCTGCGCAACCTGGACGGCGCCTTCAATACGCCGCTGGGCGACAGCCTGGCGCTGCGCGTGGCGCTGCAAAGCCAGCACCGCGCCAACCGCGTGTTCAACGACCGGCCCGAAGCGGCCACCACCGAGTTCGAGGGCTACCATGACAATGCGGCGCGCGTGCAGCTGCTGTACCAGCCCAGCCGCGCTTTCAGCGCGCTGCTGAACGGCCACGGGCGGCGCATGGGCGGGCGCGCCACGCTGTTCCGCGCCAACATCCTGCAAAAGGGCAGCAATGCCCTGGTGCCGGGCTTCGACTACGCCAGCCTGCCGACGGACGGCATGAATCACCAGTTCTTCAACACGCGCGGCGCCAGCCTGCGCCTGCGCTGGCAGGTGGGCACCAGCGGCCTGAGCCTGCACGCGATTTCGGCCTGGGAGCGGGCCCGCTTTTACAGCCGGGCCGACGTGGACGCCGGCTACGGTTCGGTGGCGCATCCGCCCATGGGGCCGGGCCGCATCGCTTCGCCCTCCGAGACGGCGGACGCGCTGCCGGCGCACAAGCAGCTGACGCAGGAGCTGCGCCTGGAGTCCGACCCGGCGCAGCATTGGCGCTGGTTGGCCGGCGTGTACGGCTTCAGCGAAAAGATCCGCATCGACAGCTTCAGCTTCGACACCTTCAATGGCAACCGGCAAAACGCCTACGCCTGGCAGCGCCAGGACAGCCGCTCGGCCGCCGCCTTTGGAGCCGTGACCTGGCGCGCGCAGCCGGGCCTGCTGCTGCGCGGCGGGTTGCGCTACACCAGGGACCGCAAGGACTTCTTCGCGACGCGGCCGCAACCGGCGCCCGGCGGGCAGCCGATCGCCGGGCTGACGGCCCAGCCGCGCGGCAACGACCTGAGCTGGGACTTGGGCGCGACGCAGACGCTGACGCCGGATAGCCATGTGTACGCGCGCGTGGCGACCGGCTACCGCGCGCCGTCGATCCAGGGCCGTATCCTGTTCGGCAGCAGCATCAGCGTGGCGCGCGCGGAGCAGGCCCTGAGCTGGGAAGCGGGCTGGAAGCACGATTTCGCGCAGCGTCGCCAGCGCCTCGGCCTGGCGTTCTTCCGTTACACGGTGGACGATATGCAGCTGACCGCCGGCAGCGGCACGGTCAACCAGAACCGCCTGGTGAACGCGGCCAGGGTGCGCGGGCAGGGCGTGGAGCTGGAGTGGCTGGCGCGCCCCAGCAGCGCATGGACGGCCAGCCTGGGCGCCAGCTACAACGCCACCAGGATCCGCGACCCGGGGCTGTTCGTGATCCCCTGCGGCAATGGCTGCACGGTGCTCGACCCGCGCGGCACGGCGCCCAACAATGTCTTCGTCGATGGCAACCCGTTGCCGCGCTCGCCGCGCTGGATCGCCAACGCGACGCTGCGTTACAGCCAGCCCTGGCGCGGCGGTGAACTGTACGCGTACACCGACTGGGCCTATCGCGGCAAATACAACTTCTTTATCTACGAGGCGCTGGAGTACAAGGCGCGCCCCCTGCTCGATGGCGGCTTGCGCCTGGGCTACCGGGACGGGCGCGAGCGCTACGAGCTGGCGGCCTTCGTGCGCAATGTCGGCAACCAGCTGGTGGCGGTGAATGCGATCGACTTCAACAACTTCACGGCGGTGGTCAACGAGCCGCGCACCTACGGCGTGCAGGTGAAATTCGCTTACTGATACTTGGCTGTCATGCGCAGCCATTGCGGGTCGTCGCGCATGCGCTTGACGATCGGCGACAGCTTGTCGTACAGGTCATTGCGCCCCAGCGGCACCAGGAAGCGGCGCTCGGTGGCGCGGCCCGGCAGGTCGACCAAGGTCAGGCTGCTGTTCAACGCGTGCAGGCGCACGAAGTAGCGCGCCACCGATTCCGACACCGCCACGCAGTCGATGCGGCCGCGGCGCAGTTTTTCCAGGTTGATTTCCTCGCTCATGGCATCGTGCCGCAGCAGGCCATGGCGCTGGATCCATTCGTCGATGCCGGGATAGACATAGCCCAGGGTCAAGCCGATGGTTTTGCCATGCAAGGCGCCAGCCACATCAGGCTGCAAGGGGTTCTCGGCGCGCGAAACCAGCACGAAACGGTCCACCGCGAACGGCGTGGTCCACAGATACTTCTTTTGGGCGACGTCATCGAACCACTGCGGCATCATGCCTATCACGATGCCGTCCAGCGAACCGTCTTCCAGGCGCATTTGCAAACGTTTGCGCGGCAGGTAAGCCAGGCGGAAACTGGTGCCCTGCGGTGCCTGCTTATTCAGGTAGTCGATTGCTTCATGATAGATACCTCGGGAACCATCGATCACCAGGGGCGCGAAATTGGCGCTGGTGTAAACGGTGATGGTGTCGGCCCTGACTGCCTGCAGCAGCGTCATACTGAGTATCAGCAAGGGCATGAGAAATTTCATAGACGCACTATAGCAAAGCACCAGCGCTTGCATCACGAAAGTTAAATTCTTCCCGGGCAATTGTTTCGCGTCGCTGCAACACATCTGGTGATTGAGAAAGAAATTTTCGTGATTAATTCTCACGAATTGTAACGGCTGGCGATATTTCGGCATATGATCAAAACAAGGGGTAACGCGGTGCAAGTGCGCACCTTCGATTGTTCTTTTTTTTGGGAAACTGCCATGAATCCTACCTCGCTCCTCGGCCAGCTCAAGCTGGGCCACAAGTTCATGATTCTCGGCCTGATCGCAGCCTTGCTGGCGATTATCCCGGCTTACCTCTATATGCGCGAAGCGGGCAAAGTGCTGCAAGCCTACCAGGGCGAACACGAAGGCTTGCCGGTGGTGGTCGATGGCTTGAAGGTCGTGCAGTACACCCAGCAGCATCGCGGCTTGTCGGCGCTGGTGCTGGGCGGCGTGCAGGCGGCTGCGGAGAAGCGGCGCGCCAAGCAGGTCGAGGCCGACGCCGCGTATGACCGGCTGGAAAAGGCGGCAACGGCCCTGGGCGACAAAGCTATCATCGAGGCCTTTGCCGCTGCCAAGCAGGAATGGCAGGCGCTGCGCAATGGTGTGGCGGAAGGCAAGCTGACCGTGCCGCAAAGCTACGCCGGGCACACCGGCCTGATGCCCAAGCTGTTGAAGGTGAATGAGCTGATCGGCGACGCTTACGGTTTGAGCCTGGATCCGGACAAGGACAGCTACCAGCTGATCCAGGCCATGTTCTACCAGTTGCCCTGGCTGACGGAAGAAACCGGCAAGTCGCGCGCCAAGGGCGCGGGCCTGCTGGCGAAGAAGGAAGCGACGGCGGAAGACCGCATGCAGCAAGCCTCCATCATGGCGCGCGTGTCGGACCGCCTGGACCAGACCATGACCGCGTTTGGCAAGGCGGCGCTGGCCAACCCGGACATTGACGCCAAGCTGGGCGCGCAGATGCGTGCCGCCGGCGACGCCGCGCGCAAGGTTGTCGAGCTTGGCACGGAGCAGATCGTCAAGGCCGACCCGCTGACTTATTCCGGCGAGGAATGGGTGGCGCGCACCACGGCGGCGATCGACCTGCAGTTCGCCCTGAACGAAGCGGCGGCCAAGGAGCTGGACGTCATGCTGAATGACAAAGTGGCTGGCTTCAAGCAGCAGCGCTGGATCATGATCATCACCATGCTCGGCCTGTTCGCACTGGCGGCCTGGATTTGCGCGTTGATCGCCCGTTCGGTGACAGGGCCGTTGCAAAACGCGATTGCGGTGGCGGATGAGGTGGCCAAGGGAAAGCTGGACAATGATTTCGACGTCGGCCCGCCGAACGAGGTGGGGCAGTTGCTGCGCTCATTGAAAACCATGAGCGAGAGCTTGCGCGGCATCGTGTCCGATGTGCGCGCCAGCGTGGACCAGATCAATGCCGCCAGCCGCGACATCGCGACCGGCAATGCCGATGTCTCGGCGCGCCTGGAATCGCAAGCCTCCAACCTGGAGGAAACGGCTTCCTCGATGGAGGAGCTGACCTCCACCGTGAAGCAGAATGCCGACAATGCGCGCCAGGCCAACCAGCTGGTACACAACGCTTCCGATGTGGCCAGCAAGGGCGGCCATGTGGTGACCCAGGTGGTGCAGACCATGGGCGAGATCAACGACAGTTCGCGCAAGATCGTCGATATCATCGCCGTGATCGATGGCATCGCCTTCCAGACCAATATCCTGGCGTTGAATGCCGCCGTGGAGGCGGCGCGCGCCGGCGAGCAGGGGCGCGGCTTTGCCGTGGTGGCGTCCGAAGTGCGCAACCTGGCGCAGCGTTCCGCCTCGGCCGCCAAAGAGATCAAGGATTTGATCCACCACAGCGTGGACCGGGTGGAGCAGGGCAATAAGCTGGTGGGCGAGGCGGGGCAGGCCATGCAGGAGGTGCTGAAGAGCGTGCAGAGCATCACCGTCATCATGCAGGAAATCGCCACCGCGTCGGCCGAGCAGGGTAACGGCATCGAGCAAGTGAATATGGCCGTGACGCAGATGGACGACACCACGCAGCAGAACGCGGCACTGGTGGAGCAGACGGCCGCCGCCTCGGCCAGCCTGCAGGACCAGGCGCAAAACCTGGTCAAGGCGATCAGCATCTTTACGTTGGGGAATGAAGAGCGGGTAGCGGCGCCGACGGCGCGCATGGTGCAGGCCGCGCGGCGCATGCCAGGCAATGTGCGCGCATTGCGCGCCGCCTCGGTATAATTTCCTGCATGGAAAAGCTCAGGGATATCGCGACTATCATTTCGGAAGTACAGCGGGGGGAACTGGTGTTCCCCACCAGCGTCAATGCCGCCCTGGCCTTGCAGCTGGCGCTGGCCGACCCCGAGTGCCATGACGACCAGGTAACGCGCAAGGTGCTGGGCGAACCGGTGCTGGCCGCGCGCGCGGTGGCGCTGGCCAATGCCGCCGTGTTCCGCCGCCATGGCGCGCCGCCCATCACCGGCGCGCGCGCGGCCGTTATGCGCCTGGGCTACCGCAACCTGTATTCGCTGGCGGCTGCCATGGTGGTGCGCCAGTTCGGCGCCCGCCTGCGCGACCCGCAGTTGCGCGAGCGCGCCGACCAGCTGTGGAAGTATTCAGCCCATGTGGCCGCCATTGCCTACCAGGTGGCGCGCCATATCACGCGCAGCGATCCCGATACGGCGCTGTTCGCCGGCATCGTGCATGAGGCGGGCAATTTCTATTTGCTGTCGCAGGCCGACCAGGTGCCGGGGGTGCTGGAGGAATTGGGGCCGCGCATGGGGCCGGTGCAGGAAATCGTGTCGCGCGAAGTGCTGCGCAAGCTGCAGGTGCCGGAGCAGGTCGCCGCCGCCATCATTTCCCTGCGCGACGGCGCGATCAGCCTGCCGCCAGTGGGACTGCGCGACACCCTGCTGCTGGCGCGCCACCTGTGCCCGGTGCTTTCGCCAGTGCTGGCGCCGCAGGACGATTACCTGGTGCGGCGCGCCGACATGCTGCACTGCCTGGAAGCCTTCCCCGACCTGGCCGAGCTGCTCGACCTCGCCGCCGCGGAAGCGCGCTCCATGGGCAATGCCTTGCTGGCATAAGGTTCGAAGTCGAAGTCCGACAATTCGTCCACCGTGGATGGCGGCGCCGCCGGCATGACCGCTTGCGCCAAACCGATCTCGCGCGCGGCTTGCTGTGTTGCCAAGGGGTGTCCGCCTGCCGACTCGCCTGCAAGGTCGTGCCGTAAGCTGGGATAGTGCTTGACCAGGAGCTCAATGCGCGTCCGCTCACAGGGCAGGCCAGGTGCTGGCATCCACCCCAGTCAAGCGCGACCGGGGCGACGTATGAGGTATATCAGGGGCGGGATTGTTCGAGGATGCGCACCAGGGATTCGATGCCCTCGGCGTCGACGGCGTCGAAGCGGCCCGGGCGTGGGCTATCAAGGTCGAACACACCGATCACCGCGCCATCCTTGTCGAAAATCGGCACCACCAGCTCCGAACGCGAGGCGGCGTCGCAAGCGATGTGGCCAGGGAAGGCGTGCACATCTTCCACCACGATGGTGGCGCGTTTTTCGACGGTGCTGCCGCACACGCCGCGGCCCTTCTTGATGCGGATGCAGGCCGGCTTGCCCTGGAACGGGCCCAGCACCAGCTCATCCGGCCCTTGCATGAAGTAGAACCCCGCCCAGTTCAGGCCCGGCATGGTGTTGAACACCAGCGAGCTGGCGTTGGCGGTATTGGCGATCCAGTCGGACTCGCCGTGTACCAGGCCGCTCAGCTGCGAGCGCAGGTCGGCATACATGGCGCGCTTGGCTTCCGGGGTGTCGGTGCTGTAGGTAGTTTCGGTCAGGGAAAAAGACATGTTGCCACTCGGTATGTTACTTAGGTCGCCGACATCTTACCAGCAAACGGGTTACCTTGCGCCCCATGACTACTCATCATCAAATCCGCAAAGTGCTGCGCGACGTGTTTGGCATGGAACATCTGCGCCCCGGCCAGCAGCAAGTGATCGACAGCGTGCTGGCGGGCCGCGACACGCTTGCCATCATGCCCACCGGCAGCGGCAAGTCGCTGTGCTACCAGATCCCGGCTGCGCTGCTGAAAGGCAGCACGGTGGTGGTGTCGCCCTTGATCTCGCTGATGAAGGACCAGGTGGAGAAGCTGGACGATATCGGCCTGCCGGCGGACCAATTGAACAGCAAGGTGCCGGCCGTTGAGCAGCAGGAAGCGCAGCAGGGGCTGCGTGAACGGCAGGAGCGTATCGTGTTCTGCACGCCGGAGCGGCTGACCACGCCGGACTTCATGTCGCTGCTGCACCAGGCCGATATCGGCCTGGTGGTGGTGGACGAGGCCCACTGCATCTCACGCTGGGGCCACGACTTCCGCCCGGCCTACCTCGATATCGGCGCCGCGCTCGATGCGCTGGGCCGTCCGCCGGTGCTGGCGCTGACCGCCACTGCCACCGACGAGGTGGTGGACGATATCCGCCAGCAGCTGGGGGCACCGGCCATGCGGGTAGTTAACACCGGCATTTACCGGCCCAAGCTGCACCTGGCCGTGCGCCAGGTCACCAACCCGGACCAACGCGCTGCCGAAGCGCTGCGCCTGGTGCGCGAAACGGCGGGCAGCGGCATCATTTATGCCGCCACGGTGAAAGCGGCCGAGGACATGCTGGCAGCGCTGGAGGAGGCCGGCGAGAGCGTGGCGCTGTACCACGGCAAACTGAATGCGACGGAACGCCGCCAGAACCAGGAAATGTTCATGTCCGGCGCGCGCCGCGTGATGGTGGCCACCAACGCCTTCGGCATGGGGATCGACAAAGCCGACCTCCGTTTCGTGATCCACCTGCAGGTGCCGGCCAGCCTGGACGCCTATTACCAGGAAGCGGGACGCGCCGGGCGCGACGGGGAAGCGGCGGAGTGCACCTTGCTGTACTTCCACGCGGACAAGCGCGTGCAGCAGTTCTTCCTGGCGCGGCAATATCCGGATGCCGCGTTGCTGCAAAGCGCCTTTGACGCTGTGGCCAAGGGCGAGCGGCCGCGCGACCATCGCAGCCAGGTGGCGTTGAAACTGCTGAAGGAAGGCGGCTGGCTACAGCAGGACCGCAAGCTGCAATACCGCCTGACCGGAGCCGCGCCGCGCCCGGTTGACCTGCAGCGGAAGGCCGAGCACTATCGTGAAAAGCAGGAGCGCGACCGCGAAGCGCTGGCGCAAATGGTGTCTTATGCACAGAGCGGCTACTGCCGCTGGAGACTGCTGCTGGACTATTTTGGCGACCAGTCTGCCGGCATCGAGCGTTGCGGCGTGTGCGACAACTGCATCGCCCCGCCGACCATCGACAGCGGGATCAATTAGGTCAACCAGGAGCCTGGCATGCCGGACATGGTAGTGGTGCGCAAGGAGGGGCTGTATTGCGTTCCGGGCGATTTCTATATCGATCCCTGGCAGCCGGTGACGCGCGCCGTCATTACCCATGGCCACGGCGACCATGCGCGGCGCGGCCACGGGCACTACCTGTGCGCGGCGCCCGGCGCGGGCATCCTGCGCACGCGGCTGGGCGACATCACGGTGCAGGGCCTGGCGTACGGCGAACATGTGGTGCACCAGGGCGTGCGCATATCGCTGCACCCGGCCGGGCACGTGCTCGGCTCGGCCCAAGTGCGTATGGAGTACGGCGGCGAAGTATGGGTCGCATCGGGCGACTACAAGGTGGAGCCGGACGCCACCTGCGCCCCGTTCGAGCCGGTGCGCTGCGATTGCTTCATCACCGAGTCGACCTTCGGCTTGCCGATCTACCGCTGGCAGCCGCAGGCGCAGGTGTTCGACGAAATCAATGCCTGGTGGCGGCGCAATGCGGCGGAAGGGCGCTGCAGCGTGCTGTTGTGTTACGCCTTCGGCAAGGCGCAGCGCATCCTCAGCGGGCTGGCGGCCGGCATCGGCCCAATCGTGTGCCACGGCGCGCTGGAGCCGCTGAACCGCATTTACCGTGAGGCGGGCGTGGCGCTGCCGGCCACCGTCATGGTGGGCGACATCGACAAGGCCGCGCTGCGCCAGGCGCTGGTGCTGGCGCCGCCGTCGGCCGCGGGCTCGCCCTGGATCAGGCGTTTCGGCGAGTTCAGCGACGCTTTCGCCAGCGGCTGGATGCAGTTGCGCGGCGCGCGCCGCAGGCGCGGCGTGGACCGGGGCTTTGTGCTGTCCGACCATGCCGACTGGCCCGGACTGCTGCAGGCCATCGGCGCCAGCGGCGCGCAGCGCGTGATCGTGACGCACGGTTCGATCCCGGTGATGGTGCGCTGGCTGTGCCAGAACGGCCTGGATGCGAAGGCCTTCGACACCGAGTTTGGCGACGATGAGGCGGCGGAGGCGGGTGATGCGTGAATTTGCCCGCCTGTACGCGGAGCTGGATGAGACCACGGCGACCAAGCGCAAGCTCGATGCGCTGCAAGCCTATTTCAGCCGCGCCGCGCCGGAAGATGCGGCGTGGGCGGTGTACTTCCTGGCGGGCGGCAAGCCGCGCCAGGCGGTGCCGGTCAAGCTGCTGCGGCAGTACGCGACCGAGTACGCCGGGCTGGACGAGTGGCTGTTCGACGAGTGCTACCAGGCGGTGGGCGACCTGGCCGAAACCATCGCCCACATCCTGCCGGCGCCGCAGCGCCGCAGCGACCTGGGGCTGGCGGCATGGGTCGAGCAGCGCATCGCACCGCTGCGCGGGGCGCCGCCGGAGCAGGTGCGGGCGGCGCTGTTCGGCTACTGGGAGGAATTGGAGACGCGCGAGCGCTTCCTGCTGCTGAAGCTGATCGGCGGCGGCTTCCGGGTCGGCGTCTCGCGCCTGCTGGTGACGCGCGCGCTGAGCGCCATCGCGGCGCTGGACAGCAAGCTGATTGCCCAGCGCCTGATGGGCTGGACCGACGGCAGCGTGCGGCCCACGGCGCAGGGCTTCCTGCAGCTGATTGCGGCGCCGTCGGCGACGGAACACGCGGAGCGCGGCGGGCAGCCGTATCCCTTCTTCCTGGCGCATGCCTTGCAGGCCGATCCTGCCACGCTGGGCGAGCTGGCGGCCTGGCAGGTGGAATGGAAATACGATGGCATGCGCGCGCAGCTGGTCTCGCGTTCCGGCCTGAACTGGCTGTGGTCGCGCGGCGAAGAGCTGATTTCCGAGCGCTTCCCGGAGCTGGCGGCGATTCCCTTGCCGCCCGGGACGGTGGTCGATGGCGAAATCCTGGTGTGGCCGCCCGGCAGCGCTGCGCCGGCGCCGTTTGCCGCCCTGCAGAAGCGCATTGGCCGCAAGACCCTGAGCGCCCGGTTGCTGGCGGAGCTGCCGGCCGTGCTGGTGGCCTACGACGTGCTGGAACTGGATGGGGTGGATGTGCGCCAGCTGCCGCAGCATGAGCGGCGCGTGCTGCTGGAACAGTTGGTGGCGCAGGTGGGGCATGCCGCATTGCGCCTGTCGCCGCTGGTGCTTGCCACTGACTGGGCGCAGTTGGCCGGGTTGCGGGGCGAGTCGCGCAGCCGTGGCGTGGAGGGCATGATGCTCAAGGCGCGCCAGGCGCAGTACGGGGTCGGGCGCACCAAGGATGTCGGCACCTGGTGGAAGTGGAAGATCGATCCCTACAGCGTGGATGCGGTGCTGGTGTACGCCCAGGCGGGACATGGGAGGCGCGCTTCCCTGTACACCGACTACACCTTCGCGGTGTGGGACCGCCAGGACGGTGGCGAGGCGCGCCTGGTGCCGTTTGCCAAGGCGTATTCGGGGCTGACCGATGCCGAGATCGCGCAGGTGGACAACGCCATCCGCCGCACCACCATCGAGCGCTTCGGGCCGGTGCGCAGCGTGAAACCGAGCATGGTGTTTGAAATCGGCTTTGAGGCCATCGCCCTGTCGCCGCGCCACAAGTCGGGAATTGCGGTGCGTTTTCCGCGCATCCTGCGCCGGCGTGAGGACAAGGCGGTGCAGGACGCCGATACGCTCGACACCTTGCGCGCCTTGCTGGCGCAGGCGCCGGCATGAGCCCCGCTTTCCCCCGGCCACGCCCGCTGCCGCCGCGCCGCGCCACCGCGGCAGCGCCCGATCCGCAGGCGTCCGACCCGCAGCCGTCCGCCGCATCGCCCACGGCGCGCGGCGCGGGGCGTGCAGGGGCGGCGCTGCGGGCGCCGTCGCGCACCCAAGTGGAGTCCTGGTTCGCGGCGCGCGGCTGGCAGGTGTTCCCTTTCCAGCGCGCCGTATGGGACGCCGCGCAGCAGGGCAAGTCCGGCCTGCTGCACGCCACCACCGGCTCGGGCAAGACGCTGGCGCTCTGGCTGGCCGCCTTGCAGCGCGCGCAGCCGGGCCGCCAGCAAGGCCTGCGCGTGCTGTGGATCACCCCAATGCGCGCGCTGGCCGCCGACACGCTGCGCGCGCTGCAATCGAGCGCCGCCGAGCTGCTGCCGGGCTGGCAGGTCGAAGCGCGCACCGGCGACACCGACAGCGCTGCCCGCGCGCGCCAGGCGCGCCAGCTGCCGCATGCCCTGGTGACGACACCGGAAAGCCTCACCGTCCTGCTTAGCCGGCCCGACGCCGAGGCATTGTTCGCGCAGCTCGATATGGCCATCGTCGATGAATGGCACGAGTTAATGGGCAATAAGCGCGGAGTCCAGACCCAGCTCGCACTGGCGCGCCTGCGCCGCTGGCGCCCCGGCCTGGCCGTGTGGGGCCTGTCCGCCACGCTGGGCAACCTGCAGCAGGCGTGCGAGGCGCTGGCCCCCGGCGGCGCCATCGTCGAAGGTCAGGTGGCCAAGGCGCTACTGATCGACACCCTGATCCCCGAACATCCCGCGCGCTTTCCCTGGGCCGGCCACCTCGGCATCCAGATGCTGGAGCCGGTCGCCAACGAAATCGCGCAGCATGCCAGCACCCTGGTGTTTTGCAATACGCGCTCGCAGGCGGAGCTGTGGTATCAGAAGCTGCTTGCCGCGCGGCCGGAATGGGCCGGCCTGATCGCCTTGCACCACGGCTCGCTGGACAAGGAAGTGCGCGACTGGGTCGAACAGGGCATCAAGCAGGGCAAATTGAAGGCGGTGGTCTGCACCTCCAGCCTGGACCTCGGGGTCGACTTCCTGCCGGTCGAGCGCGTGCTGCAGATCGGCAGCGCCAAAGGTGTTGCGCGCCTGCTGCAGCGGGCCGGCCGTTCGGGCCACGCCCCCGGCCGCAGCTCTCGCATCACGCTGGTGCCGACCCACAGCCTGGAGCTGCTGGAAGCGGCCGGCGCCAAGGAGGCGGTGCGCGAACGCCACATCGAAGCGCGCCACCCGCCCGAGAAACCGTTGGACGTGCTGGTGCAGCACCTGGTCACGGTGGCGCTGGGCGGCGGCTTCCGCAGCGCAGAGCTGTACCAGGAAGTGCGCAGCGCCTGGTCCTATCGCGCCCTGGGTGAAAGCGAATGGCAATGGGCGCTGGACTTTGTGGCGCGCGGCGGGCAAAGCCTGGTGGCCTACCCGGAATATCGCCGCGTGCTGCCGGACGAGGACGGCGTCTACCGCGTGCCCGACGCCGCCATTGCGCGCCGCCACCGCATGGGCATCGGCACCATCGTGTCGGAAGCGGTAGTGCAGGTGAAGTACCAGAATGGCGGCAGCCTGGGCAGCGTGGAGGAGGGCTTTGTGGCGCGCCTGTCGCGCGGCGACCATTTCCTGTTTGGCGGCCGCATCCTGGAGTTCGTGCGCCTGCACGAGATGACCGCCTACGTACGGCGCGCCAGCGGCGCCAAGGGCGCCGTGCCGCGCTGGCAGGGCGGCAAGATGCCGCTGTCGTCCGAGCTTGCGCACGCCGCGCTGGAGCAGTTGCGGCGCGCCAGCGAGGGCCGCTACGAATGCCCCGAGATGCAGGCTATCCGCCCGCTGCTCGCGATCCAGCAGCGCTGGTCGGCCCTGCCCACACCCGGCACCACCGTCATCGAGTCGATGCAAAGCAGGGAAGGGCACCACCTGTTCGCCTACCCATTTGCCGGGCGCGCGGTGCATACCGGCCTGGCCGCGCTGCTGGCCTACCGCTTGGCGCGCAGCCGGCCCGCCACCTTTTCCATCGCGGTCAACGACTATGGCTTCGAGCTGCTGGCACCCGAGGCCATGCCGTGGCGGGCGGCGCTGGAGGATGGCGCATTCAATACGGAGAACCTGCTGGAGGACGTGCTGGCAAGCCTGAATGCAGGCGAACTGTCGCAGCGCCGTTTCCGTGAAATCGCGCGCGTCGCGGGCCTGATCTTCCAGGGCTATCCTGGTCAGCCGAAAAGCAACCGCCAGTTGCAGGCATCCTCCTCGCTGTTCTTCGAAGTCTTTCGCAAGCACGACGCCGGCAACTTGCTGCTGTCGCAGGCCCAGCGCGAGGTGCTGGAGCAGGAGCTTGAATTGGGACGCCTGCGCGCCACACTGTTACAACTACAGCAGCGCAGCGTGAGCTTCCACGAAGTGCGCCGCGCCACGCCCTTTGGCTTTGCGCTGATGGTGGAGCGCTTCCGCGAAAAACTCACCACCGAACGCTTGCAGGACCGTGTGGCGCGCATGCTGCGTGAGCTGGAAAAGGCGGCCGGGCCATGAAGGGCTGCGCGGTGGAACTGGCGGGGGAGCAGGTGCTGCTGCTGGCGCAAAAGGCGCTGTACTGGCCCGCCGCGCGCACCCTGATGGTGGCCGATATCCATTTCGGCAAGGCTGCCAGTTTCCGCGCCCTGGGCGTGCCGGTGCCGCGCGGCACCACCAGCGAAAACCTGGCGGCGCTGGACGCATTGCTGCGCGACTTCGACATCGCGCGCATCGTGTTCCTGGGCGATTTCCTGCATGCGAAAGCGGCGCGGGCGCAGGCGACGCTGCAGGCCATGCTGGCGTGGCGCCGGCGCCATGCGCAACTGGAGCTGGTACTGGTGCGCGGCAACCACGATGTGCGTGCCGGCGATCCCGCCGCCGTGCTGGCGATGACGCTGGTGGATGAACCGTTCCGCTGCGGACCGTTTGCGCTGTGCCACCATCCCGAGCTGGCCAACGACGGCTATGTGATCGCGGGCCATGTGCATCCGGTTTACCATTTGCGCAGCGGCCGCGAGTCGCTGCGCTTGCCGTGTTTTGTGGTGGGCGCGCAGCGCGCCATCCTGCCGGCCTTTGGGGCCTTTACCGGCGGGCATCCCCTGATTCCTCAAGGCACGGATCGCCTGTACCTGGTGGCCGACGAATTAGTTTTCCCAATTGAAATTCGGTAGGCAATATCCTACATTTGTCGCGCTGAACGTCCTATATTACCTGTACAGTGCTTGCAATAACATGAGTTCTCCCGCGCCGTAGCACTGAGGGAGCGGGGATTTTTTCCATCCGAACCGAGCAGGGGGACGAATCATGGCTTCGAACAACCAGGGCGACAAACGCGGCAATCGGCAGGACAGCCCGTCCGGCAGCAAACAAAGCGCACGCGGCTTTGCATCGATGGACCCGCAGCGCCAGCGCGAAATCGCATCCGAAGGGGGGCGCGCAGCCCACCAGAAGGGCACGGCACACGAGTTCACTTCCGAAGAGGCACGCCGTGCCGGCAGCATGAGCCACAAGAACGATGGCAATCGCCAGAGCGGTGCGCGTGGCAACGCCAGCCGCAGCGGGCAGCAGCCCGAGCAAGGTCAGCAAGGTCAGCAAGCCGACCAGGCGGGCCAGGACTACCAGGGCAGCAAGCAGGGCGGCGACAAGTACTAAGTTACTAAACGGCAAGGAGGCCCGTATGGGAACCAAGCCTGACAAAT
Organism: Pseudoduganella guangdongensis; assembly: GCF_009857475.1. GTDB lineage: Bacteria > Pseudomonadota > Gammaproteobacteria > Burkholderiales > Burkholderiaceae_D > Rugamonas > Rugamonas guangdongensis. The sequence continues at coordinate 23,640 of NZ_WWCJ01000030.1, read as the reverse complement.
CCCGCAAGGATACGGAGAGCCAGCAAAACTTTGTGCTGGTCGACACAGAGCATCCGGAAATCAGCAACAGCAATATTCCGGAAGGCCAGGTAAGGCGCGCCGACCGGCCACTGCCGGGCAACCGGCAAAGCGCCACCGAAAGCGGTTCGCGCCAGGGCGGCAGCAACCTCGGCACGGAGGGCGGCGCGCCCGGCCCGGACGCCAGTTCCGGCGTGTAAAAAAAAAGGCGGACTCGCGAGAGTCCGCCTTTTTCACGTCAGAGCAACCTTAGAACTGGAAGTTCGCGGTGACTTGCGCGTAGCGCGGGGCGCCCAGCGAGGCGCGCGCGCCGCTGTTGTTCAGCGAGTTCAGGTAGAACTTGTCGAACACGTTGTACACGTTCAGCTGCAGGCTGATGTTCTTTTGCAGCTTGTACGACGCCATCAGGTCCACCACGGTATAGGCCGGGATCGAAGGCATATTGCTGGTGGCCGGGGTGGCGTTCACGTCGATCAGGCGCATTTGCTTGCCCTGGTGGCGGGCACCGCCGCCAACGGTCAGCGCGTCGTTGTACTTGTAAGTGGTCCACAGGGTGGCCGAGAACTTCGGCGACCAGCGGCTGACGGCGCCTGGCGCATTGCCGCCGGTGAGGCCTTCCTTGATCTCGGTGTCCATGGTGGCCAGGCCGGCAGTCACACTCCAGTTCTTGGTGATCTGGCCAACTGCACCCAGTTCGATACCCTGCACCTGGCGTTTGCCCAGCTGCGCGTAGGTGTTGGTGGCGGCATCAACCAGTTGCGGGAACTCGTTTTTGTTGGTGGTGCGGTAGACGGCGGCAGTCAGGGCCAGCTGCTTCTGGATCACGTCCCACTTGGTACCCAGTTCCAGGTTGGTGGTTTTTTGCGGGTCCAGCGAGGCGCTGTTGATGCTGTTGGTGTTCTGCGCTGCCAGCGAGAAGTTGGCGCTGCCTGGTGGCGTTTGCGAAGTCGCAACGGCCAGGTAGACGGTGCCGTCAACGGTAGGCTTGTACACCACGCCGGCCTTGTAGCTGGCCAGGGTGTCGGATTTGTCGAAGTGGGTCGCAGTCACCACGTTGGTGGTGGTGTTGTGGGTGCCGACATTGGTTTCGGTGTCGTAGCGCTCATAGCGTACGCCGCCGTTGATTTGCCATTGGTCGTTCAGCTTGATGGTGTCGAACAGGTAGGCGCCGATGGTGTCGGTCTGGCCTTTGGAGAAGCCGCCGCTCAGCACTGGCTTGAAGCCGGTCAGCACCGCGTTCCGGTCCGGGTGGTACAGGTTGGCCGCTGGCGCGGTGCCCAGGCTGCTCGCCAGGCGGGCAGGGCTGAATTGCTCTTCGCTCAGCAGTTCCAGGCCGGTGGAGACTGTGTGCTTCAGGCCACCCAGCTCAAACTCGCTGACGATGTTGGTGGTGTTGGCCAGGACTTTGTTTTCCTGCAGGACGCTTTGGCGGGAACGGCTCACAGTCCAGCTGGATGGCGCCGGGGTGACCATGGTCAGGGTGTTGATACCGGTCAGGATACGGTCCATTTTGGATTTACCGTAACGGGTGGTATTGGTCAGCGTGGTTTTTGGTGCCAGCTCGTGTTCAATCTTGGCGGTGACCATGTCGGCGTCCACGTCTTCGTAATCGCCCTTGATGCCGTACCAGTTGTTGCGGTCGACGCGCGGCGCTACGCGCAGTGCTTCGCCTGCATTGTAGAAGCCTTCCATGCCGACGCTTGGGGTGCCGCCATCAGGCACGTTGTTCTGGCGCACGTGTTGCGAGAACAGGTAAATACGGGTGGGCGAACCCAGGCCCCAGGCGATGGATGGAGCGATCGCCTTGCTTTCGCGGTCCAGTGCATTGGCGCCTTTGACGCTGCCGTCCTGAACCATGGCGTTCAGGCGCAGGGCGCCGCTGCTGCCGAAGCTGCGGGTGACGTCGGCCGTAGCGCGCTTCACGCCGCCTTGGGTAAAGGCCAGCGAGGCGGCAGTCGAATCTTCACGGGTTGGCAGTTTGGATACCAGGTTGATGTAGCCGCCGGCCGCGCCGCGGCCAATGTCGGCACCAGCCGGGCCTTTTGCCACTTCCACTTGCTCGATATTGAAGGCTTCGCGGCTGACAGCGCCCAGGTCGCGGATACCATCGACGAAAATCGAGTTCTGGGCGGCGAAACCGCGCATCTGGAAGGTGTCGCCAGCGCTGGTGTTGCCGTTCTCGCCCAGCTGCAGGGTGATGCCCGGGGTGTTGCGCAGTGCTTCAACGATGGAGGAGGCGCCCTGTTCCTGGATCACTTCTTTCTTGATCACGGAGATCGTTTGCGGGGTGTCGACCAGTGGTGCAGTCAGTTTCGGCGACGAGGCGCGGTCGGCCTTGTACGACGTTTCGGCTGCGGCTTCCACCTTGACTTCGGCCATGGTCTTTTCTTGCGCCTGGGCGGCGGCGGACAGCGGCAGGCCGATGGCGGCCATGGCGATCAGGGATTGGTTCAGCAGGGGCTGGGAGGCCAGCGAGTGCTTACGGCTACGGATGGTCAAAATTCTCTCCAGGTTGATGCAGTTGATGTTGTTCTGGCTGGCTGCATCCATCTGGAAAACGGTGCTGGCTGGCGATGCGGGAATGTATAAGAATGTAAATGATAACGATTCTCAATTGCATTGGCAAGCCCTGTGCATTATCATCTTGGAATTCACTTACCGAAAGAAACGTTTTGAGCACCCCGGAAACCCAAGCCAAACGCGCCGTCTGGCTCAAACTCCTGCATGAATGGCACTGGGTCAGTTCAGCCATGTGCCTGCTCGGCATGTTCCTGTTCGCGATCACCGGCATCACCCTGAACCACGCCAGCCAGATCGAGGCCAAGCCGAGCGTGGTGCGCCAGCAGGCCACCGCGCCGGCCACCCTGGTGGGCGAACTGCAAGCCTTTGCGGAAAAGCACGACGGCGAAAAGGCGCCGCTGCCGGCGGCGGGCGAGCAGTGGCTGCGCGACACCTGGTCGCTCAAGGCCGGCGGGCGTGAGGCGGAATGGTCGGTCGACGAGGTGTATTTGCCGCTGCCGAAGGCGGGCGGCGACGCCTGGGTGCGCATCGGCCTGGAGGATGGCGCGGCGGAGTTTGAGAACACCGACCGTGGCTGGATTTCCTGGCTGAACGACGTGCACAAGGGCCGCAACACGGGCACGGCCTGGAACTGGTTCATCGATATCTTCGCCGTGGCCTGCCTGGTGTTCTGCATTACCGGCCTGCTGATCCTGAAATTCCACGCGGCCAAGCGGCCGATGACCTGGCCGATGGTTGGCCTGGGTATTGTTATTCCCTGCGTTATCGCTTTACTGTTTATTCACTGAGGACTCTATGAAACTTCGTTATTCGATCGCCGTCGGCTTGCCGCTGGTGAGCGTGTCCGCGATGGCGGCCGACCTGACTCTGAAATTCGACCTGCCGCAGCTGAACGTGGCGGAATACCACCGCCCGTACGTGGCGGCCTGGCTGGAGAACGGCGACCAGAAAGTGGTGGCCAACCTGGCCGTCCTGTACGACGTGAAGAAGAAGGACAATGCCGGCGCCAAGTGGCTGAAAGATATGCGCCAGTGGTGGCGCAAATCCGGCCGCGACGTGGAAATGCCGCTGGACGGCGTGAGCGGCGCGACGCGCGGCCCGGGCGAGCACACCCTGAGCTTCCCGGTGGCCAAGGAGGCGCTGAACAAGCTGCCGGCCGGTAATTATCAATTGGTGATCGAAGCGGCGCGCGAAGCGGGCGGCCGCGAGCTGGTGAAAGTGCCGGTGGCCTGGCCGCCGAAATCGGCGGCATCCCTGTCCGGCAAGGGCAAGGAAGAGCTGGGCAATGTGATCGTGCAAGTCAAACCTTAAGGACCAACCATGAAGCTGACTAAAACCCTGATCGCACTGGCCCTGGCCGGCGCCGCCTTCAGCGCCCAGGCGCACAAGCCATGGCTGCTGCCGTCGTCCTCCCTGGTGGACCACAAGGACCCATGGGTCACCGTGGACGCCGCCATTTCGGAAGGCCTGTTCGACATCGACCATGTGCCGCTCAAGCTGGACGGCATCACCATCACCGGCCCGGACGGCGCCAAGGTGGACATGCAGAACGCCATGACCGGTCGCCTGCGTTCGACCTTCGACGTGAAGCTGGCCAAGCCGGGCACCTACCGCATCGCCCTGGTCAACCAGTCCGTGATGGCGAGCTGGAAAGTCAACGGCGAAGTCAAACGCTGGCGCGGCGCGGAAGCCGAGATGGCAGCCAATGTGCCGGCCAAGGCCGACGAGCTGACCGTGTCGCGTACCGCCAGCCGCCTGGAAACCTTCGTCAGCTCCAACAAGACCGACGAGGCGGTGTTCAAGCCAACCGGTGTCGGCCTGGAACTGGTGCCGGTGACGCACCCGAACGATATGCGCGCGGGCGAAGAGGCCAAGTGGAAGTTCCTGCTCGATGGCAAGCCAGCGGCCAACCAGGCCTTCAGCCTGATCCCGGGCGGCGTGAAATACCGCGGCACCCTGGGCGAAATCCGTTTCAACACCGATGCCAAGGGCGAGGTCAGCTTCACCATCCCGGAAGCCGGCATGTACCTGGTGTCGAGCAGCTGGCCGGCCGCCGTGGCGCCGCAGCCTGGCCAGCCGCGCCAGATGCCGGCGCGCCGCGTGACCTACGCGGCGACCGTGGAAGTGTTGCCGCAGTAAGCAGTGCGACGCGTCCTGTTGCCGCCGACCATTAGCGCCGAGCCGCCGCCGGCGGCGGCGCAGGTGCTCGATTTTGGCGGCGCCACCATGGGCACCACCTGGTCGGCCCGGGTGGCGCTGCCCGGGCGTGCCGCCGGCGCGCCGCCGTTGCGGGCGGCCGATTTGCAGGCCGGCCTGCAGCGCGAACTGGACCAGGTGGTGGCCGAAATGAGCCACTGGGAGCCCGGCTCCGACCTGGGCCGCTTCAACCGCGCCGGCGCCTGCACCTGGCAGGCCCTGCCGGATGGTTTCTTTGACGTCTTGCAATATGCCATGGGCGTCGCGCGCGACAGCGGCGGCGCTTGCGATCCCTGCGCTGGCGCGCTGGTCAACCTGTGGGGCTTCGGCCCCAGCGGGCGCCACGACCAGCCGGGCTTCGTGCCGCCCAGCGCGCGCGATGTCGCCACTTTGCGCGCTGGCATGGCGGGCCGCCTGGTGGAGCTGGACATCCCGCGCAAGCGCGCCTTCCAGCCGGGCGGCGTGCAGCTCGACCTGTCGGCCGTGGCCAAGGGCTATGGCGTGGACCGCCTGGCGCAGTACCTGGAAGGGCAGGGCTTGCAGCATTACCTGGTCGAGGTAGGCGGCGAGCTGCGCGGCGCCGGGTTCAAACCAGATGGCCAGCCCTGGTGGGTGGCGCTGGAAGATCCAGCCGCGATGCCGGGCGGCGCAATCGCCGTGGCCTTGCACGGCCTGGCGGTCGCCACCTCGGGCGACTACCGCAAATACTTTATGCAGGACGCCACCCGGCGTCCGCACACGATTGATCCCCGCAGCGGCATGCCGATCACCAATGCCCTGGCGGCGGTGACCGTGGTGCACGAGCGCGCCATGGCGGCCGATGCCTGGTCCACCGCGTTGACGGTGCTGGGCCCGCAGGACGGCCTGGCGCTGGCCGAGCGCAAAGGCCTGGCCGCCCGCTTCCTGCTGCGCCAAGGGGAGGGGCTGCGCGAAATCCTCAGCAGCCGTTTCCAGAAAATGCTTGAAGAAGAATGATCCTGACGAATGACCCGCTCCGCCTCGGCCTGACCGCCGCCCTGTTTGCCAGCTATGGCGTGGTGTGCCTGCTACCTTGGCTGCGCGCGCGGCGCGCCCGTGCCGCCGCGCGCGCGGCCAAGGCGGCGGCGGGCGATTCGCCCTGGCTGGTGGCGTACGCCAGCCAGACCGGCAGCGCCGAACTGCTGGCGCGCCAGACCAGTGAAACCCTGCGCGTGGCCGGCATCGCCCACCACCTGTGCGAGTTCGATGAGCTGGACGCGGCCACCTTGCAGTCCAGCGAGCGCATCCTGTTCCTGACCTCGACTTACGGCGAGGGCGACCCGCCCGACGCGGCGGCGCGCTTTGCGCAGCGCCTGATGGCGCGCAGCGACCTGGCCCTGGGCCAGCTGCACTACGCCGTGCTGGCGCTGGGCGACAGCGCCTACAGCAGCTTTTGCGGTTTTGGCCGCGCGCTGGACGCCTGGCTGGCCGCGCGCGGCGCCCAGGCCCTGTTCCCGCGGGTGGAGGTGGACCGCAGCGCGCCGCCGGCGATTGCCGCCTGGCGCCAGCAATTGAGCCACCTGGCCGGCACCAGCGACGCCCCGGACTGGGACGCGCCCGCCTTCGAGGAATGGCGCCTGGCCGCGCGGCGCCACCTGAACCCGGGCAGCAGCGGCGCGCCGATTTACCACCTGGAGCTGGCGCCGGCCGCCGGCGCCGCACTGCCGGACTGGCAGTCGGGCGACCTGGTGCAAGTGGCGGCGCCGGCTGATCCCGCGCGTCCGCGCGAGTATTCGATTGCCTCCATCCCGGCCGACGGCCGGGTACACCTGCTGGTGCGCCTGCACCGCCATGGCGACGGCAGCCACGGCCTGGCCTCCGGCTGGCTGACCCAGCAGGCGGAAGAGGGTGCCAGCGTGCGCCTGCGCCTGCGCGCGCACCGCCGTTTCCGCCTGGAATCGAATGCCGAACGGCCGCTGATCCTGATCGGCAACGGCAGCGGCATTGCCGGCCTGCGCGGCCACTTGAAAGCGCGCGCGGCGGCCGGCCAGGCGCGCAACTGGCTGCTGTTCGGCGAACGCGACCCGGCGTTTGACGCCTTCTACCAGGACGAACTTGATGGATGGCAACGCGATGGCCTGTTGCCGCGCCTCGACCTGGCGTGGTCGCGCGGGCCGCAGGGCAAGGAGTATGTGCAGGACGTCCTGCGGCGCCAGGCGGCCACCCTGCGCGCCTGGGTGGCGGAGGGGGCGGCGATTTACGTGTGCGGCAGCCTGGAAGGGATGGCGGCCGGAGTGGATCGTGTCCTGGAAGAAATTCTTACACCCGCCGGCGCGGCGGAGTTGGCCAGCGCGGGCCGCTACCGGCGCGACGTCTACTAGATGAAAGTACCACTGTTGCGTTGAAACTACAGCTGCCTGTTTTTTGGTCAAATGAAATTTGGTCGCACCGGGTGCCGTTCAAACTATCTCTTGATATTTAGACTGAATATCAATTGTGACATCGAAATGACAATTTCTCGAAGCCCGTCAAAGATTACTCCCCGCATAATCCGCGATCGATGGGCAAGAGTTTAAGTACCGTTTTTGCTCATTGGGATTTTTCTCGTAACCAAAGGAGTAATGAATGGTATTCCAAGAAAAGATCGGCGTGCGCTCTGTACGTCTGGCACTGTCTGCAATCGCGCTCGTCGCCGCTGGCGCTGCCGCCGCACAAGATGCGCCGCTGCAGCGCGTTGAGATCACCGGTTCCGCAATTAAGCGTATCAATGTAGAAGGCGCACTGCCAGTGCAGCGCCTGACCTCGGAGCAAATCGCTAAGACTGGCGCGACCTCGGTGGCCGATCTGGTTCAGGCGCTGCCAGCGATGCAAGGTTTCTCCATTGCCGCGACCGCCGCCGGCTCCAACTCCGGCGGTAACGTTTCGGCCTCGATCCACAACATCGGCGAAGCGTACACCCTGGTGTTGCTGAACGGCCGCCGTATTGCTCCGCAAGGTTCCGGCTCGACCATCAACCTGAACGCCATCCCGATGAGCGCGGTTGAAACCATTGAGATCCTGACCGATGGCGCGTCCGCCCTGTACGGTTCCGACGCCATTGGCGGCGTCATCAACTTCATCCTGAAGAAAAACTACCAGGGTCTGAATGTCGAAGCTCATATGGCTCGCCCAGGCGAATCGAGCGCCGGCAAGAACCACAACTTCAGCCTCACTTACGGCCAGGGCGACCTGGACGAAAACGGCTACAACGTTCTGTTGTCCTACCGCCGCGACGACCACAAGCAACTGCGCGCGCTGGACCGCGACTTCGCTGATACCGCGTATATCCCATTCGGCTGGAACGGCAAGAACTACGTTTACGACCGCACCAGCGCGGCAACCATTCCGGCCAACGTGTCCGCCACCTTCAACACCAAGGGTAGCGAACCAATCGGCTTCAATCCATACGAGAAGAAGAACGGTAAGTGCGCGCCAATGAACCAACTGGCGCTGAGCAATACCGCGCTGGTTCAGAACTGCGGCTTCGACTTCGTGCAGACCATTGAAATCGTGCCTGAAAACACCCGTGACAGCCTGTTCGGTAAGGCGACCGTCAAGGTCAACGACAAGCTGAACGTTTTCGTTGAAGGAGCTTACTCGCGCCTTGACCTGACCGCACGTATCGCGCCTAACACCGCATCCGTGTCGATCGCCAAAGGTTCGCCGCTGTACAACACCTACGTACGTCCATACCTGACCAGCGCGCAGGATGCTGACGTTAAATCCGTGACCGCCAGCTACCGTACCTACGACTGGGGCACCCGCGACAGCCAGACCATCACCACCTCCAAGAACTTTGTGGTGGGTGCGGAAGGCGAAATTGGCGCGTGGAACTTCGGCACCGGCCTGACCTGGTCCGAGAATGCCATCGATGAGCGCTACGTGGGCGGCTACGTGAAGAACGCCGAGTTCCGCGACATGCTGGCCAAGAACCTGTTCGACCCATTCCTGGGCATCGGCGCGCAAGCGGATGCAACCAAGCAGTTGATCGCCAACTCCGTGTACAAGGGTTCCATCCGCGACGCATCGACCACCATGAAGGGCATCGATGCACGCGCTTCGCGCGAAGTGATGCAGCTGCCGGCTGGCGCCGCCAGCGTGGCAGTTGGCGGCGACTACCGCAACTACCACTACGTGCAGACCCCACGCGCCACCGCCAGCGATATCTTTGGCTTCAGCGCATCGCCAGCTTATGACCTGGAGCGGAACAACTACGGCGTATTCGCCGAGATGGTGGCACCGGTTGTGAAGTCCCTGGAAGTGACCGCTGCAGTGCGTCGCGACACCTTCGAAGCCGTCAAGAACGCGCTGGCGAAGCGTGACATGGGCAGCAAGGAATCGTCCGGCACCTATAAAGTCTCGGCACGCTGGCAGCCAGTCCCGTCGTTCCTGGCACGCGGTTCCTACGGCACCGGCTTCAAGGCCCCATCCATGCTGGCCATCGGCCAGCCGCTGGTATCGGCCGGCTTCACTTCCAAGTCGTGGGCTTGCCCGCCAAACCTGAAGGCTGAAAACCCGGACTATTGCCAGGTCGGTACCCGTCAGTACAACGTAGTGTCCGGTGGTAACGAAGACCTGAAGCCAGAGAAGTCGAAGCAATACACCGTGGGCTTCCGTTTCGAACCAACCAACAGCTTCTCGGTGCAGGCTGACCTGTGGAACGTGAAGATGACTGATGCGGTTGACAGCGTGAGTGAAGAGCAGATCTTCACGCAGTTTGAGAAATACCGCAACCTGTTCACCACTTTCGTGGATCCAGGTAACGGCCAGACCTACTGGGCCAAGAAGACCCAGTCGATCAACATCGGCCAGGTCCTGAACCGCGGCGTGGACTGGGAAACCACCTACCGCCACAAGTTCTCGTTCGGTAACCTGACCACCACCTTGAACGGCACCTATATGCTGAAGTCCGAGAAGCTCGAGGTGGGCACCGTCCCCGACAAGTGGCTGAGCAGCATCAACTACTTCGGCGTCGATAACCAAGTGGCATTCCGACACATCGTCCGCCTGTCCACCACGCTGGACACCGGCGCGTTCTCGAACAGCCTGGTCGCCCACTACCGCAACGGTTACACCGATGCAGAAGCAACCAGCCGCAACACCGCGACCAACGCACTGGAAACCTTCCGTATCGAAGTGCCTTCGCACCTGACCTTCGACTGGCAGGGCAAGTGGAAGTTCAACAAGCAGCTGCTGCTGCGCGCCGGCGTGAAGAACATCGCCGACCGCAACCCACCGTTCTCGCTGCGTGCATCGTCCGGCCACCAGGTTGGCTTCGACCCACGCTACGCAGACCCAATGGGCCGCACCTTCTACCTGACCGGCAACTACAGCTTCTAAGCTAAGTTCCGCCAGTAGCAAAAAGCCCCGAGCGCGCAAGCGTTCGGGGCTTTTTTGTTTCGGGGTCAGGTCAAAAAATGGGGACGGAAAAAATGGGGACGTACCCTATTTTTCGCGCAGCGAAAAATAGGGTACGTCCCCATTTTTTTTCCGTCCCCATTTTTTTTAGACCTGAGCCCGAATTTCTCTTTGCAGGGTGGTGACGCTGGGGTTGTCTACGAAGATGCAGCGCTTCTGGTGGCGCTTGCAGAAGTCTTTGACGCGCCAGTAGGCGCTGTGGCTGATACAGGCGGTCTGGCAGATCACCAGGTCGGCGGCGGCCATGCTGCTCTCCAGGCGCGCCACATTGTCTTCCAGGCCGCCGTCGTGGTGCAGGAACTCGGCGCCGGTTTCTTCAATCACGGCGCGGTAGCCGGCGACGCTGCCGGCGCGGCCGCCGACGCACAGTACGCGCTCGGCCAACAGGCCGTGCAGGGTGATGCGCTGCGCCGTGGTGCCCGCCAGGACAGCCGGCCCGCCCGTTGCGGCGATGGCGGCTGCCTGAGTGGCGAGCGATGGTTGCGTTGCGGCGCGCGCTTCGGCGGCGGCCAGGGCGCTGCGTGCTTCGGCCAGCTGGCGTTCCAGCGCGGCGCGGGCTTCGACAGCTTCCAGGCGGGCCTGGCGCGCGGCGGCGGCTTCGGCGCGCAGTTCATGCACGCGTTGTTCGGTGTCGGCCAGCTGGCGTGCCAGCCGTTCGCGCGTGGCCAGCCCGGGGATGGTGGCGTGCAGCTCTTCCAGCTGCTGGCGCTGGGAGGCGATCACGCTGTCGCGCCCGACCAGTTGGGCGCGCAGCAACATCAGGGCCGAGGCGTGCTGCTCCTGTTCGGCGTGGCGCTCGACCTGCCAGGCCGTGCTGCGCTGCTGCAGGCGCGCCAGTTCGCGTTCCTGCGCCGCGTTGGCTTGCTCTAACTCGTGCAGGCGGCTGATGTCGGCGCGCGTGGCGGCGCCGGCCTGGTGCTGGATCATGTGCAGGTCGCGGCACATGCGTTCCTGCAGTTCCAGGGTGCAGTGCGGGTGGCTGAGGCCGGCCCAGAAGGGGCCGGGCACGTCGCCGCTGGCAACGGCGGCCACCCACAGCGTTTCCAGCGCGGCGGCGTCGCGCGCGCTACGGAAGCGCTGGATCACCACGGCGTAGCGGCGTTCCAGCTCCTTTTGCACGGCTTCCGACAGCTTGTTGCGGTGGCCGCATTCGCTGACTGCGCCCACGTGAACTTCATAGTCGTCAGCCAGCACCTTGCCGCCGACGGCCTTGGTGACGATCTTGCGCAGCACGCCCAGCGGCAGGCCGACGCCGACCAGCGGACAGTGGCAGGTGTGGGGCAGGTCCCAGATGCGGCGGCGGCGCGCCGGTTCGGCGGCCGGGCTGGGCGCGGCCTGGTGCTTGTCACACATGGCGACCTCAGATGGCGAGCTGGGTGGGGCGCGGGCGCCCGATCAGGCGTGCCAGGAAGCTGGCGCGTTCTTGCGGAGGACGGGCTTGTTCGACCACGGCAGCCCATTGCTCGCACAGCTGCTGGCAGGTGGCACGCAGCACCGGCGCCAGTTCCGGCAGGGCGGACAGGGCTTTCAAATGGCGTTCGATGACGGACGCGAGCTTGATGCAGCCACCGTCCGTTGCGGCATTGGCGGTGTAGTGCGACATCAGGTGCAGCACGGCGGACAGCATCAGTTCCGGGTGGTGCGCGGCGGCAGGCTGGGTCTGGAAGATCGGGTCGTTGCGGTCGATAGCCATGAATCACTCCAAGAGTTCGGGGTGGCTGGCTTGCCGCAGGTCACGGCTGGCTGGCGATTGGGGAGGGTAAGCGTCAGGCAGTCAGGATGAGCTTGTTCAACTGCGTGATGCGAAGACGGTAAATGCGGCCGGCATGTTCGATTTCGACTTCACGCTGGTCTTGCATCAGGCCGGCGGTGGTGAAACGGCGCAGCGCTGGGCCGGCTTGCGGCGCGGCGGCGGGGGCAGGAGCAGGAGCAGGGACAACGGCGGCGGCTGGTTTGGCAGCAGTGGCGGGCGAGGTATGCATTGTTCTTTTTCCTTAATAAGAATGATTCGCATTTGCATTATGCGCACGCCGTTGATGCTTGTCAAATAAATTAATCGTATTAGTAGTAACAAAAAAAAAGGCCCGCCGAAGCGGGCCAAAGCTGGGTGAGTAGTACTCTTTACAGGGTCGCCAACAGCGGCACTTGGGCCTCTGCGGCGGCCGCCTTGGCGCGCGCCGGCAGCTTGCTGCGCGTGCGCGACGGGGGCAGGCGGCGTAGCGATTTCAGCGCGTCCACATCCTTGATGCCGATGGTGCGCTGGTCCACGCTGATCAGACCAATTTCATTAAAAGCCGACAGGGTGCGGCTGACGGTTTCCAGGGTCAGGCCGAGGTAGCTGCCAATTTCGTGGCGCGTCATGCGCAGGTTGAACAGCTTGCTCGAGTAACCCATCTGCGAGAAGCGGTCCGACAGCGTGACCAGGAAGCGCGCCACGCGCGCCTCCGCGCTCAGGGCGCCCAGCATACCGATCATGGCTTGCTCGCGCACCAGCTCGCGGCTCATCACGCCGTACATCATGTTCTCCAGCTCCACGTGGGTGCGGCCCAGGGTGGTCAGCTTCTTGAACGGCAGCAGCACCAGGTCGCAGTCCGACAGCGCCACCGCTTCCGACGAATACGTCTTGTTGTGGATGCCATCCACCCCCATCAGGTCGCCCTTCATCGGGAAGGCCAGCACCTGCTCGTTGCCGAACTCGTCGATCAGCACGGTTTTCAGGAAGCCCGAGTTGACCACGTACAGCATGTCGAAGGGCTGGCCGATGGTGTGCACGCGCTGCCCGGTCTTGAACTGCACGTGCTGGAACAGCAGCTCTTCCGAATTGATCGAGATCGGCGGCAGGTGCAGTAAATCGCACACCTCCTTCAGGTTGGACCACAAACGGCCTTGCCGCTGGCGGCCGGCCTCATGGGACACGGGTTGCGTCGAGAGCATGCTGTTCTCCTGGTTCCCAAACGGAATGGTTTCAGTATGCCAACGTGTTTGCGGGAAAAATATCAGCCGTTGCTGAATTGGCCGTAGGAGGGCTGCGGGGAGGGGTAGGAATTATCCTAACATTAATATTGCTAATCAAGCCTTGAAAGGGGTCAGCAGCTTGTGCGCCACAGCGTACTGCACCATTTCCGAGAGCGAGGCCATGCCCATCTTTTGCATGATGCGGGTCTTGTGGGTGCTGACGGTTTTCACGCTCAGGTGCAAGCCGTTGGCGATTTCCGTGATGGATTTTCCCGACACTAGCAAAGAAAACACTTCGAATTCGCGGTCCGACAGCTGTTTGTGCAGCAGGGTTTCCACCGGCTGCATGATGTTCAGCGCCAGTTGCTCGGCCACTTCGGTGGAAATATAGGGCCGGCCGGAGGCGACTTTGCGGATCGCGCCCACCAGCTGGGTGCCGGCGCTTTCCTTGGTCAGGTAGCCCTGGGCGCCGGCGCGGATGGCGCGCACGGCATACTGCTCTTCCTCGTGCATGGTGAGGATGAGGATGGCCAGCTTGGGCGATTCGCTGCGGATCTGGCGGATCAGGTCGACGCCGCTGCGCCCTGGCATCGACAAGTCGAGCAGGAGCAGGTCGAAGCCGCCGTTGCGGATGTGGGCGAGGACTTCGAAGCCGTCGATGGCTTCGCCTACGATGTCGATGTCAGGGGCCCCGTCGAGAATGCGCTTGAGTCCTTCGCGCATGATGGTGTGGTCGTCTGCAATGACAATTCGAATCATAGTTCCTCAAAAACTGTTAACGATACTAGGCACCCCGCGCCAGCCAGGCTGGCACGGGTGGTGACGCCGGGCGCGTTACGCCGGGCGTGGGTCTTTGATCAGCCGGTGCACCAGCACCGGGATCTTGGCATGCGACAGCACCTTGTTGGTCACGCTGCCCAGCAGCAGTTGGCCCCAGCCGCTGCGCCCGTGCGAGCCGATGAAGATCAGGTCGCAGCCGCACTGGCCGGCGACATCGACGATCTTCAGCGCGGCACTTTCGGCAAAGGCGGTCATGCCTTCGGCCCGCACCCCTTTGCGGGCGCAGGACTCGAGGATGGACTGCACGTGTTCGTTGCCGGCACGCTGCATCGCCGCCCGGTATTCTTCCTCACTGGGATAGCTGGGCGGGATGATTTCCACGTAGATCGGATACTGGTATTCCGGTGCCACGAACAGGGCCAGCACTTCGGCACCGAGTTGCTGGGCAAATTCCACCCCGGCGCAGGCCGTCTTGCTGGAAACGGCCGAGCCGTCAGTCGTAATCAGGATTTTCCGGTACATCTCAGCCTCCTTTAACTATTAAAAGAGTCAGGTCCTGCCTTCATTGTAGCCCCGTTTAACGGTATTGTTCTGGCGTAAAGAGTTGATAATTGTCAAGAAACTGTCGCGCCGCCTACGGGATCCCCGTAAAAACCCGCTATTTCAGGGGCTTGCAGCGGGTACTTCACACTGTCCGCAAATACAACAGTACACTTGGCAGGCCAAAGGGCTTCGTCTAAGTGATTGAACAGAGGGGGCTGCCCCTGTTACACTCGCGTGAGTGCGGTATTTATTGCCGAGAGTCATTTTTGACACGATTTCGGCAGCAGGAACTTTTGAAAACGAGGGAGAAGCAGGAATTATGACCGACGCCGCTGATGATTTCGACGCATTATTTGAGGAAGTATCCGCGCAACGGGCCAGTGCGCCTGCACCCGCCGCTGCCCCGGCAGCAGCTCCCGACACCAACGATACCGACGAGTTGGAAGACCTGTTCAACGAGGTAGCCGCCGCCAACAAGGCCCCGGTCCCGGCCGCCGCCGCGCCGGCCACCGAGGCGCCCCCGGCCGAGGCCGGCGAGCATGCCGAAGGCGACCAGCACGGCATGTTCGAGCGCCTGGGCGGGATTGTGCGCCTGCTGCACGACTCGCTGCGCGAACTGGGCTACGACAAGGCTTTGACGGAAGCGTCGACCCAGATCGTGGACGCGCAGGACCGCCTCGAATACGTCGCCTCGCTGACCGAACAGGCCGCCAACAAGGTGCTGAACACCCTGGACGACGGCATGCCGGCGCAGGAAGTGCTGTCCAAGCAGTCGAAGGAAATGGAAGAGCGCTGGACGGCCCTGTTCGAAGGCAAGCTCAGCATCGAAGAATTCAAAGCCCTGGCTGGCGATTCGCGCGCCTTCGCCGCCAAGGTGTCGGAAGCTACCGAGGCGGAAAAAGCCCGCCTGCTGGAAATCATGATGGCGCAGGACTTCCAGGACATTACCGGCCAGCTGATCAAGAAAGTCGTGGCCATTACCAAGAAGGTCGAAACCGAGCTGGCGCAGCTGTTGAAAGACAATGCCCCGGCCGATGTGCGCGAGAAAATCGCACAGAAAGAGGTGTCGCTGATGTCGGGTCCTTCCGTGCCGTCGGAAGCCCTGAATCAGGACAGCGTCGATGACCTGCTTGCCGACCTGGGGTTCTAATGGACGATATGCTCAAGGAGTTCGTTGTCGAGGCCATGGATTTGGCCGTCAACGTCGAAGAGCACCTGCTGCGCCTCGAACGTGATCCCGACAACAAGGAAACACTGAATGCGGTTTTCCGCTCGTTCCACACCATCAAGGGTGGCGCGGGCTTCATGAACCTGGGGGCGCTGGTCTCGGCCTGCCACCTGACCGAGAACTTGTTCGACGCGCTGCGCACCGGCGCCGCGCCGGTCACGCCGCTGTCGATCGAGGCGGCGCTGCAGGCGTCGGGCTTCGTGGCCGACCAGCTGACCGACCTGAATAACGGCACCGCGCCGGACGCGCTGGCGCCGATGCCGGCCGACCTGGAAGCGATCCTGAAAGAAGCCATCGAAGGCAAGGCGACCTCCAGCAAGCCGGCCGCCAAGGCGCCGGCACCGGTTGCCGCGCCCGCTGCCGCGGCCGCGCCTGCTGCGCCGGCCGCCGCACCGGCCGCCGCGCCATCGGCCGATGGCCTGGACTGGGAAGGCATGTACCAGGCGGTGGTGCCGCCCGGCACCTATGTGGCCCCGGCCGCTGCTGCCAGCGACCTGCGGGCCGAAGGCATCGCCGCCGCGCAAGCTGCCGTCGGCGCCGCGCCCGCCGCTGCCGCCCCGGCGCCGGAAGCGCGCGAGCGCCCGGCTGGCGAAGCCAAGCCGAGCGCCGCGCCGGCGAAGGAAGAGTCGATCCGTATCGACGCCGTCAAGCTGGACGCGCTGCTGGAAGTGGCGGGCGAATCGGTGCAGGCTGCCAACCAGGCCGCCGTGCTGCTGGAACGCCTGCAGCAGTTCAAATTCGAAGGCCAGGCCGCGTCGCTGATGTCGGCCCTGACCGAAACCCTGGAGCGCGCCTCGCGCTACTCCACCGAGCTGCAACGCGCCACCCTGGCGACCCGCATGCAGCCGGTCGGGCGCCTGTTCCAGAAGTTCCCGCGCCTGGTGCGCGAGCTGGCGAAAGACCTGGGCAAGGAAGTCGAGCTGACCATCGAGGGCGCGGAGACCGAAGTCGACCGCGTGGTGGTGGACAGCCTGTACGACCCGCTGGTGCACATGCTGCGCAATGCGCTGGACCACGGCGTGGAAGGGCCGGAGGCGCGCATGGCCATCGGCAAGCCGCCGAAAGCCTACATCTCCCTGAAAGCATGGCAGGAGGCCAACTCCGTCATGATCGTGCTGCAGGACGACGGCAAGGGCATGGACCCGGCGGCGCTGAAGCGCAAGGCGGGCGAAAAAGGCCTGATCTCGCCGACCGCCAACCTGACCGACGACGAGTGCTACCAGCTGGTGTTCCTGCCGGGCTTCTCGACCAAGGAAGTGGCGTCCTCCGTGTCCGGCCGCGGCGTCGGCATGGACGTGGTGAAGACCGCCGTGGAGAAGAACCGCGGCGCGATCCACATCGAGTCGGCCCTGGGCAAGGGCACCAAGTTCGCCATCCGCCTGCCGATCGAGCTGTCGATCGTGCCGACCATGCTGGTGTCCACCTCCGGCGCGCTGTTGGCGCTGCCGATGGCGGTGGTCGAGCGCGTGGTCGAGCTGCCGGAAGTGTTCATGGAAGTGGGCGGCGCCCCAGTCCTGAAGGACCAGGGCCGTCCATTGCCGGTGCGTTCGCTGGCCGATGCGCTGGGCTACGAGCCATGCTCGGAGCGCGTGGGCATCGTGGTGAATTCGCCGCAACCTTACATCCTGGCCGTGGCCGCCGTGGACGGTACCGCCGACCTGGTGATCAAGCCAATGACCGCGCTGTCGGTGGACGGCATTACCGGTACCGCGCGTTCGGCAGAGGGCGACCTGGTCCTAGTAGTTGGCCTATCGTTCCTGATGGACGGTTGCAGGGGAAGTGTACGCATGGCGGCCTAAAGCCACCATAGCAAAAAGTTAGACCACGAGCCTGCAGCCTCCCAAAAAGGGGCTGCAGGCTTTTTTTATTTGGCGCTGTATCGCATTTGTTAAGTTGGATTGCTCATAAGGCGAAAAACCGGCTTGCTATTGCATTGCACAAAATATGGCATAATCAATCGGATCACCTTATCAGGCAGCATCATGAAAACGCTTTACGACAAACTCTGGGAATCCCACGTAGTACGCACCGAGGAAGACGGCACCGCCCTCCTGTACATCGACCGCCACCTGGTGCACGAAGTGACCAGCCCGCAGGCCTTCGACGGCCTGCGCGACGCCGGCCGCGCCCCTTGGCGCCTGTCGGCCAACCTGGCGGTGGCGGACCACAACGTGCCGACCACCGATCGCTCACACGGCATCGAAGACCCGGTCTCGCGCCTGCAGGTGGAAACGCTGGACAAGAACACCAAGTCGGTCGGCATGACCTACTTCAATATGAACGACAAGCGCCAGGGCATCGTGCACGTGATCGGGCCGGAGCAGGGCGCGACCCTGCCGGGCATGACCGTGGTGTGCGGCGACTCGCACACCTCGACCCACGGCGCCTTCGGCGCACTGGCGCACGGCATCGGCACCTCGGAAGTGGAGCACGTGCTGGCGACCCAGACCCTGCTGGCCAAGAAATCCAAAGCCATGCTGGTGCAGGTGGATGGCGTGCTGCCGGCCGGCGTGACCGCCAAGGACATCGTGCTGGCCATTATCGGCAAGATCGGCACCGCGGGCGGCACCGGCTATGCGATCGAATTCGCCGGCTCGGCCATCCGTTCGCTGTCGATGGAAGGCCGCATGACCGTCTGCAATATGGCGATCGAGGCGGGCGCGCGCGCCGGCATGGTGGCGGTGGACGACACCACCATCAACTACGTCAAAGGCCGCCCGTTCTCGCCGGTGGGCCCGCAGTGGGAGCAGGCGGTGGCCTACTGGCGCACCCTGCATTCCGACCCGGGCGCGAAGTTCGACTTCGTGGTCACGTTGGACGCGGCGCAAATCCAGCCGCAAGTGACCTGGGGCACCTCGCCCGAGCAGGTCACCTCGATCGACGGCCGTGTGCCGGACCCGGACCAGGAAAAAGACCCGGTCAAGCGCGACGCCATGGAAAAAGCCCTGGTGTACATGAACCTGACCCCGAACACCCGCATCGAAGACATCCGCATCGACAAGGTCTTCATCGGCTCCTGCACCAACTCGCGCATCGAGGATTTGCGCGCCGCCGCCGCCGTGGTGCGCGGCAAGCAGCGCGCTTCGAACGTGAAGCTGGCGCTGGTGGTGCCGGGTTCCGGCCTGGTGAAAGAGCAGGCCGAGCGCGAGGGCCTGGATGCGATCTTCAAGGCCGCCGGCTTTGAATGGCGCGAACCGGGCTGCTCGATGTGCCTGGCCATGAACGCCGACCGGCTGGACCCGGGCGAGCGCTGCGCCTCCACCTCCAACCGCAATTTTGAAGGCCGTCAAGGCCAGGGCGGACGCACCCACCTGGTGTCTCCCGCCATGGCGGCGGCTGCCGGTATCGCCGGCCATTTCGTGGATGTCCGATCCATCCGCTAACTATAACTAGTAAGAGTCCAAATCATGAAAAAACTATTCGCTATCGCTATCTCCGCCATGATCCTGACCGGCTGCAATACCATTGCAGGCATCGGCAAGGACGTCCAACGGGCCGGGCAAGTAGTCGAAAGCGCCGGCAAATAAAAGCTGGACGGCGGGTTCGCATACTGTGCGGGCCGGCCGTCGCCATTGCAGAGAATCATGGAAAAATTTACCGTCTATGAAGGTTTAGTAGCTCCCCTCGACCGCGCCAACGTCGATACCGACGCGATCATCCCGAAACAATTCCTGAAGTCGATCCATCGCACCGGCTTCGGTCCCAACCTGTTCGACGAGTGGCGCTACCTGGACCACGGCGAACCGGGCATGGACAACAGCCAGCGTCCGCTCAATCCGGACTTCGTGCTGAACCAGGCGCGCTACCAGGGCGCCTCCATCCTCCTGACCCGCAAGAACTTTGGTTGCGGCTCCTCGCGCGAGCACGCGCCATGGGCGCTCGACCAATACGGCTTCCGCGCCATCCTGGCGCCCAGCTTTGCGGACATCTTCTTCAACAACTGCTTCAAGAACGGCCTGCTGCCGGTCGTCCTCAGCGAAGCGCAGATCGATCATCTGTTCAATGAAGTCAAGGCCTTCCCGGGTTACCGCCTGGTGGTGGACCTTGAGCAGCAGCGCGTCAGCACCAGCAATGGCGCCGTCTCCTACCCGTTCGAAATCGACGGCTTCCGCAAGTACTGCCTGATGAACGGCCTGGACGATATCGGCCTGACCTTGCGCCATGCCGATGAAATTCGCGCCTTCGAAGAGCGCCGCCTGGTCAACCAACCCTGGCTGGCCAACGTTATCTAATTGAACAGACAGACCTGAATAATGAAAATTGCAATCCTGCCGGGCGACGGCATCGGCCCGGAGATCGTCAGCCAGGCCGTGAAAGTGCTGAACGCGCTGGACGAAAAATTTGAAATGGAAAGCGCGCCCGTGGGCGGCGCCGGCTATGAAGCCAAGGGCCATCCGCTGCCGGAAGAGACCCTGGCGCTGGCCAAGGCGGCCGACGCCGTGCTGTTCGGCGCCGTGGGCGACTGGAAGTACGACACCCTGGAGCGGCCGCTGCGTCCGGAGCAGGCCATCCTTGGCCTGCGCAAGAACCTGGGCCTGTTCGGCAACCTGCGTCCGGCCATCCTCTACCCTGAGCTGGCGGGCGCTTCCACGCTGAAGCCGGAAGTTGTGTCGGGCCTGGATATTCTGATCGTGCGCGAACTGACCGGCGACATTTACTTCGGCCAGCCGCGCGGCGTGCGCGAATGCCCGGACGGCCCGTTCAAAGGCCAGCGCGAAGGCTTCGACACCATGCGCTATGCGGAAGGCGAGATCCGCCGCATCGCCCACGTGGCATTCCAGGCGGCGCAAAAGCGCGGCAAGCGCCTGACCTCGGTCGACAAGGCCAATGTGCTGGAGACCTTCCAGTTCTGGAAGGACATCGTGACCGATGTGCACCAGGAATACCCGGACGTGGCGCTGGACCATATGTACGTGGACAACGCGGCGATGCAACTGGTGCGCGCGCCGAAGAAATTCGACGTGATCGTCACCGGCAATATGTTCGGCGACATCCTGTCCGACGCGGCCGCCATGCTGACCGGTTCGATCGGCATGCTGCCGTCGGCTTCGCTGGACGCCAACAACAAGGGCCTGTACGAACCGTCGCATGGCTCGGCGCCTGACATCGCGGGCAAGGGCATTGCCAACCCGTTGGCCACGATCCTGTCGGCCGCCATGATGCTGCGCTATTCGCTGAACCGCGCGGAGCAGGCCGACCGTATCGAAAACGCCGTGAAGAAGGTGCTGGCGCAGGGCTTGCGCACGCCCGATATTTACGAAGACGGTACGACCAAGGTCGGCACCGAGGAGATGGGCGACGCCGTGGTGCGCGCCCTCGCATAAAGATTTCACACCCAAAGGAAAGCAAAATGAAACTCGTAGGTCTGGTTGGTTGGCGCGGCATGGTGGGTTCGGTCCTGATGCAGCGCATGCAGGAAGAGGGCGATTTCGCCCATATCGAGCCGGTATTTTTCTCCACTTCGAACACCGGCGGCGCCGCTCCGAAGATGGCGAAGAATGAGACGACCCTGAAAGACGCCACCAACATCGACGAGCTGAAACGCTGCGAGATCATCATCTCCTGCCAGGGCGGCGACTACACCACCGCAGTGTTCCCGAAGCTGCGCGCGGCCGGCTGGAACGGCTACTGGATCGACGCGGCGTCGACCCTGCGCATGGACCAGGATTCCGTGATCGTGCTCGATCCGGTCAACCTGAACGTGATCAAGGACGCCATGTCCAAGGGTGTGAAGAATTTCATCGGTGGTAACTGCACCGTGTCCTGCATGCTGATGGGCCTGGGCGGCCTGTTCAAGCAGGACCTGGTGGAGTGGATGACCTCCATGACCTACCAGGCGGCCTCCGGCGGCGGCGCGCAGCATATGCGCGAGCTGCTGACCCAGTACGGCACCATCCACGCCTCGGTCAAGCACCTGCTGGACAACCCGGCCTCGGCCATCCTGGAAATCGACAAGCAGGTGCTGGCCACCCAGCACGGCATGTCGGCCGAAGAAACCAAGCAGTTCGGCGTGCCGCTGGGCGGCAACCTGATCCCGTGGATCGACAAGGACCTGGGCAACGGCCAGTCGAAGGAAGAGTGGAAGGGCGGCGCCGAGACCAACAAGATCCTGGGCCGCGGCGAGGGCTTCGGCGCGCAGGCGATCCACGTGGACGGCCTGTGCGTGCGGATCGGCGCCATGCGCTGCCACAGCCAGGCGCTGACCATCAAGCTGCGCAAGGATGTGCCGCTGGACGAGGTCAACGACATCATCGCCAAGGACAACGAGTGGGTGAAATTCGTGCCGAACACGCGCGAAGCATCGGTGAAAGACCTGACCCCGGCTGCTGTCACCGGCAGCCTGTCGATCCCGGTCGGCCGCGTGCGCAAGATGTCGATGGGCGGCGAGTACCTGTCGGCCTTCACCGTCGGCGACCAGCTGCTGTGGGGCGCGGCCGAGCCGCTGCGCCGCATGCTGCGCATCGTGCTGGATAAATAAACTGTTATTCATCAGCTAATACCTGCTGATTAATAAACAAGTTAAGAAGTATTTTCTAAAAGCCGGATTTCAAAGGAAATTCCGGCTTTTTTCTTTGAATCAAAAAGTATTTTCGGCATGAACGAAACAGAATAGGGGTCGACAGAGGGGAAAAGGCGGTGTAATGCTTGCATGCATCATTTGTCGATGTTATGTTAGGACCTCTGGGAAAGTAACTTTTTTTCCACGTTAACTAATTTCGTCGCCCAACTATGCCTGTAAAAAAACCTTCCAAGGTCGCTTCGTTCGCGTTGAAAACATTGACCGCTGCCATGCTCAGCGGCGCTGTACTCGCACCTATTTCCGTCAACGCAGCCGGTCTTGGCAAGCTCACAGTGCTCTCCTCGCTGGGACAGCCGCTGCGCGCCGAAATCGAACTGACCTCCGTCACTCCCGAAGAAGCGTCCGAACTGGTGGCCAAGCTGGCCTCGCCGGACGCGTTCCGCGCCGCCAATATCGATTTCAACCCCGCTCTGCTGAGCCTGCGCTTCGAAGTTGAAGCGCGCGGCACGCGCCAGTTCATCCGCGTCACGTCCACCCAGGCAATCAATGAGCCTTTCGTTGACATGCTGCTGGAATTGACCTGGACCAACGGCCGCCTGGTGCGCGAATACACCTTCCTGCTCGACCCGGCCGACCTGCGCACCGCGCAGGCGCCGCAAGTGGCGGCGCCGGTGGATGTGCGCAGCCAGCGTCCGGCCGCACCAGCGCCGGCCGCCGCGCCAAGCGCCGCCGCCAGCGCGGCGCCGGTTGCCCCGCGCCAGGCCGAGCGCACTGCGCCGCGCGAGAGCGCCTCGGTGCAGGACGCCCCGGCTGCCGACAGCTACGCCGTCAAGCGCGGCGATACGCTGGGCCGTATTGCCGGCCGCCTGAAGCCGGCCGATGTGTCGCTGGACATGATGCTGGTGGCGCTGTACCGCGCCAATCCGGACGCCTTCACCGGCAACAATATGAACCGCCTGAAGTCCGGCACCATCTTGTCGGTACCGGATGCGAACACGGTCAAGGGCACCGGCCAGGGCGAAGCCCACGGCGTGGTGGTGGCGCATGCCAATGACTTCAACGCCTACCGCGCCAAGCTGGCGGGGCAGGTCGCTGCCGCGACCCCGGCCAAAGAGCCGGAAGCGCAGCAAAGCCAGACCGGCAAGATCTCGGCCCAGGTGCAGGAGCGCCCAACTGCCGTCACCGAGTCGAAAGACCAGCTGAAACTGTCCAAAGCCGGCGATGCCGCCAGCAAGCCGGGCAAGACCGGCGCGGTGGAAGACAAGATCGCCAAGGATCGCCAGATGGCGGACGCCAGCGCCCGCGTGAAGGAGCTGGAAAAGAACGTCAACGACCTTGAAAAGCTGATGGAGGTGAAGAACAAGGCTGCCGCCAATGCGCAGGCCAAGGCCAGCGTGCCGGCCGCCGCCGCCGCTGCCGCCAGCCCGGCCGCCTCGCGCGCGATCGGACGCTTTGCCGATGCCGA
>NZ_WWCJ01000002.1 GCF_009857475.1 Pseudoduganella guangdongensis | reverse complement strand
CCGGGCGCGGCCGCCGCGCTGGCGCCCTGCCCGCGCGACGGCAGCGCGCCGCCGCTCAGTGCCGACTTGCCGGCGCGCCTGCTGGACGCCATGCGGCGCTTCCCGGGCCGCGTCCTGTTCATTTTCAGTGGCGCCGACCTGACGGCGCAGGAGTTCCTCGACATGACCAAGGCTTCGCGCCCCTGGCAGCAATTGCTGGCGGCCCCGGCCGTCCAGCAGCACACGCTGGCCGGCGCCGACCACACCTTCTCCACCCGCGCCTGGCGCGACCAGGTGGCCGACTGGACTGCGGACTGGGTGCAGGCATGGTGAAGCGCGTGCTGATGGTGGCCTTCCACTTCCCGCCGCTGCGCGGCAGCAGCGGCATCCAGCGCACCCTGAAATTCGCGCAATACCTGCCGGCCCAGGGCTGGCAGCCGCTGGTGCTGTCGGCCCACCCGCGCGCCTACCTCAACCAGGGGCCGGACCAGTTGGCCGAGATCCCGCCGGAAGCCATCGTGCGCCGCGCCTTCGCCTTCGATTCCGGCCGCCACCTGTCCTGGCGCGGCCGCTACCTGGGCTTTACCGCCTGGCCCGACCGCTTTGTCGGCTGGTGCCTGGGCGCCATCCCGGCCGGCCTGTCGCTGGTGCGCCAGTACCGCCCGCAAGTGCTGTGGAGCACGCACCCGATCGCCAGCGCCATCCTGATCGGCCTGGTGCTGCACAAGCTGACGCGCCTGCCGTGGGTGCTGGATTTCCGCGACCCGATGACCGACACCGACTACCCGCGCGACCCGCGCGTGCGTGCCATCTGGCGCTGGATCGAGCGCAAGGCGGTGCACAACGCGGCCCTGGTGGTGTGCAATACGCCGAGCGCGGTGGTGACCTACACCACGCGCTACCCGGAGCTGCCGCGCAGCCGCTTCACCATGCTGGAAAACGGCTACGACGAGGAAAACTTCCGCAACGCCGGGGCCCAGGCGCAACCGGCGCGCGCGCCCGGCCAGCCCTTCACCCTGGTGCACAGCGGCATCATCTACCCGTCCGAGCGCGACCCGGTACCGCTGATGCGCGCGCTGGGCGAGCTGAAGGCGGCCGGCGCCATCGATGCCAGCCAGCTGCACATCGTGCTGCGCGCCACCGCGCACGACGATTATGTGGACGCCCTGTTGCAGGAGCACGACATTCGCGACCTGGTCAGCCTGGCGCCGCACGTGCCCTACCAGGTGGCGCTGGCGGAAATGCTGACGGCCGACGGCTTGCTGGTGCTGCAGGCGAGCAACTGCAACCACCAGATCCCGGCCAAGCTGTATGAATACCTGCGCGCCGGGCGCCCGATCCTGGCCCTGACCGACGCCGTTGGCGATACCGCCGCCACCCTGCGCGCGGCCGGCGTCGACACCATCGCCCCGCTGGACGACAGCGAAGGCATCAAGCGCGGCCTGCTGCATTTCCTGCAGCTGGCGCGCGCCGGCCAGGCGCCGCTGCCGGCTGCGGCCGCCGTAGCCGGCGCCTCGCGCCAGGCGCGCACCGTCGAACTGGCACGCATGCTCGACAGCGTGCTGCCGCAAACCCAGGCTGTGCCGGCCCCGGCCGGCTCCACGGAGGAAGCATGAAGATTCGTTTACTGGCGCTGGGCGCCATCCTGTCCGCCGCCGCGCTGCCGGCCCTCGCCAAGCCGGTCTGCGGCAACCTGGGCAGCAGCACCAAGGATTACCGCACCGCCATGAACGATGTGGCCTTCCTCAATACGGTGGAAAGCCGCCACTTCACGGAAGAGGTGGAACAGGGCGTGCGCGGCGCCTCGGGCAGCGTGGCCGACGACTTGCAGTACACGCTGGGCCATTATCCCAACCATGTACGCGCGCTGGAAACCGTGCTGCGCATGGCGCCGCGCTACCCGGCCGGCATGCTGCCGGGCGCCAAGCTGCCGACCGAGTGTTTCTTTGAACGCGCCGTGCGCGCCTTCCCGGACGACAGCAAGACCTGGCTGATGTACGCGCGCTACCAGTATCTGGTGGGGCGCGAGGCGCAGGCGCAATCGATGCTGGAAAAGGCGGTGGAACTGGCGCCGGATGATGTCAGCATCAATTACAACCTGGGCCTGGTGTATGCCAAGCAGAAGAAATTCGAACAGGCCCTGCCCTACGCGCAAAAGGCCTACGCCCTGCAATTCCCGCTGCCGGGCCTGAAGCAGATGCTGGTCAATGCCGGCAAGTGGGTGGAGCCGCCAGCGCCGCCGGAAGCCGAGCAGGACCCGGCGGCGGCGCCGGCCGGCGCCGACAAGCCGGCCACGGTGCCGGAGCTGAAGGCGGAAGCGAAACCGGGGACGCAGCCTGAACCTGCGGCGCCCGCCGCCACGCCGGTCAAGCCATGATGCGCCTGCTGGCGCGGCGCGGCGCCGCCCTGGCGGCGGCCGGCCTGCTGCTGGCCGCCGCCAGCGTCTATCCGGCGCCCACGCTGCTGCTGGCCGTGCTGCTGGGCGCCTACATGGCGCTGCTGCTGTGGCGCCCGGCGGCCTGGCTGGTGGCGGTGCCGGCGCTGCTGCCGGTGCTCGATTTCGCGCCCTGGACCGGCTGGTTCTTCCTGGAAGAGCTGGACTTGCTGCTGCTGGCCACCTGCGCCGCCGGCTACTGGCGCCTGGGCGACGCGCCGCCCCGCACCAAGCTGCCCGGTACGGCGCGCGTGGCGCTCGGCCTGTTCGTGCTGTGCTATCTGATCGCCGCCTGGCGCGGCCTCATGCCGCTGGCGCCGCTTGACGCCAACTCCTTCGCCAACTACACCAGCCCCTATAACGGCCTGCGCGTGCTGAAAGGCGTGCTATGGCCGCTGCTCCTGCTGCCGCTCCTGCGCGCCACAGCCGGCGAGCAGGGCAGCAACCTGCAGCGCCTGCTGGTGCCCGGCATGCTGCTCGGCCTGACCGCCTGCAGCCTGGCCGTGGTGTGGGAGCGCCTGGCCTTCCCCGGCCTGTTCAATTTCGCCAGCGACTACCGCCCCACCGCGCCGTTCTCCGCCATGCATACCGGCGGCGCCGCGCTGGACGCCTACCTGGCCATGGCCTTCCCCTTCGTCACCTTGTGGCTGGTGAACCACCCGCCGCCGCGCCGCCTGGCGCTGGGCCTGCTGGTCCTGGGGCTGGGCCTGTTTGCCGGCCTGACCACCTTCTCGCGCGACATCTACCTGGCGTATGCCGCCGCCGGCGGCGTGATCGCCGGCATCGGCGCCGTGCACCATTTGCGCGGCGGCAGCCTGTCCGGACGCAGCATGGCCGCCTCGCTGCTGGTCTTGGTGCTGGCTTACTGGATCCTGGGCCAGGTCTTTGAGAGCAGCGGCTATCGCGGCCTGGGCGCTGCGCTCGGCCTGCTGGCCACCGCCCTGCTGCTGGGCGGCGCCGCGCCGCGCCTGGGCAAGCCGCTGCTGGCGGCCGCCCTGGCGCTGGGCTTGCTGCTCCTGGTGGCAGCGCTCGGCCTGCTCGGTTCCGGCGGCAGCGCCGCCAAAGGCTCCTACCTGGCCTATGGCTTGGCCCTGCTGTGCGCAGCGGGCGGCGCCGGCCTGCTGGCCCTGGGTGCGCCAGCCCAGCGCCCACGGGGCGTGCTGCTGCTGGCGGCAGCCCTGCCGGCGCAGGCGCTGGCGGCCATCCTGGTGGCGCGCCATTACGGCGGCAACGACACCCTGCCGGCCATCAGCATGGTGCTGCTGCTGGCGGTGGCGCTGGCCGCCAGCCGCCTGCTGCCGCGCCCGCCCTGGACCCTGGACCGCGGCACCCTGACCGTCAGCTTCTTCAGCGCCATCGTGTTTGCCGCCCTGATCCCGATTTCCAGCAGCTATTACACCGGCACCCGATTCGCCACCGTGGGACGCGATATGGACACCCGCCTGGCGCACTGGAGCGAAGCGCTCAGCATGATGGACGACACGGCGCTCACCAGCGCCTTCGGCCAGGGCCTGGGCCGCTTCCCGCAAGCCTACGTGTGGCAGAACACGCACGGCGAAATCCCCGGCACCTTCAAGTACGTGGACGAGCCGGGCAACCGTTACCTGCTGCTGGGCGCGGCGCAGTACGCGATCGGCTATGGTGAAGTGCTGCGCATGCTGCAGCACGTGGACATGAAGCCGGGCCAGCGCTACACCCTGAGCTTCGACATGCGGCGCCAGCATCTGGACGCCGGCCCGGCCGCCATGGTGTGCGCGCGCTGGCTGATTTACCCGATGGCCTGCAGCCCGGCCCGCATGCCGCCTTCGCCGCTGGTGCAGGACTGGCAGCACGTGACGGTGGAGCTGCCGGTGCGGCAGCAGGCCACGGCCTGGGGCGCGCCGCTGGTGTTCGAGCTGTACAACCGCTCGCACAAGGCGCCGCTGGAAATCGACAATGTCAGCCTACGCGAGGCGGGCAGCGGGCGCGAACTGCTGCGCAACGGCAGTTTCAGCGACGGCCATGACTACTGGTTCTTCAGCAGCGACCGCAACCACATGCCCTGGCACGTCAAGAGCTTCGCGGTGAACCAGCTGTTCGAGCTGGGCTGGGTCGGTGTGGCCGCCACCGCCTTCCTGCTGCTGGCGGTGGGTGCGCCGATGGTGGCGCGCGGCCTGGGCGGCGACCACTTCGCCACCGTCAGCCTGGCGGCGCTGACCGGCTGCATGATGGTGGGCCTGTTCGATTCGATCACCGACGTGCCGCGCCTGAGCACCCTGTTCCTGCTGCTCGCCCTGGCCGGCAGCCTGAAGCCGGCGCGCAAGCGCATCAAGGTGCGGCGCCAGCGCAACGGCGCCGAGGATCAGGACGCCGATGCCTTGATGGCGTGACGCTCCAGCAAGTCGTACAGGGTTGGGCGTGACACGCCCAGGAGTTCGGAAGCCTTGACGATATTGCCTTCGACCCGCGCCAGGGCACGCACGATGGCTTTGTATTCGGCTTCGTCGCGCACCTGGCGCAGGTTGAACGGTTCCTCTTCCAGCGGGGCGCCGGACAGGCCCAGGTCGTCGGCCGTGATGGCCGGGCCGTCGGCCATGATGATGGCGCGCTTGATGCAGTTTTCCATCTCGCGCACATTGCCCGGCCAGTCGTGGTGGGCAATCTGTGCCAGCGCGTCCGGGCTGAAGTGCAGGTTGGCGCGCCCTTCCTGGGCGCAGAAGCGGTTCTTGAAGTGCTGCGCCAGCAGCACCGCATCGCCCTGGCGCTCGCGCAGCGGCGGGATGGTCAGCACGATTTCCGATAAGCGGTAGTACAAGTCCTCGCGGAAGCGGCCGGCCTTCACCAGCTCTTTCAGGTTCTGGTGCGTGGCGCAGACGATGCGCACGTCGACCGGGATTTCCTCGTGGCCGCCGACGCGCTCGATCACGCGCTCCTGCAGGAAGCGCAGCAGCTTGGCTTGCAGCGGCATCGGCAGGTCGCCCACCTCGTCCAGGAAGAAGGTGCCGCCGTTGGCCGCCTCCACCTTGCCCTTGGTTTGCTTGACGGCGCCGGTGAAGGCGCCCTTCTCGTAGCCGAACAGCTCCGATTCGAGCAGGGTTTCCGGGATGGCGGCGCAGTTGATCGCCATGAAGCGTTCCTTGGCGCGCGGGCTGCCCTGGTGCAGGGCGCGCGCGATGACTTCCTTGCCGGTGCCGGACTCGCCCAGCACCATGGTGGTGGCCGTGCTCGGCGCCACTTTCTCCACCTGGCGGCACACTTTCAGCATGCCGGGGTCGCGCGAGATGATGCCGGACAGCGGGCTGTCGGCGTTCCCCTGCTGCATGCGGCGGTTTTCCTGCTGCAGGCCGTGCAGGAAGAAGGCGCGCTTGATCACCAGCGACAGCAGCTCCGGCTCGCACGGCTTCTGGTGGAAGTCGTAGGCGCCCATGGCAATCGCCTGCACCGCGTGCGAGCGGTCCTGGTTGCCGGTCAGGACGATGACCTTGGTTTCCGGCGCCAGCGCCAGGATTTGCTGCAGCGTGGCCAGGCCCTCGGTGGCGCCGTCCGGGTCGGGCGGCAGGCCCAGGTCCATGGTGCACACCGCCGGCTCGTGGCGGCGCAGCTGGGCCAGCGCCGCTTCGCGGTCGCCGGCCACCACCACCTCATAGTCGTCGAAACTCCACTTCAGCTGCTTTTGCAGGCCGGGGTCGTCTTCAATAATCAACAGCTTCGGTTTACTCTGGCTCACAACGTGTCCTTGCGCCGTCAGGCGGCTTGTTCAATGGTTTGCTGGCGGTACAGCGGCAGGCTGACCGTAAACGTGGTGCCTTGCTCCGGCACGCTGCGCACCTGCAGCGTTCCACCGAGCTGGTGGATGTACTCCCGGCTTTCGAAGGCGCCAATGCCCATGCCGGCCGACTTGGTCGAGTCGAACGGTTTGAACAGGCGCTCGCGGATGAAATCTTCGCTCATGCCGGTGCCGGTGTCGCTCACTTCCACCTGCACCTGCTCGCCGCACTGGGACAGGCGCACCGTCACCTTGCCCTCGCGCGGCGTGGCTTCGATGGCGTTTTGCACCAGGTGGCCCAGCACGCGCTCCAGGCGCTCGGCTTCGGCCAGCACGCGCAGGCCCGGCTGCAGCACTTCCAGCTGCGGCTTGGGGTCGAACGCGGCTTTCAGCGCCACCGCCTGCGCCAGCAGCTTGCCCAGGTCCTGCGGCATGGCGCGTTCGGGCGAGGCGGTGCGGCTAAGTTTTTGCAGCATCAGTTTCATTTTCTGCACCGACAAGGTGACAGTCTCCATCATATCGCGCTGGAACTCGGGATTGTCGGCGTGTTTTTCCGCGTTGGCCGTCATCAGCGACAACTGCGCCACCAGGTTCTTCAAATCGTGCACCACAAAGGTGGACAGGCGGTTGAAGGAATCGAACTGGCTGGCCAGCATCAGGGCATTGTCGGCTTCCTGCTGCGCCAAGTAGGAGGCGGCCTGGGTGCCGGCGATCTTCAGCAAATCAAGCACCTCCCAGTTCAGCTTGACTTCGCTGCGCGAGGCCATCAGCACCACGAAGCCGGCCAGGCGCCCCTGCAGCAGCAGCGGCACCACCAGCCAGGCCTTGGGGAAGGCTTGCAGCCAGGCCGGCAGCGGCACTTCGGGGTCGTGCAGCACATGGGACGGCACGTCCACCAGCCATTGCTTGCTTTCCATCAGCTGGCAAAACGGCGAATCGGCCGCTTCGGACGCCTGCTGCGCCTGCACGTGCCAGGACGCCACCGGCTCGAAGCGCTGCTCGCGCCGCAGCCACAG
This sequence comes from Pseudoduganella guangdongensis, assembly GCF_009857475.1. GTDB lineage: Bacteria > Pseudomonadota > Gammaproteobacteria > Burkholderiales > Burkholderiaceae_D > Rugamonas > Rugamonas guangdongensis. Next base: position 386,315 of record NZ_WWCJ01000002.1, on the reverse strand, counting down.
GGCGCCGCCCTGGCTTTCCACCAGCTCGGCCAGGGCCGAGATGCTGCGCTCGCCCAGGTTGGGGCCGGTGGCCGACAGGGTGCGCGTGAAGGCCAGCCACTCCTCGCGGTAATCGTAGTTGTAGCGGTAGAAATGCTTGCTGATGAAGACTTTCAGCCAGGCGCGGAAGGTGCCGGAAAACAGCACGCCGACCAGCAGGAAGCTGGCGCCGAACAGGAAGGCCAGCTGCATCAGGCCGCCCCACGAGCCGCCCACGAAGCGCAAGTAGTAGGCGGCCATGCTCATGGCCAGCAGGTAGACCGCCGAGCCGAGCAAGGCGGCCGAATGGAAGGCGACGCGGCGCGACACGGCCAGCTGGGTCGGCCAGGAGGCACTGCGCAGCAGCGAGATCGCCAGCAGCGGCACCGTCAGCGCATTGACCACGCCGCGCGCCGCCCACAGTTCCGGATCGAGCTCGCGCAGCAGCAGCATGTCGCTGTACAGGTAGAAATCGTAGGCGAACAGGGCGCCCAGGCCCAGGCAGAAGAATTTGATGCCCCAGCGCACCTGCACGCTGCGGTCGCGGTACAGCTGCTCCACCAGCAGCATGCCGAGCACCGCCATGCCGAGCCGGCCCACGGCCTGCACATGGAAGGCCAGCGACTGCGGCAGCGCCGAGGCCAGCAGGCCGGCCAGGGCCATGGCCAGGTAGACGGCGACGCTGGCCTGGAAGATGCGTGAATTGCGCTGCCACAGGCCGAGCATGGACAGCAGCAGGCCGCTCCAGGCCGCGTTGCGCAGCCATTCGGCGCCGTGCACCACCCAGGCCGCCCACGGCACCACGGTGGCGCTGGCCATGACCAGGCCCCACAGCACGCTCAGCAGCGAAGCGGCCGCCAGCGGACGCCGGTGCGGGCGCTGGCGCCAGCCGGGAACCAGCATCAGGCTAAAGAACAGAAACGCCAGCGCGGCGCTGGCGTAGCTGAAGGCAGCGGTGCTGGTCGGCATCAGACCCCCATGTCCTTAACGGCCCCCCCTGAACAGGACCACCTTGACGGTGTCGATCAGGCACAGCACGTCGAGCAGCAGGCTGTTGTTCTTCACATAGTACAGGTCGTATTGCAGCTTCTGCAGCGCGTCCTCCACCGTGTCGCCATAGCCGTAGCGCACCTGGGCCCAGCCCGTGATGCCCGGCTTGATGCTGTGGCGCACATTGTAGTAAGGCACGCGCTCGGTCAGTTGCTCGACGAAATAGGGACGCTCCGGGCGCGGACCAACGAAGGACATCTCGCCTTTCAGCACGTTCAGGATTTGCGGCAGTTCATCGATGCGCAGCTTGCGGATGATGTTGCCGACGCGCGTGATGCGCGGATCGTTCTTGGAGGCCCACTGCGGCGTGCCATTCTTTTCCGCATTCTTGAACATGCTGCGGAACTTCAGCACGCGGAACACGTGGCCGTCCTTGCCGACCCGCTCCTGCGAGTAGAAGATCGGCGCGCCATCCTCGATCACGATGGCGATGGCGGTGATGATCATGACCGGCAGGGACACCACCAGCAGCGACAGGCTGGCCACCAGGTCCACCGTGCGCTTCATGAAGGTGCGCATGAAGCTCTGGTCGAAGCCGCCGCCGAACACCAGCCAGGACGGCTGCACCGACTCGACCCGGATCTGGTAGGTCTCGCGCTCGAAGAAGGTGGCGGCGTCGGTGACCTGGATGCCGTACAGCTTGCACTCGAGCAGTTCCTTGATGGGGAAGGCGCCGCCGCGGCGGTTCTGCACCGAGACCACGATTTCCGACACGCGCTGGGCATTGGCCAGGGCCACCAGGGAGCCGCCTTCCGGCAGGTGCAGCAGCTTGCTATGCGGCACGCACACCTCTTCCGATGGCATGGCGACGTAGCCGGCGATATCGTATTTGCGGTAATTGGTGTCGCGCGTGGCCAGCTCGCCGCACTCCTTGGCCATGCCGCCGCCGCCGAGGAAGATGATGCGGGTGGCCAGGAAATGCGAGCGCGAGGTTTTCAGGAACATGGCGCGCGCCAGCAGGATGCCGGTGCCGGCGATCAGGAACACCAGCACCAGGATGCCGCGCCCGAAGTACAGGTCGGGCGCCAGGTAGAAGATCAGGGTCAGGATGCAAAAGCCCATGGCGAACGAGGGCATCAACTGCAGGAAGAAGGGATTGCGCAAGCCTTCCTGGAAGTTGATCTGGTACATGCCCAGCGCGCTCATGCTGAACACGATGGCGGCGGCGAAAATGCAGGCCGACATGAAGAAGTGGTCGAGCTGCGGGACCACGAACTGCTCACCGTCGAAGAAGCGCAGTCCCGCGCCCGCGTAGAACGAGCCAATCAGGATGAACACTTCCATGAAGAGCAGGCTGAACACGACCTTGGATATGTAGTGATTGGAAATTCTTAGCATTTTTATTCCCTCCCGCTTGACTTCTTATGCAGGCTGCGAAGGCGCGCGGTGCCTTCGCGCCTTTCTTTATCCCTGGTTTTGCGGGGCCAGGTGGCTGACGTACCAATCCATGGCCTCTTGCAAGCCGTCACCAATACGGTGGGTCGGCTCGAATCCCAACAGCTCGCGCGCCTTGCTGATATCAGCCTGCGAATGGCGCACGTCGCCGGCCCGGAAGCCCTGGTACTGTGCCTGGTGCTGGCGCAAGTGCGGGAAACGCTCCTGCAGCAAATCGCGCATCATCAGGTACAGCTGGTTGAGGCTGGTGCGCTCATTGAGCGCCACGTTGTACACCTGGTTGACCGCTTCGGGGCGGTCGGCCAGGGCTGCCAGCAAGTTTGCTTGCACGACATTGTCGATAAAGCAGAAATCGCGGCTGGTTTCACCGTCGCCGTTGATGAACAGCGGACGGTTGCGGATCAGGGCGGAGACCCACTGCGGAATCACGGCGGCGTAAGCACCTTCCGGATCCTGGCGCGGGCCGAACACATTGAAATAGCGCAGGCCGATGGTTTGCATGCCATAGGTGCGCGCGAAAACGTCGGCGTACAGCTCGTTGACGTACTTGGTGACGGCATACGGCGACAGCGGCCGGCCGATGGTGTCCTCCACTTTCGGCAGGCCGGGATGGTCGCCGTAGGTGGAGCTGGATGCGGCGTACACGAAGCGCCTGGCCTTGGCGTCGCGCGCCGCCACCAGCATGTGCAGGAAGCCGGTCACGTTGGCGCTGTTGGTCAGCAGCGGATCGTCGATCGAGCGGCTGACCGAACCCAGCGCGGCCTGGTGCAGGATGAAGTCCTTGCCGGCGCAAGCGGCGTGGCAGGTGGCCAGGTCGCGGATATCGCCTTCGATAAAGGAGAAGGAGGCCCAGGCCTGGGTGCCCACGGCTTCGCGCACCTGGTCCAGGTTGTGCTGGTGGCCGGTGGCGAAGTTGTCCAGGCCCGTGACCTGCTGGCCGAGCTTGAGCAGCGCCTCCACCAGGTTGGAGCCGATAAAACCGGCAGCACCCGTCACCAGCCAATGGTATCGCTGGCCACGCAAATGCAGCCGCACATCGTCGAACTTGCCCACTACCGCCCTCCCAGGCTCCCTAGTACTTCTTTTTATTACAGGCGCCAGACGCTGTAACCAGCTTCTTGCAGGCCTGCCATATTGAATGCCGACTTCACGTCGATGAAACAACCGCCAGGATTGAGCTTGGCGGACAGATCGCCCAGCGACAAGGCCAGCAGCTCCTTGTGCGACACCGCCGCCACCAGCGCGTCGGCTTGCGGCAGGCTGTCCCACGACTCCAGGCGGATGCCGTATTCGTGCACCGACTCCTCGGCATCGGCCACCGGGTCGTGCACGTGCACGTCCAGGCCGTAGGATTGCAGCTCAAACACCACGTCCGCCACTTTCGAGTTGCGCAGGTCCGGGCAGTTTTCCTTGAAGGTCAGGCCCAGCACATTCACTTTCGCGCCCTTGATATGGCTGCCCGCCGCGATCATTTGCTTGACGGTCTTTTCGGCCACAAACTTGGCCATGCCGTCGTTGATGCGGCGCCCCGCCAGGATCACCTGCGGGTGGTAGCCGATCATATCAGCCTTGTGGGTCAGGTAATAAGGATCGACGCCGATGCAGTGGCCGCCCACCAGGCCCGGGCGGAACGGCAGGAAATTCCACTTGGTGCCCGCCGCCTGCAGTACTTCCAGCGTATCGATGCCGACCTTGTCGAAGATGATAGCCAGTTCGTTCATCAGCGCGATGTTCAGGTCGCGCTGGGTGTTTTCAATGACCTTGGCCGCTTCCGCCACTTTCACGGAGGATGCGCGGTATACGCCGGCCGTCACGATCGACTCATACAGTTTAGCCACTTGATCCAGGGTTGCCGGAGTATCGCCGGACACCACTTTCAGGATGGTGGTTAAACGGTGCTGCTTATCGCCCGGATTAATGCGCTCCGGCGAATAGCCGACGTTGAAATCCTGCAGCCATTTCAGGCCGGAATGCTTTTCCAGCACCGGGATGCAGACTTCCTCGGTGGCGCCCGGGTAGACCGTCGATTCGTATACGACGATGGCGCCTTTTTTCATGTGCTTGCCGACCGTGGTCGAGGCGCCGACCAGGGGACTGAAATCGGGCGCGTGGGCGTTGTCGACCGGGGTCGGCACGGCCACCACGATAATGTCGGCTTCGGCCAGCGCAGCCGGGTCATAGGTGACGCTCAGTTGGGTCGCTTCGCGCAGTTCCTGTTCCGACACTTCGCCGGTCGGGTCGCAGAAATTGCGGTAGTTTTCAATTTTGGACTGCGACAGATCGAAGCCGATCGTCTTGCGCTTCTTGCCGAACTCTACTGCCAGGGGCAAGCCCACATAGCCCAGACCGACGACCGCAACCACCGAGTTTTTCATATTCAGTTCCTGACAGAATCACGCGTTATATTTATGATAACCATATGCTAGCTCCCGCCACATTGCAATGCCGGGTTTAACAATCTTGCCGCCAGTGCAGGGCTGCCCTTCTCGGAAGGGGCGCTGGAGTGTTACAAATGTCTGTTGCTGCGTCACCACATAAATTGTGCAAATGTGATAACTTGATTGACCATTTGTCATGCCTTGTCAATTTTACACGCCTCTGCTGCGCTTGTCACAACCTTTCACGCTAGCGCGGCGCGCCGGTGGTGCGGCGCAACACCTTTTCCAGCAGATACGTTTCTGCACCGAAAGGTTTTCCCAGCAGTAGCCACAGGCCGAGCAAGACCGCGCCGTACACCAGCGCCCCCAGCACGACCTTGACCAGCAGCGCCAGCAGCACCGAGCCGGCCAGCCACGGCGCCGGCTGCACCAGCACGGCCGCCATGGCCGCTGCCGCCAGCAGCGGGCGCAGGATCGTCCCCAGCATATCGCCCCAGCCCACCAGCGGCAAGCAACGGCGCAGCATCAGCAAGGCGCTCAGCAGGCCGGCGGCGCCGACCGCCACGCGCAGCCAGGCCAGGTCCAGCGCGGGCGAGGCCGCCGGCAACAGGAAGCAGCCCAGGCCGAATAGCACGACCTGGATCCAGGTGGTCAGGGTGGCGGCGCGGTTCCAGCTTTGCGCCAGCAGCACGTAGCCGCTGCAGGTGGTGATGGCCTGCACGATGCTGCCCAGCGACAGCACCTGGACGAAGGGCACGACGAAGGCCCACTTCTCGCCCAGCATCAGGTGCACCACTTCCGGCGCCACCAGGGCCAGGCCGCAGCTGGCCGGGATGGCGATCAGGCACTGCACGCCCTGCGCCAGCAGGAACATGCGCTTGAGTTCGGCCAGGTCCTGGCGCGCCCGCACGAAGGCCGGGAACAGGATGCGGTTGATGGGCGACAGGATTTCCGTGGCGGGCATGGCGGAAATCTCCTCGGCCAGGGTGTAGCCGCCGATGGTGGTGCTGTCGAAGCGGTTGCCGACAATCATCTTATGCAGATTATTGTTGAGGTAACGGCCGACGCTATTGATCAGGTTCCATTGCGACACGCCGAAAATCGCCTTGAAACTGGCCAGGCTGAAGCCGCAGCGCATCGGGTGCATGCGGTAGCTGAGGAAGACGCCGAACAGGCGCGACACCAGGGTGCCCCAGACCAGCGCCCAGTAATCGCGCAGGACCCAGGCCAGCACCACGGTGACCACCAGGCCCAGCAGGCGGCGCGAGAAGGTGAAGACGAAATCGCGGTCGGCCCGCATTTCCTTCTGGAAGGTGACGATACCAATATTTTCGCAGGCGGCGATCACCGCGGCGGTCGACATCACCAGCAGCACCGGCAGCACGCGCGGCTCGTGGAAATAGCGCGCCGCCAGCGGGGCGATCAGGCACAGCAGCAGCATCGAGGCCAGCGCCTGCAGCAGGCGCAAGGTCCAGGCCGTGTCATAGTCGGCCTTGCTCGGATTCGGATTCTGGATCAGGGCCACGTTCACGCCCAGGTCGAGCAGAACGTCAATCAGGCCCACCGCCAGCGCCGTCATGGCGACGATGCCGAAATCGTCCGGCGCGAGCAGGCGCGCCAGCACCACCGTGCTGATGATGCCGATCAGCCGGTCGGTCCAGCGCAACGCCACGTAAATCATGGCGCCGCGCACCACGCTATTGCCCGCTGGCTTAGCCATCAGTCTTGTGGCCAGCCCGGCAGCAGGCGCCGGGTGTAGCTGAGGAAACGCAAGCCACCGGGCTGGCCCAGGCTGCGCAGGTGGGCCAGCCAGGCGTCGGCGCGGCGGCCGGCGGCCAGGGCGCGCACCGAATCCTCGTGCAGGCAGGCGCCCAGGCGGCGGCGCACCAGCTTTTCAATATTCGGCGGCGGGCGCACGGCCAGCATGCGCTGGAACAAGGCGAAATAGGCCGCGAAATAGCTGGCCGACTTGGACAGCGAACCGGGCGTGTCGTTGTTGACGTAGGTGGGCGCGTCGACCACGCCGATGCACTTGCCGGCCTGCGCCAGCGAGAAGGCCAGCCAGGTCCATTCGGCGTAGGCGTGGTAATTGGCAAACCAGTCTGGGCCCACGGCCTCGCTGCGGTACAGGCCGTTGCAGCTTTGCAGCCAGGTGAAGTCGAACAGGGCCGGCAGCGGGCGCTGCTCGATATTGGCCATGCTGCTGTAAGTGAGGCGGTCGCCCTCGGCCGTGCGCCGGATGCCGTTGGTGACCACCAGGGCCGGCTGGTCGGCTTGCTGCATGCGCTGCATGCGGCAATCGAGGGCGCCAGGCAGGAATTCATCGTCGTCGTCCAGGGTGGCGAAGTACGGCGTTTGCACCAGTTCGCGCCCGCGCAGGATGGCCTTGGGCAGGGACGGCTCGGGCGCCAGCTCCAGCAGCACATCGGTCTGCTGGCGCAGCCATTCGAGCAGGCCGGCCTCGCTGCGCGCGCCGTTCACCACCACGATCACTTGCACCGGCCGCGTGCTGGCGGCGCGCACCGAGGCGATGGCGCGCTGCAGGCTTTGCGCGCGCTCGGGCGCCGCCATGGTGGCGATAATGACGCTGATCTCGGCAGGCACGCGCATTTAGCGGCTCCCTGCTTGCAGCAGGCGCACCAGCCAGCGCCACGGCGCGGCGGCGCCCTGCGCCTTTGGTCCGCCGGCCCAGGCGTCGCGCAGGGCGGCCAGCCAGCGCGGGCCGACCGCATCGATGCTGTAGCGGTCCGCCACGCTCAGGCGTGCCTGCTGTCCCATGGCGGCGCGCACGGCCGGGTCGCGCAGCGCCAGCAAGGCGTCGGCGATGGCGTCGTCCGATTCGATGAACAGGCCGTTCACGCCCGGCTGGGCCAGGCTGCGGTAGGACGGGATCAGGGAGGCCACCACCGGCATGCCCAGGCCCATCATCAGCGCCAGGCGGTTGGCCGACTTGGTCTGGAACCAGGTGCCGGCCGGGATCGCCAGCAGGGCGATGTCGCAGGCCAGGATATCGTCGGCCACGGTGGCCTCGCTCCATTGCCGCGTGGCAAATTCACCCTTGGACACCAGCTCAAACTCAAAATGGGCGGCAATGGCGGGATGCTGTTGCAGGCGCGCCACGAGGCCGACTATATAGTCGGCATAACCCTGGTGCCCCATCCAGACGACTTTCAGGCGCGGCGCGCCGGCATAATCGGTCTTGAACTTGCCTGGAGGAATTTCGGCGCTGTCATCGATCACGCGCGCGCGCTCGATGGCCAGGCGCTGCTGCAGTTCGGCGGTGGGGACCACCGTCAGGTCGTAGGCGCGGTCGTAGGCGCCGGGAATCGGATCGCAGCGGGTGCCGACGGCACGGCGGCCGCTGGCACGCCACAGCTTGGCCAGCTGCATCATGGGCCAGTCGCCGCCTTCGAACACGACGACGTCGCACTTGCTGCGCAGCAGGCGCACGGCGGCTTTCACGAAAGCCCAGCTGCGCGGCGACGGCACGCGGTTGAACCGCTCCAGCAAAATGGTGGAATCGGCGCCCTGGCGCAGCAGCCATTCATGGACCAGATAGCCCTGAAGCCGGCTCGCTGCCCATTCCCGGTCATGCGAAATGACCCAGCCGATCTTCAAATCCCCATCCTTCATGCTCCGCGCAGTAACTCCTATGTTTGCGCCGAGTATAGCCGAATATGCAACAAAATTGACAATAATTTGCCGCCGGGCCAGCCGCCAGCCCGGCGGGCAAGGCGGTCAGTGCACCAGCAGCGCCTGTCTGCGCACCGGCACCGATGGACGCGGGGCCGGCCGCGCCGGGCGCTGCCCCGCCTGTTCCAGCTTGAACACGGCAAAGGCCTGCGCCACCCATTCGGCCTGGCGTGCCAGGCTGGTGGTGGCGGCCGCCGCCTGTTCCACCAGGGCGGCGTTTTGCTGGGTGATGTCGTCAATCTGCACCACGGCCTGGTTGACCTGGCCGATGCCGCGGCTTTGCTCGCGCGTGGCGTTCTGGATTTCATCCATGACGTGGGTGACGCGGCTGACCGAGGCGATCACCTCGCTCATGGTGCTGCCGGCGCTGCTGGTCAGGCGCGCCCCGGCGTCAACCTTGGCGATCGAGCTGTCGATCAGCGATTTCACATCCTTGGCGGCGGCCGCCGAGCGCTGCGCCAGGTTGCGTACTTCCGAGGCGACCACGGCAAACCCCCGGCCCTGCTCGCCGGCGCGCGCCGCTTCCACCGCCGCGTTCAGGGCAAGGATATTGGTCTGGAAGGCGATGCCGTCGATCAGGCCGATGATGTCGAGGATCTTGCGCGAGGACTGGCTGATATCGTCCATGGTCTGCACCACCTGCGACACGATGGTGCCGCCCTCCGCCGCCACGCTGGAGGCGCGCCCCGCCAGGTCGTTGGCGTTCTGCACGCTGGCCGCGCTCTGCTGCACATTGCTGGTGAGCTGCTCCATGCTGGCCGCCGTCTGCTGCAGGCTGGACGCCTGCGATTCGGTGCGGCCCGACAGGTCCAGGTTGCCGGTGGCGATCTCGCTGGTGGCGGTCTGGATTTCCACAAAGTTGTTGCGCACGTCGCCGATGATGCTGTGCAGGTTGACGTTGGTCTGACGCAACGCCGCCAGCAACTGCCCCATTTCATTATCGGCGCCGATATCGATCACCCCGGTCAGGTCGCCGCCCGCCATCTTGCGCGCAAAGCCGGTGGCCTGGCGCAGCGGCAGCACGACCGCGCGGTGCAGGGAATACCAGAAATACAGGGTGGCGGCGATGAACGCGCTATTGGTGGCGGTCAGCCAGGCCGGCGCGCCCTGCACCGCGCCCGATACGGCCAGGAAAGCCAGCAAGGCAGTCAGCGCGCCCATGCCGATTCCGATGTGGCGCGCCAGCGACAGGTTGCGCAGCTGGTCGGCCCAGTTGCGCCAGCCGCGCTGCACCAGGCGGCCGCGTTCCAGGCGCAGGCAGCGCGGGTTGCCTTCGCGGATTTCGCGGTACAGGCTATCGGCCTGCGCCACCTGTTCACGGCTGGGCTTGGTACGCACCGACATATAGCCGACATGGCGACCAGCCTCGATCACCGGCGTGACGTTGGCCAGCACCCAGTAAAAATCGCCGTTCTTGCAGCGGTTTTTGACCAGGCCGGTCCACGGCATGCCGGCCTTGATGGTGGACCACAGGTCGGCAAAGGCTTCCACCGGCATGTCGGGGTGGCGCAGGATATTCTGCGGCGCGCCGATCAGCTCGTCCTCGGCAAAACCGCTGACTTCGATGAAATACGGATTGGCATAAGTGATCTTGCCCTTCATGTCGGTGGTGGACACGATGGTCTTGCCATCATCCAGGATGTATTCCTGGTTCGAGACAGGGGTATTCAGGCGCATGGCGGTGCTCCCAGTTGGCGATTGTTCGTTATAGGAAAAACGGAATCACGAACCGGGAGTTGGGGTTCGCAAGGCGTGAAGGGCGCGCAGTCAGGGGCGCCGTGCCAGGTCATGCATGCCAGTATAGAAACAGGATGCGCGCAAGAAACTCACCAAAAATGGCAATAGAAAAAATCAATGGGACGATCTGCCACAGCGTTGCGCCGCGTCACTACGCGCGCTTGGCGGCGCGCCAACATTGCGGAACTGTTAGCTTTGCCTGGAGGTCAAGATGCGCCAACTCCTCAGTTCCATCAGGCACCGGGTGCCGCTGCTGCCGCACCGCGCACGCAAGGAGCGGCGGGCCGACCGGCGCGGCCTGCCGGGCCACGACCCGGGCATCGCCGCCGTGCTGGCCGCCAGCACCGACTGGCTGTGCACGGCACAGGACCGTTCCGCCTCGCGCGACGGCGGCGTGGCGCGCGATTACAGCCTGCTCAAAGGCTGGGCCACCTCCTACCCTGAAACCACCGGCTATATCGTGCCCACCATGATAGAACTGGCGCGCCGCGGCGCACGCGCCGACTTGCACCAGCGCGCGCGCGCCATGCTGGACTGGCTGGTCGCGATCCAGTTCGCCGAAGGTGGCTTCCAGGGCGGGCGCATCGATTCCACACCCCGCGTGCCGGTCACCTTCAACACTGGCCAGATCCTGCTGGGCCTGGCCGCCGGCACGCAGGAATACGGCGACGCGCGCTACCTGCAGGCCATGCACCGCGCCGCCAGCTGGCTGCGCGACTCGCTGGAGGCGGACGGCTACTGGGACAAGCACCCCACCCCGTTCGCCGCGCCCGGCGAAAAGGCCTATGAAACCCATGTCGCCTGGGGCCTGTTCGCCGCCGACCGCCTGGCGCCCGGCCACGGCTACGGCGAAGCAGGCCTGCGCCAGGTGGCCTGGGCGCTCACCAAGCAGCGGCCCAATGGCTGGTTTGCCGCCAACTGCCTGAACCAGCCGGAGCAGCCGCTCAGCCACACCATCGGCTACGTGCTGCGCGGGGTGCTGGAAAGCTACCGCCTGGCCCAGGTGCCGGAATTGCTGGCCGCCGCCGTACGCACCGGCGACGCCCTGCGCGCCGCCATCGGCGCCGACGGCTTCCTGCCCGGCCGCCTGGACAGCGAATGGCGCCCCGCCGCCGACTTCGCCTGCCTGACCGGCTCGGCGCAGATCGCGCACTGCCTGTTCCTGCTCTACCAGCTGACGCGCGCGCAAGCCTACTTCGAAGCCGGGCGCCGCCTGAACCAGTACGTGCGGCGCAGCATCAAGGTCGACGGGCCGCCGGAGACGCGCGGCGGGGTCAAAGGCGCCTTCCCGGTCGACGGCGCTTACGGCGAATACGAATACCTCAACTGGGCCGCCAAGTTCTGCATCGACGCCAACTTGCTGGAACAGGAACTGCTGCAGGTGCGCCATGCTTAAGCCGGCCCGGCAACTGGCGCGCGCCGTGCTGGAAAAGCTGCGCCGCCGCCAGGGCGCGCGCGCCGTGCGGCAGGCGCGGCGCCCCGTCAGCCGCGCCGAGCTGACGGCGGGACTGGAACGGCTTGGCATCCTGCCGGGCGATGTGCTCTTCGTCCACTCCTCGCTGAAAAGCCTGGGCTATGTGGAAGGCGGCGCCGCCACCGTGGTGCGGGCGCTGCAAGACGCCGTGGGGCCGGGCGGCACCCTGCTGCTGCCGGCCTACTACATGCCCGGCGGCTCGATCCGCGCCGCCTGCGAGCAGGACGGCTACGTATTCGACGTGCGCCACCACGGCACCCATATGGGCCGCCTGCCGGAAGCCTTCCTCGCCAGCGCCGGCATCCGGCGCAGCATCCACCCCACCCACTCGGTGGCAGCCTGGGGCCGCCACGCCGCCTGGCTGACGGCCGCACACCACCTGGCGCCGTCCGTGTTCGGCCAGGGTTCGCCCTGGCAACGCCTGCTCGCACTGGACCAGGCCAAGGTGCTGGGTCTGGGCGTGTCCATGGGGCCAATCACCTTTTACCACGTGCTGGAAGACGCACTGGGCGCGGCCTTTCCGCTGCCGGTGTGGGACGCGCCGGCCCGCAGCCTGCCCTGCCTCGACCTGGCGGGCCAGCGCCACGAAGTGCCGCTGCGCCCGTTCTGCGCCGCACTAGCGCAGCAGCGCATCGACCACCGCTCACGCGACGACTTGCGCGCCTACTTCGCGACGGAATTCACGCAGGCCGGCCTGCTGCACGCGGGACAGGTCGGCGAAGCGGCCTCGTGGTGGATTCCCGCGCACGCCTTTTACGCGCACCTGGAACGCCTGGCCGCCCAGGGCATCACCATCTACGCCACACCCGAGCAACTGGCGGCACGCCCGCTGGCCTAGCGCCCGTGGTGCGCGTGCTCCAGCGCAAACCCAGCCTGATCATCGGTCGCTCGACCAGGTGGTAGCCGAGGCCGGTCAACGTCACCAGCGAGGACAAAAACAGGCTCCACTGCGCCAGCGGATGCCAGTCCTCCAGCGTGAGAAACGCCAGCCACATCAGCGGCGGATGGAACAGGTAAATGCCGTAGCTGTATTTGGCGATGAACTTGCAGGCGCTGTTCAAACGCGGCGAGCGCATCTCGCGCAGCCACGGGATAGCCAGGCCAACGGCCAGGCAAACCAGCCAGCGCCCGTAATTATTGGTGCGCGGTTCGGCCAGCGCAACGAATGCCGTGCATGCCAATGCCAGGAACAATGGCCACAGCCAGCCCGGCAAGCGTTCCCTGCCTTGCATCCGCCACGCCAGCACACCCGCCAGGAAGCAGGGCGCGAACTCAAACAGGCTCAGGCGCGGGCTGACCAGCGGCTGCACGATAGCGGCGGGGATCGAGACTACCCACAGCGCGAGCAGCCAGAGCAGCGGACGCTGTCGGCAAAGCAGGAACAACACCGGCAGCACCAGGTACATCTGCACCTCCAGGCACAGCGACCAGAGCACAGTGGACATATAGGGCGCGTACACCAGGTTTTGCACGAGCAGCAGGTTCGCCAGCAAATCGAACGACGTCCACTGCGCGTCCATGAACAGGTAAATCCCCAGCAGCATGACCGCCGACAACGGGTAGATGCGGCAGGCGCGCTGCACATAGAACGCGCGGAACAAGGCCGCCCCGGCCAACTGCTGACGCTCCATCGACTGCATGAGCACCAGGCTGGTGTGCACGAAGAACAGCATCACGCCCAACTGGCCCATGGCAAATGAGATGGCATTGGTGCGGATGGTGTAGCCCGCCACGTGCGCGACCAGCACCAGCAGCACGGCCAGCGCCCGCAGGAAATCGAGGTTTGGTTTGAGCATCGCGCTGGCGCAGGTTGGAGACGGGAGTTCCAGTCTGCCCGAGCCGGGCACAGCAGTCTTTGCGGGGGCGCAATGATCTGTTGCGGTCAATAACACGCAGGAGGTGAAATGGGGGAATTAATGGCGCGGCTGGCGGGGATCGAACCCACGACCCTCGGCTTCGGAGGCCGATACTCTATCCACTGAGCTACAGCCGCTGTGATACTGAAGAGACACGAAGGATAGCCGGAAATCCATTCCATAGCTAGGGGTTTCCGACTATAATCGCAGGTTTGACGAGGGTCTGGCGCTTTCAATGTTAAAAAAACAACCCTCCAACAGCTTTTAAAAAACTGTCCTAAGGAAATCATGAGCCACGAATCCGCTATCAGAACGCCTAAGCAGCTGGTCGCTGCCGTTGTAGGTTTCTTCGCTATCACTATCATTGGCATCGTTTTGCTGGTGCAGTTTGTTACCCAGGAAAAGCTGACCGGTGCGGGTTCCGAGAGCCAGAGCCCGGAAGAGATCGCTAAGCGCCTGGCGCCTGTGGCTGACAATGGCTTTACCCTGAAGGATGCGAATGCGCCGAAGGTGCTGCAGACTGGCGAAGCGGTGTACACCGCGACTTGCGCAGCTTGCCACGGTACCGGCGCGGCTGGCGCACCTAAGACTGGCGATGCGGGTGCCTGGGGTGCTCGTCTGGCCCAGGGCTATGACACCGTTGTGAAACATGCGGTCGAGGGTCTGAAGGCGATGCCTGCCAAGGGCGGCAATCCTGACCTGGATGATGTGGAAGTGGCACGCGCTGTGGTGTTCATGGCGAACCAGTCGGGCGGCAAGTTCAAGGAGCCTGAGGTTAAACAGGCGGCTCCGGCTGCTGAGGCGCCGGCGGCGGAGCCTAAGGGCTGATTTCTGCTGGATGATAAAAAAACCGCTCGGTAGAGCGGTTTTTTTTTGCCTTTTTGAACCCGGTAAACCGGGGTCTGACCCGAAGGGACTCGGCGTCCCCGTCAGACCCCGTCTGCTCGAAAGCTGCGGACTGCGAAACCGTTGGGGGTCTGACCCTTGGGTCAGACCCGCCCTGCCGGGTTTACCAGATAATCACGCGGTCTTTCGGCGCGAGGTACATGCGGTCGCCTTTCTTCACCCCGAACGCTTCGTAGAACCCTGGCTGGTTGCGCAGGGTGCCGTTGGTACGGAACTCTTCGGGCGAGTGCGGGTCGGTGGTGACTTGTTGGATCAGCGCTGCGTCGCGTGCCTTGGCGCGCCAGGCCTGCGCCCAGCCCTGATAGAAGCGCTGGTCGCCGCTGTACCCTTCAATCACCGGCGCCGGTTTACCGCCCAGCGACAGCTTGTACGCCTTGTACGCAATCGCGAGCCCGGAGTTGTCGGCGATGTTCTCGCCCAGCGTCAGCTCGCCATTGACCTTGTAGCCTTTGACCGGGCTGAAGGCGCTGTACTGCTTGACCAGCATCTTGGTGCGCGCTTTGAAGTTCTTGTGGTCGCGCGCGGTCCACCAGTCGCGCAGGTTGCCGTCGCCATCGTATTGCGCGCCCTGGTCGTCAAAGCCGTGCGAGATTTCGTGGCCGATCACGGCGCCGATCGCGCCGTAGTTGACCGCGTCGTCCGCATTGGCGTCGAAGAACGGCGGCTGCAGGATGGCGGCCGGGAAGACGATCTCGTTCAGTTCCGGGTTGTAGTAGGCGTTGATGGTTTGCGGCGTCATGCCCCA
The DNA here is from genome assembly GCF_009857475.1 of Pseudoduganella guangdongensis. GTDB lineage: Bacteria > Pseudomonadota > Gammaproteobacteria > Burkholderiales > Burkholderiaceae_D > Rugamonas > Rugamonas guangdongensis. Next base: position 371,063 of record NZ_WWCJ01000002.1, on the reverse strand, counting down.
TTCATCGCGGTCGATCGGCTTGCCCAGCTTGTCCAGTTCCTTTTGCACCGCGAACTCGGTGGCGCGGGTGACGTTGCCCAGCAGGTCGTTGCGGTCGATCACCAGCTTGCTGTAATCGCGCCATTTGTTCGGGTAGCCGATCTTGGGCGTGAACTTGGCCAGCTTGGCTTGCGCTTCCTTCTTGGTCTGTGGGCTCATCCAGGCCAGCGTGTCGATGCTGTCCTTGTAGGCGGCCAGCAGGTTCTTCACCAGTTCTTCCATGCGCGCCTTGTTGGCGGCCGGGAAATGCTGTTCGACGTAGGCTTTGCCGATGATTTCGCCCAGCGCGCCTTCGGTGGCGGAGACGCCACGCTTCCAGCGTGGGCGCTGTTCGGTGGCGCCGCCCAGCTGCTTGCCGTAGAACTCGAAGTTGGCGTCGACGAAGGCTTTGGACAGGTAGGGTGCGTTGGCGCGGATGACGTTCCAGGCGAAGTAGGGCTTGAGGGTGTCGAGCGGGGTGTCGGCCAGCAGCTTGTCGAGTGCTTTCAGGTAGCTTGGCTGGCTGACGATCACGTAATCGACCTTGCCGGCCACGCCCAGGCCGGTCAGGTAGGCGTTCCAGTCATAGCCCGGCATCAGGGCGCCGAGCTTGGCGACCGGTACCTTGTTGTAGGCCTTGACCGGGTCGCGCAGGGCGACTTTGTCCCAGTGCAGCTGGGCGATCTTGGTTTCGAAGGCGACGACGGCTTTGGCATTGGCGGCGGCGTTGCTGTCGCCTGCCAGCGCGAGCATCTTTTCAACGGTGGCCTGGTATTTGGCCAGCGTTTCGGCCATCTTGGCGTCGTTCTTCTTCAGGTAGTAGTCGCGGTCGGGCATGCCCAGGCCGGACTGGACGAAGTCGACGACGTATTTGGTCGAGTCTTTGTTGTCCTGGTGGATGCCCAGGTCGATCGGGGCCGCGAAGTTGTGGCGGTTGTGGTACGCGAACAGGGCTGGCAGCTGCTTTTTATCGCTCAGGGCCGCGATGCGCGCCAGCTCGGGCTGGATGGGGGCGGCGCCCAGTTGCTCGAGGCGTGCTTCGTCCATGTAGGCGGCGTAGAAGTCGCCGATGCGTTTCTGGTCGGCGTTGGCGGCGCTTTGGGCGGCGTCTTCGATGATTTTGCGCAGCTGCGGTTGGATGTCTTCGTACAGCTTTTCCCAGACGCCCCAGCTGCTCATTTCGGCGGGGATTTCGGTGCTGGCGAGCCATTTTCCGTTCAGGTGCTTGAAGAAGTCGTCCTGGGCGCGGATGGCGGGGTCGATGTATTGCAGTTCGATGCCGGTTTTGTCGGCGGCGCCGGCACTCGCGGCGAGGAGCGCGGCGGCCAGGGCTAGGAGGTGTTTTTTCATGGGGGGCTCTTTTTTACTTCGAAACCGGTAAACCTGGGTCAGACCCAAGGGTCTGACCCTGTTATGCGGCGGGTGCGGACTGGGGTCTGACCCTGGTTTACCGGTTCTGGCGGTTTACCAAATAATCGCGCGGTCTTTTGGCGGCAGGTACAGCTTGTCGCCTTCTTTTACGCTGTAGGCGTCGTAGAAGCCTGGCTGGTTGCGCAGGGTGCCGTTGGCGCGGAATGGACCTGGGGAGTGCGGGTCGGTTTTCACACGCGAGATCAGGGCGGCGTCGCGATACTTGGTGCGCCATACCTGGGCCCAGCCCATGTAGAAGCGCTGTTCGCCGGTGAAGCCGTCGATGACCGGCGCCTTTTTGCCCTTCAGCGACAGCTTGTAGGCTTTGTACGCGACGGCCAGGCCGGAGTTGTCGCCGATGTTTTCGCCCAGGGTCAGTTCGCCGTTGACCTGGTAGCCCGGCAGCGCTTCATATTCGCCGTATTGCTTGACCAGGATGGCGGTGCGCTCTTTGAAGCGCTTGCCGTCTTCTTCGGTCCACCAGTTGCGCAGGTTGCCGTTGCCGTCAAACTGCGAGCCCTGGTCGTCGAAGCCGTGCGAGATTTCGTGGCCGATCACGGCGCCGATACCACCGTAGTTGACTGCGTCATCGGCCTTCATGTCGAAGAACGGCGGCTGCAAAATGGCGGCCGGGAAGACGATCTCGTTCATCTCCGGGTTGTAGTAGGCGTTGACCTGCTGCGGCGGCATCAGCCACTCTTCGCGGTCGATCGGCTTGCCCAGCTTGGCCACATTGCGGTTGTGCTCGAACTGGTTGGCGCGCATCACATTGCCCACCAGGTCGTCGCGCTTGATCTCCAGCGCGCTGTAGTCGCGCCACTTGTTCGGGTAGCCGATCTTGGTGGTGAATTTGGCCAGCTTGGCGTGCGCTTCCTTGCGGGTCGCTGGACCCATCCACTCCAGGGTGTCGATGCTTTGCTTGAAGGCCAGCAGCAGATTCTTCACCAGCACTTCCATGCGCGCCTTGGCTTCCGGCGGGAAGTGCTTGGCCACGTACAGCTTGCCGACCGCTTCGCCCATGGCACCTTCGGTCAGGGTCACGGCGCGCTTCCAGCGCGGGCGCTGTTCGGTGGCGCCGCTCAGGGTGGTGCCGTAGAAGGCGAAGTTCTCGTCCACGAAGGCTTTGGACAGCTGCGGCGAGTAAGTCGCCAGCAGGCGGTAATCGAGGTAGGCTTTCCAGTCTTCCAGCGGCACTTCGGCGATCACCTTGTCCAGCGCCTGCAGGTAGGTCGGCTGGCTGACGATCACGTCTTTCACCTTGCCGCCGACGTGCACGCCGTCCAGCCAGGTGTTGAAGTCGAAACCTGGCATCAACTCGTTCAACTTGGCGACTTCGTACTTGTTGTAGGCCTTGACCGGGTCGCGCAGCTCGACCTTGGTCCATTGGATTTGCGCGATGCGGGTTTCCACGTTGACCACGGCCTTGGCGGTGGCGGCGGCGTTCTTGTCGCCGGCCAGCGCCAGCATGCGGGCCACGTGGGCTTCGAACTTGGCCAGGGTGTCGGCCAGCTTGGCGTCGTCCTTCTTCAGGTAGTAGTCGCGGTCAGGCATGGACAGGCCCGATTGCGCCAGGTCGGCCACGTAGCGGGTCGAGTCCTTGTTGTCCTGGTGGATGCTGACGTCGAACGGGCTGCTCACGCCCATGCGCGAGAACTGGGCGAACTGGGCGGCCAGCTGCTTCTTGTCGTTCAGGGCGGCGATGCGGGCGCGCTCGCCGGCCAGCGGGGTAATGCCCAGCTGCTCGGCGCGGGCTTCGTCCATCATGGAGGCGAACAGGTCGCCCACGCGCTTGGCGTCGGCGCTGCCGCCTTTGGCGGCGGCTTCTTCGATCAGGGCGCGCAGGCGCGGCTGGATCTCTTCCGCCATGACGGCGAAGGTGCCCCAGGAGGAGCGGTCGGCCGGGATCTGGATGTTCTTCATCCAGGCGCCGTTGGTGTGCAGGTAGAAGTCATCCTGGGCACGGACGGCTTTGTCCATGTGCTGGACTTCGATGCCGGATTTGAGCGGTGCTTTGCCGGCGGCAAATGCCGCGTTGGCGGTGAACAGGCCGACGACAACGGCGCTGATGATCTTGCGTTTCAAGGTTACCCTCCTAGGTATGTGTGACGGTATCGCGCGACTCTAGCACGCCGCCCTGGCAAACTTAAAAAAAAAGCCACGCTGGGCGTGGCTTTTTTGTCTCCGGATTGATTACCAGATGATGATGCGGTCTTCCGGCTTGACGTACATCTTGTCGCCTTCCTTCACGCCGAAGGCTTCGTAGAAGGCCGGCTGGTTGACCACGGTGCCGTTGGCGCGGAAGCGGCCGGCCGAGTGCGGGTCGGTCTTGACCTGCACAATGGCTTGCTGGTCGCGCATCTTGGTGCGCCATACCTGGCCGAAGCCCATGAACACGCGCTGTTCGCCGGTCAGGCCGTCGATCACCGGGGACGGCTTGCCGCCCAGGGAGATCTTGTAGGCCTTGTAGGCGATCGCCAGGCCCGAGTTGTCGGCGATGTTTTCGCCCAGGGTCAGCTTGCCGTTGATCGGGTAGCCCGGCACCGGTTCGTAAGAGCCGTACTGCTTGACCATGGCGTCGGCCTTGACCTTGAAGGCGGCGCGGTCTTGCGCGGTCCACCAGTCGCGCAGGTTGCCGTCGCCGTCGTACTGCGAGCCGGAATCGTCGAAGCCGTGCGAGATTTCGTGGCCGATCACGGCGCCGATGGCGCCGTAGTTGACCGCGTCGTCCGCCTTCATGTCGAAGAACGGCGGCTGCAGGATGGCGGCCGGGAACACGATCTCGTTGGCGGTAGGACGGTAGTAGGCGTTGATGGTCTGCGGGGTCATGCCCCACTCATCCTTGTCGATCGGCTTGCCCAGCTTGTCGATGTTGCGGTTGTACGCGAACTCGGTGGCGCGGCGCAGGTTGCCCGCCAGGTCGCCGGCGTTGAACTGCAGCTTGCTGTAGTCGCGCCATTTGTTCGGGTAGCCGATTTTCGGGGTGAATTTGGCCAGCTTTTCCTGCGCCTGCTTCTTGGTCTCAGGGCCCATCCAGTCGATGCTGTCGATGCTCTGCTTGTAGGCCACCAGCAGGTTCTTCACCAGTTCTTCCATGCGCGCCTTGCGCTCGGCCGGGAAGTACTTGGCCACGTACAGCTTGCCCAGGCCTTCGCCGATGGCGCCTTCCACCACGCCCACGCCGCGCTTCCAGCGTGGCTGCTGTTCAGTCACGCCGGTCAGCACGGTGCCGTAGAAGGCGAAGTTGGCCTGGTCGAATTCCTTGCTCAGGTAAGGCGACGCGTCACGCAGCAGTTGCCATTCGAAGTAGGCTTTCCAGGTTTCCAGCGGGGTGCTTTCCACCAGCTTGGCGAATTCGGTCATGTAGCTTGGCTGGGCCACGATCACGCTGTCGGTCTTGCTGGCGATGCCCACGGCGCCCAGCGCTGCTTTCCAGTCGTAGCCTGGCGCGATCTCGGCCAGCTTGACGATTTCCATCTTGTTGTAGCGCTTGACCGGGTCGCGGTTTTCCACGCGCGTCCACTGGGCTTTGGCCAGTTCGGTTTCCAGGCCGATGATGGCCTTGGCCATGTCGGCGCCGTTCTTGTTGCCGGCCATGCCGAGCACCTTGGCCACGTGCAGCTCGTACTTGGCCAGCACGTCGGCCATTTTGGCGTCTTCTTTTTTCAGGTAGTAGTCGCGGTCTGGCAAGCCCAGGCCGGACTGGCCCATGTAGGCGGCGTACTGGGTCGAGTTGCGCGCGTCCTGGCTCACGCCGACGCCGTAGGGCGCAGGCACACCGGATTTGTTCAGGTGGGCGATCAGGGTCGGCAGGCCTTTCTTGTCCTTCAGGCCGCGGATCTTGGACAGCTCGCCGGCCAGCGGCTTGATGCCATTCTTTTCCAGCTTGGCTTCGTCCATGTAGGAAGCGTACAGCGCGGCGATCTTGGCTTCGTCGCCTTTCAGGCCTTTCTGCTTTTGCAGGTCCTGGATCAGGTCGCGCAGGTGGAACAGGGTGTCGTCGCGCAGCTTGGCGAAGGAACCCCAGCTCGATTTGTCGGCCGGGATTTCCGTGTTCTTCAGCCATTCGCCGTTCAAGTGCTGGAAGAAGTCGTCCTGTGCACGCACGCTTTTGTCGATGTATTGCGTGTCGATACCCGAGGTCAGTGCCGGGGCTGGGTTGTGGTCATGGCCTTCGTGGCCCGCCGCGTGGGCGAAAGCCGCCATCACGCTCAGGGTAATGGTGCTCAGGATAAAACGTTTCACTCTGTTGTCCCTTTAGAATTTGGTTTCAAGTCGAACACTCCACTGGGTGTAAGTGGGGTTCAGCGAGGCCGCTTGTGAGGCAAGCCCATTAGCGTACACCAGGTTGTACCCGGTTGCATCATCCGCCAGCAGGTTGTTGGCGCTGAGGCGGAGCTGCGTGCGGCTGTCGAAACGCCACAGCGCATACATGTCCAGCACGCGTTTGCGGCTGGTTTCCACTCGCTGCTTGTCGCTGACCTGGGTGCGGACCAGCGGCGTCCAGTTGTAGCTGGCGCCCAAGGTGAGTGGAATGTCTTTCAGGCGGTAGTCCATGCCCAGGTTGGCCGTCTGCCTGGCCTGCTGGTCGAGCCGGTTGTCCGGACCGGGGATGCCGTCCACCTTGGACCAGAAGCGGCTGTAGTTGCTGCGGAAGTCGATCTGCGGCGCGTCGTCCATCAACTCCGCCAGCGAGAACTTGGCTTCCAGCTCGATGCCGCTGGTGCGCGCCTTGCCCACGTTGAAGGGCGCGGACACCCAGCGCAGGCCGAGTTCCGTCTGGCGCAGCTCCAGGTCGCGCCGGATCAGGTCATCGATCTTGCGCACGAAACCGCTGATGCTGACGATGCCGTTGCGGCCCAGGTAGTGTTCGTAGGCCAGGTCCAGGCCGGTGGCCAGTTCCGGCTTCAGGTTCGGGTTGCCGGTGCGGTCAGGGCTGGTGGCGCTGTTCTGGCGCGATTGCGCCGGGGCGGCGATCAGGTCCTGCACGGTGGGCGATTTGTAGCTGCGGGTCAGGCTGGCGCGCACCTGGTCCTTCTCGGCGCCGGGGATCTTCCACACCGCGTGCAGCAGCGGACTGAAGACCTTGCTGGTGTTGGCGATGCTGCCCGCGCTGCGGTCGGAAGTGGTGCGGATGCCTTCCCAGCGCGCGCCGATGGAGGCCGACCACTGCGGCGTGATATCCCATTCGTCCTGCGCGAACAGGGCGATGCGGCGCGTGTCGGCAGCCAGGTTTTCGCCGGAGTCGGCAAACTGCGGCTTGCCGTTCTTGTCCAGCGATACGCGCAGTTGATCGCGCTGGCTCGCTTCCAGGTCCCAGCCGGCGGCCAGCATATGGCCCGTGCCCAGCGGCGAGGTGTATTTGCCGCCAGTGTTGACGCTCTTGTCCCTGATGCTGTCGGTGTCGGTAAAGCGGTCCAGCAGCGCGCCTGTTTTGTTGTACTGGTAGCGCAGCGAGTCGCTGTCGCGCTTACCCAGGCCGAAGCCGAACTTCACATCGAGTTTGCTGGCGCCCTGCAGGCGGTGCACCCAGTTGCCAAAGCCGCGCAGGAAGGTGACGTCGTTCTCGCTGCCCTGCTGCGCCAGGTTGTATTCCGGGCCGCGCGGCTCGCCGGCCGCCACCAGGGGCACGGTCTGCTCCAGCATGGTGGTGGCATTGCTGCGGCCCTGCTGGTGCATCAGGATGGTCTGGAAATTCAGCGTGTCGCCGTTTTCAAACTTGTACGACAGGCGCGGCACCAGGTGCAGGCCCTTGTTGGTGCCGGCGCTTTCGCTTTGCAGGAACTGTTCCTTGGCCAGGTCGCCGTTGTCTTCGGTGTCGAGGTTGCGGGTCTGGCTGCGGTCTTGCTGGCGGCTGACATTGAAGGAGGCCGATACCGTGTAATTCAGCGCGCCCTGTTTGCCCGGGATGGTGACGGAGACTTCGGGCGAGTGGCGGCCGTGCTCCAGGCGGTCGGAGGCTTTCACCTGCACGTCGCGCACCTGGTAGCCGTCGCGCAGCACGATATTGATGGTGCCGGCGATGGCGCGCGCGCTGTGTTCGGCCACCGGGCCGCGCATCACTTCAATGCGCTCGACCTGGTCGGGCGACAGCGACTCCATGGAAAAGCCGGCAGGCGGGCGTTCGCCGTTGACCAGCACCTGGGTGTAGCCGCTGCCCAGGCCGCGCATGCGCACTTCGCCGCCGCGTCCTGGGCGGCCGCCCAGGGTCACGCCCGGCAGGCGTTTCAGCACGTCGCCGACGTTATTGTCGCCATTGCGGTCGAGCTCCTCGCGGCCGTAGACCTGCTTGCCGGCGGTCGAGTTGCGGCGCTCGACCATATCGTCCTGGCGGCCGCCGCTGATGGTGACCTGGGGTAAGACGGGGTCGGCTGGCTTGCTTTGGGCTGCAGCGCCGCTGGCGGCCGCGACACCCAGGCTGGCGAAAGCGAGGGGGAGTAACTTCTTCATGGTTTGACAATGATCCGCGCGGCTGGCCGGTTGGCGCCGCGCAGGCATTGTAAACCCGGCCCCGGCGGCTGGCGTGCCGCCGGGCGTTTTTTTACTTTTTGATACCGGGGCTACATGCCGCGGCCGCCGCCCGGTCCGCCCATGCCGCCGCGTCCGCCCGGCCCGCCGCGCTGGCCGCCCTCCCCGCGTTCGCCGGCTGGCCGCTCGCCGCGCGTGCCACCGGGGCCGCCCTCCACGCGCACCAGTTGGTCTGAAAGAAACTTTGCCACGGCCAGGCGCTGGCTGTCATCCAGGGCGTCGTTGATGCCCAGCCACCATTCGCGCAACTGGCGATCTTCGGCGGCCGTGGCGGCCTGCTCCGCCTCCAGCCCGGCCTGCAGCTCGCGCAGCTCGACGTTTTGCGCCTCCAGCCGCTGGCGGGTCGCCTCCTGCAGACGGTCGCGCCGCGCCTTGCGCTCGCGCAGCAGCACCTTGCTCTGGTTTTCCACCTTGGCCCACAGGGTTGACTGGTTGGCGTTCAGGTTCAGGGATTTGCGGAATTCGGCGGCCATCGGCACCAGGTCCTCGCTGCGCAGCTCCATCAGCGGCACGGCAAAGGCCGGCGCGGCGGCCATGGCCAGCACCAGCCAGGCGGCGCGGGCAGAATGGATCAGTCTCATTGCATGCTCCAGAAAAAAAGATGCCTGCGCGGGGCGCAGGCATAAGACCACTTCAGGGTAGAGAGAAATTGCGAGACCCAGTGTAGGTGCGGCATGCCGGGGCAATAGGCTTTCTTACAAATACTTACTCCGGTTAAAACCTTGGCAAACACCTATCAAGTTATGCATTTTGCGTGGCTTTCCCACGCTTTTATTCCATGCTGGCAGCTACGATTGCTGAAAATCAGGTTTATACTGAATTCCAATAGCGGACGAGTTAACCGCTGTATTCGGAACAGGTGACACATGGGCAAGAAACTCAAGAACGCCGGCCTGATCGGCTTGGGCGTGGTGGCAGGGGTCGCGGTATCCCTCCAGTTTTCCGCGATGGCGCAGAAGCAGGTTGACCCGGTCCTGCCGCTGGAGGAGCTCAAGCAGCTCGCCGATGTGTACGGCCTGATCAAATCCGACTACGTCGAATCGGTGGAAGACAAAAAGCTGCTGACCGAAGCCATTTCGGGCATGGTGGCCTCGCTCGACCCCCATTCCGCCTACCTGGACAAGAAAGCCTATGCCGAGCTGCGCGAAGGCTCGCAGGGCAAGTTCGTCGGCCTGGGCATTGAAATCGGCCAGAGCGACGAGGGCTATATCCGCATCGTGGCGCCGATCGAGGACTCGCCGGCCTACCGCGCCGGCATCAAGGCGGGCGACATGATCACGCGCCTGGACGCCACCTCGCTGAAAGGCCTCAGCCTGGATGAGTCGGTCAAGAAGATGCGCGGCGAGCCGGGCACCAAGGTGACCCTGACCATCATGCGCAAGGATGAGCCGCAGCCGCTGCAATTCACCCTGAACCGCGAAGAAATCCACCAAAAAAGCGTGAAGGCGCGCATGGTGTCGCCGGGCTATGCCTGGGTCCGCATTTCGCAATTCCAGGAACCGACGGTGGAAGACCTGGCCACCAAGATCACCGAACTGTACCGCCAGGACCCGCACCTGAAAGGCTTGGTGCTGGACCTGCGCAACGACCCGGGCGGCGTGCTGCAAGGCGCGATCGGCGTGGCGGCGGCCTTCCTGCCGAAGGACACGCCAATCGTCTCGACCAACGGCCAACTGCCTGATTCGAAACAGATCTACTACGGCCGCGCCGAATACTACTCGCTGCGCGGCGACGGCGACCCGCTGGCCAAGCTGCCGGCGGCGGTCAAGCACGTGCCGATGGCCGTGCTGGTGAATACCGGCTCCGCCTCGGCCTCGGAAATCGTGGCCGGCGCCCTGCAGGACTACAAGCGCGCCACCATCATCGGCTCGCAAACCTTCGGCAAGGGCTCGGTGCAGACCATCCGCCAGCTGACGGCCGACACCGCCGTCAAACTGACCACGGCGCGCTACTACACCCCGCATGGCCGTTCGATCCAGGCCAAGGGCATTGCGCCCGACCTGGCGGTGGATGAAAACGAGGACGGCGACGGCCTGAACAGCCTGCGCATGCGCGAAGCCGACCTGGCCAAGCACCTGTCCAACGACCGCGAGCAGGAAGGCGGCAAGTCCCAGCGCGACGAGCTGGAAGAGCAGATGCGCATCCTGGCGGCCGAGAAGAAGCGCAAACCGCTGGAGTACGGCAGCGGCGAGGACTTCCAGCTGAAGCAGGCGCTCAACCACCTGCAAGGGACGCCGGTGCAGCTGGCCAAGGGCGAATCCAAGCTGGTCAAACTGGATCCGCCGCCCAAGAAATAAGCTGACGCGGATCAAGCCGGCGCCCCCAGGGGCGCCGTTTTTGTTTGCAGATGCGGTAAAATCGCCCGGCTAACCGGTCGCCTGACCCATTTCCAAATAAGAAAGATTGATCATGAAACAAGCCGTCATCAGCGGTACCGGCCTCTACACCCCAGAAAACTCGATCAGCAACGAGGAACTGGTCACCGCTTTCAACGCTTACGTCGAACTGTTCAATGCCGACAACGCCGCCGCCATCGCCGCAGGCAGCGTGACCGCACTGGAACCATCGAGCGCCGCCTTCATTGAAAAGGCTTCCGGCATCAAGTCGCGCTATGTGATGGAAAAATCCGGCATCCTCGACCCGAAGCGCATGACCCCGCGCATTCCCGAGCGCAGCAACGACGAACTGTCGCTGCAGGCCGAGATTTGCGTCGCCGCCGCGCGCCAGGCGCTGGACCGCGCCGGCCGCAGCCCGGCCGATATCGATATGGTGCTGGTGGCCTGCTCCAATATGCAGCGCGCCTACCCGGCCATGGCGGTAGAAGTGCAGCAAGCGCTCGGCATCGACGGCTTTGGCTTCGACATGAATGTGGCGTGCTCCTCCGCCACCTTCGGCATTCAGCAAGCGGTCGCCGCCGTGCAAAGCGGCCAGGCGCGCGCGGTGCTGATGCTGAACCCGGAAATCACCTCCGGCCACCTGGACTATCGCGACCGCGACAGCCACTTCATCTTCGGCGACGCCTGCACCGCCGTGATCGTGGAAGCCAAGGAAGATGCGGTCTCCAAGCACCAGTGGGACATCCTGGACACCAAGCTGAAGACCAGCTTCTCCAACAACATCCGCAATAACTTCGGCTTCATGAACCGCTTTGATGAAAGCGGCATCGGCGCGCCGGACAAGCTGTTCAAGCAGCAGGGCCGCAAGGTGTTCAAGGACGTGTGCCCGATGGCGGCGCAGATGATCAAGGATTCGATCGAGCGCGCCGGCCTGCAAGTGGAACAAATGAGCCGCTTCTGGCTGCACCAGGCCAACCTGAGCATGAACCAGCTGATTTCGCGCACCATCCTGGGCCGCGATGCCGAGGCGCTGGAAGCGCCGGTGATCCTGGATACGTATGCCAACACCTCCTCCGCCGGTTCGATCATTGCGTTCCACAAGCACCAGGATGATTTGCCGTCCGGCGCGTATGGCGTGATCTGCAGCTTCGGCGCCGGGTACTCGATCGGCTCGGTCGTCGTCCGCAAAGCCTAAAAATTCGGGGTCAGGTCTGACAATCGGACATTTTGCGCAGCAAAATGTCCGATTGTCAGACCTGACCCCGATCTTCATGCGGTTATACTCCTTAGCGAAAGGAGTCCTGCATGCCCCATGACGTCAGCCTGATTACCACCATCGCCGCAGCCCTTGGCTTCGGCCTCGTCTTCGGCTTTATCGCCACCCGCCTCAAACTCCCCGCACTGGTCGGCTATTTAGCCGCCGGCATCCTGATCGGCCCCGCCACTCCCGGCTTTGTCGCCGACGCCGCCCTCGCCGGCCAGTTGGCCGAGATCGGCGTGATGCTGATGATGTTCGGCGTCGGCTTGCACTTCTCGCTGGACGACCTGTGGGAGGTGCGCAAAGTCGCCCTGCCCGGCGCCATCCTGCAAATCGCCGCCGCCACCGGCATGGGCATGGCCCTGGCCCACTGGTGGGGCTGGAGCCTGGGCGGCGGGCTTGTGTTCGGCCTGGCGCTGTCGGTGGCCAGCACCGTGGTGCTGCTGCGGGCGCTGGAGGAACGCGGCACGCTCGATTCGTTCAACGGCCGCATCGCCGTCGGCTGGCTGGTGGTGGAAGACCTGGTGACCGTGCTGGTGCTGGTGTTGCTGCCGGCGGTGGCGGGCGCGCTGGGCGGCCATGCGCCGGACGCCGCGCACGGCCACGGCGCCGCCGAAGGCGGCCTGCTCAAGGCGCTGGCGCTGACGCTGGGCCAGGTGGCGCTGTTCGTCGGCTTCATGCTGCTGGTGGGGCGCAAGCTGTTCCCATGGATCCTGTGGCAGGTGGCGCGCACCAACTCGCGCGAGCTGTTCACGCTGTGCGTGATTGCCGCTGCAGTCGGCATCGCCTACGCCGCAACGGTGCTGTTCGGCATCTCGTTCGCCCTGGGCGCCTTCTTCGCCGGCATGGTGCTGCGCGAATCCGAGCTGAGCCACCGCGCCGCGCACGAATCGCTGCCGCTGCGCGACGCGTTTGCGGTGCTGTTCTTCGTTTCGGTCGGCATGCTGTTCGAGCCGAGCATTTTGGTCGAGCAGCCGCTGCGCGTGCTGGCCGTGGTGCTGGTGGTCCTGTTCGGCAAATCGCTGGCCGCGTTGGCGCTGGTGGTGCTGCTGCGCTATCCGGCGGGCACCGCGCTGATGGTCTCGGCCAGCCTGGCGCAGATTGGCGAGTTCTCCTTCATCCTGGCCGCGCTCGGCATCTCGCTTGGCCTGCTGCCGCCGGAAGGGCAAAGCCTGATCCTGGCCGGCGCCATCCTGTCGATCGCGCTGAACCCGCTGATGTTCCTGCTGAGCGACTGGCTGGAGCGCGTGCTGGGCAAGAACAAGACGCTGGCCGCGCGCTACGCGCGTAGCGCCGACCCGCTGGCAGAACTGCCGATGACGACCGCGCCCTCCAAGCTGGCGGGCCAGGTGGTGCTGGTGGGCTATGGGCGCGTTGGCCGCAACATCGCCGAGGGGCTGGCTGCGCGAGGCATCGAGTATGTGGTGGCCGAGCAGAACCGCGAGCTGGTGGACCAGCTGCGCCAGCAAGGCATCGCCGCCGTGGCAGGCAACGCCGGCGAGCCGGGTGTGCTGATCCAGGCGCACATCCACAAGGCACGCATGCTGGTGGTGGCCACGCCCGATACCTTCCACGTGCGCGCCATGATTGAAACCGCGCGCGCGCTGAACCCGGACATCCAGATCGCCGTGCGCACGCACAGCGAAGAAGAAGCAGAGCTGCTGCGCAAGGAACGCGTCGGCGCCATCTTCATCGGCGAGCAAGAGCTGGCCAAATCCATGGCCGCCCACGTCGCCGCCGCCATCGCCAAGTAAATTCGGAGAATGTCCGTTTTGGGGTCAGGAACAGAAGTGGACATTTTCTTCAAGAATGTCCACTTCTGTTCCTGACCCCAAAACGGACATTTGCGTTTTACAGGCGGCTGGCGAGTTCGGCGCCTTCTTTGATGGCGCGTTTGGCGTCGAGTTCGGCCGCTAACGCGGCGCCGCCGATTTTGTGGAAGCGGGGGGCGCCTGCTGCGGGTGCCTCGCCTTCGGGCGGCATCAGTTCGGTCAGGCTTTCCTGGCCGGCGCAAATAATCACGTTGTCGACCGCGAGCAGGCGTTCTTCGTCACCAACCACAATGTGCAGGCCGTGGTCGTCGATCAGCTTGTATTGCACGCCGGGGATCATGACCACGCCGTTGCGCGCCAGGACAGCGCGGTGCACCCAGCCGGAGGTCTTGCCAAGGCCGGCGCCAAGCTTGCTGGTCTTGCGCTGCAGCAGGTAAAGCTGGCGCACCGGTTCGGCGACTTTGGCCGGCACCAGTCCGCCGCCAGTGTTGGCGTGCAGGTCGACGCCCCATTCGGCAGTCCAGTGTTCTTTCGACAGCGGCAGCGCGTGCTCGGGATTGTGCAGCAGGTATTCGCCGACGTCGAAGCCGATGCCGCCGGCGCCTATAATCGCGGCGCGCTTGCCGACCGGTTTCTTGTCGCGCAGGACGTCGATGTAGGACAGCACTTTCGGGTGGTCGATGCCTTCGATCTTCGGCTTGCGCATGCGGATGCCGGTGGCGATGATCACGTCGTCGTAGCCGCCAGCGAGCAGCTCTTCGCGCGTGACGCGGTGATTGAGCTGCAGCTTGACGCCGGTCAGCTCGATCTTGCGGCCGAAGTAGCGCAGAGTTTCGTTGAATTCCTCCTTGCCGGGGATCTGGCGCGCGATGTTGAACTGGCCGCCGATGCGGTCGCCGGAATCGAACAGGGTGACGTCGTGGCCGCATTCGGCCGCGACGGTGGCTGCCGACAGGCCGGCCGGGCCGGCGCCGACCACGGCGACCTTGCGCTTGGCAGCTGCGGGCTGGTACACCAATTCCGTCTCGTGGCAGGCGCGCGGGTTGACCAGGCAGCTGGCGCGTTTGTTCTGGAAGGTGTGGTCAAGGCAGGCCTGGTTGCAGCCGATGCAGGTGTTGATTTCGTCGGCGCGGCCGGCGGCGGCTTTGTTGACGAACTCGGCGTCGGCGAGGAAGGGGCGCGCCATCGAAACCATGTCGGCATCGCCGCGGCGCACAATGTCTTCCGCTTCGGCCGGCATGTTGATGCGGTTGGAGGCGACCACCGGGATCGTGACTTCCTTGCGCAGGCGGCCAGCCACTTCGGCGAAGGCGGCGCGCGGTACGGAGGTGACGATGGTCGGCACGCGCGCTTCGTGCCAGCCGATGCCGGTGTTCAGGATGGTGACGCCGGCCTGCTGCAAGGCCTTGGCAACAGTCACCACCTCGTCCCAGGTATTGCCGCCATCGACCAGGTCCAGCAGCGAGTGGCGGTACATGATGATGAAGTCGCGGCCCACGGCCTCGCGCATGCGGCGCACGATTTCCACCGGCAGGCGCATGCGGTTCTCGATGCTGCCGCCCCAGCGGTCGGTGCGCAGGTTGGTGCGCGCGCAGAGGAACTGGTTCAGCAGGTAGCCTTCGCTGCCCATGACTTCCACGCCATCGTAGCCGGCTTTCTGCGCCAGTTTCGCGGCGCGCACATAGGCTTTGATGGTGGATTCGATGCCGCCTTCCGTCAGCGCCTTCGGCTTGAAGGGCGAGATCGGCGATTTCTTGTCGGAGGCGGAGACGGCAAACGGCTGGTAGCCGTAGCGGCCCGCATGCAGGATCTGCATCAGGATCTTGCCGCCTTCCTCGTGGACGGCCTTGGTCACCTTGCGGTGGTTGAAGACGTCGCCGATGAAGTTCATGGTGCCGCCAAACGGCAGCAGCCAGCCCTGGCGATTCGGCGAAATGCCGCCGGTCACGATCATGCCCACGCCGCCCTTGGCGCGTTCGCGGTAGAACGCGGCCAACTTGTCATAGTTATAGAACCGATCCTCTAAACCGGTGTGCATGGAGCCCATGATCACGCGATTGCGCAAGGTGGTAAAACCCAGGTCGAGGGGCGAGAGGAGATGCGGGAAATTGGTGGTCATGGCGCTATGGCTGGAGTTTCGTGCGCTGTCTAACGATGGAAGCGCGCGGCGCTTGTATTCTGCCACCAGTTCCCTTACGCTGGAAGGATGAAGCAACTGTTATTAGTACTGTTCCTCGGTTTTGCGGCGCCTGCAATGGGCGCGGGACAGGCGTCCCGATTGGAATTGCCCAAGCTGGAAGTGAGCGTCCATCGGGTCAAGGCAGATGCGCAGCAACTCTACGAAGTGAACGCCAGCGGCTCGGTGAATGCCTCGCTGGCCACGGTCTGGCGCATCCTCACCACCTATGACCGCATGGAGGAATTCGTGCCGGACCTGGCGTCGTGCCGGGTGCTCTCGCGCAATGGCAATGAAGTCATCATTGAGCAATTTGGCACGGCGCGCTTCCTGTTCATGTCACGCTCGATCCACCTGGTGGTGCGCGCGACGGAGCAGCCGATGTCGTCGATCGACATCGCCCTGGTCTCGGGGGATATGAAGCACTACGAGGCGCGCTGGGAATTGATTCCCATTCCGGAAACCGGCGGCACCCGCGTGATCTACAGCGGGCGCCTGATGCCGAACTTTTATGTGCCGGGCATCCTGGGCACCAACATCATCCGCGGCGATATCGAGCGCATGATGCATGCGGTGCTGACCCACCTGGAGCGCCAGCCGGCGCTGCCGAAACAGTCGGAGCTGGCACGCGGCGTGGCCGCCGGCGTGCAGGTGCCTTAAGAAGCGCGCTGGTCGCGGTCGCGCACTTCCGCAAAATTTTCCAGGCTGCCGATACGGATCATCACCGGGTTCATGCTGGACTTGCTCTGCATGGAACGCCAGGCGAATTGCCATTCTTTCTCGATCGCATCTTCGCGCGTCTTGGTGAAGGCGGCGCCCAGGGCGGCGCGGCCGCCGTACTCGATCGCACCGTCAATGCCCGCCCAGTTCGGCAGGGTGCGCTGCACGGCGCGGTGGATACGTTCGCCGAACTCTTCGGTGTTATGGATGACCAGGCAGCTTTCGGCGCCGAAATGGACGAACAGCTCGGGTTTCCAGGCTTGCGAGAAGCTCAGGGTCAGGAAGCTGCCCACAGGGCGCAGGACGAACTGGCCTTCTTTCAGGGCTTGTTCGAGTTCGCTGCGCGGGCCGTAGCGGTGCAGCGTGGGTGGGCGTTGGTAGTCGTGCATGATATTTCTTAGTTCTGGTTGCGTTCAATGTGCCGCACGTGGCGGTGGGCACGCATAAAGGTGGAGGCGATAAAGATCTCGCGCAGCAGGTAGCCGAAGTTGCCGATCAGGCAGGTCATCGCGGCAATGAAAAGGCCGGCAATGTACTTGTCGAGCGGCAGGTCGGTGGCGTCGCCGACAAACAGCAGGGCCACCACCAGGCCGACGAACAGGCCGCAGGCGGTGCATAGCGCAATCGCGACATTGATCAGGTGCGAACGGCGGTATAGCACGTCCAGCTCGTTGATATAGGTTTCGTTATAGGCGACATCGAGGCGTTCTTCCAGCACGCGCGAGCGATCGATGATGCGCGCCAGGCGGTTCAGCAGCACCAGCAGGTTGGTGCAGACGGTGGACAGCATGAACACCGGGGCAATGGCGAGCTGGATGATGTGGGCGATATCGCTAAGCTGGATGTTCATTAGGCGAAGCGTCCTTGCTGGCGGAATTGTTCGGTGGCCTGGACCAGGGCGCGGCTGATGCCTTGCTCCATGGCGCCGTGGCCGGCGTCCGGGATCATTTTCAGCACGGCATGGTCACCCCAGGCTTGCTGCAGGCGCCAGGCGGAAACCGGCGGGCAGATCACGTCGTAGCGGCCCTGCACGATGACGGCTGGCAGGTGGGCGATGCGGTCGACATTGGCCAGCAGCTGGTTGTCGCTGAAGAAGCCCAGGTTGGCCATGTAGTGCGATTCCATGCGGCCCACGCCCAGGTCCAGGATGTCGGACGGCGCCTCGTCCGGCTGCGGCAGCAGGAAGACGCGGCGGCCTTCAAATTTGCTCCAGGCGCGCACGGCGGGCCAGTGCACGGCCGGGTCCGGGTCCATGATGCGCTGGACGTAGGCCTGCAACAGGTTGCCGCGCTCTTCTGCCGGGATGGGGGCGATGAATTCGTCGTACACCTCGGGATGGAACCATTCGGAACCGTGCAGGAACCAGTCGATTTCCTTCTGCGTGCAGAGGAAGATGCCGCGCAGGACGAAGCCCAGGCAGCGTTCCGGGTGGGCCTGGCCGTAGGCCAGCGCCAGGGTGGAGCCCCAGGAGCCGCCGAACACCAGCCATTGGTCGATGCCGAGCATCTTGCGCAGGCGCTCGATGTCCTCGATCAGCAGCTGGGTGGTGTTGTTGCGCACTTCGCCCAGCGGGGTCGATTTGCCGGCGCCGCGTTGGTCGAACAGGACCACGCGGTAGTGCTCCGGGTTGAAAAAGCGGCGGTGCTGGGGCGACATGCCGGCGCCCGGGCCGCCATGCAGGAAGACCACCGGGATGCCCTTCGGGTTGCCGACTTCTTCCCAGTAAATGGTATGGATGTCATCAACCGCCAGCATGCCGCTGTGGCGGGGCTGGATCGGGGGGAACAGGTGTGGCAGGGCGTCAGGCATGGCTATCCTCATTGCGTGAAGCCAAGATTGTACCCGCTCAGAAGAAGGTGTTCACGGCTTGCAGCACGTCGTAGCTGTCATCCACCAGCAGCAGCAGCGGCCATTTGTCGAAAGTTGTGCAGGGGTGGGAGATGCCGCAGCCGACCAGGTCGCCCACTTGCAGGCCGGTTTGCACGCCTTCCGGCCAGCGCAGATAGGCGTGCTGGTCGTTCATTTTATCGATCACGGCGCCCTGGGGCAGCAGCAGGGATGCGCCACCGGGACGGTGCGCGGCAATCGCCATGGGCAAGCCCAGGTCAAAGCCGGCATCGCGCTTGCCCATGGACAGGATGGCAAGGTTAGGCTCGGGCCGCGACAGTACGGTGGCCCAGACCTCCAGCGCCGGACGCAAACCGGCGCCGGCCTTGCCGCCTTCGCGCGCCTCGAGCTCGGCGATCTGGTTGAAGTAGTGGCCATGGTCGTTGGTCAGGTAGCAGCCGCTGCGCAGGATGGGCAGCAGCGTCTTGCCCGCCACCGCCAGCCCTTTGAAGCCGCGCGCCACCAGGTCGAAGTACGACGAGCCGCCGGCGGAGATGATCACTTGCTCGCCGGCGAACAAATCCTCCTCCGCTGCGACTTGCAGCAGCTCCGCCATGCGGCCGAGGAAGACGTTGACGGTGTCCACATCCGACGCCAGCCCTTCGTAGCCTTCGATGCCGGCCAGCTGCAGTCCGGGAGCGGCGGCGACGGCGCGCGCCACCGCCATGACTTCCTCGGGTTCGCGGCAGCCGGCGCGCTTACCCCGCATTCCCAGCTCCACCAGCAGCGGCAAGGGCCGCTGCAACCCGAACGCCTGCACCGCCTGCGACAGGCGCTCGACGCCCTGCAGCGAATCGACCAGCGCGTAGAACTCGAAGCCGGCATCCTCCTGCATCAGGTGCAGCACGGCGCGGATATCGGCCGGCGCCACCAGCTCATTGGCCAGGATCACGCGCCGCACGCCGTAGCGCAGCGCGATCTGCACCTGGGGGATGGTGGCGAGCGTGATGCCCCAGGCGCCATTCTCGATTTGCGCCGCGATCAATTGCGGGCTCATGGTGGTTTTGCCGTGCGGCGCCAGCAGCACACCGTGGCGCGCGCAGAAGCTGCGCATCCAGTCCAGGTTGTGTTGCAGCGCGGACGCCTTCAGCACCGCCACCGGCAAGCTGGTATCCGCCGCCAGCACATTCCAGTGCTGCGCGCCGATCATGTGCTGGCGCAGGGGTTCAACGATGGGCAGCCCCTTCACGCCGGGCTGCAGGGTCTGTTCTTCGAGTTCAGGCAGGGCAAACATAGCTTTCCGATCTTTTAGTGCCACAGCCCGAGGATTAGTGCGAACACCAGGAACTGGGCGGTATGGTAGCCGCCGTCGATCAGCAGCAGCTTGAAGCTGCGTTGGGCGAACTGGTAGTTGATGCCGAAACAGGCCGCCACCATGCCGCCGCCCGCCAGGAGGGCGTGCTTGATGGCGTATTCCAGCGATGGCGCCTGGCCAACCCAGCGCGCGAAGGCGAGCGCGGCCAGCAGGGAGAACAGGAAGGCGATGCCAAACACTTTGGCCGGGTGCCCGTCCTGTTTAACGCCGCCGTTCTCATCGTTCCACAGTTTGCCGAACAGGACCGGCGAATACCACAGGCCGCCCAGCATGAAACTCGATACGGCCGCCAGCAGGACAGCCCAGTAATTCAGTGGCCACAGTTCCATTGTTGTCTCCCCAAGTAGTTATTGTTGAGGAGGAACGATATGCGAGCCGCAGCGCGCGGTCAATCAAGTGTTGCAATGGGACGAAAGCATCTCCCCCATTTTGCCGGCGGCGGCGTGGCGGTCGTCGGCCCAGGTGATGGCTGACTCGGTGTCGGCGCGGGCTTCGCGGCGCAGGAAGCTGACGTAAGTGGCGCCCTTCGTGCCCTTGACGTGCAACAGCCGCACCTCGCAGCTATGCCGCTCGCCGCGGCTGCCGGCGGCGGCCTTGGCGGTGCTCAACACATCAACCCGGGTCACCTGGCCGATATGCGCCACCAGCGGCGCGCGCTGGTTCATGATTTCGACCAGTTTGTCTTGTGGAACATCCTTGCTGCAAGCGCTGGCGGCCAGCGCCAGCAGGACTGCATATCGTTTCATGACAGGGCCCCTCCGTTAGCGTCATGCCTTGCAATGCTCGGCCATTACCTTCTCAATTTCAGCTTCAGTCTGGGAGCGGTTTTGGCTTATGCTCCAGACCATGCCTGCGTAGCCACTCTTCTTCTCGCCTGAGCAAGAGAAATGGAGCGGCTATGGCTCAGGGCCTCAGCTGCAGACAATGCGCCAAAATACTGTTTATGGCGGGCCCAGCGCCAGCAGGGCAAATAATGGGAATGCTTTGATTGTTCGCGTAGGGATCGTGCGAAAAAGCCGCCCGGCACCTGCCGGACGGCTCTCCAAGTTGCGTTGCTCTGTGCTGCGATCAGGACATGTGCTGGCCGCCGTTGATCGCGATGTTAGCGCCGGTGACGAAGGCTGCTTCTTCCGATGCCAGGTAGGCCACCAGTCCCGCCACTTCTTCCGGCTTGCCCAGGCGGGCCATCGGGATTTGCGGGATGATCTTCGAATCCAGCACGTCTTTCGGGATCTCCATCACCATCTTGGTGCCGATATAGCCTGGCGAAATGGTGTTCACGGTGACACCCTTGCGCGCCACTTCCAGCGCCAGAGCTTTGGTGAAGCCGTGCACGCCGGCCTTGGCCGCCGAGTAGTTGGTCTGGCCGAAAGCACCCTTCTGGCCGTTGACCGAAGAGATGTTGATGATGCGGCCCCAGCCGCGATCAACCATTTTGTCCGCGACCGGTTTGGTCATATTGAACACGGAGTCCAGGTTGGTCTTCATCACCGCATCCCAATTGACCTTGTCCATCTTCTTGAAGGTCATGTCGCGGGTAATACCGGCGTTATTCACCAGCACATCCACTACGCCGATGTCGCGCTCGACCGCCGCGATGCACTCCTGCGCCGAATCGTAGTCCGATACATCGCAAGGATAGGCGGCAAAGTTATAGCCCTGGTCCTTCATCGTGGCCAGCCACGACTCATGCGTCTTATTGCTCGGGGAATACGTCGTTACCACTTTGTAGCCCAGCGCGACCAGCTTGATGCAAATCGCCTCGCCCAGACCACCCATGCCGCCCGTTACCAATGCAACTCGTGCCATTTAATGTTCCCCTAATCGATTTTAACGAAAGCTTATTCCCTCTCTACTGCCAGTGCCACGCCCATGCCGCCGCCGATGCACAGCGAGGCCAGGCCCTTCTTCGCGTCACGGCGCACCATCTCATGCAGCAGGGTCACCAGGATACGGGCGCCGGAAGCGCCGATCGGGTGGCCGATGGCAATCGCACCGCCGTTGACGTTGATCTTGCTGGTGTCCCAGCCCATTTCCTTGTTCACGGCGCAGGCCTGCGCGGCGAACGCTTCATTGATTTCCATCAGGTCCAGGTCCTGTGGCGACCAGCCGGCTTTTTTCAGGCACAGCTGCGAGGCCGGTACCGGGCCCATGCCCATGTAGGCCGGGTCCAGGCCGGACGAGGCGTAGGCCTTGATGCGCGCCAGCGGGGTCAGGCCCAGTTGCTTGGCCTGGGTAGCGGACATCATGATCACGGCGGCTGCGCCGTCGTTCAGGCCGGAGGCATTGCCGGCGGTGACCGAGCCAGCCTTGTCGAAGGCCGGGCGCAAGCCGGCCAGCGCGTCGAGCGTGGAGCCTGGCTTCACGTACTCGTCCTGGTCGAACAGGATGCTGCCTTTCTTCTGCACGATTTCCAGCGGGATGATCTCGTCCTTGAACTTGCCTTCCTTCTGTGCCGCTTCGGCTTTCAGCTGCGACTGCAGGGCGAATTCGTCTTGCTGGGCGCGCGAAATATCGTATTTCTTGGCGACGTTCTCGGCGGTGATGCCCATGTGGTACTGGTTGTAGACGTCCCACAGGCCATCGACGATCATGGTGTCGACCATTTTCGCGTCACCCATGCGGAAGCCGTCGCGCGATCCGTTCAGCACGTGCGGCGAGGCGCTCATGTTTTCCTGGCCGCCGGCGATGATGATGTTGGCGTCGCCGCACTTGATGGCTTGCGCCGCCAGGTGGGTCGCTTTCAGGCCGCTGCCGCAGACCTTGTTGATGGTGTAGCCTGGCACGCCGTGAGGCAGGCCTGCTTTGACAACCGCCTGGCGCGCCGGATTCTGGCCCACGCCCGCGGTCAGTACCTGGCCCAGGATTACTTCGCTGATCAGGTTAGGATCAATGCCAGTCTTGGCCAACAAGCCCTTGATGACATGCGCGCCCAGCTCTGCTGCCGGGATCTTGGCCAGGGAACCGCCAAACTTGCCTACTGCGGTACGGCCTGCTGCAACGATTACTACATCATCCATTCTGCTTCTCCGGGGGTGGTATGAAAGTGATTCAATGCATTCTAGCTAACTGTCCGTCCTGCTGCCAGCAATGACCTATCGGAATAGTGGCTTATTCAAAGCCATTTCCGTTGCCTCGCGGCCAAAAGCTTGCGCGCGGTCCATCGCTTGCGCGCCATGTTCAGCCGCGAATTGCAACAACTCCTGCGGTTGTTGGATAGTGAGGAGTTCGTTAGAGACCGCCGTCAGCGCGGCCATGGAGGCCCAGGCGGCATCGCGTTGCCAGTCGCACAGGCTGGCAAAACTGGCGAACTGGGCATCGAATGCCGCTTGCGCGGCGCGGGAAAAATCATCAGAGAACGCGTACATGCCAGGCTCCTTCCGTCAAATCACTGGATGAGGTACCGCAAGACTTCTCATATTAGTTGGCGAATACTCGCGCACGTTTGATAAACATCAAGCCAATTTCATTTTGCATAAATATCAAGGCGATGTCACGACAATAACTTGATACCGTCAAGCGACGCGGCGCACTGTTCACGTATCACGTTTACGAAGTCGGTCACATACGCCTTGTGCTGCAGGGCGGGCGGTACCGACACGAACAGGTCGCTCCACAAGCCGGTTTCGCCAACCGGGCGCGCCACGACGTAGTCGTAATCCACATAGTTCTTGATGGCCCAGTTGGGCAGCGCGGCCACGCCGCGGCGGCTGGCCACCAGTTGCAGGATGGCCACCGTGAGTTCCGCCGTGCGGCGCTGGAATTCCACGCCGGCCGGGCGCAGCACTTCGCGGATCAGGTCGATGCGCTGCTCGGGCACCGGGTAGGTGATCAGGGTTTCGCCGGCAAAGTCCTGCGCCAACAGGCGGCGCTGCGCGGCCAGCCGGTGCTTTTGCGCCATGACCGTGAGGATTTCAAAGCGGAACAGCGGAAATGTCGTGTATTCAGCGCTGTAGTCGGAACCGATCACCAAGTCGGCGGCGCCATTGCGCAGCAGGTCGGCCGGCTCGCTGTGGAAGCCGGACACCAGGTCGATCTCCACGTCCGGCCAGCGGGTGCGGAATTCATCCATCACCGGCATCAGCCAGTCGAAGCAGGTATGGCATTCCAGCGCCACCCGCAGCTGGCCGGTGTCGCCCTGGGTCAGGCGCACGACGTCGCGCTCGGCGCGCTC
Organism: Pseudoduganella guangdongensis; assembly: GCF_009857475.1. Classification (GTDB taxonomy): domain Bacteria; phylum Pseudomonadota; class Gammaproteobacteria; order Burkholderiales; family Burkholderiaceae_D; genus Rugamonas; species Rugamonas guangdongensis. The sequence goes on along the minus strand of NZ_WWCJ01000002.1, from coordinate 347,472 downwards.
CACTTCCGGCAGCAGCATATCGGCCAGCCGCAGCAGGCGTTCACCGGTGGCCGTAAAGCCGATTGGCATGGATTTGCGCTCAAACAGCGGCGAACCGTAGCGATCTTCCAGCAATTTTATCTGATGCGACAAGGCCGACTGGGTCAGGTTCAGCAATTGGGCTGCCTTGACCAGGCTGCCGGAGGAACGCAGGGCCGACAGTGTACGAAGATGACGAATCTCGAGCATGGCTATGAATAATTTTCAAGTTGATGCGCAAAAAGTTTCGTTTTTATTATAAGCCTTCATGCCGCAAACTGTACTGCACCAATATTTCTTGAGCATGACAAAAATGAAACTAATCCAAACCCATATTCCCGGCTTCCCCCGCATCGGCGCAGCGCGCGAACTGAAATTCGCGCTGGAGCGTTTCTGGCGCGGCGAACTCAACGAATCAGCCCTGCAGGAGACTGCGAGCAAGCTCCGTGCCCAACACTGGAAAACCCAGCGCGAGCATGGCCTGGATTTCGTCACAGTCGGCGATTTCGCTCTGTACGACCACGTGGCCAACCATATCCAGCTGTTCGGCTGCGAGCCGGCGCGCTTTGGCTTCGACGGTACCGAGTCGCCGCTGGCGCGCTATTTCGCCATGGCGCGCGGCGACGGTGCACATGAAACGTGCGGCTGCGGCCAAAATGGTGCGGCGCTGGAAATGACCAAGTGGTTCGACACCAACTACCATTACCTGGTGCCGGAATTTAGCGGCGCCACCGAGTTCTCGCTGCACAGCGAGCCGCTGCTGGCGCAGGTGGCCGAGGCGCGCGCGGCCGGCCATCCGGTCAAGGTAGTCCTGCTGGGGCCGCTGACCTTCCTGTGGCTAGGCAAGGAACGCGCCGCGGCTGGCGCGGCGGATGCGCGCCTGGAGTTGCTGGAGCGCTTGCTGCCGCTGTACAGCAAGCTGCTGGTGCAGCTGCGCGCGGCCGGCGCGGAGTGGGTGCAGCTGGATGAGCCCATCCTCGGCCTCGACTTGCCGAATGCCTGGCGCAACGCTTTTGAGCCGGCCTACTGGCTGCTCAACCAGTCCGGCGCCCAGCTGCTGCTGGCCACCTACTTCTCGCCGCTGGAAGAGAACGTCAGCCTGGCCTGCCGCCTGCCGGTGGCCGGCCTGCACGTGGACGCGGTACGCGCGGCCAGCGAACTGACCAGCGTGGCGGACTGGCTGCCAGCGCACAAGGTGCTGTCGGTCGGCATCATCGATGGCCGCAATATCTGGCGCAGCGACCTGGACGCGGCGCTGGCGGCCCTGATGCCCGTGCTGGCCAAGCGCAGCGGCCCGGTGTGGCTGTCGACGTCCTGCTCCCTGCTGCACGTGCCGTACAGCCTGGCCGCCGAGCCGGCGCTGGATGAAGGACTGCGTTCCTGGCTCGCCTTTGCCGAGGAAAAGCTGGGCGAGCTGGCCTTGCTGAAAACCGCGCTGTCGGCCGACGAGCGCGTGTCCGGCCAGGCCGCGCGCGGCTTCGCCGCCGCCCGCAGCGCACTGGCGAGCCGGCGCGCCAGCCCGCGCGTGCACAATGCCGCCATCCAGGCGCGCGTGGCCGCGCTGGACGGCGCCGTGCAGGCCGACCGGCGCGCCTCGCCGTTTGCCGAGCGCCAGCGCCAGCAACAAGCGCGCCTCAAGCTGCCGGCATTCCCCACTACGACCATTGGCTCCTTCCCGCAAACGGCGCAAATCCGCGCCGCGCGCGCCGCCTTCAAGCGCGGCGAACTGGACGCGCCAGCCTACCAGCAAGCCATGCGCGCGGAAATTGAACACGCCATCCGCCAGCAGGAAGAACTCGGCCTGGACGTGCTGGTGCACGGCGAGGCCGAGCGCAACGACATGGTGGAGTATTTCGGCGAGCAGCTCGATGGCTTCGCCTTCACCGCCAACGGCTGGGTGCAATCCTACGGTTCGCGTTGCGTCAAGCCGCCTATCATTTACGGCGACGTGCAGCGCCCGCAGGCCATGACGGTGGGCTGGGCCGAATATGCGCAAGGCCTGACCGGCAAGCCGGTGAAAGGCATGCTGACCGGTCCAGTCACCATCCTGCAATGGTCCTTTGTGCGCGACGACCAGCCGCGCGCGGACACCGCGCTGCAAATTGCCGCCGCCATCCGCGACGAGGTGCGCGACCTGGAGCAGGCCGGCATCGCCGTGATCCAGATCGACGAACCGGCCCTGCGCGAAGGCTTGCCGCTGCGGCGCAGCCGCTGGGATGCCTACCTGGCCTGGGCCACCAAGGCCTTCCGCATCAGCGCCGCCGTGGCGGGCGACGCGACGCAGATCCACACCCATATGTGCTATGCCGAGTTCAACGACATCCTGCCCGCGATTGCCGCGCTGGATGCGGACGTGATCACGATCGAATCGAGCCGCTCCGCCATGGAGTTGCTGGGCGGCTTCGCCAGCTTCCGCTATCCGAACGAAATCGGCCCCGGCGTGTATGACATCCACTCGCCGCGCGTGCCGGGCAGCGATGAGATGGTGGAGCTGCTGCGCAAGGCGGCGAAAGTGGTGCCGCCGGCCCAGCTCTGGGTCAACCCCGACTGCGGCCTGAAAACCCGCGCCTGGCCGGAAACCACCGCCGCCCTGCAAAACATGATCAGCGCCGCGCGCCAGTTGCGCAAGGAGCTGGAACTTTCTTAAGTCTTTTCTGTCCCGTCAGCGCACGCGCCTTCAACCGCTGCAATCTCAGTTACACCAGCGTGACGCTGATCGGCATCAGTGCATTCCTGCACGGACTACTTCTGTATCCCAGCCATCATATGCACCGCCCTGGCTCGAGCACAGGTCCCCAAAGTATGCACGCAGGTTTGCCAGTTCTTCCGGATTCGGAACCATACGGCGCGAGGCAGTCAGCTGCCATTGAGGGATTCCACCCTCGGCAGCGGCTAAGGAGATTCCGAATCCCATCTCGCCCAAACGTCCAGCCGCCCAGCGCGCGCCGCTCTCACTTGGAAAGTACAGGTAAAAATTGATGCCATGAGCCTGAGTCAAGTCGGAACCGGCTCTGCGCAATTGTTGAACCAAGGCGGCATCCGTATAAGCAGGCTCCGGAACCGATCGAGCATAGCTGCCAAAAATGAAGAGCCCTCCGCATAGGCCCACCAGGGCAAGCACCAGAAACAGACGTCGATTCGACTTTGCCTTTTTAACGCGGCGACGCCAAATACCGTAATAGATCGACCAGATCGGCAATATAAACAAGTTAGCGCCAGCAACTGTTCGCATCCAGTCCCAGCCATACTTATGTTGGGCTAGCGCGAGGGCGAATAACTGGGCGTACACCAGGGGACCGATCACAAACAGCACAAACCAGGTCTTTAGCACCCAAGGTTTATGGCCGGAGGTGATGCTGGCGATGGCGCGCGCCTCGTCGACTGCCGATTGAAAGGCGTCGTTTGGCCGATAGATATAGGGGGTTTCCTCGAGCGGCTCAGGCGTTTCCGGTTTGCTGGCCTCTGGCCCGGAATTCCGGGAATGCGACGCCGAACTGCCCTCAGGAACCTCGAATACTATATTGCCAATTTCGATTTTTGAACTCATGCGAGCTGGATTGTGTTTTTAGTAATTTTATCACAGCAACATTGCATACCGCCCGGGTCGCAAGCCGCATAAATGCAGGGCTCCCCTCCCCAAGCAACGTTTAGCAAAGTACAATGCACCCAGCCTGGGCTGAGCCCGTTACCTTGCGATTGTTATGCCTAAGAGCACGTTCCAAAAGCCTATCGAAATCAAGATTTCCACCGTTGTCGCCGTGTCGGCGATCATGTACACCAGCGACCTGCTCGCGCTTGACGCCGCCATGCGCGAAATGACCGGCGGCGTGCCGGACTTCTTCGAAGGCGACCTGGCCGTGATCGACGTCGGCGACCTGGCGCCAGGCTGCGAACGCATTGACTGGGCCGCCACCATCGCGCTCCTGAAAAAATACCGCCTGAACCCGGTGGCCGTGCGCAATGCCACGCCGGATATGGTGGATGAGATCCAGCAACACGGCCTGCAATTGGACAGCGGCAAGCGCGACGAAGCGCCCGCCCCTGCCAAGGCTGCGCCTGCTCCGGCCCCCGCGCCGGCCCCGGCACCGTCCCCTGCGGCGGCGCCAGCGGCACCAGCTTTCAGCGGCACCATGATCATCGACACCCCGGTGCGCGCCGGCCAGCGCATCTATGCGCGCGGCGGCGACTTGATCGTGATGGCGGTCGTGAACAACGGCGCCGAGCTTATCGCCGATGGCAGTATTCACGTTTACAACACTTTGAACGGCCGTGCCCTGGCGGGTGCTTCCGGCGATACCAATGCCCGCATTTTCGCTCTGTCGATGAGCCCCGAGCTGGTCTCGATCGCGGGTGTGTACAGCACGTTTGAAGACGGGTTCCCTGCGGCCCACGCACGCCAGCCGACACAAATCCGGCTGAGTGGTGACCGACTGGATATACAATCTGTCAATCCAGCAAAATAAACCGCAAAATAATAGTTCAGTAAAGGATTCTTTGTGGCACGAATTATTGTAGTTACGTCCGGCAAGGGCGGTGTCGGCAAAACGACTTCCAGCGCCAGCTTCTCTACCGGCCTCGCCATGCGCGGCCACAAAACCGTCGTCATCGACTTTGACGTCGGCTTGCGCAACCTGGACCTGATCATGGGTTGCGAACGACGCGTTGTGTATGACCTGATCAATGTGGTGAACAAGGAAGCCACCCTGAACCAGGCCCTGATCAAGGATAAACACTGCGAAAACCTGTACATCCTGCCGGCGTCCCAGACGCGCGACAAGGATGCCCTGACCGAAGACGGCGTGGAAGCCGTGCTGGCCGAGCTGATCAAGATGGAGTTCGACTTCATCATCTGCGACTCGCCGGCCGGTATCGAGCATGGCGCCCTGATGGCGCTCACCTTCGCTGACGAAGCCCTGATCGTGACCAATCCGGAAGTGTCGTCGGTGCGGGACTCCGACCGCATCCTGGGCATCATCCAGGCCAAGTCGCGCCGCGCGCAGTCCGGCGGCGAACCGGTCAAGGAACACTTGCTGATTACCCGTTACTCGCCAAAGCGCGTGGAAGCGGGTGAGATGTTGTCTTATACCGACGTGCAGGAGATTTTGCGCATTCCGTTGATCGGCATCATCCCGGAGTCGGAGCAGGTCCTGCATGCTTCCAACCAGGGTAACCCGGCAATCCACTTCAAGGGCACCGATGTGGCGGAAGCCTACACCGATGTGGTGTCGCGCTTCCTGGGCGAAGAAATTGAGCTGAAGTTTACCGACTATGAAAAGCCTGGTTTCCTGAAGCGTATCTTTGGAGCGAAATAATGGCGCTGCTTTCTTTCCTGTTCCAAAACAAGCCCAAGACGGCGGTGGCGGCCAAGGAGCGCTTGCAGATCATCATCGCCCGCGAGCGCAACGGCCGCGCCGGCCCGGATTTCCTGCCGGCGCTGCATAAAGAGTTGATTGATGTGATTTCCAAGTACACCAAGGTGTCGGCGGACGATATCAAGATTTCCCTGGATCGCCAGGGGAATCTGGAGGTTTTGGACGTTAACGTCGTTTTGCCGGACGCTTGAGGCTGAAAACCGGGAAACCAGGGTAGGACCCTTCGGGTCGCACCCTGGTTTCCCGGTTTTTTTTGTTTTCCGCCGCTTTAGCGCGCCTGCACCACCACTTGCCTCGCCACCTTGGCGCAAGCTTCCACATGCTGGTAGCCAATCTGCCGGAAGGCAAAGAAACCAATAGTCGCTGAGGCGATTTGACCGGCAATCGGCACCAGCTTGCCAGCCTGTCTGGCCGCCAACTTGCCCGCGCTGCGCTTCAGCACGGTGGCCACCAATTCGCGCGTCACCACTTTCCCCACCAGCATTCCGCCCAGGCTTACCACAGCCTCGTAAGCGATCAGCTTCATTTTCGGCTGCAGGCGCTCGATCTGGGCCGGGGTCAAGCCGAATTCCCGGTTCACTTCATCGATCAGCTGGGTGAACAGGCCAAGGTCGGTCATCACATCCACGCCCGGAATGGGCACGGCCGCCACCCCGGCCGACACTGCCGCACGGCGCCGTACCATGCGGCGGCAGCGTTCCCGTACGGCATCAATATCCGCCTCGCTTGCCGGTATGACAGTCCACTCGTTTTTCATCGTTTCCGCCCCTTCCTCGACTGGCAAACATCACCCCATCCATTGTGCTAGCCGCCCAAGCAGTGTACCGTGTGATTGGGACACAGCCTCGCACGGCAGGCAAAAGGTAGTGCCAACTAGAAATATTTATTAAATTGGTAACTATTTCTTGTAAATCTCTGTTATATTCGTGTGACTGCTTCTTAACATTTTGCTGTAAAGAACCATGAGAATCGTTGTCCTTGATGCTGACCGAAGCCAGGCAGACCTGATCTGCCAAGTGCTGACTTCTGCCGGTCACGCCTGCCACGGCTACCAGTCGGCCAAGGACTTGCTGGCCAACCTGCGCAAAGACAGTTGCGACATGCTGGTGTTCGACTGGCAGGTGACTGATATGGAGCCGGGGGAGCTGTTGCGCAAGGTGCGCGAAAAGCTGCCGGAAAACGGCCCCGTGCTATTTCTGACCACCAGTTCCGGCGAGGACGATATCGTGGCCGGCCTGTCCGCCGGCGCTGAGGACTACCTGGTCAAACCCCTGCGCCGCGCCGAGCTGGTGGCGCGCGTGCAAGCGCAGCTGCGGCTGGCTTACCCGAGCCAGAACGGTGCCGAACAATTGCAGTTCGGCCAATACGTGTTCGAAACCCGCCCGGGCCGCCTGCTGATGGATGGCCAGGTGCTGGACGTGACCCACAAAGAGTTCTATCTGGCCTTGCTGTTTTTCCGCAACATTGGCCGCCCGCTGTCGCGCGCCTATATCCACGAAGCAGTCTGGATCCGCGAAACCGAAGTGCCGTCGCGCACCATGGATACCCACGTTTCGCGCGTCCGCAATAAATTGCAACTAAAACCAGAGAACGGCTTCCGCCTGGTGCCGGTGTACAGCTACGGCTACCGGCTGGAAAAGCTGGGCTCCTGAGACCCCACTCACATCAAGGTATAATGGCGTCTGGAATCGTCCGCCTATACCGAAATGCAACTCCTCGCCGTCGGCCTCAACCACACCACCGCGCCTGTCGCCTTGCGCGAACGGCTGGCGTTCGCGCCTGAGCAGTTGGGCACGGCGGTCGCGGCAGCGCGCAACTGGTTTGCCTGCGCCGACTCCAAAGGCGGCGACGAAGCGGCCATCCTGTCCACCTGCAACCGTACCGAGCTGTACGCGGCCAGCAATGCCGCCCACCCGCTCGACGCCGGCGCCCAGTTCCTGGCCGATTTCCACAAACTGAATTACGCCGAGCTGCGCCCGCACCTGTACATGCTGCCGCAGCACGACGCCGTGCGCCATACCTTCCGCGTGGCATCGGGCCTGGACTCGATGGTGCTGGGCGAGACCCAGATCCTGGGCCAGATCAAGGACGCCATCCGCACCGCCGACGAAGCGGGCGGCCTGGGCACCTACCTGCACCAGCTGTTCCAGCGCAGCTTCTCGGTCGCCAAGGAAGTACGCAGCACGACTGAAATCGGCGCCCACAGCGTGTCGATGGCCGCCGCCGCGGTGCGCCTGTCGCAGCGCATCTTCGACAAGATCGCCGAGCAGAACGTGCTGTTCATCGGCGCCGGCGAAATGATCGAACTGTGCGCCACGCACTTCGCGGCGCAGAACCCGAAAACCATCACGGTGGCCAACCGCACCATGGAGCGCGGCGAAGCGCTGGCACACCGCTTCAACGGCAAGGCCATGCGCCTGGCCGACCTGGGCAACCAGTTGCAGCAATACGATATCGTCATTTCCTGCACCGCCTCCTCGCTGCCGCTGATCGGCCTGGGCATGGTGGAGCGCGCCATCAAGGCACGCCGCCACAAGCCGATGTTCATGGTCGACCTGGCCGTGCCGCGCGATATCGAGCCGGAAGTGGGCCGCCTGAACGACGTCTTCCTCTACACCGTGGACGACCTGGGCAAGGTGGTGCAGACCGGCCTGGAAAACCGCCAGGCCGCCGTGGCGCAAGCCGAAGCGATTATTGAGACCCGCGTGCAATCCTTCATGCACTGGATCGACGACCGCGCCGTGGTGCCGGTGATCCAGGGCCTGCAGGAAAACAGCGAGACGATCCGCCTGCTGGAACTGGAACGGGCGCGCAAGCTGCTCGCCAAGGGCGAATCGGTGGATGCGGTGCTGGAAGCGCTGTCGCGCGGCCTGACCGCCAAGTTCATGCACGGCCCGCAGCAAGCGCTGCACCGCGCCCAGGGCGACGAACGCGCCCAGCTGGCCGAACTGCTGCCGCAACTGTTCCGCGGCCGCCGTTAGCGGCGCCCCCTGCCCTGCCTGCCGCCCCTGCGCGGCGCCCCGTGCCATCCCCCCTCGAATTCAGGAACGTATGAAACCATCAATGCTGGCCAAGCTGGACCAATTGGCAAACCGCCTGGTCGAACTGGACGAACTGCTGATGTCCGAAGGCGCAACGTCGAATATGGACAGCTATCGCAAGATGACGCGCGAGCACAGCGAGCTGCAGCCGCTGGTGGCGCTGTACAAGGACTACCAGCAAGTACTGGGCGATATCGACGATGCGCAAGCCATGCTGTCCGACCCGGACATGAAGGAGTTCGCGCAGGAGGAAATCGAAGCCGGCAAGGCGCGCCTGGGCGGGCTGGAGTTGGACTTGCAGAAGATGCTGCTGCCCAAGGATGAAAACGACGAGCGCAACATCTTCCTGGAAATCCGCGCCGGCACCGGCGGCGACGAATCGGCCCTGTTCGCCGGCGACCTGCTGCGCATGTACACCCGCTTCGCCGAGCGCTCGCGCTGGCAGGTGGAGATCGTGTCCGCTTCCGAGAGCGACCTGGGCGGCTACCGCGAGGTGATTGCCCGCATCATCGGCCACGGCGCCTACTCCAAGCTCAAGTTCGAATCCGGCGGCCACCGCGTGCAGCGCGTGCCGGCCACCGAGACCCAGGGCCGCATCCACACTTCCGCCTGCACCGTGGCGGTGATGCCGGAAGCCGACGAAGTGGAAGACGTGCACATCAACCCGGCCGACCTGCGCATCGACACCTACCGCGCCTCCGGCGCCGGCGGCCAGCACATCAACAAGACCGACTCCGCCGTGCGCATCACCCACCTGCCGACCGGCATCGTGGTGGAATGCCAGGACGACCGTTCCCAGCACAAGAACAAAGCCTCCGCCATGAAGGTGCTGGCCGCGCGCATCAAGGACGTACAGCTGCGCGAACAGCAATCGAAGGAAGCGGCCACGCGCAAGAGCCTGATCGGTTCCGGCGACCGCAGCGAGCGCATCCGCACCTACAATTTCCCGCAAGGGCGCATGACCGACCACCGCATCAACCTCACGCTGTACAAGCTGGACATGATAATGGACGGCGACCTGACCGAGCTGACCACCTCCCTGACCACCGAACACCAGGCCGAGCTGCTCGCCGCCCTCGGCGACTAAGCCCCAAAAAATGGGGACGTACCCCATTTATCGTGGTTCTAGATAAATGGGGTACGTCCCCATTTTTTGGACATTTGTGCGAGAATTGGCCGGATTTTCAACCTGTTAAGTTTATGACGATGAGCAACCGTAACGTTCTGCTGGCAATTGCCCTGGTGAGCTTTGGCCTGATCGGCGCTGCCATGTATCTGCAGCATGTGCTGTACCTGATGCCTTGCCCGCTGTGCGTGATCCAGCGCTACTTGTTCATCGCGGTTGGTCTGGCGGCGCTGGTCGGTGCCCTCACCAGCAAGCCGAAGCTGGGGGCGGGCGTGGGCCTGCTGGCGGCTTTGGGCGGCTTGGGCGTGGCGGGCAAGCAGCTGTACGTGCTGTCGCAGCCTAGCCTGTCCTGCGGCATCGATCCGATGGAAACCATGCTGAACAAGATTCCGACCGCGGAATACCTGCCTTGGCTGTTCTATGCCGAAGGCTTGTGCCAGGATGCGAAGGAAAAATTCATGGGTTTGCAGGTTCCGACCTGGGCTTTCATCTGGTTCGGCATCCTGGCGGCCGTCACGGCGTGGGCGATGCTGCGCAAGCGCGCATGAGCATCGCGATCACGGCCGGCACCACGCTGGGCGCGCTGCAACGCGCGCCGTTGCTGGACCCGGTCGACCAGCGCATCCTGGTCTGCCATGCGCTGGGCATCAGCCGCACCGCGCTGATCACCCAATCTGAACGCGCGCTGAACGCGCAGGAAGCGGCCGGCATCGCGGCGCTGCTGCAGCGCCGCGCGGACGGCGAGCCGGTGGCCTACATCGTCGGCCAGCGCGAGTTCTTCGGGCTGCCGTTTGAAACCACGCCGGCGGTACTGATTCCGCGCCCGGATACCGAACTGCTGGTGGAACTGGCGCTGGAGCGCCTGCCGCCGCGCGGCAAGGTGCTGGATATGGGCACCGGCAGCGGCGCCATTGCCGTCGCCATCGCGCACCACCGGCCCGATGCCGCCGTCACCGCGCTGGATGTGAGCACGGAGGCGCTGGCTGTGGCCACGCGCAACGCGCAGCGCAATGGCGCCAGCGTGCGCTTGCTGCATAGCGACTGGTACGGCGCGGTGGCGGGCGAGCAGTTCGACCTGATCGTCTCCAACCCGCCCTATATCGCCGACGGCGACCGCCATCTGTCGGAGGGCGACCTGCGCTTCGAGCCGAGCGGCGCCCTAACCGACTTTGCCGACGGCCTGAGCGCCCTGCGCACCATCATCGCCGGCGCGCCGGCGCGCCTGGCGCCGGGCAGCTGGCTGCTGATGGAGCATGGCTACGACCAGTCGGCGGCGGTCCGCGCGCTGCTGTCGGCGGCGGGTTACACTGAGGTGCAAAGCTGGCAAGACCTGGCCGGCATCGAACGGGTGAGCGGCGGCCGCTCACGGTAAAATGCGGCTTCCGGCCCGGTTTTGGGGGGCCGCGCACGCACTTCTCGGTTTTCGGTTAATCTCGCACCCATCTTGATTTGCTGCAGCGGAAAGGAAGAGCAAATTGTCCAATCTATTGACGCGCCGCCTGGCCCTTTTGGCCGACGATAAGCACCGTGCGGTGCTGGGCGGCGGCCTGCGCGGCATCGAGCGAGAAACCCTGCGCGTGCAGCCTGATGGCCACCTGGCGCATACGCCGCATCCGCTGCCCCTGGGCTCCGCCCTGACCCACCCGCACATCACCACCGATTACGCGGAGACCCTGCTGGAGTTCATCACTCCGGCCGAACATGATATCGCCACCACGCTGGAGCGCCTGGACGCGATCCACCGCTACAGCTATGCGAAGCTGGGCAATGAGCTGATCTGGAGCCAGTCCATGCCGTGCGAGCTGCCAGGCGAGGACGAGATCGAGATCGCCTGGTACGGCAAGTCCAACCTGGGCATGCTGAAGCACGTCTACCGGCGCGGCCTGGCCCTGCGCTATGGCAAAGCGATGCAGTGCATCGCCGGCATCCACTACAACTATTCGCTGGACGAGCGCCTGTGGCGCATCCTGGCCGAAAACGAGGGCGCCACCCACATCGCGCCCAAGGCCTACCAGTCGGAAGCCTACCTGGCCACCATCCGCAACTTCCGCCGCTACAGCTGGTTGCTGATGTACTTGTTCGGCGCTTCGCCGGCGCTGGCGGAAGGCTTCCTGCGCGGCCGCCCGCACAAGCTGGAAAAGCTGTCCGGCGATACGCTCTACCTGCCGTATGCCACCAGCCTGCGCATGAGCGACCTGGGTTACCAGAACGAGGCGCAATCCGGCCTGCATCCGCACGAGAACAGCCTGGATTCCTATGTGGCCACCTTGACCAAGGCGGTCAACCAGCCGTACGAGCCGTACGCCAAGGTCGGCACCAAGGTCGATGGCGAATGGGTGCAGCTGTCCACCAATGTGATCCAGATCGAGAACGAGTACTACTCGACCATCCGTCCGAAGCGCGTGATCAATACCGGCGAGCGCCCGATCCAGGCGCTGTGCAACCGCGGCGTGCAGTACATCGAAGTACGCTGCATGGACGTGGACCCGTTCGAGCCGGTCGGCATCAATGTGCAGGCGGGCCGCTTCCTCGACGTGTTCCTGCTCTTTAGCGCGCTGGAAGAAAGCCCGTTGATCACGCCGGAGCATGGCGAACTGCTGGCGCGTAATTTCGCGCGCACCGTGAAAGAAGGCCGCCGCCCGGGCCTGACCCTGACCCGCGACGGCCAGGAAGTCACGCTGAAGCAGTGGGGCCTGGACCTGCTGGAGCGCTTCAAGCCGGTAGCCGAACTGCTGGACCGCGAACACGGCGGCCGCGAACACATGGCGGCGCTGGAGGCGCAGCTGGCCAAGCTGCACGATCCGGACAGCACGCCGTCGGCGCGCGTGCTGCAGGCGCTGCGCGACAACGGCAAGTCCTTCACCGCCTTCGGCCTGCACCAGAGCGAGAAGCACGCAGCGTACTTCCGCAGCCATCCGGCCAGCGCGCAAGACACGGCGCGCTTCGACGAAATGGCGCGCGTATCGATCGCGCAGCAGGAAGAACTGGAACGCACGCAAACCGGCAGCTTCGACGACTACGTTGCCGCCTACCGCGCCAGCAACCTGTGCCCGAACCAATGCACCTGACCCTTGCTCACTTTCTTTAACGAACAGCACACCAAGGAATTCGGCCTGCAGCATCGCGTCAGCGCGGTGCAGGCCGAGCTGGAGCGGCGCGGCCTGGGACAGATCGTGACACCGCAAAGCGTGCCGCTGACGGCGCTGGAACGCACCCACAGCCCGCACTACCTGGCCTTCCTGCGCAACGCGTGGAGCGAAGCGCAGGCGGCAGCGCCTGCGCGCCAGGTCGTCACACCCAACCAGCTTGCCGTGCGCACCATGCGCAGCGATATCGAGCCGGACGACTTTTTCGCCCGGCTTGGCCTGTACTCAATGGATACCTTCACGGGGATCAGCGCCAGCACCTGGAGCGCGGCCAAAGGCGGCGCCGACTGCGCGGTCAATGCGGCGCACGCCCTGCGCCTCGGCGAGCGCGCCAGCTTCGTGCTGACCCAGCCGCAAGGGCATCACGCCGGGGCGGATTTTTGCGGCGGCTACTGCTACCTGAATAATGCCGCCCTGGCCGCCCAGCATTTGCTGGACGACGGCTTGCACAAGGTCGCCATCCTCGACCTCGACTACCAGCACGGCAACGGCGCGCAGGGCATCTTCTACGAGCGCGCCGACGTGCTCTGCCTGTCGATCCACGCCGACCCGCGCCAGTCCTTCCCCTATTACTGCGGACATGCCGACGAAACCGGGGCCGGAGCGGGGCAAGGCTATAACGTCAACCTACCGCTGGCGCGCGGCGCCGATACGCAAGCCTGGTTCGCCGCGCTGGAAACAGCCTGCCTGCGGCTATCCATCTACCGGCCGGACGCGCTGGTGGTGGCGCTGGGCGGGAATATCTTCCAGGGCGAAGAGCACGGCGGCTTCGGACTGGCGCCGGCCGACTTCCTGCGCCTGGGCGAGCGCCTGGCCTGGCTGGGCGTTCCCACCACCTTCCAGCTGGAGGGCGGAACGCCGCTACGCCAGTTGGGCACCAATATCGTCAACGTGCTGGAAGGCTTCGACTGCGCCACCGCCTAGCCGGGCAGCGCTAAGCGCGCCTCCAGGCCGCCGCCCTCGCGCGGGTGCAAGGTCAGCGTGCCGCCCATGGCAGTGGCCAGCTGGCGCGCAATGGCCAGCCCCAGGCCGGTGCCGCCGGTCTCGCGGCTGCGCGACGACTCCAGCCGCACGAAAGGTTCGAACACGGCCTGCAGCGATTCCGGCGGGATACCCGGCCCGCGATCGAGCACGCTGATCGCAATACCAGGCGCGCCGCCCGCCGCTGCGACGTGCACCTCCGCGCTGCCGCCGAATTTCAACGCATTGTCGATCAGGTTACCCAGCACCCGGCGCAGCGCCTGCGGACGCAATTCCATGGCGCGGCCGACCGCACCGTGCAGGCTGACCTCCTGGCCCGCGTCCGTGTAGTCATGCACCATGCTCTCCAGCAGCGCATCCGGATCGATGCGCGTCGGCGCCTCGCTGGTGCCGTGCAGGGTGCGCGCATAGGCCACGCCCTCCTTCACCAGCTGCTCCATCGCCTGCAAGTCCTGCCGCAAGCGCGCCTGCTGCGGCTCGTCATCCATCATATCGACGCGCAAACGCATGCGCGTGATCGGCGTTTGCAAATCGTGCGAGATCGACGCCAGGATCTGGATGCGCTCCGCCATATAGCCCGCAATGCGCTGCTGCATGGCGTTGAAGGCCCGCGCCGCGCGCGCCACTTCCGAAGGCCCGCTTTCCGGCAGGTGCGCGCCCTGCATATCAGGCCCCAACGCATCGGCCGCCAGCGCCAGCTGCTGCAACGGGCGAGTTGCCAGGCGCACCGCCAGCCAGCAGCACAGCGCGAACACCGCCAGCTGCGCCGCCATCAGCGCGCCGAACCAGGGCGACATCGGTACGCTGCGCATGGGTCGGAAATCGATCGTCAGCGGCGTGCCATCGCCCAGCGCAAGGTGCACCTGGTAGCGCTCCAGCGCGCCCGGGATCGCATGCACCGTCAGCTGGTACTGCTTGCCGATGCCCTCCTCAAACGAACGCACCGCGTTGGCTTGCAGCTGATCCAGGTGCGGCAGCGATTCATCGCAAGCTTCCAGGCGGAACTCGTAACTGCGGCGCTGCAGGCGGGGCAACCACGCCGCCCGCTGCGCCGCCGGCAAGGCATCGAGCAGCGCCACCGAGGTGGCGACCTCGCGTTCGATATAGCCCATCATCATATTGGTGGTGGCCTCGTTGCGCTCACGCATGGTGAGCCAGAACGACAGGCCCTGCGCCACCGCCACGCCAAGGCACAGCAGCAAGGCGAGGCGCGCGAACAGGCTGCGCGGCCAGCGCAGGCGCATCATGGCGCGCCCGCCGCCAACGTGACGGCAGCCGAGAACACATAGCCTTCGCTGCGCAGGGTCTTGATATAGCGCGGCTCGCGCGCCGTATCGCGCAGGCGCTGGCGCACACGGCTCACCAGCAGGTCGATCGAGCGGTCGAACTGGTCGGCGTTGCGGCCCTGGGTCAGGTTCAGCAGCTGGTCGCGCGTCAGCACGCGCTGCGGATGGTCGAGGAAGACGCGCAGCAGGCGGTACTCGGCGCCGCTCAAGGCCACTTGCGTGCCGTCCGCGTCGAGCAGGTGGCGCGCCACCGTGTCCAGGCGCCAGTCGCCGAAAGCCAGCATCGGCACCGACTCATTCACCTGCATATTCGGCGGCAGCATGCGCGTGCGGCGCAGCACCGCATTGATACGCGCCAGCAGCTCGCGCACGGCGAAAGGCTTGGGCAGGTAATCGTCCGCGCCCATTTCCAGGCCGATGATGCGGTCGGTTTCCTCGCTGCGCGCAGTGAGCATCAGCACCGGGATCGCCTTGTGCTTGCCGGCGCGCAGGTCGCGGCACAGGGTCAGGCCGTCCTCGCCCGGCAGCATCAGGTCCAGCACGATCAGGTCGGGCGTATCGTCCTCCACGATGCCGCGCATCTGGCGCCCATTCGCCGCCAGCGAGGTGCGCAAGCCATTCTTCTGCAGGTAGGCGCCGATCAACTCGCGGATATCGCGGTCATCGTCAACGATCAGGATGTGGTCAGGGTTTTCCATGAACCCATGATACCCAATGCCGGGCAGCGATTTGTATCCCAGTGTGTACAGCCCGGACGGCGACACAAAACATTGCATAAAGCCCCCTGGCGCGACATATGCCGGATACCTGCGGGCGGTCCAATAGCGTCATGCCTTTTCACGGAGCCTGCCATGATCAACCCGCTCGACACACCGCTCGCCTTCCTCGCCGGACTGCTGACCATCGCCTCGCCCTGCGTGCTGCCGGTGCTGCCCGTCCTGCTGGGCAGCGGCGTTAACCAGCGCGACCACCGCCGCCCGCTCCTCATCATCGCCGGCTTTGTATTGAGCTTTGCCAGCTTCGCCATGCTGCTGGGGGTGGTTTCCTCCGCCGTCGAAGCCGCGCAGGAAGTCCTGCGCAACGCCGCCCTCGCCCTGCTGGCACTCTCCGGCCTACTGCGTGCCTGGCCCGCGCCTTATGCCTGGCTGGTCGCACGCCTGCCGGAACGCACAGCCAGCGCCGCGCGCGCCGACGACGGCAGCCATGGCGCCGCCTTCCTGCTCGGCGTCTCGCTGGGCGCCGTATGGACGCCCTGCGCCGGCCCGGTGCTGGCCTCCATCCTGGTGCTGGTGGTGAAGGCGCAGGACCCGGCCTGGTCCGCCCTGCTGCTCACGCTGTACGCCCTGGGCGCCGCCGTGCCCATGCTGGGGATTATTTACGGCGGCCAGTACGCCACCCAGCGCCTGCGCGCCGTGGCCCGCCACGCCCAGCGCCTGCAGCAAGCCTTCGGCGTACTGGTGGTGCTGACCGCCGCCGCGATTTACCTGCAGTACGACACCCTGGCCTTCGCCTGGGCCGCCCAACACCTCCCCAACCTGAAAGGACTGTAACCATGAAGCGCTACCTGAAACTCCTGACCGCCGCCACGCTGCTGGCCGGCGCCTGCGCTGGCGGCGCATCGGCCGCACCCGCCACGGCGCCCGAATTCGCCGGCATCAAGCGGTGGCTCAACAGCGAACCGCTGACCATGCAGCAGCTGCGCGGCAAAGTCGTACTGGTCGATTTCTGGACCTACGACTGCATCAACTGCATCAACACCCTGCCCCACGTCGTGAAATGGCACGACAAATACAAGGACAAAGGGCTGGTCGTGGTCGGCGTTCACACGCCCGAGTACGCCTTCGAGCGCAAGACTGACAATGTGCGCGCTGCCCTGAAGCGCTTCAACATCCGCTTTGCCGTGGCCCAGGACAATGGCTATGAAACCTGGAACGCCTACGGCAACCGCTACTGGCCGGCTTTTTATTTAATCAACAAAAAAGGCCAAGTGGTCTACACCCACTTCGGCGAAGGGCAGTACGAACAGACCGAAGCCAAGATCCAGCAACTACTGGCGGAAAACCAGTGAGTGCACGATGAGCGAAAATATTTTTAAAAATCGCTTGCAATTGAATCGCACACTATCTATAGTGTGCACATGGGCAGCACAAATGGCCCCGGAAACCAGATACAGATAGCACACTACTTAATCGCTCACTATAAAGGAAACACATCATGGCAAAGATCTCCACCGTCCTGTACCGCGCTAACGCAACCTCCACCGGCGGCCGCGAAGGCAAATCCGTCTCCAGCGACGGCGCCCTGGACGTCAAGCTGACCACCCCGAAAGAATTGGGCGGCAATGGCGCCTTCGGCACCAACCCGGAGCAACTGTTCGCAGCCGGCTACTCGGCCTGCTTCATCGGCGCCATGAAATTTGTGGGCGGCCGCGACAAGATTGCCGTACCGGCTGATGTGTCGATCAACGCCACCGTAGGCATTGGCCAGATCGAAGGCGGCTTCGGCATCGAAGTCGAGCTGAAGATCTCCCTGCCGGGGCTGGACCGTGCCACCGCGGAAAAACTGGTGAACGCCGCCCACCTGGTCTGCCCGTACTCGAACGCGACCCGCGGCAACATCGACGTCACCCTGACCATCGTATAAACAGACAAGGGCCCGGCCGCCGACGGCGCCGGGCCCCCCAAGGAGAAAGATCATGAAAGCCATTGCACTTATTATCGCCATCGCCACCCTGGCCCTTTCCAGCGCCGCCCAAGCCGCACCGAACAGCGGCGAAGGCTACCAAGGCGACACCGGTTTCGTCTCCACCAAGACCCGCGCCGAGGTGAAAGCCGAGACCCTTGCCGCCGTGAAGCGCGGCGAGATCCTGCACGGCGAAGAGTACCCGCGCAGCGTCACCCTCCCCGCCATCGGCAAAACCCGCGCCGAGGTCAAAGCCGAACTCGCCGCCGCCCTGCGCAATGGCGAAATCCGCCACGAGCAATAAAACCTCAGGGCCAGATTCGGGGTCAAGTCTGACAATCGGACAGCCAGACCACTTGTTTGATATTTCTCAATACGCAAAATCGGTAGAATCTGCGTATTGAGGAATATCAAGGAATAGGTCTGGCTGTCCGATTGTCAGACCTGACCCCGAATTTTGAGGTGAATATGGTTGAGTGGCAGTGGCTGGATTTCGGGAGTATGCCGGGTGCGGATCTGTATGAGGTGCTGCGCTTGCGGCAGGAGGTCTTTGTCATTGAGCAGCAGTGCTTTTATTCGGATATGGATGGCTTTGACCAGGGGGCGTTCCATCTGCTGGGCTGGCTGCAGGTCGAGGGGCGGCGTACCTTGGCGGCCTACCTGCGCTGTATCGCGCCGGGCGTGAAGTATCCTGAAATGTCATTGGGGCGGGTGGTGACGTCGCCGGCGGCGCGCGGTGGCGGCTTGGGGCGGCAGTTGGTTGCGGAGGGGATCCGGTGTGCGGAAGCCTTGCATCCGGGCCACCGCATCCGCATCGGGGCGCAGGCCCACCTGGAAAATTTCTATGGCAGCTTTGGCTTCCAGGCGGTGGGCGAGCCCTACGATGAGGATGGCATTCCGCATCTGGAAATGCTGCGGTAAAAAAAAAGCGGCCTGTGATGGCCGCTTTTTCCTTGCCAGGCCCGCTTAGCGGGTAATGGACAGTACTTCGATATCGAAGATCAGTGGCGAGTTCGCTGGAATGCTGCCTTGGACAGCCGAGCCGTATGCCAGATTGGCGGGGATGATCAGCGTGCGCTTGCTGCCAACCTTCATGCCAACCACGCCTTGGCTCCAGCCTTCAATCACGCCCGTGCCAACTTCGAAGGTGAATGGGGTGCCTTTGTCGATCGAGCTGTCAAACTTGGCGCCGCGCTTGTCGGTCACGCCGTCGTTGTACAGGTAGCCGTTGTAGTGCACGGTCACCTTGTCTTTGGCTTGTACTGCGACGGTGCCGCTGCCGGTCGAGGTGTCGATCTTGGTGAATGCTGGCTGCACCGTCTGGGCAGCTGGCGTGGTCACCAGGCTGGTCAATTCCATCTCATATACGACGGCGGTGTGCGGCGGAACCAGGACGTTACCTTGGGCGTCATTGTGACCGCGGAAGGTGTAGGCCATGCTGGCCGGAATCAGCAGCGTGCGCTTGCCGCCAAGCTTCATGCCGAGAATGCCTTTGTCCCAGCCCACGATACGGCTGTTCACATCCAGCAGGAAGGCGAACGGGGAACCGTTGCGCGAGGTTTCAAACTGGGCGCCTTTCTTGTCGGACTTGGTGTCGTCGTACAGGTAGCCGGTGTAATGGATGCCGACCAGGTGGTTGGCGGCGGCTTCCGTGCCGGTGCCGACCACGGTGTCAGTCTTGGTGAAGACTGGCTGCGGCGGGATCAGCGCGTTGATGGAGAGCAGCTTCATCTCGTACACCACGGCCGTGTTGGCCGGGACCAGGGTGGCGCCGTCCTTCACAAATCCAGCTTCGCCAAATGCCATGCTGGCAGGCAGGATCAGGGTGCGCTCGCCGCCCACCTTCATGCCGAGCAGGCCTTTGTCCCAGCCTACCAGGCGCGTCGTGCCAAAGCCGAGCGACATGGCCGCCGGCGTGCCGCCTTTGTTGGTTTCGAAGGATTTCGCAGATTTTTTATCTTGGGCGGCGGCGTCGTACAGCCAGCCGGTGTATTCCACCGTGACCACGTCGCCAACGGATGCAACCCTGGTGCCGTTGCCTTCTTCGATATCGGTCTGTGCGTAGGCCGGCTGCGGCGGCGGCGGCGTGGTGGTGCTGGAATCGCTGGAACCACCGCCGCAGGCAGCGAGGATTGCTGCACAGGCCATCGCGGCCATTACTTTGTACATCGAATTCTTCATCTCGGTCTTGCCTATTTGTCAGGTGAGTCGGGAGTAACGGTTCGGAAGTTTATCAGACCGACACCCCTCCCCCACAGCTGACATACTCGGTTACATTAAATTTCCACCTGCGTGCCCAGTTCGATGACGCGGTTGGGCGGGATCTGGTAGTAGTCGGCTGCGGCGCGGGCGTTGCGCGACATGGCGACGAACAGGTGCTCGCGCCATGGGGCCATGCCGGCGCCGGGCGCGGAAATCACGGTCTGGCGGGCGATGAAGAAGGAGGTTTCCATCATCTCGAACTTGAGGCCTTTTTCTTCGCACAGGGCCATGATGGCGGGCACGTCCGGTTCGTCCTTGAAGCCGTAGTTGATATTCAGCTGGTAGCACTCGTGGCCAAGCGGGGTCACGCGCACCTGCTCTTCCGGGGCGACGTAGGGTTCTTCCACGATGTGCACGGTGAAAAAGACCACGCGTTCGTGCAGCACTTTGTTGTGCGACAGGTTGTGCAGCAGGGCGTGCGGTACGCCGTCGCTTTCGCCGCGCAGGAAGACGGCGGTGCCGGGCACGCGGGTGGGCGGGGCCATGAACAGGGAGCGCAGGAACTCTTCCAGCGGGATGGCGTGCTTTTCCAGGTTCTTGAACACCAGCTCGCGGCCGGTGCGCCAGGTGAGCATGGTAGTGAACAGGGCGGTGCCGAGCAGCAGCGGGAACCAGCCGCCGTGGAACAGCTTCAGCGCGGAGGACGAGAACAGCATGATGTCCATCAGGATGAAGAAACCGGTGGCGCCGAAACACACGACCAGCGGCAGGTGCCAGCGGTAGCGGATGACGAAGAAGGTGAGGATGGTGGTGGCCAGCATGGTGGCGGTCACCGCGATGCCGTAGGCGCCGGCCAGGTCGTCCGAGTTCTGGAAGCCGATCACGGCGATCAGCACCACAATCAGCTGCAGCCAGTTGACCACCGGGATGTAGATCTGGCCCATCTCGCTTTCCGAGGTGTGCTGCACGCGCATGCGCGGCAGCATGCCGAGCGCGATGGCTTGCTTGGTCATCGAGAAGGTGCCGGAAATGGTGGCTTGCGAAGCAATCACGGCGGCGGCGGTGGACAGGATCACCAGCGGGTAGACGCTCCAGGCGCCAAGCTGGTTGTAGAAGGGGTTGGCAATCGCTTCCGGGTTGCGGATCAGCAGCGCGCCCTGCCCCAGGTAGTTCAGTACCAGCGCCGGGAAGGCGATCCAGAACCAGGCCAGGCGGATCGGGCGTTTGCCGAAGTGGCCCATGTCGGCGTACAGCGCTTCGGCGCCGGTAATGGCCAGCACCACGGCGCCCAGGGCGACGAAGGCGATGAAGCCGTTTTCGCGCATGAAGACGGCGGCGTGGTAGGGGTTGAGCGCTTCCAGGATGGCCGGGGTTTCAACAATATTGATCACGCCCATGATGGCGAGGGCGGCGAACCAGAGCGTCATGATCGGGCCGAAGAAGCGGCCAATGCCAGCGGTGCCGTGGCGCTGCACCGAGTACAGGGTGAGCAGTACGACAATGGTCAGCGGCACCACGTATTTTTCCAGCGCGGGGGCGGCCACTTCCAGGCCCTCGATTGCGCCCAGCACGGAAATGGCGGGCGTGATCACGGAGTCGCCGTAGAACATGGTGGCGCCGAAGGTGCCGATCAGCAGCAGCGGGAAGTGCCAATTGGGCGCGGCTTTGTGCACCGAGTTGAGCGCCAGCGCCATCAGGGCCATGATGCCGCCTTCGCCGCGGTTATCGGCGCGCAGCACCAGGCTGACGTACTTGAGCGAGACGATCAGAGTCAGGCTCCAGAAGATCAGCGAGATAATGCCCAGCAGATTGGCCTGGTTGAGCGCCAAGCCGTGGGAGGGGTCGAAGACGGTTTTGAGGGTATATAACGGGCTGGTGCCGATATCGCCGTAGACAATGCCAATGGCGGCGAGCGTCAGTGCCGCGACGCTGCTTTTCTTATGTTGTTCTGACAAGATTTCACCCAAAGAGGTTTTGGTGCATCGCACAATAGGCCAAGCTTTGGCCAATTGCAAGTTTTTTGGTGGTCGGTGCAATTACCGCGAATGTGCTATTTTCCTCCTTTACGGAAAGAAAATCATGCAAATCAGTAAAGCTAGTAGCGCCAACGCGCCACAGCGCTGCGCGGCCAGCCAGGCCGCCGT
This sequence comes from Pseudoduganella guangdongensis, assembly GCF_009857475.1. Lineage (GTDB taxonomy): Bacteria > Pseudomonadota > Gammaproteobacteria > Burkholderiales > Burkholderiaceae_D > Rugamonas > Rugamonas guangdongensis. The sequence goes on along the minus strand of NZ_WWCJ01000002.1, from coordinate 325,474 downwards.
TCCTGCCCTCCCTCCCCTGACTATGGTGCCGGCGTGAAGACCGGCATGCTGTACGCCGCCGGGGCCTTCCTCGCCTGGGGCCTGTTCCCGCTGTACTTCCACGCTATTAAGGATGTGCCAGCTTCCGAGATCCTGGCGCACCGCATGGCCTGGTCGCTGGTGTTCCTGATGCTGGTACTGCTGGTACGACGCCAGTGGAAGTGGCTGCCGCAAGTGCTGCGCCAGCCGAAAGTGGTGATCAGCTTCGTCGCCAGCGCTTTCCTGCTGAGCGCGAACTGGTTTGTCTATATCTGGGCGGTCAACAATGGCCATGTGGTGGATGCCAGCCTGGGTTACTTCATCAATCCCCTGGTCAATGTCTTGCTCGGCATGCTGGTACTGAAGGAAAAGCTGCGCCGCGGGCAGTGGCTGGCCATCGCGGTGGCGGCCACGGGCGTGGCCTGGCTGACCTGGCAAGGGGGCCAGGTGCCGTATATTGCGCTGGTGCTGGCGCTCAGCTTTGGCGCTTACGGCCTGCTGCGCAAGACGGCGGCGCTGGCGGCGCTGGAAGGCTTGTCCTTCGAAACCCTGATCCTGTTCCCTTTGGCGGTGGCTTACCTGGGCTGGCTGGTGTTCCATGGCCAAAGCGTGTTTATCAACGCCGAGGCGGATAGCACGCGCTGGCTGCTGGTGGCGGCGGGCCCGACCACGGCGATTCCCCTGCTGCTGTTCGCGGCGGGCGCGCGCCGCATTCCCATGTCGGTGCTGGGCATGCTGCAGTACATGTCGCCTTCGCTGCAGATGCTGTTGGGCGTGTGGGTCTTCCACGAGGCCTTTTCCGCCAACCGCCTGGTGGGCTTCCTGTTCATTTGGGGCGCGCTAGCTATTTATATGCTGGAAGGGTGGCTCAGCAGCCGTAAATCTTCCAGCACTTAAAGTCGGGAACTTTTACAACTTGCTAAATGAAACATATTATCTTCCCGTCTACAACGGAAATTCTTTTGTAGAATCAAGGTCCTACGGTTCAGGCACGTGACTTGCTTTTGTTGTCGCCATTTACACTATATTGACTAAGGGTAATCATGGCGCTGAATAAGATCTTCGCGGGCATCGCAATCCTGGCCTGTGCCGCCGCCGCACAGGCGGCTCCCGTCAGTTTGTCGGCCACCCTCGCGCTCAGCGACCGCCTGCACCTGGGACAGAACAAAGCCGTGCAACTGAACGTCAACAGCCTGCTGGCGGGGCTGGGCGTTGGCAGCGCCGCCATTACGTCGGGTACCTTGACTGTGCGCGGCGATTCGTCCGGCGTGTTCGGCTATGCCGGCTTTAACTCCAGCGGCTACCAGCAGACCGGCAGCAGCCAGCGCAATGTGCGCGTTTGCTTCCCTTTTCTGGGGTGCAGCAATCGCAGCGTGACCGATACCGTTAACACGGCCGATGTCACCCACAACTATCTGGACGCCATTGCCGACACCATGCGCGTGCGCGCGGGCAACAGCGTGGCTTCCGATAGCGCGGATTGGCACGACAGCTATGCTGACTTCGGCAATCCGCAACAGGACATGACCCTTGGCACCAGCTTGACCGGCTACAACGTGTACCGACACCGCAGCCGCGACCGCAACAGCGGTTACAGCGGGGAGCTCAGCATTAGCCTGGCCCTGGATAGCCTGGCCCTCGGGGACCTGAGCAGCGATGGCCTGCTGGGCCTGAATATCTGGTCCAGCCTGGGCCACTTTGACTTGAGCAGCGTGCGCCTCGACTTTACGGTGGAGAAGTCGGGCGGCGCGGCCAATGAGATTCCGCTGCCGGGCAGCCTGCTGTTGGCCGGCCTGGGCCTGGCGGCGCTGGGCGGCGCGCGCCGCCGATCCGGCGCATGACTGTCGAAAAATTTTACAGTGCTTGTCACATTGAAAATATCAATTGCATAATGTAAATAGTTTTTTCTCCCTAGAATCAAGGACCTAGGCAACAACGCTTGCCTATGGGCATGATCCTTGCATTCTTTTGGGCTTCATCTCGGGAGAAAAATAATGACAAGCAACAAGTTTCTGGTTGGTATCGCCGCCCTGGTTTTCGCCGCCTGCGCCCAGGCGGCACCGGTTTCGCTGAGCGCCAATACGGCGAGCAGCACCCACATGGCATATGGCCAGTGGAATAGCTTCAACATCAACGTGAACAGCCTGCTGCTGGGCCAAGGCCTGGGTAGCAAGGATGTCACCTCCGCCCAACTGACCGTGTCGGCCTATTCGCAGGCTGCGCTGGCGTATGACCACTACACCTACGACGGTCACAGCACGACCTCGGAAACCCGTCCCAAGCCAGGCAACTGCAACAATGTCAACTGCGCACCAGTCGATGTGACCACGACCTACAAGTACACCGAGTACTACCAGGATGAAATCGCCGACACCATGTGGGTGCTGGCTGGCAGCACCTGGGCCTACGACGTGACCGATCAGCAAACCTCGCTGTCCGGCTACGTGACGGCGGACCAGCCTTGGTACAAGTCCGGCAATGACCGCCAGGGCTGGTACAAGCAGTTCAACAGCATCCGCACCTCGGTCTCGTCCTATAGCGGCAACCTGAGCGTGACCCTGGACCTGGATGCCACGGCGCTGGCCGACCTGAGCAAGGACGGCATCCTCAGCTTCTTCGTGTATGGCGGCTGGGGCCAGTTCGACGTGAAAAGCTACGGCCTCAAGTTGACCGCGCAAGCGACCCCGCTGGCGCCGGCCGAGACGCCAGTGCCAGTGCCGACCAGCCTGCTGCTGACGGGCCTGGGCCTGGCGGCACTCGCCACCATGCGCCGCCGCCGCAAGGCTTGAGCGCCCGCAAGGCAAGCACACGGAACCCGGCCCGGCGCCGGGTTTTTTTATCGCCGCGCGCAATGCGCTAAACTACCGCGACGACGGCTTTTAACGTATGCTGTCGCCCTTCCAAACGAATCGACAAGAACACATACCGTGGCCAATTACGTCTATACCATGAACCGCGTGGGCAAGATCGTCCCACCGAAACGCCAGATCCTTAAAGACATCTCGCTGTCCTTCTTCCCGGGCGCGAAGATCGGCGTGCTGGGCCTGAACGGCTCCGGCAAATCCACCCTGCTGAAGATCATGGCGGGCATCGACACCGATATCCAGGGCGAAGCGCGCCCGATGCCGGGCCTGAACATCGGCTACCTGCCGCAGGAACCGCAGCTGGATCCTGAAAAAACCGTGCGCGAAGAAGTCGAGTCCGGCCTGGGCGAAGCCTTCAACGCACAAGCGCTGCTGGAAGCCGTGTACGCCGCCTATGCGGAAGAAGACGCGGACTTCGACGCGCTGGCGAAAGAGCAGGAGCGCCTGGAATCGATCATCGCCGCCGCCGACGGCGGCAACCTGAACCTGCAACTGGAAATGGCCGCCGACGCGCTGCGCCTGCCGCCGTGGGAGCAGAAGATCGGCGTGCTGTCCGGTGGTGAGAAGCGCCGCGTGGCGCTGTGCAAACTGCTGCTGTCCAAGCCGGACATGCTGCTGCTCGACGAACCGACCAACCACCTGGACGCGGAATCGGTGGAATGGCTGGAGCAGTTCCTGGTGCGCTTCCCGGGCACCGTGGTCGGCATTACCCACGATCGCTACTTCCTCGACAACGCTGCCGAGTGGATCCTGGAACTGGACCGTGGCCATGGCATCCCGTGGAAGGGCAACTATTCTTCGTGGCTGGACCAGAAGCAGGAACGCCTGAAGCAGGAAGAGGCCACCGAGTCGGCGCGTCAGAAAGCGCTGCAGAAGGAATTGGAATGGTCGCGCCAGAATCCGAAGGCACGCCAGGCCAAGTCCAAGGCCCGTATGGCGCGCTTCAATGAGCTGAGCGAATACGAATACCAGAAGCGCAACGAGACCCAGGAAATCTTCATCCCTGTGGCGGAGCGCCTGGGTAACGATGTGATCGAATTCAAGAACGTTACCAAGTCGTTTGGCGACCGCCTGCTGATCGACAACCTGTCCTTCATCATCCCGCCGGGCGCAATCGTTGGCATCATCGGCCCGAACGGCGCCGGTAAGTCGACCCTGTTCAAGATGATCGCCGGCCTGGAGCAGCCGGATAGCGGTGAAGTGGTGATCGGTAAGACCGCCAAGATTTCGCTGGTGGACCAGAGCCGCGATAAGCTGGACAACGATAAGACCGTGTTCGAGGCAGTGTCCGGCGGCGCCGACATCCTGAGCGTGGGCCGTTTCGAAATGCCGTCGCGTGCGTATTGCGGCCGCTTCAACTTCAAGGGCGCGGACCAGCAGAAGATCGTGGGCAACCTGTCCGGTGGTGAGCGTGGCCGTCTGCACCTGGCCAAGACCCTGCTGATGGGCGGCAACGTGCTGCTGCTGGACGAACCGTCCAATGACCTGGACGTGGAAACCCTGCGCGCGCTGGAAGATGCGCTGCTGGAATTCGCCGGTTCGTGCATGGTGATTTCGCACGATCGCTGGTTCCTGGACCGTATCGCAACCCATATCCTGGCCTTTGAGGGCGATTCGCAGGTGTCCTTCTTTGCTGGTAACTACCAGGAATATGAAGCGGACAAGAAGAAGCGTTTGGGCGAGGAAGGTGCCAAGCCGAAGCGTATTCGGTATAAGCCGCTGCACGGCTAAACACGGCAGACCGGGGTCTGACCCAAGGGTCAGACCCCGGTCTGCCGAAGCCACTGGCTGCAAGATCATTCAGGGGTAAAAAATGCGCAAACAATTTTTCTGCGCCCTGCTGCTCGCCAGCGCCGGCGTGATTGCCCAGGAAGCTCCCGTCAACAAACTCAGCTGGCTTGCCGGCTGCTGGTCCCACACGGGCGCCGAGCCGGGCTCCATGGAAATGTGGTCCCTGCCGGCCGGCGGCACCATGCTCGGCATTGCCCGCACCATCAAGAACGGCAAAACCGTCGAGTGGGAACACACCATGATCCGCGAAACGGAGCCGGGCAAATGGTCCTACGTGGCCAAGCCCAGCCGCCAGCCGGAAGCCACGTTCCCGATCAAATCATTGAGCGACAGCGCAGTCGTGTTCGAAAACCCGCAGCACGATTTCCCGCAGCGGATCATTTACCAACGGAATGGAACCGACGGCCTGAAGGCCCGGATTGAAGGCGTCTCGAAAGGCAAGGAGAAGGCTTTCGATTACCCGATGACGCGGACGCAATGTCCGGCAGGAAGGTGAGGCGGGCACAAGGACCTTGGCAGCGCTAAGCTGCCGCGGTCGCACCCGGCCTCGATCGGCACTTTGCGGGGGGAGGTGGCCAAGCCGCCCTCCCCCTCGGTTCAGAAGCTGGCTTTCACGCCCAGGTTGACGGCGCCTTTGCGACGGCCCTGCTCGTTGTCGTTCTTGCCGTAGTGTTCGTACTCCACCACGCCCGACAGTTTGTCGGTGAATGCATACTCGGCGCCAACTGCTGCGAACAGCGCGTTACGGCTGCTATCGCCACGGTATGCTACGGCCAGGCCGGTGGCGTTCACATCATTCTTATTGTGCGCCACGCCCAGCTTGCCGGTCATGGACAGTTGCTGGTTAATCGGGAAGCTGCCCTTGCCCGCCAGGTAGAAGGACTTGGCATCGCTTTCGATGCGGCCGTTGGCGCCGCCTACGGTGTAGCTGTAATCGGATTTGCCGAAGTCGGTGTAGCCGGCTTCCACGCCCCAGGTCTTGTCGAGCTGTACGCCGCCGTAAATCTTGCCACCCCATTCGTTCGACTTGCGGTCGCCGTTGGTGGTGTCGTTGGCTGCGTTGTATTTATGCTGGCTGGACACCACGCCGACGCCGACGTAAGGTTTCAGTTCTTGCGCCTGGACCGAAGCGGCGCCCAGGGCCAGGGCGGAAGTGATGAGGGCGAATGCAATTTTCTTCATTTTCGTGATCTTTCAGCAAAGTTAAGGTGATATTGCTTGGGATCGCGCTTCGTCTTTGGAAGTGCGATGGAAAGCACGATAACACTGCAAAAAGATCAAGGGGGAGACGAACTGGTAAGAATTGTATGCGTTTGTAAGTCGCCTTGAATTGCCATAGTTCACCCCAAAATAGCCGAACTTGACGTCAATTCTGCCGTTCAAATCAAGCGGAAGGTCAGATTGATGCGGGCGCCGCGCGGCTTGCGCTCCTTATTGATGCCATGCCGCCAGCAGTGCTGCAGCATGCCGGCCATGAGCAGGAAGCTGCCGTCAGTTAGATCCAGTTTGACGGTTTTTGCCTGCTTTTTGTGCTTCAGGATGAAGGTGCGGGTATCGCCGAAGCTGACCGAGGCGATCGCTGGCTGCGGCCCGAGTTCCGGCTCGTCGTCGCTGTGGAAGCCCATGCTGTCCTGCTCGTTCCGGTAATAGTTGAGCAGCAGGCTGTTGAAGCGGCGCCCGCTGGCCGCCTCCACCGCGCGTTTGATTTCCAGCTGCAGGGGCGTGAACGGCAAGGGTTCAAAGGTGCGGCCGGAATAGGTGTAGCGCGCCGCGCCGTACCAGGCGCTGAGGCGCGGCTGGGCGACTTCGCGCCCGAACAGGAAGATGGTTTCCGCCTTCCACGCCGTTTCGTCCAGCAGCCGCTGCATAACTTCGGCATTGTCCACAGGCAGCGGCAGCTGCTGCATGAAATACAGCTCGCCATCCTCGATCGGGATGGGCAAGAGTTCGGGCTCGGCAGTAAACAGGTCCATAGGCGTTATCATACCCGGATGAAGAAACGTCAATTCCTCGGCGCCGTGGCAGCGGCTGGCGCCATTCCCGCCCTGGGCGCCGCGGCCCCCAAACCGGCCGAACGCGGCCCCACCCTGCTAACCGTCACCGGCGCCATCGCGCGCCCCAACCGCGGCCGTTTCGACCGCGTCGCCGACCAGATGATGCACCGCCAGCGCCTGAGCTTTGAGAAGGCCTTCGTGTTCGATTTCGCGGCCCTGGCGGCGCTGCCGGCCGTGACCATCAAACCGACGCTGGAATACGACGCGCGGCCGCATACCCTGGCCGGCCCCTTGCTGGTGGACGTGCTGAAAGCGGCGGGGGCGCAGTTGGGCGAAGGCAGCAATATCGTGCTGCGCGCGGTGGATGGCTATGCGGTGGCGGTCACGCTGGCACGCGCCAGCGCGCAGCGCTACATCGTGGCGACGCACCTGGACGGCGCGCCCATGGCGCTGGGTGGACTGGGCCCGTTATGGGCGATTTACGATGCGGATCGGGTACCGGAAATGGCCAGCCGGCCGGTGGGCGAGCGCTTCAGCACCTGCCCCTGGGCCCTGTATCACATCGACGTTCAGGCGTAGGCTTCGGCCAGCGACATCACGCGCGGGGTAATGGCGACGCCGATGTCGCCGAAGATTTTGTTGATGATCGCCATGTTCGCTTCGGCCTCGTCAACTTTCCAGCCGTTGAACAGGTCGGTGCCATCTTTCTGGAAGTGCAGGTCGAGCACCTTGCCGCGGTCCTTGTGGGTATAGCCGGAGCTGTGCACCTGCTTGAAGCCGCCAGCGGCCAGTGCTTCCAGCACGGCGGTCGGCGGATTATCCGGGTCGGTTGCCATGTATACGCCGAACGTCTTGCCAGGCGGTTTGGCAGCGATATCAACTTCGTAGATGCCAGGCGCCTTGGTGACAGACGTGGATTTCAAAAATAACATAGCGTTCCCCTAGAACTGTGTGTGGCTTTTCCCAAGTGAGCTAGCTTATTGCTAACGGCCAATTTTGTCACCCGTCGGGGCTAACTTTTTGCTCCATTCCAACAAAAAAAGTCCGGCAAAAAGCTTTTAACTGCTCTTCAACTATATTTTTTGCCCTGCCGAATTGCAAGGCTTTCGTAATTAGTTAGGAGTCCTTGACATTTCGGATTTCGGCCTTATACTTGGCACATGGACACGACTTCCACCCGCATTATTTCCGCAATATCCCGTATCGGCAGCGTACTGCGTTCGGGTATGTGGGAGTTTGCAACCCGCGAGAACCTCAATCCGGCCCAAGCTGAGATCCTGCAACTGTTGCATAACCGCGCGCCGCAAGGCGTACGCTTGTCGTGGGTGGCGCGTCAGCTGTCGATTTCGGCGGCCAGCGCCAGCGATTCGGTGGCGGCCCTGGTGGCGAAAGGCCTGGTGCGCAAAGTGCGCGCGCTGGACGATGGCCGCGCCACCGACCTGCACCTGAGCGATGAGGGACGGCTGGTGGCCGAGCGCATCGCGGGCGCCACCGGCTTTGCGGATGAGGCGGTGGCGACGCTGTCGCCGCAGGCGCAGCAGCAGTTGCTGGGCGGCTTGCTGCAGGTGATTGGGCAGTTGCAGAAGACGGAGCGCTTTCCGGAGCTGCGCGCATGTTTGTCGTGTAAGTATTTCCAGCCGAACCGGCATGCGGATGCCGCCGCGCCCCATCATTGCGGGCTGATGGGCGCACCGTTGCCGGTGGCGATGTTGCGTTTGGATTGTCCGGAACATGAACCGGCCGATCCGGTGCAGCAGGTAAAGAATTGGCAGGCCCTGGTTTGAGGCCGGCCTTTTTTTGGACCCAAATAGTTAGGAGTCCTATTTTTAATCTTGAAAAGGAGCATTACCATGTCGCGCATTCCACTGAACACCAATGACAGCACCGGCCTGTTGGCCCAGATCCACCAGGCTTTCGGCGCCACCCCGAATATGTTCAAGGCCGTGTCGAATTCCCCGGCGGCGCTGCAGAGCATGTGGGGCAGCTTTGGCGCCCTGGGCGGCGGCACGCTGGGCGCCAAACTGGGCGAACAGATTGCTGTCGCCATCGCCGACCGCAATGATTGCGAATACTGCCTGGCGGCGCATACCGCCCTGGGCCGCAAAGCCGGTGCCTCGGCCGATGAAATGAGCGCGGCGCAGGCGGGCCAGTCGAGCGATCCGAAAACCGCTGCCGCGCTGCGCTTTGCGGTGGCCGTGGTGGCCAATCGCGCCAAGATCGATGACGAGCAGGTGCAAGAGCTGCGCACGGTCGGCTTCAGCGATGGCGAAATCGTGGAAATCATGGCGCATGTGGCGTTGAACCTGTTCACCAACTATGTGAACGTGGCGTTCAAGGTGCCGGTCGATTTCCCTGGCGTGAAGCTGCGCGCAAAATGATACGGCTCGATGCCTCGGCGTGGCTCAACGGGGCCGCGCCTGCCACCGATGGCAAGGTGGTGGCGGTGCATGCCTTCCAGATGCTGTGCCCCGGTTGCGTGGCGCACGGCATCCCGCAGGCGGTCAAGCTGCAGCAGGCCTTTCCCGAATTGGTGGTGATCGGCCTGCATAGCGTGTTTGAGCACCATGACGTGATGACGCCGCGCGCGCTGGAGGCGTTCATCCACGAGTATCGGCTGCCGTTTCCGGTGGCGGTGGATCGGGCGCTGCCCGGTTCGCCGGTACCGGCTACCATGCGGCACTATGAACTGCGCGGCACGCCCAGCCTGTTGCTGTTCGACCGCGCGGGGCAGCTGCGGCTGAACCACTTCGGCGGGATTGATGACCTGGTGCTGGGCGGCGTGATCGGTCGCCTGCTGGCCGAGCAGCCCGCCGCAGCCACCGCCCCGGTGCATGGCGCCGCGCCCCGCCCGCCCGGCAGCGCGCCGGCCAGCGGCGACGCGGACTGCGACGCAGAGGGCTGCACCGTGCCGCGCTAGCCGAGCCGTGGGGACCGCGTGGACGAGGGTTAGGGCTTGCCCGCGCGTTTGCGCTCAGCCAGTTCGACAGTGGGCGGCACCAGCGCGCGATACAGCTGGCCGGTGGCGGCATCCCACGCCATCACCGCGTCCTGCTGGCGCATCACCGTCGCCATATCACCGCGCGCGACGGGGCCGGTCAGCGCCGGCGCCGCGCCGAGGCGGAAGGCATTCTCCATGGATTCCAGCGCCAGCGGCCTGGCCAGCTCGCGCGCCACCGCCTCGGGAACACCCGCCGCCTGGTAGGCGCGCAAAGCCGCATCGATCACCGTGACCAGGTAATTGCTCGCGAACACCGCCGCCGCGTGGTACACCGTCTTGGCGGCCGGGTCGATCCGCACGGCGCGCGCGCCGATCGCCGCCAGCGCCGGCAGCAGCACATCCAAGGCCTGCTGATCGCCCTCGACGCCGCAAAAGGTGCCGGCAAAAGCGGCCGCCACCGCATCCACATCGGCAAAACTGCGGATCGGATGCACACTGGCCACATGCGCCCCCGCCGCGTGCGCCGCCGCCAGCTGCTCGGACGCCAGCGCCCCGCTGCAATGGAACACCACCGCGCCCTGCAGCGGCACTGCCGCAGCCAGCGCCTCGCAGGCAGGCCCGATCTGGTCATCCGACACCGACAGCATGAAAACATCGGCGGCACGCAGCGCGCCGCCGGCCACGGCAGGGGTACCGCTGCCGATGAACGCCGCCGCCTGCGCCGCCTTGTCAGCCGAGCGGGCCACGACATCCTGCACGGAAAACACCGCGGCGCCTGCGAATAGCCGCCCCAGCACCCGCCCCACCTGGCCGCCGCCGATCACAGTCAAGCGACGCATCAAAAGCTCGACCCCGGCTGTTTGAGGAACTCGATTTCCTCCGGCGTCGATTCGCGCCCCAGGATGGCGTTGCGGTGCGGGAAACGGCCAAAGCGGCGGATCACCTCATAGTGCTTCTTGGCGAAGTCGAGCATGCCCGCATAGGCCGGCGCATCCGCCGCCAGCATCGCGAACAGGTCCACGCAGCGCAGCTGCATCGACAGGTTTTCCGCATGCTCCAGCGGCATATAGGAAAACGCCCGTTGCGCCACCGGCAAGGTCTGGTTGGCGCCGGAATCATCCAGCGCGCGCGCCGCCTCCAGCGCCAGCTCATCGCCGGCAAAGGCCTTCGGCGTGCCGCGATACACGTTGCGCGTGAACTGGTCCAGCACGATGATGCGCGCCAGGGTGCCCTGCGTGCCCTCGTCGTCCCACTGCCGCAGGCCGCCCGCCAGCGCCTGCTCGATCACATCGCCGAACTGCTGGAAGATCGCGCGGTCGAAAGCGTCGTCCTTGCGCCACCACTCCGGGCGCTGCATATTGTGTCCCTTGGCGCCGATCGGCAGGAACCAGAAATCAAGTACATCTTGCGAATGGATCAGCAAACCTGCCTCCTAATTGCGTGCATGGGTGACCTGGAAGCTGTCGATGCCTTCGAAATGCACCATCTCCTCCGCGATGCGCGACAGCGGCGAACCGCTACGCTTGCTGAGGGCCAGCGCGACGAAGCGCCACTCCTGCTTGCCCTGGTCCATACCGATGGTGAGCGAACCGCCGGCGATTTGATAGCCCCGCTCCAGCGCCATGGCGCGCAGCTGGTCCTCCTTCGGCTCAAAGCCGGGCTTGAAGCGCATGCTGATCGCAATCGCATGGCGCGACGGCAGCCAGGCCTCCACCTTGGACAGGAAGATCATCGACATGGCGCACAGGAAGGCCAGCCCCATGGCGCCCAGGTAGAAGCCCAGGCCGACCGCCACGCCGATGCAGGACGAGGCCCAGATCGAGGCCGCCGTGGTCAGCCCGGAAATATTGAAGCCCTCGCGCATGATCACGCCCGCGCCGAGAAAGCCGATGCCGGTGACGATGCCCTGGATGACGCGGGTCGGGTCGGTGCTGATCAGCTCCGACATATGCCCGCCGAACCACAGCGACGGGTAGCCGCACACCACGGTCAAGGCCGCCGACGCCATGCACACCAGGCCGTAAGTGCGCATGCCCGCCGCCCGGCCATGGTAGGAGCGCTCGTAGCCGACCAGCAGGCCAAGCAACAGCGCCCCGACAAGGTTCATCAGAATGACAAAATTGGTCGCCAGTTCGCCGGTCGACCAGTACGCACGCAGGAATTCTATGCTGGGCATGGCTGCCTCACTTTATGGTTTTGTTGCTTTCTTGGCTGCGAGCTGCTTTTCAAATGCTACATCGAGCTTGCTGACCCGTTTCACCTTTTGCGGGCCCTGCGCATTGACGAAGGCGACAAAATCGTCCAGCTCCAACGGTGCGCAAAGCGGCGGCTGGCCCGGCCCTTCGGTCAGGAAGAAGTGACCGCTGCCGGTAATGGTCATGGAGTACGCCTGGTTGCCTGAGCGCTCTTTCAGCCGCGCCAGCGCGCCGGATGCTTTAGTCGAGCGGCTCATAGCGCCTCCGTCCTTTGCTCCAGCCAGCGCAAGGCGGCGCCGCTGACATGCGGGCGCAGGCGCTGGCGCACCGTAGCGTGGTAATCGTTCAGCCAGCGCACCTCATCCTCGCGCAGCAGGGACTGGTCCACACAGCGCGTATCGATCGGGCACAAGGTCAGGGTCTCGAAGCGCAGGAACTCGCCGAACTCCGAATCGGCAGCCGGCACGTTGAGCACCAGGTTCTCGATGCGGATGCCCCATTTGCCGGGGCGGTAGATGCCCGGCTCGTTGGAAGTGATCATGCCCGGCTCCATCGCCGTATGCGGCTCCGGCGGAGTGGATGGGGAAATCGACTGCGGCCCTTCGTGCACATTCAGGAAGAAGCCCACGCCATGGCCGGTGCCGTGGCCGAAGTCGATGCCGGCCGCCCACAGCGGCGCGCGCGCGATCGCATCCAGCATGGGCGACTTCACGCCGCGCGGGAACTGGGCCACGGACAAGGCCATCATCGCTTTCAGGACCAGGGTGAAGTCGCGCTTGTGTTCCTGCGAGATGGCGCCGACCGGCACCACGCGCGTGATGTCGGTGGTGCCGCCGGTGTACTGGCCGCCGGAGTCGATCAGCAGCAGGCCGTCGCCTTCGATCACGGCGCTGCCCTGCGCCGGGGCGCGGTAGTGCATGATGGCGCCGTTGGCGCGGAAGCCGGCAATGGTGCCGAAGCTCGGGCTGACAAAGCCCGGACGACGGCGGCGCGCCTGCAGCAAATGCTGGCCGATGGCGTATTCGTCCAGCGGCGCGCGCTGCGGGTCGGCCAGGGTCTGTTCCAGCCAGGAGAAGAATTCGCACAGCGCGGCGCCGTCCTGCACCATGGTGGCGCGCACATAGTCCGCCTCGTGCGCGGTCTTGCGCGACTTGGCGAAGGTGGTCGGGTTGATCGCCTCGATTACCGCCACGCTTTCCGGCACCGCCTGGCGCGTGCCGAACGTGATGCGGCGCGGATCGAGCAGCAGCGTGCTGCCGGACGGGATGGCGGCCAGCGCATCGGCCGCCTCCTCGTAAGGCTCGACGAACACGTTATCCGCCGCCAGCAGGCCGGCCAGGCCCGGCTCGATCTTGCCGGCCGCCACAAACAGCATGGCACGCTCGCGCTCCACCAGGGCATGTGCCAGGAAAATCGGGTTGTAGTTGACGTCCGAACCGCGCAGGTTGAACAGGTAGGCGATATCGTCCAGGGTCGAAATCACGTGGTGGCTGGCGCCCTGGCGCGCCATTTCCGCCCGCAGCACGGCCAGTTTTGCGGCGCGCGTCTTGTCGGCGTAGGGGCGCTCATGTTCATAGACGGGAGCCTGCGGCAGGCCGGGCCGGTCGCTCCACACCTCGTCCAGCAAGTCCAGGTCGGTGCGCAGCGTGATGCCGCGCGCCTGCAGCAGGCGCGCGGTCGACAGGCCCAGCACCGCCCCGTCCACCGCCAGCACCTGGCCCGGTTGCAGCGTTTCCGCCAGCCAGTCCACATACTGCGTACTGGCGCCTGACGAGATCTTCATCAGCTGCACGCCGCTGCCGGCCAGTTCGGTTTCCGCCTGGGTCCAGTAGCGGCCATCGGTCCAGACGCCCGCGAAATCGGGGGTGATGATGAAGGTGCCGACCGAGCCGGTGAAATCCGACAGCCATTCACGCCCCTGCCAGCGCGGCGGCAGGTATTCGGACAAGTGGGGGTCGGAGGAAGGGACCATGCAGGCGGCAACCTCGTGCCGCCGCATCGCCGCGCGCATGGATTCGAGTCTAGTGCGGATTGATTCTTTCATAGCGCAATCATACCCCGATTGCGCCATCCTGCTTAGCCCGAACGATTCATTCGATGGCACATGGCGGCACGTTGCTTTTTCCGCTAACTGAACGCACCATCTAAAATGATGCAACTCAAACTGAACGTGGAGAGAAATTGATACCCGAGGACGTAAGGGAAGAAATCATGCGCCGCCTGGCGGCAGCAGAAGCTGAACACAATGTGCGAATCTTGCTGGCGGTTGAATCCGGTAGCAGGGCATGGGGGTTTGCCTCTCCAAATAGCGACTATGATGTTCGTTTTATCTACGCCCACCCAAGCAATTGGTATCTTGCGGTGGATCTCGAAGAAAAGCGCGATGTCATCGAATATGAGATTGTCGATGACATTGACCTGAACGGCTGGGACGTTCGCAAAGCCCTGCGCTTATTCCATAAATCCAATCCCGCTTTTGTGGAATGGATTCAGTCGCCCATCTTGTATCGCTCTCATGGCGGTTTTGCTGACGGCACGCGTCAATTGCTGCCACAGATCTACTCCTGCGAGAATGGCGTCTATCACTACCGCAGCATGGCTAAAACAAACTATCGCGGCTATTTGCGTGCAGATATGGTGCCATTGAAGAAGTACTTCTACGTGCTTCGTCCACTGCTCGCTGTACGCTGGCTTGAGCGCTACGGTACTGCCGCTCCTATCGAATTCGACAAGCTTTTACACTTGCTGGAAGGCGAAACGGAGTTGCTGGACGCAATTGCGGCTCTACTTGAAAAGAAAAAGGCTGCGCCGGAAATGGGCTTATCCGAGCCTGTGCCCTGCCTGAACCGATTCATCGAATCGGAGCTGGAAAGACTGGAGCGGCCAGAGGTCTCCCGCTTTCAACGCGGCGACGTTTCTACTGGCCTGAACCAGCTGTTCCATGCCGTTTTGGCCGAGCAGCACTGAGGCGCTCTACATGCGCGGCACGCCGTCCCGGTTCACGGTGATATAGCGGCCCGGCTCGGAGGCCAGTTGGGCGCGGTGCTGGGTGCCGCGGAACTCGTAAGTCACATCCCAGTATTGCGGTGTGCGACTGGGGATGGCTTCGCAGCGCTGCACGTTCTGGGCGTATTCGTTGCCGCGATTGCGGGCGACGTTGGAGCCGACTGCGGCGCCGGCGATGGCGCCGCCGACGGTGGCGAAATCACGCCCGGAGCCGCCGCCGACCTGGTGGCCCAGCACGCCGCCGATCAGGGCGCCGGCGATGGCGCCCGCCGTGCCGCTACCGCCGGACATCTCATTGACCTGCTGCCGCTCCACCCAGCAGCGTTGCTCCGGCGGGCCGACGACGGCACGGGCCGACGTGATTGGTGCTTCATAGGTGCGTTCGCTGGGGCGCATGCGGTATTCGTAGGCTGGTTGCGGCGCCGGTGCCGGCGCATACGCCATCGCGTCAACCCGACGGTTGCGCGGCACCGCGCGGATGGAAGAAATGCTGTTGTTCAGGCCCATGCCGCGCAGCGACTCGTAGCTGCCACGGCGCAGGATGCGGCAGTCGCCGCGGAAGTTGGGGTGCTCGCACACTTCCCAACGGCCGCGTTCCACCACGACCGACGAGGCGCGGTCGTCGATGCCTGCGGTGCGCAGGTCGCGGATGGAGTTGCTGACGTTTACTGGCCGGCCGCGCCAGCCTTCCTGTGGATAAAGCGTGATTTGTGCCCAGGCCTGGCTGCATAGCAGTGCGGCAGCGGCGGCGGCGGCAAGTTTGATTGACGTATGCATGATGTCCTCCCATAACAGATAGGTTCAGCTTGCTCCCTTCGTGCAAGCTGGTCTGTTAAGGAACACTCGTTCAGGCTTCGAAGCGGCGCAGGCCGTCGAGGTCGAGGATGCGGATGCCGCCGTAGTCAACGCGCAACAGGCCCTCCTTCTCCAGCACTTGCAGCGCCTGGTTGGCGCGCTGGCGCGAGGAACCCGACAGCAGGCCGACCTCTTCCTGGGATATCTGCACCAGCCGTTCGCTGCCGGGATACAGATGGGAATTAAATAGTGATGCAAGGCACCTTGCGACCCGGGTATCGGGATCCAGCAAGCGTTCGTTTTCCACCATGCCGATGAACTGACCTAAACGTTCATTGAGCTGCATCAATAAGAACCTGGTGAAGGGTAGGCTATTCTCGAGCAGGTAGTGGAAGGTGACGGCGGGCATGCGTGCAATGCGGCTGTCGCGCAGGGTCATGGCGTCGTATTTGCGGTGCTCGTCTTTCAATAAAGAGCCTTCGCCAAACCAGCCGCCGGGCGGGACGCCGGTAAATGTGACGCTTTTCCCGTTAGGCGAAAAATTATTCATTTTCACCATGCCCGAAATAATGCCGATCCAATTATCGACCACCTCGCCTTTGCGGCAAACAAAACCGCCTTTGGGGATAAATTCCTCGTAACAGGTGGCCTCCACCCGCGCCAGTTGCTCCGCTGTGAGCGCGGGAGCCCAGGTGGAATTGCGTATGGCTTGAATCAGGCTCGGTTCGTTTTTCATTGTTGTTGCGTCGCACCATCAAAAGTCGCCGAATTGTCTCTGAAATGACAACCTTGCGAACTAGCTCACGCTAATATCATCACACAAAAAGCGCATCCCAACGAAAAGGCGCACCTAAAAATCCAAGGAGACACCGTGCAGGATAATCTCACGACCTTCCCTCGCAGGCTGCTTCAGCATGGCAAGGAGCGGCCGCACAAGCCTGCGTTCCGCGAAAAGGACCTGGGCATCTGGCAGACCTGGGACTGGCAGCAGGTGAATGCCGAGGTGCGGGCGCTGGCCTGCGGCCTGGCATCGATCGGCTTCCAGCGCGGCATGAACCTGGCCATTATCGGCGACAACCGTCCGCGCTTGTACTGGTCGATGCTGGCGGCGCAATGCCTGGGCGGTGTGCCGGTGCCGATGTACCAGGACGCGCCGGCGGCCGACATGGCCTTCGTGCTGGAGAATGCGGAAATCGCCTACGCCATCGTGGAGGACCAGGAGCAGGTCGATAAGCTGCTCGACCTGTGCGAGCAATGCCCGAACATCAAGCACATCGCCTATGAAGACGAGCGGGGCATGCGCAATTACACACATGGGCAGCTGATGTCCTATGCCCGCCTGCAGAAGCTGGGGCGCGCGTATGACAAGGCGCATCCCGGCTTCTACGAGGCGGCGATTGCGGAGGGCAAGGAGAGCGACAGCGCCATCATCCTGTACACCTCCGGCACCACCGGCAAACCGAAAGGCGTGTGCCAGACCCATAAGGCGCTGCTGTCGGCGGCCACCGGCGGCATCAGCTTCGACAAGCTGACCGACGCGGAAAACGTGCTGTCCTACCTGCCCATGGCCTGGGTCGGCGATTGCCTGTTCTCGTTCGCGCAGGCGGTGACCGCCGGCTTTACCGTGAACTGCCCGGAGTCGTCCGATACCGTCACCACGGATTTGCGCGAGATCGGCCCGTCCTACTACTTCGCGCCGCCGCGCATCTTCGAGAACATGCTGACGCAAGTGATGATCCGCATGGAAGACGCGGGCACCATCAAGCGCAAGATGTTCCACCACTTCATGAACGTGGCGCGCCGCGTCGGCTCCGATATCCTGGACGGCAAGCCGGTGCCCTTCGGCGCGCGCCTCAGCTACGCCATCGGCAATGTGCTGGTCTATGGGCCGCTGCGCAATGTGCTGGGCATGTCGCGCATCCGCGTGGCTTACACGGCGGGCGCCGCCATCGGGCCGGACCTGTTCCGCTTCTACCGCTCCATCGGCGTGAACCTGAAGCAGTTCTACGGTTCCACCGAAACCTGCGCCTACATTTGCCTGCAGCCGGATGGCGAAATCAAGTTCGATTCGGTCGGCAAGCCGGCGCCGGGCGTGGAAGTGAAGCTGGCGCCGAACGGCGAGGTGCTGGTCAAGTCGCCCACCCTGATGCAGTGCTACTACAAGCGCGCCGATGCCACGGCGGAAGCGATCGACAGCGAAGGCTACTTCCACACCGGCGATGCCGGCATCTTCGACAACGACGGCCACCTGCGCATCATCGACCGCGCGGCGGACGTGGGCAAGATGAACAACGGCGCCATCTTCGCGCCCAACTACATTGAGAACAAGCTGAAGTTCTTCCCCTTCATCAAGGAGGCTGTGGCCTTTGGCCATGAGCGCGACAAGGTGACCGCCTTCATCAACATCGATATGGAGGCGGTGGGCAACTGGGCCGAACGGCGCGGCATCTCCTACTCGGGCTACACCGACCTGGCCGCGCATGAGCAAACCTACGCGCTGGTGAAGGAATGCGTGGAAAAGGTCAACGCCGACCTGGCGCAGGAAGCGCTGATGGCGGATACGCAGGTGCACCGTTTCCTGGTGCTGCACAAGGAGCTCGACCCCGACGACGACGAGCTGACCCGCACCCGCAAGGTGCGGCGCAAATTCATCGCCGAGAAGTACGCGGTGCTGATCGAGGCGCTGTACGGCGGTAAAGCGTCGCAATACATCGAAACCCAGGTCAAATTCGAGGATGGCCGCACCGGCATGGTGGCGGCGGACCTGCGGATCATGGACCTCAAGGCAGCCTGAGCGGAGTGCGCACCATGCAAATGAACGAACCGAGCGCGATCAGCGCCGGCCGCAAGGTCGGCGACGTGATCCTGGACCTGCGCAATATCTCGCTGTCTTTCGGCGGGGTGAAGGCGCTGACCAACATTTCCTTCGATGTGCGCGAGCATGAGATCCGCGCCATCATCGGCCCGAACGGCGCGGGCAAAAGCTCGATGCTGAACGTGATCAACGGCGTGTACCGCCCGCAGCAGGGCGAGATCATCTATCGCGGCCAGCACCGCAAGAATATGGATTGCTACGCGGCCGCCAAATCCGGCATTGCGCGCACCTTCCAGAATATCGCGCTGTTCAAGGGCATGACGGTGCTGGACAACATCATGACCGGCCGCAACCTGAAGATGCAGTCGAACTTCCTGCTGCAGGCCCTGTACTGGGGGCCGGCGCGGCGCGAGGAGATCGCGCACCGCCGCAAATGCGAGGAGGTGATCGATTTCCTGGAGATCCAGCATATCCGCAAGACGCCCGTGGGCCGCCTGCCCTACGGCCTGCAAAAGCGCGTGGAGCTGGGCCGGGCGCTGGCCGCCGAACCGCAGATCCTGCTGCTGGACGAGCCGATGGCGGGCATGAACGTGGAAGAGAAGCAGGACATGTGCCGCTTCATCCTCGACGTGAACGAGCAATTCGGCACCACCATCGTGCTGATCGAGCACGATATGGGCGTGGTGATGGATATCTCGGACCGCGTGGTGGTTCTGGACTACGGCAAGAAGATCGGCGACGGCACGCCGGACGAGGTCCGCACCAACCAGGATGTGATCGACGCTTATCTCGGAGTGGCCCACTAATGGATATGACATTCTTCGCCGAAGTGCTGATTGGCGGCCTGTTGTCCGGTGTGATGTATGCGCTGGTGGCAATCGGCTTTGTGCTGATCTACAAGGCGTCCGGCGTGTTCAACTTCGCCCAGGGCGCCATGGTGTTCTTCGCCGCCCTGACCACGGTCGGCTTCATGGACAAGTTCGGGCTCTCGCTCTGGCTGGCCATCCCCGCCACCGTCCTGGCCATGATCATCCTCGGGCTGGCCATCGAGCGCGTGGTGCTGCGGCCGCTGGTGAACCAGCCTGAGATTACCCTGTTCATGGCCACCATCGGCCTGGCCTTCTTCATCGAAGGGCTGGCGCAGCTGATCTGGGGTTCTCAGGTGCACAAGCTGGATATCCCGATTGAGGATGTGCCGAGCGAGTACCTGATGGAGAAGTTCAACATCGTCATCTCCAAGTTCGACCTGACTGCCGCAGCGATCTGCGGCGTGATGGTGGCGGCGCTGGCACTGATGTTCGCCAAGACCAAGGTTGGCCGCGCCCTGCGCGCGGTGGCGGACGACCACCAGGCTGCGCAGGCGGTCGGTATTCCGCTGCAGCGCATCTGGGGCATCCTGTGGGCGGTGGCGGGCATGGTGGCCCTGGTGGCCGGACTGCTGTGGGGCGCCCGCAATGGCGTGCAGTTCGCGCTGACCTTCATCGCGCTGAAGGCGCTGCCGGTGCTGATCCTGGGCGGCTTCACTTCCGTGCCTGGCGCCATCGTGGGCGGGCTGATTATCGGCGCCTCGGAAAAGCTGGCCGAAGTCTATATCGGCCCCCTCGTGGGCGGCGGCATCGAGGGCTGGTTCCCTTATGTTCTGGCCCTGCTGTTCCTGCTGGTGCGCCCGGAAGGGCTGTTCGGCGAAAAAATCATCCGGAGGATCTGAGCGATGTTCTACCGCGAAGCAGGACAATTCAAAACCAGCTACGAGGCGGACGGCCAGATCCTGCCGATCCGCCAGGACCGCATCGCCTTGCTCACCACGCTGGCGATCGCGCTGCTGGTGCTGCCCATGGTGGCCTCGCCCTACATGTTGTCGGCCATCTTCATTCCCTTCCTGATTTTCTCGCTGGCGGCGCTGGGCCTGAACATCCTGACCGGCTATGCGGGCCAGCTCTCGCTCGGCACCGCCGCCTTCATGGCGGTGGGCGCTTTCGCCTCGTATAACTTCGTGCTGCGCATTCCCGGCCTCCCGCTGCTGCTGGCCTTTGTGCTGGGCGGCCTGTGCGCGGCCATGGTCGGCATGGCGTTTGGCCTGCCATCCCTGCGCATTCGCGGCTTCTACCTGGCCGCCTCCACCCTGGCGACCCAGTTCTTTGTGGTGTGGTGCCTGACCAAGATCGGCTGGCTCACGAATTACAGCTCTTCCGGCGTGATCACCGCGCAGAAGATGGAGATCCTGGGCTATGCCTTCGATACCCCGGCCCGTAAATACCTGCTGGTGCTGGCCGTGGTGGCGCTCATGGCCCTGCTGGCCAAGAACATGATCCGCTCCAATGTGGGCCGCTCCTGGATGGCGGTGCGCGACATGGACGTGGCGGCGGAAGTAATTGGCATCCGCCTGATGCGCACCAAGCTGCTGGCGTTTGCGGTGAGCTCCTTCTACTGCGGCGTGGCCGGCGCGCTGTACGCCTACGCCTACCTCGGCACCGTGGAGCCGGAAGCCTATAACCTGGACCTGTCCTTCCGCATCCTGTTCATGATCATCATCGGCGGCGTCGGCTCGATCCTGGGCTCCTTCCTCGGCGCGGCCTTCATCGTGCTGCTGCCGGTGTTCCTGAACATTCTGGCGCACGGCCTGGCCCTGCCCACCACGGTCGCCTCCAACCTGGAGCTGATGGTGTTCGGCGCCCTGATCATCTTCTTCCTGATCGTGGAACCCCACGGTCTGGCGCGTTTGTGGCAAATCGGTAAAGAGAAACTCCGCCTGTGGCCCTTCCCGCACTGAGCGGCAACTATAAACCTGGAGACATCACATGAAATCGCTCGTACTTGGACTTGCCGTAGCAAGCAGCATCGCCGCCAGCAGCGCATGGGCGCAGCCAGGCGACCAGTTCGTCGCCCTGCCCTCCTATCGCGTCGGCCCTTATGCGGCAGGCGGCTCCGGCTTCTATGGCGGCATCATCGACTACTTCAACCTGGTCAACGCCAACGGCGGCGTGAACGGCGTGAAAATCAGCTGGGAAGAATGCGAAACCGAGTACAACCCTTCGCGCGGGGTCGAATGCTATGAGCGCCTGAAAACCAAGAACGGCGGCGCCACCGTGGTGGAACCGCTGTCCACCGGCATCGCCTACGGCATCCTGGACCGCATCCCGCAGGACAAGATCCCGATGACGACCCTGGGCTACGGCCGTTCCGACGCCGCCAACGGCAAAGTCTTCCCCTACGTCTTCCCGCTGATCTCCAACTACTGGAGCCAGGCCGCCGGCATGATCAAGTACCTGGGCGACAAGAGCGGCGGCATGGACAAGCTGAAAGGCAAAAAGATCGTGCACCTGTACCACGATTCCGCTTTCGGCAAGGAGCCGCTGCCGGTGCTGGAAGCCATGTCCAGCCAATACGGCTTTGAACTGGTCAAGATCCCGGTCGCGCCGCCAGGCAGCGAGCAGCAGTCGCAATGGCTGCAGATCCGCCAGGCCAAGCCTGACTACGTGATCCTGTGGGGTTGGGGCGTCATGAACTCGGTCGCCATCAAGACCGCGCAGCGCAACGGCTTCCCGCGCGACAAGATGCTGGGCGTATGGTGGGCCGGCTCCGAGGAGGACACCGTACCGTCGGGCGACGCCGCCAAAGGCTACACCTCGATGACCTTCAACACCCCAGGCAACTACCCGCTGCTGGATGAACTGCGCAAGAAAGTGTATGCCGGCGGCAAAGGCAACCTGGCCGACCAAACCCGTATCGGTTCCGTGTACCACATGCGCGGCCTGACCGCCGGCGTGATGTACGTGGAAGCCATGCGCACCGCGCAGGACAAGTTCGGCAAGGGCAAGCCGGTCAGCGGCGAGCAGCTGCGCTGGGGCCTGGAAAACCTGAACATCGACGAAGCGCGCCAGAAGGTGCTGGGCGTGCACAATATGTTCCCGACCGTGAAGACCTCCTGCGAGGACCATGAAGGTTCGGGCGCGGTCAAAGTGCAGCAGTGGGACGGCAAGGCATGGAAGGCCATTACCCCGAACTGGGTGGTGGGCGATAAGGTCCTGCTGCGCAAACTGGTGGATGAATCGTCCGGCAAATACGCCGCCGAGAAAAAAATCACCCCGGCCTGCCTGAAGTGAGAAGCCAATGAGCTACCTGTCGGTGAATAACATCGAGGTCATTTACGACCACGTGATCCTGGTGCTGAAAGGCGTGTCGCTGCAAGTCCCGCAGGGCAAGATCGTCGCCCTGCTGGGCGCCAACGGCGCCGGCAAGTCCACCACATTGAAGACCATCTCGACCCTGCTGCGCGGTGAGCGCGGCGACGTGACCAAGGGCGAGGTGCAATTCAAGGGCGAACGCATCGACCAGCTCACGCCCAATGAGCTGGTCAAGCGCGGGCTGTCGCAAGTGATGGAGGGACGCCATTGCTTCGGCCACCTGACGATCGAGGAGAATTTGCTGACAGGCGCTTATACGCGCAGCCTGGCGCGCAGCGAACTGAAAGATGCGCTGGACAAGGTGTACCACTACTTTCCCCGCCTGCGCGAACGCCGCAACAGCCAGGCCGGCTACACCTCCGGCGGCGAGCAGCAGATGTGCGCCATCGGCCGCGCTTTGATGGCCAAGCCTTCCATGATTCTGCTGGACGAGCCTTCCATGGGCATCGCGCCGCAGATCGTGGAGGAGATTTTCGGCATCGTCAAAGACCTGAACGCGAAAGAGAACGTGTCCTTCCTGCTGGCCGAGCAGAACACCAATGTGGCCCTGCGCTATGCGGATTTCGGCTACATCCTGGAGAACGGCCGGGTGGTGATGGAGGGCGCGGCCAGCGAGCTGGCCAACAACGAGGACGTCAAGGAGTTCTATCTTGGCATGTCGGGCGCGGGGCGTAAAAGCTTCCGCGACATGAAATTTTATCGCCGCCGCAAACGTTGGTTGGCCTGATCTATGAATCTGAACAAAGCAAAAGACTTCTGCCGCAGCCTGCCGGGCGTTACCGAAGATATCAAATGGGGCGACAACCTGGTGTTCTCCGTCGGCGAGAAGATGTTCGCTGTGATGGATGACAACGACAAGGCAAAAGCAATCGCCCTCAAAGTAGACGACGACCGTTTCCTGGAGCTGACCGACCGCCCCGGCATCATTCCCGCCCCCTACCTCGCGCGCATGAAGTGGGTGCTGGTGGAGGACCTGGCCAAGCTGCCGGAAGCCGAGGCCAAGGCCATGGTCAAGCGCTCGCACGAACTGATCTTCGCCAAACTGACCAAAAAACTGCAACGAGAGATTGAAGGAGCGGCATGATGGCCGAAACCCTCGACAGCCTGGAAACGCGCCCGCACGCCGAGCGCGAACGCGATTTGATGGAGCGCCTGCCGCTGCTGGTGGCGCAGGCGCAGGCGGCGCCCGGCTGGGCGCGCATCCTGGCCGGCGTCGACGCGGCCAGCATCAACAGCCGCGCCGCGCTGGCGCAGCTGCCCGTCACGCGCAAGTCCGACCTGAAGGCGCTGCAAGCGCAGGAGCGTCCGTTCGGCGGCCTGAACAGCACCCCGGCCCGCAAGCTGGGGCGCATCTTCATGTCGCCCGGCCCGATTTTCGATCCCGAAGGCAGCGGCACCGACTGGTGGCGCTTCTCGCGTCCCATGTATGCCGCCGGCGTGCGCCCCGGCGGCCTGGTGCAGAACTGCTTCTCCTACCACTTCACGCCCGCCGCCTTCATGGTGGAGGGCGGCGCCGAACGCATCGGCTGCACCGTGATCCCGGCCGGCGCCGGCCAGACCGAACTGCAGGTGCAGGCCATGGCCGAGCTGAAGCCGGATACGTATATCGGCACGCCCTCCTTCCTCAAGCTGATTATCGAAAAAGCCGCCGAAATGGGCGCCGATATCAGCAGCGTGAAGCGCGCGCTGATAGGCGCGGAAGCCCTGCCCGAATCGCTGCGCCAATGGTTCGCCGCGCACGGCGTGCCCGAGGTGCTGCAAACCTACGCCTCCGCCGATGTGGGCAGCATGGCTTACGAAACGCGCAGCAACGGCAAGCTCAATCCCGGCATGGTGCTGGACGAAGACGTGCTGCTGGAGATCGTGCGCCCCGGCTCCGGCGTGCCGGTGGCGCCGGGCGAGGTGGGCGAAGTCGTGGTGACCCTGTTCAATGCCGATTACCCGCTGATCCGCTTTGCCACCGGCGACTTGTCGGCCGTGCTGCCCGACAGCGGACCCTCGCCCTGCGGCCGCACCAACACCCGCATCAAGGGCTGGCTGGGGCGCGCCGACCAAACCACCAAGGTACGCGCCATGTTCGTCCACCCTTCGCAGGTGCACGAAATCACGCGCCGCCACCCGGGCCTGGGCAAGGCGCGCCTGGTGGTGTCGGGAAAAATCGCCGACGAGGTCATGACACTGCACTGCGAAACCGACGATCCCGCCATCGAATCGCAGGCCGCCGACATCATCGCCACCATCCGCGACATCACCAAATTGCGTGGTGAGGTGAAATTCGCGCCGCGCGGCAGTTTGCCAAATGACGGCAAGATCATCGACGATGTGCGCGATTACAGTTGAGATCAGGACGCGTGTGGCGTAAATCCAACTGTTTCTAGGGCAGGCGGCGGAATGGCGGGATAATTGAGCCATTCTTGACCTGCCGCAGAAACATCATGCAAGATTTTCACCACAACCGCGCGCGCTCCCTGCTCGCCAATGCGGAAGAACTCTACGACCAGGAAACGGTGCAGGCAGCTGTGCGCCGCATGGCCGGCGCGCTGAACGACCGCTACGGCGATGCATCGCGGCAGGAATTCCCGCTGGTGCTGGGCGTGATGGGCGGCGCCGTGGTCTTCACCGGCAACATCCTGCCGCAGCTGACTTTCCCACTCGAATTCGACTACATCCACGTCAGCCGTTATGGCGATGACGACCAGGGCGGCAAAGTGGTGTGGAAGGTGGTGCCGCGACCGACCGTCTCGGGCCGCACCGTGATCGTGCTGGACGACATCCTCGACGAAGGCGAGACCCTGGCCCACGTCAAGGAACGCCTGCTGGAGATGGGCGCCAAGGAAGTCATCATCGCCGTCTTCTGCGATAAGGATATCGGCAAGGTGAAGCCGGTGAAGGCCGACCTGGTGGGCATTACGATCCCGAACCGCTTCGTGGTCGGCTTCGGCATGGACGCTTACGGCTACTGGCGCAACCTGCCGGGCCTGTGGGCCATCAATCCGGACGACCTGAGCACGCGCTAGGCCGGCAAGCGGATCACCGCGTTCAAGCCGCCATCGGGATGGTTGGCCAGCAGCAGCTGGCCGCCATGCCCTTCCACAATGCCGTTGGCAATGCCCAGTCCCAAGCCCAGACCCGCGTCGTTGTGCGCACGACCGTGGGACAGGCGCACATATGGCTCCAGCAAGCTGGCAATCGCCTCCTCCG
The DNA here is from genome assembly GCF_009857475.1 of Pseudoduganella guangdongensis. Lineage (GTDB taxonomy): Bacteria > Pseudomonadota > Gammaproteobacteria > Burkholderiales > Burkholderiaceae_D > Rugamonas > Rugamonas guangdongensis. The sequence goes on along the minus strand of NZ_WWCJ01000002.1, from coordinate 299,673 downwards.
GCACGCCGGGGCCGTGGTCGCGCACTGCGATCTCGATCCAGGCCGGCAAAGCCCGTACGCTGATCTCGGCGCGCTCGCCGTAGTACAAGGCGTTGTCCAGCAGGTTGCCGATGGCGCGCTTCAAGGCCAGCGGCTTGGCGCGCACGGCGACGCCGCTATCCGCATATGCCACGTTGTGGCCCGCCAGCTGCGCGCTGCGCACCATGCGCCGGATCAGTGGGTCCAGCTTCACTTCGGTCGGGTTCTCGTGGATATCGCTGTCCTTCACGCATTGCAGCGCTCCCTTCACCATCATGTCCAGCTCGTCCAGGTCTTCCTCGAACTCCTCGCGCAGCGCGTCGTCGTCCAGCAGCTCGGCGCGCAGTTTCAGGCGCGTGATCGGCGTGCGCAGGTCGTGCGAGATGGAGATGAACAGGCGCTCACGGTCCTTGATGTATTTGGCGATGCGCTCGCGCATGGCGCCGAAAGCGCGCGCCGTGCTGACGATCTCGCGGCTGCCGGAGGCTGGCAGCGCCGGCGCGTGGTCGTCCTTACCGAAGGCTTCCGCCGCATCGGACAGCGCCGCCAGCGGGCGCGTGATCGAGCGCACCATCAGGAAGGACAGCAGCAGCAGGACCGCCAGCGAGACGCCCTGCACCACCAGCTTGTCGCGCGACAAGGGGTCGTTACTGTTCAGGAAGTACGGGTTCGGCATCAGGGTGGCGAGATAGAGCCAGTTGCCCGGTTCGAGTTCGGTCTGGATCACCAGGATCGGCGCCGGATCGGGTTTCAACAGCAGGATGTGGCGCACCCAGGCTTCCGGCAGGTCGCCGACGCGGATACCGTCCGGCGACACCGCCAGCTGCTCCGGCCAGGCGAACGCCAGGCGCAGGCGGCTTTCGCCCGCCAGGTCGTTGCGCAGCGTGGCTTCCAGCGCGCCGAGTGCCGTTTGCGCCAGCGGCTGCGGCGCGATCTGCTGCAGCGCCACCTCGCCGCGATTGAGCGCGACATAAAAGCGGGTGCCACCCATTTCGCGGAACTGCTGGATCAGCAGGCTGCGGTAGCTGGGCGGCAGGCTGCGGAAAAAGCGGATCGAACTGGCGGCGCCCTGCCCCAGGTACTGCGCCGCCGACTGCACGTCGGCCTCGGTCTTGTCGCGCAACTGCATGGTCCACAGCACGCTGCCAGCCACCTGCGTCAGCAGCAGGCCCGCCACCATCACCAGCGACAGCCGCGCCAACAGCGACTGCGGCCAGAAGCTACGCATGCGTCACCGACACCGTGGCAGAGAAGACGTAGCCGGCGCCGCGCACCGTCTTGATCAGCATGGGCTGTTTGCCGTCGTCGTTCAGGCGCAGGCGCAGGCGGCTGATCTGCACATCGAGCGAGCGGTCCAGCGGGCCGGCATCGCGGCCGCGCGTTTCTTCGCATAGCAGGCTGCGGTCCAGCACAATGCCGGGATGCTCGACGAAGTATTTCAGCAGCTGGAAATCGAGCCCGGTCAGGGCCAGCGGCGCCCCGGCGCTATCGACCACGGTGCGTTCCGCCAGGTCCAGGGTGAAGCCGTTGAAGTGGTAGGAGCGGATTGCCGGCGCGGCCTCCGCCCCGGCGCGGCGCAGGATGGCCTTGATGCGCGCCAGCAGCTCGCGCGGGCTGTACGGCTTGGCGATGTAGTCGTCGGCGCCCAGCTCCAGCCCCACCACGCGGTCGGTTTCGTCGGAACTGGCGGTCAGCATGATGATGGGCAGGTTGGAGCGCTTGCGCACAATGCGGCACAGCGCAAAGCCGTCGGTATCGGGCAGCATCACATCCAGGATCACCAGCGACAGCTGCTCGGCGTGCGCCTGCAGTTCGGCCAGGAAGCTCTCGCCATTGTGCGAAAGGATCACCTCGTACTGGTTCTTTTCCAGGTAGGCCTTCAACAGCAGCCGGGTTTTCTGGTCATCATCGACGATCAGGATCTTGCGCGCCATGGTGGCTTCCTTGTTTGTGTGATCTGAAATTCAGGGTACGCAGCAGGCCCGCCAGGCGGCGCTGCGTTTCCGCCGGCGCCATGCTGTCGTCCAGGTAGAAGCGGTGGATTTCGGCGATGATGGCGTCGCGGCTTTCCTCGTCGGCGGCCATGCGGTGCACCAGGCTGGGCGCCTGCGACGCGGCGCCGCGCGCGAAGCCACGCCAGGAGGAGCGCGCGCAGCTGTCCATCGTGGCCTGGCTGGCGTCGCGCCGCACCGGCACCGAACCCTTGGCGGCGCTGTACTGCTGCTGCGCCAACGGCGACATCACGGCCTTGGCCAGCTTTTCCTGCGCACCCTGGCGCGAGTAGTCGTTAACGAACATGGCCAGCGTGTCCACGCTGTACAAATGGTAGTTGTCGGTGCCGGGCAGCGCCACGCAGGAGAAATCGCTGTCGATGGCGTATCCCAGCTCGCCCAGTTCCGCCTTGGCCCAGTCGCCCATCACGAACATGGCCGCCTCGCCGCGCCCGAAGCGCTTCACCGCTTCGGTCCAGGGCTGCTCCTCGGCCGGGTTCAGCATCCATGCTTTCAGGCCGCGCAGGCGCTGCAAGGCCTGCGCCAGGCGCGTGTCGGCGGCCGCTTGCGGGCTTTGGCGCACGAACAGCTCGCGGTAGTACTCCGGGCCGCCGGTCGCCAGCAGCAGGTTCTCGAACAGCGTGGCGACCTGCCACGGCTCGCTGCTCTGCACCAGGGGCGCCACGCCCGCCGCGCGCAGCTTCCTTGCCGCCTGCTCGAACTCGGTCCAGGTCGATGGCGGCGCCAGGTTCAGGCGCGCAAACACTTTGCGGTTGTAAAACAGGGTATTGATGCGGTGGATACCGAGCGGCGCGGCGACCACGTGGCCGCGATGGCGCACCAGCTCGCGCACGGTGGGAAATAGCGCCTTGTTCCAGTTGCCGGCGTTGGCCACGCCATCCAGCTCCAGCAGCAGCCCCAGTTCCGCCCACTCGCCGATGGAGACGCCGATGATCTGCGTGGCGTCCGGCGCGTCGCCCGCCAGCACCCGGCTGCGCAGCACCTTGCCCGCGCCCAGGCCGGCGCCGCCGGGGATGGCGGCGTCCTGCCAGGTGATGCCCTCATCGCCCAGCCGCGCCGCCAGCACTTTGGCGGCATGGCGTTCGCCGGCAGAAGTCCACCAGTGCAGCACCTGCAAGGACGGCGTGCCGGACGCGCGGCCCGGCAGGGGGAGCAACAGCAAGGGAAGTGTCAGCAGGCACGCCAGGCGTGCAAGCTGCGAACGCCGGTGGAACGTTGGCACCTACTACTCCAGCAGATAACGATCTGGCAATTCTATCTCCATGACGTCATTTTGTGTCCTTTTACGGCATAGAACAGGATCACGGCATAGCAAGGCAGCAGCAGCCAGTACGCCGCCTGCGAACCAACGCTGTCGGAAAAGTGACCGTACAGCATGGGCAGCAGCGCGCCGCCGGCAATGCCCATGATCAGCAGCGCCGAGCCGCTGGCGGTGTAGCGCCCCAGCCCTTCCAGCGCCAGCGGCCAGATCGCGGGCCACACCAGCGCATTGGCAAAGCCCAGCATGGCAAGGTACATCACGGTGTCCGGCACCGCCGGCACGCCGGCCCAACCCAGCATGACCTGCGACAAACCGTGGGCGGTCGCCGAACCCTGGATCACACCGAGCGAAAAGATCATTCCGCAAACGGCGGACAGCAACAGGGCCTGCTTCTGCGACAGCCAGCGCGGGATGGCGACAATGCCCACCACATAGCCCGCCACCATGAAGCCCATGGTGTACGAAGTGAGAACGCCGAAATTCTCGACGTGCAGGTTATGCCCGTACAGGCCGATGGTGTCGCCCGCGATCACTTCCACGCCGACATAGACGAACAGCGCCAGCGCGCCCAGCACCAGCTGCGGGAACTGCAGCACACCCCAGCGCGACGTGCCTGGTTCTTCGACGGCCTGCTGCTCGGGGATCTCACGCAAGGGCGAGAAGCGCACGATGGCGGCCATGGCCAGCAGGCCGGCAGCCATCAGGGCGTAGGGCAGCACCAAGCGCTGCGCCAGCTGGCTGCGCAGCAGCGCGCCGTCCGCCGCGCTCATGGCCGCCAGTGCGGTGTCGGAATAGCTGCCGAAGTCCTTCAGCATCATGCCGCTAAAGGCCAGCGGCACCAGCACGCCCGCCGTCTTGTTGAACAGGCCCATGATGCTGATGCGCATGGCCGCGCTTTCACGCGCGCCGATGCACACGATGTAGGGATTGATCGCCGTCTGCATCAGGGTCATGCCGCTGGCCAGGGTGAATAGCGCGAACAGGAACATAGCGTAGGAGGTGGCGCGCGCGGCAGGAATGAACAGCAGCGCGCCCAGCGCCATCACAGCCAGGCCGATCGACATGCCGGCGCGGTAGCCGGTGCGGCGCAGCACGGCGGCGGAGGGCAGCGCCATCAAGGTGTAGGCGATGTAGAAAGCAAAAGTCACCCAGAGTGACTGGAAGTTGTTGAGCTCACAGGCGATCTTGAGGAAGGGGATCAGCGATCCGTTCAGCCACGTGGCGCAGCCGAGGATGAAAAACATCAGGCCGATGAAAGTCATGGCAACTACTACGCTGCCGCCCGCGACGGCCGGCGCTGCGGCCATGCCGTCCATCTCGTAGGTCTGTTCTTTTTGCATGTGAATCCAGGAGCTAAGAAAGGAAAGCCTCCCTCCGGCTGGAGGGAGGCGTTGCGGCAGGTCAGAACTTGCCGCGCAGGCCGACGCTGTAACGCGCGCCGTTCTCGTACACCCCGACCGGCAAGCCGTCCGTGGTGTTGGTGCGGATCAGCTCATTGTTCAGGTTCACGGCGCTGGCATAGATGCTGTACTGCGGCGTGATATCCCAGTTGGCGGTGGCGTCCCACTGGCCGTAGGCGCTGTTCACGTCCTGCCCGCCCTGGTTCAGGCCACCGTAGGATTTCGAGCGGTAGTTGTACGACAGGCGCGCGCTGTAGCCGCCCTTCTCGTAGAACACGCTGGCATTCAGCTGGTTCTTCGAGTTGCCCACCACGTTCAGGCGGCGGCCGCCGGCCAGCGTGCCGGCCTTGGCATCCGTGTAGGTGAAGTTGACCACCGTGCCAAAGCCGCTGCTGCCGAAGGCTTGCTGCCATTGCAGCTCGATGCCGTTCACCTTGGCGCCGTTGTCGGCATTGTGCGGACGGGTCACCGGGCGCTGCACGCCTGCCACATTCTCCATCGCCGTCGAGGTGTAGATGAAGGTGTCGAGCTTTTTCGCGAAAGCCGTCGCCGACAGCAGCGAGGCGTCGGCAAAGTACCATTCCGCGCCGATTTCAACCTGGTTGGCGTGGTAAGGATTGAGCAGCGGATTGCCGGCGCTGGCAGCATTGGTGGTGCCGCTCACCTCCGTGCTGGCACTCAGGTCGCTGAAGGTATTGCGCGCCATGACGCGCGCGGCAGCGGCACGCAGCAGCAGATCCTTGCGGAAGTCGTACACCACGTTTACGTTCGGCAGCACGTCGGAGTAGCTGCGCTTCACGCTGCCCAGCACGTAGTTGCCCTTGCCGTCCAGGTCCTGGTAGGCCTCGGAAGTCTGCTGCGTGCGCACCAGGCGCGCGCCGAAGTCGCCGCGCCACTGGCCGCTGGCGAAGTCGGCACGCACATAAGCGGCCGAGATCTTCTCTTTGATGCGGTAGTACTCGCCCTTGGCTTCCTTGTAGACCATGCCCTTGTCGTACATGGCGAAGCCTTTGCTCGACGCCAGCGCATCGTTGACCCACGCGAACTGGGTCAGCGAGCCGGCGGTGGCGGCTTCCTGGCTGATGTGGGGCGACGGGCCGGTGGACAGGTCGGCCAGGGTGTAGGAAATCCAGCCCGGGCTGCCCGGGCCCACGGTGCCGATGGTGCGGCGGTTCTGCACCTTGTTGTCGCGGAATTTCAGGCCGGTTTTAACCGACTTGATGAAGGAGTTGTCCAGGTCCAGCGTCAGGTCGGCCTGGGCGTACTTCTCCTTGCTCTCCATGCGGCGGATCCAGTCGCGCGCGCCTTGCAGGGTCAGTTTGCTGGCGTCCAGCGGGCTCATATCGAGGTACTTCACCTCGTAGGTATCCGGCGCGATATTGATGGTGGCGCGGGTATCCCCGGTGAACCAGAAGTTTCGGTCATGCTCGCTGCCGCCGGCGCCGGACGTGGTGCCGGCCTGCGCGTGCAGGCGCCAGTTGTCGCCGTCATAGCTGCCTTCCAGGTCCAGCACCTTGGACTTCACATAGGCTTCGCGGTAGATCGGCTCGAAGGAAACGCCGGTCACAGGCCCCACCGTGCCGCCCACCACCGACTTGCCGCCGTCCGAGTTGGAGATGAAGCGCGGGTTGTCGATGCGGATATTGTTCTTGGCATCGGCCAGGCCGCCGATCTGCCACAGGTAGTTCTGGTTGCTGTTGTCCATGCTCATATCGGAATTCATGTAATTCAGCGATATGTCGGATTGCGGGGTCGGGCGCAGCTGCAGCGTGACATTGCCGGTGGTGCGCTCGCGGTCCTGGCGGAAGATCGGCGTGCCGCCGCCCCAGGAGGCGTACACATTCGGCGTGACCACGCCGTTCTGGTCGACGATGTTGTACTTGGTGGCGTCGGTGAAGTTCTCCAGGCCGTCGCGGCGCATGGTGCGCTCCTGGCGGCTCAGGGCCACCAGCACGCCGAAGGTTTTCGCCTCGTTGATCCAGTTCGCCAGGCCGGAGAACTGCGGGTCGGTCTTCTTCGGCAGGTCGCTATAAGTCGCCTCCGCCGAAACCTGCGCGGTGAAGGGCTTTTTGAACTGCAGCGGCTTGCGGGTGCGCACGATCACCAGGCCGCCGATGCTGCCCTCGTCCAGGTCGGCCGAAGGGCTCTTGAAGACATCCAGGCTGCCCACCAATTCAGACGGCAGGATATCGTAGTTAAAGCCACGGCTCTGCGCATCGTTCTTCCACCAATAGGCGGAAGCCACCGACTGGCCGTTCAACTGCGTCATATTCAGGTTCTTGTCGGTGCCGCGCACGAAAATATCGCGGCCCTCGCCCCAGGTACGGTCCACCGAAATGCCCGGCACACGCTGCAAGGAATCAGCCACGTTCTTGTCCGGGAACTTGCCCAGGTCTTCCGCGCTGACAGAGTCCACCACGTTCAGCGAATCGCGCTTTTCAGCCAGGTTGCGCTTCAGCGTCTCGCGGATGCCGCGCACTTCCACCGTCTGCAGCGCATCATTGTCATCCGCCGCCTGACCATGCGGCAGTACCAGCGTGCCGAACATCAGCGCGATCAGCTGCGGTAGTCTCTTCATTCCAAGCCGTGCTCCACTCATTTCTTTTTCCTTATCTTTTTCAAAGCGATGCAAAAAAAATCCCCGGCGTACTCCCCATGCCGGGGCCAACACACTTTTAGGGGGAGTGTGATCTTTCCTGCTGCGGCAGATACCATTTCGAGAAACCGTTCTGGATGCGCGCCGCCGCCTCGCGCGCGCCCAGTTTGCCGTTCAGGACTTGCGCGTTCACCGACCACAGCTCGCTTTCCATATTCGGCAAGCCGCGGTTCATGATCAGCGCATTGAGGCGGAAGTTCGAATCGCAGCTGTTGCGCCAGGCGGCCATTTGCTTGGCCAGCGGATCGCGCACCGCGATCAGGTGGTTCGACAGGGTGAAAAAGCCGGTCACGCGGTTGGTGTACAGGTCGGCGAATTCCTGCGAGCCGAGCCAGGCCAGGAACTTGTAGGCGTCGGCTTTGTTGCGCGACTTTCGGTTGATGCCGATGCCAATGTCCATGTGGTCGGAAATCTGGCAGCGGTCGCCCGCATGCTGCAGCGGCGGCGCAAAGACGCCCAGCTCCAGCTCAGGGAACTGGTTGAAATACGAGATGTCCCAGGAACCAGCCGGGTAGATCGCGGTGCCGCCCTGCGCAAACTGCTGCTGCGCATCGCGGTAGGTCTGCTGCGGTGCCGCCTTGGGCAGGTAGGCCGCCAGCCGCGCCTGGAATTCAAAGGCCGCCACGAAGGGCGCATCGGTGAATTTGGCTTTGCCCGCGATCAGCGCGCGCCGTCCGTTTTCGCCGCCCCAGTAATTGGGACCGATATTGGTGAACACGGTCTGGTGCGACAGCCATTCGTCGGCCGTGCCCAGCGCCAGCGGCGCGTACTGGCTCTTGCGCACCGTATCGAGCGCGGCGAAGAACTCGGCCTCGGTCGCAGGCGGCTGCAGGTTCAGTTTGCGGAAGATCTTCTTGTTGTAGAGGAAGCCGTGGATCACCGAGGCCACCGGCATGCAGAAGATGTCCTTGCCGTCGTCGGTCTGCCAGGCCACCAGGGAGCCGGGCGCGAAGTTCTCCATGCCGGCTTTGCCGTTCAGTTTTTCCAGGTAGCCCCGGCGGTACAGCAGCAGCGAGGTATCAAAGGGGCGGCAGGCCAGCACGTCGCCGGCGGTGCCGCTGCCCAGGCGCGCGGCCAGGCTGGTGTCGTATTCCGTGGGCGCGGTGGGCGAAAACTTCACCGTGATGCCGGGGTGCTTGCGCTCGAACGCCGGCAGCAGCACGGTTTCCCACAGCGCCTTGTCGTCCACCCGCCAGCTTTCCAGCACCAGCGTGCCGGCACGCGCGATGCCGGCGCAGGACAGAGCCAGGAACAATGCGGCATGCAAGAAACGGCGGGTTGGCACGATGACGCCTCCACGGTGTGTTGTCGATCAGTAAATTGATGCTAGCACCGTGAAAATTGTGACGCCAGCGCGCGCCCTGCGGGACAGGGTGCAGCGCAAATCGTTGATTCTTATGAGGATTTTTTATGAAGGAGGGCGCCGCGCTTACAAAACTTTACAGAGCGGCGGCAAAGGCCCGGAATCGCGTTGCGCGCCGCGCAAGGCGCGCTTACAAAACATTACGAAACGCGCGCATTTATTACGCAGGAAGGCCCAGGCGCGCGCGTGCAGCGTTGTATTCTGACTTCAAACGCGCCACCATGTCGGCGGTGGTCGGCACGTCGTGCATCAAACCGACACCCTGACCCGCGCCCCAGATATCGCGCCAAGCCTTGGCCGTGCCGCTGTTGAAACTCATCTTCGACTTGTCCGATTCGGGCAAGTTATCCGGATCGAGGCCGGCGGAAACGATGGACTTCTTCAGGTAATTGCCATGCACGCCCGTGAACAGGTTGGTATAGACCACGTCGGCGGCCGAAGATTCCACGATGGCGTCGCGGTACTCGTCGGTGACATTGGATTCCTTCACCGCCAGGAAGCGCGAGCCGATGTAGGCAAAGTCCGCCCCCATGGCCTGCGCCGCCAGGACCGCATCGCCAGTGGCGATGGAGCCGGACAGCGCCACCGGGCCGTCGAAGAAGCGCCGCACCTCGCCCACCAGCGCGAATGGCGACAAGGTGCCGGCATGGCCGCCAGCGCCGCTGGCCACCAGGATCAGGCCATCGACGCCCGCCTCCAGCGCCTTCTGCGCATGGCGGATATTGACCACATCATGCAGTACGATGCCGCCGTAGCTGTGGATAGCATCCAACATTTCCACAGGCGGCGCGCGCAGCGAAGAAATGATGATCGGGACTTTGTGGCGCACGCACACGTCCACGTCATGCTCCAGCCGCTCATTCGAGTGGTGCACGATCTGGTTCACCGCGATCGGGCCAACGCGCGCACCGGGGTTGGCGGCCTGGTAGTCGGCCAGCTCGTTCTGCAAATCGGTCAGCCAGGTATCGAGCAGCTCCTTGGGCCGCGCATTCAGCGCCGGGAAGGAGCCGACAATGCCGGCTTTGCACTGCGCCGCCACCAGCGCGGGGCCGCTGGCGATGAACATGGGGGAAGCGATAACGGGGAGGGACAGGTTTTGCAATACGGCTGGCAGGGTCATGACACGGCCTTCGCATGAGGAGATGGTCAAACGATTATAGGCCAGCCCCGGCGCGCATATGCCGAGGCGGCGCTCTAAACCGGTTCAGGGCTTCCAGACCGCCGCCAGCGACTTGATCTTAGTCCAGACGGACAGGCGTTCGTCCGACAGCGCATCCAGGAAATCGGACAGGCGTTTGGACTTGGCCATGGTGTACACGGTGAGCGTCGTGGTCACGCCGAACACCACGATGAACAGCCACAGGCGGCGCGACATCGGCGCATCCGCCTCGCCCAGCAGGTTCATGCCGAGGAAGCCGGTGGTGATGGTGCCGATCATGCCGAAGATGGTGACCACGGTCAGCCGCACCACGGTATTGGCCTGGCGCCGCAGGCTGTCGGCCTCCAGGTAGCCGTTCATATCGGCCACGCGCGTCTTCACCTCGGCGTAAGCGCGTTCCAGGTCCAGGTGCTGGCCGCACATGCGGAACAGGGCGCGGATCTGCTGCTGGTCCGACACTTCGGTGAACCAATAGCGGTGGGTGAAGCGCAGGAAGGCTTCGAACGCATAGCGGATACGGCGCTTGAAGGCGCGCACGCTGTCCGCATCCGCCACCTGCAGCTGGGTCAAGGCCTCGGCCAGGCGGTCGGAAAACATCAGCAGCGAGGCTTTTTGCAGGTGCGCGATCATGAACAGCAGGAAGTGCTGGTGGCGGAACTGCGACAGCACGCCGCGCTCCTTGCAGCAGAAGAACTGCGAATCCGCATCGCCCACCACCACCAGCGCATAGCCGCTGCAGATATAGCGCGTATAAGGCGCCGCGCCGGCGTTGCACCAGAATCGGTCGTAGAAGAAGCGACGGTCGACGCCATCCGCCTGCATGCGCGCCGGCTCGCCCGCGCTGGCGGCGGAAGCTGCGGCCGGCGCCGCCAAGGTGCCGGCCATGGTGCCCAGCGCAGCAAAGTGCTGCGCTTGCAGCTCGCCCGGCCGCTCGACGGCCAGGTAAGCCATCATCGGCATGCGGTAGTACTCCACCTGGCGGTAGCGCAGGGCCGCCGCCGCCCCTGGCGCATCGGGCGCCATCGGCTCCAGCAGGTAGCGCCAATGGGAAGCGATACGCGGCGTCTGGTGGCGCACCACCTGGTCGATGAAAGCCTGGCGCTCCTGCGCGTCCGAGCGCGCCAGCGTGCGGCCTTCCACATCCAGCCACTCGACGCCGTGCATGCAATGCAGCGCGTTGCCCTCGTCATCCCAACCGGCGGGGTAGGCGCGGCCAAAGCGGTAGAGCAGATCCTGGGCCGCATCGAACGGCAGGTCGCCGGTCCCGACTTCCAGCACCAGCAGCACGATATCGACATCGAAGAAGAAATGCAGGCAGAGGTTATGCACCTCCAGCACGCAGGGCGGCGCGCCCGGCTGGGTGGTCACGCGCACCTGGGCGATATCCTTGCGGCGGAAAATGCGCCGCTGGCCGGCCCCGAACAGGAAGCGCTGCACGTAGGGCAGGAAGCTGACGAATTCCGTGTAATAGCGCTCCTGGAAAGCCGCACTGGCATCCTGCGCCGACGTCACCTCGCGCCAGGGCGAATCCGCCGCCAACAATTCCCAAGGCCGGGGATGGGCCCGCTCAGCCCCCTCCGGCGGCATCAGCCGCAACGGCCATAGCAGGACTTGCCGGACATGCTTCACATGCGGGGATTGGGCGCTCATGCCCGCAGTATAGCCGAGCTCAGAAACTCAGCCGTCGTTCAGCAGGATGTCGTTTTCGATGCGGGCGCTGCAGGCGCGGACCAGTTGCTTGACGGCCCAGGCGGCGAGCTCGGTGGCGCTCATGCCGAAGTGGCGCCGGCCCATTTCGACCATCAGGGGGATGGCTTCGAACAGGGGGCCGGTGGCGGCCAGGGGCATGCTCTGGCGTTCGAGCAGGAGGAATTTGAGCAGTACCTTGACCGCGTATTCGGCGTTGCGCTTGGGGTCGGCCGACAGGAAGTCGAGGCGGCGCCGGGCGCGCGCCAGGGCCGCTTCCACGTCGTCGAACACGGCGCCATGGCCGGGGATGACGACTTTTACGTCAAGGCTGGCGATCAGGTCGAGCGTAGCGCCGGCTTCCTCGAAGCCGCCGTCGTCTTCCAGCTCGGGGAAGATGACGCCGAAGCCGTTCTGCCACAGGGCGTCGGCGGAAATCAGCACCTTTTCGGACGGGCAGTAATAGATCACGGAGTGCGCGTGGTGGCCGGGCGCGCCCAGCGCCTGCCATTCCAGCTCGCCCAGCAGCAGCGTTTCACCCGGCGTGACCACGCCGTCCACGGTGAAGCGTTCACATTGCTGGCCGGTGGCCTTGAAGCTGAGCGCGTCCTCGTCCCAGCGCCGCACCTTGTCGGCTTCCGCTTCGGGGATGAAGGTGTCGCAGCCGAAATGCGCCTGCAGCGCGGCATTGCCGCCGCAGTGGTCGGAGTGCAGGTGCGTGTTGTACAGGCGGTCCAGGTGGCGCCCGCGCAGGGCGTGGCGCACCAGCTCCAGCGTCTGCTGCTTGTGCGTGACGTAGCCGCTGTCGATCATGGCCGCGTCGTGGCGGCCCAACAGCAGCACGTTATTGGATGAGAGCCAGCCGCGTTCGAAAACGTGGATGGAGGGGTGTAGCTTCATTGCGTCAGTCAAAGTCGATCAGTTGCTCGCGGCGGCGCAGCTCGGCCCACACGGCGCGTTTGTAAGCGTCGTCGGCGCGCGACCAGGCGACGATTTCGTCGATGGTGCGCATGCAGCCTTCGCAAAAGCCGGTGTCGCGGTTCATTTTGCACAGGCTTACACAGGGGGATGGCACGGGCGTCGCCAGTTCCGGCGCGCCTGGCGGCAGTTCAGTACTCATGGCCGCCATTCTACCGCAGTGCGGCAAAAGCCCGCTGAATGGCAAATTCGGCAACCTTGTTATACTGACGGGGCAGCGCCACAACAAGAAGGCGAGGAGACACCCGACCAACCAGCCGCCGAGGTGCTTTATGAAGCTCGATCGCCATTGGTTTTCCCGCGCCCTGGGCTTGCTGGCGCGCCAGCGCTTGCGCCGGCCCGGCGCCGGCCTGCCGCAATTCAGCAGTGGTGTCTTTCATTGCGGCGCCGGCAGCCGCGCCTATAAGCTGTACGTTCCTTCCGGCTATGCGGGCCAGCCCATGCCCTTGCTGGTCATGCTGCACGGCTGCACCCAGGACCCCGACGATTTCGCCGCCGGCACGCAAATGAATGCGGTGGCGGAGGAGCGCGGCTGCCTGGTGCTCTATCCGGCCCAGTCGCCCGAGGCCAACCCATCCCGCTGTTGGAACTGGTTCAGCGCCCTGGACCAGGAGCGCGGCCAGGGCGAGCCAGCCATCATCGCCGCCATGACGCGCGACATCATGGCCCATTTCCCGGTGCGGCAAAGCCAGGTCTATATCGCGGGACTGTCGGCCGGCGGCGCCATGGCGGTCATCGCGGGCACACTGTATCCCGACCTGTTTGCGGCGGTCGGCGTGCACTCCGGCCTGCCTTTCGCGGCGGCGCGCGACCTGCCCTCGGCCCTGTATGCCATGCGCCTGGGCGCGGCCCGCGCGCGGGCGGCGCAAACGGCGGGCCAGCCGATCATCGTGTTCCATGGCGATAGGGACAACACCGTGCACCCGGCCAATGGCGAGGAAATCCTGGCGCAGGGCCTGCGCAGCCATCCGCAGGGGGAGCGCGCCAATCCAGCCACCCTGGCGGGGCGGGTGCCGGACGGCCATGCCTTCACCTTGAAGGCGCATTGGCTGGACGACGGCTCGCCGTTGGGCGAGCACTGGGTGATCCATGGCGCCGGCCATGCCTGGTCCGGCGGCAGCGCGGCAGGCAGCTATACCGACCCGCGCGGGCCGGACGCCAGCCGCGAAATGATGCGTTTCTTCAGCGCGGCGCGCAGTGTTTAAGGGGTGTTCAGGGCGGCGATATGGCCGCGCAGGCAGTCCGGGCACCAGCAGCCGACGGCGTCCTGGCCCGGCACCGGCACGGCCGGCGGCAGGAAGGTGCACCAGCACGGTGTTTCGCCAGGGGCACCGGTCGGTTCCTGGCCCGGTGCCGCATCGGCCATGGCGCAGTGGAATTGCGCGCCGCAACGCTCACAGGTGCTCATATCATCATTGCAATCATGCGTAAGGATCAAGTCCAGCCTAACGGATCAAACAGGAAATTACAACTCGATTGGCCCTATAATGCGCACCATCGACCTTAAACTAAATTTTTGTGGGACCCCGCCATGACCAACCTGCCAGCTTCCGACCCGGATATGTCCACTGACCTGAGCGGCGTTACGCCCCAAGTCAAAGCACAGATCCTGGCCGAGGCGCTGCCGTACATCCGTAATTACCACGGCAAAACCATTGTCATCAAATATGGCGGCAACGCCATGACCGAAGAGCGCCTGAAGCACGGCTTCGCGCGCGACCTGATCCTGTTGAAACTGGTGGGCATGAACCCGGTCGTGGTGCACGGCGGCGGTCCGCAGATTGACAACGCGCTCAAGAAAATCGGCAAGCAGGGTACCTTCGTGCAGGGCATGCGCATCACCGACGAAGAAACCATGGAAGTGGTGGAGTGGGTGCTGGGCGGCGAAGTGCAGCAGGATATCGTGATGCTGATTAACCATTACGGCGGCCAGGCCGTGGGCCTGACCGGCAAGGACGGTGGCCTGATCCGCGCCCGTAAGATGGCCATGCCGGACAAGGAAAAACCAGGCGAGTTCCTGGACATCGGCTTTGTCGGCGAGATCGAGGCGATCAATCCGGCGGTGGTGAAGGCGCTGCAGGACGACGCCTTTATCCCGATCATTTCGCCGATCGGCTTCGGCAAAGATGGCCAGGCGTACAACATCAACGCCGACGTCGTGGCGGGCAAGATCGCGGAAATCCTGAAAGCTGAGAAGCTGATCATGATGACCAATATCGCCGGCGTGCAGGACAAGAACGGCAAGCTGGTGACCGACCTGTCGGCGCGCGAAATCGACGAAATGTTCGCAGACGGTACGATTTCCGGCGGTATGCTGCCAAAAATCTCGTCCGCGCTGGACGCCGCCAAGTCGGGCGTGAACACCGTTCACATCATCGATGGCCGTATCGAACACAGTTTGCTGCTGGAAGTCTTGACGGAACAGGCTTTTGGCACTATGATCCGGTCTCACTGATTTTTTGGCGGTGTTTAAACGCCGCCAAGAATATGTAGATGCCCTTGTAGCTCAGTGGTAGAGCACTCCCTTGGTAAGGGAGAGGCCACGTGTTCAATCCACGTCAAGGGCACCATTCTCCTTAGTAGATTCGCTCTACTTTCACGCCACGCTGGCGCAGCAGTTCCGCAACATTCCCCGATCCGACCAAATGCAGTGTGCCGATAGCGGCAAAGCTGTGCTGTTCCTGTTTCATCATTGCCACGATGCCGTCGGCCAGCACGGGATTGCGCTCGTTCAGCAGCACGCGCTGCATGAATTTGCCGGAAAAGGTCTGGTCGCCTTCCACTTCGCGCGCCAGCGCGTCGAACCTGGCAGCATCGGCCGACGCCCAGGCATCCAGCAGGTCGCGCGGCTGCACGCCCTGTTTCGGGTTTTCCAGCGTGTCCAGGCTGTCTTCCAGGAAGCGCGCCTGCTCCTGCGCCGTCAGGCGGCCGAAGAGCGCGGCCTGGCCGCCGATCGATTCCAGTTCCACCACGCGCTTTTTCTGGCCGTGCGCCAGGCGCGCCAGCTGCAGGTCGACGCCCTGCTCCGGGCCGTAGCCCAGGCTGCGGTATTCGCCGATGGTCAGCATCATCACCACCAGCCAGGGTTTCATCGGCGCGACCGCCTCCGGCGTCAGCCCGTGTTTTTTCAGCATGCGTTCCAGGCGCGGACGGTATTCGGCGCGGATATCGCCCATGGCGCTGCCGCTGCCCGGCGCATACAGGCCGAACTCGCGCATGACGCCCATGGAGCGGGCCGGGTCGGCCGTGGGGTCGATCTCCAGCGCCACCGCCGTGGCGCGCTCCAGGGCCTGCGTCACGCGCGGTTCAAGCGGATAGAAGTCCTTCTTGCCGACGTGGATGGTGCCGAACAGCCAGGACGTGTTGCCCGCGTATTCCAGCTTGTACAGGGCGCCGCGCGCCGGCGCCGCCGCTTCCGCCGCGCTGGCGCCAGTGCCTATTCCAAGCAGCAGGCAAAACATCACTATAATCATGCGTCGCATAGTTCCTCCTCGTTGAACGTGAATATTAAACCTTTGGCACCGGTCTGGCTGTTCGACCTGGATAACACCCTGCACAATGCATCGCATGCCATCTTCCCCGCCATGGTGGAGAAGATGAACGCGTACATGGCGCGCGTGCTGGCCAACGGTGAGGCCCCGGCCAGCCCGGAGCAAATCAGTGCCGCGCGCGAGCTGTATTGGCGGCGCTACGGCGCCACCCTGCTTGGACTGGTGCGCCACCATGGCGTGGATGCGGCCCACTTCCTGCGCGAGACGCACGAGCTGCCGGGACTGGAAGCCATGATTCGCCACGAGCGCGGCCTGGGCCAGCTGTTGCGCCGCCTGCCCGGCCGCAAGATCCTGCTGACCAACGCGCCGCGCGACTACGCGCGCAAAGTGGTGGGGCATATGGGAATTGGCCGCGCCTTCAGCGACCAGATCACGATTGAATCCATGGTTGTGCACCGCCAGCTGCGCCCCAAGCCTTCGCGCCTGATGCTGCGGCGGCTGATGCGGCGGGAGCGGCTCGACCCGCGCCGGTGTATCCTTGTCGAAGACACGCTGGATAACCTGCGTTCGGCGCATGCGCTGGGCATGTGCACCGTGTGGGTGACGCAGTACTTGCTCAAGCCGGGGAAAAGACCGGCCTGGCTCGATGTCAAAGTAAAATCTGTCAAACATCTGTCAAAACATAAAAACTATGGCAAGTACACCGCCCGGACAGCGTAAGCTGCAAATTCTCCAGGCACTGGCAGAAATGCTGGAGCATCCAAAAGGGGAAAAGATCACCACGGCTGCGTTGGCGCGCAAGCTGGATGTATCCGAGGCGGCGCTGTACCGCCATTTCGCCAGCAAGGCCCAGATGTTCGAGGGCCTGATCGAATTTATCGAATCCACCGTCTTCGGCCTGATCAACCAGATCGCCGACAAACAGGCGGACGGCATGGCCCAGGCGCGCGATATCCTGGGCATGCTGCTGCATTTCGCCAGCAGCAACCCGGGCATGACGCGGGTGCTGATCGGCGATGCGCTGGTCAACGAGGACGAGCGCCTGCAGCAGCGCATGAACCAGTTCTACGACCGCGTGGAGCTGGCACTGAAACAGGCGCTGCGTGCCGCAGCGGCCGAAGGCCAGGCCCATGAGGCAGACGTGGCGGCCCGCGCGGGCCTGCTGGTCAGCTTCGTGCTGGGGCGCTGGCACCGATACGCCAAGAGCGGCTTCAAAGCGAATCCCTCGCAAGACGCCGCCGTACAGATTGCATTGCTGCTGAATTGAACTGCTTGACCTTTGCTTTGCTGGACGACGCGAGCGTCGATCCAGCCACCGGCGCTGGCCGCCCTTCCCGCCTCTACACCGGCCACCAGGCCACCCTCGCCTGCCGCGATTTCGCGGGCTGGCCCGGCGTGCTGGCCGATATGCAGGCAGCGCTGGCGCGCGGCCTGCACGCGGTGCCGGTCCTCAGCTATGAGCTGGGCCACCATATCGTCGGCGTGCCGCCGCGCGCGCCCGACGCCGGCGCCCCGCCGCTGGCGCAGGTGCTGCTGTTCGGGCGCTGCGACGAGCTGACGCAGGCCGAGGTGGCCGACTGGCTGGCCGCGCGCGCCGCCGACGCCACGCCCGGCAATGACGCTGCCGCAAGCCTGGCCGGCGTCGCCAACATACGCGCCAACGTCAGCGAAGCGCAGTTCGTGGACGCGATCCAGCGCATCCGCGCCTACATCGCCGCCGGCGATACCTACCAGGTCAACTACACCTACCGCCTGCATTTCGACGCTTTCGGCTCGCTGTTCGCGCTTTACCAGCGCCTGCGCGCGCGCCAGCCGGTGCCGTACGGCGCCCTGATCGGCTTTGCGGACGGGCGCGGCGTGCTGTCGCTGTCGCCCGAGCTGTTCGTGCGCAAGGAAGGCGAACTGCTCACCGCGCGCCCGATGAAAGGCACCGCGTCCGCAGCCGCCGACGACGGCGAGAACGCCCGCCGCGCCGCCGCCCTGGCCGCAGATCCGAAAAACCGCGCCGAGAACCTGATGATCGTCGACCTGCTGCGCAACGACATCGGCCGCATCGCCGCCACCGGCAGCGTCGAAGTGCCCAAGCTGTTCGAAGTCACGCGCTTCAGCAGCGTGCTGCAGATGACCTCCACGGTGCAGGCGCGCTTGCGCCCGGACGCCACGTTGCGCGAGATCTTCGACGCGCTCTACCCCTGCGGTTCGATCACCGGCGCCCCGAAAAAGCGCACCATGGAAATCATCGCCGAGCTGGAGCCGGAAGCACGCGGCATCTACACCGGCGCCATCGGCTGGTTCGCGCCGGATGGCGATTTCTGCCTGAACGTGCCGATCCGCACCCTCACCCTGCAAGCGCCGCATAACGGCGTGCGCCAGGGTGTGATGGGGGTAGGCGCAGGTATCGTCCACGACAGCGAAGCGCACGACGAATTCGCCGAATGCCAGCTCAAAGCGCGCTTCCTCACCGGCCTGTCGAACGATTTCGAACTGTTCGAAACCATGCATGCCACGCGCGAAAGCGGCCCGCGCCACCTTGAACGCCATTTGCAGCGCCTGGCCGCCTCGGCGCGCTATTTCGGTTTCGCCTGGAACGAGGCGGCGGCCCGCGCCTATCTCACGCTGGCTTGCCAGGCCCTCCCGCCCGGCCAGCCGCACCGCCTGCGCCTGGCCATGAACAGCGCCGGCGCCTTTGCCGTGCAAAGCGGCGTGCTGGCACCGCTGCAGGAGCCGGTGCGTGTGCTGCTGGCCGAAGATGCCACCGACAGCCGCGACCTGTTCCTGCGCCATAAATCCACCCTGCGCGAACGCTACGACGCGGCATGGAAGGCGGCCGACGCCCAGGGCGCCTTCGACCAGTTGTTCTTCAACGAGCGCGGGGAATTGACGGAGGGTGGGCGCAGCAATGTCTTCATCCGCCGCGATGGGGTGTGGATAACCCCGCCTTTATCCAGCGGCATGCTGCCGGGCGTGATGCGCGCGGTGATCCTGGATGCGTGGGGCGCGCAAGAGCGCCCCATTACGCGCGAGATGCTGCTCGCCGCGCAAGAAATCGTGGTGTGCAATTCCCTGCGCGGCGCAATGCGTGCCAGCTTACATATCGATTAGCATTTCAAAGCCGCCGAAGACCAGCCGCTTGCCGTCAAACGGCATGCTGGCCGGGTCCATCATCTCTTTCAGGCGCGGGTCGGCCATGACCGCCTCGTTGACACGGTCGCGTTCCGCGCGCGACTCGTAAACGATCCAGGAAAACACCACCACCTCCCCCTCCTCCAGCTTGACCGCCTGGGGGAAGGAAGTGTGGACACCGACTTTCACATCGTCAGCCACGGTCTCGCGGTATTGCAAGGCGCCGTGTTCGCGCCAGACCTTGCCGCACTTGCGCGACATGTCCAGGTAAGCTTCCATCTTGTCCTTGGGAACGGGTACCAAAAAGCCGTCTACGTATGCCATGGTTGTCTCCTTTTTTAACGGAGCTACAGCTTACCAAGGAAGGCCCGACGATAGGCGCCCGGTGTGGTGGCGGCAATGCGGCGGAAGTGATGGCGCAGCGACTCCTCGGAGCCGAAGCCCGCGCGCTCAGCCACCTGCGCCAGCGCGATATCCGGCGCCTCGAGCAAATCCTTGGCCAGCGCCACCCGCTCGTGTGCCAGCCATTCGATGGCGCCCATGCCGGTCGCCGCCTGGAACTGGCGCTGCAAGGTGCGCGCGCTCATGGCCGCGCGCGCCGCCATGCTGGCCACCGTGTGCTGCTCAGCGGGGTGGCTGCGCAGCCAGTCCATCAAACGCGACAGCCTGCCTTGCTCATCATGCGCCATGGGACGCGGCAGGAACTGCGCCTGGCCGCCCTCGCGGTGCGGCGCCACCACCAGCCGCTGCGCCACCATATTGCCGACCCGCGCGCCGTAATCGCGCCGCACCAGGTGCAGCAGCATGTCCAGCCCCGCCGCCGAACCGGCCGAAGTGATGACCTGCCCGGCATCGACATACAAGTCATCCGAATGCACCTGCACGCGCGGATAGCGGCGCTGCAGGCGCTCGACATAGCGCCAGTGGGTGGTGGCGCGCTGCCCATCGAGCACGCCGGCGGCGGCCAGCACGAACACGCCGGAGCAGATCGAGCACAGGCGGGCGCCGCGCGCATGGGCGGCGCGGATTTGCGCCAGCAATGCCGGCGGCGGCTCCTCGTCGGCATCGCGCCAGCCGGGGATGATGAGGGTGTCGGCGCGCTCCAGCAGCGCGGGTTCATACGGCGCCTGCACGGTGATGCCGCCCGCCGCCCGTATCGGCCCCGGCTCCACGGCGCACACGGCAAAGTCGTACCACGCTACGCCCAGCTCCGGACGGTCGAGCGCAAACAGCTCGACGGTGCAGCCGAATTCAAAGGTGCACAGGCCATCGTAGGCCAGCGCCACTACCAGGTGTTTATACGCGGTCATGGCGCGATCTTACCGCAATATGGCTTTTGCGCCACTGCCGCGCCGCCGCGCGCCGCCCGACAATGGCTGTACTTTCAACCGCTACAGGAGAACCCGCATGCCATCCATCGTCACCGAAGCCGCCGCCGCGCCAAGCAGCGAGGCGCTGGCGCACTTTGAACATTCACTGCGGTTTGAAACGGATTGCTGGGATGTCCACAGCGTGATGGGCACGCCGCAACAGGACTTCGTGCTGCTCGACGTGCGGGGCACGGAGAAATACGCGGCCGGCCACGTGCCGGGCGCGGTCGACCTGGCGCAGCGCAAAATCATCGGCTCCAGGCTGGCGCAATACCCGGAAGGGACGCTGTTCGTGACTTACTGCGCTGGCCCGCACTGCAACGGCGCCGCGCGCGCGGCCATCCGCCTGGCGCAACTGGGCCGGCCGGTGAAGATCATGACGGGCGGGATTACCGGCTGGCTGGACGAGGGCTTTGCCCTCGCCACCAGCTAATCAGCCCGCGAGAGCCTTCTCGATCGCCTCGGTCAATGCCTTGTCTTCCGGCTTGACCTTGCTCGGGTAACTCTCGATCACATTGCCTTTGCGATCGATCAGGTATTTGTGGAAGTTCCAGGCCGGGGTCTTGCCGGTAGCCTTGATCAATTGCGCGTAGAACGGATTCGGCGTGCTGCCCGACACCGGCGACTTGGCGAACATCGGGAACTTCACGCCGTAGGTGTTGTAGCACAGGTCGGCAATCTCCTTGCTGCTGCCCGGCTCCTGCTTGCCGAAATCATTCGACGGGAAACCCAGCACAACCAGCCCTTTTCCGGAGTATTTCGCATACACTGCTTCCAGTCCTTTGTACTGCGGGGTGTAGCCGCAATAGCTGGCGGTGTTCACCACCAGGATCACTTTGCCGGCGTACTGGCACAGGTCCTGCGGCGCGTCATCCTGCAGGCGGTTGAAGGACTGTTTCAGGATAGCGGGGCAGCTCGCGGCTGGCGCAGCAGCGGCGGCAGCGGTTGCAGGTTGCGCGGCAGGCGCCTGGGCAAAGGCGGCGGCGGCGCTCAGGCTCAGCGCGGACAGCGCGGCAAATTTGGTGAGGATAGATGGCATGGGTAGTCTCTTCCGTTTGATTCGAATTTCCGATTGTAAGACAAATAGTGCGCGCATGTTGGCGTTGGCTGGCGCGCTGGCGACGGCAGCGACGGCAGCGGCAGCGGCGCCAGCCCCGCTGCCAGCCATGAAAGCGCAGCAGGTATCGATTTCCGGCCTGTCTTCCGGCGGCTACATGGCTGTGCAATACCAGGTCGCCTATTCCGCCAGCGTAGTGGGGGCCGGCATCATTGCCGGCGGCACCTACTACTGCGCGCGCGGCAGCATGCTGACCGCCGTGGGCGGCTGCAAAGGCAGCGACACCGCCGAACTGGCGGCCCTGACCCGCAAGCGCGCCGAAGCCGGCCAGATCGACCCGGTGGCCAAACTGGCCGCGCATCGCGTCTGGCTGTTCTCCGGCACGCTCGACCCGCTGGTGCCGCCCGCCACGGTGGCCGACCTGGCGCGCTACTACGCCGCCTTCGTCCCGGCCGCGCAGCTCCAGTTCAAGAACGACCTGGCCGCTGGCCACGCCATGCCGACCGACTCCTACGGTAACAAGTGCGACGCGCTGGCGCCGCCCTTCATCAGCAATTGCGGCTACGATGCCGCCGGCCAGCTGCTGCAATGGATCTACGGCCCGCTGCAGGCGCGCCATGCCAATGCCGCCGCTGCCGGCAAGCTGCTCGAGTTCGACCAATCGGAATTCCTGGCCGCCCCCACCACGCACGGCATGGCCGATACCGGCTACGTCTATATACCGCCCGGCTGCGAGGCGGGCGGCGCCGGCTGCAAGCTGCATATCGCCCTGCACGGCTGCGTGCAGGACATCGGCACGCTGAAGGACACCTACGCCCGCAACGCCGGCTACAACGCCTGGGCCGACAGCAACCGCATCGTGGTGCTCTATCCCCAAGCCGCCGCCATTACGCCCATGCCGAACCCAAAAGCGTGCTGGGATTGGTGGGGCTACGACGACCCCGACTACTCATTGAAAAACGGTCGCCAGCTGCGCGCCATCAAGCGAATGGCGGACCGCCTGACCAGCGGAAGCTAAGCACCGCCGCCGTTAGCTCCACCAGAACCCGCCGCCAGGCGGGTTTTTATTTTTCGGTGACAAATGTAAGGGTTTGTAATGACCGTCAACACATTGCTGAGTGAGCCCGTTTTCAGCTCAGTGACACAGGAAACAGTGCGCTACAGAAGATCAACTAACAGTAAGGATTGAAAAATGAAAAAAGTCATCGCTACCCTGATCGCCGGTCTGTTCGCAAGCGCCGCATTCGCACAACAAGCTCCTGCACCAGCTGCTCCGGCCACGCCGGCAGCGCCAGCGTCCAAGGAAGTAAAGGCTGAAGTCAAGCAAGAAGTGAAGCAGGAAGTAAAGCAAGAAGCCCAGAAGCCTGCCGCCGAAAAGAAGTAATCAGCTAAACGATTTATACCAATAAAGGACGCACCATGAAAAAGATTACCGCCACCCTGATCGCCGGCTTGTTCGCCACCGCAGCCTTCGCCAACAGCCCGGCGCCCGCGCCAGCCGCTGCGCCAGCTACCCCGGCCCCGGCTGCAAGCACCCAGGCGCCGCAAAAGGCGCCTCAGGAAGTGAAAGCTGAAGCCAAACAAGAAGTGAAGCAGGAAGCTAAACAAACCACCGCAGCAAGCAAGTAATTCTCTTAACTGTACAAGGACACTAGACCATGAAAAAGACCATCGCTACCCTGATCGCCGGCCTGTTCGCAACCGCAGCCTTCGCAACCACCCCGGCGCCAGCCGCATCGCCGGCAGTTGCCGCAGCTCCTGCCGCCGCAGCGGCAGCTGCCAGCAGCAGCGCCAAGGCTGAAGCCAAGCCGGAAGTGAAAGCCGAAGCGAAAGTAGAGAAGAAAGCCGAGACCAAGGTCGAGAAAAAGACCACCCACAAGGCCGCGCACAAGAAGTCCGAAAAGCCGGCTGAGACCAAGTCCGAAGTGAAGGCGAGCCCGGCCCCGACCACGGCCGCGGCGCCTGCACCGGCCGCAGCGACCGCCACCGCGCCAGCAGCAGCCAAGTAATCCTTGCTAACCGCGCAGCGCCCGCTGCGCTGCGCGGTAACCCCACCACGACGCTTCCTCGAACACCGAGAAGCCGCTCAAATCCGAGTGCGCAAACAGCACCGGCCCATCCATCTCCCGCAACGCAAGCAAGCCCGCATCGCTGCGGAAACCTGGCACCGGCACCGCCATGGCGTGCCCGCGCAACGTGATATCCACCCGCTCCACGCAACTCTCGAATTGCAGCCCGTATGCCGCGCGCAAGTCCGCGCTCGCCAGCGCCAGCAACTCTTCGCCGCTGGCCGCCGTCATCCACTTGCGCGCCTCGCGCGGATCGCGGCCGGACAGCGCCACGTAACTGGTGAAGACCGTCTTTTCCGGCGGCGCCACGCGGATATCCTGGTGCGTCGATACCACGTAGCCCAGGCCCGGCGTGCCATGCACCACGTTATCCCACGACAGCGGCGCGTGCGGCAGCTCGCGTGGAAAGCGCTTCATCACGAAGTTCGACACCATCCACGGCGCATGGATTTGCTTGTGGACATCCGGCATGTTTTCCACAACCCTGGCGGCAACATGCAACGGCATCGCGCAGATCACGCGCCGCGCGCGGATCGTGAAAGTGCGCGCCACGCCGCGTTCCAGCGCAAAGCACAGCACTTCAACGCCCTGCCCAGCGTCGACGCGCACCCGCACCGCGCTGCCGGCCAGCCGCTTCGGCCGCGCCAGGCGCTCCATGCCGCTGGCCAGCGCCTGCAATCCCTCCGGCCAGGTCAGCCAGGCGCCCTGTTCCGCATTCTCCGCCTCGCCACCGCGCCCGCAGAAGTAGTGCAAGCCCGCCCACGCCGACACCTCGCCGGTTCCCGCGCCATAATCGTCGCGGCAGCAGTAATCCAGGTACCACAGCAAGGAAGGCGAACGGTAGCCGTTCTGCGCCACCCAGGCCGCAAAGCTCATCGCATCCAGCCGCCGCGCTTCCGCATCCATTGACGAACGCTCGCTGGGAAACGTGAACCTGCGCCGCCCATCCGCGCCGACAGCGCTGCGCAGCGCATCGATCTGCGCAAAGAAGCGTTTCTGCTCCGCCAGCTCCGCCGCCGGCACGCCCTCATGCGGCAGCACGCCGTCCTGCCAGACGCCGTTGAACAGCAAGCGGTCCTCCGGCCCATGCAGCACAAAGCGCTCATCGTAATAGGGCTTGCGCGTATCCGCCCCGCGCACGATCACGCCCAGGTCCGACAGCAGCTCCCGCACATGGAAACAATCCTGCGTCGGCAAGGGCAAATAGTGCGCGCCGGTCGGGTAAGCCAGGTCGCCGAAGCGCCCGCCCGCCGCATTGCCATACGGGGCCGGCCCATCCAGCATCAGGAAATCGCCGTGCCCCGCCTTGCGCAGTTGCCAGGCAGCCGTCAGCGCCGCGACACCGGAACCCAGGATCAGCACATCGGTCGATAAAGCCTGCGAAGGGGCCGGCAGCGGCTTGCGGTCGCGCAGGAAATGCCCCTCCTCGCGCCCCGGCGCGTGCACCACCGGGGTGATTTCACGCCACTGCAGATAGCCCGCCACGCTGGCGGCGGCTGTCAGCCCGCTGGCCCCGGCCCAGGCCAGGAAAGAACGACGCAGCATCAGCGGATCACCCTGCGCCAGTCCTGCTCGAACTCATTCACCAGCGACTGGGTATTCAGGCGGTTCGGCGCCATCTGCAGGCGCTGCATATCCGGCGGGAAGCTGAACATCTCGCGCGTGGTGTCCGCATTCAAGAAGCGCATCGGCAACCGGTACGATGTGGGCGCCTTGTAATCCATTTGCGGCGAGGCCAGGATAAAGCCCCACTCGCCGAAGGACGGCACATACACGTGGTAAGGCCAGGTGCGCATGCCCACTTCACGCAGGGTCGCATCCACCGTCCAGTAGGCGTGCGGCGCGAAAAACGGCGAGGTCGATTGCACCACCACCAGCCCGTTGGCGGCCACGTGCTTTTTCAGCACCCCGTAGAAGGGCACCGAATACAGCTTGCCCAGCGCGAAGCTGGACGGATCGGGGAAGTCGACAATCGCCGCATCGAACATCTCCTGGTTATGCTGCAGCCACACCGCCGCATCCGCATTCACCACCCGCACCCGTTTGTCGCGGAAGGCGCCCTTGTTCAGCGCCACCAATTCCTCGCGCTGGGTAAACGCCGCCGTCATCGCCGGGTCCAGGTCCACCACGGTCACGTGCTCCACCTGTGGATAACGCAGGACTTCACGCAGCGCCAGGCCATCGCCGCCGCCCAGCACCAGCACCCGCTTGGCCCACGGCAGCGCCTCCATCATCGGGTGCACCAGCGCCTCGTGGTAGCGGTACTCGTCGCGCGAGGAGAACTGCAGGTTGCCGTTGATGTACAGGCGCAGGTCGTCCTTCCAGCGGGTGATGACCAGGCGCTGGTAAGGCGTGCTGGTGGAATACACGATCTCATCGCCGAACAAGCCATGCTCGCCCCAGCCGGTCAGGCGGTCGGCGCCGATAAAACCGATCACCAGCGCCAGCATCACCGCGCTGGCACGCAGCAAACGCCCGGCCACGTTCGCCAGCTCTGTGCGGAACACGTAAATTGTCCACAGGGCCACGCCGATATTCAGCATGCCGAACAGGAAACCGGTGCGCACCAGCCCAAGCTGCGGCGCCAGCACCAGCGGGAACAGCACCGATACCGCCAGCGCGCCCAGGTAATCAAAGGTCAGCACCTTGCTGACAATCTCGCTGAACTCCGTCTGGCGCGCGTTCAGCGCCCGCATCACCAGCGGAATTTCCATGCCCACCATGGCGCCTACCAGGAACACGGTGGTGTACAACATGGTACGGAACGGCGCGGCCGCCCAAGCATAAGTCATGAACAGCACCGCCGCCGACAGGCCGCCGATCAGGCCCACCGCCAGCTCGATGTCGACGAAGCGCGCCAGCACGTCCTCATCCTTCACATACTTGGAGAAATGCGCGCCCACCCCCATCGCGAACAGATAGCAGCCGATGATGGTGGAGAACTGAAGCACCGAATCGCCCAGCAAATAACTCGAAAGTGCGCCCGCGATCAATTCGTAGGCAAGCCCGCACGAAGCGACGACGAATACTGAAACTATGAGAATCTTTTTGGTCATTTCGGTGCTTTTGTTTTAATATGTTTCTTTTGGAACAAGCTTGTAACTTTAACCGGGGATCGACGTGAACGCCATCCTAAATTATCTGGTCCACCTGGGACTCGCCGCATTGCTGCTGGTGATTTTCTTCAAGGCCTACACCTGGCTCACGCCATACGACGAAGTAAAACTGATCCGCCAGGGCAACCACGCCGCAGCGTTTTCGCTGGGCGGCGCCATGCTGGGCTTCTCGCTGACGATCGGCTCCAGCATCCTGCACACCAACACGGTGCAGCAGTTTGTCGGCTGGGCGTTCGGCGCGATGATCGTGCAGGCCCTGGGCTATGCTGTCACCACGCGCTGCCTGAAAATGGCGCAAGACCAGATCGAAGCCGACAACAGCGCCTTCGGCGGCCTGCTCGGCACTATTTCGCTTTCCATCGGCGGCATCAACGCCGCCTGCATTTCCTGAACCTGAAAGAGGTCACATCATGGGTATCGGCAGCTTTATCAAGAAGCAGTTTATCGACGTACTGCAGTGGAACGAAGAAACGGAAGGCGTGCTGTCCTGGCGCTACCCGATGCAGGATTTCGAGATCCAGAACGGCGGCGTGCTGGTGGTGCGCGAATCGCAGATCGCGGTGTTCGTCAACGAAGGCCAGATCGCCGACGTGTTCGGTCCCGGCACGCACAAGCTGACCACGCAGACCCTGCCCGTGCTGACCAACCTGAAGAACTGGGACAAACTGTTCGATGCCCCGTTCAAGTCGGATGTGTATTTCTTCAGCACCCGCGTGCAGACCGGCCGCAAGTGGGGCACCCCGCAGCCGATCACGATCCGCGACAAGGACTTCGACATGATCCGCGTGCGTGCCTTCGGCATGTACTCCTACCGTGTGACCGACCCGCGCAAATTCTTCACCGAATTGAGCGGCACCCGCGAAGCCTATACCCGCGACGACGTGGAAGACCAGCTGCGCGGCATCCTGCTGGCCTCCATGGCCAGCTCGCTGGGCGCGTCGCAAGTCGCCTTCCTCGACATGGCGGCCAACCAGGCCCTGATGGCGCAGGAGGTCAAAGGCGGCCTGGCCGACGCGTTCGCGCGCTACGGCATCGGCCTGGATGAATTCAATGTGGCCAGCGTCAGCCTGCCGGAAGAACTGCAAGCCGCGCTGGACGAGCGTATCTCGGCCGGCATGAAGGGCAGCCTGGGCGCCGACAAGATGGCCGGCTACACCAAATACCAGGTGGCGCAAGCGATCCCGCTGGCGGCCGGCAACGAAGGCGGCCTGGCCGGCATTGGCGCCGGTTTGGGCGCCGGCCTGAGCGTAGGCCAGGTGATGGGCCAAGCTATGGGCCAGGCCCTGCAACCGGGCGCCGCCCCTGCCGCCGCGCCAGCCGCCGCACCGGCCGCACCGGCACAGGAATCGATCGAAGACCGCTTGGGCAAGCTGAAAGGCCTGCTCGACAAAGGTTTGATCTCGGCAGCCGATTACGACGCCACCAAGGCCGAACTGCTGAAAAAACTGATCGGATAAGCCAGGCCGCATGCATACAGTTTCCTGCCCTAGCTGCGGCGCAGAGGTCAACTTCCGCTCGCACGCCTCCGTCATGGCGGTGTGCGAGTACTGCAACACGCGCGTCCTGAAGGAAGCCGGCGCCGTCAAAGACCTGGGCAAGATCTCCTCCGTGCTGGAGGACTATTCCCCGATCCAGATCGGCACCAGCGGCGTGCTGGGCGGCCGCAACTTCAATGTGGTGGGCCGCATCCAGCTGCGCTATGACGCCGGCATGTGGAACGAGTGGTTCATTGTCTTTGACGACGCCACCAGCGGCTGGCTGGGCGACGCCTCCGGCCAGTACACCATCACCATGCTGCGCGACCCGGTCAAACAGTTGCCGGCGTTTGAAGAACTACGCGCCGGCCAGCGCTACACCCTGGTGGGCGCCCCGACCATGGTGGCCGACGTCCGCACCGCCGAGTGCATCGGCGGCCAGGGCGAGCTGCCATTCAAAGTTGGCGACGGCTGGCAGGCGAAGGTGGCCGACTTCCGCCACGGCGGCAATTTCTTCACCGTCGACTACTCCGACGAGGGCCCGCCCCTGTTGTACACCGGCGTCAGCGTCACGCTCGCCAGCATGCAATGCCAGCTGCTGCGCGATGACGAAGAAATCCGGCGCACCACCGGCCGCTATCGCGGCAAGCTCGATGCGCTGGACTGCCCGAATTGCGGCACCCAGATCAAATACCTGCCCGGCCTGACGGCCAGCCTGGTGTGCCAGTCCTGCCAGACCCAGGTCGATGCCTCCAGCCCCAAGGCGGAAGTCATCGCCAAGGGCGAGCGGCACGAGAAGGAGCGCTTCACCCTGCCCCTGGGCGCCAAGGGCAAGCTCGGCAACCAGGACTTCACCGTCATCGGCGTCATGCGCCGCGCCGACGACGAAGGCACCGGCTGGACCGAATACCTGCTGTACGGCAGCCGCCAGGGCTTTACCTGGCTGGTGGAAACCGCCGACGGCTGGTCGCGCGCCAACGTCCTGGACCAGTGGCCGACTGCGCTTGGCCTGGGCGCGCCCGTGGTCACCCTGGACAAGGCCGACTACAACAAGCTATACGATTACAACTCCGTGGTGACCTACGCCGCCGGCGCCTTCAACTGGCGGGTGCAGGTCGGTGACCACACCCACGTGTACGAATACAAGCGCCAGCAAGTGGTACTGGCGGCGGAAGCGACCGCCAGCGAAGTGGGCTGGTCGCGCTCCACGCCGGTCGCCTGGGACCAGTTGAAAGCCTGGTTTGGCGACGCGCTCAAAGGCGAGGCGCCGGGTGCGCGCGGCGCCGTTGCGCAGGATTTCACCAAGGACCGGTACAAGCGCTCGGCCAAGAACTGGATCATGGGCATGGTGGCGCTGAACGCGATTCCATTGCTGTTCAACTTCGGCAGCTCCCTGGGCTACACACTGTTCGCAGCGGCGGCCCTCTACCTGCCCGCCATGCTGCTCGATGCCATCGACGATCAACAGAAAAAATGAATAAATTCTTCGGCTACGCATTGTTCGTCAGCGCCATCAGCGTGATCAGCAGCTGGACCAGCTGGGCTACCGGTCCGTCCAGCAGCAGCGGCTACCACGGCAGCAGCTGGTCCTCCAGCTCCGGCAGCTGGGGTGGTGGCGGCGGGGGACACAAGTGAGCATTCACCAACCTAACGGTACCCACCTGCTGGCGGACATGGCCGGCATTGCGCCGGGCTTGCTGGCGGATTGCACAAAAATTGAGCAACTGCTGCGCGACGCCGCCACGGCGGCCGGCGCCCAAGTGCTGCACAGCCACTTCCACAGCTTCGGCCCCGGCCTGGGTGTGACCGGCGTGGTGCTGCTGGCCGAATCGCACATCTCCATCCACACCTGGCCGGAAAACGGCTTCGCCGCCGCCGATATCTTCATGTGCGGCGCCTCCCAGCCGCATGTGGCGCTGGAAGTGATCGAAGAAGCCCTGCAGCCGGAGTACTCGGAAGTGCGCACGGTGGACCGCGAGCCGCCGCATTGACTTGTCAGCCCGTCAATGCGACACTGGCCCTTCTTCAACAACCTTCAGGAGTATTGCCATGCGTAAATTGGATATTGCCCTCCTGTCGGCTGCCTGACCTCCAGCGTCCCCGCTCGATCCTGAACTGAGCTTGTGCGCCTGAGCAGGCGCCGACCTTTCCAAACCTGTTTCGCTTGCCGCGCCGTGCGCGGCTGGCTGTGTTCATCCTTGGAAAAAGCTCATCATGATCGACTTCGACTACGAAGCACTGCGCCGTCTCGGCCTGAACAACACCATTATTTCGCGCCTGGCCGGCATTAGCGCCAGCCTCCCCGGCAGCCGTCTTTGCCGTATTACCGAATATCAGCGCGACCGCCTTACCTTGCACGATGGCGCTGCTGAATTCAGCGCGCGTGCTCTGCCCCGACTATTAGCCGGCAGCCCGCTGTGCGTCGGCGATTGGGTTATTGCGGAAAGCAACGCGTTAAATGAGGTGTGGATAAGCGAGCGCTTATCCCCAATGAATCAATTGGCACGCGCCGATGCGCCGCCTATTGCCAGCAATATCGATACCGCTTTACTGGTCATGGGGCTGGACGGCGATTTCAATTTGCGCCGGCTGGAGCGTTATCTGGCATTAAGCGCCAGTGCGGAAATAGCGCCATTAATAATCCTTAGCAAGCCGGATATTTCAGACGATGCGGACGAGAAAATCGCTGCCCTTATCGCGCGCATTCCACCCGGAACAGATTTTATGAAAATAAACGGCACCGATCCGGATTCGGTTGCGCAATTAAATGGCTGGCTTGGCGCCGGGCAAACCATTTGCCTGCTCGGTTCCTCTGGCGCCGGTAAATCGACATTAACCAACGCATTAACCGGCGCGCTACAGGAAACTGGCGGCGTACGCCACGGAGATAATCGCGGCCGGCATACCACCACCGCACGTTCCATGCATTTCTGCCCGTCTGGCGCGTGCATTATCGATACGCCGGGATTAAGGAGCCTGAGCCCGGATTCATTATCGTCCGCTTTCGACGATATTGAATCCCTGGCGCTTCAGTGCCAATTCCGCGATTGCCGGCATGATGGCGAGCCGGGGTGCGCCGTGGCGGGCCATATCGACCCCGACCGCCTGCGCAATTACCACAAACTGCAACGCGAGGTGCGCCGCAACCAGCAAACCGCACTGGACCGGATTGCAGAGCGTAACAAGTGGAAATCCCTGATGAAATCAGCTGCCGTGCGCAGCCGTATGAAGCGCGGTTAAGTTACCGTAAGCCAATTGTTGGCTTGATTGCACCAGAACTTAGCTTTCTTGCACAGTCGCTTCGATGTTGTTCCCATCGAAATCAAGAATGAAAGCACTATAGAAGTTCACCTCGCTCACGCGAGGACCTGGGGGCCCGTTATCCTGGGCCCCCAGGTCTATTGCGGCGTAATAAAATGCATTCACCGCAGCGCGGTCGGGCGCGGTAAATGCCAAATGAATGGGGCTACGTGCGGCTTCGTGGCCGCTTTGCCAATAACTCGGAATTTCCGAGCCAATCCAGATAAATGGATGGCCGCTGGCTGGTGCATAAATTGCCCAGTCCAAATCGCTCACCCGACGTGTTATTCCAAGCGGCGCCAAACACGCGTCATATAATGCCGCGCTGCGCACGAAATCAGATACCACCATTCCCAGATGATGAATCATGGTACCTCCGCTGGCTAAATGCTTTTAACCAGCGTATCACTGCCGCGCCAAGCGCGGCGCACCTCAGAAATATCGGGCGTAGGCGGCGCTAAATGCGCCAAAGCGGCGCCGGCAATATTCCACCGCTGACGCACCGCTGCGGCGCGGACCGACCAGGCTCAAATGGCTATAATGAATAGAGAAAGTATTTCTTGCCGACATTTTAAATGCCGGGCCGAGCCCCCTGATTAGCCAGCCCGCTGCTCAAGCATTTGTAACGGGCAGTTAGTTCACGAAAGGCGCCCGTCAGGTAAACTGTCACCACTGACAATTTGAGGTTTTATCCCATGCGCCGATTTGCGCCATTCGCCCTGCTCTTCGCCCTCACCGCCTGCGGCGACTCCTACACACCGGGTCCGCTATACCAGGCCACGTCCGACGATTGCGGCACGGCAGTCGATGCCGACACGTTCGAACTGCCGCGCGGCATAACCGTGTCCGCGACCAATATCGTCCCGTCCGCCGAACCAGGCATCGAAATTGGCGTCAATTATATGCTGCCGCGTACCACGCAGGTGCAATTCGCCACCAAGCATTTCCAGGTCAGCCAGCCCAAGGGCGCGTTGCTGGAAAATGCGACCGTGCTCAGCGTGTATCAGCGCCCGACCAATGGCAAAGCCGAGCTGGTGGAAATCGTGAACGGCATGCCGTTGTCGATGAATTCGGTCGGCACCAGCGACCACACCCAGTTGCGCTACCGCCTGCTCATCAAGGGCAAGATGCCGCCGCGCTTCGACCTGACCCCTCCCGATGTCATTATCGGCGGCAAGCGCTATGTTTCGCGCACCTATACCTACCGTTGGTTCGAGGAAAAGAAGTCCTACGGCATGTGCCGCTGAAGCTGCACGGTAGCCGGCGTTGACGGGCGGTGCTGGGTTGCGGCCTTCACCGTTCCATTTCCCGACCGGCGGGCGCCTGATTCAGGTGCAGGGAATCGCGGCGCCGTGGATGGCGCGGGCCGCCGGGCTGCAAAGAAACAGGATGACCTCGGCCAGCGCGTCTGGCGCGACCCATTTACTGCGGTCGGCATTCGGCATGGCAGCGCGGTTTTCCGGCGTATCGATGGTTCCCGGCAGGACGCAATTAACATTCACGCCTTGGCCGCGCAACTCGGCCGACATCGACTCCGTCAGACGGATCACCACATCCTTGCTGGCGCAGTAGGCGCCCATATTGGCCAGCCCCTGGCGCGCAGAGCCGGAGGCGATGTTCACCACCTTGCCGCCCTGCCCGTCCAGCATGCCGGGCACCACGGCGGCAACCGCATTGCGCAGGCTGCGCACATTCAGGTCGAACAGGTCATCCCATTGCGCATCGCTGGTCGCGTGCACCGGCGTGCCCATGGCAAAGCCACCGGCGATATTGCATAGCGCGTCGAGACGGCCAAAACGCTGGATGGCCGTGCGGGCAGCAGCCGCCACCGACGCGGCATCGCGCAAGTCGGCGCTGGCCAGCATGCGTCGCTCGCTGGCCGGGCCGCAGGCCGACTCCAGGCGCGCCAGATCGCGTCCCAGCAGAACAGTGTTGGTGCCCGCCGCATCAAAAGCGCGCGCCACGGCGCTACCCAGCGCCCCCGCCGCGCCGGTGATGAAGATCGTTGTCATTCCATCCCTCGTTTCGAAAGCTGTTGCACCGTGGATTCAACCAGCCCGCGCACCTGCTGGCAATCGAGCGCGGCCAGCGTCTGCAAATCGTAAGTCTTCGCCGCCTCTTGCGCAATCAGATAGCCGAGGTAGTAGCCGCGACGGCGCGGCAGCTCGCCCGGTTTAGCAGAGTTCATCATGAACAGCTCTCCATATACCGGCTTCTCGGAGCTGTCGAGTACTGCTGCCAGCTCGCGCCATGCCTGCGGCAACTTCGCGCGCGTGGTGGCCGCCATGCCGCTTGGGAAATTGAGCAGCAAGTCGTTTTCGCTCGCGCCTGGATTCAAGGCGTGCGACACATAGGTCGCCAGGCCTTCACGCCAGAGTTGTGGCCAGACCTTGCCCTCCTCGCAAACAAAGCGCTCCGCGTGCATGACATGGAACAGCTCATGGTGGAATAGCGGCGCCGGATCGCCTTTCGGATTGACGTAGGCGAGCATATCGGCGCCAAAGATCAGGTGCAGCTTGCCATTCAGTTCGCGCGTGCCGCCGTCCATTTCGTGCAGCGAGTGCAGCACGGCAGTTGGCACCGTCAGGCGGAAATGCGGGAAGGTCTTGTTGTACGTATCCAAGTGCTGCTGCATGGCGCCGCCGAACTTCTCCGCCTTGTCGGTGTAGGCGTCGCGCAGCTTGGGGAAGGCTTCGATCGCCCGCGCGATGGCCGCATCCTGCTTTTCCGGCGTACCGCGCCCGTAGAACTCAGGATACTGCGCCAGCAACACCTTCTTCATTGCCGCCACGCGCTCCGGCATCGGCAACTGCGCCGAGGCGTCGTAAGCCGCCGTAAAGGCAGGGGCAAGATTGCGGATTTCTGCGCCGGTGGCATGGGTGGCGGACAGCGCCAGCGTGGCAAGGGCAGAGAGAATGATTTTGTGCATGAGGCGGTCTGGCAAAGGTTAGTGAGGTTGCCATTTTATATAGAACGCCGCAATAGCAAGCAGCTACTCCGACAGCCCGCTGCTTTCCAATGCCAGACTGCAAAAAATGCGGCCTGGCTTACATCTGCCGGAAATGATGCAGGTAGCTGCGGCTGACCGGCAGCAGCTCGCTGCGCCCATGCAGGTGGAGTTCGGCCGTTTCGTTCATGCCGCGCACCATCTCCCTGACGTACTTCAGGTTGACGATAACCGAGCGGTGGGTCTGTACGAAGTGCGTCGGGTCCAGCTCTTCGGCCAGCTCGCGGATGCTTCTCCGGATCAGGGCCTCGCCCTCATCCCAGGCGACCAGCGTGTATTTTTCCTCGGCCCGGATAAAGGCGACCTGGTCGACCGGGATCAGGCGCACGCTGCTGCCTACCGACGCCTTGATCCATTGCAGCCAGGCGCGCGTCGATGGTTTGCCCATCGTTTGGGCAAGCCGGCCCAGCGCCAGTTCGAGCGCGGCATGGTCCACCTCGCGGCACACCAGCCGTTGCTGCAAGCGCTCGATGGTGTCGGCCAGTCGCACCGGATCGAGCGGCTTGACCAGGTAGTCGATCGCGCCCTGTTCGAAGGCCTGGATGGCGTATTGTTCGAAGGCCGTGACAAAGACCAGGTGGGCGCGGCGGGCCAGCGCGCGGGCTGCCTCAATGCCGTTCAGGCCTGGCATGTGGATGTCGAGGAATACCACGTCGGGATGATGCGCCTCGAACAGTTCGAGCACTTCGCGGCCATTGCGCGCCTCATCGACCACGTGCAGCGCCGGCCATAGGTGCTGCAACTGCGCCCGCAAGTGCTGGCGCAGCAGAGGTTCATCGTCGGCGATCAGGGCAGTGATGGGCTGCATTCAATTTCCCTTGCAGTGAAATGGCATTCGGCGCGCACGCCATGCGGCGCGACTTCGTGCAGGTCGAGGCGGGCGGTCTCGCCGAACGTCGCGCGCAAGCGCGCCCGTACGTTGGCCAAGCCGGCGCCAGGGGCCGCCGATTCCGGCATGCCGGCGCCGGTGTCGGCCACCCAGACATTAACGGCTCCGGTGGCGTGGTCGCGGGTGGCACCGACGTCGATCCTGCCGCCATCGGTCGTTGGGTCGATGCCGTGGCGGACCGCGTTTTCCACCAGCGTCAACAAGGCCATGGCCGGGAAGCGCAACCCGCTCAGCTCGGGAGCGACAGATAGCGTGTATTCGAGGCGGTCCGGCATGCGCATCCGCATCAGCGCCAGGTAAGCTTCGACCAGATGCAACTCCCGGCCCAGCGTGGCGTCGGCATCGGCCAAGTGCGGCCCGGCGGCGCGCAGGTAGTTGATCAAGTGGCGCAGCACGGGGGCGGCGTTGGGCGATCCCGCTTCCACCAAGGCCTGGACATTGGCCAAGGTATTGAACAGGAAGTGCGGCTCGATCTGGGCCTGCAACAAGCGAAGACGAGCGTCCAACAGGCTGCGTTCCAGCGCGATCTTCTCGCTTTCCGCAACCGCGCGTTCGGCGCGTTCGCGGGCCTTGCGTTCGAAGCGCAATGCGATCGATGCAGCGGTCAAGCCACAAATCCACGCCACCACCGTCAAAACGACGAAGGCCGCTGCGCCCGCCGTTTTGGCGAGGTAGGGTCCGATATTCGGCCACTCGGCGACGATAAAGGTGGCCATCGACGCTAAGGGCGCAAGCAGCACGATTGCCAGCAAACGTAGCGCCGAATGCCGGCGCGAGGTGGCGTAAAAGGCGAACAGGAAGACCGCGCCGATAAAACTGATACGGGCGAGCACCGGCAAAAAGGCTGTGGAAAACAGTGCCTTTAATCCCCAGGACAATTGCAGCACGATGAGCAACGCTATAGCGGACTGCCGCAGGGTCGGTAAGCGATGCGGCGGGTTCAGGTTTGGCGCGGCGGGGTGGGCTGGCATTCAAGCACGATAAACGCTTCAGGACCGTCATTCAAGCCCCGTAAACCGTCGTCCGTCGCAAGAATCCCGCGCCAATGCTTCGCGCCCGGGCTCCCGCGCTTATGTTGGGACAAACAACCCGTCCCGAAAGGAGCCACATGACAACCGCCGCCGCCACCTTCCCTCGCCTCGCCCGCCCCAGCGCAATGCGCGCCTTGAAAACCGCAGCGGTTTTCTGGTTCGCCGTCACCGCACTCGGCCAAGTGATGTTCGTGCTTTACGTGTTGGGCTTTCATGGCCGCGCCATTGCGCTGGGTCAGCCGGAACTGATGAACAAGGTTCTTCCCAAAGGCTACGTGCCTGGCGACACGGCCGGCAACCTGGCGCTGGCAATTCATGTGTTGTTGGCCGCTGTGATTATCGGCAGCGGACTGCTGCAACTGGTGCCGCAATGCCGCACCCTGGCGCCACGGCTGCACCGCTGGAATGGCCGCCTCTATGTCGTGCTGGCCGTCGTGTCCAGCATTGCGGGCGCGCTGATGCTGGTGACACGCGGCACCATAGGCGGCCCGCTCATGCATGCCGGCATGCTGCTCGATGCCCTGCTGGTGCTGGTGTTCGCCTGGCTGGCGGTACGCGCAGCGCGCGCCAAGCGCTTCGATCGCCATCGCCGTTGGGCCTTGCGCCTGTTTATGGTCGTCAGCGCCGTCTGGTTCTTCCGTATCGGCCTGATGGGCTGGCTGCTGCTCAACGGCGGCCCTGCAGGTTTCGACCCGGTGACTTTCCGCGGCCCGTTTGTGGACGTGCTGGCATTTGCACAGTACTTGCTGCCACTCGCCGTGCTGGAGTTGTACCTGCGCGCGCGCAGCAGCGCCAACGCACTGCTGCAGGGCGCCACCGCCGCCCTGCTGACCGGTGCGGCGCTGTTCATGTGCGTCGGCATCTTCGGCGCCACAATGGGCATGTGGCTGCCACGCCTGTAATCGCAGACACGCATGACTTTGCGTTTGCTCCAGGCCGTCATATGCGACTGCGTCTTGGACCCAATGCATGCCGCTCACACTGCCGCCCGGTGGGCGGCAAAAGAAAAAGGCAGCCGAGGCTGCCTTTTTTGTCGTCGCAAGGAAGGATTAACCCTTGATCTTGCGCAGTTTTGCGATGGCTGCCAGCTGGCCGATAGCCGCTGCCAGTTCCGCTTGTGCTTTCGCGTAGTCGATACCGGTTTGTTTGTTGGCCAGGCTTTCTTCCGCCAGTTTCTTGGCAGCTTCAGCTTTGGCTTCATCCAGGTCATGACCACGGATCGCGGTGTCAGCCAGGACCGTCACAGCGTTTGGCTGCACTTCCAGCAGGCCGCCGGCGACGAAGACGAACTCTTCTTCAGCCTGGCCAGCAATCTGGATGCGCACCGCGCCTGGACGGATACGGGTGATCAGCGGGGTGTGCTTAGGGTAAATACCCAGCTCGCCCTGCTCGCCCGGCAACGCCACGAAAGTCGCTTCGCCCGAGAAGATTTGCTCTTCGGCCGAAACCACATCAACGTGAATAGTGTTTGCCATGTTTATCCTTTGTGCGCAGTCCCGCGCTGCGGGACTGCTTCAACTCGAATTAGCCCAGTTTCTTGGCTTTTTCGATGGCTTCTTCGATGGTACCAACCATGTAGAAGGCCTGTTCTGGCAGGTGGTCCAGTTCGCCGGAAGCGATCATCTTGAAGCCCTTGATCGTGTCTTTCAGCGAAACGTACTTACCTGGGGAACCGGTAAACACTTCAGCAACGTGGAACGGCTGGGACAGGAAACGCTGCATCTTACGAGCGCGTGCCACCACCAGCTTGTCTTCCGGAGCCAGTTCGTCCATACCCAGAATCGCGATAATGTCGCGCAGTTCCTTGTAGCGCTGCAGGGTGCCCTGTACGGCGCGTGCGGTAGCGTAGTGCTCTTCGCCCACGACCAGCGGGTCCAGCTGACGGGAGGTCGAATCCAGTGGGTCAACCGCAGGGTAGATACCCAGCGCGGCGATGTCACGGGACAGAACGACGGTCGAATCCAAGTGACCGAAGGTGGTCGCTGGGGACGGGTCGGTCAAGTCATCCGCTGGAACGTACACGGCCTGGATCGAGGTGATCGAACCGGTCTTGGTGGAGGTAATACGCTCCTGCAGACGGCCCATCTCTTCAGCCAGGGTAGGCTGGTAACCCACTGCGGAAGGCATACGGCCCAGCAGTGCGGAAACTTCGGTACCGGCCAGGGTGAAGCGGTAGATGTTGTCCACGAAGAACAGAACGTCACGGCCTTCGT
The DNA here is from genome assembly GCF_009857475.1 of Pseudoduganella guangdongensis. Lineage (GTDB taxonomy): Bacteria > Pseudomonadota > Gammaproteobacteria > Burkholderiales > Burkholderiaceae_D > Rugamonas > Rugamonas guangdongensis. The sequence continues at coordinate 260,999 of NZ_WWCJ01000002.1, read as the reverse complement.
CACGGAACGATTCAGCGATGGTCAGACCGGTCAGCGCCACGCGCAGACGGTTACCAGGCGGTTCATTCATCTGACCGTAAACCATGGCCACTTTGGAGTTGGCCGGGTTTTCCAGGTCAACCACTTTAGCGTCAGCCATTTCGTGGTAGAAGTCGTTACCTTCACGGGTACGCTCACCAACACCGGCGAACACGGACAGACCCGAGTGCGCTTTAGCGATGTTGTTGATCAGTTCCATCATGTTCACGGTCTTGCCCACACCTGCACCGCCGAACAGACCAACCTTACCACCCTTAGCGAATGGGCAGACCAGGTCAATAACCTTGATGCCGGTTTCCAGCAGGTCTTGGGATGGGGACAGTTCGTCGTAAGCAGGAGCCACGCGGTGGATCGAAGCGGTTTGCTCGTGGGAGACAGGGCCGCATTCGTCGATCGGGTTGCCCAGCACGTCCATAATACGGCCCAGGGTGGCTTTACCCACTGGAACCATGATTGGTTTGCCGGTGTTCTGGATGGTCATGCCGCGACGCAGACCGTCGGAGGAGCCCAGAGCAATGGTACGGACGATGCCGTCACCCAACTGCTGTTGCACTTCCAGGGTCAGCTCGGAGCCTTCCATTTTCAGCGCGTCAAAAACCTTAGGCATCGCGTTGCGTGGGAACTCAACGTCCACCACTGCGCCGATACACTGAACGATTTTGCCATCAGCCATGTTCGTTCCTTCAAATATAGTTAAATTCGTTTAAACCGCTGCCGCACCGGCGACGATTTCAGACAGTTCTTTGGTAATTGCAGCCTGGCGGGTCTTGTTGTAGACCAGCTTCAGCTCACCAATCACGTTGCCGGCGTTGTCCGATGCGGACTTCATCGCCACCATACGCGCCGATTGCTCGGACGCCAGGTTTTCTGCAACGGCCTGGTACACCAGCGCTTCAATGTAGCGCTCGAGCAGTTCGTCGATCACGGAAGCAGCGTCCGGCTCGTAGATGTAATCCCAGTTGTGGGACTTGTCATCGGCCTTCATCTTGTCCGCGGTCAGCGGCAACAGCTGCTCGACCAACGGTTCTTGCTTCATCGTGTTGATGAACTTGGTGTAGCACAGGTAAACGGCGTCCAGTTTGCCTTCCTGGAATTTCTCCAGCATCACTTGCACTGGGCCGATCAGCTTTTCCAGGTGCGGCGTATCGCCGATCTGGGTAGCTTGTGCGACCACTGGTACACCGATGCGGTTCAGGAAGCCCAAACCTTTGTTACCAATTGCGACTGCTTCAATCTTGTTGCCTGCAGCTTCCAGCTCGCGGGTCTTGTTGGTCACCATACGCAGAACGTTGGTGTTCATACCACCGCACAGACCTTTGTCGGTCGTTACGATGATAAAGCCCACAGCCTTGGCTTCCGTCTTGGCTTCAGCCAGGAACGGGTGCGTGTACTCGGGGTTGGCATTCGCCAAGTTCGCAGCGATATTACGAATCTTGTCACTGTAAGGACGGGCGGCGCGCATACGATCTTGCGCCTTGCGCATTTTCGATGCTGCGACCATTTCCATCGCTTTGGTGATCTTCTTCGTATTCTCTACGCTCTTGATCTTGCCACGTATCTCTTTACCTGCTGCCATGATCCTTCTCCTTTGCGGGGTGGCCCGTTGCCGGGCCACCAGGTATTAGTTTGCGAAGGATTTCTTGAACTCAGCAATGGCGGCCGACAGCGCAGCTTCGCCGTCTTTGTCCAGTTGCTTGGTTTCTTCGATCTTAGCCAGCAGAGCGGAGTGCTTGGTCTTCAGGAACGAGTGCAGTTCGGCTTCGAAAGCCAGCACGCGCTTGACTGGAACGCTGTCCAGGAAGCCCTTGTTCACTGCGAACAGCGAGGCGCCCATCAGGGAAATCGACAGTGGCGAGTACTGAGCCTGCTTCAGCAGTTCGGTCACGCGGGCACCGCGGTCCAGCTGCTTACGGGTCGATTCATCCAGGTCGGAAGCGAACTGCGCGAACGCAGCCAGTTCACGGTACTGTGCCAAGTCGGTACGGATACCGCCGGACAGGTTTTTGATGACCTTGGTCTGGGCAGCACCACCAACGCGCGACACCGAGATACCTGCGTTAATCGCAGGACGGATACCGGAGTTGAACAGCGAGGTTTCCAGGAAGATCTGGCCGTCGGTAATCGAAATCACGTTGGTTGGAACGAACGCGGAAACGTCGCCAGCCTGGGTTTCGATGATTGGCAGTGCGGTCAGGGAACCGGTCTTGCCTTTGACAGCGCCCTTGGTGAAGGCTTCGACGTAGTCGGCGTTCACGCGAGCTGCGCGTTCCAGCAGACGGCTGTGCAGGTAGAACACGTCGCCTGGGTACGCTTCGCGGCCTGGTGGGCGGCGCAGCAGCAGGGAGATCTGACGGTAAGCAACTGCTTGCTTGGACAGGTCATCGTATACGATCAGAGCGTCTTCGCCGCGGTCGCGGAAGTATTCGCCCATGGTGCAACCGGAGTACGCCGAGATGTACTGCATTGCTGCGGATTCCGAAGCGGAAGCGGCCACAACAATGGTGTACTCCATCGCGCCGTGCTGTTCCAGGGAACGCACGATGTTCTTGATGGTCGATGCTTTCTGGCCGATAGCAACGTAGATACAGGTAACGCCCTGGCCTTTTTGGTTGATGATGGCATCAACTGCAACGGCGGACTTACCGGTCTGACGGTCGCCAATGATCAGCTCACGCTGGCCACGGCCGATTGGTACCATCGCGTCGATCGATTTCAGGCCGGTCTGCATAGGCTGGCCGACGGACTCACGGGCGATAACGCCTGGAGCGATCTTTTCGATTGGGGAGGTCAGGGTGGTGTTAACCGGACCTTTGCCGTCGATCGGCTGGCCCAGGGCGTTAACCACGCGGCCGCGCAGTTCAGGACCGATCGGCACTTCCAGAATACGGCCGGTGCACTTAACGGTGTCGCCTTCGGAGATGTGCTCGTAGGCGCCCAGAATAACGGCACCAACGGAGTCACGCTCCAGGTTCATTGCCAGGCCAAAGGTGTTGCCTGGGAATTCCAGCATCTCACCTTGCATCACGTCCGACAGGCCGTGGATGCGGCAGATACCGTCTGCTACGGAAATTACGGTGCCTTGATTGCGCACTTCAGCGCCGCCGTCAATGCCTTGGATCCGGCTCTTGATCAGCTCGCTGATTTCGGATGGGTTGAGTTGCATACTAACTCCTAAATGTTTTCTCTCTAGCTGTCGCGGTGCCGATCAGGCGACCAGCGCGGAACGCAGCTGCTGCAGCTTGGCGCTGACCGAAGTGTCCAGCACTTCGTCGCCCACCACGACACGCACGCCGCCGATCAGGGCCGGGTCAGTGCTGACGATTGGTTTAAGCTTGCGGCTGAATTTCTTTTCCAGCGTCTTGATCAGCTCGGCCACCTGGGCTTCGCTCATGTCGAATGCGCTCGTGATCTCGGCGTCGGCCGCACCTTCGGCGGCGTTCTTCAGCAGCACGAATTGGGCACCGATTTCCGGCAGCAATGCGATACGACCATTTTCGATCAGCATCGAGAGGAAGTTGTTCGCTTCCGCGTTCAGCGGCGATTTCAGCAAGGCCTTGATGGCTGCGATGACATCGCTATCCAGAACTTTTGGATTGCGGGCATATGCCAGCACCTCTTCATGCGAACCGATCTGGGCCATTTCGGACACCAGATCGGACCACTGCGCGAGGTTGCCAGCCTGGGCTACGCGGAAGAGGGCTTCCGCGTAAGGACGGGCGACGGTTGCGAGCTCTGCCATAATCAGAGCTCGGTAGCCAGGCGATTCAGCAGGTCAGCGTGAGCCGACGCGTTGACTTCGCGCTTCAGGATTTGCTCCGCGCCCTTCACAGCCAGGTCAGCCACTTGACCACGCAGTGCTTCGCGGGCCTGGGTTACTTGCTGCTCAGCTTCAGCTTTAGCTTGTGCCACGATGCGGGCAGCTTCGGCTTGTGCGTTTGCTTTGATTTCTTCTGCGACCAGTTGAGCACGCTTTTCAGCGTCCGCAACGAGCGACGAAGCGTCGTTACGGGCAGCGGTCATGGCTTCAGCAGCAGCTTTTTCAGCTTTCTGCATGGAAGCCTGACCTTGGTCGGCGGCAGCCAGACCATCTGCAATTCGCTTGGCACGCTCATCCAGCGCGTTGTTCAGCGCTGGGAATACGAACTTCATCGAGAACCAGACGAGCACCGCGAAGGTGATCATCTGACCGATGAGAGATCCATTGATGTCCATACCTTGCTCCTAAGAGATTTTCTCCAAATTCAGGAGAAAGATTACTGAGCAACAGCAGCGGTGATAGCGGTCAGGAATGGGTTGTTGAAGGTGAACAGCAGAGCAACACCAACACCGATCATCGAGATCGCGTCCAGCAGACCAGCAATAACGAACAGCTTGGTTTGCAGTTGTGGCATCAGTTCAGGTTGACGTGCCGAAGCTTCCAGGAACTTACCACCCAGGATAGCGAAGCCGAGTGCGGTGCCGATAGCGCCCAGGCCGATGATGATTGCCACTGCCAGAACGGTCATGCCTTGTACTTGTGCGATCAGAGCTTGCATTAGATTTCTCCTAATTTAAAAAAAACGAAAATACCAAAAAACTAAAACTAATTACTACGAATAAGTTGCTGATTAGTGCTTCTCAACCGCGAGGGCCAGGTACACAACCGTCAACGCCATAAACACAAACGCTTGCAGGGTAACAATCAGAATGTGGAAGATTGCCCATGGTCCACCCAGCATCCACTGTGCCCACCATGGCAGCAGTGCGATCAGGATGAAGATCAGTTCGCCGGCGTACATATTGCCGAACAGTCGCAGCGACAGGGAAATTGGTTTGGCGAACAGTTCCAGCATCTGGAAGATGAAGTTCACAGGTGCCAGCAGGATGATGGCGATCGGGCTGTGCGCGTGGAACGGTGCGGTGAACAGCTCTTTACCCCAGCCGCCAACGCCTTTTGCCTTGATCGAGAAGCCGATAATGCACAGCAGGACGCCGAAGGACATGCCGAAGGTGTGGTTCACGTCAGCGGTAGGCACAACGCGCAGGTAGTTCACGCCAGCGTAGCTCAACAGCTTAGGCAGCAGGTCGACTGGCAGGAAGTCCATCGCGTTCATCAGCCAGACCCATACGAAGATGGTGATGGCCAGTGGAGCGATCACTTTGGATTTGGCATGGAATGCGGAATTCACGGTCTCGTTGACCATTTCCATGATCCACTCAACGAAGTTCTGCAGTTTTCCTGGAACGCCGGAGGTGGCGCGGCGCGATGCCATGTAGAACAGGCCCAGGAACACGAAGCCCAGGATCAGCGAGATCCAGAAGGTATCGAGGTTGATGGTGCCGTTGGAGTTGTGGGTAAGGTGGTGCTGGATATACTCGGTGGCATTCGCCGGGGCCGCGTGGCCGCCATGTTCAGTAGTCATAGGTCCGAATCTTCTAAATGGTTAAATCTTGAGCAGTGACAGCCAATAAGCCAGGGTCGCCACTACGAATCCCAGGATCAGCCACATCCAGGCGGCTGACTTAAACAGCACCAGTGCGCAAATAAACAGCACTGCCGTTACAAATACCTTCAGCATCTCGGCGCGGAAGTGCGTCCGAAATGCTTTCTTTGCATCATCGTTGCCGCGCATCACCATCAAGGCGTACACCAGGCTACCGACTACTGCCATACCGCCGCCCACGGCTGCGGACCAGCCTTTCTCCACCCCGGCAAAAAGAACCACGGTAGCGGAAAAAAGGACGGCGATTGTTAATTGCAGGGCAACTACTCGGAAGACAGGCCAGGCGATACTTCTCGAAGAATCACTCACTTGCCACATTCCTAAAGACCCAAAGACACGGGATTATAGATGGTTTACATGACCAAGGTCAAACATGGTGCATTGCAAAAAGCGCCTCTAACAACAAGGTATTCTGCTGAAAAAGTGGGCATCTGGCGATTACTCCCGAGGTAATCGACACCGAACACGCGGCTGCCGCAGACCAGTGCCTGACCCTGTGGGTCAGGCACTGGTTTACCGGTTTTATCCACGCAAGCGCGCGATCACACCGTCGAGGATATCAAGGTCGGCAAAGTCAATAATCATCTGACCCTTGCCCTTGGCCCCCATCTTGAACACAACCGAAGTAGCCAGCGAATCGGACAGCTCCTCCTCCAGCCGCTTGATATCGCCCGACTTCTCCTTCGCCCGGGCCACAGGTTTAGCCTTCGCCTCTTCCATATGGTTGTGGACAAGCTTTTCCGTCTCACGCACCGACAAGCGTTTCGAAATTACAACATTCGCCAAAGCAATCTGCGAAGCCGCATCCACCGCCAGCAAAGCACGCGCGTGGCCCATATCGATATCACCCGCCATCAGCATGGTTTGCACCGGCTCCGCCAGGTTCAGCAAGCGCAGCAAGTTCGACACCGCCGAACGCGAACGCCCCACCGCCTGCGCCGCCTGCTCATGGGTGAAGGAAAAGTCCGTGATCAGGCGATGGATACCCTGCGCCTCTTCCAGCGGATTCAAATCCTCGCGCTGGATGTTTTCGATCAGGGCCATCGCCGCCGCGGTGGTGTCGTCCACATCCTTCACCAGGACCGGCACCGTTTCCAAACCGGCAAGCTGCGCCGCACGGAAACGGCGCTCGCCCGCGATGATTTCATATTTGACATGTCCGGTCGGCTTATCGATGCCCACCGGACGCACCAGCAGCGGCTGGATAATGCCCTGGGTCTTGATCGACGCCGCCAGCTCCGCCAGGCCACCCTCATCCATCTGGGTACGCGGCTGGTATTTACCGGCTTGCAGGAATTGCACCGACATTTCGTTCGGAGTGGGATGCGAGGTTGGATTGGATGGGTCTTCGTCGCCGCCGAGCAGCGCGTCCAGGCCGCGACCGAGGCCTTTCATTTTTTTGGTTGCCATTGTGGATAACTCGATTACATTTTCTTGATACGTTTAACCATCTCCGCGCCGAAGGCGATGTAAGCCTGCGCCCCTTTCGACGCCGGGTCGAAGGTCACGCCAGGCATGCCGTAGGACGGTGCCTCGGCCAATCGCACATTGCGCGGAATAATCGTCTTGAACACCTTGTCGCCGAAGTGCTGCTCCAGCTGGGCCGATACTTGCTGCGACAGGGTCATGCGCGGATCGAACATCACGCGCAGCAAACCGATGATCTTCAAATCCGGGTTCAGGTTGGCGTGCACCTTCTTGATGGTGTTCACCAGGTCGGACAAACCTTCCAGCGCGTAGTACTCGCACTGCATCGGAATGATCACGCCGTGCGCTGCGCACAAGCCGTTCAAAGTCAGCATCGACAGCGCAGGCGGGCAGTCGATCAGCACGAAGTCGTAATCCTTGGCGACCAGGGCCAGTGCATCGCGCAGGCGACGCTCACGGTTCTCCAGTTCCACCATCTCCACTTCCGCGCCAGCCAGCTCACGATTGGCCGGCAGCACATCAAAGCGCCCCGCTTCCGAACGCTGGCGCGCAGTGGCGATGTCGGCACTGCCGAGCAGGACTTCATAAGTGGATGATGCGAGACCGGCTTTGTTGATGCCCGCACCCATCGTGGCATTGCCCTGCGGGTCGAGGTCAACCAGCAACACTCGCTGATTCAGTTTGGCCAGGCCGGCGGCCAGGTTAACGGTCGTGGTAGTCTTACCTACGCCGCCCTTTTGATTTGCTACACAGAAAATTTTGGCCATGTATTGGTTGAAATGTTTTATATTGTTTAAACCGTTTATACTATTTAGTTCGTATAAACGATTAATATTATTTATACCGTTTAGTCAGTTATGCCCTGCCGATGAAAACCAGGTGGCGCTGCGCATCCAATCCCGGTACGTTCAATGGCTGTAGCTCGTTCACTTTCCAGGGGTCTGGCAGTCGCTCGCGCTCCTCTGCTGGCGCCGTCCCTTTCAAGGCGATGAATTGCCCGCCCTCTGCCAGCAGGTGCCCGGACCAGTTCACAAAATCGCTCAGGTCCGCGAAAGCCCGCGAGGTGATGACGTCGTAAGGCGTCTTAACCTGCAGTTCCTGCACCTTCTTCGTGTACACCGTTACGTTGCCCAGCTCCAGCTCCGCCTTCACCTGGTTCAGGAAGGCCGTCTTCTTGTGCACGATATCGATCATCGACACCTTCATGTCCGGCCGCGCAATTGCCAGCACCATGCCCGGCAATCCGCCCCCTGCCCCAACGTCCAGCACATTCTGCGCGTTGCGGAAGGCCGGCAACGACGCCAGCGAATCCAGCACATGCAGGGTCATCATCTCCATCGGGTCGCGCACGGCCGTCAGGTTATACACCTTGTTCCACTTGTTCAGCAGGGCCAGGTAGTCCAGCAGTTTCTCCTGCTGTGCTTCGCTCAGGCCCAGGTCCAGCTGCGCAACACCATTCTTCAACACCAGCGCCAATGCGGCGCGATCAAACACCGCCATCAAGCAGCCTCATCTTTCAGGGTCACAAAACCGCCGTAACCGGCCTTCTTCAAGTGCACCAGCAGCAGCGAAATCGCCGCCGGCGTCACGCCCGAAATACGCGAAGCCTGGCCCAGGGTTTCCGGACGATGCTTCTGCAGCTTCTGGCGCACTTCCATCGACAACGCCGTAATGTCAGCGTAGTTGAAGCCCTCCGGCAGCTTCAGGTTCTCGTAATGCTCGTGACGCTCCACTTCGCGCAACTGGCGATCGATATAGCCCGAATACTTCAGGGTGATCTCGATCTGCTCTTTTACCGCCTCGTCTTCCACACCCGGACCGGCCAGCGCCTGGCCGTCGTTACCGGTCATGGTCATCAGTTTTGCGTACTCCACACCCGGACGGCGCAGCAAATCCGCCAGCGAATATTCACGCTCGATAGCCTGGCCAATTACACGTTCCGACTCGGCCGCCGCCAGGATGCGCGGGGTGACCCAGGTCGCTTTCAGGCGTTCCAGCTCCTTCGCCACCGACTCGCGCTTGCGGTCGAAAGCCTCCCACTGCGCATCGCCAACCACACCCAGCTTACGCCCGATTTCTGTCAGGCGCATGTCAGCGTTGTCTTCGCGCAGGCTCAAGCGGTATTCCGCGCGGCTGGTGAACATACGGTACGGTTCCTGCACGCCCTGGGTCACCAGGTCATCCACCAGCACGCCCAGGTAAGCTTCCGAACGCGCCGGCGTCCAGGCTTCCTCGCCCTTGGTTTGCAGCGCGGCGTTGATACCCGCCAGCATGCCTTGGGCCGCTGCTTCCTCGTAACCGGTAGTGCCGTTGATCTGGCCGGCGAAGAACAAACCGTTGATCGCCTTGGTTTCCAGCGACGCTTTCAGGCCGCGCGGATCGAAATAGTCGTACTCAATCGCGTAGCCCGGACGCAGGATGTGGGCGTTTTCCATGCCCTTCATCGAACGCACCAGCTCGATCTGCACATCGAATGGCAGGCTGGTCGAGATACCGTTCGGGTAGAACTCGTGGGTCGTCAGGCCCTCCGGCTCCAGGAAAATCTGGTGCGATTCCTTGGCTGAGAAGCGATGGATCTTATCCTCGATCGACGGGCAATAGCGCGGGCCGACGCCCTCAATCACGCCGGTGTACATCGGGCTGCGGTCCAGGCCGCCACGGATAATGTCGTGGGTTTTCTGGTTGGTATGAGTCACCCAGCACGGCAGCTGCTGCGGATGCATGGACGCATTACCCATCACCGAGAATACCGGCACCGGGTCCAGGTCGCCCGGCTGCTCGGTCATTTGCGAAAAATCGATGCTGCGGCCATCGATACGCGGCGGCGTGCCGGTCTTCAAACGGCCCTGCGGCAGCTTCAATTCTTTCAGGCGCGCCGACAGCGAGATCGCCGGCGGATCGCCGGCACGGCCGGCCGAGAAATTCTGCAAGCCAACGTGGATCTTCCCGTCCAGGAAAGTACCGGCCGTCAGCACGACAGCGCGGCCCAGGAACTTCAGGCCAATCTGGGTCACGGCGCCGACGACACGGTCGCCCTCCACCATCAGGTCATCCACCGCCTGCTGGAACAGCCACAGGTTCGGCTGGTTTTCCAGGCGATGGCGGATAGCCGCCTTGTACAGGATGCGGTCGGCTTGCGCACGCGTCGCACGTACGGCAGGGCCCTTGGACGAGTTCAGGATGCGGAACTGGATGCCCGACTCATCGGTAGCGATGGCCATGGCGCCACCCATCGCATCGACTTCTTTGACCAGATGGCCTTTGCCGATACCGCCGATGGATGGGTTGCACGACATCTGGCCCAGGGTCTCAATGTTGTGGGTCAACAGGAGGGTCTTCTGACCCATCCGGGCCGAAGCAAGGGCCGCCTCGGTACCGGCGTGACCGCCGCCGACAACGATAACGTCGAATTCAGTAGGAAATAGCATGGTAGAAAATGGGGGAAAGCGTGGGATCAACCGAGATTATAAAGTTTTTTCCCGGTTGCGAATTTTTTGGGCAGGATATTTTTGCGAGCAATGTTTCACGTGGAACAAAAAAAGGCCGGGATCACCCGGCCTCAGCTGTTTCACGTGAAACAATATTTACTTAAACCAAGCGTCGTACCCAGTCTTGACGATCAAAAGCACCACCACAACCAGGAACAAACGCCGCACAAACTCACTACCGTGCTTCAGCGCCAGCTTGGTGCCCAGCACCGAACCGGCCACTTGGAACACCGCCATGGTCAAGCCCAGCAGCCAAATGATATTGCCCGTGATACCGAACAACCCGATGGCCGCCACATTACAGGCCACATTCACCACCTTTGCCGCAGCCGAAGCGCCCAGGAAGTCAAAGCCAAAACTGCGCACGAAGAGGAACACCAGGAAGCTGCCGGTCCCCGGTCCAAAGAAGCCATCGTAAAAGCCGATGCCCGCCCCCACCAGCACCGCCAGGATGCGCTCCTTGGTGCCGGAGTGCAGCGGCGCATGAACGCTGCCCAGATCCTTGCGGTAAAAGGTATAGGCGGCCACTGCCAGCAGTACGAACGGCAGCAAGCCGCGGAGGAAATCAGGAGGGATCCTGGTCACGGTAAAGGCGCCAAGGAAGGCAAACAGGAAAGCCGCGATTGCCGCCGGCGCCACGGTCGACCACGCGATCTGTGTCCGACGCGCATAATTCACGGCTGCCGCGCTGGTACCAAAAACGCTGGCAACCTTATTCGTCCCCAGCAAGGTAGCCGGAGGCGTGCTACCCATCGCCGAGAACAGCGCCGGAATCTGGATCAACCCACCACCGCCCACGACAGCATCCACAAAACCCGCCGCAAAGGCAGCCCCCGCCAACAAGCCATACTCAACCATCTCAACCCCAGCAATACACGCAAGTCCGCCATTGTACGAGGGAAGCCAATCCCCCGCTGCCGAGCCCGTGTCAACCTTGGGGTCAGACCCTTTGCTTGCCACGGGCTAAGCAAATACCCTGAGCAGGATCAAGGTCTCCGATACCCTTTGGGCTAAGGTGGGAGCATGAGCCGACCATTACGCATTCTATTTCCTGGCGCGATTTATCATGTGACTTCACGTGGAAATCGGCGTGCTCCCATATTCCTGGATGAGCGCGACCACTTGATCTGGCTCGATCTGCTGGGGGAAGTTGCAGGGAAATATTCCATCAAGGTGATGGGCTATTGCCTGATGCCGAATCATTACCACCTGCTGATTGAAACCCCTATCCCCAACCTATCCGAAGCCATGCATATGTTGAACGCGCGGTATTGCCAGCATTTCAACAAGCGGCATGGAACCTCGGGGCACGTCATTCAAGGACGCTTCCATGCGGTGCTAGTCAAGCATATCCAGCAACTATTGGCTGTGGCCCGTTATGTGGTGCTGAATCCGGTACGGGCGAAGCTGGTGGAGAATCCAGCCGACTGGAAATGGAGCCACCACCGCTACATCCTCGCGCCCGAAGCAGCGCCAATCTGGCTGGAGACCAAATGGATCCTCGGCCAGTTCGAGTGCGACGAACCAACGCCTCGCTACGCAGCCTTCGTCATGGCTGGCATACAGATGCAGAATCCCCTGCAGTTCTACCGTCAGACGCCAAACGAAAAGCGCGAGCAAGCGCTATCCCTACAAGAGTACGCTGACAAATACCCCAATCAAACCGAAGCAATGGCGAGGGCATTCCAATCCTGCGCCCATACACGAGAGCAAATCAGCGCATTCTTCGGCGTGTCGACCCGGACAATCAGTCGTGCCATCATCAGCTTCCCCGAGCTAGACGGTTGAGTCCGTGTCAACCAAAGGGTCTGACCCCAAGGTTGCCACAGGCTCAGCGGGCGCGGGCGAGCAGTTCGCCGACGATGCCTTTGCGGAACAGGAGTACGCAGGCGACAAAGATCAGGCCGGTCACCAGGCTGACTGCTTCGCCTAGAGTGTTGAACCATTCGATGCCGGTGCTGCTGGCCATCATGCTGCCGAAGTCGCCAAGCTTGTTTTCCAATGCGATGATCAACACGGCACCGATGATCGGGCCGGCCAGGGTGCCCATGCCGCCTACCAGCGTCATCAGGATAACCAATCCGGACATGGTCCAGTGCACGTCGGTCAAGGTCTCGAAGCCAAGCACAATCGTCTTCGTGGCGCCGGCCAGGGCCGCCAGTGAGGCGGACAATACGAACGCCACCAACTTGTAGCGGTCCACGTCGTAGCCGAGCGACATGGCGCGCGGTTCGTTCTCCTTAATCGCTTTCAGCACCTGGCCGAACGGGGAATGCACCGTCCGCACAATCAGCGCGAAGCCTGCGATGAAGATCCCGAGCACTACGTAGTACATCGCCAGGTCGTTGCCCAGGTCCAGCACGCCGAACAGTTTGCCGCGCGGGACGCCTTGCAGGCCGTCTTCGCCGCCGGTGAAATCTGTAAAACGCAGCGCGCCAAAATACACCATCTGCGCCAAAGCCAGCGTGATCATGGAGAAGTAAATGCCTTGCCGCCGGATCGCCAGGCCGCCCATCAATGCGCCCAGCACGGCGCTGGACAATACGGCCACGAGCAAGCTGGCTTCGAAGGGCAGTCCCCAGGTCTTCATCGCGTTGCCGGCCACGTAGCCGGCGGCGCCGAAGAAGGCGGCATGGCCGAACGAGAGCAAACCGGTAAAGCCGATCAGCAGGTTGAAGGCGCAGGCGAACAGGGCGAAGCACAAGAGCTTCATCAGCAGCACCGGGTAGCCGATGAACGGCGCAGCCAGCGCCAGCGCGAATGCGATGGTGTAGCCCAGCTTTTTGTTCATTTATCGTTCCTTGCCGAACAGGCCGGCGGGGCGCAGCAAAAGGATGATGACCATCACCAAAAATACGACGGTGTTGGCAAACTCGGGATAGAACACCTTGGTCAGGCCCTCGATCACGCCCAACCCAAGGCCGGTGACGATCGAGCCCATGATCGAACCCATGCCGCCGATCACTACAACGGCGAATACGACGATAATCAGGTTCGACCCCATCAGGGGTGTCACTTGCTGAATAGGAGCCGCCAGCACCCCTGCAAAGCCCGCCAAAGCGACGCCAAAGCCATAGGTCAGGGTGACCATCAGCGGGACGTTGATGCCGAACGCTTCCACCAGCTTGGGATTCTCGGTGCCGGCACGCAGGTAGGCGCCCAGTTTGGTCTTTTCGATCACGAACCAGGTGGCCAGGCAAACCGTCAGCGAAGCCACCACCACCCAGGCGCGGTAATTCGGCATCACCATGAAGCCGAGGTCGGTCGCCCCCTGCAGGGCCTCAGGCGTTTCAAACGGCTGCCCAGAGACCCCGTAAAACGAGCGGAAAGCGCCTTCGATCAGCAGGGTCAGGCCAAAGGTCAGCAGCAGGCCGTAAAGATGGTCCAGCTGGTACAGCCAGCGCAGCATGGTGCGTTCGATCACCACGCCCAGAATCCCCACGATCAGCGGCGCCAGCACCAGCATGCTCCAGTAGCTCATGCCGAAGTAAGTCATGCCGATCCACGCCAGGAAGGCGCCCATCATGTACAGGGCGCCGTGGGCAAAGTTGATCACGTTCAGCAGGCCGAAGATCACGGCCAGGCCGAGCGACAGCATGGCGTAGAAGGAGCCGTTGACGAGCCCCAGCAGGAGCTGGGACATCATCATCGGTAGCGGGCGGCCGAAGATCTCCATCTAGGCTACTTCCACAGGGCGCACTTGGATTCGGCCTTGGACATATAGGCCTGGTCGCCCGGGATCGTGGCCACGATCTTGTAGTAATCCCATGGGTACTTGGATTCCGACTGCTTCTTCACCTCCATCAGGTACATATCGTGCACCATGCGGCCGTCCGGGCGGATCACGCCGTTGCTGGTGAAGACGTCCTTGATGGTGGTGGACTTGAGCTTGGCCATCACCTTGTCCGAGTCGTCGGTGCCGACGGCCTTGACGGCGTTCAGGTACTGCAGCGCAGCGGAGTAGTCGCCGGCCTGCAGCATCGAGGGCTCCTTCTTCATCTTGGCGAAGTAGCGCTTGGACCAGGCGCGGGTCTGCTCGTTCATGTCCCAGTACCAGCCGTCGGTCAGGTACATGCCGGCGGTGGCGTTCAGGCCGAGCGAATGGATGTCGTTGATGAACACCAGCAGGCCGGCCATCTTCATCTTCTTGGCGACGCCGAATTCATTGGCGGCCTTCACCGAGTTGATAAAGTCGCCGCCCGCATTGGCCAGGCCCAGCACCTGCGAGCCGGAGGACGAAGCCTGCATCAGGAAGGACGAAAAGTCGGTGCCGGGGAAGGGGTGGCGCACCGTGCCGGTCACTTTGCCGCCGGCCTTGGTCACCACTTCCGAGGTGTCCTTTTCCAGCGAGTGGCCGAAGGCGTAATCGGCGGTCAGGAAGTACCAGCTCTTGCCGCCCTGCTTGACAATGGTGCTGCCGGTGCCGCGCGCCAGCGCCACGGTGTCGTAGGCGTAGTGCACGGTGTAGGGCGTGCATTCTTCGTTGGTCAGGCGCGAGGAGCCGGCGCCGACCACCATGAAGATCTTCTTCTTGTCCGCTGCGATCTTGGCCATGGCCAGGTTGGCGCCGGAGTTGGTACCGCCCACCAGCATGTCCACGCCCTGCTGGTCGAACCATTCGCGCGCTTTGGAGGCGGCGATATCGGCCTTGTTCTGGTGGTCGGCAAACACAAATTCGATCTTCTTGCCGGCGATGGTGCCGCCCGCGTCGGCAATCGCCATGCGGATTGCTTCCGCGCCGCCCTGGCCATCGATATCGGAGTAGACGCCGGACATGTCGGTGATGAAGCCGATTTTGATGGTGTCGCCCGAAATCTGGGCCTGCGCGCCAAAGGCGGTACATGCTGCTGCAAGGGCGATGACTTTGCGTTTCATGTTGTCTCCGTTTTCAGTATGTGGGTTTAAACGCCCAGCAGCTCGGTCAACACCGGCATGCGGGCTTCCAGTTCCGATGACGCAAAACTCTCAACTATCCTTCCGTGTTCCATGACGTAAAACCGGTCCGCCAGCGGCGCGGCGAAACGGAAATTCTGCTCGACCATGACAATGGTGTAGCCCTTCGCTTTCAGCGTGCGGATCATGCGCGCCAGTCCTTGCACAATGACCGGTGCCAGCCCCTCGGAAATCTCATCGAGCAGCAGCAGGCGCGCCCCCGTGCGCAAGATGCGCGCCACCGCCAGCATCTGCTGCTCGCCGCCCGACAGGCGCGTGCCCGGGCTGCTGCGGCGTTCCGCCAGGTTGGGGAACATCTCGTAGATTTCTTCGACCGACATGCCCTGCCCCGCTTTCAGGGCTGGCGGGAGCAGAAGGTTTTCTTCCGCCGAAAGCGAGGCGAAAATGCCGCGCTCCTCCGGACAGTAACCAACCCCGAGGTGGGCCACTTTGTGC
This sequence comes from Pseudoduganella guangdongensis, assembly GCF_009857475.1. Taxonomy (GTDB): domain Bacteria; phylum Pseudomonadota; class Gammaproteobacteria; order Burkholderiales; family Burkholderiaceae_D; genus Rugamonas; species Rugamonas guangdongensis. The sequence goes on along the minus strand of NZ_WWCJ01000002.1, from coordinate 245,173 downwards.
GTAGGCAAACCAATCGCTTCCTGGCCGTTGATGCGGATGGAGCCTTTGCGCGCGCCGGTCAGGCCCATGATGGCGCGCAGCGTAGTAGTGCGGCCGGCGCCATTGCGGCCCAGCAGCGTCACCACCTCGCCCGGATTCACGGTCAGGTTCACGTCGTGCAGGATGTGCGATTCGCCATACCAGGCCTGCAGCTGGCTGATTTCCAGCGCGGCGCTCATGCGCCCACCCCGGCTTCCGTTCCCATATAGGCTTCCATCACCAGCGGGTTCTTCGACACCTCCGCATACGGCCCTTCCGCCAGCATGGCGCCACGCTGCAGTACCGAGATGCGGTCGCTGATGCCGGACACCACGTTCATATTGTGCTCCACCATCAGGATGGTGCGGCCGGCGGACACCTTTCTGATCAGCTCCGTCACGCGGTGCACATCCTCGTGGCCCATGCCCTGGGTCGGCTCATCGAGCAGCATCAGCTCCGGTTCCATGGCCAGCGTGGTGGCAATTTCCAGCGCGCGCTTGCGGCCATAAGGCATGTCGACCGTCACAGTATCGGCGAACGAGGCCAGGTCGACCTCCGCCAACAGCTCCATCGCACGCCCGTTCAACTGGTCCAGCGTGCGTTCGCTGCGCCAGAAGTGGAAGGTGGTGCCCAGCTTGCGCTGCAGGCCGATGCGCACGTTCTCCAGCACCGTCAGGTGCGGAAACACCGCCGATATCTGGAAGGAGCGGATCACCCCCAAGCGCGCTATCTGCGCCGGCTTGTGCGCGGTGATGTCCTTGCCGTTGAACAGGATCTGGCCCGAGGTCGGCACCAGGAATTTGGTGAGCAGGTTGAAGCAGGTGGTTTTACCGGCGCCGTTGGGGCCGATCAGGGCGTGGATATGCCCGCGCTGGACTTTCAAGTCCACATTGGCGACAGCGGTGAATCCCTTGAACTCCTTGGTCAAACTCTTTGTTTCCAAGATGAAGTCGGACATTGCGTCTCCCCGGTTTTGCTAGATCATACACAAAAGTGCTGCCTTTTCCGCAATCATGATCACCGGGGAATTCGTGTTACCGGATGTGATAGTCGGCATCACCGAAGCGTCGGCAATGCGCAGGCCGCGTACGCCACGTACCCGCAACTCGCTGTCAACCACGGCCGAAACGTCGTCGGCGCGGCCCATTTTGCAGGTGCCGACCGGATGGAAAATCGTGGTGCCAATGGCGCCGGCCGCCTCGGCCAGCTCCTCGTCAGTGCGAAAATGCACACCGGGTCTGCATTCCTGCGGCCTGTATTTGGCCAACGCCGGCGCCGCCACGATCTTGCGCGTGAGGTTCAGCGCGGCTGCCGCCACGCGGCGGTCCTCGTCCGTGCTCAGGTACATCGGCGTGATTTTCGGCGGCGCGTAGGAGTCGGCGCTGGCGATGCGCACATGGCCGCGCGAGGTCGGGCGCAGGTTGCAGACGCTGGCCGTGAAAGCAGGGAAGTCATGCAGCGGTTCGCCAAATCGTTCCAGCGACAGCGGTTGCACGTGGTATTCCAGGTTGGGCCTGGCCTGCTCCGGTCCGGAGTGCGCGAAAGCGCCCAGTTGCGACGGCGCCATCGACATCGGCCCGCTTTGGAACAACGCATACTCAAGGCCGATGCGCGCCTTGCCGAACCAGCTGCGCGCCAGCGTGTTCAGGGTGCGCGCGCCCTCCACCTGGAACACCATGCGCAGTTGCAGGTGGTCTTGCAGGTTGCCGCCTACGCCCGGCAAATCCAGCACCGGCCGCACGCCGGCGTTGGCCAGCACGTCGGCCGGACCAATGCCTGACAACTGCAGGATCTGCGGCGTGCCGATAGCGCCCGCGGCCAACAGCGTTTCGCGCGCCTCGGCGCTCCAGCGCGTGCCGCCGCCGGTGAACACCACGCCTTTGCAAACGCCCTCTTCCAGCACCAGCTTCTCCACGTGGCAGCCGGTCATCAGCGTCAGGTTAGGGCGCTGCGCCGCCTTGCGCAGGAAAGCCTTGGCCGTGCTCCAGCGAATGCCGCGCCTTTGATTCACTTCGAAATACGCGCAGCCTGAGTTGTCGCCACGGTTGAAATCATCGACCTTGGGAATACCCGCCTGCTCGGCAGCATCGCGGAAAGCATCGAGGATATCCCAGCGCAGGCGCTGCTTCTCGACACGCCATTCACCGCCCGCGCCGTGGAAATCGGACGCCCCGCCGTGATGGTCTTCGCTCTTGCGGAACAAGGGCAGGACTTCCGACCAGCGCCAGCGCGCATCGCCGCACAACTCGGCCCAATGGTCATAGTCGCCGGCTTGCCCGCGCATATAAATCATGCCGTTGATCGACGAACTGCCGCCCAGGACTTTACCGCGCGGGTAAATCAGGCTGCGGCCGCCAAGGCCCGCTTCCGCTTCGGTGCGGAACATCCAGTCCGTGCGCGGATTATTGATGCAGTGGAGGTAGCCAACGGGAATATGGATCCAGGCGTAATCGTCCTTTCCTCCAGCTTCGATCAGCAGTACCTCGGTTTTTGAATTTTGCGTCAGGCGGTTGGCGAGCACGCAGCCCGCAGTCCCGGCACCGACAATGATGTAGTCAAACTGGCCTGCAGATTCCAAGTGTTCTCCGCGTCAGGTTTGGTTGATTTCAGCGATCAGTACTTCCATCAGTTTTGCCGTCGGCATGGCCCGCGCCCGCGCGACCCCGGTTCCCGCCCATAGCGACAGCAATTCTGGATCGCCGCGTTTGGCCGCTTCGGCGCGAATGCTGCCGGTCAAAGCGTTTTGCACGGGATAAGCCGGCACCTCGGCCTCCACCGCTGCCATCTGCTGCATAAAACGATTCTCGATGCCGCGCGCCAGGCGTCCGGAAATAGCGCGGGTCAGGCGGGTAGGATTGCCTTGCGCCGCCAGCAAGCGCTCCTTGTACACCGCCGGCACGCCTGATTCGTCTGTCACCAGGAACGCCGTCCCCATTTGCACCGCCGCCGCGCCCAGCGCCAGCCGTTCTCGAATGTCCGCCCCCGTCATGACGTTACCGGCGGAGATCACGGGCATCCGCACCGCGTCCACCACCGCCGCCAGCAAGGGAATCGCTTCCAGCGTCGCCGCTGATTGCGCGCCGATAAAGGTCCCGCGATGGCCGCCCGACTCCACGCCTGAAGCGACAAGCGCATCCGCCCCGGCGGCCTGCCAGGCAAGTGCCTCGTCCACCGTCGTCACGGTTCCGATCACGAAAATACCCGCATCATGCAGACGCTTTACCTGCGCGGCAGAAAGGATATCGAAGGTAAAACTCGCCACCGCAGGCTTCAATTCAAGCAAAAGCTCGAACTGCGCAGCGAAATCCTCGCACCATTTTGCCGGCATCGGCAGTCCTGACCAGCCTAACGAACTCCAGACCGGGCGCAGCAAATCCACGCCTCGATCTACTTCCTGCGGCAACGGCGTCGGCACGCCCTGCACGAAGAAATTCAACATGAAAGGACGCGAAGTCAGCCGACGGGTTTCGGCAACCTGGGCGCGAATTGTGTCCAAAGAGAGCATCGATGCGCCAAACGAACCCAACCCACCGGCATTCGAAACGGCAGCGACCATGGCAGGCGTATTGGCGCCTCCAGCCATCGGTCCCTGGATGATCGGAACGGGAAAAATCGCCTCAAAACCCATTTTTCACCCCCCCTCTACGGCTGTGGATAACGCTATGAATATCCACAGGCACCGATTGTGAGTAAACCGAACTTCCGACAAAAGCCCGAAAATTGTCCCAAAACAGTTAAGGGCTCACACAAGGTTTACTCGCCGCCTTATACAGCCCGTAAACCCCTGATTTTTTTCCGCAAGGTGGACTTATCCACAGAAAGTGAAGGTTGTTAACAATCACTACTATTTTGTATACACACTAATCTAACGTAAACAAAACTATCGGACGCGATCAACTATACTGAACAAGCGAGTTGTTTCATGCAACCTAGCTGGAGAACCTCTTGTCGACCACCGAAGCCTATCAACGCTTTCGTCGGCGATTGCTCATCACCATGTCCATGCTCGCGCTGCTCGCCACGGCAGTCGTCGCGTGGCAGCTATTTTCGTCGGCTCGCGATCGCGAACAGGCAATCCGCCAGCAAACCCAGCACTACACTCGGGCCATCGAAGCCCATGTTCTCAGCACAATCCAGCTATCCGACATTGCTTTACTAGGCTTTGCCAACGCCATTAAGGTCGCCCCCTACACGCCGGAAACCATCGATGCCCTGCTCTCCTCGCGAGGCGCCACTTTTGGCAACAGTTTCTGGATTACCTTTATCGACCCAAACGGTTTTGCGATCGCTAGTTCACGCGACATTCCCATCAAAGGCATCAGCTATCTGGATCGCGATTACTTCCAGGCACAACTCACACCTGGAGACTCGCTTTACGTTGGTGAACCTACCCGTGGGCGCATCTCGAATTCCCGGCTGTTCTTCCTGAGCAGGCGGGTTGAAAACGCTAAAGGCCAATTCCTTGGCGTCATCGTGGCACCGATTGACGCCCACACACTCGCAGAAACCTTTGAAAACTCACGCCTAAGTGACGACGTAGTCATCACCCTGTTCCACACCAACGGCAAAATCATTGCTCGCGCACCGGACTTCGAACAAACCTTTAACCGAAGTATGAGCAGCTCAAATGTTTATCGCTCACTGCAGGCTTCCCCTACCGGAACCGTCGATTCCATCAGCCCGATTGACAACAAATCACGCATTGCCAGCTACCGCAAGCTACCGAATCTCCCCTTGGTGGTGACAGTAGGCAGTTCCAACGTCGGCCTCGCCCTGATCTCGCAAAGGCATTTCATCATCGCCGGCCTCGCCCTATTCCTGATTTTCATGCTGATTGCCGTCGCAACGATCTATGCGCTGCATTCCTTCGCCGCTGCCGAAGAAAGGGAACGCCGCTTCCACGCCCTCTACGTCACCTCCACCGAAACAGAAAAAAAGCTCGCTAAAAGTGAACAACGCCTACGCCTGATAGCCGATAACTTACCTATCGTGATCGCCTATATCGACCGCGACGAGACCTATACCTTCAAAAACCGCCGTTTCACTGAAATCTACGGTAGCGGCGACAGCCTGCAGCAAGTGCTGCCGCCAGCGACTTATGCCGAAACCAAGCCCAAGCTCGAACGCGCCTTCGCCGGTGAAATGGTCCACTTTGAACGCTACATCGAACGCAACGGCGAAGAATGTTGTGACGCAATCACTTACGTGCCTGATCGCAACGAAAACGGCAACATCATTGGCTTGTTCGTCATGGCGGAGGACATCAGCCGGCGTAAAAAACTTGAAGAATCAAGCAAACTGGCTACCCTCATGTACGAGAACGCTAGCGAAGGCATGATGGTGACCGATGCTGACGGCCGCATCCTGTCGGTCAACGCCGCGTTCTCCCACATCAGCGGCTATCCAGCCGATGAAGTAATCGGACACCTTGCCTATGAACTGACCTCCGGCCAGCAGGACATTAAATTCTTCAGCCGCATGCGCCAGACCATCACCCACACCGGCTACTGGGAAGGTGAAATCTGGCACAAGCATAAAAACGGCGACCACTATCTGGTTTCGCTACGCTTCAACACCGTATTCGACGACCAAGGGAATGCCCTGCGCCACGTAGCGCTATTCAGCGATATCACCAAGAAGAAGGCCACGGAAGAAACGATCTGGAGACAAGCAAACTTCGACACCCTGACCGGACTGCCCAACCGGCGCATGTTCAACGACCGCCTGCACCAGGAAATGAAAAAATCAGCCCGTGACATTGCACCAATGGCGCTGATCTTTATCGATCTGGATGGCTTCAAAGCAATTAACGACACACTGGGCCACGACTTCGGCGACATCCTGCTCAAACAAGTAGCAGAGCGGCTACTCCAATGCGTTCGCAATACAGACACCGTGGCCCGTCTTGGAGGAGATGAGTTCACCGTCATCTTGAGTGAACTCAAAGACACTGGAGACGTCGTCAGGATCGTGCAGGACATTCTTCACAGCCTGGTTAGATCCTTCCAGCTCAAACACGAAGTCGCCGATATATCGGGCAGCATCGGCATAGCCCTCTTTCCGGACGACGCAAACGATGCCGAAACCCTCAGCAAATGCGCCGACCAGGCCATGTACCTGGCCAAACAGCAGGGCAGGAACCGCTTCAACTTCTACGCTCCCTACATGCAGGAGGCCAGCCAATTACGCATCGAGCTTTGCAATGAGTTGCGTAACGCCTTGAAAAATAAAGAATTAAGACTGCTGTTCCAACCAATCCGCACCCTGGCAAGCGGCAAAATAGAAATGGCGGAAGCTCTGATCCGCTGGGAACACCCGCAACGCGGCCTGCTCAAACCGGCGGAATTTATCGGCGTCGCCGAAAACACCGGCGTCATCGAATCGATCGGAGAGTGGGTTTTCCAGGAAGCGGCAAGCCAGGCAGCCAGCTTTGGCGAAGGTTTCCAGGTCTGCGTGAATAAATCGGCCTGGCAATTCCGGCACGAAGCGGTAGGCGTTGAACATTGGCTGGCGCTGCTCAGGGAACAGGCACTTCCACCACGTTCCATCATCATCGAAGTAACCGAAAGCCTGCTGCTCGAAGCAAACCGAGACGTAGTCGAACGAATCCAGTCGCTCCGGGACGCCAGTATGCAGATTTCACTGGACGATTTTGGTCACGGCTACTCATCCCTGAACTTCCTGAAGCGTTTCAGGATCGATTACCTCAAGCTGGACACCAGCTTTACCGAAAATCAGGCACTTTGCGAAGCCATCGTCGCCATGGCGCACAAGCTTGGCATCAAAGTCATTGCCGAAAAGATCGAAACAGAAGACCAACTGACGATTTTGACGGCCGCAGGTTGCGATTTTGGCCAGGGATTCCTGTTTGGAGAGCCAATTTCAGCTCAAAATCTGCGTCGTCTGTTGATAACCTGATGAATATCCACAGGATCGAATGTGCGTAAACCCCGTTTTTGAGTTCACGCACAAATTTTGTTCAGAACTCATCCGTTTTAGACCCAGTTCTTGTCCGACCAGTTTTACAATCCGTAAACTTCTGATTCTGTGGATGTTAACAGCTTTATCCACAGACAAGGACGCGTTTACTATCTACTACTATCCTTACGTATACAACTTTAAATAAATAGAGGACAACTCGCGCATGCGTCTCGGAATCATCTCTGCCTTGGCAGAAGAACAACAGGGTTTACTGGAAGCCATGGAGAGCCCCTACAAGCTCATCCACGGTAAACGTGAGTACACGGCTGGAAAGCTCTGGAAAATCGATTCTGTGGCTGTTTTATCGCGAATTGGGAAGGTTGCTGCTGCAGTGACAGCTGCAACTCTTGTGGAGAAGTTCAACGTTACCCACATCATCTTTACCGGCGTTGCCGGTTCTGCAGACTTAGGGGTACAAGTTGGTGACGTGGTCATCGCGGATTCCCTGGCTCAACACGACTTTGATGCCAGCCCCTTGTTCCCGCGTTTCGAAATTCCGCTAACTGGCCTCTCGCATATGCCGACAGACCGTGAAATGAGCCTGAAACTCAGCATCGCTACGCGCGAATTCCTGCAAAACGACGCGCAAGTGCATCGCGGCCTGATTGGCAGTGGAGATCAATTCATCAATGACAGGGCCCATTTGGCTGCCCTGAAAGACGCACTGCCTGATTTGCTGGCAGTGGAAATGGAAGGTGCAGCAGTCGCCCAGGTTTGTTATGAACTGGGAATACCGTTTGCCATCATGCGCACGATTTCCGACAACGCCAATGAAGAAGCAGCGACTGATTTCATGCACTTTGTGCAAACCGTCGCTGCCCGCTACGCATACGGCGTCATCCAGAACTTTTGCAAAGAGTTAACGACGCCTTAACCAGCTGGGCACACGATGTGCCCATGAACACGAAACCTCTACAAAAAGTCCTGGTCTGGGATGCTCCAGTTCGCGCATTTCATTGGCTGATAGTGTTGAACTTCATCGGCGCCTACCTGACTGCCGAACACGATAGCTGGCGCCAGTTGCACATCACTTTTGGCTACACCATGGCTGGCTTGGTGGTGTTTCGCCTCATATGGGGATTGATAGGCACACGATATGCCCGCTTTTCAGCCTTTGTTCGCGGACCTCGACAGGTTCTGGACTATTTCCGCTGCCTGCTGAATAGGCAGCCAGGAAATGACATAGGACACAACCCGGCTGGAGCGCTAGCCATTGTGGCTATGCTAGGAATGACTATCCTGGTCACCACTACTGGCTATGCCACGTATAAGGAATTTGGAGGGGAATTACTGGAAGAGCTGCACGAAGGACTGGCCAATGCGATGCTGCTGGTCGTCGCCGTTCACATTGCCGGCGTTTTGCTCAGCAGCTGGATGCATGACGAAAACCTGGTTCGCGCCATGATTGATGGACAAAAAAGAGGAAACCCGAAAGACGGTATTCACAGCGCCTGGTACAGCATCGCGCTTGTACTGATCCTCGCCGTCCTCGGATTTTGGTGGATGCAGTGGAGACTGCCTATTTGATGGGCAGCTTGGTCGTATTCTTCACTTCTTCCATCACAGCATAAGTGTGGGTTTCGCGCACACCCTTCTGCAGCAACGTTTTGCCCAAAAACTCACGGTAAGCCGCCATATCCTTCACTCGCGCCTTGACCAGGTAATCAAAACCGCCGGCCACCATATGGCACTCGAGCACTTCGGGGATCAGCTGGACGCTGTGTTTGAAGGCATCAAAAACTTCCGGCGTTGTACGGTCCAGAACGACTTCGATGAACACCAGCAGCGAAACGTCCAATAACTGTGGATTCAGCTGCGCCGTGTAGCCCATGATGTATCCGGCCTCGTGCAATTTCCGCACGCGTTCCAGGCAGGCAGCAGGCGACAAATTTACTCGTGCAGCCAGTTCAACGTTACTAATTCGGCCATCGCTTTGCAGCTCGGCCAGAATTTTCTTACTGATTTTGTCCAGCATTACTTCTCCACGATTAATTTTATTTGGTCAAATTCTCGCACCAAAAACTATCTATTGCTAGTACAAAGTATTACCAGAATTAATCCGAGCGAATCCGGCATACAATCCGAATCATTAGCTGCACCGCACAACACGCCCGCGCAAACGTGGTTTGCCGGGCGTGTTTTCGTAAGTGCCAAACGATTCTTTACATACTAGCCAATAGAGACTTTCATGCATCTCAATACCACGCCGTTTGCCGCCCTGCAGGCCGAAATCCTGCGCGATCCGAGCCCGCTGCGCAGCGCCATTACTGCCGCCTACCGCCGCGATGAACAATCTGCAGTGCAATGGCTGCTGTCGCAAATTAACATCGGTGCGCCGGAAACCACCCAGGACGCGCAGTCGCTGGCCAAGCGTTTGGTGACTTCGGTGCGCGAAAAACGTACCCGTTCTTCCGGTGTGGATGCGCTGATGCATCAATTCTCGCTGTCCTCCGAAGAGGGTATTGCGCTGATGTGCCTGGCCGAAGCACTGTTGCGTATACCCGACGCTGCCACCGCCGACCGCCTGATTGCGGACAAGATTTCCAAGGGAGACTGGCGCAAACACCTGGGCGAATCGCCATCTTTGTTCGTTAATGCGGCCACCTGGGGCCTGCTGATTACCGGCAAACTGGTCAGCTCTTCCAGCGAAGACGGCCTGGGCTCGGCCATCACCAGCCTGATCGCCAAAGGCGGCGAACCGCTGATCCGTAAAGGCGTGGACCTGGCCATGCGCATGCTGGGTAACCAGTTCGTTACCGGCCAGACCATCGAAGAAGCGATTAAGAACGGCAAAGACAATGAAGCGCGCGGATACCGCTATTCGTACGACATGCTGGGCGAAGCAGCGCTGACCGAAGCCGATGCCGCCCACTACTACGCCGCCTATGAAAAAGCGATCCATGCCATTGGCAAGGCTTCGAACGGCCGTGGCATCCGCAATGGCCCAGGCATTTCCGTCAAGCTGTCCGCCCTGCACCCACGCTACAGCCGCGCCCAGCGCGACCGCGTCATGAGCGAGCTGCTGCCGCGCCTGACCGCCCTGGTCAAGTTGGCAAAAGGCTACAACATTGGTCTGAATATCGACGCCGAAGAAGCCGATCGCCTGGAACTGTCGCTCGACCTGATGGAAGCGATGGCCTTCAACCCGGAACTGGAAGGCTTCGACGGCATCGGCTTCGTCGTGCAGGCTTACCAGAAGCGCTGCCCGTTCGTGATCGACTACCTGGTCGACCTGGCCAAGCGCAGCGGCCGCAAGTTCATGGTGCGCCTGGTGAAAGGCGCGTATTGGGATGCTGAAATCAAGCGCGCCCAGGTGGATGGCATGCCGGGCTATCCGGTGTACACCCGCAAGGTCTACACCGACGTCTCCTACCTGGCTTGCGCCCAGCGCCTGCTGGCCGCGACCGACGTGATTTACCCGCAGTTCGCGACCCACAACGCGCAAACCCTGTCCACGATCTACACCTGGGCCAAGCGCGACGGCATCAACAGCTACGAATTCCAGTGCCTGCACGGCATGGGCGAGACCCTGTACGACCAGGTTGTCGGCGCGGAGAACCTCGACAAGGCGTGCCGCATCTATGCTCCAGTCGGTTCGCATGAAACCCTGCTGGCCTACCTGGTACGCCGCCTGCTGGAAAACGGCGCCAATTCCTCCTTCGTCAACCAGATCGTTGACGAAAGCATCCCGGTCGATTCCCTGATTACCAACCCGATCGAAGCCGCACGCAGCCTGAACGGCGTGCCGCACAACGCCATCGCCCTGCCGTTGGACATGTTCGGCGCCGAGCGCAAGAACTCCGCCGGTATCGACCTGTCGAACGAAGACGTGCTGCGCGAAGTATCCATAGTCCTGGCCCAGCCGCGCAGCTGGACGGCAGGTCCCCTGCTGGCCGTGGAAGCCAGCGCCGGCCAGGCAGCCGCCCAGGTGGTCAATCCGGCCCGTAAAGACGATATCGTCGGCGCCGTGACCGAAGCCACCGCCGAAGACGTCAACAACGCCCTGCACGCTGCCAGCCACTTCGCCATGGACTGGCAAACCACCGAGCCATCGCAGCGCGCCGCCTGCCTGGAGCGCGCCGCCGACCTGTTCGAGCAGCACAAGCTGGAGCTGATGGCCCTGGCCGTGCGCGAAGCCGGCAAATCGCTGCCGAACGCGATTGCCGAAGTGCGCGAAGCCGTCGACTTCCTGCGCTATTACGCGGTGCAAGTGCGCGGCGCCACCAACACGCTGGCGCTGGGCCCTGTCACCTGCATCAGCCCATGGAACTTCCCGCTGGCGATCTTCACCGGCCAGGCCGCCGCCGCACTGGCCGCCGGTAACGTGGTACTGGCCAAACCGGCCGAACAAACCCCGCTGATCGCCCAGCGCGCCGTCGAACTGCTGCACCAAGCCGGCGTACCGCGCGCCGCCCTGCAATTCCTGCCAGGCCGCGGCGAAGTGGTCGGCGCAGGCCTGTGCAACGACGCGCGCGTGAAAGGCGTGATCTTCACCGGCTCCACCGAAGTGGCGCAGTTAATCAACCGCACCCTGGCCAAACGCGCCGCGGCGGAAAATGTGGATATTCCCCTGATCGCCGAAACCGGCGGCCAGAACGCCATGATCGTTGACTCCTCCTCCCTGCCGGAGCAAGTGGTGGGCGACGCGATCTCCTCCGCGTTCGACAGCGCCGGCCAGCGCTGCTCCGCGCTGCGCGTGCTGTTCCTGCAAGAAGACATCGCCGACAAGACCATCAAGATGCTTAAAGGCGCGATGAAAGAACTGAAGGTCGGCAGCCCGGACCGCCTGGTGACCGATATCGGCCCCGTCATCGACGAAGAAGCGCAGCAAAACCTGCTGTCGCACATTGAAAAGGTACGCGCCCACGCCAAGTCCAGCTTCTCGATCGAGGTACCGGGCGCCGACGCCGGCACTTTCGTCCCGCCGACCGTGCTGGAAATCGGCTCGCTGAACGAGCTGACCAAGGAAGTCTTCGGCCCCGTGATGCACGTGATTCGCTACAAGCGCTCGGAATTGCCGAAAGTGATCGAGCAGATCAACGGCAGCGGCTTTGGCCTGACCCTGGGCGTGCACTCGCGGATCGATGAAACCATCGACTACATCACTACCAGCGCCCACGTTGGCAACATCTACGTCAACCGCAACATTGTTGGCGCCGTGGTCGGCGTGCAGCCATTCGGCGGCGAAGGCAAATCCGGCACCGGCCCGAAAGCTGGCGGTCCGCTGTACCTGAAGCGTCTGCAGCGCAGCGCCGTCGTCCTCGACCGTCACGAACGCATCGCGCCGCCAGCGATCGATTCGCTGGCCGCCTGGGCCAAAGCAACGGGTAAAGAACGCCTGAGCGCACACATTGAAAACTACGCCCGCACCACCCCGGTGGGCAGCTTCACCGCCCTGCCGGGCCCGACTGGCGAACGCAACACCCTCGCCTACGTCCCACGCGGCAACATCGCCTGCTTCGCAACGAATGCAGAGGTACTGTTGAACCAGATCGCAGCCGCCCTCGCGACCGGCAACCGCGCCCTGGTAGTGGAAGGCGTATTGCCAGCCGACCTGCCGGCGGAAGTCAAGGCCGCGATCCAGACCGTCAGCAATACCGACCTGGCAAAAGCCGAGTTCCAGATCGCCCTGGTGGAAAGCAGCTTAGGCGCCAAACTGCGCCCAGAGCTCGCCGCTCGCGACGGCGCGATCGTCTCCGTGATCGACAGTTCCGAAGAAGGCGACATCCCCCTGTGGCGCCTGATCGCCGAACGCGCCCTGTGCGTCAACACCACCGCCGCCGGCGGCAACGCCAGCCTGATGACCCTCGACGCCTAAAAAAAAACCAAAATGTCCACCTCGGGGTCAGGAAGAAAGGTGGACATTTCCCACAGAAATGTCCACTTTTCTTCCTGACCCCAGGGTGGACATTTTTAGTAGGTGTCGCTCTTGGGGGTGGTGCCGGGGGCGGTCTTTTGGGCGACGGTGTTCATGCCTTCGAGGTGGCTGCGCAGCCATTTGTGGGCCGGGCTGCGGGCGTCGCGTTCGTGCCAGAGCATGTCGAGGTGGACCGCCGGCAATTGGAAGGGCAGCTCTTTGTAGATCAGGGCGTCGGTCATGCCGGTGGAGGCGACCAGGTGCTTCGGTAGCACGGTGATCAGGTCGCTATTGGCGACCACGCGGCCGGCGGTGAAGAATTGGTTCACCGTCAGCAGGATGCGGCGTTCGCGTTGCAACTGGGCCAGCGCTTCGTCCACCAGGCCATGCGCGCGGCCGGAGAAGCTGACCAGCAAGTGGTTGGCGGCACAATAGTTGTCCAGCGTAAGGTCTTGCTTGGCCAGCGGGTGGCCACGGCGCATCACGGCCACATATATCCCGGAATACAGGCGTTCATGGCGGATCGGCGAGCTCGGCTCGCTCATCAGCTGGGCGGCCACGCCCGGGAAAAAGCCAACCGCCAGGTCGATATCGCCGCGCAGCAGCATCGGCCGTGGCTCCCGTGTTGTCAAAGGAACCATGCGGATGTTCACGCCCGGCGCTTCGCGTTCGATCGAGCGCATCAGGTTGGGCAGCCAGAATGCCGCTGTCGCGTCCGCCATGGCCATACGGAAGGTGGCGTGGGTCTTGGAGACGTCGAACGTGCCCGGCGTCACGGCGGCCTCCAGCGAGGCCAGGGCGCTGCGTACCTGCGGCCACAGCGCTTCGGCGCGCGGGGTCGGCTTTACGCCGTAGGCGGTGCGGATCAGCAAATCATCGCCCAGGCTTTCGCGCAGGCGCTTGATGGCGTTCGACACCGCCGGCTGCGTCATGGCCAGGTGGCCGGCAGCGCGCGTCAGGTTCTGCTCCGTCATCACGGCATCGAAAACGCGCAACAGGTTGAGGTCGAGGGTCAGAAAGCTCATCGGTCATTCACCGCAATAATAATTGTTATCGGGAAAGGGAATTGGCGTTATATGTTGCGCCGCACTATAGTGTCTACAGATTCTATAGGTTCGCAAACTGCCATGTCTACTTACATTAACATCATCGAACTCGCTCAGTTCCTGCCGCTGGTGATCCTGGCGCTGGCGCTGGCCATCGTGTTCAAGCCCATGCTGCGTGGTATCGCCCGCGCTGCGCTGCTTGTCGTTAAGCCAAAGTTGAGCAAAGAGGAACGCCTGCAGCGTCGCCTGATGCGCGACACCATGATGTTCAAGCGTATGCTGAATTCGATGGAAGGCTCGCCGAGCCACGTCGCCGAACTGCGCGCCATGGCCTGCCGCGCGTAAGCCTTCCGCAGCGCAGCAATTACTGTGGCGCAACCAGCATCTTAGGTTTCAGGGTTGCGTCCACCGGCTTGTCGCCGATCCAGATACGCATGATGGCGTTGAAAAACGCCACATCCGGCAGTACTTCCCCCACCTTCTTGCCGTTCAGCGTGGCTTGCGAGCCAACGCCAGGGGTCCAGTCGACAATCAGCTCGTCACCCTTCTTCAGGCCCGGGAACTGGGCAAACATCTCACCGAAAGCCTTGGTTTGCGGCAGCAGCTTGGTGCGCTCGTCGGCGCTGACGTTGTCGTTCAGGCCCTTCATGAAGGCCATGCCGAAGTCATCCGAAGTCAGGTCGCGCATCGGCATGATGCGGATGCGGCGCGGGCCGCCCGAGGCCAGCACCTCGGCCACTGTGGTTTTTTTCTCTTTCAGGTAGAAACCCAGCGCGTAGACTTTGAACACCAGCTTGCTACGCACACCGGCGCCATTCAGCACGAGTTCCTGCCCGGCGACCGTCACGGTATCCGGGAATTTGATACCGCCCACTTCGGCGGCGAATGCGGGCAGGCTGCTGGCAGCCAGGATGGCGGCAGCAACTGCGCCTTGCATGATTTTACGGCGGGTAAAGCTCATTTTGTCTCCGATGGTATGGGTAGCTTTTTGCAATATAACGCAGAGCTACCCATTTTGGGAGACATCAGCCTTTTTCGGCCTGCAGCTTTTCGAACTTGGCCATCAGCTGGTCCTTGTCTTCCCGCCAATCAGGGTTGAACGGAATGCAAGAAACCGGGCACACTTGCTGGCACTGCGGTTCGTCGAAGTGACCGACGCATTCGGTGCACTTGTTGGGATCGATTTCGTAGATCTCCGGACCCATGTAAATCGCGTCGTTCGGGCACTCGGGCTCGCATACGTCGCAATTGATGCAGTCGTCGGTAATCATTAAAGCCATGACAGTACTTTCTTACTCGCCTTTACGCGCGGCGATCTTTTTCCGCAACCAGCGGTCAACGGAGGGGAAAACAAATTTGGAAACATCGCCGCCAAGCTCGGCGATCTCGCGCACAATGGTGCCCGAGATGAACTGGTACTGGTCGGACGGGGTCAGGAACAGCGTTTCCACATCCGGCAGCATGTAGCGGTTCATGCCCGCCATCTGGAATTCGAACTCGAAGTCGGACACGGCGCGCAGGCCGCGCACAATCACGCGTGCATCATGCTCGCGCACAAAGTCTTTCAACAGCCCGGAAAAGCTCTCGACCTTAACGTTTGGATAATGGCCCAGCACTTCATTGGCAATATCCAGCCGTTCTTCCAGGGTAAAGAACGGATGCTTGTTCTGGCTGTCGGCCACGCCCACCACCAGCGTGTCGAACAGGCCCGAAGCGCGGCGTACCAGGTCTTCATGACCCCGGGTCAGCGGGTCGAACGTACCCGGATAAACTGCTACAACCATTGCGACTCCATGCGTTTTGCTTAGGATAAAGAAGGATTATGCCTCATTTTCAGGCAACGCCTGAAGCAGGTGGAAGTAGACCATGCCGGCCTTGTCGGCGCGCACCACCTCCCAACCGTCAAAGGCCAGCGGCGATTCCGCTTCCGCATACACCAGGCCGCCTTCCTTGAGCAGGGCGCGGCACAGCGGCAGCGCGCGCTCCAGCAAGCCTTGCTGGTAGGGCGGATCGAGGAAGATCAGGTCGAAGCGCGCGCCACGGCCGGCCAGCGACTGTGCGGTGGCCAGGGCGTCGCCGCGTTGGATGGCGATATTGGTCGCCCTCAGCTTTTCGCGGTTGGCTTCCAGCTGGCGCACCACCGCACTGTTGGCATCGATCATGGTGACCTTGCCCGCGCCGCGGCTGGCGGCCTCGAAACCGAGGGCGCCGCTACCGGCGAACAGGTCCAGCACCTGCGTGTCGCTCCAGGCGGCATCCAGCAGGTGATTGATCCAGTTGAAGACGGTTTCGCGCACGCGGTCTGGCGTCGGACGCAGGCCCAGGGCTTCCAGCACGGGCAGCGGGGTGCGCTTCCAGTCGCCGCCAATAATGCGGACCTGGTTGGGGACTTTCTTCTTTTGCATGGGCGGCATTATCTCATGCCGGCCGTGCGCCAAGGCCTATTGCGCCTGCGCCGCAAGGGTATTCAAATCGCGGATCCAGCTCGCCATGCGCTTTTGCGCGTGGGCTTTCTGCTCGGGTGTAGCGATACGCAGCACGGTGTGGACAAGTTCCACCGTGCTTTGGGTGTAGTTTTCAAAAAAGGCTTTGCGCTCAGAAATACTAAAATGGTCGAAGCTGGAACGGATCATCTCTTCCACCCATTGCGTGGCGACCGGCTTGGCTGGCTGCTCGACCATGATCCGGCGCGCCAGCGCCAGCACCTTTTGCTGACGCCGCATGCGCTCGTCCAGCCAGAGCTCATTGTTCAGGGGCCGCGCATCGGATGCCTTGCGGATGATGGCTTCCTGATCGTTGCTGAAATCGCCGAACCAGAGTTCGAACTGCTCCATCGACTTTTTGTAGCGGACCTTGTTCTGGTCGTCCCGGTCGCCCTTCATCACCTTTTTACGGAAGTCGGCGTTGTTCTTGCTGAATTTCTTTTCCATGGACTCCAGCTGCTCGGGCTTGAGCGACAGCGCCATTTCCGCTATTTCCGGCGCCGAGCGCAGCAGCAAGGCCTCGGTACGGTCGCGGATATCCACATATTCAGCCAGCAGCTCGGCCTGGGTGATCTCGCCGTTCAGCTGGCGCTGGCCGCGCTGCAGCAGCTGCACATAGTCGTGCAGCTGGGTTTTGCGGTGCCAGCGGAAGAAGTCGCCGATATCCTGTTTGACCTCCGCCTTCTGCGTGCTGTCGAAATCCACATAGGCGTCCAGCCACCAGTACAGCAGCGTATCGGCGTTGTTATACACCAGCCGCAGGGAGCTGCACGCTGCCAGCAGAATGGCAAAAGCCAGCACGATCCACGTGTTAAACTTTTTCATTATTTCAACTCACACAAGAAACCACGGTCCTATGAACGTCGTCATCCTCGCCGCTGGCATGGGTAAGCGCATGCAGTCGGCGCTGCCAAAAGTCCTCCATCCCGTCGCTGGCAAGTCCCTGTTGTCCCACGTCATCGACACTGCGCGCAGCCTGTCCCCGGCCAAATTGTGCGTCATATACGGGCACGGCGGCGCAGCGGTGCTGGCTTCGCTGGAGCAGCACAAGGCGGTGCCGGGTACGGAGATCTCCGCCGCGCTGCAGGAGCCGCAACTGGGCACCGGCCACGCGGTTCAGCAGGGCCTGGCCCACCTGGACGACGATCAGCCAACCCTGGTGCTGTATGGCGACGTGCCGCTGACCTCTTCCGCCTCGCTCAAGCGCCTGGCCGACGCGGCTGGCAAGGACAAGCTGGGCATCCTGACCGTGGTGCAGGACAACCCGTTCGGCCTGGGCCGCATCGTCCGCGTGGGCGGCGCCATCCAGCGCATTGTCGAAGAGAAGGATGCCACAGAAGCCGAACGCCTCATCAAGGAAATTAACTCCGGCATCATGGTGATCCCGACCGCCAAGCTGAAACAGTGGCTGGGCAAGCTGAAGAACGAAAACGCGCAAGGCGAGTACTACCTGACCGACATCGTGGCCATGGCGGTGGAAGAAGGGGTGCAAGTCGTCTCCGCCCACCCGGCCGCGCCGTGGGAAGTGCTGGGCGTGAACAGCAAGGCCCAGCTGGCCGAACTGGAACGCATCTACCAGCGCAATGTCGCCAATTGCCTGTTGGATAAAGGCGTGACCCTGGCCGATCCGGCCCGCATTGATGTGCGCGGCGAGCTGTCCTGCGGCCGCGACGTCACCATCGACGTCGGCTGCGTCTTCGAAGGCAAAGTGGAAATCGCCGATGGCGCCACCATTGGCCCGAACTGCGTGCTGATTAACGCCCGCATCGGCGCCGGCGCCAACATCAAAGCGTTCACCCATATTGAAGACGCCGTGGTTGGCGCCGCTTCGCAGATCGGCCCTTACGCCCGCCTGCGTCCCGGCACCGAACTGGGCGAAGATGTCCATGTGGGTAACTTCGTCGAAGTCAAAAACAGCCAGGTTGCCGCCCATTCCAAGGCCAACCACCTGGCCTATATCGGCGACGCCACCATCGGCTCGCGCGTCAACGTCGGCGCCGGCACCATCACCTGCAATTACGACGGCGCCAACAAGTTCCGCACCGTGATCGAAGACGACGCCTTCATCGGCAGCGACAGCCAGTTGGTGGCACCCGTGACCGTCGGCGCCGGCGCCACCATCGGCGCCGGCACCACCCTGACCAAGGATGCGCCAGCCGGCAAGCTGACCATCTCGCGCCCAAAGCAGCTGACCATCGAAGGCTGGAAGCGCCCGGTCAAGGTCAAGAAAACCTAAGCAAGTGAAAACTGCCGGCGGCGCTGGTAAGTGAATTTCACCAGTTCGGGGAAGAAGCGATCAAAGCCGTCGGCGATCGCTTCGTAGTGCTGCTGCACTTCCCCGATGCCTTCGCGCAGCAGGTGGCCGTTGCGGCTTAGCCTGTCCGACATGCGGGTCAGCGCCAGCTCGACCCCGCTGAACTCCCCATACGCACCAAGCCAGTCCTGCTTGATCAGCTTGGGCAGGATTTCGCGCAGCCGTTCCGGCAGTTGCTGCTCGTGCGCCGCCAGCGCGCCATAGAAGCGCTCGATCAGCGCGGCGCGCGGCTCCTCGCAGTATTCATCCCAGCGCTGGCTCAGGATGTGGTCGTAAAACACATCCAGCACAATCCCCGCATAACGCCGCCGGCCCTCGCCGAACAGGCTCCTGGCCTCCGTCACCACCGGGTGGCTATCCGTGAAGGAATCGATAAAGCGGTGCAGCGCGATCTCGTTCGCAATCTCGGGCGCATAGTGTTCACCGCCGTTTGATTTCACGAAATCCCCCAACATGGCGCCGACCATGGCGGCTTCGCTATGGCGGGCAAGGTAGATATGCGCAAGGTAGTTCATCGCCCCATTCTAGCGCTGTGGATAAAGATGTGTAAAAGCCGGTGTAAATCCGCGTGAAAACGCTTGTACAGGTATGGGATAAACCTAAAGTGGTCTGCACGAATTATCCACACGAGCAGCAAATACACGCTTGCTGTGGAAAAACCTGGGGAATACCAGCTAACAAGCATGGATAACTCAAAACTGTGGATAAAGATGTGGGAAACCTTGCGGAAAACGTTGGGAAAGTTGGTGGGGAACTCGGGAAAACTGTACGGGTGCCACTCTGGCCTGTGGATGAATTTGTGTATAAGCCTGTGTTTAGCCCGGTATAACCGGGGATAACTGGATCAGACAGCTATGCTGGTTTCGAACTTGCTACGGAAAGTGGAAAAGTAGGCCTTAACGTTACGCACATTAGCCTGGCCGGCGAACAAACGGTGTGCCAGCGCATGGTAGGCCGGCATGTCTGCCACCTGCACAATCAGCACGAAATCCGGCCCCGGCGAAACGCGATAGCACTGCAAAACCGCCGCTTCTGGCGCCACCAGCGCCTCGAATTCCGCCATGCGTTCAGCGGCTTGGATATCTAAAGAGATTTCCACAACCGCCGTCAGGTGCGCCCCCACTTTTTCCGGTGCCACCAGCGCCACCTCGCGCTCGATCACCCCGCTTTCGCGCAAATGCTTGACCCGGCGCAGGCAAGTTGGCGGCGAAACGTGGACAGCAGCCGCCAATTCCGCGTTAGTCTGTGAGGCATCCTTCTGCAAAGCGTTCAGGATGCGACGATCAATTTCATCAAAGTCCATAATTTGAAATATTATTTCGCGCCAAGCGCGGTAAGAAATATTATTTCATTGTAGCGCCAATTGAGAAAGCAAATTTCTTCGCGCCTGCTCTACGATCCAATCAATTAACTTTTTCAGAAGAGGTTCTTATGTGCGGTATCGTCGGCGCTGTCGCCCAGCGCAATATCACCCCTATCCTGGTAGAGGGCCTGAAGCGCCTGGAATACCGTGGCTATGACTCTTGCGGCGTCGCCCTGCACCTGGACGGCAAACTGCAGCGCTCGCGCAGCACCTCCCGCGTGGCCGACCTGGAAAAGCAGATCAACGAAGGCGGCCTGAACGGCTTCACCGGCATCGCCCACACCCGCTGGGCCACCCACGGCGCGCCCGCCTCGCACAACGCCCACCCGCACTTCTCCCCGAGCGAAGAGGTGGCCCGCATCGCCCTGGTCCACAACGGCATCATTGAAAACCACGACGAACTGCGCGCCGAACTGACCGCGCTGGGTTATGTTTTCACCAGCCAGACCGACACCGAAGTGATCGCCCACCTGGTCGACCACATGTACAACGGCGACCTGTTCGACACCGTGCAGCACGCCGTCAAGCGCCTGCACGGCGCCTACGCCATCGCCGTGTTCTCGCGCGAAGAACCGCACCGCGTGGTCGCCGCGCGCCAGGGCTCGCCGCTCATCGTCGGCATTGGCCAGGGTGAAAACTTCGTCGCCTCCGACGCCATGGCGCTGGCCGGCACCACCGACCAGATCATCTACCTGGAAGAAGGCGACGTGGTCGACCTGCAACTGGGCCGCACCTGGATCGTCGACGTCAACGGCAAGCAAGTGCAGCGCGAAGTGAAAACCGTACACGCCCACACCGGCGCCGCCGAGCTGGGCCCGTACCGTCACTTCATGCAGAAAGAGATCTTCGAGCAG
The DNA here is from genome assembly GCF_009857475.1 of Pseudoduganella guangdongensis. GTDB lineage: Bacteria > Pseudomonadota > Gammaproteobacteria > Burkholderiales > Burkholderiaceae_D > Rugamonas > Rugamonas guangdongensis. Next base: position 224,257 of record NZ_WWCJ01000002.1, on the reverse strand, counting down.
CCACGCGTGGTCGGCGACACCCTGGAAGGCGTCACCGGCGTCATGCCCGAATTGTTTGGCGATGGCGCCTACAAAGTGTTCAAGGAAATCGACCGCGTGCTGATCCTGGCCTGCGGCACCAGCTACTACGCCGGCCTAACCGCCAAGTACTGGATCGAATCGATCGCCAAAGTCCCGGTCAACGTGGAAATCGCTTCCGAATACCGCTACCGCGACAGCGTGCCGAATCCCAAGACGCTGGTGGTCACCATCTCCCAGTCCGGCGAAACCGCCGACACCATCGCCGCCCTGAAACACGCGCGCTCGCTGGGCATGGAGCACACCCTGACCATCTGCAACGTCGCCACCAGCGCCATGGTGCGCGAGTGCAAACTCGCCTACATCACCCGCGCCGGCGTGGAAGTGGGCGTCGCCTCCACCAAAGCCTTCACCACCCAGCTGGCCGCCCTGTTCCTGCTGACCCTGAGCCTGGCCCAAGCCAACGGCCTGCTGTCGGACGACGAGGAAGCCGCCCACCTGAAAGCCATGCGCCACCTGCCATCCGCCATCGCCTCCGTGCTGGCGCTGGAACCGCAGATCATCGCCTGGGCCGAAGAATTCGCCCGCAAAGAGAACGCCCTGTTCCTGGGCCGAGGCATGCACTACCCAATCGCCCTGGAAGGAGCGCTCAAGCTCAAAGAGATTTCCTACATCCACGCCGAAGCCTACCCGGCCGGTGAACTGAAGCACGGCCCGCTGGCGCTGGTCACCGACGAAATGCCGGTGGTGACCATCGCGCCGAACGACGCCCTGCTGGAAAAGCTGAAGTCCAACATGCAGGAAGTGCGCGCGCGCGGCGGCCAGCTCTACGTCTTCGCCGACGTCGACTCCCGCATCACCTCCGGCGACGGCCTGCACGTGATCCGCCTGCCGGAAAACTATGGCCCGCTGTCCCCGATCCTGCACGTGGTTGCCCTGCAACTGCTGGCCTACCACACCGCCCTGGCACGCGGCACCGATGTCGACAAGCCGCGTAACCTGGCCAAGTCGGTGACGGTGGAATAAGGTGCAGTTCTTCCGGCAAAGCACGCGTCGATGCAGGCTTACCGCCGGGAGGGCTCAAAAAAGCGCCAGCCGCAGCAAGCTCGGGCGACGGTGCACGTTCTTACAGCCTCGACGCCGGCAAGGCGAGGCAGCTGTGGGTTCTGAGCCAATATATGCTGGATGCGGCGCCTTCCAAGCCTGCGCTAAAGGCGGTGTGAGCGCTGGATGTTCCGGTTTATCGTCGCTTCTTACGTAGTGATCGTTCAGGATCAGTCTGGCCGCGCACACTGCCGTGGCGGCCGCTTGCAAGACGCACATAAGCTTGACCGTACCTCGCCAGAAGGTGCCCGTTGGCGACATGAAGGCTTCCATCCTGCCGAAACAACGGTCGCTCAGACAGTTATGATTGGGCGCGCTCGAGCCAAGTTGGCAATGAGTTCTTCGCGTGTATGGCGCTCCTGCTTCCAGGCCGGCTGGCCAGGACGGTTACGCCATGATTCGCTCAGGGGACTGTGATCGACGCAGTCAAATCCGAACTGGTCGTACAGGCGCGTCACCCACTCAACCGCTTCCGGATAATTGCTTGAAGTCGCCAGGGCCAGCCGGTCAGGCGATCCGGCAGGCTTGCCCCAGGTGAGGATGCGTGGCGCTTGGATATGTGTAAATGCCTTGACTACTTTAGACGCTGGCAAGTGCTCTTGGCGCAGTTCATGCTCGGTCTTCTGGCCCGAATCAATCACCGTATAGTGGCCATCGCGCCAGGTCATGTAGTTGTTTGTGTCGAGCACGATCTTGCCTGCAAGAGCTTCGCGAGGCATGTTATTTACCAATTGAAGGGGAACCGCGATTACCACCACATCGCCCGCCCTTGCTGCTTCTTCGGCAGTGGCAGCGCGCGCCGACGGTCCGAGCCGGTCGATGAGCTCCTTGAGCGTTTCAGGCCCGCGAGAGTTGGCAATGATGACCTGGTAGCCGCTGGCGATGGCCGCGCGTGCGAGGTGGGTTCCAACTTCGCCCGCTCCGATAATACTGATAGTTTCTGTTGTCATATTGGCTGGGTATTGCCCTCACGATGGCCAAGCCATCATCGCCTGGTCCACAATGCCATCGAGCGTGGCGCGATCAAAACCTGCTTTGGCCTGCACCGCCATACCATGCAATACGGTCATTACGAATCCTGCCAACCTTGCACAATTGGCGGTCGCGGGCAGGTCGCCTTCTTCCCGAGCGCGTTCTAGACGAGCGCGAAGCGACGCTTCGCCGTCCGCACGCGCCTCAATTAAGGCGTGCTGGATCGGTTCGACATCGTCTGACCCGACCAGAGCACCATGAATGCCTAAGCAGCCTCGGCGATCCTGGAAACGCGTATGCAGTTCGGCTGCTCCCCGCAGCATCGACTCGACGACCTGCCTGGATGTTGGCTGCTCCAGTGCTTTGGGGAAAAAGTCGAGGAAGCGCTCGTAATAACGTTTGAGCGCAAGGCGAAACAAGGCCTCTTTATTCCCGAATGCGGAGTACAAGGCAGGGCGTTCGACACCCGTAGCCTGGGTTAAATCAGTGTACGAAGCACCCTCATACCCTTTGCGCCAAAAGACGCAAAGAGCCGCATCGAGCGCTTGGTCCACGTCGAACTCACGGTGGCGTCCCATCAGTGATCTCGTTGGAAATTTTCATAATGATCGATATTAATCCAGTTGGCGGGCCGTGTCCAACGTCCTCCGGGCACGGCCGTTTGCGTCTCTGAGCGTGATGACTTCACAGAGCTTTGCACTTGACAGCCAAGGATAATTATCATAACGTTCGTTATCGTACTGATCGTTACTAAATGGCCTGCGCATCGCTTGACGCATCCACATAGCGGGCCTTGTATTTGGCTTCCCATCGGACGGGGAACAAAGAGCGCGTTGGGCGGCCGGCGCTACTCAGTTACTTAAATCAAGCCACAGCTCAATTTTGTCCGTGGCATAACTTCATGAGGATTAAAAATGTCCAATACGCTTAAAGGAAAAGTTGCTCTGGTCACCGGTGGTTCGCGCGGGCTTGGCGCCATCATTGCCGAGTCTCTTGCGGATCAAGGGGCTGATGTTGCGATCAGCTATGTTGCATCCAAGGAAAAAGCCGAGGCGGTTGTTGAAAAACTTAAGGCCAAAGGTGTGCGTGCGATTGCAATCCAGGCTGACCAAGCTGATACGGGGGCTGCACAGCCTCTCATCAACACTGTCATTGCAGGGTTCGGCAAGCTCGATATCCTGATTAACAATGCCGCTATCGTAGTCAATGGTCAGACGGTTGATAGCCCTGATCTGCGCACGGAAGCGCTCGACCGGTTGTGGCAGATTAATGTTATGGGGGTGGTCGCAACCACTCGCGCAGCAGCGCGTGTAATCTCGGACGGCGGACGAATCATCTTCATTGGCTCGCTGAATGGAACCCATGCGCTGTTCCCAGGTGTCGCGGATTACGCAGGTTCTAAGGCGGCATTGATCGGTTATGCGAAGGGCGTGGCCCGCGATCTTGGCGGCCGTAACATTACGGTAAACGTCGTCCAGCCAGGTGCAATGGCGACTGACATGATGGTTGATGCCTTAGGATCGACGGATGCGCCGGCTGCATTCCTCGACATGCATCCAATCCGACGAATCGCCAAGCTGGACGAAGTGGCATCTGTGGTCACCTTCTTGACAGGCCCAACTGCCGACTACATGACTGGTGGCGTGATCGACGTGGCCGGTGGCCTCGCGATCTAGTCTTCCCTGTGGCACGTGCAATATCTTGCACGTGCCGTTCAAATCTCGTCGAAGAGCTAAGTAAAAGCACTGAACCAGTGGTCGATGGCGACAGCGGCCACCTCCGGTGCAGACGACAACATGGCAAGCTCTGACCGACCAAGAGCGGTCTTCAGCAAGAAAGTCTGGTGCCCGCTCCTTTCAACGGTCTCTTTTTTCCTGGAGCTCCCTGATCGCTGCTGCAACGCCATTGCCATAGGACGGATCCGCTTTCATGAAGTGCGCGATCTGACGGTCCTGGACAGCAGGATCAGCCTGGCTTAAGGAGCCGCCAATGTTCTCGACCAGGTTTCGCTTGGCATCGCCGCCAAGCAAGCGATAGAGGTTGCCCGCTTGCGTGTAATAGTCGTCGTCCACGCGGGTTTCGTATCGTCCCGCCGCTCCGCCGAGTTCCCAGCCGGCATCGCCGTGACCAAAGCCGTCGGACGCGGGCAGGCCGGACTGCACCGGGTCATAGTTCTGCGCTGCGCCACCATTCTCAATCGCCATTGCACCGTCGCGTTGCTGATGGTGGAAAGGACACCTGGGCTGGTTCACTGAAAGATGCTGATGATTTGCCCCTATGCGGTAAAGCTGTGCGTCGTGATAGGCAAACAGGCGCGCCTGCAACATTTTGTCAGGACTGTAGCCCATGCCTGGCACGATATTCGATGGCGAAAACGCCGCCTGCTCGACTTCGGCATGGTAGTTCGCGGGATTGCGATTGAGTTCGAGGACGCCGACCGGCTGACGCGGGAAATCGCCCTGCGGCCAGACCTTGGTCAGGTCGAACGCATCCCATCCGGTCCTATTTTCCCACTCGACACGCTGCGCATCGGTCATGACTTGGATTTCTACGCTCCAGCATGGGAAATCGCCGCTGTCGATCGCATTGAACAGGTCGCGCTGGGCGTAGTCCGGATCCGCCCCTGCCAGGCGAAGGGCTTCGGTTGCCGACAGGTTCCGGATGCCCTGTTTTGTCTTGAAGTGCCATTTGACCCAGACACGGCCGCCTTTCGTATCGATGAGGCTGTATGTGTGACTGCCGAAGCCATCCATGTGACGGTAACCGTCCGGCGTGCCGCGGTCCGAGAAGAGGATCGTGACCTGGTGTAGCGACTCGGGCGCACGACTCCAGAAGTCCCACATCATCTGGGCCGATTTCAGGTTGGATTGCGGATCGCGCTTCTGCGTATGGATGAAGTCCGGGAACTTGATGCCATCCTTGATAAAGAAGGTTGGCGTGTTGTTGCCGACCAGGTCCCAGTTGCCGTCTTCGGTGTAGAAGCGCAGTGCGAAGCCGCGCGGGTCGCGCTCTGTATCAGCGGAACCCTTCTCGCCGCCCACCGTCGAAAAGCGCAGGAAGACGGGAGTTTGCTTGCCGACCGAGGCGAATATCTTAGCCTTGCTGAACCGAGTGATGTCATGCGTGACGGTGAAGGTGCCGTAGGCGCCGGATCCTTTGGCGTGCACAACGCGCTCTGGTATCCGCTCGCGATTGAAATGCTGGAGCTTTTCGATCAGGTGGAAATCTTGCAGGAGCAAGGGGCCACGTGGCCCTGCAGTGATCGAGTTCTGGTTATCTGCAACGGGAATGCCAGAGGCAGTAGTGATGTAGGTCATGATGTGCTCGTGATGTGCTTGTCTAGGTGGACATGGGTCTGGCCGGTATCATTCGTACCAAGGGGAAGCAGGCTAGAGGAGGTACGCATGTTCGCGAACTATCTAAACTAGCCTTTGAAGGCCATGCACCCGAGCCTTCCGGGTGCATTGACGTACTACGTGCGCAGAAACGCCAGCAGGTCTGCGTTAAGGCGGTCTTTGTGCGTCTGTGGCAGGCCATGGCCAGCGCCTTCGTAGACGCTGAGTGTGCCTTGCGGCAGCATCTCGACGGCGCGGCGAGCGGTCGTCGACAGGGGCACGATCTGATCGTCATCACCATGGACGACCAGAGTCGGGATCGTCATCTTCTTCAAATCGGCCGAGAAATCGGTTTCGGAAAATTGTTTGATACAGGCGTAGGCACTGCGCAAGCTGCAGCGCATCCCCTGCAGCCAAAAGGTCTGGCGCAGGCCTTCCGATACCTTCGCTCCCTCACGGTTGAAGCCGTAGAACGGTGTGGCGAGGTCGAGGAAGAACTGCGCGCGGTCAGCCTTTACGCCCTCGCGGATGCCGTCAAATACCGACATCGGTACGCCTTCCGGATTGGCGTCGGACTGCATCATCTGCGGCGTAACGGCGCCGATTAGTACTGCCTTGCCAACCCGGCCAATGCCGTGACGCCTGATATAGCGCGCCACCTCGCCGCCACCGGTCGAATGGCCGACCAGCATGGTGTTCGTCAGGTCCAGAGCCTCGAGCAGCGTACCAAGGTCGTCGGCGTAGGTATCCATATCGTTCCCATGCCAGGCCTTGCTCGAGGCACCATGACCGCGGCGATCGTGCGCAATCACACGGTAGCCATGGTCAGCCAGGAACATCATCTGGTCCTCCCAGGCGTCGCCTTGCAACGGCCAACCGTGGCTGAATACCACTGGTTGACCATGGCCCCAGTCGGTGAAGTGGATGATGGTGCCGTCTTTCGCAGTGACGGTGTTGATGGTTCGATTACTGGTCATGATTGTCCTTTCGAGAACAGTGGATAATTTTAGAAAACGACATCAGGGTGGGGCCCGGCCGTGTCCAACATGCGCCGCCGCGCGAGAGTTACGCGTGCATCATCGTGGTCTGCTCAGATGGCCTGTCCCGCCCTATTGATGATCAAGATTTGGTTGCGCACGGCGGTCGTCAACCCGTTCATGTTTTTTCGATAACAGCGCGACACTCACACGCCCTCGGCCAGCGAGCGCCAGAATGCAGAGACTAATCACCGCCGCTACAAGTCCTGAATTTGCATATGTGATTGCCACTGGCGTTGCCCGAGTCCAAATCTGATTCAGGACGCAGCAAACCGCTATGCTCCGGATTGGAAACCACTGAAAAGCGGGTGTTGCTAACACATCTTTGCTACTGACGGCCGCCCGGGTTTCCACCGTTGTGTTGGAGGAGGGAAGTTCACTGAGCGATTTGCGTGGAACAGACGAATCTCGATGTGCACTAGCGCCGATATTCGAAATGCGATTCACATCGTTCTCCTTTTTTACCGTTCATTGGCATCAACAGGACATGAACGATAGCTACCCTGGGTCGGCGAAACAATGACTGATAATGCGCCGGCTAGTTCAATTTTATGAATTGACCTGGGAAGCAATTGACCGTGCAAGCGGTGTCTTGAATATGACCCGAGATATGCCCGCCGAGCATGACGTCTTCTCAACAAATTTGTGCTGTCGCGAGCAAAAACGATCAGTGACTGGATTGGACCGAGTAATTAACATCCTCCCCGACTCGTAGCTAAGCCACATGAGGAATCGGTAATATGTCAGACGTGATCGAACTCCCCGAAAACATCGCTGGGTTCACTTGTACTATGGGTAGTTGGAATGGAATCCAGGTCGAACGTCATGCCTACATCTGCACAGGCAGGGTTTTGTTTCCAGTTGAGCGTTCCATGAATATGACTTGGATTAATGCTCAATTCGAAGAGGTTGGACAAGGAACTTTGGAGGCGAGAGTAAGGCAGAATAGACCCAATCCCTTACCCTACAAGCCGCGTTCGTTGTTCATCGCGCCGGCAGATATGGAGATTTGGGGATACAGTGGGCATTCCACGGCTCTCAAATGTGCAACGATCAGCTTCGACCCAGTCTTACTGCAGGAGCGTTTGGGAATCTGTGAATCGATGAGGGTGGTTGATGTTCCCCGGTTTCGTTTCTCGAATGATCAGGTGTGGACTATGATCAAATTGCTAAGCGATACGCTAGAGGATAACGATCCGACGGCCCAACTTTACGGAGACTCGCTTACTGCCGCGATTGCAGCGAGGCTCTTCGAGCGGCCGAAAGAAGCAAAGGGTAGCGAGGTCAAGCTCTCGGCAGCCCATCTCAACGATGCGATCAGCTATCTCGAAGCGAGAATGCCCCAAAAGGTTGAACTCGCCGAACTTGCAAAGCTTGCCGGGCTGTCACAATCGCATTATTGCCGAGCTTTCAAGGCATCCACAGGCATGGCGCCATATCAATGGCAATTACAGGCTCGTGTTGATCGCGCCAAGTTCCTATTATTGAACACGAATCGTTGTCTGCAGGAGATTGCGGACACTACTGGCTTCGCTGACGCTGTGCATTTTGGGCGTACCTTCCGTAAAATGACTGGCGCCAGTCCAGCGGCGTGGCGGACCGACATGTTGACATAGAAAACTGAACAGCTACCGCAAACCTTTTGGCGATTCCATCCGTTCGGATTTGACAAGTAGCGAAGTACTTCTGTGGGCCCTCGTCTTCTTTTGACATTTGCATGCCCTCCTACAGCGGGATCGCATTCGCGAAGGCCGGCGGACCCACACGCTGCAGATGACCGTACACCTAGCGTACCTGCCGGCTGGACCAAATTAACGCTACCGAGTACATAGCTTGACGCATTTTGAACAGACGTAATTTATTGACGCGCACATTGCGTCAGGAAGAGAGCCATGGCCACGTTAATTGAAGTTCCCGAAAACCTGCTGGCCAGCACCATGCGGCGCGAATGGAGCGGCGCTCTTGTAGAAGTTACAGAATACACCTGCAACGGTGAAGTCCTGCATCAACTTCCACACAGCGACAAGACCCGCTTAAGCGTCATCGTCGAAGAGGTAAGCAAATATCGGTGCGAACCTCGCGAGAATCGCTTGCTGAAATGTCCTCATGAATCGCGGCCCCGCGATATGACCTTCATGCCAGCCGGTATCGAGATCTGGGGCTACAGTGCCGATGTGCTCTATGCGAAGGATGTGCATATTACGCTAGACCTTAACCCATTCGCAGAGCAGTTGCAGATCAAGCCAGACGCGGACCTGGCAAGCGTGCCCAAGCTTCGTTTCACCGACGATCGCATTTGGTATCTGGTGCGCCTGCTCGCAGATGTCATTGCAGATCCCGACCCATCTGTACAGCTGTATGGTGATTCGCTGATTACCGCAATCGCCAGTCGCTTACTCAGAATTCCGTCCGCATCCAGCAAGAAACCAGCTGGCCTATCGAACATGCAACTGAAAGACGCCATGAGCTTTCTGGACGCACACATGCCTAACCGCGTGGAGCTCTCTACGCTCGCGCGTCTGGCGGGGATGTCTCCATCGCATTACTGCCGTGCCTTCAAGGCGGCAACGGGTTTCGCTCCGTACCAGTGGCAGCTCAAAGAGCGTATCGAGCGGGCGAAGTGCATGCTGTTGGAGACTAATCACTCGCTGGATCATATCGCCGAGGCGACCGGTTTTGCTGATTCAGTTCATTTCGGCAGGACTTTTCGCAAGCTTACCCAAGCAAGCCCCGGTGCATGGCGTCTTGACCGGCAGAGCTGACAGGCCAGCTTTTTCCATGGCTGGTGAGCGGCGGCGGAATCCGCGGGCACTGGCGTGCGCAGTAAGGCCGCGTATCGCTGAACTATTTTCCAAACACCGGCAAGCGCTCCGCTGCCGAATAGCGATCCCCCGCCGCGACCAACTGCTTGCGTAAGCGCTTGATGTTAGCCACCCCCTTCGCCAACGATTGTCGGGACGTGTGAACCGAGTGGGTACCAATATGAAGCTCAAACGGATGCTCGATGGCGCTGCCAACGACGAAAACAGCTGGCTCATCCGGTCCGGCGTGAAGATTAACAGCCTGCTCCCCTGCCTCAAAAACCACGAGCTGGCCGGCTTGCGCGTGAGTTGGTCCGACGAGTCCACCGCTCGCCATGGCAAGCCAGGCAACTCGCTGGCCAGCAGCTGGTGAAAATGTCCACTGCGCGTTCGCCGGCAGCGACACAAGTAGAAGCGTCACACCCGCAGGGGATCGGGCCGGGCTGCTTCGCCCCTTATAGGCCCCCAGGATTACACGCGCAGGGCCCGCCGTTGGGACATTCTTGGCTTCCACGTACTGGCTATCGACTGCTGCATGCTCGCGTTCGCGTCCGAGAGCCAGCCACAACTGATATCCCTTGACCCGTTGCGACATGCCTGCCGAGAGCTCCTTACCGTGCCATACGCCCGCTCCAGCGCGCATCCACTCAAAGCCGCCAAAGCCGATATGACCAGCCCCCCCAGTTGGGTCGTCGAAGCGTACGTCGCCGTCCGTGATGACCGTAATCGTTGCGATGCCGGAATGAGGATGGATTGAGCACTGAGACGCTTGGTCGCGAAGATCCATGTCAAACAGCTCAAGGAGCACGAACGGTTTGAGCATATGACCAAGACCCTGCGGACTTATCAGCCGAGAAACCTGGCCATGATCCTCGCCTCTTGTACGAAGCAGGACGCAGCGATGGCGCAACGCAGGGTTGAGAGCATTGCTCCACACTGCCGTGGTTCTGGGAATTGCGGGTAATGGCAATGGCCCTTGGGATCTCGGTTTCACGTCGACTTCCAAAATAAATGAAGGTGATCGGTGGAATCCGCTTTTCGAGCCTGCAGTCCCGACGCGGCTTTACCCACGCCGAGCGACTACTCGGCGTGGCTAATACCATCGGATGGGCTTCGCCAGCGAAGAGCCATCAAAGCGGCTGCTTACCTGGCAACTTGGGAGGCTGCCAGAAGCTGCACTTCCCATGCATAGGCAATGCCGCTACCACCGCCATGCTCACGCACGACTTCGGTAAAGGGAACAGCAGTATCGGCCCGCGCCCAGTCGCGCTGCCATTCAGCACATACCGCCATCCAAGTGATGGGTACAGCGCCTGCTTGTACCATGCGGCGCACGGCCATTTCGTGTGCCTCTACTGAGACGCCGCCCGAAGCGTCCGTCACGATAAACACATCGTAGCCTTCGCCCAGCGCCTGGATCGTGGGCATCGCCAAGCACACTTCGGTCCACAGCGCGGCCAGGATCAGTTGTTTGCGGCCACTCTTCTTGACGATGTCCGTGACGGCGGGGTCTTCCCAGGTGTTAATGAAGGTGCGATCAATTGGCTTCTGATCTGGATACACATCCTGCAACGCCTTGATCAGGTAGCCGCCACGCTCTTCCATGACCGTTGTAAGAATCGTGGGCACATTGAAGACCTTTGCCGCTTTGGCGAGACCCACCACGTTATTTGACACGAGCGTCGGCTCGTGGCTGTGCAGGTTAGCGAACTGGTAAGGCTGATGATCGATCAGCACAACGATGCTGTCTTGGGGGCGCAACAGTGCTTGCAGGCCTGTCTTATTCATGGTGAGTCTCCGGTAAGAAAAATGCGTTTTAGCGCCGTTAAAAAAATGTCGATTGAGGCTCTCACACTGCGCCGGGAGAATCCGACCGCGCGGTGCGCAAGGTCAGCATTCAAGGCCTCTTGTCGGCATTGCATGCAGTTTTATCCCGTTGCGGCACGGTGAGCCGACGGAAACCATGGTGCCGGTAAAGTTGGCGCAGGTCACTGACCGATCTTGCTGGCGATAGTCCAAATCGCTCACATGGTTTGGCGGGCCACGCATGGTCGCGCAGCGTAGCTCAGGAAATATCCCCGCGAGTGATCCATAAGTGCGAGGTACGCTTCGCAGCTTCGCTCATGGTGGTAACGAACAGGCGAAGCTGATTTCGGCGATTCAGCAAAACAAGACTACTGATCGCATCTTTAGACAGTGCACTCGGCAGGCACTGCGGCGACACTGAACACCATCCCAAAAGTCCACGGCAGTGCCAAGGTTTGGGATGCCCTGTTCACATTGACCGATGGGAGATTTATGAATCAACTAAGTTCACCGGCACTCGCCAACCAATATCCGATAGGAATGGTTTTCGATGTGACCTTCGAGGAATTCTCGGCCCGCCTGACCACGTTACCCCATAGCAGAATGCAGTTTCACATCGACAACGGCGTATATGCCAAAACCGAGGTCGTGAAAATGGCTGCTGACTGCATTCGTACCGGGGTATTCCTGGTCAGCTGGACCGAGAGCAACGGCGCCACCGTGGTTCATGTGGAGGATTTTGTGGAGAACAAAATCTATTCGCATGCCACGCTGCCCGACGGCACGTTTTTGCGCATGCACGGCGCAATGAATATTGTTGACCAAGGAAACTAGTTATGAAGAACACCCCCAACCAAAACAAGGCCCTAGTGTTGGAAGCAATGACAGCGCTGTTTCAAAGGCGCGATCCTGCCGCAGTTGCGCACTACTACGCGGCTGATTACGTTCAACACAACCCCGGGATCGCGCAAGGCCGCCAGGCGCTCCAGGATCTAGTTGGGCAGCTATCGAGTGAGGTCTTCTATGAACCGGGTCTGATGATCGCCGAAGGGGACTATGTCGCCATTCATGGCCGCATCCGGGGATGGGCTCCCACGCCGCAGGTTGTAGTTGACATCTTCCGCATTGAGGATGGCCTCCTGGCTGAGCACTGGGACGTGCTGCAAGATGAGGTCTCCCCTATCCAGTTTGCCCATGATGGTAAGCGCGATGGCAACGATAGCGGGCAATGAAGTGTGAACACACTGGTGGCTTGCCGAGATAGCCGCATCGCGCGACATCGCTCGTCCTAGCAGCCGCGACTTGCTGGCCGGGCCGCTATCGCAGTGGCGTAGCCAGCTCCATAACGTTCATTTACCAACTTTTGAGAGAAATTTATGAAGCAGCTTAAACGGCTGTACCAGGCAGTTACCTGCGCCGCTATTATTGGCGGTGCAAGCGGAGGCGCTCTGGCAAAGCCTCCCGTGACCGTGATATTGGTCCACGGTGCTTTCGCTGACAGCAGCAGCTGGAACGCAGTGATTCCCACACTGCAGCAGCAGGGCGTTCGCGTGGTAAGCGCGGCCAACCCGCTGCGCTCGCTAGATGGCGACATTGCAAGCGTTCGGCAACTGGTTCGTGCGACCCCGGGCAGTGTAGTTCTCGTGGGTCATTCATACGGGGGCGCGGTTATCAGCGGCGCCGCGACGAGCCAAGCGAATGTGAAGGCCTTGGTCTATGTCGCAGCATTCGCGCCAGACAAAGGGGAAACGGCTCTCGAGCTTTCAGGCAGATTCCCCGGCAGCAGCTTGGGAGGGGCACTTGGCCAGCCTGTATCCACGCCCGAGGGAAGCAAAGACTTGTACATCGACCAAGCAAAATTTCATGGGCAGTTTGCGGCAGACGTTGGCCCAGCAGTTGCGAGCCTGATGGCCGCAACTCAACGCCCTATTGCGGAAGCGGCGTTGACTCAAGGCGCTGGCGAGCCTGCCTGGAAAGTCCTGCCGAGTTGGCATATCTACGGCACAGGCGACAAAAATATCCCGGCTGCGGCGATGTCGTTCATGGCAAAGCGAGCACACGCCAAGAAGATTGTCGAAGTGCCGGGTGCATCGCATGTTGTCATGGTCAGCCACGCTGACGAGGTGGCCCGCATCATCCTCGAGGCAGCCGCGTCGGTCCGCTAAGTGCACCGGACTGCCCAGCCGCCTGTGGGCGGCTGGCGCACCAGATTGTAGAGGTCCAGATGTCGAACATCATCAGCCCTAGAAATATGCCTTGCATACATAAATGTGACAAGTTGGTGCGCGAGTGCTCGTCAAATTCGAAGTGGCACCGTGCTGCCCTACTGCGTGTGATCCGTCTCTCCACTGCTGCACTGGCCATCGGCTGGCTTGTCTTGCTAAGTGGCTGCGCCGCGGTGGTACGGCCAACAGCAAATCTGCCTCTGAACAGTGACTCATCCCTAACTTCGGGATACCCTCAAGATCTGGCACGCGACTACACCATCGGGGTCGCCTTCTCCGGCGGAGGCCTTCGTGCTTCGGCCTTTGCCGCCGGCGTGCTGCAAGGACTGGCAAATACTAAAGCCGGAGAAAGTGATCTGCTTGACGCGCTAGCGTTCATGAGTTCTGTCTCAGGTGGGTCGCTCACTGCGGCCTATTACGTCCTCAATGGCAGGCAAGGATTGATTCAAATTAAAGACGAAGTACTCATGCGCGATTTCGAGTCGCACATGAATGTCAGCCTCGCCTCGCCAGCGAACTGGGCTCGATTGCTGCAGGGAGGGCTTAACAACCGAACCAACTTCGCCCAGGTACTGGACGACGACGTGTTTAACCATGCGCGATTTGCTGACTTGTATTCCAGGGGCGGTCCGGACCTATGGATCAATGCGACCGACCTCTATCACCGCACCAGCTTCCCCTTCATTCCCGGCCTGTTTAATGCTCTGTGCTCTGACATTCGCGCCTATCCAGTTGCCGACGCTGTGGCCGCGTCCATGGCTGTGCCGGTAGTGTTCGAGCCGACCGTCCTCAGAACTTTTCCGGAAGGATGTACAAGCCCCGAGTCCGCCTTTATCCAGCCAGTATTAAAAAACGCATCGTCGCCAAGACTGATGCGCGCAATGGCTGAGGCCATGCACAGCTACCGAGCTCCCGCCGGACCGGGTTTTGTGAAGCTGGTCGACGGGGGCGTCACCGATAATCTAGGGCTATCGAGCATCCTTGTTTCGAGGGCTGTTGCGAGCAATGCCTATAGCCCGATGACTGCGCGGGATGCGGTCCGAATCAAAAAGATGCTGTTTCTGGTCGTCGATGCAGGGCGCGGACCTAGCGGGACGTGGAATCGCCAACTGGACGGGCCCGGTGGCATCGACTCCGCCATGGCGGCGACAGATGCGGCGATCGATGCCGCAGCACGCCTCGCGGCCGATTCATTCCAGCTAGTCATGCAGAAATGGCGAGACGATCTGGTGCGTCACCGGTGCAGTTTGGGAAAAGATGAGTTGGTTGCACTTGGCGGGGGAGCGCCCACCTGGCGCTGTGACGATGTCGAGTTCATCGTCGAGCTAATCAGCTTTCAAAGTTTGACACCCGCGATGGCTGCGCGTGTCCGCGCCATCGAGACACGGTTAAAGCTACCTGCTCATGAAATCGAACTTGCCATGGAGGCGGGCCGTCAGCTAATCGCGCAGTCAGCCGCAGTCCGCAAATTTGCACAAGACGCCTCGGAGAAGTGAGCTCGGCGGCGATCTGAGCGAGCGTCTCGTTACCGACACGCACTTAATTAACGAACGAAACCAGGACTTGACTATGGACGTGAATCCCCCAGGAAGCGACTTGATGCCAGTGGTAGTGCTCCTTGCCGCGGCCGTGATCGGCGTGCCCCTCTTCAGAAGGCTGGGTCTAGGATCTGTCCTCGGCTACCTGAGTGCAGGCCTCTTCATCGGCCCGTTCGGCTTTGGATTGTTCAGCGATCCGGAGGCCATCTTGCACATCGCAGAACTGGGTGTGGTCATGTTCCTGTTCGTCGTCGGGCTCGAGATGCGACCTTCGAAACTATGGGCGCTGCGAGGTTCCATCTTCGGCCTGGGCAGTCTGCAAGCGCTTGTGTGCGGTGCCCTGCTAACGATGGTAGGTGTGGCGTTCGGTCTTACAACTCCGGTAGCGCTGATCTGTGCGATGGGCTTTGTGCTGACCTCCACCGCCATCGTCATGCAAACGCTGTCCGAGCGAGGGGACGCAGCCTCACCGCGCGGACAGCGTATCGTTGCCATCTTACTGCTCGAGGATCTGCTGATTATCCCTTTGCTTGCGCTGGTCGCGTTCCTGGCACCGCAACCTGAAGGCGCTACGCGTGCCGTATTCAATAACTGGATCCCGCTTGCCACCGCGCTTGGATCGATTGGCGTCCTGGTAATCGGGGGCCGCTGGCTGCTCAACCCGATGTTCCAAGTATTGGCACGAGCAAAGGCCAGGGAGGTCATGACCGCAGCGGCTCTGCTTGTCGTTCTAGGTGCTGCGCTCTTGATGCAGCTGGGTGGTCTGTCTATGGCACTGGGCGCTTTCCTGGCCGGAGTTCTCCTCTCCGAGTCGAGCTTCCGGCACCAGCTGGAGGCCGACATCGAACCATTCCGCGGTCTGTTGCTGGGACTATTCTTCCTCGGCGTGGGTATGTCACTTGATTTATCGGTCGTCTCGGCGAACGCAAAACTCATCATTGCGGGGGTGCTCGCACTGATGGCGGCGAAGACCCTCTGCATTTACCTCGTGGCGCGAGCTGCCGGAAGCGCACACGGCGAGGCAGTGGACCGTGCGGTGCTAATGGCACAAGGTGGTGAGTTTGCGTTTGTGCTTTTTTCCGCTGCCGCCACAGCGGGAGCTATCAACCCCGCTGTCAACGCCAACATGACAGCCATCGTGGTGTTGTCCATGGCGTTGACACCCATCATGATCACCGTGCACAAGCGCTTGGGTACGAAGGCCGCGAAAGCGGCAAGCCAGCAAGAAGCTGCAGTAGATCGCCGCACGAGCGTACTGATCATCGGATTTGGACGAATGGGGCAAATTGCCAGTCAAGGCATTCTTGCTCGCGGCGCGTCGCTAACGGTCATCGACAACAACATTGAGGTGATTAAAGAGGCACAAGCATACGGATTCAAAGTCTTTTACGGCGACGGAAGTCAGGCCAGCGTGCTGCGCGCGGCTGGTGCCGGCGAGGCGAGCGTGGTAGTGATCTGTATCAATGACAAGAAGGCCGCTACCTACATCGCGCAGATTGCTAAGGATGTTTTTCCAGGTTCCAAGCTGCTCATTCGCGCCTACGATCGTGAGCACGCGCTGACGCTAACCAAGGCCGGTGCCGACTACGTCATACGCGAGACATTTGAATCGGCGCTACTGCTTGGGCGACAAGCTGTCCTGGCCTCTGGCGCCACCGAAGATGAGGCCGATGAAGTGATGGATTTTGTGCGGCGCCGCGATGCGCAGCGCCTCGATCTGGAAAGTGCTGGCGGCAAATTTGCTGGTCGTGAGCTGCTGTTGGGTACCCGACAGTCTGCTAAGCGAGCCGCCGTCGAAGAACAAACGTAGCGCAGTGTGGAGACGCCAATTTCCCGAGTGGTGGCCTGTCTTGAGTTCTGCCGAGCGCGCTCGCACCAGAAGCTCCACACAAACAGAGGCTGTTGCCACTTTGCAGTCACACCTATTAACAAGACGATGCCCCCCATAAGGAACGGAAAGTGAAAAATCTCAAGATCGGCGCCAAACTTGGCATTGGGTTTGCCATTGTGCTCGGCTTGCTGTTTGCAGTCACCGTCACTGCGGTGCTGCGCATGATGTCCGCCAGTGACTATACAAGCGAGCTCGTCCATTTCAATGTGAAGCATCAGCGAAACGTCGCTGAGTGGGCAAAATACATAGAGCTCAATAGTGCGATGATTGAAACAGTGTTCGTGTCGAATGACCCGGGTGTGGTCCAGGTCATCGCCGACCGCATGAAAAAGGTCTCAGCCCGCTCAACCGAACTTCAGAAGGAACTCGAAGCCTCAGTAAGAGATCCCTTTGTACGTGCACAGCTCGGCGTCGTCATGCAAGAGCGTAAAGGCTACTTGGAAGCACGAGGTGAGCTGTTCTCGGCAAAGCTTGTTGGCGACCATGACCTCGCTAAAAAGATATATTCCAGACAAATGGTGCCTCGCAGCGCATCTTTTCTGGCGTCGATGAATAAGCTACTTGAGTTGCAGGTCGCTGACGCAGATAGCATGGCAACGAGGATTCTGAACGAGCATGCGACTACGGAGCTCATATTGATCAGCGTGGGCTTGGGCGCAATGCTGCTGGGCATATTTTGTGCATGGCTTATCACCCGTTCGATCACACGACCTATCTCCGAGGCTGTGAAAGTAGCCGAGAAGGTCGCCGCTGGCGACCTGAGCAGTCGGATTGTCGCGAGCGGCGGTGACGAAACTGCGCAACTAATGCGTGCTCTGGCCATCATGAACTCCAATCTAACGGATATCGTCGGACGTGTCCGCATCGGCACCCGCACTATCGTTGTTGCATCGAGCGAAATCGCTGCTGGCAACCAAGATCTGTCTTCGCGTACTGAGCACCAGGCCCGCTCGCTAGAGGAAACAGCTTCCTCGATGGAGCAGCTGACTGCCACCGTGCAGCAGAACTCGAGTAGCGCCCGTCAAGCGACCATGTCAGCCCGTGACGCGGCTTTAGTTGCCGGCAATGGCGGTATGGTCGTGGCGGAGGTAATTGAGACTATGAGCGCCATCAATGAATCGTCAAAGAAGATTGTCGACATCATTGGTGTCATTGATAGCATCGCGTTTCAGACCAATATCCTGGCACTGAATGCGGCGGTCGAAGCAGCACGAGCTGGTGAGCAAGGCAGAGGTTTTGCGGTAGTTGCCGGCGAGGTCCGCAACCTGGCGCATCGATCCGCCGCGGCCGCTGGAGAAGTTAAGCGACTTATCGACGACTCGGTCGACAAGGTGGAGAAAGGCACAAGTCAGGTCAACCGTGCTGGTATCTCAATGCACGAAATTGTGCAGAGCATCGAAAATGTGACCGCAATCGTGGGCCAGATCGCAAGCGCTAGCGAAGAGCAGAGCGCTGGTATCAAACAGGTGAACCAAGCGATTACCGAGATGGATAGGGTCACGCAGCAAAATGCTGCGCTGGTCGAAGAAGCAGCAGCGGCAGCGGAGTCGATGCGGGAACAGGCTAACCGTCTGGCAGAGCAGGTGAGCATCTTTAAGATCGACATCCCAGAAAACGTAAGCCACGCACCCCAGGCGCCCGCTCGCACACGCGCGCAACTTGCTCTTGGATGCGTCTAATGGCCCTCGCGCCGGCGTGAGTAAATCCCGTGTGAAAAACAGCATCACTAATGTTTGGCAGCGCGTGGGTAGCGGGTACGCTGGTCTCCGCGTCAGTTTCAGGTTCACCATTGGTGGGAGGGCAATATGACGAATCTATTGGGTGTTAAGAATTGCAGTGAAGAGCTGAAACAAGTTTCAAGGGAAGGTTTACTGGAACAAACTACACGCGCTTTGCGCACTCTCAGTGCAGGAATTCGTACACTACTCCGAGCAAAGGAGGAAGCCGCGCTGCTACAGGATATGTGCAAGGCTATAGTTGATACTGGCGGATATCGACGAGCCGGTGTAGCGTTTGCCGAAGATGATGAAGCGAAAAAAATTCGATGGGTTAATTGGGTAGGCGCAAGCGAGCACAAGTCCGAATGCAAGGACCTCGACTGGTTCAACAGTAAAGGATTTACTTACAATGACACGCCAATCGGCCAGACCGCCGCAGGCGTTGCGATCCGCACCTGTGAACCCTGTGTGCGGCGCGATATCCTGAACAATCCGTTATACGCCAGCGAGCAATTCACCATATTCCGGCAGCACGCTCGTGCGGAGGGCTATGCGTCGCTAACTGCATACCCACTTATCAGCAACGATATTGTATTCGGCGCGTTGCTCATCGCTGCATCCGAACCTGATGCATTTGACAAGGAAGAACTAAGTTTGCTTGCTGAAATGGCGGATGACCTGGCATTCGGTATTGCCGGATTGCGGTTACGCGAGCAGCATCGCCAAGCACAAGAAACCATCTACCGCCAGGCGTTTTTTGACGGCATGACAGGATTGGGCAATCGCACTCGGCAGATGGATTTGCTCGAGGAATATTTTGCACGCTTCGAACTCAACGCGCGTCCTCTCTCCCTGATCCACATTAACATTGGCCGATTTTCAGAAGTATGTCATGTATTTGGTCAACAACTAGCAGACCAGCTCATATTGGAAATTGTAAGAAATCTTAAGTCGCGATTGCCTGAAAATCTAGAGCTGGCCAGAGTAAGCGAAGCGACCTTAAGCGTTATTGTCCCTGAGTGTACGCAACAAGATGCTGTCGCTTTTGCCCATTGGTTGATTTCTGGGTTAAGTGATGCTATCGAAGTCGCTGACATCGTTATTGACGCGCACCTGCATGCTGGCGTAGTCACTTCCTGCAAGGAAGCGCACAGTGCAGAGATACTTTTTCAGCGGGCGAACGCAGCCTTGTTCCATGGCAATTTTGTAAGTGAAAGGGTGACCAGTTTCGCGAGTGGTCGAAACGTCGAACACATGTCGCGTCTCTCGTTGATGGGAGATCTTCGCCTTGCAATTAAGCGTGATGAATTACGGGTATTCTGCCAAGCTAAAGTGGATATGAAGACTAGGAAAATTGCCGGAGCAGAAGCCCTCATCCGCTGGCAGCACCCGACTTTAGGTATGGTTTCTCCGGCATACTTCATACCGCTTGCTGAACAGAGTGGGTTTATCGTTGAGCTGACCAAGTGGATGCTCGAAAGCTGTTTCTCCTGGCTTCATCGTTGGAAAAATAATGATATAAGGGAAACGCTGGCCATTAATTTATCCCCATATGATTTGCTGAGTTCATCGATTGTTTGTGATATCGGAAAACGCATGGAACAATGGAAAATTTGTTCAGAATCAGTAGAGTTCGAACTTACTGAAAATGCTTTAGTTCAAAATCCACGTGTTGCCCTTGACGTACTCAAGCGCCTCAAAGAGCTTGGCGTGAAATTGCTTCTTGACGACTTTGGTACTGGCTACTCAAGTCTGAGCTATTTGCAGCAGTTTCCGTTTGACGCCATCAAAATTGACCAAAGTTTTATCAGGCCAATGCTTGAGAACTCGGATTCTGCTGCAATCGTTCATTCGACGATTGAGCTTGGCCACATCTTGGGTAAACGAGTGGTCGCAGAGGGAATCGAGAGTCAAGAGATTTGGGAGTGCTTACGGGAACAGGACTGTGATTTTGCACAGGGATATCTTGTTAGTAAGCCAATTCCAATCGAGGATTTCCAACAATGGAAAGCTAGCTGGACCGCAGAACATCGGTGATCAATCCGTGAAAGCCAGCTCACCCACTTTAAGCTGTTCCAGGCCGCATTCCTGGGTTCGACAATCAGCGCACGAAACCTGATCGGCACGCCGGACACGCACGGCAAAGTTGCGCGATCGAACTCCGTCATTTCCTCATCAACCCAAAGCTAAGTGCCTTTCCCGGTAGCGCCGCCGCTTTTCACACGGGGGTACGAGGACATCCGGCGCCGTACTTTCTGGCCAGCGCAATGCCAGCAGGGTTCATTTGCTCATCTAACTGATACGGTACGACATTCATGCTTACGCGCATGCGCCCGATGAGCGATTTGATCTGCCGAGAGCAATATTGAGCAGTGATCGCAGAGGGCAATACTGAGACCATAGCATCAAGCCAGCCGACATTACGCAAACATGGCTTTGCCGTGCCGCATCCTCTGCTGTGAACAACTTGAAGGAGCACAAAATATGGTCGAATCGATGCATGCCGGCGCGGGCGTGGACTATGACGTTCTGATGCGCGCCAACCTTACGGAGGTCTTTGGCGAACGGGACCCCGCCAAGCGCTTAAGCGCAATCGAGCGTTTGTACGCCAACGACGCTGTGGTTCACGAGCCGCACGCCTCGGCGAGAGGCCACGAACAAATTAACGCCGCGGTGTCGGCGCTGCTGAGCCAGCTTCCAGCAGCCTTTGTTTTCACCGTCCGCTCTCCCGTCCTCGGACACAACGGCATCGGCGTGCTCAAGTGGCGTTCGGGGCCGCATGACGGGCCAGCAGCGGTCACCGGGATGGACGTCGTGCATTTTCAGGATGGGCGCATCCATTCGCTTTTCGTCTTCATTGATCAGCCGGGAGAAGACTAAGGCCCAAGGCAAACTGGCAAAGAAATGTAGGCGGGGGCGAACCCGCGTAGGCGTCTACTCAAGCCCCTTAACCCGCGCCGGAGGCCAGTGCATCGGCTTGGCGCAAATTAATGTCGAGTGTACTAACGCGCGATAACAACGCGCGGCCGCTGCGACGCCGTGTTAGCCGCGAAGTGAGAGGCATATTCCGCAACTCCGACAAGATGTCATTATTTTCCGGCATAACCAATCAAGGGTTCATCATGCAACTGGGTCCAAAAAATTCTTCCCCTCCTATTCGCATTGGGTACTGTCTTTCGCTGAGCGGTGCGGTGGGCGGCAATGGCCGTGCAGCGCGCCTTGCCCACCAGATTTGGCTCGAGAATATCAATGCGCGTGGCGGTCTTCTGGGCCGAGCGGTCGAGCTGCTCTGCTATGACGACGGGTCCGACGCGGCCAACGTCGAACCCTTATACCGGCGGCTCATCGATGAGGATAAGGTTGACCTTGTCATCGGAGGATATGGCACCAACACGCTACTTCCTGCGATGCCCCTAATGATGGAGCGCCAGCGCTTTTTCATTGGCTTGATGGGACTAGGCGTGAACAACGAACTCGCCTATGAGAATTACTTCGCCATGATCCCTACCGGCTCCGACCCCAACGCGGCGCTCACCGAAGGCTTTTTTGAACTGGCCGCTCAGCAAAAGCCGCAGCCTTTGACGGTAGCGCTACTGTCAGCTGACGCCGAGTTTTCCAGGAATCCAATTCGTGGAGCTAGAAAGAATGCGGCTAAATATGGCTTCGAGGTAGTGCATGAAGCGGTCTATCCGCTCAACACGCCGGACTTCAAGCCGATCATGGACGCTGTGGCCGCGAGCCAATGCGACCTGCTATTCATATGCTCCTACCTGCAAGATTCGATCGACCTGGTCAAGGCGGTTCACGCACACGCTTTCCGCCCCAAAATGGTGGGCGCTTCCATGATCGGCCCCCAGAATGCATTGGTGAAGGCTGCGCTAGGACCGCTTTTAAATGGTTTCGTGAACTACGAGTATTGGGTACCAGTGGCCGCCATGCGTTTCCCGGGTGTGGACGACATGCTGTCGACCTACAGAGTGCGAGCCGCCGGCCAGGACGTTGATCCACTTGGCCATTACATGGCGCCCACGGCTTACGCCCAGATGCAGGTTCTCGAGCAGGCTGTGCAGGCCACCGGGGGGTTGCACGACGCAGCACTGTCGGCTTATGCAAGAGCTACTTCGTTCGATACCGTGATGGGCAAGGTGCGCTTCGGTGTACATGGGGAGTGGACTGAACCCCGCGTCGTGCAAGTCCAGTACCAGGGCATTGACAGTGACGATCCCATGCAATTTCTGGACGACGCCAAGCAGGTCGTTGTCACACCTGCCTCGATGCGATCAGGCAAGCTGATCTATCCGTATGGAAGTGCGATTTGAAACACACCCCGCAGTGCCGCCAGGCGTTTGATCCATTGTGCGGACGCCTCAGACAAACCACAACAATTTTAGAGGGAATGTTCATGAAAACTGATTGCCGCTTTACGCGCGCTCAGCAATTTGCCAAACCCCTACTAATGACGGCATCCCTGGCAACGGGGCTCAGCTTCGCTGTGGCGACTTATGCCGCTGAGAAGGGAACACCATCCAGCCGGGCAAGGGAGATCCGTTTGTCCGGCGACCAAGTCACGCTGCCGATTGTCATGGTCCGTGAGTTCCCCTTTATCGAGGGCAGCGTGTCGGGGGTTGAGGGCAAGTTCATGCTAGACACGGCTGCCGAAGACGCACTGTCCCTCAATAGCCACCGGATTCCCATTGCCAACCTGGAGACGGTAGGCACAGGGGTATTCGGAAGTGGGCAGAGCTTCACGTCCAAGCTTGCCCCTGTCGTCAAGGATATTCGGATCGCCAGCCTGCATTACACGGCAGCCACGCGGGTGACTGCGCAGAATGCTGTTCAGTTGGAGGGAATCACACCGGATTTCCTCGGATGGTTCGGCTTCCATGCATGGGATGGATACACCATGAAACTCGATTACCGCAAATTGCAGGCCATCTTTTATCGCAAGACTCCTGCTGCAGACTACCTTGCCGGCGAACGGCTTATTGCCGAGCTTCCGTTTGACGTCAGACGGCGTCCTAATATCCCGGTCATGCCTGCCAAGCTTGGAGGGGTCGACATCACTGCAGCCTTCGATACCGGGGCATATGGCTATCTTTACGTCGGCAAGGAAACAAAGGAAAAACTGGTCGCCCTGAAAATCCTAAAACAGAACGACGGCGAAGACGACTTTGCTGTGACAGGTCTGTCGCTTGGCGGCGTACCGGTTCCCGACATCAAATCGATCCGGGTCGCTACTGCATCCTTCCCGGCATCGAGGCCAACTGGGCTCCCCTCAGAAAACCTGCTTTGGATTGGTCACGGCTTCCTGCGTGAGTACAAAACCGTCTGGGACTATCAGGGCAAGAAAATTTACTTGCTCGACAACCGCTGAAACAGCTTTGCACCGACGAGTGAGATCGACTGCCTAACGCGGACCCTAATCGGCTACGGCCGGATGGGCACTTCTGAGCCGGAACCTCCGAATATTAGATTTTTAATTACGAAACGGGAATACCTTGAACCATATTTTAGTCATTAATAGTAGTGTTTCGGGCAATGCCTCTGTGTCGCGCTTGCTGGTCGGCGACATTGTCCAGCGCCTGATCGACATCAATCCTCAGGTCCACCTCACCTATCGCGACGTCGGTCAGGATCCGATCCCTCATCTGACCACTTTTACCGTGGCGGGTGTCCGCGCAATCGCCGAGACTGAGGAAGAGCTTGAGACTCGGACTCTGTCTGATCAGTTGATCGCGGAGCTGCATGCGGCCGACCTGATCGTAATCGGCGCCCCTATGTACAATTTCAGCATTCCCTCAGCCCTGCGCACCTGGTTTGATCATGTGCTTCGACCACGCGTTACGTTCGCTTATGGACCAAGCGGTGCGGAAGGGCTGTTGAAGGCCAAGCGCGCAATCGTGGTCGAATCACGTGGTGGTCTGTATTCCGAAGGCCCATCGCGGGCTATCGATTTCCAAGAGCCTTATCTGAAGCAACTTCTGGGCTTTATCGGAATCGCCGATGTCAGCTTTATACGTGCGGAAAAGATCGGTTCCGGACCGGATGGCCGTGCCGCAGCAGTGGCATCCGCCTTGGAACAAAGCGAACGTACTATCGCAAGTCTGGCGCAGGTTCAGACGATTACCCTCGCCAAGAGGGAAGGTGAATGATCGGTGAGCGTGGCGAGCAATGCCCGCTAATCATGGCATTTGCTCTAACTTGGGCCTATGTTTGGACCCAGTAAACCAGTATGGAGCGCGACCCGCGATGGCAGAGAATCAGGCGCTCGTGTATGGAAATAATCTGAATACTAATGCAGTTTACTACGGAGTTTTCTAGATGAATAGCTCAACTACTATTGCTACCGCTGCTGCACTCATTGTAGGAGTTGCCAGTGTATCGGCCGCGAATGCTGCCAATTCGGCGGAGGTGTACTACCGCTTCGAGAAGGTTGGCGACGTTAACGTCTTCTACCGCGAAGCTGGCAATCCCAAGGCGCCTACTGTGCTCCTTTTGCACGGCTATGCTGCCTCCTCATATATGTATCGAGACTTGATCGCGGCATTGAGCGATCGATATCATATTGTGGCCCCGGACCTCCCTTCGTTCGGCTATACAGAAGCGCCCGATCGCGGCAAGTATGCCTACACGTTCGACAACATTGCGAAGACGATGAACAGGTTTACCGAGCAACTTAAGCTGAACCGTTACGCGATTGTGGTGCATGACTATGGTGCTCCTGTCGGGTGGCGTATGGCGACCGCGCATCCTTCCCGCATCAGTGCGATCATTTCCCAAAACGGGAATGCCTATGAAGAGGGTCTGGCGAAAGGCTGGGACGACATCAAGCGCTATTGGAACGCACCTACTGCAGAGAATCGCGCCGCACTGCGTGACTTTCCGACCGCTTCTTCCGTTAAATGGCAATACCTTGAAGGGGTGAAGGACCCAAGCAAAGTTGCTCCCGATGGGTACACGCTAGAAGGATTACACGTGTCGCGTCCTGGCAATGCAGACATTCAACTTGACCTGATCCTTGACTACGCATCAAACGTGCATTTGTACCCACAATTTCAAGCATACTTCCGGAAGCATCAGCCGCCACTATTGGCAGTATGGGGCAAGAACGATCCATACTTCCTGCCTGCCGGGGCAGAGGCTTGGAAACGGGACATCCCCAAAGCCGAGGTGCACTTCTACGATACGGGACATTTTGCTCTTGAGACCCATGCTGCAGAAATTATCCCGGTGGTCCGAGCTTTCTTACAGAAAAGCCTCAGCAAGTGACCGTATCGATATGGTTGCTTCGCAATACAAGGTGAGCCTTCCGAAAAGCCGGGATACGTTCTGAATGCGTATCGCAGCCATTAAGGCTTACCTTCGCTCACGTCGCAAGCATAGCGATTTCGCTGCGCTTGCGATCAACCCAACACAAGGCGGCGCGGCTGCGTTGCAAAGCATCGACGGCGGCAAAATGTCACTTTTTGCGTCCTAAGACTGCGACGGATTGACCACTAGATCTGGCTATCACTGAGGAAAAAAATTATGACTTTCCATGAGCAAATTGCTGAGTTCTTTATCGAGTACGTTGATGCGTTTGGCCGGAACGATGCCGACGCGCTCAGCGAGCTTTGGGATGTGGTTGGGCTGTTCCCTTCACCGACTGGCAACTTCGTTATGGAGCGAAAAGCGTTCCGCGAACACTGCGTGACGCTATTTGACTTCTACCGCCAACAAGGCGTTATTCGTCCAGAGGGAAATTTGCTATCAGCGACGGAACTCTTTCCAGATGTTGCCCAAGCCCGCATGGCATACCGAATGCACGCTGCAAACGATGAGTTAGTTGCTGGTTGGGAGCACGTCTACATTCTTCGCAGGAGCGATCGCTGGAGGGTGTCACTGACAATCGCCGATGGTGAAATGGCGGCATGGGCTGCCAAGGGGGCACTACTCTAATTTGCATTTCGGTTTCGTACAGCTTTGCGTCAATTTTAGGATAGCGTCATACGTGTGGAAATGCCCTGCCGGCTGATGCACAAACCATTCAAAGTAAGTTGGCGCATGGCCTCTCCATTGTGCGCCGGCATCACACTTTTGAGCACAAGGTGCACCAGCGTGCCATCGGCCATAAATGGCCATTCATCAGCGCACGGCAGAAGCTGGCATTGCGCATTGGGAGAACTTGGCTGCAGCCAGGAGTTCCACGCCAGGTACGCTCCCGTCAGCAACCAGCGACAGTATCCGCACCACGCTGCGCTTCTCGGCCAGCGCTGCCACCAGCGCGGCGAATTCGAGATTCTGGTTTCCTGCCTACTTGCAGTTGATATCGAGCATGCGGTGGCAGTCGAAGAACGGCCACCGTTTCGTCATGCTCCATTTGATCGCGTGTTAAGCACCCAAGCGATATTCGAACCAATGCGCTTAGTCACCCACCACCCCAAGGTGGCGGCCTACAGCGATATGATCGTCAAACGTTGACAATCAACGCGATCAATCGACGGTTGCACCGCTATCCTTCACCACCTTGCCCCACTTGGCATGTTCGGCGTGCACGAACTTGCTGAAGTTCTCCGGAGTGTCGCCCACATAGGCCGAGCCGGTATCGTGCAGCACCTTCTGGAAGTCGGCGCCCTTCATCACTTTCTGGGCTTCGGCATTGATCTTGGCGATCACGTCTTTCGGCGTGCCGGCCGGTGCGAACAGGCCATACCAGGCGTAGGACTCGATGGCCGGTACGCCAGACTCGGCGAAGGTCGGCACGTCCGGCAGCAGCGGCGAGCGCTGGGCGCTGGTGATGGCGATGACCTTTACCTTGCCGCTCTTAATGTGCGGCATGATCGCAATGGTGCTGTCGAACATCATCGGCACGTGGCCGCCCAGCAGGTCGGAGATCGCCGGTGCCGAGCCTTTGTACGGCACGTGGTTCATCTGCAGCTTGGTGGTGCTGGAGAACAGCTCGCCGGTCAGGTGTTGCGGCGTGCCGTTGCCGGACGAGGCAAAGGAGAAGTCACCCTTTTTGGCCTGGATGTAGGCCATCAGCTCCTTCAGGTTCTTCGCCGGCATGGACGGGTGGACCACCAGCACCAGCGGCACGCGCAGCAGGTTGGTGACCGGCGCCAAATCCTTCAGCGGATCGAAGGTCATGTTCTTGTACAGGCTTGGATTGATGACGATCGGCGCGCTGGACGTCACCAGCAGGGTCTGGCCATCCGGTTTGGAACGCACCACGGCTGCGGTGCCGATATTGCCGCCGCCGCCAGCGCGGTTGTCGATGACGAAGGGCTTGCCAAGGTTTTCATTGAGGCCCTTGCCCAGTGGACGGGCGGCGATGTCGGATGGGCCGCCTGGCGGCCATGGTACGACCACATTCACATTGCCGCTTGGCCAGCTTTGGGCGAAAGCGCTGAACGAAAGCACCGATGCCGCAACAGCGAAACCGAGCGACTTAGCTTTGGTGGAGAAAAAACGCATACCTGTTCCTTTAGAAAGTAATCTCCGTAAAGATTACCACTAACTGAAGCCGGGCATACACTCGTGAAAACCCTTAAGGCAGGACCGATTTCTGGATCCGCTCAATGGTCTTATCGGTTTGCATCTGGCGCAGTATGCGCGTCAGTTCCGGCACCAGGCTCTCGTGTTTCTTATGCACATAGTGGTAGACCGGGAACGAGGCCAGCGGCGGCTCCAGGATCGATATGCCTTCCAGGTTCAAGGCCTTGATCACCGCAATGCCGGAGCTGCGGTTGCCAAGCACCAGGTCGGTGCGTCCCATCATCATCTTTTCAAAGGCTTGCGGCATGGTGGCGACGGCCTCGATCTTCATGCCGTGGGTGTTTTCCTGCACGATCTTGATACCGCGCACAAAGCCCAGGGTATACGGCCGCAGGCTGTCCCAGCCGCTGACCACGAAGGAGGTACCGCGCGAAAAGATGACGATTTCGTAAATTTGCAGGGGGACGGGCACAATCACCAGATTCGGGTATTCGCGCTCCATGCCCAGTTTGCGATACAGCTCGCCATCCATCTTGCCGTCGTTCGCCTGGACCAGTGACCGTTCGCCGGGCAGGTGATGCAGCACCAGGTTGATGCCCAGGCGGCGATAGGCCTCGCGCACAATCTGTTCCGCGGTCACGGTGGCGGGGTCGGTTCCGATCAGGGTCGAAATACTAATGTCGCGCAGCGGCTGGCTGCCCACGGCGGGCAATATTGCCGCAAGTGCCAGACCCACCAATATGCGACGACGCAGCATGTCCATTCCTCCACCCTGGCTTTCAGCATAGCTTCCCCTCTGCCAGCCAGCAATAAGCAATGTGCCGGCGTTCCCTTCCCGCGTGGTACAGGCACCTCAAGTGTGGATGTAAAGCCGCGCACGATTGGCACAGCCAGCGGTAGAGCTATAGAATTCCTGATGGAAATACTTCAGGAGTGTGCGATGGACGATTCGACGGAAGTTGCGAGCGTGCCCAAGGTGCCGGTCGGCCTGGCGGCGGCGGCCCTGCTGGGCGCTTGCGGCGGCGGTGGCGGCGGCGATAGCGCCCCGAACAGCGGCGGCGGCACCGCGCCCGTGCCGCCGGTGCCGGTAGAGACGGCGTCCGCCAGTCAGGCCGCACGCTTCCTGGCCCAGGCTTCCATGGGCGCCACGCGCGAGCAGATCGCGCGCGTGCAGGCCATCGGCTATAGCAAGTGGCTGGACGAGCAAATGGCCCTGTCGCCCTCGCAAACACGCTGGGACTGGCTGCTGGCGAAGGGCTTCAACGCGCTCGAGCACAAGAACAGCCAGGCCGGCATCGATGCGGCGGTGTGGCGCAAGCTGCTGGCCGCGCCCGATACCCTGCGCCAGCGCGTAACGCTGGCCCTGTCGGAGATCGTGGTGGCGTCGCTGGACGGCTTTACCGGCTCCTGGCGCGCCTTCAGCGGCGCCGCCTACATGGACATCCTGGAAGCCAACGCCTTCGGCAACTACCGCACCCTGCTACAGCAAATCACCTTGTCGCCGTCCATGGGCGAATACCTGACCTATCGCGGCAACGCCAAGGCCAATCCGAAAACCGGCTCCATGCCGGACGAGAACTACGCGCGCGAAATCCTGCAGCTGTTCACCATCGGCCTGCTGAAACTGAACCCGGACGGCACCGCCACCGAGCAGGAAACCTATACCCAGGCCGACATTTCCGGCCTGGCGCGCGTCTTCACCGGCTGGGACTACGACCTGGCCGGCGCCAATACCGACACGCCGGATTACCGCAAACGCCCGATGATCCAGGTGGCCAGCAAGTATGAAAGCGGCGACAAGACCTTCCTTGGCACCACCATCGGCGCCGGCACCGATGCCGCCACCGCTCTGGGCAAGGCGCTCGACGCCATCTTCGCCCACCCCAACGTGGCGCCCTTCATCTCGCGCCAGCTGATCCAGCGCCTGGTGACCGGCAACCCGGCGCCGGCCTATGTGGCGCGCGTGGCGGCGGTCTTCAACGACAACGGCAGCGGCGTCAAAGGCGACCTGAAAGCCGTGCTGAAAGCCATCCTGCTGGACCAGGACGCGCGTTCCGCCGCCGGCCTGGCCTCGCCCAGCTTTGGCAAGGTGCGCGAACCGATCCTGCGTTTCACGGCCTGGGCGCGCGCCTTCAATGCCGCTTCGCCGAGCGACGCCTGGGCCATCGGCAACACCAGCGACCCCTCGACGCGCCTGGGCCAAAGCCCGCTGCGCTCGTCCAGCGTGTTCAATTTCTTCCGCCCCGGCTATGTGCCGCCGGCGCTGGGCGTGGTCGCGCCCGAATTCCAGATCGTGAACGAATCCAGCGTGGTCGGCTACGCCAACTACATGCAGTCGGCCATCAGCAAAGGGGTGGGCGACGTCAAAGCCGATTACGCCAGCCTGCTGCCGCTGGCCGACAACGTGCCTGCCCTGCTGGACGAGATCAACCTGGTGCTGGCCGCCGGCCAGCTCGGCGCGGACACGCTCGCCCTGATCCGCAACGCCATTTCCAGCATGGCCACCGGTACCGACGCCGCGCGCGCCAACCGCGTGTATGCGGCGCTGACCCTGGTAATGGCGTCTCCCGAATTCATTGTCCAGAAATAAAGGCCCCCACCATGACAAAGCAAGCATCGCGCCGCGCCTTCCTCCAGCGCGCATCGGCACTCGGCATGGCTGGCGTGGCGGCGCCCTGGGCCATCAACCTGCTCTCGATTGCCGAAGCAGCGGCAGCCACGGCCAGCGACTACAAGGCCCTGGTCTGCATCTTCCTTTACGGCGGCAACGACAACGGCAATACCGTGGTGCCGTACGACGCCAACGGCTACGCCGCCTACCAGTTGTTGCGGCCCACGCTCGCCTACGGGCGCGACGCACTGGCGGCAACCGCCATGGCGGCCAGTGCGCCGGTGCTCGATTCCACCGGCGCCGCGCGCGAATTCGCGCTGGCGCCGGCCCTGGCCCCGCTGCTGCCGATCTTCAATGCCGGCCAGCTGGGCGTGATGCTGAACGTCGGCCCGCTGGTGCGGCCGACCACCAAGGCCCAGTACCAGGCGCGCACCGTGCCGCTGCCGCCCAAGCTGTTCTCGCACAACGACCAGCAGTCGATCTGGCAGTCCTCGCGG
The DNA here is from genome assembly GCF_009857475.1 of Pseudoduganella guangdongensis. Classification (GTDB taxonomy): domain Bacteria; phylum Pseudomonadota; class Gammaproteobacteria; order Burkholderiales; family Burkholderiaceae_D; genus Rugamonas; species Rugamonas guangdongensis. The sequence continues at coordinate 193,230 of NZ_WWCJ01000002.1, read as the reverse complement.
CCGGAAGGCGCGGTCTCGGGCTGGGGCGGGCGCCTGGGCGACCTGTTCGAGTCCGGCAACGGCAATGCCACCTTCACTTGCGTCAACGTGTCCGGCAACGCGGTCTTCATGGTCGGCAAATCGGCGGTGCAGTACCAGGTGTCGGCCAGCGGCTCGATGCAGTTCAGCGGCCTGAAATCGCCGCTGTTCGGCTCCTCGGCAGCATCGGAGGCCTTGCGTACCCTGGTGACGCAGCAGCGCCCCCACCAGCTGGAAAACGAATACAACCGGGTGACGCGGCGCTCGGTGGATGCGAATACGGCGCTGACGGCAGCCTTCGCGGCGGCCCCGCCGCTGCAGACCGTGTTCCCCGCCTCCAACTCACTGGGCGACCAGTTGAAGATGGTGGCGCGCATGATCTCCGCCAGCGGCAGCCTGGGCGCCAAGCGCCAGGTGTTCTTCGTCTCCATGGGCGGCTTCGACACGCACGACAACCTGGCCGCCACCCATCCTGTGCTGCTGGGCAGGCTGGGCGAAGCCATGGCCGCTTTCCACAAGGCGACCCAGGAGCTGGGCGTGGCGGACAAGGTGACCACCTTCACCGCCTCCGATTTCGGCCGCACCCTGGTGGCGAATAACGACGGCTCCGACCATGGCTGGGGCAGCACGCACTTCATGATGGGCGGCGCCGTGAAAGGCCAGCGCTTCTACGGCACGGCGCCGGTATTTGCCAACAACGGGCCGGACGATGTCGGCCAGGGCCGCCTGCTGCCGAGCACTTCGGTCGACCAGTACGCGGCCACGCTGGGCAAATGGCTGGGCGCCAGCGACAGCGATTTGCTGGCGCTGCTGCCCAACCTGGCCAACTACACGACGCGCAACCTCGGCTTCCTGGGCTGATACCAAATGTAACCTTGGTTGCACGGCGCGGGCGTTTAGAGGAAGTTAGCAGGACAATAATTTCCAAGGACGTCCACCATGAAAAAGACCACCGTACTGGCTCCAGTCGTCGCCATCGGCGCGCTGGCGCTTGCCGCCTGCACTTCGCAGGTGCCGCGACTGACGCCGGCGAACGAAGCGTCCCCGGTCGCTGCCCCACCGGCACCGCCAGCGGCCCCGGTGCCGCCGGCCGCCGCCGACGCCCGCGCCAAAGTGGCTGTGAGCGGCTCGCGCCTGAATATGCAGGAAATGCAGCGCGCCACGCCGCATGCCTATGCCCCTGCGCCTAGCGTGGTCCGCCCGGCGCCGCTGCAGCTCCTCGCACCCGTACCGCAATCCGCCGACAAATTCCCCGACAAGGAAGGCAATAAATCCATACTGGTGAGCGAGCAGCCGGTATCGACCTTCAGCGTCGATGTCGACACCGCTTCCTACGCCTTCGTGCGCCGCATGCTGGCCGACGGCCGCATGCCGCCGCTGCAAGCCGTGCGCGTGGAGGAGATGGTCAACTACTTCCCGTACAAATACGCCGCGCCGGCCAAGGCCAGCCAGCCCTTCGCCGTCACCACCGAAGTCATGCCCAGCCCCTGGCAGAAGGGCAACCAGCTGGTGCACATCGCGCTCAAAGGCTACGACATCCAGACCGCGCAACGCCCGCGCGCCAATGTGGTGCTGCTGGTCGATGTTTCCGGCTCCATGGGCCCGCGCGACCGCCTGCCGCTGCTGCAGCAAGGCTTCCGCCTGTTCGCCGAGCAGCTGCGCGACGACGATATGGTCTCCATCGTCACCTACGCCAACGGCACCTCGGTCGCGCTGGAGCCCACCAGCGGCAAGGACAAGAACAAGATCATCGACGTTATCAACAAGCTGCAGTCGTCCGGCGGTACCGCCGGCGGCGACGGCTTGCAGCGCGCTTATGCACAGGCTGAACGCAACTTCGACCCGAAAGCGGTGAACCGCATCATCCTGGCCACCGACGGCGATTTCAATATCGGCATCACCGATCCGAAGCAGCTGGAAAAATTCATCGTCGATAAACGCAAGTCCGGCATCTACCTGTCGGTCTTTGGTGTCGGCCTGGGCAACCTGAACGACGCCCTGATCCAGCGCCTGACCCAGTCGGGCAACGGCAACGCCGCCTACATCGACACCCTGCTGGAAGCGCGCAAAGCTCTGTCGCAGGAACTGGGTTCGACCATGTTCCCGATCGCGAACGACGTGAAAGTGCAGGTGGAATTCAACCCGGCGCAAGTCGCCGCCTACCGCCTGGTCGGCTATGAGACGCGCATGCTGGCGCGCCAGGACTTCAAGGATGACAAGGTGGACGCAGGCGATATGGGCGCCGGCCACACCGTCACCGCCATCTACGAAATCACGCCTGCCGCCAATGCCGGCAAGCTGGTCGACCCGCTGCGCTACGAGCAGGCCGCCAAGCCGAAAGCCGCAAGCGGCAAAGGCGATGAGCTGTGCTTCGTGAAAGTGCGCTACAAGCTGCCCGGCCAGTCGGTCAGCAAGCAGCTTGAGCACGCGGTGCGCGCCGACGCAGCGCGCAACTCGCTCGACGCGGCGCCGGACGACCAGCGCTTCGCCGTCGCCGTGGCCGCCTTCGGCCAGCGCCTTCGCGGCGAACAGCAACTGGACGACTTCAGCTACGGCGATATCGCCAAACTGGCCGATGGTGCGCGCGGCGCCGATCCTGACGGCTACCGCGCCGAGTTTGTGAAGATGGTGCGCATGGCCGAATCGCTGGGCCAGGTAGGCCAGGCTGGCTCGGTGAGCCAGCGCTGACCTGCCTTAGTTGAGCGTAACGCCCCAGTTGCGCTCAACGCATTTCACGTAGTTGCCGGCGATGAGCGCGTTGTACGGCGTCTGGTAGCTCACCAGCTGGCACTGGTAATCGCCCCCGCTGTTCCAGTTCTTCTCCCAATAGATATTGTAGGAAGCGGAACTGGCGGGGCCGAAGCGCTGCATGCTGGCACACGACAACTGCTCCCCCGCCACATCCCAACCCAGGTCCGCCGCGAACTGCCGGTAATAATCGATGCGGTTCTGCGCCGCCGGCTTTTCCGTGCCGGTGCCGCATTCCGCATTGATGATCATGATGGTGGTGGCGAAGTTGTTGCCGGCGCCCGCCGCCCGGTCGCTGGCATTGGGCACCCAGCTGCCATCGAGCACGTGCAGCATCGACGGCTTGGGCGGCTGCGGATAGACGAAGAAGAACGTGGCCGAGGCCAGGTTCAGCCAGGTCGAGGCCACCTGGTCCGGGTTCTTCAGCAGCACCGACTGGTCGCCGTTGAACATCACCTGCGAGAACGGCCCGTAGTTGTAGTTGTACGAGAGCTGTTTCGCGCCGCGCCCGAAGTACTTTTTAAAGCTGCCGTCGGCGTTTTTCCCGCAAGTCCAGACCGAGTTGAACACCGGATCGCTGCATTCGGTGTTGTAGCCGCAGCCCGGCCCTTCCTCGTTGCAGCCCAGCTCGCGCAAATACTTCAGTCCCTGGCGCCATTGCGGCAGCGGCAGGCTGGCATTGTGCTCGCCGGTTTCCTGCGCGAAGTGGGCGAACATGGTCGCCAGCGAATGGCGGCAGATGGCGTCGGCATTCCTGCCGTCGCTGTAGTCGCCGCACACCGCAGGGAACTTCGCCACCGCCTGCAGGAAGCGCCGGTACTCATAGCTTGGCTCGCGCAGCGGGAAGTAGTGCTCCCACTTTGCGGCCGGCAGCAGGCGCTCCACGCGTTTGACGTTGGCCGGATTGCCCGCCGCGCCCGGCGCCACTGCATCCACCGCCGCATTATCCAGCGTGCGGATGGAAGCCTTGACGCTGCGGAAGAAGTCATTGTCGGTCAGGGCCCGCTCGCGCGCCTCGGCGGCAGCCTTGGTCGGCACGCCGCCCGGCGGGGTACCCGGATCGCCCGGGTCGGTCGGCGGATCGCTGGCGTCGGCGATGTACTTCCAGGGGCCGTAGGTATCCGCCTGGCTGGGCGCGTTCCCTTGCGTCCACCATTTGGCCTGGTACTGCTTGCCCTGGTAAATGGCGCACATGCCGGCCGTGTAGACCTGGCTGGTGCTCCATGCCGGGCAAGCGGCCGTGGCTTCCGCTGCGCCCGATACGGCGCTGAGCGCCGCCGTGCGCAGCGCCGGGGTACTGTCCGGCGCACCGCTGCCGCCGCAGGCGGTCAGCAGCAGCGCGGCCGCCAGTGTTGTCACACTGCTTGCTCGCATCTCGCGCTCCCTATTTGAGGACGACCGGCAGTTCGGGATATTCCTCGCTGAGCGCGTACTTCACGCCATTCACCGTGATGGTGTAGGCGGACGGCCCGCTGATCGGCAAGGTGTAGTTCAAGGTCAGCGACACCGAGGCGCCGGGCGCCAGCGATTGCCAGGCCGGGATGGTGAAGCGGGCGCGGTTGAAGTTGGCCTTGAAGCCGCCGATATTGTTCGGCCCCGTGTAGCCGGCCTTGATCACGCTCAGGCCATACCCTGATTGGTCGCTCATGGTGGCCGGCGCCGACACGGGGTAATCGAACTCCACCACCGAGCCGCCCGGGATCGTGACGCTGGTGTTGTTGGTCACCGTCATGACAGGATTGATCGGGTAATTGCTGTCGCCAAGCTTCCAGCCGCCCAGCGCGATGCTGACCTTGGCGCTGGTCTCCGGCATGGCGGTTTCGGCGCGCAGCGCGCCGTACGCGCCGGCGGTGCGGAAGGCGTTGGCCATATTGGTGGTCAGCGTGTAGCCGATGCCGTACTCGCCCTTGGCGGCGTCCCAGCCATAGTCGCCGGCCAGTTCCCAGATCATGATGCCGCCGATGTCGTTGTTCACCACATACTGCGTCTTGGCGGCGATGGATTGCGCCGTTTCGGTGGAGAGGAAGACCTTGCGGGTGGCGTTCCACAGCCATGGCGCGGCCATGGTGCTGCTGTAATGCGCGGTGTAGGTGCCGCTCAGGGTTTTCTCCGTCACACCGTAGGCATCCAGGTAGGACGGCACGATGGCGTTCTGCAGGTTGAGCGCGTGCCACAGCGGGTTGCCGCCGCCTGGGGTTGGATTGCCGTTGGCGTCCAGGTCGTACCACACGTTGTCGATGCCGGTGGCGCCCATGCCGCAGGTACGCACGCCGGCGCAGACCACGGTATCGCTGACGGTCGGGCTGGTGCCCCACAGGCCGTTGGTGCCGCCGGTGACGTTCTTCCAGCCGCGCGTGTAGAACGGCACGCCGATGTTGATGCGACCTGCCTGCAGCGCGCCGCGATAGTAGCGGTAGGCCCAGTCCACGTTAAGGTAGCCGATGCCGCCGTACTGGTAGGCGTTGCCGGCTTTGAGTTCACCGTCGTTGCCGTCGTCGAACAAGGGCGCGTTGGGGCCGACGTACTGGTTCCAGCCGCCATGCAGGTCGTAGGACATCAGGCTGGCGTAGTCCAGGTACTTCAGGCCGGACAGGTTTTCCTCGCCGCGCAGCACCCAGCCCGAGGCCGAGCCGGCGATGGTCAGCATGTAGTACTTGTTGTCGGCCACTGCTGCGGTGTCGAGCTTCTCGCGCACAGTTTTCAGCAGCACGTTATAGCTCTTCATCAAGCCGGCCAGGCGCGGTTTGGAGAGCGGGAAATCGAGCGGGTTGCCGGCCTCGTTGTTGGTGGTCGGGTGTTCGTAGTCGATATCCATCCCGTCGAAGAAGGTGTATTGGCGCAGGAAGGCGACCATCGAATCGGCCAGGGTGTTGATGCCGTTGGTGTTGATGCTGCCGTCGGCATTGGTGGTGGCGGTGTAGAAGCCGCCGCTGCCGGCCCAACCGCCGACCGAGAGCATGATCTTCACGCCGGGGTGCTTCTTCTTGTACTGCGCCAGCAGGTTGAAGTGGCCTTTGTAGGGCAGCGCGGGGTCCATCGCTGCGGCGGGGTTGTTGGGCCAGGTCATGCCGGTGTCGGGGTTGTTGGCGCCGCTGCCGATCTGCAGCTTGGCGTCGCTGCCGACCGTGGCGAAGGCGTAGTTCACGTGAGTGAGGTTGGTCCACGGGATGTTGTTGACCAGGTAGGCAGGCTGACCATTGGTGCCCACGCGCCAGCTGGTGAAGTAGCCGACAATGCGGCGGTTCAAGCCGTTGGCCAGCTTTTCGCGGCCGTTAGCGTCATAAACGCCGCAGTAAGCGACGTTCGGCACCGGCGAGACCAGGCCGTCCGGGCGGCAAGGGACTGGCGTCGGCGTCGGCGTTGGTGTTGGTGTTGGTGTTGGCGTGGGAGTCGGCGTCGGCGTCGGGGTTGGCGTGGTGTCCTGCAGCGCCCACGGGCCCCACTGTTCGGTGCCAGGCACATTGTTCTGGGTCCACCACTTGGCGGTATAGGTCTTGCCGCCGTAGGTCACGCAGGCGCCGGCGGTGTAGACCGCGCTGGCGCTCCAGGCGTCGCAGGCCGCAGTCGCAGATGGCGCTGGCGCGGCGGCCGCCATCGTGCGCGGCTTGGCGGTGACGTCCGTGCTGTCGTTGCCGCCGCCGCAGCCGGCGATGGCGCTGCCGACCAGCGCGAGCATCAGTAAATTGGGTCGATTGATCATGCTGTCTCCGTATTTTAGAAATCGTGGTTGTTCGGATAGCTGCTGTAAAAATCGTTATCCCAGCGGAAGTGCGTCGCCGAGACTGTGAGTGAGACATCCAGCGCCTGCACGAAATGCCACCAGCCCACCGGCAGGAAGAGGATTTCGCCGGGCGCCAGTTCGCAATCGATGACCGGCACGCCCGCCATCGACGGAAAACGCTGCAGGTCGATGGCGCGCCCATCGACCGGTGTAAAGCAGTGACGCTGGTTCTGCAGCTTCGGCGTCTCACATGGCGCGATCAGGCGCACGCGCTTGCGCCCCATTACCTGGATCATGAAATTGTTGGTCAGGTCGTGATGGAAAGGCGTGACCGTGCCCGCCGGGCCAAGCCAGAAGAAGCCCTTGCGTTCACCGTCCAGGTAATCCGGCAGCAGCGGCATGTCCTGCCACAACTCGGCCAGCGCCTGGCGGTTGCAGCCATCGTTATTCGCCGTCATGTAGAAGTCGTTGGTGGCGCCGCTGTCGCGCACCAGTGCCACGTACTCGCCAAAGCACATGCGGCGCTTGTGCGCGATGCTGTTCATCTCGTAATCGGCATCGGCATTGCGGCCGAACTGCACTTCCACCTCGCGTGCGCCGAATTGCGCGGCCAGCCAATCCAGCGACCAGCGCTGGCTGCCGGCCCAGTCGTCCAGCATGCCGGTGATGATGACGGGCCGGTTGAGCAAGTAATGCTCCTGCAGGAAAGCCTCGCCCGACAGCCTTTCGCGGCGCGGCACCGCCTGCGGCGCCATGCGGTTCAGGCGCGCCTGAATGCCGAGCAGCCAGTCGCGTTTGGCTAGCCGGTTATGCAGGCGCTGCACGCCGTGCAGGTAAGGACTTTGCATGGCCGCCGTAAGTTCGGCCTGCGCGACGTGCGGCGCAATGCCGGACCGACCCAGGATGCCGGCCAGCTTCTCCGGCGCGTGGCCCAGCATGAGGTTTTCAGCGATCCAGCGGCGCCACTCGTCGCTGATGCCAATGTGATGCACCGTCGCACGACGTTTCATAGGAATCTCCGCGAAAAAAGATGCCGGCGGCGTAGGGGGCGCCGCCGGCATCGGGACAAAGGGCTAGCGCCCTTTCCAGACCTCGCTGGTCAGCGCGCCGTTGGCATCGGAGTCCAACTGCCAGGTAAAGGCGCCGCGCAGGCCCTGGTCGCGCATGTACTGCATCTTGCTGTTGATGACGGTCTGGTCGTCATAGCTCCACCACTCGCCGCTGCTGGTGTAGAGGAAGAGCTGCTTGGTCACCGGGTGGTACCAGCGCTGGCCGGTCTTGTTGCGCAGGGTTTTGTAATCCTCGTTGCCTGGCTCCCAGGTGCCCGGCGCGGCGCCGGTGGCGGCCTGGTACAAGCCGTTGCCGTTCGGGCCCGCCGATACGCCCTTCCAGCCGCGCCCGTAGAACGGTATGCCGAGCAGGATCTTATTCTTCGGCATGCCCGCCGCCACCAGTGCCGCCACGGCGTCGCTGATGTTGTACTTGGCCAGGTTGCCGGTGGATGGATCTGCCGGGTCGCGCACCAGCGGTGCGTGGAAGTTGGTGCTCGATTCCCATGCGCCGTGGAAGTCGTACGTCATCACGTTGACCCAGTCCATGTACTGCGCGTACTGGGCCGGTTCCGTGTTGGCGATCTTCTCTACGCCGGCGCCAATGGCCGCAGTGAGCGGGTAGCGCTTGCCGTCAATGGCGCCTTGCGCATCAAGCTGGGCGCGGAATTCGGCCATCAGCAGGGTGAAGTTGCGTTTGTCGTTGACGGTGTCGACCGTGTTGTAGACCTGGCCGCCACCACCCGGATATTCCCAGTCGATATCGATGCCGTCAAACACGCCTTTCGCCGAACCGGGGCCGCCGCGCCCATCCTGTATCGGCAAGTCGCCTGCGATGAACAGCTTCACGCAGGATTTGGCCAGCTGCTTGCGCAGCGCGTCGGTCTTGGCGGCGGCGGAGAAGAACTTGGACCAGCTCCAGCCGCCCAGCGAGATGAAGACTTTCAGGTTCGGGTGCTGCTGCTTCAGCAGCTTCAGTTGCAGGAAGTTGCCCGACAGCGGAGCATTCCACGGCACCGCCTGGCCGTTGACGGTGCGGCGCGGTTGGCGCTGGTAGTCGGCATAGGAATCGCCGCCGGTGCCGGCTTGCGGCGAAGTCGGGTTGTCGTTGCCGACTTCGGTGCGCGTGACCATATCGCATTCGTAGCCGCCGTTCTTTTCGTACACGTTGCCGAAGGCGTAGTTGATGAAGGTGAGCTGGTCGGCAATGCTGGTCTGTACGCCGTCCACCGGCGTCTTGGTGGTGTGGATATCCGCCACCTCGTAATCGCGGCCGTACACGCCCCATTGCGCGAAGTAGGAACCGACCTCGCGGCCGTTTGGCGTCGGCGTTGGAGTCGGCGTCGGAGTCGGCGTTGGTGTTGGCGTAGGCGTAGGCGTAGGCGTAGGCGTAGGAGTGGGCGTTGGAGTTGGTGTAGGCGTGGTCGCCTGCAGTTCCCACGGTCCCCATTGCTCGGTGCCCGGCACATTATTCTGCGTCCACCATTTCGCCTTGTAGGTCGCGCCGTTATAGGTAACGCACATGCCGGCGGTGTAGATCGCGCTGCTGCTCCAGGCCGGACACGACTCCGCAAGCGCCGCAGCCGCAGCCTTCATGCGTGACGGTTGCGGCGTGGTGGTGCCACCCTCGTTGCTGCCTCCGCAGGCGGCCAGCAAGCTGCCGGTCAGGCCTGCAATCAGGAAGCTTCTCGAAACTTTCCGTTCCATTTGTCTCCTCCATCTCGTGGTTGTGGTTTGCCCTCCTTTTTCAGGGTGGGGTGGGGACAATTGGTAGTCAAGTGGTTTTGGAAAGTACTTCCAATCTAAGACCAGTTGCTTTTTGGAATGTGCTATCCGGAGTGCGTCGGAAGCGCCTCGCCAGAGCGTGGGAGCGATGTCTCAAATGAGACGTTTTGTTAAACGGTGAATACCACCAGCAGGCTAGTTACTGAGTGGTATGGCGGGCCTGGATGCGTTCAATCGTGCGGTCGGCCTGCATTTGCCGGAGAACGCGGGTCAGCTCGGGCACCAGCGCCGCGTGTTTGATGTTGACATAGTGATAGGCCGGGAAGGACGCCAGCGGCGGCTCCAGCATCGTGATGCCCTCCAGCTTGAGGCGACGCACCACCGCCATGCCGGAAGCGCGGTGGCTCAGCACCAGGTCGGTGCGGCCCATCACCAGCTTGTTGAACGCCAGCTCCAGGTTCGGCACCGGCTCGACCCGCATGTCGCGCGTGTTCTCCTCCGCGATCTTATTGCCGCGCACGAAACCCAGCGTAAAGGGACGCAGGCTTTCCCAGCCATTGACCGTAAAGCTGGTGCCGCGCGAGAAGATCACCAGCTCGAACGTCAGCAGGGGCACCGGTACGATGACGAGGTTCGGATACTGCCGTTCCAGCCCAAGCTTGCGATACAGTTCGCCGTCCGTTCTGCCGGCATTGGCATACATCAGCGCGCGTTCGCCGGGCAGGCGCTGCACTTTGACCGCACGTCCAAGGCGCCGGTAGGCCTCGCGCAGCACGAGTTCGGCGACAGTGGCGGCGGGATCATTGCCGTCCAGGGTGGACAGCGTCATCACCGGCAAGGTTTGCGCGGAGCCAAGCGCAGGCAGCACTCCCAGCACCGCACACCCCAGGAAGGCGCGGCGCCGCATGGCTAGCCTTCCAGCACGCGCAAGGCCTCGCGCGCCATATTGATCGCCAGCTCCTCCTGCGCGATACCGCCCTTCAGCAATACGTATTGCAGCTGCCGCTCGCGCGAATCGGATGCGGTGGCAAAGTCGCGCTCCTCGAAACTGCGGTACAGGGCCAGCTTCTGCTCGTGCAGCGCCAGGTGGCGCCGCATTTCATCGGCCAGCCCGGCCGGGCCGACCGCCGCCTCGGCGCGAATGCGCACCATCAGGGCATCGCGCAGCGGGCGCGGCTCCTCGCTCTCGGCAATCCAGCGCCGCAACTCCTCCGTGCCGGCCGGCAACACCTGGTAAACCCGTTTGCGGCCACGGCCCGACTCGGCCGGCAGGGATGCGATCCAGCCGGCTTCTTCCAGCCGTGCCAGCTCGCGGTAGATCTGCTGGTGGGTGGCGGCCCAGAAGAAACCGATGGACTTATCGAAGCGCCGGGCCAGTTCCGAGCCGGAACCGGCTCGTTCGGACAGGGAGGTCAGCAGCGCGTGAGGCAAAGACATGGCAGGGAAACGTGATGAAGTTGCCATCATCTTGCCTGAGCGCGCAGCAGAGTCGCAACAAATCTTTATGCAACCAGTTGCATAGACGTCGCACCCGGGCTATATTTATGCAACTAGTTGCATAATGAGGACGCCAATGAACCGCTACCCACACCTTCTCTCCCCCCTCGACCTGGGCTTTACCACCCTGAAAAACCGCGTGATCATGGGCTCCATGCACGTTGGCCTGGAAGAGGAGGAAAACGGCTTTGAGCGAATGGCGGCCTTTTACGCCGAACGCGCGCGCGGCGAAGTCGGCCTGATCGTCACCGGCGGCATCGCCCCCAACGAGGCTGGCCGTCCATGGAAGGCGGGCGCCAAGCTGACCACCAGCGAGGAAGTGGCGCAGCACCGCAAGGTGACCGCCGCCGTGCACGCGGAAGGCGGCAAGATCGCCATGCAGATCCTGCACTTCGGCCGCTACGCCTACCACCCGAAACTGGTGGCCCCGAGCGCGATCAAGGCGCCGATCAACCAGTTCACGCCGATCGAGCTCTCCACGGAAGACGTGGTGCAGACCATCGAAGATTACGCCCAATGCGCCGTGCTGGCGCGCGAGGCCGGTTACGACGGCGTGGAAATCATGGGCTCCGAGGGCTACCTGATCAACGAATTCATCGCCGCCCGCACCAACCAGCGGAGCGACGAATGGGGCGGCAGCTACGAGAACCGCATGCGCTTCCCGCTCGAAATCGTGCGCCGCGTGCGCGAGCGCTTGGGCAGCGACTTCATCATCATCTACCGCCTGTCCATGCTGGACCTGGTGGAAGGCGGCTCCTCGCTGGAGGAAGTGGTGCAGCTGGCGCAAGCCATTGAAAAGGCCGGCGCCACCATCCTCAACACCGGCATCGGCTGGCACGAGGCGCGTATCCCGACCATCGCCACCAAGGTGCCGCGTGCCGGTTTCGCGTGGGTTACCAAGAACCTGATGGGCAAGGTGGGCATCCCGCTGGTGGCCACCAACCGCATCAACACGCCGGAAGTGGCCGAGGGCATCCTGGCCGAAGGCGCGGCGAACATGGTCTCCATGGCGCGCCCTTTCCTGGCCGATTCTTTCTTCATGAAGAAGGCGCGCGAAGACCGTGCCGACGAAATCAACACCTGCATCGGCTGCAACCAGGCCTGCCTGGACCACACCTTCTCCGGCAAGATCACGTCCTGCCTGGTGAATCCGCGCGCCTGCCACGAAACGGAGCTGGTCATCGCCCCGGCGCAGCAGAAAAAGCGCATCGCCGTGGTCGGCGCCGGTCCTGCGGGCCTGAGCTTCGCCACCACCGCCGCCTCGCGCGGCCATGAGGTGACCCTGTTTGACTCCGCCAGCGAAATCGGCGGCCAGTTCAACGTCGCCAAGCGCGTGCCGGGCAAGGAAGAATTCAACGAAACGCTGCGCTACTTCGGCCGCCAGGTCGAGCTGACCGGCGTCAAGCTGCACCTGAACACCCGCGTCGACGCAGCCGCCCTGGCTGCCGGCGGCTACGACGATATCGTGCTGGCCACCGGCGTCACGCCGCGTACCCCGCCGATTGAAGGCATCGAGCACCCGAAAGCCCTGGGCTACCTGCAAGTGCTGCGCGACGGTGCGCCGGTCGGCAAGAGCGTGGCGGTGATCGGCGCCGGCGGCATCGGCTTCGACGTGTCCGAATTCCTGACCCACGAAGGCAAGAGCGCCAGCCTGGTGCCGGAGAAGTTCTTCGCCGAATGGGGCATCGACGAGCAGTACAAGGATCGCGGCGGCCTGCGCGCGCCGGAAGTGCACCCTTCGCCGCGCCAGGTGCACCTGATGCAGCGCAAGACCAGCAAGGTCGGCGACGGCCTGGGCAAGACCACCGGCTGGATCCACCGCACCGGCCTGAAAGCCAAGCGCGTGGCCATGCACGCTGGTGTAAGCTACGACCGCATCGACGACGCCGGCCTGCACGTCACGGTGGACGGCCAGTCGCACGTGCTGCCTGTGGATAATGTGATTGTCTGCGCCGGCCAGGAGCCGCTGCGCGAACTGCAGCAAGGCCTGCTCGACGCAGGCTGCACCGTGCACCTGATCGGCGGCGCCGACGTGGCCGCCGAACTGGATGCAAAACGCGCGATCAACCAAGGCACCCGACTGGCTGCCGCCATTTAAGGAGTAAGCCCATGCAGTTGCAACCCGCCGTCGCAGCATCGCTTGAAAGCTGGCACCGCATGATCGCCAGCGGCGACCTGTCCGCCCTGCCCTCGATTGTGGATGCGGACGCGGTATTCCGCTCGCCGGTGGCCAACAAGCCTTACGCCAGCGCGCAGGCGGTGGTGCTGGTGCTGAACACCGCATACCAGGTGTTCGAGAACTTCACCTACCACCGCGAACTGGCCACCGATGATGGCCTGAGCGTGGTGCTGGAGTTCAGCGCCAATGTCGGCGATAAGCAACTGAAGGGCATCGACTTTGTCCGTTTCAATGAGGCGGGCAAGATTGTCGATTTCGAAGTGATGGTGCGCCCGCTGAGCGGCTTGCATGCGCTGGGCGAGGCCATGGGCGCGCGCATCGGCGCCCAGGTTGGCGCGTTCAAGGCGCCGGCTTAACCGACTCCGGCTCCAGCATTGCCAGCAAGCGGCGCAGCTGGGTATCCAGCGACGCCGCGGCATCGGCCTCCAACGGGGCCATGATGTTTTTCTCGTTTTCCACATGCGCCAGCAGGGCGCGTTCCACCAGTTCCAGCCCGGACGGCGACAGCTGCACCAGCATGCTGCGCGCATCGTCCGGGTTCGGCATGCGCTTCACCCAGCCCGCCGCTTCCAGCTTCTGCAGGCGGTGCGTCATGGTGCCGGACGTGACCATCAGCTGCGAAAACAGGGCGGTCGGCGCCAGCTGGTAAGGGGCGCCCGAGCGGCGCAGCGACGCCAGCACGTCGAACTCCCAGGTACTCAGGCCGAATTTCTCGAACGTCGCGTCGAGCCGCCGGTGCATCAGCGCGGAGCAGCGGTTCAGGCGCCCGATCACGCCCATCGGTCCCACATCCAGGTCGGGCATCTCGCGCGCCCATTGCTCCAGGAAAAAATCGACTTTATCCACAGCGGTCTCCGAAAAGGCTATGGGGACGATTATAACCATTTATCTCGACCTCAAGATAAATCTGTTACACTTCTGAATATCTCGATTTCAAGATAAATCTGGCCAATATGAAGAAGTTCCCGCTCCTGGATACAGCGCTGACCGCGCTGGCCCCCGCCATCTGGGGTTCCACCTATGTCATCGTGACCGAAGTGCTGCCTGCCGGGCGGCCATTTACCGCCGCCGCCGTGCGCGCGCTGCCGGCCGGCCTGCTGCTGGTGCTGTTCGCCGGCCGCATGCTGCCGCGCCACCTGTGGGCCAAGGTCGCCGCCCTGGCCGCATTAAATATTGGCGCCTTCCAGGCCCTGCTGTTCGTGGCCGCCTACCGCCTGCCGGGCGGCCTGGCCGCCGTGCTGGGCGCCATCCAGCCCATCGTGATCATGGGCCTGGCCTGGGGCTGGGACGGCCGCCGGCCGCAACTGGTGGCGATGGTGGCCGCCGTCGCCGGCGTGGCCGGCATGGCCGCCCTGCTGCTGTCGCCCAATGCGCAATGGGACGCCATCGGCGTCGCCGCCGCCCTGGTCGGCGCCCTCAGCATGGCCACCGGCAACTGGCTGGCGCGCCGCTGGAAAACCGGCTTGCCGGTGATCGAACTGGCTGGCTGGCAATTGCTGCTGGGTGGCCTGATGCTGGCGCCGCTGGCGCTGCTGGCCGATCCGCCCTTCCCAAGCGCGCTGGCCACCACTGAGATCCTGGGCTATGCCTACCTGTCCCTGGTGGGCGCCCTGCTGGCCTACCTGCTCTGGTTCCGCGGCTTGACCCGCCTGCCGCCGGTGGCCGTCTCCTCGCTCGGCCTGCTGAGCCCAGCCACCGCCGTGGTGCTGGGCTGGGCCCTGCTGGGCCAGGCCCTGGGCGGCACCGCCCTGGCCGGCCTCGCCGTGGTGCTGGGCAGCGTGCTGACTCTTCAACTCAAAATGCAGGAGACGAAATAATGAGCAGCGCCATCAAGGATTTGATCGAAGCGCGCGTGTCGGCCAACCATTTTGACCCGGCGGCCCCGGTCAGCGACGCGCAGGTGGCGGAGCTGGTGCGCCTGGCAACGCTGGCGCCTTCCGCCTTTAACGTACAGAACTGGCAATTTGTCGCAGTCCGTTCGCAGCAGGCGCGCGAAAAATTGCGTGACCTGTCCTTCGGCCAACAGAAAGTTGCGGACGCGCCGGTGACCTTCATCATCAGCGGCACCCTGCGCGCGCAGGACCAGGTGGCAGCGGCGCTGAAACCGGCTGTGGATAAAGGCATACTTATCCAACCCGTGGCCGACAGCTGGACGCGCATGGCGCAGGGTTCGATGAACGGCGATGAGCGCGCCCAGCGCGACGAAGCCTTGCGTTCCGCCTCGCTGGCCGGCATGACCATGATCCTGGCTGCCGAAGGCATGGGCTTGTCCAGCTGCGCCATGACCGGCTTCGACGCCGAAGCCGTGCACGCTGCCTTCGGCCTGGGCGCCGACGAAGTGCCCGTCATGCTGGTGGCGATCGGCCATGCGGCGCAGGGCAACTGGCCGCAAAAGCCGCGCCGCCCACTGGACGAGGTCTTGCGTTTTGCCTGAAGCTTTTACCGATTGGTGATGGTAACGCCGGCGGCCACCAGCAGGCCGCCGGCTACCATCGACGCCAGCACCTGCTCGCCCAGCATGACAGCGGCGAGCGACACGCCAAATACCGGCACCAGGTTGTTGAACACCGCCGTGCGTGCCGGGCCCAGTGCCTTCACCCCTTCATACCACCAGACAAAAGCCACCACGGTGCCGAAAGCGCCCAGGTAGGTGACCGAGGCCCATACCTGCCAGCCCAGCGAGGTCCAGGCCACGCCCGGCAGCTCGCGCGCGGAGGCCAGCAGCAGGAAGCCCAGGCCCCACAGCGAGGCGTAAGTGGTGGCGGCAATCGGCGTCAGGCCTTTCAGCGCCGCGCGACCGACCAGGGTGTAAGCCGCCCAGCAGGTGACCGCGCCCAGCATCATCAATTCCCCCACGCCGATCGACTGGCTGATGTCATGCATGGCCGCCAGCGGCTCGCCACGCGTGATCAGCAGGGCGGCGCCGACGAAGGCGATACCGATGCCGGCCCATTTGCGCCAGGTCAGGCGCTCGCGCAGCACGGCGGCGGCGGCCAGCGCGGTGACGATCGGGTTGATGGCGATGAACAGGGCCGAACGGCTAGCCTCCATCTGGCCCAGCGCCGAGAAGAAGCAGAAGTTGTACAGGAAGATGCCGGTCAGGCCCAGCGCCGCCGTGGCGCCCAGCTGCTGCATGGAGAGGCGCGGCAGGCCGCCCTCGCGCTGCCAGGCCAGCACCAGCAGCAGCGCGCCCGCGATGGAGAAGCGGATGGCGGCTGCGGTCAGCGGCGGCAACGCATTCGACACGATATGGCCGGCGATGAAGGTGCCGCCCCAGATCAGGGTGCAGGCGATAAGTTTCAGGTAAATCATGGCGGGGGCCTTGCGTGTCAGTGAAGGAGCTTATACATTAATGCTAATGTCGATTCATGTGGAAATGAGGAAAAGCTCATGACGTTCACCCAGTTGGAAATATTCGCTTTGGTGGCGGAGCTGCGCGGCTTCACCGCCGCCGCCCTGCGCCTGGGCATCAGCCAGTCCGCCGTCTCGCACGCCATCAAGTCGCTGGAGCAGGAGCTGGGCGTGCAGCTGATCGAGCGCCAGGGCGCCGTGGCCGACGTGACGGAACTGGGCCAGCGCCTGCTGGTGCGCGGGCGCGAAATCCTCGGCCTGGCCGAGTCCATGCGGCAGGAAGTGGCGCTGGCCAGCGGCCTGAATAAAGGCTTGCTGCGCATCGGCTCCTTCGGCCCGACCTCCTCGCTCAAGCTGCTGCCAGCCATCCTCGATGTGTTCCGCCAGCGCTATCCCGGCATCGAAGTGCGCATCGACGAGGGCACCGACGGCGACACCCTGCAATGGATCCTGGACCGGCGCGTCGATATCGGCTTTGTGCAACAGCCCGACGACCGCTTTGATACGATCGAGCTGGTGGAAGACCAGATGGTGGCCCTGCTGCCCGCTGGACATCGCCTGGCCGCCAAAGATTCGATCACGGCGCAAGACCTGGCGCAGGAGCCCTTCATCATGCCCGACGCCGGCTGCTCGACCCTGATCGAACCGCTGTTTGCGGCGCAAGGCCTGTGCCCGCAAGTGCGCTACCGCATGTCGCAGGTGCTGACGGTGCTGGGCATGGTGGCGCGCGGCGACGGCGTGTCCGGCATGGCGGAGCTGGCGCTGCCGGCCGACCTGGCCAGCAGCCACCCCGGCATCGTGGTACGGCCGTTTTCTCCGCCGGTGCGGCGTCGCGTCGGGCTGGCGCTGCGCAACCTGGCCCAGGCTTCGCCTGCGGCGAAAGCTTTTGTTGAAGTGGCGCGTAAAGTGAGGCTGTAATGGACCAGCAATTGTTCGCGGATGGCACGGCATGGTGGACCTGGCTGGAACAGCAGCACGCCGCCTCGCCCGGCGTCTGGATGAAGATCGCCAAGAAGGGCGCGCCGGAAAACTCGGTGCAGCACCCGGAAGCGCTGGACGCGGCCCTCTGTTTCGGCTGGATCGACGGCCAGAAGAAAAGCATCGACGCCCATTACTGGCTGCAGAAATTCACGCCGCGCGCCAAGCGCAGCATCTGGTCCAAGGTCAACCGCGAGAAGGTGCAGGCGCTGGCCGCGCAAGGCCGCATGCAGCCGGCCGGGCTGGCCGAGGTGGAACGCGCGAAAAAGGACGGCCGTTGGGATGCCGCCTATGACTCCTGGAGTGCGGCCGAAGTGCCGCCGGACCTGCAGGCGGCGCTGGATGCGAACACCGAGGCGAGCACCAACTTTGCCAAACTCAGTTCGCAGAACCGCTACGCCATCCTGTTCCGCACGCACCAGGCCAAACGGGCGGAAACGCGGGCACGGCGCATCGGCGAGTTTGTCGCCATGCTGGCGCGCGGCGAGACCATTTACCCCCAGCGCTAGGCGCTAGAGCCTAGACATCCTCCTGCTCCAGCCAGCGCCGGCCCTGCACCAGCACCTGCTCCAGCTCATAGCGCACGGTCGCCAGCATGCCCTGCAAGGTGTCCGGACTGCCGCTGCGGATCGCCGACTCCGCATCCAGCGTCGCCTTCACCAGGCGCTTGGCGCCCAGCACGCCGACCGCGCCGCGCAAGCCGTGCAGGATGCGCGCCGCCTCGCCCGGGCGTCCCGCCTGCAGCGCGGCGTCGGCATCGTCCATCGGCTGCATGCCGCCCTCCAGCGCGCCGCGCACCATCTTGAACATGACGGCGCGGCCTTTCTGGTCCTTGCCCATCACGCGCATCAGGCTATCCATGCTGAACACCTGTTCCGACGCCGGCTCCGGCGGTGCGGCATGGGCGTCGTTGGCGGCGGTGGGCGCGCGCGCCTCCCTGGCCGGCAGGTGGCGCTCGATCACCGCCATCATTTCCTCGATGACGACCGGCTTGGCGATGAAGTCGGTGATGCCGGCCTCGGTGCAGCGGTGGCGCTCCGAGGTCAGCACCCCGGCGGTCATGGCGATCACCGGCAGCGCGAGTTTGAGTTCGTCGCGGATCATGCGCGTGGCGCTGAAGCCGTCCAGCACCGGCATCTGCATGTCCATCAACACGATCTGGTAGCGGCTGGCGCCGACGCGCAGGATATCCACCGCTTGCTGCCCGTCGCCCACCACGTCGAGCGTGGCGCCGGCCGCTTCCAGGATGCCGCGCGCCACAGCCTGGTTCAGCAGGTTGTCCTCCACCAGCAGGAAATGCACGCCGTGCAGGCGGTTGGCCAGGGCGTTGGAGGCGGCCGAGGCCTCCTCGCTGCCGCCGCTGGAGGCCAGCGCCTGGTGCATGGCGTCGAACAGGCTGGACGAGGTGATCGGCTTGACCAGCACCACATCCACCTCCGGCGCGTTGGCGATATCGTCCACCTGGGCGCGGGCAAAGGCGTTGATCGTCACCACGATCGGCTGGCGGTGGCCTTCGGCCGCCTGGCGGATTTCGCGCGCGGCGGCACGGCCGTCGGCGCCGGCCATATGCCAGTCCGCCAGCACCACGTCGTAAGGATGGGCGCTGTCCAGGCGTTCGCGGAACAGGCGCAGGGCGGACGCACCGGAGTGGGCTTCGTCGGCGTCCCAGCCCCAGGCCCGCAGCAGCTGCACGATCAGCTTGCGGCTGGTGCCGTTATCGTCCGCCACCAGCACATTGAGCGGGCCCAGGGCGGGTTTGCGCCGCGCCTCGCTGCGCTCCGGCAGCACGCCGAACCACAGCTCGAAGCTGAACGAGCTGCCTTCATGCGGCACCGTCTTGAGCTGGATCTGGCCGCCCATCAGTTCCACCAGGCGGCGCGTGATGGCCAGCCCCAGCCCGGTGCCGCCGAAACGGCGCGTAATGCTTTCGTCGCCCTGCGAGAAGGCGTTGAACAAGTGCGTGGTCTGCTGCTCCGTCATGCCGATGCCGGTGTCGCGCACCTCAAAGCACAGCAGCACGCGGTCGGCCACGCGCACCGCCGCCGTCACCGCCACCACCACCTCGCCCTGCTCGGTGAATTTGATGGCATTGCTGGCCAGGTTGGTCAGGATCTGCTGCAGGCGCAGCGCGTCGCCGTGCAGCAGGGTCGGCACCTCGGGGTGGACCATGATGGCCAGCTCCAGCTCCTTGTCGCCGGCATTCATGGTCATGGTGGTGGCCAGGGTGGCCATGGTGTCGTCCAGGTCGAAGTCGACCGGCGCCAGCTCCATGCGGCGCGCCTCGATCTTGGAGAAGTCCAGCACATCGTTCAGGATGCCGAGCAGCGACTGGCCGGAGGAGCGGATCATGGTCAGGTATTTGCGCTGCTGCGCGCTGAGCGAGGTGTTCCCCAACAGGTAGACCATGCCCAGTACCGCGTTCATCGGGGTGCGGATCTCGTGGCTCATATTGGCCACGAAATCGCTCTTGGCGCGGTTGGCCGCCTCGGCGCGGTCGCGTTCCACCTCCAGTTCGGCGGCGCGCAGGCCGGCTTCGGACATCAGGGTTTGCGAATGCGCTTCGGCGGCCAGGCGCTCCTGCATCAGGCTATTGAAAGCCTCCGTCAGCTCGCCAATTTCGTCCTTGCGCGTGACCGGGATGGGCGAGAAATTGCCGGGCGCGCCGCGCAAATCCTGGATCGCGTTGCGCAGGCGTGCCACGGGCGCCAGCAGCTGCAGCGTGATCCAGCCGATCAGCAGGGCGGCGATGACGGAGGCGGCGATGCCCCACGCCAGCAAGTGCAGCTGCAAGCCTTCGAACGGTTCGAAGGCCTCCTGCACCGGCAGCGCCGTGGCCAGCAGCCAGTCGGTCGATTTCAGGCGCTTGTAGCTGGTCAGGTTCTTGGTGCCGGCGGCGCTGGTGCTGATCACCGTGCCCTCGAACCCTTCGCGCAGCGCGCGCGTGGTGGCCGGGTTGGCGTTCGACGCGCGCGGCTGCAGGATGCGGGCCGCTTCCGGGTGCACCACGTAGATCGAAGGTTCGCCCAGCGTGACGGCGAAGAAGTAGCCGGTCTTGCCCACTTTGGCGGTGCGCAGGTGGCCCAGGATATTGTCCCGGTACAGGCGCAGTACGCCCGCCAGCACCGCCACCACCTTGCCCTGGTCGTCCAGCACCGGCGCCACCATCTGCACGATGGGCTGCCCGCTGACCTTGCTCCGCACGGGACCTGCGATCAGGGGCTGGCGGGTTTCCAGCACCTTTTTGAAATAGTCCCTCTCGCTGATGGAAACGCCGACCCGGCCCGGCATCAGCGGGATGTCGGCCACCACGGTGCCGCCAGCGTCGAACAGGACCACGTCGTCGAACATCGACAGCATGGCGCGCTCCTCGTACCAGTCGCGCAGGGCGGCCGGGTCGCCCAGCAGGCGGCGCGGCTGCTTGCGGGCGGTCTGGCTGATCACGTCCAGCAGGGCGGTCAGCTTGTCGTCCAGCTCCTCGGCGGTACGGGTCACGATGGCGTTCTGCTGGGCGAACATCACCTTGGTGAAGTCTTCGCGCAGGCGTTGCGCCTGCAGCACGGTGACCACCGCAATCATCACGATGGACGTGATGCTGGTGGCCAGGGCGACCTTCACTTTGATCCCGAGAGGCTTCATTCATATCCTTTGGGCGAGGGGCTGCCTGGCTAGTGTAATTTATTTTCAGGGCCGCGAATCCAAATGCGCGGCGCGCGCCTCTTAGCGGGTGGGGAATTTCCCTTCAACTGCGAAAGGAATGGCAAAATGTTCTATGTTAAAAATGTACCAACCTGGGAGCGCGTGCTGCGCGTGATGGCCGGACTGGCGGTGGCGGCTTGGAGCGTGCTGGCCCTGGGCGGCCTGTGGGCCACGGTGCTGGCGCTGGCGGCGGCCGGCATGGTGCTTTCGGGCTTGTTCGGCTTTTGCCCGGCTTGCGCCATGGTGGGCCGCAAACTGGATAAGGCGAGGAAATAGGATGGCATTACAGGAACAGCACCAGCCGGTGCTGGCGGCCGCGCACGGCGGCGACACGGCGGCGCTGGCCAGGCTGCTGGCGCTGTGCCAGCCGGATATCCGCCGCTACGCGCAGCGCAATTGCCTGGTCAGCGATGTGGACGACGCGGTGCAGGAAGTGTTGCTGGTGATGTCGCGCCGGCTATCGTCGCTGAAGGTGCTGGCGGCGTTTTCCGGCTGGCTGTTCAAGGTGGTGCAGCGGGAATGCCGGCGCCTGGGGCGGCTGGCCTTGAACTACGACCCGCACGACGAGGAGCGCGCGCAGCAGTGGTTAGCCGCGCACGATGACGCCAGCTTGCGCACGGAGCTGGTGCAGGCGCTGGAGTCGCTGCCGCGCGATTATCTGCAGATAGTGCTGCTGCGCGATTTTGAGGAGTTGAGCATTGCGGAGATCGCGCAGGAGCTGGGCCTGACGACGGCGGCCACCAAGAGCCGCCTGCACCGCGCCCGCGCGCTGGCGCGCGAGTATTTGGTTGGCTGACATGAGGTGGCTTGGCACGCGGCTGCTTAGCGCGCGGCCAGCGGGGTCGGGTCGGCGTCGGCGCGGATCGCCACCTGGCGCTCGGCAGGCCATTGCCAGGCGCCTTCCAGGCGCCAGCTGCGGTCCTTGCCTTCCACCAGCACCTGCCAGCGCGAGCGCTCCAGCATCGGCAGCGCCACGCTGAAGTTGCCGTCCGCGTCGGGACGCGCCAGCAGCACCATATCGCGCGCAGGCTGGGTGGCGTGCTGCAGGCGCACCGACAGCGTTTCCCCGTCCAGCGCCTGCTGGCTGCCGATATGGCCGCGCAGCTGGCCTTCCGCCGCGTCGTAGCGCAGTTCGATGGACAGGCCCAGCGCGGTGGCGGCACGGTCGCGCCGCAAGTCCTGGTTGATGGCCTTGCCCTTCTTGTAGTAATCGCCCACCACCAGCGCGTCCTGGCTGGTGAAGGCGACATAGCTGGTGGCGATGCCGGCCACCGCCACCACGGCGGGGCCCAGCATCAGCAGCCATGGCCAGCGGTGGGTGTACCAGGGGCCGGCGGCTGCCACGGCTGCTGCGTTTGCGCTTGCGTTCATGTCTTGCTCCTTTAGCGCGGTACGATGAATACCGCCTTTTCCTTGACCGACAGCGACGGGTCGTCGACCGAGGTCAGTTCAATGGCAATCTTGTTCGAGCCGGTTTCGCCCTTGCCGTGCGCCACGCGCAGGCGCACCGGCACGGCGCGGGTTTCGGTCGGGCCCAGCACCACGTCGCCCAGCTCCACCACCTGCAGCGTATCGATGCCGCTGGCGCGCACGCGGTAGGTGTGGCCTTGCTCGGTGGTGTTCATGATTTGCAGGCGGTATACGTTCTCGATCATGCCGTTCTCCACTTCGCGCCCCATCGAGCCACGATCGCGGATCACGTCCATCTTGAGCGGCGTGCGCATGGCCAGCGTGGCGAAGACGGCGATGATGAACAGGATCAGGCCGCCTGTGTAGAGCAGCACGCGCGGACGCATCACGCGCTTGCGGATTTCCTTCGCGCCCAGGCCCTGCGTCATGGCACGGTCGGTGCTGTAGCGGATCAGGCCGCGCGGCTGTTCGATCTTGTCCATCACGATGTCGCAGGCATCGATGCAGGCGGCGCAGCCGATGCATTCATACTGCAGGCCATCGCGGATATCGATGCCGACCGGGCATACCTGCACGCACAGCGAGCAGTCGATGCACGAGCCTTCCGATTTCGGGCCGCGCGGCTCGCCGCGCTTCTCGTCGTAGGTGATGATCAGCGAGTCACGGTCGAACATCGCGCTCTGGAAGCGGGCGTAGGGGCACATGTATTTGCACACCTGCTCGCGCAGCCAGCCGGCGTTGCCGTAGGTGGCCAGGCTGTAGAACAGCACCCAGAAGGTTTCCCACGGGCCGAAGTTGAAGGTTTGCGCCTCCTTGGCCAGGTCGTGCAGGGGCGAGAAATAGCTGACGAAGGTGAAGCCGGTCCACAGCGCGAGCAGCAGCCAGACGGCGTGCTTGCCGCCTTTGCGCCAGATCTTGTCGAACGACAGCGGCGCCTTTTTCAGGCGCATCTGCGCGCTGCGCGAACCTTCGAATTTACGTTCGATCCACAGGAACATCTCCGTGTAGACCGTTTGCGGGCAGGAATACCCGCACCAGACGCGGCCAGCGACCGCCGTGACCAGGAACAGACCCCAGGCACAGGCGATCAGCATGGCTGCAAGGTAAATGAAATCCTGCGGCCACAAGACCAGGCCGAAGATGTAGAACTTGCGCTGCACCAGGTCGAACAGGATGGCCTGGCGGCCATTCCATTGCAGCCATGGTGCGCCGTAGAACACCAGCTGGGTCAGGATCAGGCAGATCCAGCGCAGGCGGGTGTAATGTCCTTTCACCTCGCGCGGGAAAATATCCTCGCGCTTGGCGTACATCTTGATGACTTGTGGTGCGGGAGAGTTCATGTTGGTGCTCTGCTGGTTACTTCATCGCGGTTTTCACCGGCGGGTTGGAGAGGCCCCATACATAGGCTGCCAGCACGTGCACTTTGCCTTCGCCGAGGAAGTCCTCGAACGCCGGCATGGTGTTGTTGCGGCCCTTGCGGATGGTTTCCATCACGGTCTCGGCGCTGCCGCCGTACAGCCAGGTCTTGTCGGCCAGGTTAGGCGCGCCCAGTGCAGGGTTGCCCTTGCCGCCGGCGCCGTGGCAGGCCATGCAGGCGCTGAACTTGGACTTGCCCATCACCGATTTGATCGGGTCGTGGGTGCTTTCCGACAGGCTCAGCACGTACTGCGCGACGTTCTCGATATCCTTCTCCGAGCCCACCGCGGCGCCCATCGGAGGCATCACGCCGTGGCGACCCTTCATGATGGTTTCCTTGATGGTGTTCGGCTCGCCGCCGTACAGCCAGTCCTTGTCGGCCAGGTTAGGGAAGCCCTTGTTGCCGCGCGCGTCGGAGCCGTGGCACTGCGCGCAGTAGGTCAGGAACAGGCGCTCGCCGATGGCGTGTGCCTGCGGGTCCGCCGCAACGGCCTGCAGGTCCTGGCCCTTGTACTTGTCGAACAGCGGGCCGTACTGCTTCTCGGCCTTGGCCAGTTCTTCCTTGTGTTCACCGGTCGAAGTCCAGCCCAGCGAGCCCTTATAGCTGCCCAGGCCCGGATACAGCCACAGGTAGCCGATCGAGAAGAAGATGGTCAGGTAGAACAGCCACATCCACCAGCGCGGCATCGGGGTATTGAGCTCGGTCAGGTCCTCGTCCCAGATATGGCCGGTGGTGCCGACTTTGCCGTCCACCGACTTCAGGGCCGAACCTTTGACCGAGGACTGGGACCACAGCAGCACGCCGCAGCCCGCGATACCGATCACGGTCAGGACGACGATGTACAGGTTCCAGAATTCACTGGTGAAATCAGCCATTTTTCTTCTCCTCGTCAGCGAACGGCAGCTGCGCGGCTTCGTCCCAGCGACCGCGCGCGGCCCACCAGACGATGCCGAGGAAGGTGATGAAGGAAACCACCGTCATCACATTGCTCGCATTGCTAAAAAAGTTTTCCATTTCAATTCCTCGTCTTGATCAGGGTGCCCAGGCCTTGCAGGTAGGCCACCAGCGCATCCTCTTCCGTCTTATTGGCCAGTTCGGCCGGCGCGGCGGCGATTTCCTCTTCGGAGTACGGGTCGCCAATGAGCTTCAGCGCGCGCATCTTCGGCACCACTTCCTCCGGTTTCAGCTTGGTCTTGGCCAGCCACGGGTAGTTCGGCATATTCGATTCCGGCACCACGTCGCGCGGGTTGTTCAGGTGGGTGCGGTGCCACTCGTCGGAGTAGCGGCCGCCGACGCGCGCCAGGTCGGGACCGGTGCGCTTGGAACCCCACTGGAACGGGCGGTCATACACGAACTCGCCCGCCACCGAGTAGTGGCCGTAACGCTCGGTCTCGGCGCGGAACGGACGCACCATCTGCGAGTGGCAGGTGTAGCAGCCTTCACGCACATAGATGTCGCGGCCGGTCAGGCGCAGCGCGGAGTAGGGCTTCAGGCCCGCCACCGGCTCCGTGGTCGACTTCTGGAAGAACAGCGGGATGATCTCCACCGCGCCGCCCACCGATACCACCAGCGTGACCAGGACGATCAGCAGCCAGGGGTTCTTCTCAATCCATTCATGGGAAAATTTCATTATTTGCTCCGAATTTGCGTCGTTAAGCAGCCATGCTCAGTTCAGGGATGCGCGCACGCGGGGTTTCGCGGCCCTTCAGGGTCATCCACGCGTTGTAAGCCATGACGCACATGCCGCCCAGGTACAGCAGGCCGCCGATCACGCGCACCACGTAGTACGGATAGCTGGCTTTCACGCTTTCCACGAAGGTGTAGGTCAGGGTGCCGTCGGCGTTCACTGCGCGCCACATCAGGCCCTGCATCACGCCGGCGATCCACAGCGCGGCGATGTACAGCACGACGCCGATGGTGGCGACCCAGAAGTGCAGGTCGATCAGCTTGGTCGAGTACATCTTGTCCTGGCCGGCCAGGCGCGGGATCAGGTAGTAGATCGAGCCCATGGTGATAAAGCCAACCCAGCCCAGCGCGCCGCCGTGGACGTGCGCGATGCCCCAGTCGGTGTAGTGCGACAGCGCGTTGACGGTCTTGATCGACATCATCGGGCCTTCGAAGGTCGCCATGCCGTAGAAGGACAGGGAAACGATCATCAGCTTCAGGATCGGGTCGGTGCGCAGCTTGTGCCATGCGCCGGACAGGGTCATGATGCCGTTGATCATGCCGCCCCAGCTTGGCGCCAGCAGGATCAGGGAGAACACCATGCCCAGCGACTGCGCCCAGTCAGGCAGCGCGGTGTATTGCAAATGGTGCGGGCCGGCCCACATATAGGTGAAGATCAGCGCCCAGAAGTGCACGATCGACAGCTTGTAGGAGTAGACAGGACGTTCGGCCTGTTTCGGGATGAAGTAGTACACCATGCCCAGGTAGCCGGCGGTCAGGATGAAGCCCACCGCATTGTGGCCGTACCACCACTGGATCATCGCGTCCTGCACGCCGGTGTACATGGAGTAGGACTTGAACAGCGAAGCCGGCATCGACATGGAGTTCACCACGTGCAGCAGGGTAACCGCCAGGATATAGCCGCCGAAGAACCAGTTGGCAACGTAGATGTGCTTGACCTTACGCTTGATGATGGTGCCGAAGAACACCACCGCGTAGGCGATCCACACCACGGCGATCAGGATCGAGATGGGCCATTCCAGTTCGGCGTATTCCTTGCCGCGGGTGAAACCCATTGGCAGGGTGATGACCGCCGACAGGATCACGGCTTGCCAGCCCCAGAAGGTGAAGGCGGCCAGCTTGTCGGAGAACAGGCGTACCTGGCAGGTACGTTGCACGACATAGTAAGAGGTGGCGAACAAACCGCTGATGCCGAATGCGAAGATCACGGCATTGGTGTGCAGTGGACGCAGGCGGCCGTACGTCAGCCAGGGAATGTCGAGGTTGAGTGAGGGCCAGGCCAGCTGGGCGGCGATGATCACGCCGACCAGCATGCCCACAACGCCCCACACGATGGTGGCGATCGCGAATTGCTTCACGACCTTGTAGTTGTAGTCCAGTGATTGATCCACTTTGAATTCTCCAGGGAGGACACTTTGATGAGGTATGTCAAAGGTTACCTAGGAGCACTTCAAAAAAACATGACTTGGGTCAAATCCGGTCGTTGTCCTGCAAAACTCTCAGGGCGGGGCCTTCCATATCGTCGAACTGGCCGTCGTCCGAGGCCTTAAAGAACAGCCACAGCGCGCCAAACACGAGGGCCACGCTGATGGGGATGAGCAGGTAAAGTGATTCCATTTTCTTAACTCCTGCGCAGGCGGAGCGCATTCAGGATGACGATGGCGGAACTGGCCGCCATGCCGACACCCGACAGCCATGGGTTGAGCAGGCCGAAGGCTGCCGCCGGAATGGCAATGATGTTGTACAGCGTGGCCCAGCCCAGGTTCTGCCGGATCACGCGCATGGTGCGGCCGGCGCTGCGGGCGGTTTCCACCAGCAGCGGCAGGCGGGCGTCGAGCAGCACGCAGTCGGCGTGCACTTGCGCCAGGGTGGCGCCGCTGCCCATGGCGAAAGAGACGTCGGCGGCGCTCAGCACGGCGGCGTCGTTGATGCCGTCGCCCACCATGGCCACCACGGCGCCCTTGGCCTGCAGCGCCTGCACATAGGCCAGTTTGGCGTCCGGCATGCAGTCGCCGAGCGCTTCGCGGATGCCCAGTTGCGCCGCCACGCTGGCGGCCAGCGCCTGCTGGTCGCCGCTGAGCAGGACCACTTGCTTGCCCTGCTGCTGGAAGAATGCCACCGTGTCGCGCGCGTCGGCGCGCAGCGCGTCGCTGACCTGGAAGCGGCCCAGCCAGCGGCCCTGCATGCCGAGCCAGACCGCCGTCATCGGCGTGCCTGCTGCCTCGCCCAGTTGCGGCGCGGCGCCGCCGGCCAGGCCGGCCACGTAGGCGGCGGTGCCGAGCCGGTACTGCACGCCGTTGACCATGCCCTGCATGCCCTGCCCGGCCAGCTCCTGCAGCCCGCTGGCGCCGGCGGCGCCGGCGCCATGGGCCGCCGCCGCCGCGCTGATGGCGCGCGCGATCGGATGCGCGCTGCCCGCTTCCAGCGCCCCCGCCACGCGCAGGATGCCGATGATGCGCGCGCCATCGATGGCGTCCACGCTCTGCACGGTCGGCCGCCCCTCGGTCAGGGTGCCGGTCTTGTCGAAAACGATATGGGTGGTGCGGTGCAGCGTCTCCAGCACATGCGGCTGCACCACCAGCGCGCCCTTGCCGAGCAGGCGGTCGGTGGCCGCCGCCAGCGCCGACGGCGTGGCCAGCGACAAGGCGCATGGGCAGGACACCACCAGTACCGCAATCGCCACCGGCCAGGCGCGCGCTGCGTCGTACCAGGTCCAGAAGCCGAAACTGGCCGCCGCGAACAGCAGCAGCGCCGCCACGAACCAGGAGGCGGTGTGGTCAGCCCATTGCGCGATCTGCGGCTTGGCGCTGCCGGCGCGTTCGATCAGTTTCAGCAGGCCGGCCAGGGTGCTGTCGCGGCTCGGTTTCTCGACCCGCAGCACGACCGGGCTGCCGGCATTCACCGCGCCGCCGGGAATCGCATCGCCGACGGTCTTGCGCTGCGGCGCGCTTTCGCCGGTCAGCAGCGACAGGTCGACCGAGGTGCTGCCGTCGACCACCACGCAATCGGCGGCCACCGCTTCGCCCACTTTGACCGCGATATGGTCGCCTGCCGCCAGCGCACCGGCCGGCACGGCGGCCGCCGCGCGCGACTCGGGCCAGCAGGCCAGGCGCATGGCCATTTCCGGCACCGCATGGCGCAGGCGCGACAGCGCGCTGGCCGCTTTGCGGCGCGCCACCATTTCCAGGTAGCGGCTGGCCAGCAGCAGGAAGATGAACATGGTGACCGAGTCGTAATACACCTCGCCTGCGCCGCGCACGGTCGATACCGCGCTGCCGGCGAAGGCCGCCACGATGCCCAGCGCCACCGGCACGTCCATGCCCAGCGCGCGCGCTTTCAGGCTGGCCCAGGCGCCCTTCAGGAAAGGCTGGGCCGAGTAGGCGATGGCCGGCAGGGTCAGCAGCAGGCTGGCCCAGCGCATCAGGCTGGTCATGCCGGCGTCCAGCGTACCGTCGTCGCCGGCCATGTATTCGGGCGCCACGTACATCATCACCTGCATCATCGACAGGCCGGCCACGAACAGCTGGCGGCCCAGCGTACGGCTGGCTTTCTGCAGCTGCGCGTCGTGGCGGGTGGTGTCGTAGGGCCAGGCGTTGTAGCCGATGCTGCGCACCGCTTCCAGCAGCGCGGCAGCGGTGGTTTTGTCCTTGTGCCAGCGGATGAACAGCTTCTCGGTGGCCACGTTCAGGCTGGCTTGCTGCACGCCGTCCACCTTGCGCAGGCGGTGCTCGATCAGCCACACGCAGGCGGCGCAGCGGATGCCTTCCACCAGCAGCGTGGCTTCGCGCGCGTCGCCGTCGTTGACGATGTTCGGGTCGTCCTCCGGCAGCGCCAGGGCGGCCGGGACCAGCGTTGCGGCCTCGCTGGCGGAATCAGCCGCCGCGCCCGGCGCCGCCGCGTAGCCGCTGCGTTCGCGGTAATAGCTGGCCTGGCCGATATCGACGATGGTTTGCGCCACCGCCGCGCAGCCGGGGCAGCACATGGCGTGCGGAACGCCCTCAATGGTCACGTGCCAGTTGGCGCTGGCCGCGACCGGCTGGCCGCAATGGAAACAGGCGGCGACTTCATTCATCTTCATGGCTGCACCGTCAGGCAAAGGATGTCGAGCCAGGCGTGCTGGCTGCCGCTCATGGCGCGCGCCATGCCGAGCAGGCCGAAGCCCAGCACCAGCAGGCCGCAAGCCACGCGCACGGCGCGTTGTTGCAGGTATTGGCGCAGACGGGCGCCGGCCATGCCCATGGCCAGCAGCATCGGCAGCGTGCCCAGGCCGAAAGCGCCCATCACCAGCGCGCCGTCCAGTGCCGAGCCGCTCAACATGGCGGTCAGCAGCACGCTGTACACCATGCCGCATGGCACCCAGCCCCACAGGCCGCCCAGGGCCAGCGCCTTGAGCGGCGTGTCCATCGGCACCAGCGGTTTCACCAGCGGCTGCACGCGACGCCACAGCACGCCGCCCGCCGCTTCAATGCGCGCCAGGCCGTGCCAGGCGTCCATCAGGTACAGGCCCATGGCGACCAGCATCAGGTTGGCCATCCAGTAGCCCGCCAGCTGCAAGGACGACATGCGCGCCAGGCTGGCGACGCTGCCCGCCAGGCCGCCGGCCATGGCGCCCGCCAGCATATAGCTGCCGATGCGGCCGGCGTTGTACGCCAGCACATGGCCGGCTGCTGCCGCCGCCGCGCGCACGTCCGGCGCCGCCATCGATGCCGCCATTCCCGCGCCCGCGCGCGCAGGCGCGATCGGGATCACGCGCGCGCGCGCGGCGCCGCTGCGCGGCGCGCCAACGCTGAACGCGCTGACGATGCCGCCGCACATGCCGGCGCAATGCACGCTGCCGGCGAGGCCGGCAAGCAGGATGGGCAGCAGGTTCATGGCCTCCTCAGATGGTGCGCGAGAAGCGCAGCGGGTGCACCTGGCCCGGCGCGGTGCCGGCGGCGCGGTCCTGCGCCAGGTGGCGGTCGAACACCATGCAGATATTGCGGATCAGCAGGCGCCCTTTGGGCGAGATGGAGATCCAGTCGTCCTCGATCGCCAGCAGGCCGTCGCGCTCGTACTCGCGCAGCTTGTCCAGCTCCTTGGCAAAGTACTGCTTGAAGCGGATCGGGTAGCCCAGTTCCAGCGCCGAGATCGACAGCTCGAAGTTGCACATCAGGTTCTGGATCACCATGCGGCGCAGGCGGTCGTCGTTGTCCATGGCGTAGCCGCGCGCGATCGGCAGGCGGCCCTCGTCCAGGCGCGCATAGTACTCGTCCAGCGTCTTCTCGTTCTGGCTGTAGGTGCCGTTCACCGAGCTGATGGCCGACACGCCGAGCGCCACCAGGTCGGTCTCGGCGTGGGTCGAGTAGCCCTGGAAATTGCGGTGCAGGCGGCCCTGGCGCTGCGCCACGGCCAGGTCGTCGGTTGGCTTGGCGAAATGGTCCATACCGATATACACATAGCCGGCGCCGGTCAGGCGCTCGATGCACAAGGCCAGCATGTCCAGCTTCATGGCCGGCGACGGCAGCTCGTCCTCCGCGATGCGGCGTTGCGGCTTGAACAGGTGCGGCATGTGCGCGTAGTTGTACAGGGCGATGCGGTCCGGATTGGCCTCGATCACCTTGTCCATGGTCGCCTGCATGGTGGTCAGGTTCTGCTTCGGCAGGCCGTAGATCAGGTCCACGCTGATGGAGCGGAAGCCGGCGTCGCGCGCCGCCTGGATCACGGCCAGGGTTTCGTGCGCCGGCTGGATGCGGTTGACCGCCTTCTGCACGTCCGGATCAAAGTCCTGCACGCCCAGGCTGACGCGGTTGAAGCCTTGCTTGCGCAGGGTGCGGATACGCTCCGCATCCACCGTGCGCGGATCGATCTCGATCGAATACTCGCCTTCCGCATCGGGGGCGAACTCGAAGTGCTTGCGCATATGGGCCAGCAGTTCGCCCATCTGGTCGTCGTCCAGGTAGGTCGGGGTGCCGCCGCCGAAGTGCAGCTGCTCCACGCGGTTCATGCCGGCGAACAGCTTGCCCTGCATGTCGATTTCCTGCTTCAGGTAGCTGAGGTAGGTCACAGCCTTGCTGCGGTCCTTGGTCACCACCTTGTTGCAGGCGCAGTAGTAGCACACCACGTTGCAGAACGGGATGTGTACGTACAGCGAGAGCGGGGCGCGCGCGCCGCGCATGCGCAGGTTGGCTTGCGCCTCCAGGAAGCTGGAGTAGCCGAAGTCCGGCTTGAACCGGTCGGCGGTCGGGTAGGAGGTATAACGCGGGCCCGACGTGCTCAAGCGGCTGATCAGCTCTGCATCGAATTGTACGGATGGCTCTGCGATGGTGTTCATTATGTTCTCAATCAGGGGTTAGGCAGCCAGGCGTTTCTGGGCCTGGCGCGGTTGCGCGCCGCGTGCCGGAGCGGCAGCCGCCAGGCGCGCGTGGCGGCTGCGTTCGAATTTGAACAGGCTGAAAGCGTCGCGCAGGTGGCCGGCTTCATCGGCCAGGCTGACGGCTGCGGCGGCCGCTTCCTCGACCAGTGCCGCGTTCTGCTGCGTCACCTGGTCCATGTGGTTGACGGCCTGGTTGACCTGGTCGACGCCGATGCTCTGTTCTTTCGAGGCAGTGGAGATCTCATGCATGATGCTGGTGACCTGTTTGACCGAGGTCACCACCTGGTCCATGGTGGCGCCGGCGCGCTGGGCGCGTTCCATGCCGGTGCTGACCTTGCCGACCGAGATTTCGATCAGTTGCTTGATGTCCTTGGCGGCGGCCGACGAGCGTTGCGCCAGGTTGCGCACCTCGCCCGCCACCACGGCGAAGCCGCGGCCCTGCTCACCAGCGCGCGCCGCTTCCACGGCGGCGTTCAGCGCCAGGATGTTGGTTTGGAAGGCGATGCCCTCGATCAGGCCGATGATATCGACCACGCGTTTGGAGGAGGAGTTGATCTCGTCCATGGTGGCGATCACTTCGGACACGATCTCGCCGCCCTGCACCGCCACGTCGGAGGCATTCACGGCCAGGTCGTTGGCTTCCAGCGAGTTCTGCGCATTGGCTTTCACGGTCGAGGAGAATTCCTCGATGCTCGACGCCGTCTTTTCCAGGCTGGCGGCCTGCGACTCGGTGCGGCCGGCCAGATCCGAATTGCCGGCGGCGATCTGCTTGGTCGCCACCGCCATCGCGTCGATATTGAAGCGCACGTCGCGGATGGTGGCGATCAGGTTGTTATTCATCTGCTGCAGGGCGCGCAGCAGCTGGCCCACTTCGTCGGTGCTGTTGGTTTCGAAGGAGCCGGTCAGGTCGCCCGCCGCGATCAGGCGCGCGCCATTGAGCGCCTGGCCCAGCGGTTGCAGCATGCCGACGCGCAGCGTGTACCACAGGAAGACGTTGATCAGGAAGCCGAAGGCGGTGGCGCCGAAAATGCCGTAGCGGGTGGCGTCGCTGGTGCCGTCCGCGAACAGGGCGGCCAGGCAGACGGCGATCTGCAGCACGTTGACCACGCTGGTGGCCAGCCAGATGCGCATGGCCAGCGACACATGGCTCAGGCGCGCCACCACGTTGGCCAGCCCCAGGCGCACGATCTGGCCGTTCTTGATGCGCAGGTTGGTGGCGCCGGCCACGATCTTGCGGTAGGCGTCGGCCGCTTCGG
The DNA here is from genome assembly GCF_009857475.1 of Pseudoduganella guangdongensis. GTDB lineage: Bacteria > Pseudomonadota > Gammaproteobacteria > Burkholderiales > Burkholderiaceae_D > Rugamonas > Rugamonas guangdongensis. The sequence continues at coordinate 160,147 of NZ_WWCJ01000002.1, read as the reverse complement.
CCACCTGGTGGCGCTCGGCCTTGGTGCGCACCGACATATAGCCGGTGGTGCGGCCGTTTTCCTTGATCGGGGTGATATTCGCTTTGACCCAGTAGAAGTCGCCGTTCTTGCAGCGGTTCTTCACCAGGCCGGTCCACGGGATGCCGGCGCGGATGGTGTGCCACAGGTCGGCAAACGCTTCCACCGGCATGTCGGGATGGCGGATGATGTTTTGCGGCTGGCCCAGCAGCTCCTCAGCGGAAAAGCCGCTGATGTGCTCGAAGTAAGGATTTACGTAGACAATATTGCCTTCCAAGTCAGTCTTGGAAACAATGGCCTGGTCCTCGTCCAGTTCTACTTCGTTATTGCTTACCGGTAAATTCTTCCGCATCGCGCGCTCCCTGTTGAAATTCTTGCCATGACGCAAGATCACAGGGAACAGTCTAGGGACTTAAGCGCGCAATTTTAATGATGTAGATCAAATCTGGCTGGGTTGGTCGGCCGGGCTTGCCGCCGCGCTATCGCGCACGTTTTTTTGGACGGCAACTGCCGCGAACAGGGCCAGGGCGAAAGACATGCCATAAAAGCCTTTTTCGCTCGGCGCCAGGGTGGCATTCCACAGGGCGAGCGCCAGGAAGGCGATGGCGCCCGACAGCAGGGCAACCCAGGAGGCGCCGACGCAGGCGCCGGACGGGCGGGGGTAATTATATTGTCTCTTTGTTAGGTAAAAATGGCGGCCGGGCGGCCGCCATGGGGTATCAGAACAGATTGCGGGGGCTTAGCGTTTGAGCAAGCCCAACAGCTTGCTGCCGGCCAGGACCACCGCCAGCACCAGGGCGCCGGCCACCACGCCGGCGATGGCGTCCAGCACGGTGGGGGTGATGGCGCCCAGCAGCGGGCCGACGCCGGCTACGGAACCGGCCGCCGCACCGGCCTGCTGGATCGCCTCATGCAGGGAGTGGATGCCGTGGGTCAGGATGCCGCCACCGACCATGAACATGGCCGCGGTACCGGCCACCGACAGGAATTTCATCAGCTTCGGCGCTGCGCTCAACAGGGCGCGCCCCAGGAGCCGGGCGCCGCCGCTGGCGCGCTGGGTCAGGTACAGGCCGGCATCGTCCATCTTCACGATGGCGCCCACCAGGCCATACACACCCACGGTCATGGCCACCGCAATGGCGACTAGCACCGCCACCTGCTGCGAGAATGGCGCTGCCGCCACCGTACCGAGCGCGATCACGATGATCTCGGCCGACAGGATGAAGTCGGTGCGTACCGCGCCCTTGATCTTGTCCTTCTCCATCGCCACCAGGTCGATCTCCGGGTTCGACACCGCTTCCACCAGCTCTTTGTGGTGCTGCTCGTCTTCCTCCTTGGAATGCAGGAATTTGTGGGCGATCTTCTCGAAGCCCTCGAAGCACAGGTAGGCGCCGCCCAGCATCAGCAGCGGCGTGATGGCCCACGGCGCGAAGGCGCTGATGGCCAGCGCGGACGGCACCAGGATGGCTTTGTTCACCATGGAACCCTTGGCAACCGCCCAAACAACAGGCAGTTCGCGGTCGGCCTGCACCCCCGCCACCTGCTGCGCGTTCAGCGCCAGGTCGTCGCCCAGTACCCCGGCGGTCTTCTTGGCTGCCACCTTGCTCATGGCAGCCACATCGTCCAGGATGGTGGCAATATCGTCGATCAGTGCAAGCAGGCTGGAACCGGCCATTCGTATAACTCCAAAGAAATAATTACAGGATCGACAATCTAACATGCCGCCGCTGCCGGCGGGCGTCTTCAACGCTACAATGGGCTCTTTTTCGACGGTAATCGGCCATGATTTTCACCACCTGGATCACCTTCGTCATCGCGGCCAGCATCATCGCCGTTTCGCCCGGCTCGGGCGCGGTGTTGTCAATGTCGCATGGTTTGTCTTACGGGGTGAAACGCACCTCGGCCACCATCCTCGGCCTGCAGCTGGGGCTGCTGCTGGTGCTGGCGATTGCCGGCGCCGGCGTCGGCTCGCTGCTGATTGCCTCGGAATTCGCTTTCAGCGTGGTGAAAACCGTGGGCGCCCTGTACCTGATCTGGCTTGGCCTGAGCCAGTGGCGCGCCAAGGCCGCCGCCGGCGACGGTATCCAGGCCGCGCAGGCGGCGCTGCCGTCCTTCCGCAAGCGTTTCATGATCGGTTTCCTGACCAACGCCACCAATCCCAAGGGCATCATCTTCATGGTGGCGGTGCTGCCGCAGTTCATTAGCCAGCACGCCCCGGTGCTGCCGCAGCTGGCCATCCTGGCTGCCACCATGTTCGTCATCGACCTGGTGGTGATGCATGGCTATGCCTTCCTGGCGTCGTCAATGCAGCGCTTCTTCCGGGAATCTGCTGCGATCAAGCTGCAAAATCGCATTTTCGGCGGTTTGTTGATGTGCATTGGCGGCGCCCTGTTCTTCGTCAAGCGTGGAGGCGCGCAAGCATGACTACCCAATTCCGGCATTACAAAGGCGGCCTGTACGAACTGGTGTGCGAAGCCACCCTGGAGTCCGACCTGAGCACCATGATCGTCTACAAGGCGGCCAACGGCTCCATCTGGTGCCGCCCGCGCGAGGTGTTCTTTGAACTGGTCGAGGTCGATGGCAAGCAGGTGCAGCGCTTCACCCCTATTTGAAAATCTTTGTAACTTGCGTCGTCCCTTCCCGGCCTCAAGCGTTAAATAAAAACAAAAAAACGCGAAGTAGTACCCTTTTGGAGAAGAGAAATGAGTCGCAAGATCATGCATTTCCTGATGCTGGCAGCCCTGGTTGCCGTGTCCTCGGTTGCCATGGCCGACCCGCCCGCCCGGGTGGGGCGTGTCACGGTTACCGAAGGCAAGGTGACCATGCTGGTCAACGGTGAGGAAGAGTCCGGCAACCTGATGAACTGGCCGGTCACCAGCGACAACCACCTGACCACTGCCCCCGGCGCCCGCGCCGAATTCCGCATCGGTTCGGCTGCCGTGCGCCTCGATGGCGATTCCGATATCGAGGTCGAGCAGCTGGATGACGAGCGCCTGCGCCTGCGCCTCAATTACGGCACCGCCAGCGTGCGCCTGCGCGACCCGGCCATGATCAACGAATTCGAGTTCACCACGCCGCAGGCGCGCATCACCCTGACCGAGCCGGGCGCCTTCCGCGTCGATACCGAGCGCGCGCCCGACACCACCGTGGTCAATGTCTTCGCCGGCAATGTGCGGGTGGAAGGCGGCGGCAATATGCTGGCCGCCCGTTCCGGCAAGCGCGTGGAAGTGCGCGGCGACGACATCTTCACCGCCCTGGCCGTGCGCGACCGCTTCGATGAATGGGTCGCCACCCGCGACCGCCGCGAAGAAGGCCTGGTCGCCTCGCGTTATGTGCCGTCCGACATGACCGGCTACGAAGACCTGGACCACTATGGCAACTGGGTGGAAGACCGTGAATACGGCAATGTCTGGTTCCCGCGCGCCGTGCCGTCGGGCTGGGCGCCTTACCGCGATGGCCGCTGGGCCTGGATTTCGCCATGGGGCTGGACCTGGATCGACAACTCGCCCTGGGGCTATGCGCCGTTCCACTATGGCCGCTGGGTCGTGGTGAGCGGCCGCTGGTGCTGGACGCCGGGCCGCTTCATTGGCCGTCCGGTCTGGTCGCCGGCGCTGGTGGGCTGGGTGGGCGGCAATAACTGGAGCGTGAGTTTCGGTTCCGGCCGCTCGGGCCCCGCGGTTGGATGGTATCCGCTGACTCCGCGTGACCGCTATGTGCCGGGTTACCGCATTTCGTCCGACTATGAACGCCGCCTGATCTGGAACCACCGCACCAACGACCGCTGGCATGAGCGCTACAAGGACCGCGACCACGACGGCCGCCGCGACGGCGTCACCGCCCTGCCGCGCGACCAGTTCGACCGTGGCCGCCGCATTTCCGTAAGTAATGTGGCGCGCGTGGCGCCGCAGGACGTGCGCAATGTGCCGCAGATGGCGACCCCGCCGCAGGTGACCGGCCCGCAGATGCGCCCCGGGCGCCAGGAATGGCAGAACCGCGCTGAGCGCGATGAGCGTGGCAACCGCGACCGCGTGGAACGCGGCCCCGAACTGCGCGGCCCGGACCGCCTGATCCGCGAGGAACGCCAGGAGCGCCAGGAGCGCCAGGAACCGCCGCGCCAATTGCCGCAATTGCAGGCGCAGCCGCAACAGCCGCAGCAAATGCCGCAGCCGCGCTCCAGCATCACCCGCAGCGACGACGACGACCGCAATGCCTGGCGCAACCGCAGCGAGCCGCGCCGCTCGGTGACCAGTACCCAGCCGCAGCAGTTGCAGCCGATGCCGCAGGCGCAGCCGCAACCACAGCCGCGTTTTGAACCGCAGCCACGCCTGGAGCGCCCCGAGCCACGTGCCGAACTGCGCACCGAAACCCGTCCGGAGCCGCGCTTCGAGCCACGCCAGGAGGCCCGTCAGGAGCGCGAAGTGCGGGAAGTGCGGGAAGATCGCGGCCGCCGCGAAATCCAGCAACCGCAAATGGCGCCGGCGCGCCCGGTGCAGATGGCGCCCGCGCCGCAAGCCCAACCGCAGCCCCAACCGCAGCCCCAACCGCAGGCGCAGCCCCAGCAGCAACCCCAGCCGCGCCGTGATTCGCGCGAAACGCGTGAACCGCGCGGTCGCGAAGACGAAAACCGCCGCTAATCAATCAGCCCTCGCCCGCCGGACCGCCATGGTTCGGCGGGCTTTTTTTTATTTCCCGCCCCGTGTGCGCTGGCGAATCCGCTCGCGCCACTCACCCAGCGCCGACAGCGCACCGTGGAATTCGCGCTCGATCAAGTCGGCCTCCACCTCGGTCACCTTCCCATCCATCAAGGCCATCGACACGGCCTCCGCCACCGCGCCTACCTGGGCCATCACCTTGCACACGGTCTGCGACAGGTCGTCGCTGTTCACCTCATCCGGCACCGGCACGATAAAGGCCGCCATGCCGTGCCGCGTCAGCAGCGCATGCAGCGGCAGCATGGCTTCATGCACGCCCGCCTTATGGCACAGGTCCACGATGGTCGAGACTTCCTCGAACGAGGGGTAATGCGAAGCAATGGTCGGCGCCAGCTTGTTGCGCAGCACGTTGGAGGAGACGCCCATTTGCTGGGCCAGCGCCTCGATACCGCCGGGGAAAGTGCGCGCCACCTTGTAGAGCGCGTCGTGTTGGTTCATATCCAGGTATTTCTTAGTCATGGTGAAGCTGGCCTTTTTTTACCGATGCACGGTGATTGTTGGAACGATATGCTGATTTTCATCGAAAGTTTAACTACCTGACAACGGTGAAATTCATGTTCCAGCGCACTCGCATCGCGGCTGTCGCCGCAATCGTGGTGGCCATCGTGGTTGCCAACACTGCCGACGCCCGGCCCAGCGGCTCGTTCCGCAGCGGCTTTTCAGGCAAGAGCAATGTTTCGCGCAACGTTGGCACGCAACGACAGCCTTCCTTCGGCAGCTTCGGCAAACGCCAGTCGCAGCCACCCGCTGCGGCGCGCGCGCCACAACGCGATTCCGCCATGTCGCGCGACCTGGACCGCAAAGCCGCCCAGGACCAGGCCCTGCGCACCTACGACACGCGCCGCTACGCCAACCGTCCTGGCGCGGACGGTATGGCCGGCGCCGCCGGCGCGTCGCCCGCGCTGCCCCCGCTCAAGCCCGTCCTGCCAGGCGGCCAGGGCGGCTACGGTGCCAGTGGCGGCTCTGCCCGCCAAGGCCCCCCGGCAGGCGGCGCCACCAGCGCCCCGGCCCCGGTCGTGGTCCGCGACGGCAATAACGGCTGGCTGTGGGGCATCGGCGGTTTCATGCTGGGCCACGCCGCCGGCAGCCATGCCGCCGCAGCGCCGGCCCCGGCTCCAGCCCAGGCGCAGGCGCCCGGTAACGTCGGCGCCATGGCAGACGCTGCTGGCGCTGGCGCCATCGCCGGCGTGGCCGAGGGCAGCGTAAGCGGTGCCGAGTCCGCCCGCGTCGCCCCGGTCCCAGCCGCGGCCCAGCCCAGTGAAACCAGCACCATCGCCAAGCTGGCCGTGCTGTTGCTGATCGGCGGTCTGGTTTGGCTGGCATGGAAAGCCTTCCGCCTGATGTCCGGCGCACAAGCAGTGAAAAAGCACGCTAACTACTCGTTTGAAAGGAACTAAAGGAATGGGCTGGAAAGACGCTATCGATTACCTGCGCAGCGGCGCCAAACGCCGTGCAGCGGAGGGCGACGCGCCGCAAGCCGAAGACCGCGCCCTGCCGCTCGGCGCCCGCATCGGCAGCCTGGTGAACCTGCAAATGTCGCCCTTGCTGCGCGCCAGCGGCAACGGCTCCCTGGTCGCGCTGCCGGACGCGGAAGACACGCGCATCCTCGCCATCTCCCAGTTCAAGCTGTCGATGGCCGGACGCATCTACCGCTACTACCTGGCCAAGGGCGACGCGGACCAGCGCGAAAAGTTCCTCCAGCTGTATGTGGACGAACACGATGCCGTGCAGGAAATCCTGTACTGCAGCCAGCTGGTGCGCGTGATCCCCACCACCGCCGAGGACCAGGACGCCTACACCGGCGCCGCCGGCTGCGGCCTGGGCGACCTGAACTTCGCCCTGTGGCGCGCCCAGCTCGAAGACAGCGGTTACGCCGCGCCCGAACTGGCCAGTGCCTTCGGCGCCGACGAAGCGCTGGACTACGAGCGCGACGTGGGCGACCCCGAGGCCGGCTTCGTCCCGCCCTTCAGCGGCACCGAAACCCGCATCGACGACGCGAGCGGCATGCAGGGACTGAAGCAGGAGCTGTACTTCATGCCCTACGCCCGCCGCTTGGGCGATGGCAGCAAAGAATATCTGCTGGTCACGACGGAGATTCTCCACAGCGTGAACGGCGATGCAAGGAAACGCGGGATACACGTCGATTTTGTCGTGGCCATCCCGGTTGAGCAGGAACGGCTGGTCATCCAGTAAATGGCCACCGCATATAAACCACTGAAAGGATAGAGAAAATGAGCAACTCGAACGGCTGGTCCCTGACTGCACGACTGATTTCCAAACACTTTGGCGCCCTGGGCGACCGCGTCTCGGAAGCCATCGCCAGTTTTGACCCGGAAACGGCAACCGAGGCCGACCGCGACCGCCTGGCCGACACCCTGCGCAGCGCCGCGCAAAAGCTGGCCCAGGCCCGCGCCGCCTTCAACAAGGAACGCGACGACGTGGTGCGCCTGCGCAAGCTGATCGCCACCGACGAACAGGCCACCACCACCCTGGCCGAGCGCCTGGCCGCCGGCCAGATCTCGGAAGCGACCATCAACCTGTTCTGCGACGAGCTGGAAGCCAACAAGACCCGCCTGCCGCAGGAAATCCAGGAAGAAGCCGACGCTCAAGCCTATATGGACGAGCTGCAAAAGATCGTCGACGCCCTGTCGCAGCAGTTGGCCGACTTCGACGCCGCCGCCAAGAAAGCGATGCAAGCCCTGGCCCAGGCCAAGGCCCAGCGCGACCTGCAGGAAGTGCGCGCCGAACGCCAGAGCCAGCTTGCCAGCCTGTCCGGCATGCGCGGCAACACCAGCGCCCTGAACGCCCTGACCAAGCGCGCCCAGTCGATCGCCAACGAAGCCGAAGGCATGAAGATCGTCTCCGACATCGGCCAGCGCCCCTACGACCAGGCCGCCGAAATCGAAGCGATCCGCAAATCCGTCACCAACCCTGTGAATGGCAACGAATCCGCCCTGGAACGCCTGCAACGCCTGTCCAACAAGGCCCCCGCCACCGCATAAGCCCCAACCGATAGCGGCGCGCCCTGCGCGCCAGCTCCAGGGTTGAAAAGTAGCCCCACGGAGCCATATACGTAACGAGGTAAAATGGAACCCGGCGCACTCGCACCGCGCCGGGTCTTTTTTTTGTTACAAGATTGGAATAAACATGACGAATCCCATCCCACCTGAAGAGTCTCTCATCGAGTACCCGAGCGACTTCCCGATCAAGGTGATGGGCGCCACCCACGACGCCTTCGCCGCGACCATTATCGAAGTGGTGGTTGCGCACGACCCGACTTTCCACGAAGGCAAAATGGAAACGCGTCCTTCCACCAAGGGCACCTACACCAGCCTGACCGTGACGGTGCGCGCCACCAGCCGTGAGCAGCTGGACAATATCTACCGCGCGCTGTCCGGCCACCCGATGGTCAAGATGGTGTTGTAAGCAGCTGGCTGCGGGCGATTTCCGCCTTCAGCCAGTCGCGGAACGCCCGCACCTGCGGCTTCTGCAGGGCGCCGGGCGGACTGACCAGGTAATAATCATCCGGGCACGGCGTGGCGATATCGAACAGTCGCACCAGCTGGCCCGACGCAATTTCCTGCATCGCCACCACATGCCGCACCAGCGCCACCCCGTCGCCATCGACGGCGGAACGGATCAGCATCGACAAATCCTCGAACATCACGCCGCCGGAAGGCTCCGGCAGTGCCAATCCGGCCGCGCGGAACCATGGCAGCCAGGGTTCATTCGAACGCAGTAAAGTGGCGTTCGCCAAATCCTGTGGATAAGCAGGCAGTTGTCCACCGCGATAGCGAGGACTCACTACCGGATAGTAAATCTCGCCAATCAGCCGCTCCACATCCAGCCCCGGATACTTGCCGCGCCCGAAGCGGATGCCGACATCGATCCCCTCCCGCACCAGATCCTGCAGCTGTCCGCTGGCCTGCAGAATCACCTCGATATTCGGATTCTGCTCGATGAATTGCCCCAGCCGCGGCGCCAGCCAGCGCGCCGCAAACGACGGGATGGCCGTCACGCTCAGGCGCTGCACGCCCTCCGCCGGCCGCAATTCCGCCGCCCCATCCGCCAGCTCCGCCAGGCAGCGCGCCACGGTGGACGCATAGCGCCGCGCCTCCGGCGTGGCTGTCACCTGCCGCCCATTGCGCACAAACAGCTGCACACCCAGCTCCTCCTCCAGCCCGCGCACCTGGTGGCTGATGGCGCCGTGCGTCAGGCACAGCTCCGCCGCCGCCCGCGAAAAGTTTTCGTGGCGGACCGCCGCCTCAAAGGCGCGCAGGGCGGATAAGTTCGGCAAACGCATATCGATGTGAGGAAAAGTAACAAGTCCAATGAAAATATATCGTTTTGGCAAGCACGATGCAAGGCATACCATGTGAGAAAACCTAACCAAAGCCGGAGCCGCGCCATGAGCCTCAAACTGTATGTGGACAGCCAGTTCACCAGCCCTTACGCCATTTCCGCCTTCGTCGCCCTGCGCGAGAAGGGCCTCGATTTCGAGCTGGAGACCGTCGACCTGGACGCCGGCAAGAACAAGGAACTGTCGTATACCGGCAAGGCCCTGACCGGCCGCGTGCCCTGCCTGGTGCACAACGACTTCATGCTGACCGAATCCAGCGCCATTACCGAATACCTGGACGAGATGTTCCCGGCCCCCGAGCACCGCGCCTTGTACCCGGTGCTGCCGCAGAAGCGCGCCATCGCGCGCCAGATCCAGGCCTGGGTGCGGAGCGACCTGGGCGCGCTGCGGGAAGAACGCAGCACCTACACCGTGTTCTACAAACGTGCCGAACAGCCGCTATCCCCCGCCGCCCAGGCGGCGGCGGACAAGCTGGTGCACCTGGCGGAACGCGTGATCGACGGCCCCTACCTGTTCGGCCGCTGGTGCATCGCCGATACCGACCTGGCCATCATGCTGAGCCGCCTGGTGATGAACGGCGATCCGGTGCCGCAAAAGCTCAAGGATTACGTCGCCCACCAATGGCAGCGCGACTCGCTGCAAGATTGGCTAAAGAACATTAATCTGATGCCAGCTTAAGGAAATCGGCATAAAACTGCTTAGTCATTAAGCAGTGAAAGGGCTGGGCCGGTATAATGGCGGGGCTTTTCCCGACCTGTAGCCCTATGCCTATCCAGCCGGCGGTGATCCGCCATCTCGGCCAAGCCGATTACGAGCCTACGTTTGCAGCCATGCGCGCCTTCACTGATGCGCGTACGGAAGACACGCCCGACGAACTCTGGATCGTCGAGCACCCGCCCGTCTATACCCTTGGCCTGGGCGCGGATCGCGGCCACCTGCTGGCCGGCGCCACCTCCATCCCCTGCGTGCAGACCGACCGCGGCGGCGAAGTGACTTACCACGGCCCCGGCCAAGTCGTGATCTACCTGATGATGGACCTGCGCCGCAACAAGCCGGGCGGCAAGCTGTTCGCCCGCCAGTTCGTCAACAAGATCGAGCAGGCGATCATCAATGTGCTGGCCGCGTATAATCTCGACGGTGAGCGCGTGGAAGGCGCGCCAGGCATCTACATGTCCGGCGGCCCGAAAAAAGGCGCCAAGATCGCCGCGCTGGGATTGAAGGTGCGCGGCAATGGCTGCACCTATCACGGCGTGTCCCTGAATGTGGACATGGACCTGGCGCCATTCAGCTGGATTAACCCTTGCGGCTATGCCGGCCTGGAAACGGTCGACATGCGCACCGTGGGCGTGATCGCCCCATTGGCCGACGTGCAGCAGGCACTGGCGGACGAACTGGTCCTCCAGCTGCAGGTGGCCGAACCCGAATTAACCTGAAAGTAGCTTATGACTTACAACCCAAGCGACAAGCAAAAAGGCGCCGACAAGACTTCCCGCATCCCGATCAAGATCATCCCGATCGAGCAGGCGGAGCGCCTGAAGAAGCCGGAGTGGATTCGCGTCAAAGCGGCATCGGCCTCTTCCCGCTTCTACGAGATCAAGGACATCCTGCGCGAAAACAAGCTGGTGACCGTGTGCGAAGAAGCGAGCTGCCCGAATATCGGCGAATGCTTCGGCAAGGGTACTGCTACCTTCATGATCATGGGCGACAAGTGCACCCGCCGCTGCCCGTTCTGCGACGTGGGCCATGGCCGTCCTGACCCGCTGGACTCCCAGGAGCCGCAAAACCTGGCCAACACCATCGCCAAGCTGCGCCTGTCCTACGTGGTGATCACCTCGGTGGACCGCGACGACCTGCGCGACGGCGGCGCCGCCCACTTCGTCGAGTGCATCACCAAGACCAAGGAACTGTCGCCTAAGACCCAGGTTGAAGTGCTGGTGCCGGACTTCCGCGGCCGCCTGGAAAAAGCGCTGGACATCTTCGCCGGCGGCCTGCCGGACGTGATGAACCACAACCTGGAAACCGTGCCGCGCCTGTACAAGGAAGCGCGCCCAGGCGCCGACTACGAACACTCGCTGAAGCTGCTGAAAGACTTCAAGGCACGCTACCCGCACGTCAAGACCAAGTCCGGCCTGATGGTCGGCCTGGGCGAGACCGACGAAGAGATCCTGCAAGTGATGCGCGACATGCGCGAGCACGATATCGACATGCTGACCATCGGCCAATACCTGGCGCCGTCCAACAGCCACCTGCCGGTGCGCCGTTACGTGCACCCGGACGTGTTCAAGATGTTCGAAGACGAAGCCTACAAGATGGGCTTCGCCCACGCCGCGGTTGGCGCCATGGTGCGTTCCTCGTACCACGCCGACGTGCAGGCGCATAACGTCCTCGAGCAGGCGTAATCCCCTCTCCGAACGTGTTCAGCGGCATTCAACGCTGAACACGTTCTGTCCCGCTTTTCCGCCTTTCTTTCCTTCGATGGTGCAAACAGTAATGCTGTCATCCAGCCGCCTGGAAAGCACAATCTCGTTCAGCATGCCGTAACTGCATTGCAGCCACTTCCCTTCAGGGTAAGGCCCGTGCAAATCGTACCCTTAAGCTGGCCAAGCCGTTCCGGCGGCCCATCGCTTATCGCGACCGAGTGCAGGTAAAGCGGCGCGGCAATGTACGGCCGCCAGCCGCCGGCTACACCCTGGTCAACCACATAGATGCCGCCCGCATCCTGCCCGAGATAGAAAGCTGCATGATTGCCATGCGGGCGGTTCGGATAGCGACCATTCACAAAGGTGGCGATTGCCGTTCCTGGCGACAGGCTTTTGTTACCCATGACTTGATCGCCTTTGCGCCAAGCAGAGGTGATGCCTTCAGCAAGTTGATGGCCGCACTCCATTGCTTGCTGTTGGCTAGCGTGGCGAGTGCGGCGGCGCGGTCGCCTCGGTTGCTGCGCGACCCGTTGCTCGGCTTGCGCTTTGACCGCACGCTCGCCAAACTAGAACGCGTTTCACCACATTTGCTTGCGCCATGTCCGACGCTGGTTGACCGTGAGAGCATCAAGAGCAACTGGTACGTTTTCGCCATGGCGCGGACAGCGAACGCGGAGACCTACTATCTTGTCGGCGGCTACTCGGTTCGTACGCCTCCATTCTCACCGGAGATTCCTCAATACGAGCACGACGATGCTGGCGTCATATTCAGCATCTCAGGCGAACGCTGCATCGTGTTCGAGGCGCCTGCGCGCTCCATGTTCGAACCGCATCTGACAGGTGAAATATCGGAGCCGATCCTGCTGGCGCTGGCAAGCGACCACACACTGTGCATGGTGCAGGCGTTTCAGGGGCCACGCCCATTGCGGGCCGCGATGCGCAAGCAGCGGATATTGATCCCGGCGCTGCCTCGACCATTGCGTGAGGCGTATTCGGCCATTTTGAAGTAGCATTGTCGCCAACAAAAATACGGAGGCGGACATGGCTGAACATCGGTGGCACGAAGAGTTTGAAGCATTGCGCAAGATCGTCCTCGCTACGCATTTGAACGAGGAAACCAAGTGGGGCTGCGCCTGCTTTACCTATAACGATAGCAACGTGGTGCTGATCCACGGTTTCAAGGAGTACTGCGCCCTGCTGTTCTTCAAGGGCTCGCTGATGCAGGACCCGGAAAACATCCTGGTGCAGCAAACTGCCAACGTGCAAGCCGGGCGCCAGCTGCGCTTCAGCGGCATCGCCGATATCAAGCGGCAAGCGAAGATCATCAAAGCCTACATTGAAGAAGCTATTGCCATCGAAAAGTCCGGTGCCAAGGTGGAATTCAAGGACACCAGCGATTTCCCAATGGCGGAAGAATTCCTGCAAAAGCTGGATGAGCACCCGGCCCTGGCGGAAGCCTTCTATGCCCTGACCCCGGGCCGCCAGCGCGGCTACCTGCTGCACTTCTCGTCCGCCAAGCAAGCCAAGACGCGCGAATCCCGCGTGGCGAAATGCATGCCGCAAATCCTGGCCGGCAAAGGGCTGGACGACTGATATGCACTTGAAAAACATCTGGGCGTTGGCCCTGCTGTGCGCCGTATTCTCCGCCAGCGCCGCGCCACCCTTGCCAATGCCTTCCCGCACGGACCCGGTGAAGCCTGGCTCCATGGCCGAGTTGCGGGGACGGGTCAGCGACCTGAATCGCGTGATCGGCAGCTACCCGCCGCGCATTCAGAACGACCGTCAGCGTGAAGAAGTCTATGGGCAGTGGACGGAAACTCTGCGGCAAGCCTGGCAGATCGAGAACCAGATGCCGCAGGACGAGGCAACGCTGGCGCTACTGGCAGACCTGTACCGGCAGGGGCATAACCTGGATGTTTCCGGCGCCGACCGCAAGGCCATCGAAACCCTGGACAAGTGCCTGGCGCGCTACGCTGATTCGACCAAATGCCACCTGACCGCATCCTACTTCTACCTGTCGATCAACCCGCAGTACGCGCCCAAGGGCGAAGCAAGCCTGATGCGTCTGCGCGAGTTGATGAAGACGCAGGCGAATCCGGAAATTGAACGCGGTTTGGTGTTCGCCTACCTGTACCAGCAGAAGCTGGACCTGGCGCTAAAGCAGATCGACCACTACCTGACCCTGGCCCCGAACGATGAACACATGCGCAAGATGCGCGACGGCATCGCTCGCAAGGCGATCGAGGTCAAGCACCTGTAGTCAATGCGTGGTGCGCTTGCCGTAGCAGAGGGTGTAGAGCTGCGTGCGCAGGTCGCTGAACTCCTCGTCCAGTTGCAAATCGCTGATGGAACCGGCCCCGCCGAAGTAGTGCAGGATCTCGCCCTTGGCGGCCGAGCAATCGAAGGCGCTCAAGGTGCGGGCACGGTGCAGCAGGCGGGCCCAGTCTTCCTGATGGCCTTGCGCCAGCTTCACTTCCATGCGCTGCACGATGGCAGACAGTTGCTCTCTTTCGTTCATAGGTCATTCTCCGTAAGTTAATCGGTTGAATCCACCTTGTGAGCTTCTGGTCTTGCCTGCAGACCTGGCCCTTGTGAGGCAGGTCGCGCAACTATAAGCATACCCTGTTTCCGGCTGCTATGATTCACCAACTGTAACGGAGACCCATGCCCCCATGAAGTTCGACCTCGAAAAACTCAACCAGCTGACCCACAACAACCTGACCGGCCACCTTGGCGTGCGCGTCACCGGCGCCTCGGAAGGCGAATTGCAGGCCGAAATCGACATCGCCCAGCACCACCTGGCGCCCAACGGCTACCTGCATGCCGGCACCGTGGTCACGCTGGCCGACACCGCCTGTGGTTTCGGCTGCATTGCCAACCTGCCCGAAGGCGGGCAGAATTTCACCACCATTGAGCTCAAATCGAACCACCTCGGCACCGCGCGCGAAGGCACAATTGCCGTCGCCGCCAAGATGGTCCATGGCGGCCGCACCACCCAGGTGTGGGACGCCACCGTCACCAACAAGGCGACCGGCAAAGCGATTGCCCTGTTCCGTTGTACGCAAATGATCCTTTACCCGAAAGGCTGAACATGCGAAAACTCCTTGGTGCAAGCCTGCTGGCCACCGTTTTCATGGCGCCGGCTGTCGCCCAGACGCCCTATACCGACGATGCGGTCTACCGTGGCCTGGGTGGTACGGATGGCATTGTGAAGATCATCGATACCCTGTTCGAGATCACATTGGCCGACCCGCGCATCAAGGAGACTTTCGACGGCTTCGACATCCCCGTGGTCAAGGCGCGCCTGGTGGAGCAGGTTTGCGAGTTCGCCGGCGGCCCGTGCAAATACACGGGCAAGTACAAGGACCGCGACATGAAGACGGTCCACGAGGACATGAAGCTGAACAATATGCACTTCAACGCGCTGGCAGAGGACCTGCAAATCGCGATGGAGCGCCACAACGTGCCCACCAGCGTCTCCAACAAGCTGATCGCCAAGCTGGCCCCCATGCAGCGCGATATCGTGACGGCCGGCGGCGGCACGCCCTCCGCCCAGCCCGACCACGGCAAATTCATCGCCACCGGCGGCGTCAGCACGGTGGAAGGCGTGGGCGGCGGCGGCATCGTGCCGTGGGCGTTGATCACCGGCTACGGCACGCGCGACAGCTGGGGCGCCAGCGCCTTCGCCACCCGCGTGGATACCCAGGACTACAGCCTGAACACCTTTGGCGCAGCAGTCGGCATCGGAGACCGCGTCGAGGTATCGCTGGCGCGGCAGGAATTCAAAGGCGACCTGGCGCCGCTCGACCAGCTGAACATCAAGCAGGACATCTTCGGCGTGAAACTGAAGCTGGCGGGCGACGCGGTGTATCAGCAGGACAGCTGGATGCCGCAAATCGCCATCGGCCTGCAGCATAAGAAGAATAAGGGCGTTGGTGGTCTGGGCGCGCTGGGCGTCACCAACGTCAAGCAGCTGGGCGCCAAGTCCGACCGCGGCACCGACTTCTACATCGCCGCCACCAAAGTGCTGTTCGAGCAAAGCTTGCTGGTGAACGGCACGCTGCGCTCTACCAAGGCAAACCAGATGGGCATCCTCGGCTTCGGCGGCGACAAGGAAAGCAGCCGCCGCATCATGCCTGAGCTGTCGGTCGGCTACCTATTGACGCGTAAGCTGGTGCTGGGCGCCGAATACCGCCGCAAGCCGCACAACCTTGGTGTGGATAACGAAAAGGCCTATAAGGACATTTTCCTGGCCTGGGTGCCGAACCGTCACTTCTCGCTGACGGCCGCCTACGCCCACCTGGGAACGATCACGGTCTTCAACCCGAAAACCCAGCGCGGCGCCTACCTGTCCGCGCAGGCCGCGTTCTAGCTCTTCAGGTTCTTTTCCAGCAGCGCGTGCAGGCTTGGGAAGTCGACTTTGCCCAGGTAGCGCTTGATGATGTTGCCGTCTTTGTCGACGACGAAGACGGTTGGCGTCATCTTGACGTCGCCCCAGGCCTTGGCGGCTTCGCCACTCACGTCCAGCGCGACCTTGAACGGCAGCTTGCGTGTTTCGGTGAAGTTGACCACGTAATTGGGGGCGTCGTACTGCATGGCCACGGCCACATACTCCAGGCCCTGGCCCTTGTACTTGTCGTAGGTCTTGACCATGTCCGGCATCTCGGCCACGCAGGTGGTGCACGAGGTGGCCCAGAAATTGACCATGAATACCTTGCCCTTCAGGCTCTCAGGCGTGATCTTTTCCCCTTTGATGCCGAGGAAAGTGACCGCAGGCGCGGCCTGGTGCTTGTTCAGCGACTGATAAGCGGTGAAGCCGATGCCGGCGATAACGGCCAGCGCTATCAACGGTTTAATCCATGCCCGGGAGCCGGTACTCATGATGTTTTAGCCTTGCGTTGCCGGGGCGGGCTGGTACTGCTTCCACTCGTCCTCGGAAATATACTCGAACACTTTCACCACCTTGGTCACGCCGGCCACGCCGCGCGCGATATCGGCCGCTTGCGCGCCTTCGCGCTGGGTCACGCGGCCCATCAGGAACACGGCGCCCTTCTCGGTGACGACCTTGAAGCTGTTGGCCGAGATATCCTTGGCATCGGCCAGGCTCAGTTTGACCTTGGAGGTGATCAGCGCATCGTTGGAGCGCGAGGTGTAGCTGGAGGAGAAGCCCACTTCCAGCTCATTGGTGACGTTCACCACGCCTTCGATGGCGCGGATTTCGCGTTCCACCTTGGCCTTGGTTTCGTCATCCGGCACTTCGCCGGTCAGCAGCACGCGGCGGTTAAAGCTGTTCACGTTGACGTGGCTGCTCTTGCCGGCGACGTTCGGCAGCTTCAGCTCCGCCTTGACGACAATCGACTTGTCCTCGGTCTGGGCGCCAAAGGTGCGGCGGTCGGTCGCGGCGATGGTGCCGGCGACGGCGCCGCCAACCAGCAGCGGGGCGCAAGCGGACAGGGTGGTGCTGGCCAGGACGGCAGCAGCCACAGCCAGCGTCAGTGGACGCGCTTTACTCATTAACATCTCCTCCGAACAGGGCGACGTCGATACCGTCGCAAATGCAGTGAATGGTCAGCAGGTGGACTTCCTGGATACGCGCAGTACGGTCCGCCGGCACGCAGATATGCACATCGGCGTCGGTCAGCATCTTGCCGATTGCGCCGCCGCCTTTACCGGTCAGCGCCACGACACGCATTTCACGCTCCAGCGCCGCTTCGATTGCCGCCATCACGTTGGCCGAATTGCCCGAAGTGGAAATCGCCAGCAGGATGTCGCCAGCCTGGCCAAACGCCTGCACCTGCTTGGAGAAGATCTCGCGGTAGCTGTAGTCGTTGGCCACAGCGGTCAGGATGGAGGTGTCGGTTGCCAGCGAAATCGCCGGCAACGGGAAGCGTTCACGCTCGAAACGGCCTACCAGTTCCGCAGCAAAGTGCTGGGCATCGGCAGCCGATCCGCCGTTGCCGCAGGCCAGGATCTTGTTGCCGTTCGAGAGGGCGGAGAACATCAGTTCGACCGCTTGCGCGATTGGCTGCGCCAGGACGGTTGCGGACTGGATCTTGATTTCGGCACTTTCGTGGAAGTGCGAGAGGATGCGTTGATTAGTCATAGTGTGCGTAATTATAGTGCAGCGGCCTGCCGGGCCTCACAAGCGCTGTTAAAAATGCTTACATTTGGTCAATGATAGCGTTGCGCAGCCAGTTTATGCGCCCGCCGTCGATGGCGACAATGTCAATTCGACATGGCGGCAAGGGTTTGCAACGCAAGAGGTAAAACTGGGCGGCGCGCACGATGCGGCGCTTTTTGGCCGGGCTGATGCTGGCGGCGGCACCGCCGTAGAGCGGATTGTTGCGCTCCCGGACCTCCACAAAGACCAGGCTTGGCCCGTCGCGCATGATCAGGTCCAGCTCCCCCACCTTGCACAGGAAATTGCGCTCGACCAGGGTCAGGCCCTGTTGTTGCAGGTAGGCCAGGGCGCGCTCCTCGCCCTCATGGCCGATATCCTGCAGCTCGGTGCGCGCCATCAGCGAACGGGCGTCGGCACGCCGTTGCGGTATTCGGCCGGGACTTCGATGCGCTCAAACCAGGGCGGGCCCTGGCCGAAATCGACAGTCAGCTGGCCCGTCACCCCGTCCAGCTGGAAGCGGCGCTTCGGCTGGCGCGCGATTTCCCGCGCAATGCGGAAAGCGTCGATGCCCAGCGCATAGATGCGCTCCATATCCGCCCCCAGGCGCGCCTCGCCACGCGGCTCCGGCTGTGGATAAACCATCACCGCCGGGTGGTCGCGCTGCACCAGCCAGGGCAGGTCGAGCAGGCGCACCCCATCCATTTCCGGGCCGGGCAGGATGGTGCTGCGGCCCGGATTGAGCGACGAGGTGCCGTACATAGGGATCTCATTCAGCGGCGGCGTGGCCAGCGCGCTGCGCAACTGGCGCGCCTGGTCCGGATCGAGCGCCGCGAACAGCACGCCGGCCGGTTCGTTCTGCAAGCGCGCGCGCAGGGCGACCAGCTCCGCATCCTGCAGGTAGCCGTTCAGCGGGTTGAGTTCCTGACTGCGCGCTGTGAGGCCCAGGCGCTGCCATTGGGCCGAAATAGCCCCGGCGATGCGCTTTTGCCAGGCCGAATTCCCCGAAACGACCAGTGCCCGCGCTGACGGATGCTCGCGCGCCGCCCATTCGGCCACCTGGCGCGCCTCCTCCTCGATCGACAGGCCGATCACCAGCAATTGCGGCGGCAGGCGCGCCTCGCCGCGCAAATCCGGATGATTGAGTGCGATGGTCGGTTTGGCAACCTGCTGGCTGCCGGCGAGGGCCGTGACGGCGGAACGCGCCAGCGGGCCCACTATCATATCGTTCTGCTGCTGGGCCGCGACGTAGGCCGCCAGCACCTCCTGCGGCTGGTCGCTGGTTTCCACCAGGGTCACCTCAAAACCCTTGCGGTCGCGCTCCAGGGCCGCCATAAAGCCGGCGCGCAGCGCATCGGCCGCCCGCCCCAGTGCATCGGAATGCAGGGGCAGCAGCAGCGCGATGCGGTAAGGCGGCTGGTCGCCCGCCTCCCCGGCCGGCTGCGGGATGACCTGCATGATGCCTGACGGGCGCGGCGCATCCTGCGGTGGCACGGCGAAGGTCTCCACCACCACCTCCGGTTCCGCCGGCTTTGGCGGCGCCGCTTGCATCGGTGGCCTGGGAAGTGGCTGCGCGGCAGGCTCCGCACTTGTCACGGACGTAATTGGCGCGCACAATCGGCCCGGCGTGCCGCACGGCGCGCTGCAGGCGCTGGCCAGCATGGCCGCAACGCAGAGCAACAGATTGTTGATTTTATTTGGCAGCATCCTACCCCCAATGACAGCACAAGATTCCAGCCCGCTCGCCGGCTTGCCCATCCTCGGCGAGACCGTCCACCAGACCTATCCTACGGCATCTTTATACGTGGTGGCTACGCCAATTGGCAATGTTACCGACATTAGCCTGCGCGCCCTGCATGTGCTGTCGCTGGTCGACGCCGTTGCCTGCGAAGACACGCGCAACACGGCCCAGCTGATGAACCGCTTCGGCCTGCACAAGCCGCTGATCGCCGCCCACATGCACAACGAACGGGAAGCCGCCGAAGGACTGGTCGCCCGGCTGCAGGCCGGCGAGCGCATCGCCCTGGTGTCCGACGCCGGCACGCCCGCCGTATCCGACCCCGGCGCCCGCATTGTGGACGCCGTGCGCGCCGCCGGCCTGCGCGTGATCCCGCTGCCCGGCGCCTCCGCCGTGGTTGCCGCGCTGTCGGCCAGCGGCCTGGTGAACGACCAATTCCATTTTGTTGGATTTTTGCCATCCAAAGCCAAGCAACGCGAAGCCGTGCTGCAAGGGCTGGCCGGCGCTGCCGCCACGCTGGTGTTCTACGAAGCCCCGCACCGGATCATCGAATGCGCTCAGGCCCTGGCCGACGTCTTTGGTCCCCAGCGCCAGGTCGTCTTCGCCCGTGAAGTGACGAAATTGTTCGAACAGATCCACCGCTGCCCGCTGGGCGCAGCGGTCGCCTGGCTCAAATCCGATGCCAACCATGAAAAAGGCGAATTCGTCGTGCTGGTCGAAGGCGCTCCCCGCGCCGACGAAGGCCAGGACGCCGAAGCCGACCGCATCCTGCAGATCCTGCTGGCCGAGTTGCCCGTCAAACAAGCCGCCACCCTCGCCGCCCAAATCACCGGCAAGAAAAAGAACGCCCTCTACGACCGCGCCCTCGAGCTTAAGCAATAAATGTCCACTTCGGGGTCAGGAAGAAATGAGGACATTCCCTGCAGGAATGTCCTCATTTCTTCCTGACCCCGAAGTGGACATTTTTAAATTGGGGGTTGACGGCCACGGGGCCAGCTTGTATTATCTTGCTTCTTCGGAGTGTAGCGCAGCCCGGTAGCGCATCTGCTTTGGGAGCAGAGGGTCCAAGGTTCGAATCCTTGTACTCCGACCAAGTTTCAGAAAAAAGACCTGCATTCGTGCAGGTCTTTTTTTTTCCGCTTTGAGATCTGCGCCATGTATATCTGCCCCTGCTGCGGATTCGCTACCTTCGCCAGCCTGCCCGGCTCGCTCGCTACCTGCGCCGAATGCGGCTGGCAGGACGACCTGGCGCAACTCTATTCACCTTTCCTCGCTAGCGGTGCGAACACGCATAGCCTGGCGGAGGCGCAAGTGCGGCACGTGCAGTTTGGCGCGCCAGCCAGCGGCTCGCATGTGCATGATCCGCATTGGTTCCCGCTTTGGCAGCAGAAGGCGGATTTGCCGTCCGCGCCAATGCCTGCTGCGGCGACCACCTTTGACCTCTATTATTGGCTGCGCTCTCCGCGCGCCTCCGTGCCGGAGCAGCCGATCGGCCTGCGCCGCGTGCGCAACCGTGTCATCGAGTACCTGGAGCTGGCCAGCTCGTTCCCGGCCCAGCGCCAGTTGCAGGACGCGGCGCCGGCCATGTCGGCGGCGGACGAGGTGCTGAATCAGTGGGAGGATTGGGTCACGCCGGATTGGAAGCAGCAGTTCGTGGAACCGGTCTTTTCGGCGGAGGAGCGTAACGGCATCGCGCAGTTCGCGGCGGTCTGGCGCGGTATCGCGGACGGTGCGCCGCATCCGCTACCGCCGCTGGAGGTCTTGTTCGCGACGCCGAACTGGCAAGCGCTGCAGCGTGCAGCGGCCGCGCTGCTGGCAGTGTTCCTGCTACGCGGCCGCTCGGACGAACATTAATCAGCCGGCGCGCTTGGCGGCAATCGCATTGCCGGCGCGGCTGGCGGCCTTGCGGCCGAGGAAGTTGGAGATGAACTGGCCGGCGTCAACCACCTTGTCGAGGTCCACGCCGGTCTCAATCCCCAGGCCGTTCATCATGTAGATCACGTCTTCCGTGGCCACATTCCCGGTCGCGCCCTTGGCGTACGGGCAGCCGCCCAGGCCGGATACGGAGGAGTGGAAGATTTCGATTCCCACTTCCAGTGCGGCGTAGATGTTCGCCAGCGCCTGGCCGTAGGTGTCGTGGAAGTGGCCCGCCAAGCCGTTGGCGCGGAACTCCTTGATGGCGCGCTCCATCACCGCCTGCGTTTTGCGCGGGGTGGAGACGCCGATGGTGTCGGCAATATCGATCTCGTCGCAACCCAGGTCGCGCATGCGGCCCACCACATACGCCACGGAATCGAGCGGCACCTCGCCCTGGTACGGGCAACCGAAGGCGGTGCTGACCGAGGCGCGCAGGCGCAGTCCGGCGTCTTTGGCGGCCTTGGCGACCGGTACAAAGCGCTCGATCGATTCGGCGATCGAGCAGTTGATGTTCTTTTGCGAGAAGGCTTCCGAAGCGGCGCCGAAAATCACCACCTCGTTGGCGCCGGCCGCCAGCGCGGCTTCGAAGCCCTGCATATTCGGCGTCAGCGCGGAGTAGATCACGCCCGGCTTGCGGCTGATGCCGGCCATGACTTCCTTCGAAGTCGCCATCTGCGGCACCCATTTCGGCGACACGAAGGACGCCGCTTCGATATTCGGGAAGCCCGCGTCGGTCAGGCGGTTCACCAGCTCGATCTTTACCTCGGCCGGCACTTCGCCCTTTTCGTTCTGCAGGCCGTCGCGCGGGCCCACTTCAACAATCTTGACCTTCTTTGGCAAACTCATTTCAGTATCCCTTGTCTCGGTTGATGGTGTCGGCGACCGGTTCGCCGCGCATGTGCTGGCGCATCTTGGCCGCGATCTGCTCCACGCTCTCGCGGCGCAGCGTCAGCGCGGAGATGTGCGGCGTGATCGTCACGCGCGGTTCTTGCCAGAACGGGTGCTGCGCCGGCAGCGGTTCGTTGCGGAATACGTCCAGCGTGGCGCCGGCGATATGGCCAGACTTAATCAGCGGCAGCAGGTCCGGATCGGACAGGTGCGCGCCGCGCCCGACGTTGACGATGTACGCGCCCTGGGGCAGCTTTTGCAGGTTGGTGCGGTTCAGGATATTCGTGGTTTCCGGCGTCAGCGGCAGCATGCAGACGACCACGCGTGAGGAGCCGAGGAAACCGTCCAGCCCGTCGGCGCCGTGGAAGCACTCCACGCCCGCCAGCGTCCTGGGCGTGCGGCTCCAGGCGCGCAGCGGGAAGCCGAACGGGCGCAGGGCTTCAATCACATGCGAGCCGAGCGCGCCCACCCCCATCACGCCGACCGAAAAATCGCTCTTGTCGCGCGCTTCCAGCTGCAGCCAGGCGCCGGCACGGGCCTGCGCCTCGTATTCGTCCATGCGGCGGAAGTAGCGCAGCACGGCGTAGGTGGCATATTCCGCCATCTGCATGCCCATGCCGGCGTCGTTCAGGCGCACGATCGGGATATGCGGCGGAATCGCCTGCGCGTACTTCATGATCGCGTCGGCGCCGGCGCCGGTGAGGAAGATCGCTTTCACATGCGCCAAGTCGGCCAGCATGTCCTGCGGCGGCGTCCACAGCACGGCGTAGTCGCAGGGCGCCAGTTCAATGCCGGGGCGCCACACCACCACCTCCGCTTCCGGCAGGAAGTCGGCGAAGTCCTTGATCCAGGGCGCGGTATTGCCGTCCGCGCGATACAGGAGGATGCGCATGCGCCCTCCTCAGGCGGCGGTCTTGAAGGCCAGCAGCGGCGCGCCATCCGCCACCTGGTCGCCCACGGCGTACAGGATCTCTTCCACCACGCCGTCGTGCGGAGCGGAGATGGTGTGCTCCATCTTCATCGCTTCCATGATGACCAGGGCATCGCCCTTCTTCACTTGCGCACCCTTTTCGGCCAGCACGGCGACGACTTTGCCCGGCATGGGCGCGGTCAGGCGCCCGCCTTCGGCTTCCGACTCGCCGGCATGCGCCATCGGGTCGTTATAGTCCAGCACAAAGTGGCCGCCGCCGGTGAAGACGTGGAATGCATCGCCATCGCGGCGCACGGTGCCATGCACCGAGGTTTCGCCCAGCTTGATGCTGAGGTCCACGCCGTCTTGCCTGAACAGCGACAGGTCGACTTCCAGGCCCTTGATCTCGAAGTGCCAGCCGTGCGGCAGATAGGTCAGCATCGGCGCGTACTGCTTGCCGTGTTCATCGCTGAAGGCCAGCTTGCGCGCATAGTGGAAATTCATGCGCCAGCCCAGTGCCTGGCCCCATGGGTCGCCTTTGTTGGCGCCGGATTGGGCGGCCGATTGGTCCTTCTCTTCTTCGATCAGGGATACCGCAGCCAGCGCAATGGCGGCCACCGGCACCGAACGCGCCGGCGGGAACAGCGCTTCGTGGTTGCGCTCGATCAGGCCGGTATCCAGGTCGGCGGTGGCGAAGGCGTCGCCTTCCACCAGGCGTTTCAGGAAGGCGATGTTGGTCGCCAGGCCCACGATCTGGTACTGCGCCAGCGCTTGCGCCATGCGGGCCAGCGCCTGCTTGCGGTCTGCGCCCCACACGATCAGCTTGGCGATCATCGGGTCGTAGAACGGCGAAATGGCGTCGCCTTGGCGCACGCCGGAATCGATACGAATGGCGGACGGGTGGCCCGGCACGCCGCCCAGCTCAAAGTTCACTGCTGCCGGCGTCTCCAGGTGGCGCAAGGTGCCGATCGACGGCAGGAAGCCTTTTTCCGGATTCTCGGCGTAGATGCGGGCCTCGATCGCGTGGCCGTTGATGGTCAGCTCGCTCTGCTGCTTCGGCAGCGCTTCGCCGGCGGCGACGCGGATCTGCCATTCCACCAGGTCGGTGCCGGTGATCATTTCGGTCACCGGGTGCTCCACCTGCAGGCGGGTGTTCATCTCCATGAAGTAGAAGCTGCCGTCCTGGTTGGCGATGAACTCCACGGTGCCGGCGCCGACGTAGCCGACCGCTTTTGCGGCTGCCACGGCGGCCTCGCCCATCGCCTTGCGGCGCTCGTCGCTCATGCCTGGGGCCGGCGCTTCTTCCAGCACTTTCTGGTGGCGGCGCTGCACCGAGCAATCGCGCTCGAATAGGTAGATGCAGTTGCCGTGGGTGTCGGCGAATACCTGGATCTCGATATGGCGCGGGCGCAGCAGGTATTTCTCCGCCAGCACCTTGTCGTCGCCGAAGGAGCTGATCGCCTCGCGTTTGCAGGATGCCAGCGCATCCTTGAACGCTTCCGACGATTCGATCACGCGCATACCCTTGCCGCCGCCGCCTGCGGAAGCTTTCAGCAGCACGGGGTAGCCGATGCGGTCGGCTTGTTCTTGCAGGAAGCCTGCATCCTGGTTGTCGCCGTGGTAGCCCGGCACCAGCGGCACATTGGCTTTTTCCATCAGCTGCTTGGCAGCCGATTTCGAACCCATGGCGCGCATGGCGGAAGCCGGCGGGCCGATGAAGGCCAGCCCTACTTCGGCACAGGCGTCCGCGAACTCCGCGTTCTCGGACAGGAAACCATAGCCCGGGTGGATCGCTTCCGCCCCGGTTGCCAGCGCCACGGCGATCAGCTTGTCGCCGCACAGGTAGGATTCCTTGGCGGCGGCCGGGCCGATGTTCACCGCCTCGTCGCAGACGGCAACGTGCTTGGCGTTGGCGTCCGCTTCCGAATACACGGCCACGGTCTTGATGCCCAAACGACGTGCGGTAGCTGCTACGCGGCAGGCGATCTCACCACGGTTGGCAATCAGGATTTTCTTGAACATTGTCTCTCTCTATTCTTATTCGGATGTGTTCTTAGCAGCCGCAGGCTTCTTTTTGCACCGATTCCAACACCGCGCCGCGCGTAGGCAGGCCCAGTTTCGCCAGCAGCGCGCGGTCGTCGTTCGCTTCCGGGTTGTCGGTGGTCAGCAGCTTGTCGCCGTAGAAGATCGAGTTGGCGCCCGCCATGAAGCACATCGCTTGCACTGCTTCGCCCAGCTCGCGGCGACCTGCCGACAGGCGCACGCGCGCTTTCGGCATGGTGATGCGGGCGACGGCGATGGTGCGCACGAATTCCAGCGGGTCCAGCTTGTCCAGGCCGTGCAGCGGCGTGCCTTCCACCTGCACCAGGTGGTTGACCGGCACCGATTCCGGGTACGGGTTCAAGTTGGCCAGCTGGGCGATCAGGCCGGCGCGCTGTTCGCGCGATTCGCCCATGCCCACGATGCCGCCGCAGCAGACCTTCAGGCCGGCGCTGCGCACGTGGCCCAGGGTGTCCAGGCGGTCCTGGTACTGGCGGGTGGAGATCACGTTGTCGTAGAAGTCCGGCGCGGTGTCCAGGTTGTGGTTGTAGTAGTCCAGGCCGGCGTCCTTCAGGCGCTGCGCCTGTTCGGCTTCCAGCATGCCCAGGGTGGCGCAGGTTTCCAGGCCCAGGGCCTTCACTTCGCGCACCATGGTTTCGACTTTGTCCATGTCGCGCTCTTTCGGGCTGCGCCAGGCGGCGCCCATGCAGAAGCGCGTGGCGCCGTTGTCCTTCGCCTGCTTGGCGGCGTCCAGCACGGTGTCCAGGTCCAGGATCTTCTTGGCTTCCACGCCGGTGTCGTAGCGCGCGGCTTGCGGGCAGTAGCCGCAATCCTCTTCGCAACCGCCGGTCTTGATGGAGAGCAGGGTCGCCAGCTCCACGTCGCCGTCCGGCCAGTTGGCGCGATGGGCTTCCTGGGCGCGGAACATCAAATCGTTGAATGGCAGCTCATACAGCGCCATCACGTCTTCTAGCGGCCAGGTGGCGGCTTCCGGCAGTTTGATGGCCGCGCTTGGGCGGTGCAGTTGGACGGCTTTAGGTTCTTGCAGGGACATTGCTCTTCCTCTCTTACGTGTTACGGCGACCCGGCCAGTTCGGCAGGGACGTGAAGTCCAGGTGTTCGGCCGCAGCGGCGGCGCTCGGCTTGGCCAGGCGCGGTATGCGGCCGAGCAGCGGCGCGGGAATGCGCGCTGCCAGCGCCTCGATGTTCTCGTCGGCGAAGTTCATTTCAAATTCCAGCGTATTGGCAACCCAGCCCGCCAGTTTCAAGCCGCGCGCCAGGATCGCTTCCACGGTCAGCAGCGCGTGGTTGATGCAGCCCAGGCGCAGGCCCACCACCAGCACCACCGGCAGGCCAAGCTGCTGCGCCAGGTCGGCGGTGTCGTAGCTGTCGGTCAGCGGCACGCGGAAGCCGCCCACGCCTTCCACCACGGTGGCGTCGGTCAGGGCGGCGATTTCCAGGTAGGCGGCCAGGATCGGCACCGGGTCGATCTCCACGCCTTCCAGCGCGGCGGCGATATGCGGCGCGGCCGGCTCTTTCAGCATGAAGGGCGTTGTCAGCGACTGCGGCAGGTGCACGTTACTGGCGTCGACCAGCTGGTCGGCGTCGTCGTTATGCAATTCGACGTCGCGCATCACCGCGCCGGCGGCGACGGGTTTCATGCCGCAGGCGCGTACGCCGTTGCGTACCAGCGCGTACAGCATGGCGGACGAGGTGAGCGTCTTGCCGATCTCGGTGTCGGTGCCCGCCACAAAGCAGGAGAAGCGCAGCGGCACGCCATCGGCGGCTGCGGCGGCCTGTGGTTCAGGAGCGATGACAGGGTCTTCGAGCGCCATATCAGGTCCTCTCAAGTGTTTGAATCGTGTCGGCCAGGCGGCGCACATCGTCGGCCGTGTGGGCGGCCGACAGGGTGATGCGCAGGCGCGCGCTGCCAGCCGGCACGGTCGGCGGGCGGATGCCGCCTACCCAGATGCCCTGCTCGTACAGCGCGGCGGCAAGCCGCATGGTTTCATCGTTCTCGCCAATAATGATTGGCTGGATCGCCGTCTGCGACGGCAGCAGTTGCCAGCGCTTCAGGCGCAGGCTGTCGTGCAATTGTGCCACCAGTGCCTGCAGGTGGGCGCGGCGCTCGCGGCCTTCGTCTCCGGAGATGACATCCAGGCTGGCCTGCAGCGCGTGCGCCAGCGCCGGCGGCGCGGCGGTGGTGAAGATGTAGGGGCGGGCGCGCTGGATCAGCGTTTCCACCACGGTGCGGTGCGCCGCCACGAAGGCGCCGCCCACGCCGGCCGCCTTGCCGAGCGTGCCGACATAGACCAGGTTGGGCGAGTGCATGCCGAAGTGCTCCAGCGCGCCGCGGCCGTTCTCGCCCAGCGTGCCGAAGCCGTGCGCGTCGTCGACCACCAGCCAGGCATCGTGCTGCTCGCATAGGGCCAGCAGGGCCGGCAGCGGCGCCAGGTCGCCGTCCATGCTGAACACGGAGTCGGTGACCACGATCTTGGTGCTGGCGCTGCTCGCGGCCAGCATCTCGTCCAGCGCGGCCACGTCGGCGTGCGGGTAGACGGAAACCTTGGTGCGCGCCAGGCGGCCGCCGTCGATCAGCGAGGCGTGGTTCAGCGCTTCGCTGAAAATCTCGGTGTCCTTGTCGCCCACGGCCAGGCCGGTCAGCACGGCCAGGTTGGCCATATAGCCGGTGCAGAAGTACAGCGCCTGCGCCTGCACCAGGTGCGGCGACAGGAATTCGGCCAGCCGTTGTTCCAGCAGTGTGTGGGCGCGGCTATGGCCGCTGATCAGGTGCGAGGCGCCGCTGCCGGTGCCGTACAGCTCAACGCCCTGTTGCATCGCTTGGGCCAGGCGCGGGTGCGCGGCCAGGCCCAGGTAGTCGTTGCTGCAGAAGGCCAGCAGTTCGCGGCCGTCGACCATGACGCGCGGCGCGCAGGCGGTTTCCACCGAGCGCCGTTTGCGGATCAGGTTCTGGTCGTGCAGGCCTTGCAGCTGCTGTTCGAGTTTTGCCAGCAGTTCCATCAGTCCACCGTCTTTTCAAATACCGACAGCGTGCGCGCGGCCAGGCCTTCGATTTCCTCGTCGGAGAGGATGTAAGGTGGCATCAGGTACACGGTGTTGCCGATCGGGCGCAGCAGCAGTTCCTGCCGGGTGCCCTCGGTGAAGAAGCGGCGCGAGAAGCCCGGTGCGGCATTGACCGCGTCGAAGGCCCAGATCATGCCGCGATTGCGGAAATTACTCACGCGCTCGTGCTGCGCCAGCGGCGCCAGGGCGTCGGTCAGCTTGCGCGAGCGCGCCTTGTTCGCTTCCAGCACCTGGTCCTCGGCAAAGATATCCAGCGTGGCCAGCGCGGCGCGGCAGGCCAGCGGGTTGCCGGTGTACGAGTGCGAGTGCAGGAAGCCGCGTGTCACGTCGGCGTCGTAGAAGGCCTGGTAGATCTCGTCGCGCGAGAGCACGATGGAGAGCGGCAGGTAGCCGCCGCTGATACCCTTCGACAGGCACAGGAAGTCGGGCCAGATGCCGGCTTGCTCGCAAGCGAAGAAGGTGCCGGTGCGGCCGCAGCCGACGGCGATTTCGTCCAGGATCAGGTGCACGCCGTGCTGGTCGCACAGCTCGCGCACCAGTTTCAGGTAGAGCGGATCGTGCATCGCCATGCCGGTGGCGCATTGCACCAGCGGTTCGATGATGATGGCGGCGATCTTGCCGGCGCGTTCGGTGAACATGCGCTCAACGTCGGCGGCGGCGCGGCGCGCCACATCGGCGGCACTCTCGCCTGCGAGCGCCTGGCGCGCATCCGGCGACATCACCGTTTGCGTGGCACGCAGCAGCGGGCCGTAGGCATCCTTGAACAGCGCCACGTCGGTCACGGCCAGCGCGCCGATGGTCTCGCCGTGGTAGCTGCCCTTCAGGCAGACGAATTCCTGCTTCTCGCCCTGGCCCCGGTTGCGCCAGGAGTGGAAGCTCATTTTCAAGGCGATTTCGACCGCCGACGCGCCGTCCGACGCGTAGAAAGCATGTCCCAGCTGGTGCTGGGTCAACGCCGCCAGGCGTTCGCTCAACTGGATCACCGGCTCGTGGGTGAAGCCGGCCAGCATGGCATGCTCCAGCAGGTCCAGCTGCTCGCGCAGCGCCGCGTTGATGCGCGGATTCGCATGGCCGAACAGGTTCACCCACCAGGAGCTGATCGCATCCAGGTAGCGCTTGCCTTGGTGGTCGTACAGCCACACGCCGCGGCCATGACTGACCGGAATCAGCGGTACGGTTTCGTGGTGCTGCATCTGGGTGCACGGGTGCCAGACCGACTTCAGGCTACGTGCTACCCAATCGCTTTGTTGGTTCACTTCCAAATACTGCTCCGTTCAATTCAGCCAGCCCGGCTTGCGTTTCTCCAGGAAGGAAGTCACGCCTTCGCGGCCCTGCTCGGAAGCGCGGATATGGGCGATGCGTTCCGCCGTATCCTTCAGCAGCGCATCGTTTACCGGCTTGCCGGCGATATCGCGCACCAGCACTTTCGCTTCCTTCACTGCGTTCGGGCTGTTGGTGACGAGGGCTTTCAGCACCTCGGCGAGTTTGGCATCCAGCGCGTCGGCAGCCACCAGTTCGTGGACCAGGCCAATACGGTGGCCTTCGGCCGCGCTGAAACGTTCGGCAGTGAGGAAGTAGCGGCGCGAAGCCTGCTCCCCCATCGCCTTGATGACATAGGGCGAAATGGTCGCGGGGATCAGGCCCAGTTTCACTTCGCTCAGGCAGAAATTCGCCTCCGGCACCGCGATCACGATGTCGCAGGCGGACACCAGGCCCATGCCGCCCGCATAGCAGTCGCCGTGTACGCGCGCGACCACCGGTTTCGGGCAGGCATAGATGGTGCGCAGCATTTGCGCCAGCTGCATGGCGTCGGCCTCATTCTCCTCGTGGGTGTAATGGGCCATCTTCTTCATCCAGTTCAGGTCACCGCCGGCGCAGAAGGCCGGGCCGTTGCCGGCCAAAACGATGGCGCGTACCAGCTCATTGCGGCCCAGTTCCGAAAAGGCGCGCGTCAGGTCGTTGATCGAATGCTCGTTGAAAGCATTGCGCACGTCCGGACGGTTCAGGGTGACGGTGGCGATTTTGTCTTGGATTTCGACGGTCAAGGTCTCGTAGGTCATCGTCATCCCCTCCTTACATGCGGAACACGCCGAACTTGGTGTCCGGGATTTCCTGGTTCAGCGCTGCGGAGAGGCCCAGGCCCAGCACCATGCGGGTGTCGGCCGGATCGATCACGCCGTCGTCCCACAGGCGCGCGGAAGCGTAGTAAGGGTGGCCCTGCACTTCGTACTGGTCCTTGATCGGCTGCTTGAAGGCCGCTTCCTCCTCGGCGCTCCAGCTGCCGCCTTTGGCTTCGATGCCGTCGCGCTTCACGGTTGCCAGCACGCCGGCTGCCTGCTCGCCGCCCATCACGGAGATACGCGCGTTCGGCCACATCCACATCATGCGTGGCGAGTAGGCGCGGCCGCACATGCCATAGTTGCCGGCGCCGAACGAGCCGCCGATGATGACGGTGAACTTCGGCACGGCGGCGGTGGCGACAGCGGTCACCATCTTGGCGCCGTTGCGGGCGATGCCTTCGTTTTCGTACTTGCGGCCGACCATGAAGCCGGTGATGTTCTGCAGGAACACCAGCGGAATTTTGCGCTGGCAGCACAGTTCAATGAAGTGTGCGCCCTTCAGCGCCGACTCGGAGAACAGGATGCCGTTGTTGGCGATGATGCCGACCTTCATACCGAAGATGTGGGCGAAGCCGCACACCAGCGT
This sequence comes from Pseudoduganella guangdongensis, assembly GCF_009857475.1. Taxonomy (GTDB): domain Bacteria; phylum Pseudomonadota; class Gammaproteobacteria; order Burkholderiales; family Burkholderiaceae_D; genus Rugamonas; species Rugamonas guangdongensis. The sequence continues at coordinate 129,236 of NZ_WWCJ01000002.1, read as the reverse complement.
GGTGCCGTAGCGCGCCTTGAATTCATCGAACTCGGAGCCGTCGACGATGCGCGCGATCACTTCGCGGATATCGAAAGGCTTGCGGGTATCGACCGGGATCACGCCGTACAGTTCTTCCGGCGCGTATTTCGGCTCCACCGCCTCGCGCAAGACGCCCTGCTGTGGTTTCTGGCGGTTCAGGTTGGAGACGATGGTGCGCGCCATCGACAGCGCATGCATATCGTCCTGCGCCAGATGGTCGGCCACGCCCGACAGGCGGGTGTGCACATCGCCGCCGCCCAGGTCTTCCGCCGAAACCACTTCGCCGGTCGCCGCCTTCACCAGCGGCGGGCCGCCGAGGAAGATGGTGCCCTGTTCTTTCACGATGATCGACTCGTCCGACATGGCCGGCACGTAAGCGCCGCCGGCGGTGCAGGAACCCATCACCACCGCGATCTGCGGGATGCCCTTGGCCGACATATTGGCCTGGTTGAAGAAGATGCGGCCGAAATGGTCGCGATCCGGGAACACGTCGTCCTGGTTCGGCAGGTTGGCGCCGCCCGAGTCCACCAGGTAGATGCACGGCAGGTTGTTCTGCTCCGCGATCTCCTGCGCGCGCAGGTGCTTCTTCACCGTCATCGGGTAATAGGTGCCGCCCTTCACGGTGGCGTCGTTACACACGATCACGCACTCCTGGCCGGAGACGCGGCCAATGCCGGTGATCACGCCAGCCGCCGGGGCGGCGTTGTCGTACATTTCGTACGCCGCCAGCTGCGAGAATTCGAGGAAGGGCGTGCCGGGATCGAGCAGCATCTGGACGCGGTCGCGCGGCAGCAATTTGCCGCGCGCCACATGCTTGGCGCTGGCCGCTTCGCCGCCGCCTTGCGCCGCTTTCGCGACTTTGGCGCGCAGGTCGTCGACCAGGGCTTGCATGGCAGCGGAATTGGCTTTGAAGTCCTCGCTGCGCGGATTAAGTTTGCTTTCGATGCTCGGCATTGTCGTCCTCTAGTCTTCTCTTATTCTGGAAATTCGCCGTCGACGTAAAACCAGCGCAAGCCGCCATCGCCTGGTTCGCGCAGGAAGCGGCTCAACTCATGCAGGCGCTGGCCGCGGCCATCCACGCGCAGGCGGGCCACGAACTCGACAAAATCCTCGTTCGGCTGGGCCTCTGCTTTACGTTGACGTAAACGTAAAGCAGATTTTACCTCAAGTCCCAGCCATTGGAGCTTTTCGTCCGGGCGTACTATTTTTTCTGTGGGGCGCGTGGATTCGTGCCAGGTTGACAATAAATACGGCTCGTTCCTGAGCGAATATGCCGTATAGCGCGAGCGCATCAGCTGCTCCGCCGTCTCCGGTACCTTGGCGCCGACAATAAACGGCCCGCAGCACGTCTCGTAAGAAGGACCGCCGCAAGGGCAGCCGACAGGGGTCTTCAATTTGGACATCCCGCCATTATCCGCCATATCGGCGGGGGACGTGATGTGCCTAAGACAATAGCCGTAAATAGCGCCTGCCATTTTTTACGGCACTTGTGACCAAATGACGATCAAACGTTGTCAGCGTGCCATTACGTGATTTGGCCAGTGCTAGCAGGTATGTATCTGTAATGTAGCGGGAGTGCAGGAGGCAGCGATGATCCAGATCCGCCAGGTTGAGTAGACTTATGTCATCCGCCCAAAAGGCGTGGCCCGGTGCGATTTGAAGCTGTTTCACTAACGGTGCTACGACGATTGGTGAACCGGGAGAGTTGGGATACCGTGGGTCGCCTACTATTCGTAAAACTCCATTTTCGGTCAGCGGGCATGTCGCCCATGATTGCCTGCCTTCTGTTTCGAACCATCTGTGCGCAGCGTCGTGATGAACATGGTCGTCATCAACCAGCGCTATTAGCACATTGACGTCGAGCAGGAAGGTCATTCTGGAATCTCGTCTCTCAACTTATTGACGAGTTCCATGGTGACCGGTTTCCCAGCGCCGCGTTTAGGTAGCTGGGGAATGCCATTCTTCGTAACGAATGGATGCTCGTGATCAAGTGATTTGCGAGCCAGGCTTGAGATAACCTCGCCAACGCTGCGCTTCTCGAAGTGCGCAAGAGATCTTGCGGCCTCAAGGATATCGTCATCAATTTTTAATGTAGTCCGCACGGTGCCCTCCCATTGACTTACCAAACCATCCTACATCAATGGGAAAACCGCAGCAGGACTTAGCTCAATGCTTGTACGCCAGGCAATCGAGGGCGAAGGGCGACTCTTTGCCGCGCATCAGGGTCGCCAGCAGGCTGGCGCTGCCGCAGGCGAAGGTGAAGCCGAGCGGACCGTGGCCGACGTTGAGCCACAGGTTGGGATATGGCGTGGCGCCGATGATGGGGGCGCTGTTCGGGGTGGCGGGACGCAGGCCGGCCCAGGCTTCGGCCTGGTTGTAGTCGGCGGCTTTCGGCATCGACTCGCGCGCCAGGCGCGTCAGGCTGGCAATGCGGCGGCGGTCGATGCGGGTGTCTTCGCCCACCATGTCCACCATGGCGGCAATGCGCAGTTCCTTGCCGATGCGCGCATACAAAGTCTTGCGCTCGAAATCCGTAATGCTGATATTCGGCGCCACATGCTCCGGGCGGATCGGCGCGGTCAGGCTGTAGCCCTTGAGCGGATACATGGGCAGGTCGAGGTTGGCGGTGGCGGCCAGGTCGCGGCTCTGGATGCCGGCGGCCAGCACGTAATGGTCGGCGGAAATCCAGCCGGCATCGGTTTCAATGGCCGCGACCTTGCCATGCTCGACAAAGATGGTGCGCGCCGCCGTGTGCATGCAGCGCTCAAAGCGCGGATGGGCGTAAATGCGCTTCTCCAATGCCAGGCAGAAGGCATAGCAATCGGCCACCGCTTCGCCGGCGTTGAAGATGCCGCCCGCCAGTTGCGGCGCCAGTTCGGCCAGCGCCGGTTCCACGCGCGCCGTATCGGCACCGTACAGGATGGCGCGGTTCTCATCGGTCTCAGGCTTGTCCAGCGCGGCCTTGAAGGCTTCCTCGCTGCGGTACACCACCAGCTTGCCCGCATTGCGCCAGTTGAACTCGGACAGTGGCAGGGTTAGTTCCAGCTGGGCCAGCGATTCGCGGCTCAACTCGCCCAACTGCAGCAGCTTGGCGGTGGTGCGCGCATTGGCGGCGGCATTGCAGTTGGACAGGAATTGCGTCATCCAGCGCCATTGGCGGATATCGGCCTCGGGGCGGAAACGCAGCGGACCGTCCCGCTCGAACAGCCATTGCATGGCCTTTTTCGGCACGCCGACATCGGCCAGCGGCGACACATAGCGGTAGCTCAGCTGGCCACCATTGCGGTAGCTGGCGGCACTGGCAACGGTCGGTGCGCGTTCGAGCAGGGTCACACGGTAGCCCGCTTCCAGCAGCCACCATGCGGACGCCAGGCCGACCACGCCGCCGCCAATCACCACCACTTGCTGTGCTTCCTGCATGCCACCTCCGAGTTTCACTGGTGATAGAGCTTAAGGGGCAGGGTTGCTCCCGAGCCAATGAAACGTATTCTTGCAGTCATAACCCTGGTTCATGCGCTTGCAGCAGTGCTAGTCCGCGCGGCCCAGGATGGCGCGCTGGTAGAGGGCGTCGAGAATTTTTTCCTCGGCCCGCGTGTGGGCGGAATACTGGCCCGGGTCGGCATCGGGATCGCTGGCAAAGCCGCCGATCAGCGACACAATGCCTTGTCTTTTCTCCATGTCCAGAGCAAAGGTGGACACCAGGCCATAGGCTTCGCCCAGATGGCCCACCGCGCGGAAGCGCCCATCCGCCGGCATGCCGCCCATATTGCCCCGCACATCGGCAAAGCGCTGCGTGCCCAGGCCCCAGCTGTGGTACAGGCCTTTCAAGGTGTCGCCGTTGTGGCCATTAAAGCGCCATTGTTCGCTGAACATGGCCGCCAATGACTGTGGCTGGACGATTTGCCTGCCTTCGTGGCGGCCATTATTCAGCAGCATCAGCATGATCCTGCCCAGGTCGGCGGCCGACAGGCGGATGCCGCCGGTCGGGCTGAACAGCGTGCCATTGCTGCCCACCACGTACTGCTCCAGGCCGGGCGGCGCCAGCGGGGCCGCCACGCCAAAATCGTCCACCTGCGCAATCCATGGCCCCTTGCTGTCCCACACTTCGGTATCGCGCGTGCGGCGGCGGTACAGGGTGGCGGTGTCGACGATTTCCTGCTGGCTGAACTCGGCCGGGTTATAGCCGCCCTTCAAGCCCATCGGCGTCAGCAGCAGGCGCTTCATCAGGCGGTCGAAGCGCTCACCGCTGACACTTTCCATGATAGTGCCGATCACGCCCCAGTTCAGGTTGGAGTAGGTGAACCACGCGCCCGGCTCGCCCTCGCGCCCCCACATTTTGCCCTCCGCCGCCAGCACATCGCGCAAGCGCGTGCCGCTGCCCCAGGAATAGCCGGCGTCGTCGCGCAAGGTCGAGGTGTGGCTCAGCAGGTGGCGCAGGGTGATGGCGCGCGCCGGATAATGCGGGTTGCGCAGCGTGAAGTCGAGGTAGCCGCTGACGTCCGCATCGAGCGACAGCTTGCCTTCCTCCACCAGCTTCATCAGCCCCAGTGTCGTCACCATCTTCGAGATCGAGGCGATGCGGAACATGGTGTGCGGCGTCACCGGCGCCGTCACGCCGGCGCCCGCCGTATCAAGCCGGCGCTGGCCGAATTGTTGCTGATATGCCACCGCGCCATCGCGCACCACCAGCACCGACAAGCCCGCCAGCGGCCGCTGCGGGTCGTTCACGATGGCCGATAGCTCCGCGTCCAGCTGGCTGGCGGCGGCGTGGCCCGCGCCACTGATCAATACTGCGCCGACGAGGGCGCGCACTCCCATTTGCATGCGTTCTCCTTTTGTCAAAAGCATACGGCGGAGCGCTTCCCGGCTGCCAATGAAAACTGATTATCCACCCATAACCAAGCGGCATTTGCCCCCGGCTGCCAAATGAAAAGAGCAGCAGGTTTTTCCTTTCGCTATTACACTAGCAACTATAGGAGAAATGCAATGAGCCTCGCCGGCGCTGAATTTAAACCAGATCTACAAGACAATTCGCCGCTGTACATGCAGATTGCGCGCAAGTTGAGCGATGATGTACGCAACGGACGGTACCAGGTAGACCAGGCACTGCCCTCCGAACGGACGCTGTCGGAATTATTGAATGTCTCGCGCGTCACCGCGCGTAAAGCAATCGACCAGTTGGTGGACCAGGGCCTGGTGGTGCGCCGCCGCGGTTCCGGCAACTACATCGCGCCGCGTATCGAACAACCGCTGTCCAACCTGACCAGCTTCTCGGAACAACTGGCCCAGCGCGGCTACAAGCCCGGTTCGCGCTGGCTTAAGCGCGGCCTGGTGGCGGCCACCGCCGACGAACAGTTGAGCCTGGGCCTGTCGCCCAATACCCGCGTCGCGCGCCTGGAACGCCTGCGCCTGGCGGATGATGTGGTCATGGCGTACGAAGTATCAATCCTGCCGCAAACCATCGTCCCCAATCCGGAACTGATCGGCGATTCGCTCTACCAATACCTGGATTCGGTGGGCAAGGGACCGGCGCGCGCGTTGCAGCATATCCGCGCCATGAACGCCTCCGCCGAGCTGGCGCGCCAACTGGAAGTGCCGGAAGGCCAGGCCGTATTGTTTATTACCCGTATCGCCTACTTGGAGTCGGGCCAGGCGATCGAGCTCACGCATTCCTACTGCCGCAGCGACCACTACGATTTCGTGGCCGAAATGCGGCGTGCCGCGTAAGCCGCATAACCTGGGGGCATAGCCCCCGCAAGCCCTGTCATGGGCTGGCCCGGCATTTTGGCATTAAACTGGTTTTATGCTGAATACCGAAACGCCCAGTTTGCAACACCGTGAGCTGGACCAATACCCCACAGAGCAGCTGGTGGCGGCCTTTGCCGACGACCAGCTGACGGCGGTGCAGGCTGTGCGCGCCGCCGTCCCCGCCATTGCCAGGGCGGTTGATGCCGCCGTGCCGCGCATCGAGGCCGGCGGGCGCCTGCTGTATGTGGGCGCCGGCACTTCCGGCCGCCTGGGCGTGCTGGACAGCGTCGAACTCTACCCCACCTTCTCCTGGCCGCACGAACGCGCCGTCGCCGTGCTGGCCGGCGGCGCGGAGGCCATGTTCCAGGCCGTGGAAGGCGCCGAAGACAACCGGGCCCAGGGCGCGCGCGACTTGCTGGCGCTGGAGCCCAGCCGCAATGACGTGGTGCTGGCGCTGGCCGCATCGGGCACCACGCCGTATGTGCTGGGCGCCATCCAGGCCGCGCGCGAAGTGGGCGCACTCACCATCGGCATCGCCAACAACCCGGGCACGCCGGTTGCGGCGGAAGCGGAATACGGCATCACGCTCGATACCGGCAATGAGATCATCTCCGGCAGCACGCGCCTGAAAGCCGGCACCTCGCAAAAGATCGTGCTGAACACGATTTCCAGCGCGATCATGGTGCGCCTGCACAAGGTTTATGGAAACTTGATGGTAGACTTGAAGCCGACCAATGCGAAGCTGTTCGCGCGCACGGTGCGGCTGACCATGCACGCTACCGGCGCCGACGAAGCGACAGCTCGCACAGCGCTGGAACAGTGTGGCTTCCACGTCAAAGTGGCGGTGGTCGCCCTGTTGAAGAAAACCACGGTGCAGCAAGCGGGAGACTTGCTGGACCAGGCCCGGGGCAGCGTGCGCGGAGCATTGAACAGCTGATCCGTCCTGCGCGCGTCCCGGACCATTAGAAAGGACGTAATGGATCGCGCGCAGCAACGCAGCCCTTGGGGCTGGGTACCTTCCCTCTATTTCAACCAGGGCATTCCCTACTTTGCGGTCATGGCCCTGTCCACCGCGATGTACAAGGACCTGGGCATTTCCAACACGGAGATGGCCTTCTACACCGGCTGGCTGTATCTGCCGTGGGTGATCAAACCCCTGTGGTCGCCCCTGATCGAAATGTTCGGCACCAAGCGCGCCTGGGTCACCATCCTGCAGATGCTGCTGGGCGTGTCGCTGGCCGCCGTGGCCTTTACCCTGCCGCTATCGAACTTCTTCCAGCTTAGCCTGGGCGTGATGTGGCTGATGGCATTCAGCTCCGCCACGCACGATATCGCGGCCGACGGCTTCTATATGCTCGGCCTGCGGCAAAAGCAGCAGGCCGAGTTTGTCGGCGTGCGCAGCACCTTCTACCGCGCTGCCAACGTGGCCTGTAACGGCGGGCTGCTGTTCCTGGCGGGCGAAATCATCAAGTACTACGGCAACCCGCATATGGCGTGGGCCATCACTTTCGGCGCGGCGGGCGCGGTGTTCCTGGCGCTGGCGATCTATCACCAGTTTGCGCTGCCGCGCCCTGCGGAGGATGTGCCGGCCGCGCATTCATCGTCGCCGATGAAGGAGTTCTTTGCGACTTTCGGCGCCTTCTTCCGCAAGGACGGCATCGTCGTCATCCTGCTGTTCCTGCTGCTGTTCCGCCTGGGCGAGTCGCAGCTGCTGAAAATGGTGGTGCCCTTCCTGAAAGACCCGCTGGAAAAAGGCGGTCTTGGCATGAGCACGGCGGACGTGGGCATCGCCTACGGCACCATCGGCATCATCGGCCTGATCCTGGGCGGCCTGGCCGGCGGCTGGCTGATTGCGCGCTTTGGCCTGAAGCGCTGCCTGTGGCCGTTCGCGATTGCGATCCACGTGCCGGACCTGGTGTTTGTTTACCTGTCGCAGGCGCAGCCACAGAACTTCCTCTGGATTTCGACCTGCCTGGCGGTGGAGCAGTTCGGCTACGGCCTGGGCTTTACCTCGTTCATGATGTACATGATCATGGTGAGCCAGGGCGAGCATAAGACGGCGCATTACTCGATTTGCACCGGCTTCATGGCGCTGGGCATGATGATCCCGCAGATGGCCAGCGGCGCGATCCAGGAGTTCCTGGGCTACCAGAACTTCTTTATCTACGTCTGCACGGCGACCATTCCCGCCTTCATCATGACGGCGCTGATCAAGATTGATCCGGAGTTCGGCCGGGAATAGCAGGAATGGGTAGAATACGGCTCCTGCTGATGTGAGGGTCTGGTTTTGGTTTTTAATGCGAAGAGGCGGCTATCCATAGCCGCAGCCGCGGCCGGCGTGGCCGCATTCCTGGGGGCGTGTTCGAGTACCCCAACGGCACCGGCCCAGGGCACTGCCGCCGGCGCAGGTGCGGGCAGCGTGCCCGGCACCGGCGCCGGCGCGGGCCCAGGCCAGGCGGGCGCCGGCCAGTCCGCCCCGGCCCCCAGCCAGAACCTGCTGGGCGAAATGCCGCCAGCCGCCCCGCGCGAATTCCGCGCCGCGTGGGTTTCGACCGTGGCCAATATCGACTGGCCCAGCAAGAGCAGCCTGCCGCCATCGCGCCAGCAGGCCGAAGTCATTGCCATCCTGGACCGCGCCAAGGCGTTGCACCTGAATGCCATCGTGCTGCAGGTGCGCCCGAGCGCCGATGCCATTTATCCATCCAAACTGGAGCCGTGGTCGGAATTCCTGACCGGCCAGCAGGGCAAGGCGCCGGAACCGGCCTGGGACCCGCTGGCCTTCTGGATCAACCAGGCCCACGCGCGCGGCATGGAACTGCACGCCTGGTTCAACCCCTATCGTGCGCGCCACTCCGCCGCCCGCACACCGAACGCGCCGGGCCACGTGGCCAATGCCAAGCCGCAGGTGGTGCGCCAGTACGGCAAGATGCAGTGGATGGACCCGGGCGAGGAAGCCGCCGCCCAGCACACCCTGGACGTGATCCTGGACGTGGTGCGCCGCTACGATATCGACGGCGTCCACATCGACGACTACTTCTATCCCTACCCGATCGAAGCCCCCGGCGCCAACGGCGGCGAGGCGGCGCTGGACGCGCCATCGAACGGCAACAAGCCGGAGCTGGAATTCCCCGACCACGCGGCCTGGCAACGCTACCAGCAAGGCGGCGGCACGCTGGACCGCGCCTCGTGGCGGCGCCAGAACGTGAACCAGCTGATCGAAGCGATCTACGGCGGCATCCGCAAGGAAAAGTCCTGGGTCCGTTTCGGCATCAGCCCCTTCGGCATCGGCCGCCCGGACCGCCGCCCGCCCGGCATCCAGGGCTTCAGCCAGTACGACAAGCTGTATGCCGACGCCGAACTGTGGCTGCAGAACGGCTGGCTCGATTACCTGGCGCCGCAGTTGTACTGGCCGATCGCACAGCAGCCGCAGGCCTTCCCCGTGCTGCTTGACTACTGGCTGGGCCAGAACAAGCGCGGGCGCCACATCTGGCCGGGCCTGTACACCAGCCGCATCGACGACTCCGTCAAGTCCTTCACGGCGGAAGAAATCGTGCAGCAGGTCGGTGTCACCCGCAGCCGCCCGAACGTGAATGGTCACATCCACTTCAGCATGGCCGCCCTGATGCAAAACCGCAAAGGCGTGAGCGACCAGCTGAAGGCCGCCAGCTACCAGGGCCCGGCCCTGGTGCCTGCCTCGCCCTGGCTGGGCAGCGAAGCGCCGCCGGCGCCCACTGTTTCGGTCAAGCGCCACGCCAGCGGCCTGGCGGTCGCCCTGGGCAATGCGCAGCGCGCCACCCATGTCGCGATCTGGGCCCGCTACGGCGAAGAATGGCGCTTCAACGTGGTGCCGTCGCACCGCGGCGAAGTGGTGCTGACCGACGATAACGGCGTGCCGGCGCGCGGCGTGGTGGTGTCGGCGGTAGACCGCCTTGGCAATGAAAGTCCGAGAGTTGCCGCAGCGTTATAACTTTTTGGAATGAGTGCCGAACAGCCTTTCATGCAAAGATGACAGGGTTTCACCGTACACTCATTTGATCATGGGCAAACCACAATCTGACCGCATCCTGGGGCTGGGCATCGACGCCGGCGGCACGGAGACGCGCTGGGCGCTGTCCGATCCGGCCGGCGAGATCGTGGCCGAAGGCACCGTGGCCGGCCTGTCCGCCCTGCTCATGGCCAAGCCCGCCGGGCGCGAACAAGTGCATGCCACCTTCACCCACCTGGCGCGCGAAGTGCTGGAAGCAGGCCAGCCGCAGCGCGTATGCGCCGGCCTGACCGGCTTTGGCGGCGACGGCAACGTGCTGCTTGGCTGGCTGTCCGACCTGCTCGATGTGCGGCTGGACGCCATCACCCTCTGCAACGATATCGAAGTAGCCTACCTGGACGCGTTTGAACCGGGCCAGGGCTACCTGGTCTACGCCGGCACCGGCTCGATTGCCGCCTTCATCGACGAGCAGGGCGAATTCCACCGCGCCGGCGGCCGTGGCGTCATGTTGGACGACGCCGGCGGCGGCTTCTGGATCGCACGCGAAGCCATGCGCCGCATCTGGCGCCGCGAAGACGAGGAACCGGGCGCCTGGCAGGATTCGCCCATGGCGCACGCCGTGTTCGACCACGTGGGCGGCAGCGACTGGTCCTTCTCGCGCGCCTTCATGTACACCCAGGAACGCGGCGAAATCGGCAAGCTGGCGCTGGCGGTCGCCATGAGCGCCGGCGCCGACCCGTCGGCGCGCCACATCCTGCTGCAGGCCGGGCGCGAACTGGCCCGCCTGGCGCTGGCCCTGGTGACCCGCTTCGGCGAACGCCCGATCGTGCTATCCGGGCGCGCCGCCGAATTGCATCCCCTGATTTACGAAGCCATGCGCGCCGAACTGCCGCCAGGCCTTAAACTGGACAAACGCTGCGCCCGTCCGCACCACGCAGCGGCGCGCATGGCCGCCCGGCCGCGCAACTAAAACAACGAAGAGACAATGAAAAAACTGCTGCTTGCCTCCCTGATCGCCGTACTCACCGGCTGCGCCTCGCAAATGCCGCGCATTGACAATTCGCTCACCGCCAAGGGCCAGAGCAGCCGGGTGCGGTTCGTGGTGCTGCACTACACGGTGTCCGACCTGCCATTGTCGATCAAGCTCCTGACCGAGAAGGAAGTCAGCGCTCACTACCTTGTAACCGACGAAGACGAGCCGCGCGTCTACGCCCTGGTCGATGAAAACCGCGCCGCCTGGCACGCCGGCATCAGCAGCTGGAAGAACTACACGGCCCTGAATTACAGCTCGATCGGCATCGAAATCGTCAATCCCGGCTTCAAGGACATGCCCGACGGCCGCCACTGGTACGGCTTCAGCGAACGCCAGGTCGACCAGATCGTGGCCCTGCTCAAACAGATCAAGGAACGCCACCAGATCGCGCCGGAGAACTTCCTCGGCCACAACGAGATCGCGCCGCAGCGCAAGCAGGACCCCGGTCCGCTGTTCCCGTGGAAGCGCCTGGCCGCCGAGGGTTTGATCGCCTGGCCCGATGCCAACGCCGTGGCGGCCGCGCTGCCGCAATACGAAGCCCAGTTGCCCGACATCGCCTGGTTCCAGCAAAAGCTGGCCCAGCACGGCTACGCCACGCCGCAAACCGCCGTGCTGGACGAGCAAACCCGCAATGTGCTGGTGGCCTTCCAGGCCAAATACCGCAACAGCAAATGGGACGGCGTGCCCGACGCCGAATCCGCTGCCATCCTCGACGTGCTGACCGCGCCCAAAGTCAAACCTTAAGCTTCGTTGCACGCCCGCCGGCTTTCCCCTATCCTGCCAGGATGCTGCGGGGGAGGGCCTGCGGCGCCAGGAAGAGGAACCAGGACAATGCGGCTGCGCCATATCGAAGTTTTCCACGCCATCATGCAGGTCGGCACCATCAGCGGCGCCGCCCAGGTGCTGCATATTTCACAACCTGCGGTGACCAAGGTGCTGCAGCACTGCGAGCTGCAACTCGGTATGCCGCTGTTCGAACGCGTGCGCGGCAAGCTCTATCCCAAGCCGGAAGCGCACCGCCTGTTCGCCGAAACCGAGAAGCTGCACCGCGACCTGCAAGGCATCCGCCGCCTGGCTGCCAGCCTGAAAGGGCGCGCCGTGGAAACCGTGCGCCTGGTCTCCACACCCACCATCGCCATCAGCGTGCTGCCGCAAGCCATGAGCGCATGGCGCGCAGAATTCCCCGACACCCGCTGCGAGCTGGGCACCCACCACACCTCGGAAATCGTCAACACCCTGCGCCTGGGCGAAGCCGACATGGCGCTGTCGCTGCAGGACCCGCGCCACCCCGGCATCATCGCTGAGCCGATCGCGCAGGGCGTGATGACGGTGATCGCGCCGGCCGGCACCTGGCGCGCCGAAGAACTGGGCCAGCCGCTGACAGCGGAAGGCCTGACCGGTGAGCTGATCGGCCACGCCGACAACGACCCGTTGGGTGAAATGGTGGTGGCGGCCTGCGAAGCGCAGGGCATCCAGCCCTTCTTCCGCACCACGGTGCAGACTTACCAGATTGCCCGTTCGCTGGTGGAAGCCGGCGGCGGCATCGCCGTGGTCGATCCGCTCACGGCGGCATCGTGCGACCCGGTCAAGATCCAGAGGCGCCCGTGGGCCCCTGCCATCCCGGTCCAGCTGTTCCTGCTGACCAACGGCCACGCGCCGCTGTCGCACTGCGCCCGCCAACTGGCCGGCTCCATCGCCAGCGTAGCGCGCACCTGCCTCGCACAAGGAACGTAATGGGCAAGACCATCCGCAGCGAAGACATCCCCGCCAGTCCCGACTTCCGCCATCTCAGCACCATTGCGGGCATCGCGGTGGACCTGCGCTACGCCGGCCCGGACAACTTCGTCGGCCGCGACCTGTATTCCCCGCTCGATTGCGCCTGGCTGCACCGCGACGCCGCCAGCGCCATTGAACGCGTGGTGGCCTACTTGGCGCAGCGCGCGCCCGACCATAAAGTGCTGCTGCTGGACGCCCTGCGCCCGCACCGCGTGCAGGAGCAGCTGTGGGATGCACTGGCCGGCACCGATTTGCAGATGTACCTGGCGCCGCCCGAGCGCGGCTCGATCCATTCCTTCGGCATGGCGGTCGACATCACCCTGCTCGACGCCGCCGGCCGCGAACTGGACATGGGCACCGGCTTCGACGACATGACCGTGCTGTCCCACCCGGCGCTGGAAACGCAGCATCTCGCCAGCGGCGAACTCACCGCCACCCAAGTCGCCAACCGCCAACTGCTACGCGACGCCATGTTCCAGGCCGGCTTCCACGGCATCAACAGCGAATGGTGGCATTTCGACTATGGCGACCGCGTGCAGGTGCGCCGCGAATACACCCGCGTCCTCTGACGAAAACGCGGCCGCGCCCGAGCCGGGGTCTGTCCGGCGACAGATTTTGCTCTTAGTGCCGACGGAATCCCCTTACTTTCCGCGTGAGCGGCGGCCGGTGGGCGCTCGTCAGCTACCGCACAATGCTCGATATTTGAGGCATTGTTGGAAAATTTCGCCAATAATGCCATTATTTCGAGTCATTAACGCTATCACTTGAAAATCTCTCCGGTAATGCCCATACTTAAAGGCATAAATTAAAAAACCTGCCTCCAATGCCTTCTTTCCTGGACTTTACGTTTGCTTCTGACGCAGAAATTGCCCAAGCATTAGGCAAACGCTTGGCAGCCGTGCGCTTGCGACGTGGCTGGTCTCAGGCAGAGCTGGCATCTCGTGCGGGGCTTAGCCGCAATGCCGTTCAGACTTTTGAAACAGCCGGAACCTCTACCCTAAGCAGCCTGATAGCGCTGGTACGCGCACTAGGCTTGGAGGGTGAGCTTTCCGAATTGTTCGTCCTCCCTGAACCCACGTCCATCGCAGCGATGGAAGCAGAAGCGGTTGGTCAGCGCAAACGTGCACCGCGCACACGGAAGGGCCTCCCATGAAAAAGGTTGAGGTCAGGTATCAAGGTTGGGGTGAGAACTGGCTTCTCGGCACGCTTGCTGACAACGGCCGGCGCATCTTGTTCGAATACTCGCCCGAAGCGCTGGCCCAACAGCTGGAACTTTCTCCGTACCGCCTCAAGTTGCGGCCGGAGGCCTATGACGATTTTCCAGCCCACCTTGACCATCTTCCGGGACTAATTGCCGACTCGCTGCCAGACGGCTGGGGCATGGTTCTCATGAACCGCGTGTTCCGCAAGCATAACTGGGACACTCAAGCCGTTTCACCGCTGGCACGTCTCGGCTTCATTGGCCATCGAAGCATGGGCGCCCTGACGTTCGAACCCGAAATTCCATCGGAGATGGTGCCGACCTGGCTCGACCTCCACCAATTGGCCAACGATTCCCAAATTGTGCTCCACGATGAGGACCCCAGTTCCTTGGAACAACTGGCCATGCTGGGAGGTTCGCCACATGGCGCCCGACCCAAGGCACTCGTGCACCGAGACAGACTAAGCGGTCGCATCAGCAGCCATCCGTCCGAGTTGACCGACCCCTTGCTGGTTAAGTTCCAAGCGAAGGGCGAACCAAAAGAAGTCTGCGCAATTGAAGCGGTGTATGCCCAACTGGCAGAGCGATGTGGCCTGGAGATGCCTGTCTCGTACTACTTTGATTTGGGTCCGGATCTCGCAGGCTTTGGTGTACAGCGCTTTGATGTGGAATCTGGAATGCGTGTGCCCGTCCATACCCTGGCGGGACTGCTGCACGCAGACTTCCGTCAACCTCAGATTGACTACAGGACGTTTTTGCGCGCGACGAAATTTTTGACTAAGGATGTCCGCGAAGTCTGGAAGGCATTTGAGCGCACGGTCTTCAACGTGCTCTTTAACAATCGTGACGACCACACTAAGAACTTCTCGTACAGGCTGAATAAGGCACGGCAGTGGGAACTCGCTCCTTGCTACGACCTTACGTTCAACATCGGGCCCGGTGGCGAGCACTACATGGACGTGGAAGGCGAGGCGCGCAATATTCGTAGGCGCGACCTCCTTGCATTGGCCAAAAACGCCGACCTGAATGAAGTTGATGCCGGTCGCATTATCGACCGTATGGCAATCGAAGTGGATGCACTGCCACAGCTGCTTGATAACGCGCCCATCAGCAAAGCCTCAGTGAATCAACTGAGCCGCCAAATCCAAGCAAACCGCGACCGCCTCAAATAACCAACTTTGCGCCCGGTAACCTTGTGCGGCGCGCAGGGCGCTACTGCGCTTAAAAGCGTAGTTCGTTCAGCTTCCAGTCGGCGAAGCCGCTGCGTGTGAACACAATCGCAATTTTCTCGTTGCGGATGATGTAGCGGTTGACGCCTTCGCGCTGGGTCACCCAGGCGCGCCCCGCGTCGGCGTCGCCGCCTGGTGAGTCGCCTTCGCTGTCGCTACCGTCATCGCGCTTGTGCTTCTTGGCGAAATCGCCGTGCTCGAGCACATACATCACCGTTGCGGGTTGCACGAGCGCGTCGACGACCACGCCACCGAGTAAGCGGCCGATGCCGCCCAGCGCTGCATCCGCATCGGGTTTGCCCGCGACCTGGTCCTTCATATTTTCCCGTAGTGCCGGATAGTCCACGTGGCTGTTGAAGGCCGCCGCGTCATGTACTCGCACCGCCTCCTTCATCTGGTGCACCACGAGAAGCGGGGACCAATACCAATACGCCGCTACTGCGGCGACCACTGCCAGCGTCGCCGCTGGAAGACCTTTACTTTGTTTTGCCATCTGCGATAATCCTCAAATTGCCGCGATCAACCAGCGCTGCACGCACCTGGTATTTGCGCAGTACACCCTCGCTATCGAACAACAGCGCCAGTTCCGCCACGGAGTCTACCTTTTCCTTGCCCGCCAGCGGCGCCCGTTCCAGCACCGACCACAACTCGCGTCCTTGCGACAGGCTGCGCGCTTTGCCGCGTGCCAGCAGCGCCGGCAAGTCCGACTTGCGGGTCTGCCCCAGCGTCAGCCCCGCAACGTCATGCTCGAATACGGCGGCCGCATCGGACGGTGGTTGGCCGTCGCTGTCGACGTAATGAATCCGCACCAGCGCGTCATCCGGCCACTGCTCTTCCGCGATGGGAGGGAGGAAGTAGCGGTTGCGCTGCCGGCTGCCTTTGGTGACGGCATGCTCCGGCATCGCAGGGCTGAACAGGTGGCGTTCACGGCCCGGTGCCTGCACGGTCACCGCAAAGATCTCGCGCTCGGCGAGGAAGAAGAAAGGCAGCTTCGGGCCGCACTGCCCGATCATCTTGCTCAGGAAACCCAGGCCGCCGTGCTGCAGACCCGAGGCGTACGTGACCTGGCACTGCACCCGCAGGTCGCCAAGGCGGCGCGTATCAGCCGGCAGGCCGGGTGTGACCACCTGCGGCTTCCAATATACCGACCCGGTGCGGCGGTTGGCTACCAGCGCAGCATCTTCGCGCTGTGCCGTCTCGTTGACCGGCAACGCAAAGGAAGCGTCGTCGTCATGTGCGAGAGGCAGTTTAAAGGTGTTGCTTTGCAGTGCCAGGTGCAGCGTTTGCGGCTTCACATCGCGTTCCATGCCGTGCATGCGGAAGCGCAGCACCGCGTTCGGCGCCAGTGCGCGCAGGCTTTCGAACTTCTCCAGTCCGCGCAGCATGCGGCGGTAGGACTGCTCCGAACTGAATTCGCCTGGCACTTCAACGCGCTGCATTGGCTCCTCCTCCTGCGCTATAGCGGCCAGGTGGAGGGTGCCGGCAACAGCCAGCAGAAACAATTTGGATACATTCATCGGCAGCGCCTTAGTACATAATTGACAATCATTCTACCAAGGAGACCACGATGCGCCATATGCTCGCCGCAGCCCTGATGATGGCTGCTTCCCTCGCTCATGCCCAAGGCAGCCCGTCGGCGCCGGGCCCCTCGAAAGTGCAGCCAGGTTGCTACCACGTGAATGAAAAGATGGAACGCGAAGTCGGCTACTGCCAGGCGGTGCGCAGCGGGAACATGCTGTATATCTCAGGCCATACCGCGAGCGGCGAAATGGGCGGGGCGGTAAAGACGGTTTACACCCGCCTTGGCCGCATCCTGGCCGCGCACGGCTTGACCTTTAAGGATGTCGTCAAAGAAAACGTCTTCACCACCGATATGGACGCGCTGGTCAAGGCAGCCAGCGTGCGACTGCCCTTCTACGACAACCACTACCCCGCTGCCAGCTGGATCGGGGTGCAGCGCCTGTTCATGCCCGAGCTGGTGATCGAGGTTGAACTGGTCGCTGCATTCCCGGAGGGGAAATAGTCAAGGCTTGGCGTTCTTGACGTACTTGTCCAGCCAGGCGTTGGTCTCGGACAGCATGGTCATGATCGACTCGCGCGCACGGTAGCCGTGGCTTTCGTTCGGCAGCATCACCAGGCGCGTGGTGCCGCCCAGGCCTTTCACCGCGTGGAACATGCGCTCGCTCTGCACAGGGAAGGTGCCAGGATTGTTATCCTGCTCGCCGTGGATCAGCAGCAGCGCATCCTTGATCTTTTCCGCATTGTTGAACGGCGACATGGTCTGGTAGGTGTCTTTCGCCTTCCAGAAGATGCGCTCTTCCGATTGGAAGCCGAACGGGGTCAGGGTGCGGTTGTAGGCGCCGCTACGGGCGATGCCGGCCTTGAACAGGCGGGTGTGCGCCAGCAGGTTGCCGGTCATGAAAGCGCCGTAGGAGTGGCCGCCCACGGCGATGCGGTGACGGTCTGCCACGCCGCGCTTCACTACTTCTTCCACTGCCGCTTCGGCATCGGCCACCAGTTGTGGCACGTAGGTGTCGTTCGGCTCGGACTCGCCCTGGCCGACGATAGGGAAGGATGGGTTGTCCAGCACCGCGTAGCCCATGGCCAGGAAGGCCGCCGGGCCCCAGTAGCTGACGGCGTTGAAGTGGTAAGGCGAGCCGGTGGTCTGGCTTGCGGCGGCAGCCGATTTGAATTCGGCCGGGTAGGCCCACATCAGCATCGGCAGCGGGCCGTCGCGCTTCACGTCGTACTTCGGCGGTAGCATCAGGGTCGCG
The DNA here is from genome assembly GCF_009857475.1 of Pseudoduganella guangdongensis. Lineage (GTDB taxonomy): Bacteria > Pseudomonadota > Gammaproteobacteria > Burkholderiales > Burkholderiaceae_D > Rugamonas > Rugamonas guangdongensis. The sequence goes on along the minus strand of NZ_WWCJ01000002.1, from coordinate 111,469 downwards.
GTCAGGTCCACGCCGTCGGCGCGCTTGTAGCGGATCTGCTCTTTCTGCACTTCCTTCAACTGCGGCAGCGGATGCGGGAAGCTGGTGATGGCGCGCAGTGCCTCGCCTTCGCGCACATAGTAGTTCGGGCGCTCGGTCGGGGCTTCGCGCGTGGTCAGGATGCGCTTGCCGTCCGCATCCAGCACGGCGACCACGTTCTCGTAGTAAGGCGCGGCGCTGTGGAACAGGCGTTCTTTCGACTTGGTGGCCAGGCTGTAGCGGTCCAGGAATGGACGGTCGCCTTCCGGCGATGCACCCTCGCCTTTCAGCAGCAGGGTGTCGTTGGCGCCGATCACCAGGCGCTGGTTGCCGGCGGCATCCGGTTTTGTGACCGGATCGCCCGGGTCGTTGTAACGGTCTTCCGAGGAGTAGGAGAAGGCCAGGTCGGCCGCCGCTTCGGGCTGGTCCGGACGCACGCGCCATTCTTTCAGGGCGCGGGTTTTCCACCAGTATTCGGTGATCAGTGCCAGGTCGCCTCGGCCCCAGCGCACGCCTGCGTAGCGTGCGCCAAGCTTGGCCAGCAGCGCAGGCTGGGCCTTGAACGGAGCGGCCAGGGTGTAGACGTGGTCGCGGATGTCCACTTTCTTCGACGGGTCGCCGCCGTCCTGCGCCTCGGCCCACACCAGGGTGGCAGGGGCGTCCGCACGCCAGCTCACGCTGCGCGCGCCGACGGAAACGGCGTCGTTACCAGGCGGCAGGCCTTCTTCCACCGGCTTCTCGGCAACCAGGTGCACCAGTTTGCCGCCAAAGTCACGCACCTCGATACGGCGCGGGAAGCTCGATACCGGCACCGCGTAGGAGAACGGGCGCTGTACGGTGTTGGTCAGCAGGTTGGCGCCGTTCGGCGACACGCTGACGGAGGTGATGATGGCAGGCGCGCCGATCGTCTTGACCTTGCCTTGCAGGTCGATGCTGGCCAGTTGCGAAGTGGCGTAATGCTCGAAGATCTTCGAATCTTCCTCGTTCTTCAGCAAGTCCTGGTAGGTGCGCAACTGGCGCGCCGGACCGCCTTTGGATTCCTGCACGACCGGGCCGGTCGGGATGCCGGACGGCTGCGGCGCCGCGCCGCCGGTACGCAGTGTGACGATGAAGCCTTTGCTGTCTGGCAGCCAGGAGAAGCCGCGGTTGAATACCGCCGACAGCTGCTGCGTACCGACACGGCGCGCCTTGTGCGCGGCCACGTCCACCACCCACAGCTCAACGCCCGCGCCCTTGCCGTTGGCATCGCCCACCGACACGTTGGTGAAGGCCAGGTAGCGCTGGTCCGGCGACCAGGCCACATCGGCCAGGCGCAGTTGCTTAGGCAGGCCGCTGACCTGGACTTGCTTGGCATCGGCCACGTTCATCAGCATCAGGTTGGTGCCAAACGAGAAGCGGCTGGCTGAGTAGGTGCGTGGGTTGATGCGCACGCCGGCCAGTTTCAGTTCCGGCTGCGCCACTTCAACGATGCTTGGCAGCGAAGGCGTTTGCACCAGGCCCGCCACATCGCGGTTCGGGCCGATGAACAGGGAAGGCGCGCGCGGCGCATCGACGATGGCCTGCAGCGCGGCAGGCGGCATCGAGTACTCAGCGTGGGCGGCAGGGAAGGCGGCCAACAAGGCCAGCGCGATTGGCAGCGCGCGATTCAGACGGGTCATAAAGGTAACACTCCGGTAGCTTTAGGTGTTCCGGAGTGTGGCGATGCCTTGCGCAAAAGTCAATTGCTGCGGGCGACCCAGTCAATTATGCCGTCCAGGATGGCGCGCCCATTGCCGTTGCCGCTGCGCTCGTGGTTGACCATCAGCACCACGATGCATTGCTGGCCGGCGGCGTCGGGCACGTAGCCGGCAAGGGCGGTGACGCCGTTCAGGGTGCCGGTTTTGACGCGGGCACGCATGGCGGCGGGGCTTTTTTCCAGGCGGCGTTTCATGGTGCCGTCGATGGCGGCGATCGGCAGGCTGGTGAGGAATTCCGGCATCCAGAGCGACTTTTGAGCGGCTTTCAGCAGGCCCGCCAACTGCTCGGGGCTGGAACGTTCGATGCGCGACAGGCCGGAGCCGTTCTCGAACACCATGCCGGTATCGTCGATGCCGTGGCCGCGCAGCCAATTGCGGATGACCATTTCGGCGCGCGCCTGGGTGGTCATCAGCGTGGCGGGAGCGTCGGCGCCGCCGGGCGTTTCAGCCAGGCTGGCGGCCTCGTTGCTGCCATCGGACAGCGGGCGGCTGCCCAGCAGCGGGTCGGATTGCAGGCTGCCCAGGCTGAGGAAGATGGTGCGCGCCAGCCCGTTGTCGGAGGTCTTGTTCGTGTCGCGCACGATTTCGGGCAGTGAGCGGCTCACATGCTCGGCCAGCAGGGTGGAGTCGGCGCCATTCAAGGCGCGCGCCTGTTCGGCGCTAGCTTCGATGGCCTTGCCGGAGAAACGCCCGCCCAGTTTTTCCCAGGTGGCGCGGAACAGGCGCTCGGCGTAGTCGGTGCGATCCAGCACATTGACCACTTTTGTCTTGCTGCAGTTGCGCGGGAAGCTGCCCTTCAACACCAGGGTCAGGCGCGCGCCATGGCGCTCGTATTCGGGCACTTGCCAGCCCTCGCCCCATTTCGCGCAATCGGCATCCACCAAGGTCAGGTCGGAGCGCACGCGTACATTGGCCAGCTCAGGCAGGGCACTGGCCTTGATTGTTTTCCCGTCGGAGGTGATGTCCAGCGTCTGCAGGTTCATGTTTAGCAGCAGCGCATCGGGAATCAGGTTGTAGTAGGCCTCGGGTGCTTCGTCGAACGGTGGCACGCCGACATCGTTGCGGGCGGGCTGCCATAGCTGGCGGTCCAGCACCAGGTTGCCTTCGATTTTGCGGATGCCCTTGGTGCGCAGCTTTTCCAGCATGTGCGTGAAGGCGTCGGCGGTCAGGTCGCCGTCGGCGCCGCCGCGCAGCACCAGGTCGCCGCGCAGCACGCTGCCGTTAACGACGCCATTGGTGCGCAGCTCGGTGCGGCCGCGGAATTGCGGGCCCAGCGTGTCCAGGCCGACCATGGTGGTAAACAGCTTCATGGTCGAACCAGGATTGAAGGCGCGCGTCGCTTCGTTCGATACCAGCACCTGGTCGCCGCGCAGCACCAGCACGCCGATGGCGTCTTCCGGAATGCCCTTCTCGGCCGCGATACGGGCGATTGGCTCCGGCAGCGCGGCCTGGGCGCTGCAGGCGGCGGTCAGCAGGGCGGCGAGGATGTGGCGTCGCATGGCTTCCTCCTTAACCGAAGAAGACGTAGGCCACCGCAATCGCGGTCAGCACGCCGGCCAGGTCGGCGATCAGGCCGCACGAGATCGCGTAGCGGGTCTTGCGGATGCCGACGGAGCCGAAGTACAGCGCCACGATATAGAAGGTGGTGTCTGCCGAGCCCTGGAAGATACAGGCCAGGCGGCCGACGAAGGAATCCGGGCCGTAGGTGGTCATGGCATCGATCATCATGGCGCGCGAACCGGAACCGCTGAATGGCTTCATCAGCGCGGTCGGCAGCGCTGGCACGAAGTCGGTGCGCAGGCCGAGTGCGGTGAACAGCCAGTTAAAGCCGTCCATCACCAGCGTGAACACGCCCGCGTTGCGCAGTACGCTGATCGCCACCAGCATGCCCACCAGGTAAGGGATCACGGTCAGCGAGGTCTGGATGCCGCCTTTCGCCCCTTCGATAAAGGCCTCGTACACGTTCACGCCCTTGCGCAGCGCGCCGATGATGAAGATGGCGATGATCGAAATCAGGATCAGGTTGGACGACACCTTCGACACCACCTCGATCTGCTCGCGGGTCAGGAAAGCGGTGAAATACCAGATCAGCGCGACGATGGCGCTGGTCATGCCGCCGATCCAGCCCAGCAGGACCGGGTCCAGCAGGTTAAGGCGCTGGCGGATGCCGACCGCGATAATCCCGGTCATGGTGGCGGCATAGGTGGCGATCAGGCACGGGATGAAGATGTCCGACGGGTCGGCCGCGCCCAGGATGGCGCGCTGCGCCATGATCGCCAGCGGGATCAGCGTCAAGCCCGAGGTATGCAGCACCAGGAACATGATCTGCGCGTTGCTGGCGGTGTCCTTGTTCGGGTTGAGCGATTGCAGGCTCTCCATCGCCTTCAGGCCGAACGGGGTGGCGGCATTGTCCAGGCCCAGCAGGTTGGCCGAGAAATTCATCACCATGTGGCCAGTGGCCGGGTGGTCTTTCGGCACTTCCGGGAAGATGCGCGAGAAGAAGGGCGAAATGACCTTGGCCAGCCAGCCGATGGCGCCGGCCTTCTCGCCGATATTCATGATGCCCAGCCACAGCGTCATGACGCCGGCCAGCGGCAGCGCAATGTCCATCACGCCCATCTTGGCCGATTCGAACGTGCCGTCGATAATCTTCTTGAAGATTTCCGTATCGCCCATGAACAGCCATTGAATGATGGCGGCGGCGAAACCGACGAGGAAAAACCCGGACCAGATGTAATTAAGGGACATGGATGTGCTTCTTCTGATGTGATGACCAATTTTGCAGCGAAAGTATAGGGCCAGCGGATGAAAGAATGCGGGGCTGGCATGTAAAAAAGTTATAAGCTGGCGCATCGCCGCCCGCTGGCTTATCCTTCTGCCGCATGAAAAAACTTCGTGTCCTCGCCGCCGCCCTCGCCCTTGCCGCTGCCAGCGCTGCAACTGCGCCAACTGCCTTGGCGGCCGATAAAGTCCTGCACGCCTTCCTCTCCACCGGCGAAACCGGCCTGGACCCCGCTGTCGCCTCCGACCTGGCCAGCCTGAGCCTGCTGGAAAACCTGTTCGACCCCATGCTGCGCTACGACTACGCGGCGCGCCCGGTAAAATTGGTGCCCAACAGCCTGCGCGAAATGCCGGCCAGCGACGCCAGCGGCACGGTCTGGACCTTCCACCTGAAGCCGGGCATGCACTTCAGCGACGACCCGGCCTTCAAAGGCACAAAGCGCGAAGTGACGGCCGCAGACTACAAATATGCCATTGAGCGCCTGTTCGACCCCGCACTCAAGTCGCCCTGGCTGTTCATGTTCGAGGGCAAACTGGCCGACATGCGCGTACTGGACAAGTACACGCTGCGCATCACGCTCAAGGCGCCCGATCCCAGCTTCCTGTTCTACCTGGCCCTGCCGGCCACCGGCGCCGTTGCGCGCGAGGTGGCCGAGGCCTATGGCAACCAGCTGGGCAACCACCCGGTCGGCAGCGGCCCCTTCGTCATGCAGGAGTGGAAGCGCAGCGACAAGATCACGCTGGCCGCCAACAAGGACTACCACCAGCAGTGGCAAGGCCGCCGCCTGCCCATGGTGGACAAGGTCGAAGTCAAGATCATGGAGGAATACCAGTCGCGCGTATTGGGCTTCCTGAACGGGGAGTTCGACTATATCGAGCAGGTGCCGGAGTCGATGCGCGACATGGTTCTGGATCCGGCCAGCCCGCAACCGGTGCTGAAAAAGGAGCTGGCCGCGCGCGGCATGGTGCTGTCCCCCTTCCCCGTGCTGCAGACTTATTACATGTGGATGAATATGGACGACCCGGTCATCGGCGGCTACAGCAAGGAAAAGGTCGCCCTGCGCCGGGCCATAGCATTGGGTTATAACAGCCCGGAAGACATCACCTTGCTGAAGAAGGGCCTGGCGCTGCCGGCCCAGAGCCCGCTGCCGCCCAATGTGCTGGGCTACGACCCGGCCTACCGCAGCCCCGTCAGCTACAACCCCAAGCTGGCGCGCGCCCTGCTGGACCGCTATGGCTATAAGCAGGGCAAGGACGGCTACCGCCGCCAGCCCAACGGCCAGCCGCTGGCGCTGGTCATGCACAGCGAACCGACCATGGTGGGCCGCCTGCGCGACGAGCTGTGGCGCAAGAACCTGGCCGCGCTCGGCATCCGGGTCAGCTTCAAGACCGACAAGAAGACCGAAATCATCAAGGCCAGCCGCCTGGGCAAGGTGCAAATGTTCGAAACCAACTGGATTGCCGACTTCCCGGATGGCGATAACTTCTTCCAGTTGTTGTATGGCCCCAACAGCGGCCGCGCCAACTATGCCCGCTTCAACCTGCCCGAATACAACAGCCGCTATGAAAAGGCGCGCCAGCTGGCCGACGGGCCGGAACGCCAGCAGCTGTACCGCGAGCTGAACCAGCTGATCCACGCATATAACCCTTGGGTGCTGCTGATCCACCCGATTTCGGCCGATATCCAGCAACCGTGGCTAAAAAACTACAAGCGCCATCCGGTCGCACTGACCAATTGGCGCTACCTGGACATTGAACGAAAAAGTAATATGACGCCTTCATTACATTAAGTTATGGACGCAGCAGTAATTTTCATTGGATGACAAGTTTTCTATACAGCTAACCTGCGTTCATATAACTATTTCTACTTGGGAGAAAACCCGTGAAGGTAAAGAAGCTGGCGCAACTGATTGCGCTCATCGGAGTAGTAAGCCCAGCCATGGCGCAGCAAGCTGCCCAACCCATGCAGCGCGTGGAGATCACGGGTTCCAGCATCAAGCGTGTCGCCGCCGAAGGCGCCCTTCCGGTCCAGGTCATCACCATGGACTCCATCAAGAAGGCCGGCATCACCAGCACCGAGGACTTGCTGCGCACGATTTCCGCCAACGGCTCCGGCGCCGACAATATGACTTCCGGGAATAACGTGTTCGGCGCCGATGCCGACCGCGTCTCCGGCGGCGCTTCCTTCGCCTCCCTGCGCGGCCTGGGCCCGAACGCCACCCTGGTGCTGCTGAATGGCCGCCGCGTGGGTAACCACGGCGCCTCCGGCAAGGCGGTCGACCTGAACTCGATCCCGCTGGGCGCCATCCAGCGCGTGGAAATCCTGAAAGACGGCGCCTCCGCCATTTACGGCACCGACGCCATTGGCGGCGTGGTCAACTTCATCCTGCGCACCGATTACACCGGCCTGGAGCTGGAAGCCAGCTACAACGCCACCGAAGCCGGCGGCGGCATGCAGCGCCGCTACTCCGCCTTGGGCGGCTGGGGCAGCCTGGCCGACCAGGGCTGGAATGTCATGGCCAGCGTGACGCACGACGTGAACGACAAGCTGTCCTCCAGCCAGCGCGACTTTGCCAACGGCTACCAGCCGGAGCGCGGCCTGTCGCCGGATACCACCGGCACTCCGTTTGCCAACATCCTGACCGGTGCTGGCACGGCTCTGGGGACGGGCTTCAAGGTCAACGGTGACAACACCACCTACCTGCAGGCCAACCCGCTCAGCTTCCAGGGCAAGTGCGACTCGATCGAAGGCATGTCGCAGTACGTGACCGACCTGTGGAAGGATGTCACGGCACCGACCCGCACCAAGTATTCCTGCGCCTATGACTATGGCGCGGACTATGTGATCAGCTTCCCGGTGGAACGTACCAATGCCGTATCGCGCGCGACTTTCCAGCTGAGCCCTGAGCACAAGCTGTTCGCAGAACTGCTGGGCTCGCGCAGCGAGGCGACTGCCGAACTGACCCCGGTCCAGATCTCCACCAGCCTGGCCAATGGCGCGGCCTACCCGGTCGGCGGCCAGTACTACCTGGACATGACGCAGTACATCCCGAGCTACGACAAGACCAAGCCGATCATTTACAAGTGGCGCTCGACCCCGTGGGGCAACCGCACCCAGAAGAACGTCACCGAAAACCTGCGCGGCCTGGTAGGCCTGGAAGGTGTGCTGGCCGGTAAATACGACTATAAAGTCGGCCTGTCGCGCGCCCAGAGCACCACCAAGACCGACCTGATCGACGGCTACGGCTGGACCGATAAGATTTACGCCGCCCTCGGCAGCGGCAAGATCAACCCATGGCTGCAGCCGGGCCAGAGCCAGACTGCCGATGCGATGCAGCTGATCGAATCGACCAAGTTCTACGGCCGCCTGCAGCACGGCAAAACCACCATGACCCAGCTGGATGGCGCAATCTCGGGCGAAGTATTCCAGCTGCCGGCCGGCGCGGTTTCGATGGCGGCTGGCGTTGACCTGCGCCGCGAGACCTATGAGTTCATGCAGGACGTCGATGCGACCAAGATCCTGCTGGCGCCGGGCAACGCGACCCAGAAGGAAGTGAGCCGCAATATCCGCGCCGTGTATGCCGAAGCGCTGATCCCGATTCTCAAAGACCTGGAAGTGCAACTGGCCGTGCGCCGCGACGATTACTCCGTGATCGGCGCCACCACCAACCCGAAAGTTTCGTTCCGCTGGCAGCCAAGCCAGAACCTGATGTTCCGCGGCTCCGCCTCGGAAGGCTTCCTGGCGCCGAGCTTCGTCCAGTTGTACGCCGGCCGCCTGTCGCAGGAACTGCCAAACGGCGTGATCGACCAGGAAGGTTGCGCCAAGAACCCGGGCAATCCCGCTTTCTGCGCTATCCCGCGCCTGAACTACAACACCGGCGGCAACCCGAACCTGAAGCCGGAAACCTCCAAGCAGGGCACGCTGGGCATGGTGGTGTCGCCAGTGGAAGGCCTGACCGCCTCGCTCGACTTCTGGGCCATCAATATCCAGGACCGCATCCTGAACCGCACCCCGCAAGTGGTGCTGAACAACTGGCAATTCCTGCAGGAATACATCATCCGCAACCCGCAGACCGGCGTGATCGATCACGTGGAAGCGGGCTGGATCAACGCTGCCGGCCTGAAAACCCGCGGTCTGGATATCGGCCTGCGCGGCGACTACAAGCTTGGCACCTACAAGACGGTGGCCACCCTGGACGGCACCTGGATGAAGTCCTTCAAGTTCGCCGAATTTGAAGGCCAGCCCTACAAGGAGCAGGTTGGCAAGTTCGCCACCCGCGACGTCTACCTGCGCTGGAAGCACAACGCCAGCGTGAGCGTGTCGCGCGGCGACTGGAGCGTGTTGTTCACCAACAAGTTCGCCTCGCACTACGCCGACCAGGTACCGAACGGCGGCAAGGGCACCCCGCCGCCAGGCTTTGACCCGATGGTGCGCCATTACAGCATCTTCGGCGTTTCGGGCACGTATACCGGGTTCAAGAACACCACCATTACCGCCGGCATCCAGAACCTGTTCGACACCGATCCGCCATTCACCGCCCACAATGTGGACGAAGTGGTGGGCGCCGGTTGGGACCCGCGCGTCGCGGATGGCCGTGGCCGTTCCTTCGCTTTCAACATCAAGTACAAGTTCTTCTGACTTGATTGATCGGCGCAGTTTTGGCCGAATCGTGGCGGCCGCCCTGGCTGCCACCGCCTTGCCGGCAACGGCAGCGGTGGCGGCGGGCGGCCGTCCTGTTTCCAGGAAGTCCATGAAGCTGATTAAACCGCCGCGCCTGAAGGCGGGCGACACCATCGGCCTGATCGCCCCCGGCGGCCACACCGACGCCACCGCGATCGCCAAGGCCATCAAGAATATCGAAACGCTTGGCTTCCGGGTCAAGCTGGGGCGGAACCTGGACGCCGTGTACGGCAACTACGGCGGCTTGCCGCAGCAGCGCCTGGACGACTTGCACGCCATGTTCGCCGACCCCGAGGTGAAGGCCCTCTGGGCCATTCGGGGCGGCTCCGGCTGTATCCAGCTGCTGGCCCACCTGGACTACGAGCTGATCCGGCGCAACCCCAAGATTTTGCTCGGCTACTCCGACATAACCGCGCTGCACCTTGCCATCCAGAAAAAGGTCGGCCTGGTCACCTTCCACGGCCCGGTCGCCTCCTCCACCTTATCCGACTACTCCAGCACCCACCTGCTGAATGTGCTGATGCACCCGGAGCCGGAATACGTCATCCCCATGGCCGTGGAAAACAGCCGCAAAGCGCTGGACGAGCCACATTTCGCCTTGAGAACCGTGGTGCCCGGCGTAAGTGAAGGCCCACTAACCGGTGGCAACCTGTGCCTGGTAAGCGCCCTGGTTGGCACCGAATACGCCGCCAACTATAAAGGCGGCATCCTGTTCCTGGAAGAGGTCAACGAAGCCCCCTACCGCATCGACCGCATGCTGATGCAATTGCACCTCAACCAAGGGTTGCAGCACGCCTCTGGCGTCATGCTCGGCATTTGTGAAAACTGCGGCCCGCAGGACAGTGACATCTCCCTCACTTTGGATGAAACCACCGACCAGCACCTCAAGCCCCTGAAAGCCCCCGCAGTAACCGGCTACAGTTTCGGCCACATCCGCCACCAGTTCACGCTCCCCATGGGCATCCGCGCCCGTCTCGACACCCTCCGCCAAACCCTCACCCTCCTCGAGCCCGCCGTCATCTGACATGTCGGCGTAGAATGGGGCGATGCGTATGCTCAAGCACAGGGCGGTGGCCTTTGTGCTGGCGCATCCTCTGGATTTCGCGCTCCAGTGCTTGCGGGGTTTTCGGGCGAACCAGGGCTTGCTGCTGGCCGGCGCCGTGGCCTATTACTCGCTTCTCTCCATCGTCCCGCTGCTGATGCTGGTCGTGGTGGCGCTATCGCATGTCATTCCGCAGCAGGAGCTGCTGCAGATTATCGGGCGCTACCTGGAGTGGCTGATCCCGGGCCAGTCGCAGGCGGTGGTGGCGGAGGTCGGCCATTTCCTGGCGCACCGGGAACTGGTTGGCTGGGCCTTGGTGCTGGTGATGCTGTTCTTTAGCTCGCTGGCCTTTACCGTGCTGGAAAACGCGATGTGCGTGATCTTCCTGCACCGGGTGGCCTTACGGCGGCGGCGTTTCATTGTCTCGGCCTTGTTGCCTTACTGTTACATCCTGATCCTGGGCGTCGGCGCCCTGGTTATGACCCTGGTGGCGGGCAGCCTGCAGGTCATCGGCGAGGAGAGCGTGCGCCTGTTTGGCTATGTCTGGTCGCTGCACGGCTTGTCGGGCGTGCTGCTGTATATGCTGGGGCTGGCGGGGGAAGTGCTCATGCTGAGCTCGATCTACCTGGTCATGCCGGTGGGCCGCCTGTCCTGGACCCATGCCCTGATCGGCGGCGTGACGGCCACGGCGCTATGGGAGGTGGCGCGCCATGTGCTGGTCTGGTATTTCTCCACCCTGTCCCAGGTCAACCTGGTCTATGGCTCGATGACCACGGCCATCGTGGTCATGTTCAGCCTGGAAATCGGCGCCACGCTGTTGCTCTTCGGCGCCCAGGTGATTTCGGAATTCGAGCGCGTGCTGCGCGGTGAGCAGCATAAGCCGCCGCACCGGCTGCAGACCAAGACGGCCTGCTAGGCCAGCGGCAGGGTGATGGTGAAGCGTGCTCCGCCCAGGCTGGAGCTGCCGGCTTCCAGGGTGCCGCCATGCAGGCCGACGGCCTTGCTGGCAATCGACAGGCCCAGGCCAAAGCCGCCGGTGTTGCGGTCGCGGCTGCGGTCCAGCCGGTAGAAGGGCTCGAAGATGCGTTCCCGCTCATGTTCCGGAATGCCGGGGCCGTCGTCTTCCACCACCACTTGCAGCGCGCCCATGCCGCGCAGGGCGCTCAGGCGCACCGTGCGCGTGCCGTACTTCAGGGCGTTGCGCAGCAGGTTGCCGATGGCGCGCTCCAGCAGGCGCCGGTCACCGCTGTACTGGCCCAGGCCGGGCTGCAGCTCCATCTCCAGCACCATGCCTTCGGCCGGCGGCAAGGTGTCGCGGCAGTGCGCCAGCGCGCTGCTGAGGTCGAAGGGCTGGCGCTGCAAATGCGGTTCGGCGTCGAGCCGGGTCATGCCGAGCAGCTCGGTGACCAGTTCTTTCAGCTCGCGCAGGTCACCTTCCATGGCGTTGATGCGCTTGTCCAGGGCCGGGTTTTCCGCCGCGTCGCGCAGCAACTCCAGCGCAAATTCCAGGCGCGCGATCGGCGTGCGGATTTCGTGCCCTACCGAATGCAGCAGGTTGCGCTGCGAATCGAGCAGGCGCGCAATGCGGTCGGCCATGTGGTTGATGCGCTCGGCCAGCGGGTAAATGCTGTCGCGCCGCTGCATGTGGGCGCGCGCGGCCAGGTCGCCGCCGCCAAAACGGTCGGCCACGTCGGACAGCTGCTGCAAGCCCTGCCAGTGGGCGCGCGACCAGACCGCGATCGGGATCAGCAGCACCAGCGCCACGATCAGGTAGCGTACCGCCTCCATCGAGAGCGCGAAGCCGATATCGAGCGGCAGGTCCTGCGCCACCAGCGCCTCCTCATTGCTGCCGATATAGCGCTCGCCGTACAGGTCGACGCGCCGGTAGAAGGCCTTGCGGCCGATATCCAGCACCACGTCGCCGCGCTCGAAGCCCGCTGCATCCACGCCGCTTAACTGCTTGCGCACCTCGCCCAGCGGCACCAGCTCGAAACGCACCCCCGACACTTCGCGCACCTTGTTCAGCCGGTCCAGCCACTGGTCGGTCGGGGCCTGGTCGATGTATTGCTCCAACAGGAAGATCTGGGCCGCGGCCTGGCGCCGCGCAATGGAGTCGAGGGGATCGCCAAACAGGCGATTAATTGAGAAATAGACAATGAATGCCGCCGCACTGATGGACAGCATCACCAGTATGAAGAAGCGGAAGAACAGGCGATTCATTTGCGGGCATTGTATAAGAATCAAGCAACGAAGGATGATTGTCGTACAAATTTGCGACAAAAAGCGTACAGCTTGCGGCGGATTTTGTGGCCAGGCTTGCCTAAGATCAGCCTATCGAATGGAGGGTTGGGCAATGAACAAATTTGCAACTTGCAGCGCCTTGGTGGCGACCTTGTTCCTCGCCGCTTGCGGTGGTGGCGGTAGCGCCACGGATACCAACCGCACCGGCTCCCAGATCGCCGTGGGCGAGCCCGCGCCAGGCGCCCCTGCCAAGGACGAATTCATCAAGCTGGCCCGCGCGGCCGGTTGTTCCGACTTCGCCAACCGCCTGTACGTCATCGACGGCAAGCAAGTGTTCTGGGAACGGGCCGGCAATTGCGCGGACGCCTCCTACAACCATGTGCTGTACGGCCTGACCCCGCAAAACGAGCAATGCTCGGTGAGCGACAGCATTGCCGGCGCGCGCACCTCGTGCAAGGATGAGAGCCAGCGCTCCCTGATCGAGACCATTGTGCGCAACCTGGACAAGCCAGACTTGGGTACCGGCCGTAAAGTCGAGTATGTCGTATTCAGTCCGAAAGACGGTCCGGTGCCTTTTGAAAAGTTGTTGCACAATCAATACAGCGGCGTGCGCAATCCGGAAGAACTGGTCATTCGCGACGCGGCGGGCCTGGCCAAGTTCTGGAGCGCGGCCCATGACGGCATGAGCGCGCCGCCCGCCGTGCCCGCTATCGACTTCAACCGCAAGACGGTGATCGCCATTGCCGCCGGCGGCTACCCGAACGGCTGCATCGACCTGGTCCTCGACAAAGTCACGTTTGGCGGCGAAACGTTGTTGGTGAACTACCACCTGAGCACGCCGCCGGAAGGCGCAGCTTGCACCCAGGCATTCGTCTTCCCGGCCACGATGATCGTGCTGGACCGGATCGACGGGAAGGTCCAGTTTATCAAGGGGTGAACGAATTAACAGCGTGGGAATGTAATGCATTTACAATATTGCACATTCCCACACGTTGACGTTTCATATGCAAAAGTACCTGTTCCTCGCCCTCGCAGGCGTTTGCGGCACGGCAGCTGCGCAAACACCGGCCACCAACCCGATGCCTGACGGCAGCCGGGATATGTATATTGGCGTGGGCGTCCAGAACGTGCCGCGTTTCGATGGTGCGCGCGACAACCGCACCTTGCCGCTGCCGGTACTGCAGGTCCAATGGAGCAATGGCATTTTCATCGCCGGCACCACGGTCGGCATGCACCTGTCGCAGACGCCGTCGCTGGAATTCGGCCCCTTGCTGTCCATGGCCCCGCGCCGCGACAAGGATGGCCTGTCGCAGGGTGTGGGCAGCATGGGCGAGGCATCGAACACGCATGCCTCCATCACTGGCGAACAGCCGGGCGGCATCGTGCCGGGCGACGACCGGGTGGCCCGCGCCAATAAGCTGTCGGGTATGGACGTGATCGGACGCCGCCTGACCTATGGCGGCTTCCTGAACTACTACCTGACGCCCAAGCTGCGCCTGACCAATAACCTGACCTATGGCGCCGGCCAGGACCACAACGGCGCGCGCCTGCACACTTCGCTGCAATACATGATGGAAGACGTGGCGCCGCACCATACGGTGGTGCTTTCCGCCGGCGTCTCGCTGGTGAACAGCGCGCACAACCAGACCTGGTTCGGCCTGACCAAGGCGGAAGGCGAACGCACCCGCTTGGGCCACTACCGTCCGGGCGGCGGCGTGCAGGACGTGCGCCTTGGCGCACGCTGGAATTGGGCGCTGAGCCCGAGCTGGATCCTGACCTCGGGCGTGCATGTCAACCGCCTGGCAGGCGATGCCAAAGCCAGCCCGCTGGTAGAGCGGGCTACCAATGTTTCCGTTTCCACTGCCCTGGCTTACCGATTCTGATGAAGACCATGACCTTGCTCCGCACCACGCTGCCGGCCCTGTGCCTGGCGGTGGTGTCCTGTGCCGTCCAGGCGCAGGAGGAGTGGGTCAGCTACCGTGACGCCTATAAGCAGATGGTGGTGTTCGCCAAATACGGCAAACCGAAGCATTTCCTGCAGATCCACTACCAGGTCAGCCCGCGTGACGCCTCCGGGACACTGGACGGCCTGCACCTGACGCTGACCGGCAAGAACACGCAACTGAACCTGCCGCTGGATGCGGCCGGCCGCGCCGTGTTCCCGCTGTTGAAGGCGGCCTACGACGACAACGCCGTGCTGGCGCTGAACCGCAAGCTGCTGCATTACCGCTTCCTGCCGCGCGTGTCGATCATGGCGCGCAACGACGGCGTCTACGAATCGGCCGACCTGCGCGCGGCCTGCGAACAGGCGCTGGCCTACCAGCGCTATGTGGATGCTTCCTATGGAGCGAAGAAATGCAGCGGCGTGCGCTTCGTGTTCGTCAACCGCGCCGACGCCCTGGTGCAGGTGAAATTCGGCCAGCGCGAAGCGCCGCTGCCGGTGGTGGACGGCCCCGCGTTCGAAGGCGAAACCGTGGGCAGCTACCGCACCGCCACCTACCGCTTTGCCGACTGGTCGGTGCAAGGCCAGGTCGTCAGCCAGAACACCCCGCTCGCCATCGCCCCGCTCTTCGAGTAGGGTTCTAGCCCCAAGCCGAGGGCGAAAAGAGATAGCCCTCGCCCCAAACAGTCTTAATCTTCTCCCCATCCGCATCATCGAACTTCCGGCGCAGCTTGGAGATACTGTTATCGATACTGCGGTCCAGCCCATCGAACTCGATCCCGCGCATGGTTTTCAGCAGCGCATCGCGCGACAGCACGGTACCGGCTGATTCCGCCAGCACCAGCAGCAGCTTGTACTCCGTGTTCGACAGCGGGCAAGGCTGCCCGCGCCAGGAGACCGAACGATCGCTGGTCGCGATGCTCAACTGGCCGAAATTCAGCAGGTCCGCCTCCGGCTTGCCCTGGCGGCGGCGCAGCAGGGCACGCAGGCGCGCCAGCAGC
This sequence comes from Pseudoduganella guangdongensis, assembly GCF_009857475.1. Lineage (GTDB taxonomy): Bacteria > Pseudomonadota > Gammaproteobacteria > Burkholderiales > Burkholderiaceae_D > Rugamonas > Rugamonas guangdongensis. Next base: position 96,027 of record NZ_WWCJ01000002.1, on the reverse strand, counting down.
ACGCGCGGCTGCACCGGCTTGTTGATGAAATCATCCGCGCCCTGCTCCAGCAGCGACACTTCATCGTAAGAATCCTCACGCGCGGTCATGATCAGGATCGGCACATCGCTGACTTCGCGGATTTGCTGGCTGACCTTCATGCCATCCATCCCCGGCAGCATCAGGTCCAGCACCACGATGTCGGGATTGGCGGCCTTAAAGCGCGCCAGCGCCTCATCCCCGCGTGGCACCACATCCACCTTGAACTCATAGCCCGCCAAATACTCCGTGACCAGCTCGGCCAGGCGCGCATCGTCTTCCACCAACATCACATGAACCATGACTATCTCCTTGTGGCGGACATTTTATAAGAGCTACAACCTTACGGCACATATGCACTTGAAATCCGACAAAGCGATACATCTAGTGAAATTCGGGGTCAGGTCTGGCAATCGGACAAAACGTGCCAAAGCTCCTTAGAAGCCAGACCTGACCCCGAGTTGCTTTACAGTGCGCGGGCGATCAGCAGTTTCTGGATATCGCTGGTGCCTTCGTAGATCTGGCACACGCGCACGTCGCGGTAGATGCGCTCGACCGGGAAGTCGGCGGTGTAGCCGTAGCCGCCGTGGATCTGGATGGCGTCGGAACAGACGCGCTCGGCCATTTCGGAGGCGAACAGCTTGGCCATCGCGGCTTCCTTCAGGCAGGGCTGGCCGGCGTCTTTCAGGGAGGCGGCGTGCCAGATCAGCTGGCGCGCAGCTTCCAGCTGCATCGCCATTTCCGACAGCTTGAACTGCACCGACTGGTGCTCGAAGATCGGCTTGCCGAACGATTCGCGTTCGCGCGCGTATTTCAGCGCGGCTTCAAAGGCGGAACGCGCCATGCCGACCGATTGCGAGGCGATGCCGATGCGGCCGCCTTCCAGGCCGGACAGGGCGATCTTGTAGCCCTGGCCCGGTTCGCCGATCATGTTGGCGGCCGGTACGCGGCAGTTTTCAAACAGGATTTGCGCGGTGTCGGACGAGTGCTGGCCCATCTTGTGCTCGATACCGGCCACGATATAGCCCGGCGCGCTGGTCTGCACCCAGAAGGCGCTGATGCCTTTCTTGCCGGCGGCCTTGTCGGTCACCGCGAATACGATCGCCACGTCGGCATGCTTGCCGGAGGTGATGAACTGCTTGGTGCCGTTGATGATGTAGTCGTCGCCATCGCGGGTGGCGCTGGTGCGCAGGGCGGCGGCGTCGCTGCCGGTATGCGGCTCGGTCAGGGCGAAGGCGCCCAGCATTTCGCCTTGCGCCAGGGGCCGCAGCCACTGCTGCTTTTGCTGCTCATTGGCGTACATCATGCCGATGCTGCATACCGGGCAGTTGTTCACCGAGATCACGGTGGAGGTGCCGCCATCGCCGGCGGCGATTTCTTCCAGGACCAGCGCGAGCGAAACATAATCCAGGCCCGCGCCGCCCAATTCTTCCGGCACCGCCACGCCGAAGGCGCCCAGCGCCGCCAGCTCTTTCAGCTCTTCTTTCGGGAAGTGGTGTTCCTTGTCCCAGCGTGCCGCGTTGGGCGCCAGGCGCTCCTGCGAAAACGTACGCAGCGCGTCGCGGATCATTTCATGTTGTTCGTTAAGGATCATTGTTATCTTTCTGCTTTGCTGCAACAAATGTCCACTTTTGTTCCTGACCCCAAAGTGGACATTTGTTACCAGCCGATATTGGTGCCGTCGTAGTCTCGGTAGACGGGTTGTTCGGAGGGGGGAAGCTCGGCCAGCACGCGGCGGATGCCGCTGGCGCTGTCTTCAACCGATAAAGTGGCGCTGTCGCCGCCCATGTCGGTGCGGACCCAGCCCGGGTGCAGGGCGACAAAGGTGGCGCCCTTGTTGGCGAACTGGTGGGCGGTGTCGATCAGCACGGAGTTCAGTGCGGCTTTGCTGGCGCGGTATAGCGATCCGCTGCTGCCATTGCGCTCGCTTAAAGATCCCATGCGGGAGGACATCACGGCCAGCTTGCCGCGTGCGGCGCACACCAGCGGGGCGAGGATCGGCAGCAGCCGCATCGCGCCCAGCACATTGGTGTGCATGACGGCGTCAAAATCCGTCTGCATCGGGAAGCCGTCGCTGCGCGGGCCATAAATGCCGGCGTTCAGGATGGCGACATCCAGCTCTTCGCCATCCAGTTTCCAGCCCATGCCGGCGACTGCTTCCACATTCGTGACATCCAGCTTGTGGGCTTCGGCACCCATCTCGGCCAGCATGGCGACATCTTCCTTCTTGCGGGCCGTGGCGATCACGCGCCAGCCGTCGGCCAGGTACTGGCGAACCAGTTCATGGCCGATGCCGCGCGAGGCGCCGATGACGAGTGCGAGCGCCATCGTGCTTAGACCAGCTCGATGCCCATGGCGGTGGCTTCGCCGCCGCCGATGCACAGTGCCGCTACGCCTTTCTTGCCGCCTTTGGCTTTCAGGGCGCCGATCAGGGTGGTGATGATGCGCGCGCCGGTGGCGCCGATCGGGTGGCCCAGGGCGCAGGCGCCGCCGTGCACGTTCACCTTGCTGTGCGGGATGTCCAGGTCGTGCATCGCTGCCATCGGGACGGCGGCGAAGGCTTCGTTGATCTCGAACAGGTCGACGTCGCTGACTTTCCAGCCGGTCTTGGCCAGCAGCTTCTGGATCGCGCCCACAGGGGCGGTGGTGAACTGTTCCGGTACCAGGGAGTTGGTGGCGTGGCCGGTGATCTTGGCGATCACGTTGGCGCCCAGCTTCTTGGCGGTCGATTCGCGCATCAGCACCAGGGCTGCGGCGCCGTCGTTGATCGAGGAGGAGGAGGCTGCGGTGATGGTGCCGTCCTTGGCGAAAGCTGGCTTCAGCGCCGGGATCTTATCGATCTTGGCTTTCAGCGGGCCTTCATCCTTGTCGATCACCACGTCGCCGGCGCGGCCGGAGACGGTCACCGGGGCGATTTCCCAGGCGAAGGCGCCGGAGGCTTGCGCTGCCTGCGCGCGCTTTACCGATTCAATGGCGAAGTTGTCCTGCGCTTCGCGGGTGAACTTGTAGGCGCTCGAGCATTGCTCGGCGAAGGTGCCCATGGAGCGGCCGGCGCCGGTCTTCGGGTCGCGCGTGTAGGCGTCTTCCAGGCCGTCGTACATCATGTGGTCGAACATCATGCCGTGGCCGATGCGGTAGCCGCCGCGTGCCTTCGGGATCAGGTACGGGGCGTTGGTCATGGATTCCATGCCGCCCGCCACGATCACCTCGGCGCTGCCGGCGCTGATGCTGTCGTAGGCGAAGATGGCCGCCTGCATGGCGGAGCCGCACATCTTGGACAGGGTCACGGCGCCGGCCGATACCGGCAGGCCGGCCTTGATCGCTGCCTGGCGGGCCGGGGCCTGGCCCTGGCCTGCCATCAGGCAGTTGCCGAAGTAGACGTGCTCCACCGCTTCCGGCTTGATGCCGGCGCGCTCGACGGCGGCCTTGATGGCCACGGCGCCCAGGTCGTTCGCGCTCAGGCTGGAAAAGTCGCCCTGGAAGGCGCCCATTGGGGTGCGGGCTGCGCCGACGATTACGATAGGGTCATTCATTTTCAAAGGTCTCCAAAAGGGATGGTGTCAGGGGGGCCGCCGCCGATGGCGGCCGGCTTTGGTTGCAGAACCGGACGTGCTGAGGGTAGGGAAACACGTCCTCGATGACACCACTGGCGATCCGTTCCTTCTTCCCGGCCCACCAGGACTGGGTCAGCAGATCGGCGTGGTGCTTCATAAAATATTGTCGGATTTTCTCGTTCCCCAGCAGGAAATTGCCGAACTGCTCGGGGAATACGTCGTGCTTGCCAATCGGGTACCACGGCTCGGCGGACATTTCGTCCTCCTCGTTGCGCGGCGCCGGAATCACACGGAAGTTGCAGTCCGTGAGGTATTCAATTTCATCGTAGTCGTAGAAAACGACACGCTTGTGACGGGTGACACCGAAATTCTTGTACAGCATGTCGCCCGGGAAGATATTGGCGGCCACCAGGTCCTTGATGGCGTTGCCGTATTCGACGATGCCGTGCTCCAGCGCCGCATCGTCGCCCACTTCGTCGGCATGCGACAGCCACATATTCAGCGGCACCATGCGCCGTTCAATGTACAGGTGGCGGATCACGATTTGCTCGCCCTCTTCCTCCACCAGCGAGGGCGCGAAGTGTTTAAGCTCCTTCACCAGCTCGTCGGAGAAGCGGTGGCGCGGGAAGGCGACGTTGGAGTATTCCAGCGTGTCGGCCATGCGCCCTACGCGGTCGTGGTGCTTGACCAGCAGGTACTTGCTCTTGATCTGCTCGCGCGTGGTGTCCTTGGGCGCCGGATAAAAATCCTTGATCACCTTGAACACATAGGGGAAGGACGGCAGCGCGAACACCAGCATCACCAGGCCGCGGATGCCGGGCGCGATCGTGAACAGGTCGGACGAGTGCTTCAGGTGCTGCAGGTAGTCGCGGTAGAAGGCGTTCTTGCCCTGCTTCTGCAGGCCGAGGATGGTGTAGATCTCGCTGCGCGGCTTGCGCGGCATCAGGTTGCGCAGGAATTGCACATAGGCCGACGGCACTTCCATATCGACCATGAAGTAGGCGCGCGTGAACGAGAACAGCGTCACGATGTGCTCGTCCTCGGTCAGGATCGCGTCCAGCACCAGCTGCTTGTTCTTATTGTGCAGGATGGGGATGACAAAGGGCAGCTCGCGGCTGCCGTTGACGGCTTTGCCGACAATGTAGGCGCCCTTGTTGCGGAAGAACAGGCTGGCCAGCACCTGCACCTGGGCATTCGGTTCCAGCTCGCCGAACAGGCTGGCCAGGCGTGCCTCCACCAGGCCGATATCGCGCGACAGGTCGGCAAACGGCGTGGCCAGCTGGAAGTTGGTGACGATGCGCTTGAGCGTGAAGGTCAGGCCGTCCTTGGCCGGATAGTAGACGCGGTAGATGGGCGCTGCTTCCGCCGTTTCAATGTACTCGGTGGAGATCACCGGGCGCACGAAAATGAACTCGTTGTTGAAGTAGGAGCGGTGCAGCATATTGCAGCAGACCGAGTTGAAGAAGGTCTCCGCCAGCTCCGGTTGCTTGTGGCCGGTCAGCATGCCGATGTAGTGCAGCTTGAGTTCGCGCCACACTTCATCGGTCAGCTCGGACGGGTCGTACTCGTCCTCCAGCATCTGCACGCATTCCTGCACGCGCTTGTCGTAAAAGTCGATCCGCTCGCGCGCCGCGACCTGGGCCACGGCCCAGTCGCCTTGCTCGAAATGCCGCTTGGCCGCCTGCGCCGCCTGGCGGAACAGGCGGTAGTGCTTGTCGAACCCCTCGCGGATGGTGCGTGCGATGTCGAACGCGATCTGCGACGACAGCAGCTTGGGGAAGGCGGCGTGGATCATGGCGGCCTTGCGGCTTTGCTTACTTGGTCTCGGCGAACAGTTCGCGGCCGATCAGCATGCGGCGGATTTCGCTGGTGCCGGCGCCAATCTCGTACAGCTTGGCGTCGCGCCACAGGCGGCCGACCGAGTACTCGTTGATGTAGCCGTTGCCGCCCAGGGTCTGGATCGCCTCGCCGGCCATCCAGGTCGCCTTCTCGGCCGAGTACAGGATGGCGCCGGCGGCGTCCTTGCGCAGCGCGCGCACCTGCTCCGGCGAGGTGGCGCGGTCGCAGGCCTGGCCCACGGCGTAGACGTAGGCGCGGCAGGCCATCATGGTGGAATACATATCCGCCAATTTGCCCTGCATCAGCTGGAACTCGCCGATCGGCTGGCCGAACTGCTTGCGGTCGTGCACGTACGGCACCACGGCATCCATGCAGGCCGACATGATGCCCAGCGGGCCGCCGGACAGCACGGTGCGTTCGAAGTCCAGGCCGGACATCAGCACGTTGACGCCCTTGCCCAGGCCGCCCAGCACGTTCTCGGCCGGCACTTCGCAGTCCTCGAACACCAGCTCGCCGGTGTGCGAGCCGCGCATGCCCAGCTTGTCCAGCTTCTGCGCGATGGAGAAGCCCTTGAAGCCTTTTTCGATCAGGAAGGCGGTCATGCCGCGCGGGCCGGCTTCCAGGTCATTCTTGGCGTACACCACCAGGGTGTCGGCGTCCGGGCCGTTGGTGATCCACATCTTGGTGCCGTTCAGCACCCAGCGGTCGCCCTTGAAGTCGGCGCGCAGCTTCATCGATACCACGTCGGAACCGGCGTTCGGCTCGGACATGGCCAGCGCGCCAATGTGCTCACCGGAGATCAGCTTCGGCAGGTATTTCTTCTTCTGTTCTTCGGTGCCGTTGCGCTTGATCTGGTTAACGCACAGGTTGGAGTGCGCGCCGTAGGACAGGCCGACCGAGGCGGAGGCGCGCGAAATCTCTTCCATCGCGATGATGTGGGCCAGGTAGCCCATATTGGCGCCGCCGTATTCCTCGCCGACGGTGATGCCCAGCAGGCCCAGTTCGCCCATCTTGCGCCACAAGTCCATCGGGAACTGGTCGGTGCGGTCGATTTCCGCTGCGCGCGGGGCGATTTCGGCGGCGGCAAACTGTTGTACCGCTTCGCGCAGGGCGGCGATGTCCTCGCCGTGGTCAAAGGTCAGGCCTGGGAGATGGAGCATGTCTTCCTCTATTCTAATGTGGGGTAGTGAAGCGTAAATGATACGCCTGACTTACGTTAACGTAAACGTCAACCAGCCGTGGTTTGCTTCTCGGCAAGAGCGGCCAGCAGGCGCCGGCACTCCTCCTCGTGGGTGCCGATTTCCTGCAGCGACATTTCAATGTCTTCGCGCTGCTGTTCCAGCGTTTCACGGTGCTGCGCCAGCACGCCCAGGAAGCGGTTCATCTGCGCGGCGGTATCCTTGGGCGACTCGTACATGTCGACCAGGCTCTTGATTTCGCTGAGCGACAGGCCGATGCGCTTGCCGCGCAGGGTCAGCTTGAGGCGGGTACGGTCGCGCGGCGTATACACGCGGTTGCGGCCGCCAGCACCCTCACGGGACGGCGCCAGGAGGCCCTGGTCTTCATAAAAACGGATGGCGCGCGGGGTAATGTCGAATTCGCGGGCCAGTTCAGTGATGGTGTAGGTCGGCATGGCTTACAATGGATCTTCCGTTTACGTAACGTTAACCACATTCTAGCCTATGAATCCGCTCGAATCCCAGCTTGACTATCCATTTGGCGACACCCTGCCGGCCAGCGGCACTGTCCTGGAAGTCGCGCCCGGCGTGGCGTGGATGCGCCTGCCGCTGCCCTTTGCCCTCGATCACATCAACCTGTGGCTGCTGCGCGAGGCGGGCGGCTGGAGCGTGGTCGATTGCGGCGTGGCGCTGGACGCCAGCAAGGAGGCCTGGAATGCGGTGCTGGCCGGGCCGCTCGCCGGCCAGCCTCTGCAGCGCGTAATCGCCACCCATTGCCATCCCGACCACGTGGGCCTGGCCGACTGGCTGTGCCAGCGTTTCGGCGTGCGGCTGTGGATGACGGCGGGCGAATACGGTTTCGCGCGCATGATGTCGGCCGGCCTGCCGGGCGTGGACGGCCCGTCCGCCGTGCCGCATTTCGAGCGCCACGGCCTGGTCGACCCGGACATGCTGGAGAAAATGCGTTCGCGCAAGAACTACTATCCTTCGCTGGTGCCCGCCGTGCCGACCGCGTATGTGCGCCTGCAGGATGGACAGCTGCTGCAGGCCGGCGCCTGCACCTGGCGCGTGATCACCGGTTTCGGCCACTCGCCGGAGCATGCCGCGCTCTACTGCGAGCAGCTGAACGTGCTGGTGTCGGGCGATATGGTGCTGCCGCGCATCTCGACCAATATGTCGGTCTTCGCGGTCGAGCCGGAAGCCAACCCCCTGCAGCAGTACCTCGACTCGCTGGAGCGCTTTGCCGGCTTGCCGGCGGACGTGTTGGTGCTGCCCTCGCACGGCCGCCCCTTCCGCGGCCTGCACACCCGTATCGGCCAGTTGCGCGAGCACCATGCGCAGCGCCTGGCCGAGGTGTTGGCGGCCTGCACCGACCAGCCGCGTTCGGCTGCCGAGATAGTACCAATCATGTTCCGCCGCCCGCTCGACGCCCACCAGCTCAGCTTTGCCCTGGGCGAGGCGCTGGCCCACCTGCACAAGCTGTGGCGCGATGGTATCGTGCGCCGGGACATGGGCAAGGACGGCATCATCCACTTCATGAAAGCATAAAAGTTACCACCGGTCGGTAATACCAGCCGACCGGCTGGCAACACTCCCATCCAGGGTTTGTGGTCGCCAATCAACTTCCATAATGAAAGTTGTTTCCGATTGCTTGTCGTCCTGACAAGTTGATTCTGCTAGATTTGGCCGAAAATGCCGAAAAATATTTGGGCTCGCAGAGTAGGAAATCGGACAGTCTGTAGTGCCAATTGTTAATTGTTGTAATTCGTCTTTGTCACAATTGGTCTGATGGTTCTAGAGACTGACATTCATGTTCTGACATGAAATAGTGCAACTATGAATTCTTCAAACGAACGTGAAAGCTTTAGCCAGCGACTCCAGCAGGCTTTAAAAAACGCCCACTACTCCCCCGACAGCCCAACCCGGTTGGCGCGGGAGTTCAACATCCGTTTCGAGGGAAGACCGATTACGGTCCACGCAGCCCGCAAATGGCTGGTTGGAGAGGCGATTCCGACCCAGGAGAAGCTGCGCATGATCGCCCAATGGCTGGGCGTACCTGCGGAATGGCTGCGCTTTGGCGGTGAGGAAGGCGAGCACCACAATGGCGAAACGAACGGTAATAACCTGACCCGTTTCGAGTCGGCCGATGTGAAATTGATCGCTGATTTGCAACGGCTGGACGACCATCACAAGCAAATCGCACGTGAATTTATTCGCATGCTTGTCAGGATCAACTACCAAAAGTAACAATTCGACACTATTTTGTCCTGCGCAAAGCAGGGCAAGCGGCGCTTCGCACGCCTTTCCGGACTTCACCGGCGCACAGTCGCCCGGCACCCTGCAGCAGGAGGCCGGGCGATAGTGTTTTCAGCGCCTGCCATGGCCGCGCGCCATGTCACAAACGACCATACCACTTTGTAACGGGAATGATACAGCAGCCCCTCAGGGCGCATGTTTTCAGGGATTCATGCCAGTCCAGCGAGGGGCCAGATTGTGACATAGGCCGAATAAATCGATGACGCGCGCGACCGTGTGGTCGACCATCTCGTCGATGCTTTGCGGCAGGTGGTAGAAGCTGGGCAGGGGCGGGAAGATAATGCCGCCCATTTCGGTGACGGCCGTCATATTGCGCAGGTGCGCCAGGTTGAACGGCGTTTCGCGCACCATCAGTATCAGGCGGCGGCGCTCCTTCAGCATGACGTCGGCGGCGCGCGCGATCAGGTTGTCCGACAGGCCATGCGCCACAGAGGCCAGGGTCTTCATCGAACAGGGGGCGATCACCATGCCGTCGGCCTGGAAAGAGCCGCTGGCGATGGATGCGCCGATATTGTTTTGCTTGTGGACGACATCGGCCAGCGCTTCGACTTCCTTGCGCTGCAGGCCGGTTTCCTGGTGCAGGGTCAGGACGGCGGCGTCGGACACCACTAAATGCGTTTCGACGCCGTCGATACTGCGCAGATGTTGCAGCAGCCGCACGCCATACACGGCGCCGGTGGCGCCGGTGATGGCGATGACCAGCCGCTGCGGGCGATCAGCCATTGTTGTCCAGCAGGGCCTTCAGTTCGCCGGATTCGTACATCTCGGACATGATGTCGGAGCCGCCAATGAACTCGCCGCGCACGTACAGCTGCGGGATGGTTGGCCAGTTCGAGTATTCCTTGATGCCCTGGCGCACTTCCGGATCATCCAGCACGTTTACGGTGGCGATATTCTCGACGCCGCAAGCTTTCAGGATCTGGATGGCGCGGCCGGAGAAGCCGCACTGCGGGAACTGGGCGGTGCCCTTCATGAACAGCACGACCGGGGTATTGGTCACGGTTTCTTTGATCCAGGTTTGTACGTCGCTCATTGCACTCTCACAGCTAAAGGATTGGAATCCCACCATTTTACCAAGGTTTGGTGATTTGCCAGTTGACACAGGTCATGTTCGATGCGACTATATCGACACTCGATATAGCGTTGCTCGATATATGGACTACTCAAAATACCTGCCCCTGTCGGAAGCCAGCTTTTACATGCTGGCAGCGCTCGACCAGCCCTCGCACGGCTACGCCATCATGCAGAAGGTCGAAGCCATGAGTGGCGGCAGCGTCACGATTGGCCCGGGCACGATGTACGGCGCCTTCAACACGCTGGAAAAGCAAAAGCTGATCATCAAGGTGGCCGAAGAAGACCGCCGCAAGATCTACGCCTTGACCGATTTGGGCAAGGAGGTGCTGGCCGAGCAGGTGCGCCGGTTGGAAATCATGGTACAGGGCGCGCGCGCAGCGCTGGCCCGGCAGGAGCAAGCATGATTGTCAAAAAATGGTGCTTTGCTGCGCCCTGGCGCGCGTCCGAGCAGGAGCAATGGTTCCAGGAGATGTCGCGCAAGGGCCTGCATTTGCTGGTGCAAGCCAACGGCGGAAGCCGGTACGGAAGCATTTACGGATATGGCGGCCAGACGCAGCCATAAGTACAAGCTGATGCTGTGGCTGGGCGGTGCGGCGGCACTTAGTGCTGGCGCCGCGCTGTCAGGTCCGGCAGACACTTACATTGAGGAGGAAACATGAAGGACGACGTGTGGAAGTTCAAGCTGTGGTGGGCCTGGCAAGACCGTGAGCATGAAGAGTGGCTGACCGCGCAATCGCGGCGCGGCCTGCACCTGCGCAGCGTCTCGATGCTGGGCCTGTTGCACCGCTTCGATGTCGGCGCACCTGGCGAGATCAGCTACCGCTGGGACTTCCAGAGCGACGGCGGCAAGCGCGACTACCGCCAGCTGTTCAGTGACGCCGGCTGGAGCCTGGTGGGGGATATCCCTGGCGGCTGGCTATGTTGGCGCAAGGCGGCCCCAGCCGGGCAGCAGGCAGAAATCTTCACCGACCGCGTCTCGCTGCGCAACAAGTACCGCGCCTTGCTGACGACATTTGGCATCACCACGCTGCCCTTGCTGTCGCTAACCCTAGTCGACCGCGGCTTATGGCAAGACTTGGCGGCCGGCGGCAAGCCCGCGATCGCCGCCGGCAGCATCATCGCCATGGGTCTCGGCTGCTTCGCTATCGGCGCCTATGCCTCCCTGCGCATCTGGCGCCGCATGCAAGAAATCTGACCCCGAATTTTTAGCCGCGCAGCTTGGCGAAGGCGGCGGCCATGGAACCTTGGGCTGCGGGTTCGCGTGACTGCTGCTTCTGCTGCTGGCCCATGGCACGGCGGTCGTTGCGGTCACCGCGCTGCTCGGGGCGCGCGCCGGCGGCCGGGGCGCTGTCGTTCAGGCGCATGGTGAGGGCGATGCGCTTGCGCTTGACGTCCACTTCCAGCACTTTCACCTTCACCACCTGGCCGGCTTTCACCACCGAGTGCGGGTCTTTGACGAAGGTGTTGGACAGGGCGGAAATGTGCACCAGGCCGTCCTGGTGCACGCCGATGTCGACGAAGGCGCCAAAGGCGGCCACGTTGGTCACCACGCCTTCCAGGATCATGTCCGGACGCAGGTCGCTGATCTCTTCCACGCCTTCCTTGAAGGTGGCGGTGGTGAACTCGGGACGCGGGTCGCGGCCCGGCTTTTCCAGTTCCTTGATGATGTCGGTCACGGTCGGCACGCCGAACTTCTCATCGGCGTATTTGGCCGGGGACAGGCTCTTCAGCAGCTTGCTTTCGCCGATCACGCCGCGCACATCCTTCTGGATATCGGCCAGGATCTTTTCCACCACCGGGTAGGACTCTGGGTGCACGGCGGAGGCGTCGAGCGGGTTCTCGCCGCCCATCACGCGCAGGAAGCCGGCGGCTTGCTCAAACGTCTTGTCACCCAGGCGCGGCACGCTCTTCAGCGCGGCGCGCGAGGCGAAGGCGCCTTTCAGGTCGCGGTAGGTGACGATGCTTTGGGCCACGCTGGCGGACAGGCCGGACACGCGCGCCAGCAGCGGGGCGGAGGCGGTGTTGACGTCGACGCCAACGGCGTTCACGCAGTCTTCCACCACCGCGTCCAGCGAGCGCGCCAGCTGGGTTTGCGAGACGTCGTGCTGGTATTGGCCGACGCCGATCGATTTCGGGTCGATCTTGACCAGTTCGGCCAGCGGGTCTTGCAGGCGGCGCGCGATCGAGACGGCGCCGCGCAGCGAGACGTCCAGCTCGGGCAGTTCGCGCGAGGCGTATTCGGAAGCGGAATACACGGACGCGCCAGCCTCGGACACGACGATCTTGGTCAGCTTGAGCTCCGGGCATTGCTTGATCAGGTCCTGCGCCAGCTTGTCGGTTTCGCGCGAGGCGGTGCCGTTGCCGATGGAAACCAGCGAGACATTGTGCTTGGCGGCCAGCTGTGCCAGGGTATGCAGCGCGCCGTGCCAGTCATTGCGCGGCTGGTGTGGATAAATGGTGGCGGTATCCACCACCTTGCCGGTGGCGTCGACCACCGCCACTTTCACCCCGGTGCGCAGGCCGGGGTCCAGGCCCATGGTGGCGCGCGGGCCGGCCGGGGCGGCCAGCAGCAAGGCTTTCAAATTGGTAGCGAAGACGTTGATGGCGTCCAGCTCGGCTTTTTCGCGCAGCGCGCCCATCAGCTCGGTTTCCAGGTGCATGAAGGATTTCACGCGCCAGGTCCAGCGCACGGTGTCGGCCAGCCACTTGTCGGCCGGGCGGCCGGCTTGCTTGATGCCGAACCGGGCCGAAATGCGGCTTTCGCAGGGGTTGTGCGGCGCATCCCACTTCGGTTTTTCCTCTTCCGAGTCCAACCGCAGGGTCACGTCCAGCATGCCTTCGCGGCGTCCGCGCAACAGTGCCAGGGCGCGGTGCGAGGGCACGGCGGCCAACGGCTCGGAATAATCGAAGTAATCGGCGAACTTTTCGCCCTCTTCTTGTTTTCCGTCAACAACTTTGGACTCAACTACGCCATGCTCTTGCACATATTCGCGCAAGGATTGCAGCAGGGTGGCGTCTTCGGCGAAGCGTTCCATCAGGATCTGGCGGGCGCCGTCCAGGGCGGCCTTGGCGTCCGGCACCCCGGCATTCTTGCCGTCGGCGGTCTCGAAGGCTTCGCGCAGATAATTGGCGGCTTCGGTTTCCGGATTGAGGGTCGGATCGGCCAGCAAGCCTTCGGCCAGCGGCGCCAGGCCGGCTTCGATGGCGATCTGGGCCTTGGTGCGGCGCTTGGGTTTGTACGGCAGGTAGAGGTCTTCCAGGCGGGTCTTGTCTTCCGCGTGGGTGACGGCATCTAGCAGCTCCGGCGTCATTTTGCCCTGCTCGGTGATCGAGGCGAGGATGGCGGCGCGGCGGTCTTCCAGCTCGCGCAGGTAGCGCAGGCGCTCGTCCAGGGCACGCAGCTGGATGTCGTCCAGGCCGCCGGTCGCTTCTTTCCGGTAGCGGGCGATAAACGGGACGGTGGCGCCTTCGTCCAGCAGGGCGATGGCGGCGGCGACCTGGGCCGGTTTGGCGGCCAGTTCAAGGGCGAGGCGTTGTTCGATAGAAGGCAGCATGACGGTGTTCCCAAACGGTGAAGGCCGAAATCATACAACGCCACAGGGCGTCGGAATAGATTATTATTAATTAGTTAATGTTGCCCGTCCTGCCTCTAGTTGCGCTAAGTTAGGATTTTCACAAACACGAAACGGTGGAAGGCGGATAATATTGCATGTTGCTGTTTTTGAACCGCTGATTTAAAAGAATGCGCCCAATGGATATTACCCGCGACGAACTCCGCGAAACTCCAGTCGCACCGGCCCCTGCGCCCACCGCTCCGCCCAACCAGCTTCCCTATGCTGTGGCGACGTGGTTGCAGAGGGTGGATGCAGCCGCGCATCCCAAGCCTAAACTGGCCCCGGTCGATATCGACCCGAAACAGACGAGCTACAAACTCATTTACGTGCTGGCGCCCACCAGCGGCGGGCGCCATGTGGCGCTGTGCCTGTACAAGGCGCGCCTGAAGCCGAACGGCGACGTGGCGGCCGCCAGCCCGGTCAGCGAAGTATTCTCCCTGCTCTCCGCCCCGCCGGCCTTCCTGGCGCCGGGCGATGAAGACCTGGTGCGTTTCTTCGTGGCCATGCGCAGCGGCCCCAATTCCCAGACCGGCAGCGCGACCGAGCCGCGCGGCAAGATTGGCGCGGCCCTGCTGCAAATGCTGTCCCAGCAGGAAAAACTGCTGTGGGCCAATTCCTGGTCGGACGTGGGCAACGGCCTGGTGTACCCAATGAAGCCGGGCCCGCTGCGCAACGCCAACCTGGCCTGGCGCGAAGAGGGCAAGGGCCTGCGCCTGGGCTGGCAAGTGGAGGTGCCGGAGGGCGCCAAGCACCACGGCGCCGACCAGATCGACTACATGCTGCCGACCGATCCGCCGTGGTATATCGACAACCTGTCGACCGGCGAGCTGCAGCTGAACCAGGGCGGCACCACCATCCCGCTGGCCGACCTGCAAGCCCTGGTGGCGCAGGCGCCGCTGCTGATGCCGAACGATAAGATGCGCGTCTCGCAACTGCTGCTGGCGCACGGCTTGCAACAGCTGATGCCGCTGCCGCAGCCGCTGCCGCAGCGCGTGCGCACCGACGTCAAGCCGCGCCCGATCCTGGTGCTCGATTCGGCCCAGCTGGCCGATGGCACCTTGCAGCGCTGGAACGACTATGCCGTGCTGTCCTATGACTACGATGGCGAGCGCGTCTCGTTCGACCCCTCGCAGCGCGTGGTGCGCCAGCGCGGCGAGGTGACCGAAATCATCCAGCGCAACGAGGAACTGGAGGCGGCGGCGCTGGAAACCCTGACCCAGCTGGGCTTCAGGAAGCCCACCGCCCTGCCGCTGTCGAGCGTGCGCGGCGGCCTGCTGCTGGCCAACCAGGCGGACTGGATCCGCTTTGCCGAGTCCGGCATCGAGGAATTGCTGGCCGCTGGCTGGCGCGTGGAAAAATCGCCGAAGTACCGCTACGACATGGTGGCGGTGGATGATTGGTACGCCGAAGTGGAGGAAGAGACCACGGACAATGGCGGCGCCTGGTTCGACCTGGAGCTGGGCATCACCGTGAACGGCGAACGCGTGCCGCTGCTGCCGGTGCTGGTGCAGATGATCCGCAATTTCCCCAACGACTTCGGCCCGAAAGCGCTGGCGCTGCACGGCGAGTCGGACCAGATGCTGGCCGCCCTGCCGGACGGCACCCGCGTGGCGCTGCCCTGGAACCGCGTGCGCCCAATCCTGGCCACGATTGGCGAGCTGTATTTCAGCGAGAAGATCCGCCACGCGGTGCGCATGTCTTCGCTCGACGCGGCACGCCTGGACGAGCTGGCGCGCAATGTGGACTTCCAGTGGAGCGGCGGCGAAGAGCTGCGCGACATGGGCCGCAAGCTGAACCAGTTCGCCTCGGTCAAGCGCGTGCCGACCCCGGCCGGCCTGCGCGCCACGCTGCGCGATTACCAGACCGACGGCTTGAGCTGGATGCAGTTCCTGCGCGAGTACAACTTCGGCGGCATCCTGGCCGACGATATGGGTTTGGGCAAGACGGTGCAAACCATCGCCCACATCCTGGTGGAAAAAGAAGCGGGCCGCCTGGACCATCCGGCCCTGGTCATCGCGCCAACCAGCCTGATGAACAACTGGCAGGACGAGGCCGCGCGCTTCGCGCCGGACCTGAAAGTGCTGCTGTTGCAGGGCAAGGACCGCGCCGAGCTGTTCGAGGAAATCCCGAAAGCCGACCTGGTGCTGACCACCTACGCCCTGCTGCCGCGCGATGAGGAAAAACTGCGCGAGCACGATTTCCACCTGGTGATCCTGGACGAGTCGCACTACATCAAGAACACCCGCTCCAAGGCGGCCCAGAGCGCCGGCCTGCTGCGTGCACGCCACCGCCTGTGCCTGTCCGGCACGCCGCTGGAAAACCACCTGGGCGAGCTGTGGTCGCAGTTCCACTTCCTGCTGCCGGGCCTGCTGGGCGACGAGAAGACCTTCAACAGCAGCTTCCGCCACCCGATCGAGCGCCAGGACGACCCGCAGCGCCGCATGCTGCTGAACCGCCGCATCAAACCCTTCCTGCTGCGCCGTACCAAGGACGGCGTGGCGAAAGAACTGCCGCCCAAGACCGAGATGGTGCGCAAGGTCGAACTCTCGGGCCCGCAGCGCGACCTGTACGAAACCGTGCGCCTGGCCATGGACCAGAAAGTGCGCGAGGAAATCGACCGCAAGGGCGTAGCGCGTTCCCAGATCGTGATCCTGGAGGCGCTGCTCAAGCTGCGCCAGGTGTGCTGCGACCCGCGCCTGGTGAAGTCCACCAAGAAGGCCGCGGCCACCGGCTCGGCCAAGCTGATCGACCTGATGCAGATGGTCGAGGACTTGCTGGAAGAGAAGCGCAAGATCCTGGTGTTCTCGCAATTCACTTCCATGCTGGAGTTGATCGAGGAAGAGCTGGAAGCGCGCGACATCCCGTACGCGCTCCTGACCGGCGAAACGCGCGACCGCGGCGCCCAGGTGGCGGCCTTCCAGCAAGGCGCGGTGCCGATCTTCCTGATTTCGCTGAAAGCGGGCGGCGTGGGCCTGAACCTGACGGCGGCCGACACGGTAATCCACTATGATCCCTGGTGGAACCCGGCGGCCGAGAACCAGGCCACCGACCGCGCCTGGCGTATCGGCCAGGACAAGCCGGTGTTCGTCTACAAGCTGATCGCGAAAGGCACGCTGGAAGAAAAGATCCAGCTGCTGCAGCAGAAGAAATCGGACCTGGCGCAATCCGTGCTGGCCGAAGGCGAATCGCAGAAGATGGCGTTGACGCAGGAAGACTTGCAGCAAATCTTCGCCCCGTTACAGGACTAAACCCATGCTGAGTGCTGAACACTATCGCCAGATCCTCGACCACAGCAGCGACGTACACTGGATGCTGGACTGCGATAGTGGCCAGCTGCTGTACGTCAGCCCCGCCGCTGAAAAGCTGTTCGGCTACGTGCCCGAGCGCGCGCAGCAGGTGGCGCAACACCTGATGGCTGAACTGCCGCAGCGGCTGGAGGCCTACACCTCCGGCGACACCACGCGCCGCCACACCGTGCGCGACACCGAAATGCCGGGCAAGGATGGCGTGTTGATCCCGGTCGAAATCGAATCGACCCTGGTGCCGGACGTGGACAGCGGCGTGCTGCGCCTGGTCGGCACGGTGCGCGATATCCGCGAGCGGGTCGAACGCGAACGGCAGCAAAAGAAGTTCGCCTCCATGGTCTCGCACGAGTTCCGCACGCCGCTGTCGACGATCGACGGTGCCATCCAGCGCCTGGAAATGACGTCGCAGAACGCCGACGAAAATACCAAGAAGCGCTATCGCAAGATCCAGACCTCGGTCGACCGCTTGCTGGAGCTGATCAACGAATACCTGAGCCCGGAGCGCTTGGCCAGCATCGGCCGCAAACGCCAGGCCGACGAAGTCTCGCCCGAAGCCTTGCTGGAAACGGCGGCCGAGCAGGCGCGCCAGCGCCGCGCCGACATTACCGTGCGCGCCGACGGCTTGCCGCAGTGGATGCGTTGCGACCCGCAAGGGTTGCGTTTGTGCCTCGATATACTTTTAGATAATGCCCTCAAGTACACAAATGACAACGTTGCGATAGAATTGCACGGTAGGAAAGCCAGCGAAGGCGGGGTGGAACTCCTCGTCATCGATCGCGGCGCACCTGTTCCGGATGATGAGCTAGGCAAACTCTTCGACAAGGGTTACCGAGGCAAGGCGGCCGCAGGGCATGCCGGCTCCGGCCTGGGCCTGTATATGGCCAAAAATGTTATCGAGGTCCACGGCGGCTCGCTGTCTGTGGAAAATTTGCCTGAAAGCGGCAAGAAATTTCGGATTTGGCTTCCCGTCGCTGCTTAAGGGTTGCGCAGCCAGTGACCAACCGTGATAATTCTTTGACGCAAGCCCCAAACCCCGGCTGCGATTGAATAGAAAAATGGCGCATCAATGACGCAAATACTGATCGTGGAAGACAACCTGGAGTACGCCGAAGAGATGGCGGACTTCCTGGCTGAGCTCGGCCATGTCGTACACACAACAAATAACGCGCAGGAAATGTGGTCCGCCCTGAGCCAGGGCACTGTCGGCGTGGTCGTTCTCGACCTGGGCCTGCCGGATGAAGATGGCTTTAATGTCATCCCACGCATGCGCCAGCTCTACCCTCAGATCGGCCTGCTGGTCCTGACCGGACGGGTCGCATTTGATTCGCGCATCATGGGCCTGCGCCTGGGCGCGGACCATTACCTGACCAAGCCGATCAAATTCCCGGAGCTGGCCGCCCATATCGAGGCGCTGGACCGCCGTGTCGGCCCGCAGGAAGCGATTCCCGTGCCGAGCAAGTGGACCCTGAAAGTGTCCGCGCGCCAGCTGGAGCTGCAGGGCCAGGCGATTACACTGACTGAGAAGGAATGCAATTTCCTGCACCTGCTGACGATCAATACCCGTCCGGTGCCGCGCCAAGTGATTGTGGCCGGTATTGGCGGCGATGATCCGGATGCGGGGCGCCGGGTGGACATGCTGGTGTATCGTTTACGCAAAAAGGCGCGCAGCGGCCTGGGCCAGGATCTTCCCCTGCGTTCGGCCTACGGCGAGGGCTATAGCCTGTCCGCCAGCTTCAATATCTCCTAATTAGGGACAGAGTCGTGCGAACTGGGTAGAATCGGGGTTTCCCGATCCTACCCTTTTTGCATTCATGGCTCGTTTGCCCCGTCTCGTTGTCCCCAACCAACCCCATTACATTGTCCAGCGCGGCCTGAATGGCCAGGAAGTGTTCCTGGATGCTGAAGATTTCAGCAGTTTTATCGCCTGGATGCGCGCCGCCGCCCGTCTTTACAAGGTCGCGGTGCATGCCTACACGCTTTTGCCGGGTGAATTGCACCTGTTAGCCTCCCCCAGCGATGAAGAAGGGCTGGGCGGCATGATGCAATGGATCGGGCGGCACTATGTCCCTTATTTCAATCAAAAGTATGGCCGGGCCGGAACTTTATGGCAGGGGCGCTATAAAACCTCGGTGATCGAAGCCGAGCGCTACTTTATTCCTTGCTCAAAATACATCGAATTCGCCGCCGTGCGGGCGCGCCTGGCCGACGGGCTGGAGCAATATCAGTGGTCGAGTTATCCGCACCATGCCGGCATCCGCCAGGATGGGGCGGTGAATGACCATCCGATTTACTGGGCGCTAGGGAATACGCCATTCCAGCGCGAGGCGGCCTATATAGAGCTGGCGGCACAAGGGCTGGCGGGCATGGACCAGCGCGCCATCGAGGCGGCAGCCCTGAAAGGCTGGCCATTAGGCAGCGATAAGTGGAAAGCCGAGCTGGAGCGGCGCATGAAACGGCAGGTTCTGCCGGCAAAACGTGGCCGCCCCCGGAAAACCGACGACTCTGTCCCCAATTAAATTTTCAAGCGACTGTCGCTGAATTAATTCGACTCCGACCCTAATTGTTTTTGTTGCGCGTTTTTGTGCATTGCACTACTCTGGATTCTCGTGACCAAAAATTCAGCGGAGAAACGCATGCAAGCGCAAGGTTTGTACAACCCAGCCAACGAACACGATGCCTGTGGCGTCGGTTTTGTCGCCCACATCAAAGGCAACAAGAGCCACTCGATCGTCGAACAGGGTCTCCTGATCCTGAAAAACCTCGACCACAGGGGCGCGGTCGGTGCGGACAAACTGATGGGCGACGGCGCCGGCATCCTGATCCAGATCCCCGACCAGTTCTACCGCGACGAAATGGCCAAGCAAGGCGTGGAACTGCCGCCGCCCGGCGAATACGGCGTCGGCATGGTCTTCCTGCCGAAGGAAAACGCCTCCCGCATCGCCTGCGAACAGGAAATCGAACGCGCCGTGCGCATCGAAGGCCAGGTCGTGCTGGGCTGGCGCAATGTGCCGATCGATTCGGAAATGCCGATGTCGCCGCGCGTGCGCGAAAAAGAACCGGTCATCCGCCAGATCTTCATCGGCCGCGGCCAGGACGTGATGGTGACCGACGCGCTGGAACGCAAGCTGTACGTGATCCGCAAATCGTCCGGCCACGCGATCCAGGCCCTGAAACTGATCCACGGCAAAGAATTCTTCGTGCCCTCCATGTCGGCCCGTACCGTGGTGTACAAAGGCCTGCTGCTGGCCGACCAGGTGGGCGTGTACTACAAAGACTTGCAAGACCCGCGCTGCATCTCGGCGCTGGCGCTGGTGCACCAGCGCTTCTCCACCAACACCTTCCCTGAATGGCCGCTGGCCCACCCCTACCGCCTGATCGCGCACAACGGCGAGATCAACACCGTGAAGGGCAACTTCAACTGGATGCGCGCGCGCGAAGGCGTGATGAAGTCCGCCGTGCTGGGCGACGACCTGCAGAAGCTGTTCCCGCTGATTTACGAAGGCCAGTCCGACACCGCCTGCTTCGACAACGCGCTGGAACTGCTGCTGATGGCGGGCTACCCGCTGGCGCAAGCGATGATGATGATGATTCCGGAAGCGTGGGAAAACCATACGCTGATGGACGACAACCGCAAAGCCTTCTACGAATACTACGCCTCGATGATGGAACCATGGGACGGCCCGGCCGCCATGGCCTTCACCGACGGCCGCTACATCGGCGGCACCCTGGACCGCAATGGCCTGCGCCCGGCGCGTTACATCGTCACCGACGACGATCTGGTGGTGATGGCCTCCGAATCCGGCGTGCTGCCGATTCCTGAATCGAAGATCATCCAGAAATGGCGCCTGCAGCCGGGCAAAATGTTCCTGATCGACCTGGAAGCCGGCCGCATCATCGACGACAAGGAACTGAAGGACACCTACGCCAACGCCAAGCCGTACAAAGCCTGGATCAACGCCGTGCGCATCAAGCTGGGCGAGCTGAAAATGAGCGAGAGCCAGATCGCCGCCAACGTGGCCAAGTACGGCCCGGCCGCCGGCGAGAAGCAGGCCGCCTCCCTGCTCGACCGCCAGCAAGTGTTCGGCTATACCCAGGAAGACATGCGCTTCATCCTGGCGCCGATGGCGACCGCCGGCGAAGAAGCCGTCGGCTCCATGGGCAACGACTCGCCGCTGGCCGTCACCTCCAACAAGCTCAAGCCGCTGTATAACTACTTCAAGCAGCTGTTCGCCCAGGTCACCAACCCGCCGATCGACCCGATCCGCGAAGCGATGGTCATGTCGCTGGTGTCCTTCATCGGCCCGAAGCCGAACCTGCTGGACACCAACAACGTCAATCCGCCAATGCGTCTTGAGGTGGCGCAGCCGGTGTTGAGTTTCGACGACATGGCGCGCCTGCGCAGCATCAGCCAGCACACCGGCGGCAAGTTCAAATCCTATGAGCTGAGCATCTGCTACCCGCTGGCCTGGGGCAAGGAAGGCGTGGAAGCTTCGCTGGCATCGCTGTGCGCGGAAGCCGTGGACGCCGTGAAATCCGGCCACAACATCCTGATCGTGTCCGACCGCTCGGTCGGTCCCGACCGCGTGGCCATCCCGGCCCTGCTGGCCACCTCCACCATCCACTTGCACCTGGTGAGCAAAGGCCTGCGCGCCTCCACCGGCCTGGTGGTGGAAACCGGCTCCGCCCGCGAAACCCACCACTTTGCCCTGCTGGCCGGCTACGGCGCCGAAGCCGTCCACCCGTACCTGGCGATGGAAACCCTGGCCGAACTGGCGCACTCCCTGCCGGGCGACCTGACGCCGGAAAAGGCAATCTACAACTACACCAAGGCAGTCGGCAAAGGCCTGATGAAGGTCATGTCCAAGATGGGCATTTCCACCTACATGTCCTATTGCGGTGCGCAGATCTTTGAAGCCGTGGGCCTGAACCGCCAGCTGGTGGACAAATACTTCCGCGGCACCCAGTCCAACGTGGAGGGCATCGGCCTGTTCGAAGTGGCCGAGGAAGGCCTGCGCCTGCACAAGCTGGCCTTCAGCGACGATCCCGTGCTGGCCGACCAGCTGGACGCCGGCGGCGAATACGCCTACCGCGTGCGTGGCGAAGACCACCTGTGGACGCCGGACGCCATCGCCAAGCTGCAGCACTCGACCCGCTCCAACAACTTCTCGACCTACAAAGAGTACGCCCAGCTTATCAACGACCAGAGCAAGCGCCACCTGACCCTGCGCGGCCTGTTCGAATTCAAGATCGATCCATCGAAAGCGATCCCGCTGGACGAAGTGGAACCGGCCAAAGAGATCGTCAAGCGCTTCGCCACCGGCGCCATGTCGCTCGGCTCGATTTCGACCGAAGCCCACGCCACCCTGGCGGTAGCGATGAACCGCATCGGCGGCAAATCCAATACCGGCGAAGGCGGCGAAGACCCGGCGCGCTACACCAACGAGCTGAAAGGCATCCCGATCAAGGTCGGCGCCACCTTCGCTTCCGTGCTGGGCAAGGACAAGATCGAAGTCGACATCCCGCTGCAGGAAGGCGACTCCCTGCGCTCGCGCATCAAGCAGGTCGCCTCCGGCCGTTTCGGCGTGACCGCGGAGTACCTGAATTCCGCCGACCAGATTCAGATCAAGATGGCGCAGGGTGCCAAGCCGGGCGAAGGCGGCCAGCTGCCAGGCCATAAAGTCTCCGAATACATCGCACAGCTGCGCTTCTCGGTGCCAGGCGTCGGCCTGATTTCGCCGCCGCCGCACCATGACATTTACTCGATTGAAGACCTGGCGCAGCTGATCCACGACCTGAAAAACGCCAACCCGCGCGCCTCGATCTCGGTCAAGCTGGTGTCGGAAGTCGGCATCGGCACGGTCGCCGCAGGCGTCAGCAAAGCCAAGGCCGACCACATCGTGGTGGCCGGCCACGACGGCGGCACCGGCGCCTCGCCGCTGTCCTCCGTCAAGCACGCCGGCACCCCATGGGAACTGGGCCTGTCCGAAACCCAGCAAACCCTGGTGCTGAACGGCCTGCGTAGCCGCGTCCGCGTGCAGGCCGACGGCCAGATGCGCACCGGCCGCGACGTCGTGATCGCCGCCCTGCTGGGCGCCGACGAGATCGGCTTCGCCACCGCACCGCTGGTGGTGGAAGGCTGCATCATGATGCGCAAGTGCCACCTGAACACCTGCCCGGTCGGCGTCGCCACGCAAGATCCTGAACTGCGCAAGAAGTTCCAGGGCAAGCCGGAACACGTGGTGAACTACTTCTTCTTCGTCGCCGAAGAAGCGCGCCAACTGATGGCGCAACTGGGCATCCGCACCTTCCAGGAATTGATCGGCCGCGCCGACCTGCTCGATAAATCGAAAGCCATCACGCACTGGAAAGCCAAAGGCCTGGACTTCAGCAACGTGTTCTACCAGCCAAAGACCAACGACGGCATGTCCATCTTCCACAGCGAAGAACAGGACCATGGCCTGGACAAGGCGCTCGACCTCAAGCTGATCGCCCAAGCCAAGCCAGCGCTGGAAAAAGGCGAACGCGTCTCCTTCATCTCGCCGGTGAAGAACGTCAACCGCACCGTCGGCACCATGCTGTCCGGTGAAGTCGCCCTGAAATACGGCCACGCCGGCCTGCCGGACGACACCATCCACATCCAGCTGCAAGGCACCGCAGGCCAATCGGCGGCAGCCTTCCTGGCCGCCGGCATCACCATCGACCTGGTGGGCGAAGGCAACGACTACGTCGGCAAAGGCCTGTCGGGCGGCCGCATCATCGTGCGCCCGAACACCGAGTTCCGTGGCTGGGCTGTGAACAACATCATTGTTGGCAACACCGTCATGTACGGCGCCGTCGCCGGCGAAGCCTTCTTCAACGGCGTCGCAGGCGAACGCTTCGCCGTGCGCAACTCCGGCGCCACCGCCATTGTCGAAGGCCTGGGCGACCACGGCTGCGAATACATGACCGGCGGCACCGTCGTCGTACTGGGCGCCACCGGCCGCAACTTCGCCGCCGGCATGTCGGGCGGCATCGCCTACGTGTACGACCCGGACGGCGAATTCCACAGCAAATGCAATATGTCCATGGTCAGCCTGGAAGAAGTCAAAGCCGCCGCCGACCAGCAAGTCGACAAAGCCACCTGGCACAGCCAGCACCGCAACGGAGAACCGGAGGCCGACGAAACCATCCTCAAGCGCCTGATTGAGCGCCACTTCAAACACACCGGCAGCACGCGCGCACGCCTGCTGCTCGACAACTGGAACGAAAGCCGCGCCAAGTTCGTCAAAGTGTTCCCGAGCGAGTACAAACGCGCCCTGGTGGAAATGGCAGACAACGCCGCGATCGAAGCGGAAACTCAAGCAATCGCAGCGTAAGAGAGGACAGCAAAAATGGGTAAGATCACCGGTTTCATGGAATTCCAGCGCCAGGAAGAAAGCTACCTGGCCCCCGAGGCTCGCCTCAAGAACTACAAAGAATTCGTCATCCACCTGACGAACGACCAGGCCAAGGTGCAAGGCGCGCGCTGCATGGACTGCGGCATCCCGTTCTGCAACTCCGGCTGCCCGGTCAACAACATCATCCCCGACTGGAATGATCTCGTATATCGCGGCCACTACCGCGAAGCGCTGAACGTCCTGCACTCGACCAACAACTTCCCCGAGTTCACTGGCCGCATTTGCCCCGCACCATGCGAAAGCGCCTGCACCCTCGGCATCCACGAACTGCCGGTCGGCATCAAATCGATCGAACACAAGATCATCGACGAAGGCTGGGAGCACGGCTGGGTCGTACCGCAGCCCGCAGCGCAAAAGACCGGCAAGAAAGTCGCCGTGGTCGGCTCCGGCCCCGCCGGCCTGGCCGCTGCCCAGCAGCTGGCCCGCGCTGGCCACGACGTCACCGTCTTCGAAAAAGCCGACCGCATCGGCGGCTTGCTGCGCTACGGCATCCCCGACTTCAAGATGGAGAAGCACCACATCGACCGCCGTGTCGAACAGATGGAAGCCGAAGGCGTGAAATTCCGCACCTCGGTCCTGATCGGCAAAGACTTCCCGGCCACGGTGGCCAACGGCTCCAAAGAGACCATCTTCCCCGAAGACCTGGAAAAAGACTTTGACGCCGTAGTGATGGCCGGCGGCGCCGAAGCCCCGCGCGACCTGCCGGTACCAGGCCGCGAACTGAAAGGCGTCCACTTCGCCATGGACTTCCTGCCGCAGCAAAACAAGGTCAACGCCGGCGACAAGATCAAAGACCAGATCAAAGCCACCGGCAAGCACGTGGTCGTGATTGGCGGCGGCGACACCGGCTCCGACTGCGTCGGCACCTCCAACCGCCACGGCGCCGCCAGCGTCACCCAATTCGAACTGATGCCGATGCCGCCCGAGCAAGAGAACAAGCCGCTGGTCTGGCCCTACTGGCCGACCAAGCTGCGCACCTCCTCCTCGCACGAAGAAGGCTGCGAGCGCGACTGGGCCGTCGCCACCAAGCGCCTCGAAGGCAAGAACGGCAAAGTGGAAAAGCTGATCGCCTGCCGCGTCGAATGGAAAGAAGGCAAGATGGTCGAAGTGCCGAATTCCGAATTCGAAGTGAAGGCCGACCTGGTACTGCTGGCCATGGGCTTCGTCTCCCCGGTTGCCCAAGTGCTGGACGCCTTCGGCGTCGACAAAGATGTGCGCGGCAACGCCCGCGCCGCCACGGAAGGCGACAACAGCTACAAGACCAGCAAGCCAGGGATTTTCGCCGCCGGCGACATGCGCCGAGGCCAATCGCTGGTGGTCTGGGCCATCCGCGAAGGCCGCCAATGCGCCCGCGCGGTTGACGAATACCTGATGGGCAGCTCCGTCCTCCCTCGGTAAAACCGGTGCCAGGTCTGTCAATCGGACACCGGATCATCTCCTTCGATATTTCTCAATACGCCGAAGCTTAGTTTCGGCGTATTGGGATTCTCTTTTCGCCGGTTGTCATATGGCTTGGCTGGCGCGCATTGGGCTCTTCCCGCACGTAAAATCCAAGTGCGCGGACCAGGGCGGCACGTGCAAGGCTGGCACCAGCACCCGATTGGTGTCGTACGGTATCTCAGGACAAATGGGTCATCAAGACCTTGTTTGGTGCTGTCGCGTGTAATACCGAAACTTTCGGCAGCGATCCCTATCCTGGCGTGAACAAGAAGTGTGCGGTAGGCAAGCAAGCGGCACCATCGACCGGCAGGGCCGGACAGGGCGGCGGCACCACCGGCGGCAGCGGCGCGCCTGCATCCGCGATTTCGGACTACGTGACGATCTCCAGCAACCGCTTTGAGCTGCACCAGAAGAACAACCTGATCGGTTCATCGGACAGCCGCACCACGGACGACGGCCACCTGACCGTGACCTTCCACGGCAACCACTTCCTGAATGTGGCGGAGCGCGGTCCGCGCGTGCTTCAGCAACCAGGTCGGCTGGGCAGCGCCGTACGCGGTAAGCCCGCTGGATACCGCCGCAGTGAAAGCGTCCGTGTCGAGCAATGCCGGCAGCGGCAAAATCACTGTGAAGTAGTTGAGCGGGTGTGCCAGTTGTCCGAATGACAGACCTGGCACCGGTTCTTCCCTACATACCCCGCGCCAGCAGCGCGAGTTGCTCATGGATCTCCGGCTTGAGCCGGTAGAGCTGCGCGGGACGGTGCGCGACGCCGCTGGAGAACACGCCCTCCACCGCCTCCAGCATATCCATCTCCGTGATCTTGCGGCGGAAGCTCACCTTGTTGATCGCCTCGCCCATCAGGGATTCATACACGCGCTGCAGTTGCGGCAGCGTGAAGGTTTCGCCCGCCAGATAGCACGGCAGCGACGAGTACTGGCTCTTGCTGCGCAGCCGCGCAACGGCGGCGCGGATGATTTCCAGGTGGTCGAACGGCAGCTTGAGCGGCTTGTCCACGCTGGTGAGCTTAACGCCAGGGTGGACATTCTCCGCCACCACATTGGCCGGCACCAGCGCGTAATAGACGATGGACACCGACCACCCGCGCGGATCGCGCGCCGGCCCGGAGAAGGTGGCAAGTTGCTCCAGGTAGGGCGGCGTAATGCCCGTCTTTTCCCGCAGCACCCGCAAGGCAGCGTCCTGCGCATCGCCATCGCTTTGCGGATGGATATACCCGCCCGGCAGCGCCGCCACGCCCTGGAAGGGCTCATGGCTGCGATTCAGCAGCGCGACTTTCAGTGCGTCGTCCTGCAACGTAAGCAGGACAACGTCGACAGTGCAGATTACTTGTTGCATGGGCTGTATGGGCATCGGACAGTCTTAGTACGAAGATTATACTAATTCGCCATCGAGCCAGCTAAAAACTGATTCAGCTTAGTTGCAAAACTATCCTAAGTGATCTACACTGGGTTCATGAGCGAACGAAACGTCATCCCGATCCAGCCCCTCACCGGCGATATTTCCGCCAGCCTGTTCGCGGCGCCTGTGCTGGCAGCGTTAAGCAAATCCGTACCAACGGTCGCATTCCGTGCGCCCGATCCGGCCGACGATGAACGCTGGCGCCGGCATAACATCGGCGGACGCGTTCACCGCATCGCGCAGCCGGTCACCTTCACACCCTACGCATCGGCGCAACCCTGTTCCGCGCGCTGCCGCTTCTGCTCCGAGACGCTGCTTGAAACTGGCGGCGGCCGGCCTTCGAGCGCATTGCGCCCCGGGCCCGGGTACTTTGCAGCGCTCGAACGCGCACTTGAACAATTACGGGGACTGCCGCTGTCCTATTCGCTGTCCGGCCTGGAGACCACCGACGACGCGGCCTGGATGGGTGCCATGCTCGACATCCTCGCGCAACACGCGGCGCTGTCGCCCGTCCTGAACCGCGTACTGTACACAAACGGCGCCGGACTCGCCGTCACGCAGCAAGGCGAAGCGTTGACGGAGCGTTTGGCCGGTTTCGGCCTGGACTGGCTCGAATTGTCGCGGCACCATTTCGACGCAGCGACCAATCAGTCCATCATGCGTTTCAGGCCTGGCGTCCAGGTGCAGTACCAGCAAGCGTTCAGCGCTATGGTGCGGCGCCTGGCTGGCCGGCTGAACGTAAAGCTGGTGTGCATCATCCAGGACGGCGGCGTGGCGCAAGCCGAAGCAGTCCTGCGCTACCTGGAATGGGCGCACGCGCTGGGAGTGCGCTCCGTGATCTTCCGCGAGTTCTCGAAACTGGATGAGAGCTACAAGGACAATGTCACCGCGCGCTATATCGGCAAAGCGCGCATCTCGATGGACGGCCTGCTCGCGCAATGCCTGGCGACTGCGGAATTCGCGGACAGTTTCGTGTTCGAGCAAGTGACCGAAGGCTATTACTTCTGGAACCTGATCGGCAGGTTGCGCGACATGCAGGTGACGTTCGAAGCCTCCGACTATTCGCAGATGCACCGCCAGCATGGCTCGGGCGATGTCTACAAGCTGGTTTTCCACGCCAACGGCAATCTGTGCGCGGACTGGAACCCGGAGCGGCACGTTCTTCTTGCTGGGGAGACTACAATTGGATAACAACAGCTGGCTCCTTCTGCGTGACAGCGCTCCCGCCTACCGCTTGCCGTCCGACCTGGCGGCTGACGATGCGCTGGGTGCGCGCGATTGCGGCTGGGTGGAGCAAATGCGGCCCTTCATCCGGCACTTCTGCCCACCGGCCGGTTTGGTGATTGACCCCTTCAACGGATTCGGCACGACACTGGTGGCGGCATCGCTGGAAGGGCGCCGTGGCATCGGCGTCGAGTTGGAAGCGGCGCGTGCCGCCATTGCGGAAGAACGCCTGCGCCGGCTCGACGCGCGCAAGCAAACCGTGTTGGCGGGTGACCTTGTCGATGTAGCGGCTTCATTGCCGCAGGCGGACCTGGTGCTGACCAATGCGCCTTACTTTGGCTGCCGTTGGCAGACCGCGCGCGAAGGTGATGGCCAGCTTTACAGCGCAAGCAATTACGCCGGCTTCCTGGCCATGTTTTATCGCGTGCTGAAATCGCTGAAACCTGTGCTGCGCGAGGGCGGCCACCTGATCGTGATGGCGGAGAACCTCCGCATTGGCGAGCATTTCGTACCGATGGCATGGGATCTGGGGCGCATGATGGCCGAGCATTTCAATCTGGTCGATGAGCGCATCCTGCTCTACGAGCGCCCTTCTGCGCCGCTGCAGAGCATGGAGATCGGCAGCAACCGCTCCCACGAGTACGCCCTGATCGCCCGCAATGAGCGTAAGCAGGTCGATCTGGAGGACAGCCTGCATTGCCTGCGCGAGCTGGCCGTGGATTTTCCCGACGTGGTTGCCTATGGCAGCTTCGCCCGCTGGCTGGCGGGGCAGCAGCAGGAACGCCTGCCCGCCGACGTCGACTTGCTGGTGCCGGAGAGGGGCGAGCTTTTGTGCGAGCTGGCGCGCTGGTTCGAAGCGCGCGGCTTCCAGGTAACGCGCTGGGGCCAGCCGCTTGGTTGGGCGGCCGCAGCGACGGCTTTGAAGGGCGCCCACTACTTCCGCGCACAGCGGCTGCGCGCGAGCGGTGAGCTGTGCATTTTTGATGTCTGCTTCGAAGACGCGGTGCTGCACTACGACGAAGCACTGCTCGCGGCGTTGCAGGTCGAGGGCATGAACGTGTTGCCCTCGTCCAGGCCAACGCTTCAGTACTAGGCCAGCAAGGGCACGCTTGAGACGATGGCGGCCACTCCTCCGTTAGCGGTGGGCATGGTCAAGCGCGTAGCTGCTGCAGGATGAGCGATGCCGCGCGCTCCGCTTCCAGCTCGGCGGCATGCTGGTCCGAAAATACCTGATCGGCCGACACGCGCCGCTTCGGGACGATGTGCATCAGGTGCATCGGATTGGCGGAAGGGGCGAAGATGGAAACAAACGCGCCCCATTGCGCCGCGCCCTCAAGCGCTTCGCCAGTGAATTCGACTTCATAGCCATCAATGATTTTTATTGGCATTGCCGGGTCAATTCAAATGGTATTCGGCAAATCAAACACTACTGCGCGGTTATCCACATGTAGTGTAATACGCCAGCGCCTCGCGCCAAGGTGCGGCGCGTTGACTTCGAATTCCAGCACGTCCGTGCCGCGCGCAACCGTGCGGTCCAGCACGCGCTGTTGCCATACCGTATCGAACTCCCGTTTGCGCGCGATGCGGCGCTCCCGTAGTTGTGCGGCGTCGATGGACACGGGCACCATGGGCTGGCCGGAAGGCGATGGTAGTCCGGTGCGCGGAGGGAAGCGAATGCGGCCGCGCAGCGGGCTGCGGCCCGTGACCTCGAGCATTGGCTGGCCCGTCAGGTGCGGCTGCGTCCAACGCCGCCAGGTGAAGTAAATCATGGCCACGCCCGCTGCGGGGAAGAGCAAAGGCGGCCACACCGGCGCTGGATGCCCGCCGAAGAGCTGTTCCAGCGCCGGCTGTGCGATAGTCCAGCCAACGCTGTTCAGGTGCAGCGTGGCGCACAACATAAGGTGGTAACCATGGCCGCGCGGCCGCACCAGCGGGGCGGCCACAGGCTTGCGGTGTCCTGCGCGCAGGATATGCACGACCATGTACAGGCACCCCAGGCCAACCGATGGGAAGAGGATGCCAAAAGCGAGCTGGATGGCCACCATCCCGGGGCGGATCGTCTTGTCGTACACCGCGCTGGCGGGTGCGCGCGGGTCCACCCACAGGGTCACGCTTTCGCCGCGCTCCAGCGCGCCGCGCAATTCGCCATGCACGCGGTGCTGGAAGTCGCCGATGTTGTCGGAAAAGTCGCTGAAGCTGACCCGGTTGCTCGCGTAGCGGCGGCCCTGGTATGTGTAGCTGAATTCCGCCTTGGCGCGGTAAGTCGTGCCGCCCTTCCTGCCGCGTTGGGAATCGAGATAGGCAGATTCGACCTGCGCCGGGACCGGCACATAGCTGCGTGCGGCGGTCCAGTTGCGGGCTTGCTCATGCAGCTGTGCGAGGCCGCCGAATATGCCGACGGCGCCCATCACCGTGCCAAACAGCAGCAGGCACAGCGTGACTACAACCTTGCCTGCGATGCTTGTTGGCTGGGCCATCCAGTCAGAACTTGGCGGCCACGCTCACCCCAATGCTGCGCGGCGCCAGGCGGTAGCCTTGCACGATCGAGGCGACCTGCGGGTGCTGGATCACCTTGTCTTCATCGAAGGCGTTCTTGATGAAGGCCGTCAGCTGGAAGCGGTCAAGCGTGATGCCAGCGCTGAAGTTGGTGGTGTGGTACGAAGGGCGGTTGTAGTCGGTGGACTCGGGATTGAGCGAGCCTTTGCTTGAACCGACCCATTGCACGCCGCCCATGATAAAGGCGCTGCGCCCGCCGGCGGTGGAGAAGTTGTACTGCGCCGTGACGGTGCCGTTGTACTTCGGCACGCCCTGCACTTGCGCCCCTTTCACCGCCCCCAGCACCCCGTTCGAGCTGCCTTCGTCGTTGGCCAGTTCCGCCTTCACGTAGCCGCCGGCTGCGCTCAGGGTCAGGCCAGCCATCGGCTTGGCTTTGATGTCGAATTCGAAGCCCTTGCTGGTGGCGTTGCCGGCGTTGGCGTTATAGGTGTAGGCGCAGGTTGGCAGGTAGACCCCTTGCTGGATGTTCTTCCACTTCACGTAGAACACGTCGGCGTTGACGGCCACGCGGCCGCCCAGGAAGCGCGATTTGCTGCCGACTTCATAGCTCCACAGGCTGTCGGGCGCGTAGGTGGCCGGGCCTTCGCTCAGGCCGTTCTCTTCCAGATCCGGGCCGCAGGTGGTAGGGGGCACGAAGACGTTGGAGCCGCCCAGGCGGAAGCCTTTGGCAACGGAGGTGTAGAAGGTGTGGTCCGGCGTCGCTTCCCAGGTCACCGCGTACTTCGGCGTGAAGGCGTGCGAGGAGAGTTCGGTGCTGCTGTTGTTGCCCGCGCCGGCCAGGTAGTTGCTGTTGCGCTGGGCCAGGTTGGACTTGCCCTTCAGGTAGCGCGCGCCGACCGTGGCATGCAGGGTCGGCGAGAAGTAGTAATTCACTTCACCAAAGATCGAGCTTTGCTTTTCGCGGTAGTGGAACTCGCCGGCGAAGGAGTTATCGTTGGGGAAGGCGCCGGGATAGGCGTCCGGCAGCAGCTCGGGATCGTCGATGGAGAAGCCGAATTTCTTGAAGGTTTCGGTCACGCCGTGGATCGGGTCGTTCTCATTCAGGTTGGTGTGCTGGTTCGAGAAGTACAGGCCACCCAGCCAGGTCCAGGGCGAACGCGCCGCATCGTAAGGCTTGGAGGCCAGCCGGAACTCCTGCGACACCTGGCGCACCGCGTTATTCAGGTAGACCGTGGAAGGCAGGCCGGCAATCGCTTCGATCAGCTCGGGCGGCGCCTTGCCGCCGTCTTCGGTCGAGGTCAGGAAGGTGGACAGCGAGTAGCTGTTGTAGGCCGAGCCGTTCTGCTGGCGGTCGAATTTGCGCTGGAAGTAGCTGGTGCTGGAGGTCAGGTCGGCGCCGCCCAGGTCCCAGTTGACGGCCACGTTGGGCGTCAACAGCTTGTCGATGGAGGGCTCGCGCACCTGCTTCTGCGCCTGGTAGCGCGGGCGGTCCAGGCTGAAGGCGGCGATATCCTTGGCATCCACCCGCTGGTAGTACACGGACGGGGTAATGGTCAGGTCGCGCGTCGGCGCCCATTTCAGCGCCACCCGCACTTCCTGGTCGTCGATCTTGTTGATGTCGCCGGCCAGCACCTTGCCCTCGCCATCCACCTGGTCGATGAAGCCGCCCGCGCGCTGCGCTTGCACGCCGATGCGCAGCGCCAGTTCATTCGTCACCAGCGGGAAGTTGCCGACCACATTGGTGGAGAAGCTCGCGCTGCCGCCGCGCGTGGCGGCGGCTTCGGCGAAGGCCGAGATTTCGCGCTCTTTCAAATCCGGCTCGTTCGGCACGAACTTGATGGTGCCGCCCATGGAGCTGGCGCCGTACAGCGTGGCTTGCGGGCCGCGCAGCACTTCCACCCGGTCGATGTCGAAGAACTTCGGTTCGACCGTGCCCATGGTGTACAGGTTGCCCACCGTGAGCGAAACGTCGCCCAGGTAGATGCCGACCGTGGCCTGCCCGGCGGCCGAACTGATGCCGCGGATCTCGATATTGGAGGTGCCGGGCCCAGCGCCGCCATTGCCGGTGGCGGCGGTGAAGGAAATATTCGGGATGGCGCGCGTCAGGTCGGTGAAGTCGTCCACCTGCTGCGACTGCAGGGCATTGCCGCTGATGGCGGAAATGCTCATCGCCACCTTGTTCGGGTCTTCCTTGCGCTTTTGCGCAGTCACGGTGACGACTTCGATCTTGTCGCTCTCAGCAAAAACCTGGGCCGAGATGGCCGCCAGGGAACAAGCCAGGACCGTCCGACGAATTTTCATGCCATTTTTCCTTCTAATGAGCCAAAGTTATTAAAATAGCAGGAATTTGCTGCCGTGCAGCAGGCAACAGCAGTTTCAATTTGTAAATTGCTGACCTTGGGGTTAGTAGTGTTGTATTATTTGCCTCTTTACATCGCCACAGGGGGCTGCGACGGGCTCCAAGCAGAGATTTACGTTTCTGAATTACAATGTGGCCTCAAGAACAAAGAGCGACACCAGTGCCAAATCTAGTCGAAATCCGTGACTTACACTTCAGCTATGGAAAGCGGGCGATCCTGTCCGGCCTCCATATGGATTTCCCGCGCGGGAAGGTGGTGGCGGTCATGGGCGGTTCCGGCAGCGGCAAGACCACCGTGCTGCGCCTGATCGGCGGCCAACTGCGCCAGCAGAAAGGCACGGTCACGGTGGACGGCCAGGTGGTGCACAAGCTGAAGACGCGCGAGTTGTACTTGCTGCGCCGCAAAATGGGCATGCTGTTCCAGCATGGCGCCTTGTTTACCGACCTGACCGTGTATGAAAACGTGGCCTTCCCGCTGCGCGAGCATACCGACTTGCCGGAAGAACTGATCCGCGACCTGGTGCTGATGAAGCTGCACGCGGTGGGCCTGCGCAACGCCGCCAAGCTCAAGCCGGGCGAGATTTCCGGCGGCATGGCGCGCCGCGTGGCGCTGGCGCGCTCCATCGCGCTCGACCCGCAACTGATCATGTATGACGAGCCGTTTGCCGGCCTGGACCCGATTTCGATGGGCGTGGCCGCTAACCTGATCCGCAACCTGAATGATGCGCTGGGTTCGACCACCATCCTCGTCTCGCACGATGTGAAAGAGTCGTTCATGATCGCTGATTATGTGTATTTCCTGTCGCAAGGCAAGATCGTGGCCCACGGCACGCCGGCGGACATGATGGTGTCGACCGACCCGTACGTGAAGCAATTCGTGCATGCCGAGGCGGATGGCCCTGTGCCCTTCCACTATCCGGGCAAAACCCTGGCCGAAGACCTGGGCCTGGGAGCACGCGCATGATGCGCCGTTTCCTGCTGAGCGTGGGGGGTGGCGCACGCGATTATGTGGAGAGCATCGGCTTTTCCGCCCGTACTTTCTTTACCATGCTGGGTTTGTCGCCGGGCTTGCTGCGCCGTCCGCGCCTGCTGGTGGAGCAGTTGCATGTCATTGGTAACTATTCGCTGCTGATCATCATCCTGTCCGGCTTGTTCGTCGGCATGGTGCTGGGCCTGCAGGGGTACTACACGCTGAATAAATACGGCGCTTCCGAGTCGCTGGGCTTGCTGGTGGCGCTGGGCCTGACCCGCGAACTGGGCCCGGTCATTACCGCCCTGCTGTTTGCCGGCCGCGCCGGCACCTCGCTGACGGCGGAAATCGGCCTGATGAAGGCGGGCGAGCAGCTGTCGGCCATGGAAATGATGGCGGTGAACCCGATCCAGCGCGTGCTGGCGCCGCGTTTCTGGGCCGGCGTGATTTCGGTGCCGCTGCTGACGGCCATGTTCAGCGCGGTCGGCATCCTGGGCGGCTACCTGATCGGCGTCGGCCTGATCGGTGTCGACGAGGGCGCGTTCTGGTCGCAGATGCAGGGCGGCGTGGATGTATGGAAAGACGTCTTTAATGGATTCGTGAAGAGTGTGGTGTTCGGTATCGCCATCACTTATATCGCGCTGTACCAGGGGTATGAAGCCCAGCCGACACCGGAAGACGTGTCTGGCGCAACGACGCGCACCGTGGTCATCTCTTCGTTGATGATCTGGTGGCTCGACTTCATGCTGACGGCGTTGATGTTCAGTAAATAATGCGCGCGCGCGCTGATTAAGGAATTTGAAATGCAACGTAAATCTCTCGACATCTGGGTTGGCCTGTTCATCGTTATCGGCGCCGCTGCGCTGATGTTCCTGGCGCTCAAGGCCGGCAATATGGGCTCGATGGCGTTCGGCAAGACCTACCAGGTTACCGCCCGTTTCGACAACATCGGCTCGCTGCGTCCGCAGGCGGCGGTGAAGGCGTCCGGCGTGGTGGTTGGCCGTGTCGCGTCGATCGGTTTCGACGACAAGGTGTATAAAGCGGTTGTCACGCTCGACATGGAAGAAGGTTTCAAGTTCCCGAAAGACAGCTCGGCCAAGGTTCTGACCGCCGGCCTGCTGGGCGAGCAGTACATCGGCATTGAAGCCGGCGGCGACGAGAAAAACCTGGTGGCAGGCGATCGCATTGCCCGCACCCAGTCGGCCACCGTGCTGGAAGACCTGATTAACCAGTTCATTTATAGCAAGGCAGCAGAAGGAAAGGACTCCCAATGAGCAAATTCCGTACGTTGACCCTGGCCGTTTCAATGGCCGTTGCACTGGGCGGCTGCGCCACCTCCGGCAATCCGCGCGACCCGTTCGAAGGCTATAACCGCGCCGTCTTCAACTTCAACGACAAGGTCGATGAAGTGGCCCTGAAGCCGGTCGCCACCGCGTACAAAAACGTCACCCCGGGCTTCTTCCAGACCGGCGTGAGCAACTTCTTCGGCAACCTGGCCGATATTTGGACGGCCGCCAACAATATGCTGCAAGGCAAGGTCGGCGATGGCATGTCGGACGTGATGCGCGTGGCGCTGAACTCGACCTTTGGCCTGCTGGGCGTGCTCGATGTAGCCTCCGAAGCAGGTTTGCAAAAACATAAAGAAGATTTCGGCCAGACCCTGGGTTCCTGGGGCGTGCCCTCCGGACCCTACCTGGTCCTGCCGCTGCTGGGCCCATCCACGGTGCGCGACACTGCGGCGCTGCCGGCCGATATTGTCGCCGATCCATGGCGCTACAAGGATCCTGTCAACGTTCGTACCATCGGCTCCGTTACCCGGGTAGTGGACCAGCGCGCATCGCTGCTGGATGCATCCTCGCTGCTGGAAGATGCCGCCCTCGACCGCTACGAATTCGTGCGGGACGGTTGGATGCAACGCCGCAATAGCCAGGTTTACGATGGCGAAGACGGTCCGCAGGGCAAGCAGAAACAAGCAGAGCAGGAGGACGAGGTCAAAAACCCGCCTCAGGCTATAATCGCGGAACCGGCTGAAAAGACTAGCAGCCTGTGACCCGGAAGCTAACCAACATAGGTAACGAACAATGACATTGATTAAACAACTGATCGCGGTCGCCACGGTGGCCCTGGCTACCAGCGCGCTGGCCGCACCGGCCCCCTCGGCGAACGAAGCGCCGGACTCGCTGGTGAAGCGCATCAGCACCGAAGTGCTGGAAACCGCCAAGGCCGACAAGGATATCCAGGCTGGCAACCAGAAAAAGGTGATGGACCTGGTGGAAACCAAGATCCTGCCGTACGTCGATTTTCAGCGCATGACCTCGCTGGCCGCCGGCCGTTACTGGCGCGAAGCGACCCCGGAACAGCAAAAGCAGCTGTCGGCGGAGTTCCGCACCCTGCTGATCTTCACCTATTCGGGCGCCCTGTCCCAGGTGAAAGACCAGACCGTTGACTTCAAGCCGATGCGCGCCTCCCCGGGCGACACCGAAGTGGAAGTGGCGTCGCAGGTGAACGTGCAGCGCGGCGAGCCGATCCAGTTGAAGTACCGCGTCGCCAAGACCGATGCCGGCTGGAAGATCTATGACATCAACGTGCTGGGCGCGTGGCTGGTGGAAGCCTACAAAGGCACCTTCGCTTCGGAAATCTCGAAGGGCGGCATTGACGGCCTGATCAAGACCCTGGCTACCAAGAACCAGAAGCTGGCATCCAAGCCGCTGAAGACCGCAAACAAATAATGTCTGATACCACCGTTTCCAACCAACTGTCCCTGCAGTCGCTGACCGTGGCCAACGCCAAGGAAGCGCTGGCGCAGGGCCTGGCTGCGCTGAGCGCGGGCCAGACCGTGTTCGACCTGGGCCAGGTGGAAACCGTGGACTCTGCTGCCGTGTCAGTCTTGCTGGCATGGCAGCGTGCCGCCGCTCACAGCGGCAGCAAGCTGGAACTGCGCAACCTGCCAGACCAGCTCAAGAGCTTGACCAAGCTCTACGGCGTGTGCACGCTCGTGTCGCCCGCTGACCTGCATCATCATTGACCCCCGCCCCACCCCCGCCTTGTAGTGGTTTCACCTCGCTCAGCGAGTCCGAACCAAAATTCCAATATAATTGACCGTCTCCCGCGCTTGATGAGCGCGCGCCATTGCAACGGTCATCGTTGTCCCAGTTATCTATACAAGTAAGCATGACAGCAATCGAAATCAGCAACGTCCAGAAGCGCTACAAGGCGTTGCAGGCGCTTGGCGGCGTGTCCTTGAAAATCGAAGAAGGCGAGTTCTTCGGCCTGCTTGGCCCGAACGGGGCCGGCAAGACCACGTTGATCTCCATCATCGCCGGCCTGATCCGGGCCGACTCCGGCAGCGTCAAGATCCACGGCCACGATGTGGTGACCGATTTCCGCGCCGCGCGCCGGAAACTGGGCGTGGTGCCGCAGGAGCTGGTGTTCGACCCCTTCTTCACCGTGCGCGAAACGCTGCGCCTGCAGTCCGGCTACTTCGGCCTGTCGAACAACGACAAATGGATCGACGAGGTGATGGAGGAACTGGGCCTGGCCAACAAGGCCGACACCAATATGCGCGCCCTGTCCGGCGGCATGAAGCGCCGCGTGCTGGTGGCGCAGGCCCTGGTGCACAAGCCGCCCGTCATCGTGCTGGACGAACCGACCGCCGGCGTCGACGTCGAGTTGCGCCAGACGCTGTGGAAGTTCATTTCGCGCCTGAACCGCGAAGGCCACACCATCGTGCTGACCACGCACTACCTGGAAGAGGCGCAAGCCATGTGCAAGCGCGTCGCCATGCTCAAGCTGGGCAAGGTGGTGGCGCTGGATACCATGTCGCAGCTAATCCGCCGCGTGTCGGGCTCGCAGCTGGTGCTGCACCTGCCGCACAACCAGCTGCCGGAAGACCTGCACGCGCTGCTGAACCACGCGCCGGAAGACAACAAGTACAGCCTGCGCATCAACGATTATTCGGAAGTGGAGCAGATCCTGGCGCGCCTGCGCGAAGGCGGCGTCGCCATCGACGAGATGCAGCTGCAACAGGCTGACCTCGAAGACATTTTCCTGCAAATCATGGACGAGAACATCGTATGATCTCCACCGGCTTCCGTACCCTGGTCTACAAAGAGACGCTGCGCTTCTACAAGGTCGCCACCCAGACCATCGCCGCGCCGATCCTGACCGCCATGCTGTACCTGCTGATCTTCGGCCACGTGCTGTCGGGCCATGTCGAGGTCTATCCGGGCGTGACCTACGTCTCCTTCCTGATCCCGGGCCTGGTGATGATGAGCGTGCTGCAAAACGCCTTCGCCAATTCGTCCTCCTCGCTGATCCAGTCCAAGATCACCGGCAACCTGGTGTTCGTGCTGCTGACGCCCTTGTCGCACTGGGAGATTTTCTCCGCCTACGTGCTGGCCTCGATCGTGCGCGGCATCACCGTCGGTTTCGGCGTGTTCGCGATTACCGCCTGGTTCGCGCACCTGAGCTTCACCGCGCCGCTGTGGATCCTGGTGTTCGCCCTGCTGGGCGCGGCCATCCTCGGCACCATGGGCCTGATCGCCGGCATCTGGGCCGAGAAGTTCGACCAGTTGGCCGCCTTCCAGAATTTCCTGATCGTGCCGCTGACCTTCCTGGCCGGCGTGTTCTATTCGATCAAATCGCTGCCGCCGTTCTGGCTGGCCGTATCGCACGCGAACCCGTTCTTCTACATGATCGACGGCTTCCGCTACGGCTTCTTCGGGCAGTCCGACGTGAACCCATGGGTCAGCCTCGCCATCGTTTCCGCCTTCCTGGCGGTGCTGGCGCTGCTCGCCATCCGCCTTTTGCGCAGCGGCTACCGCTTGCGCCACTGATTTATTGAGGAATACAAAGTGACCACTACTCCAGAAGCAATCCACAGCTATATCGCCGCCGGCCTTGAATGCACCCACCTCGAAGTCGAGGGCGACGGCCAGCACTTCCAGGCTGTGATCGTGTCGCCCGCCTTCGCCGGCAAGCGCCTGATCCAGCGCCACCAGCTGGTGTATGCCGCGCTGGGCGACCGCATGCGCGAAGAGATCCACGCGTTGTCGATGAAAACCCTGACTCCAGAAGAATTCCAAGGATAAACACACAATGGACAAACTGCTCATCACCGGCGGCAAGCGCCTGGTCGGCGACATCAAGGTTTCCGGCGCCAAGAATGCCGCCCTGCCCATCCTGTGCGCGGGCCTGCTGACGGCCGGCGACCTGGAACTGACCAATGTGCCGCTGCTGCACGACGTGGCCACCATGCTCAAGCTGCTGCGCCAGACCGGCCTGTCGGTGGAGCAGGACGGCGAAAAAGTAACGCTGAACGGTTCGAAGATCGACAAGTGCGAAGCGCCGTACGAGCTGGTGAAAACCATGCGCGCGTCGATCCTGGTCCTGGGCCCGCTGCTGGCGCGCTTCGGTGAAGCCAAGGTCTCGCTGCCGGGCGGCTGCGCGATCGGTTCGCGCCCGGTGGACCAGCACATCAAGGGCCTGCGCGCCATGGGTGCAGACATCACCATCGACGGCGGCTACATCTACGCCAAGTGCAAGAAGCTCAAGGGCGCCCGCATCGTGACCGACATGATCACCGTGACCGGCACCGAGAACCTGCTGATGGCCGCCACCCTGGCCGAAGGCGAGACCGTACTGGAAAACGCGGCGCGCGAGCCGGAAGTGACCGACCTGGCCAACCTGCTGGTGGCCATGGGCGCCAAGATCGAGGGCATCGGCACCGACCGCCTGGTGATCCAGGGCGTGCCCGCGCTGCACGGCGCCAAGCACGACGTGATCTCCGACCGTATCGAAGCGGCGACCTTCCTGTGCGCCGTGGCGGCCGCGGGCGGCGACATCACCATCCGCAACACCCGCACCGATATCTTCGACGTAGCGCTGGACAAGCTGCGCGAGATGGGCGTGGAGCTGACCGTGGGCGACAACTGGATCCGCGCCAGGATGGACCAGCGTCCGAAGCCGGTTTCCTTCCGCACCACCGAATACCCGGGCTTCCCGACCGATATGCAGGCGCAGTTCATGGCTGTCAACCTGATCGCCAGCGGCAGCAGCAAGGTGACCGAGACCATCTTCGAGAACCGCTTCATGCACGTGCAGGAAATGAACCGCCTGGGTTCCAAGATTTCCATCGACGGCAACACCGCCTACATCGACGGCGTGGACCAGCTGATCGGCGCGCCAGTGATGGCAACCGACCTGCGCGCGTCCGCTTCGCTGGTGATCGCCGGCCTGGCGGCCAAAGGCGAAACCCTGGTGGACCGCATCTACCACCTGGATCGCGGCTATGACCGTATGGAAGTGAAGCTGTCCGCCGTTGGCGCCAATATCACCCGTATTAAATAACTTATGGACCTTATCCTCGCCCTGTCGAAAGGCCGGATCTTCGAAGACACCTTGCCGCTGCTGGAAGCAGCCGGCATCACCGTCACCGAAAATCCGGAAACCTCCCGCAAGCTGATCCTGCCTACTTCGGACCCTGGCATTCGCGTACTGATCGTGCGCGCATCCGACGTGCCGACCTATGTGCAGCATGGCGCTGCGGATTTCGGCGTGGCGGGTAAGGACGTCTTGCTGGAGCACGGCGGCGAAGGCCTGTACCAGCCGGTGGACCTGCATATCGCCAAATGCCGCATGTCGGTGGCGGCGCGCGCGGGCTTCGACTATGAGACCGCAGTGCGCCAGGGCGCACGCCTGCGCGTGGCGACCAAGTTCACCTCGATCGCGCGCGAACACTTCGCCAAGAAGGGCGTGCACGTCGACCTGATCAAGCTGTATGGCTCGATGGAGCTGGCGCCGCTGGTCGGCCTGTCCGACGCGATTGTCGACGTGGTGTCGACCGGCAGCACCCTGCGTGCCAACAACCTGGTGGAAGTAGAGGAGATCATGGACATCTCCTCGCGCCTGGTGGTCAACCAGGCAGCGCTGAAGATGAAGCGCGCCCGCCTGCAACCGATTATCGAAGCATTTGAACGCGCTTCCGCCGCGAAGGCCGCACAGTCATGATCCGCAAACTCGATTCCACCCAAGACGACTTCCAGGAAACGCTCGACGCGCTGCTGGCCTTTGAAGCAGAAACCGACGACGCCATCGAAAGCGCCGTCACCAAGATCATCGCCGACGTACGCGCGCGCGGCGACGACGCGGTGCTGGAATACACCAACCGATTCGACCGCATGAACGCCGCCAGCATGGCTGCTTTCGACATCGGCCAGGCCGAGATGGACGCCGCGCTGGCATCGCTGCCGGCGGCGCAGCGCAATGCGCTGCAAACCGCCGCCGACCGTATTCGCGCCTTCCACGAGCGCCAGAAGCAGGAGCTGCAAGGCTTCACCTATACCGAAGCCGACGGCACCATCCTCGGCCAGCGCATTACGCCGCTGGACCGCGTCGGCATCTACGTCCCGGGCGGCAAGGCGGCCTACCCGTCGTCGGTGCTGATGAACGCCGTGCCGGCGAAAGTCGCGGGCGTGCAGGAAATCATCATGGTCGTGCCGACCCCGGACGGCGTGAAGAACCAGATGGTGCTGGCCGCCGCCGCGATTGCCGGCGTGACCCGCGTGATCGGCATCGGCGGCGCGCAAGCCGTGGCCGCGCTG
The DNA here is from genome assembly GCF_009857475.1 of Pseudoduganella guangdongensis. Taxonomy (GTDB): domain Bacteria; phylum Pseudomonadota; class Gammaproteobacteria; order Burkholderiales; family Burkholderiaceae_D; genus Rugamonas; species Rugamonas guangdongensis. Next base: position 54,187 of record NZ_WWCJ01000002.1, on the reverse strand, counting down.
GCCTACGGCACCGAAACCATCCAGCCGGTCGACAAGATCGTCGGTCCCGGCAATGCCTACGTCGCCTCGGCCAAGCGCCGCGTGTTCGGCACCGTCGGCATCGACATGATTGCCGGCCCGTCCGAGATCCTGGTGATCTGCGACGGCAGCACCGAGCCTGACTGGGTCGCCATGGACCTGTTCTCGCAAGCCGAGCACGACGAGCTGGCGCAAGCCATCCTGCTGTGCCCCGACGCCGGCTACATCGCGCAGGTGGAAGCCAGCATCGCCAAATTGCTGCCCACCATGCCGCGCAAGGCCGTCATCGAAACCTCGCTGCGCGACCGCGGCGCGCTGGTGAAAGTGCGCGACATGGCGGAAGCCTGCGCCATCGCCAACAGCATCGCCGCCGAACACCTGGAAATCTCGGCCGAGAACCCGCAGCAGTGGGCCGACCAGATCCGCCACGCGGGCGCCATGTTCCTGGGCCGCTTCTCGTCCGAGTCGCTGGGCGACTACTGCTGCGGCCCGAACCACGTGCTGCCGACCTCGCGCACCGCGCGCTTCTCGTCGCCGCTGGGCGTGTACGACTTCCAGAAGCGCTCCTCGCTGATCCAGGTCAGCGAAGCCGGCGCGCAGACGCTGGGCAAGGTCGCGGCCGAACTGGCCTACGGCGAGGGCTTGCAAGCCCACGCCCGCAGCGCGGAGCTGCGCCTGAAATGACGCAGTGGATGAACCAGGTCTTCTGTGAGGACGCGATGGCCGGCCTGGCCCGCGTGCCGGACGGTTCCGTCGACCTGATCCTGACCGATCCGCCCTATAACCTGGGCAAGGATTACGGCAATACCTCCGACCAGCAGTCGATTGAAGACTACCTGGCCTGGACCGAGGCCTGGATTGATGCCGCGCTGCCCAAGCTGAAGCCGAACGGCAGCCTGTACATCTTCCTGACCTGGCGCTTTTCGCCGGAGATTTTCGTCATGCTGAAAAAGCGCATGACGATGATGAACGAGATTATCTGGGACCGCCGCGTGCCTTCGATGGGCGGCAGCACCCGCAGTTTTTCGTCGGTGCACGACACCATTGGCTTTTTTGTGCGCCGTAAGGATTATTACTTTGACCTCGACGCCGTGCGTATCCCGTACGACGCCCAGACCAAGAAGGCCCGCACGCGCTCGATCTTTGTCGGCGCCAAGTGGCTGGAAGTGGGCTACAACCCGAAAGACCTGTGGAGCGTATCGCGCTTGCACCGGGAACACGCGGAGCGGGTCGATCACCCGACGCAGAAGCCTCTCGAAATTATTGAACGCATGGTCAAGGCCAGCTGCCCGCCGGATGGCGTGGTGATGGATTTGTTCATGGGCAGCGGCACCACCGCTGTCGCCGCGCGCCGCTGCGGGCGCAATTTCGTGGGCTTTGAGTTGAATCCTGAGTATTGCGATGTAGCTCGGCAGCGCCTTGCGGCGCTTTCTGAAACCGGTAAACCGGTACCTGACCCGCAGGGTCAGGTACCTGCTCCTCGCAAGGGGCGTGGCAGGGCGAAAACGGCGCCTGTCCCCAGCGAGGCTTTAGAACAGGAGTAATGCAGATGTCCCTCGACAGCCTTATCGCCAACACGATCCGCTCAGATGTGCGTTCCGACCACATCTACCATGTGCCGGATGCCAGCGGATTTGTGAAGCTGGATGCGATGGAGAACCCGTATGTGCTGCCGAGCCACCTGCATCATGAACTGGCCCAGCGCATTGCCAGCGTCGCGCTGAACCGCTATCCGGTCGCCAGCTATGACACCGTCAAGCAGCGCATGCGCGCCAAGCTGGGCATCCCGCCGGGCTACGACGTCATGCTGGGCAACGGTTCGGATGAGCTGATTGCCATCATGGCGCAGGCTTGCGCGCTGCAGCCGGCGGAAGGCCGCCGCGCGGTGATGATGGCGCCGGCGCCCAGCTTCGTCATGTTCCAGCGCTCGGCCATGGTGGCCGGCATGGACTTTGTCGGCGTGCCGCTGCAGGCTGACCTGACGCTCGACATGCCGGCCATGCTGGCGGCCATCGCCCGCCACAAGCCGGCGCTGGTGTTCCTGGCCTACCCGAACAACCCGACCGGCAACCTGTTCGATGCCGCCGATATCGAGCGCGTGCTGGCGGCCCTGGGCGACCAGGGCCTGTGCGTGGTCGATGAAGCCTATGAACCATTCGCGCAACGAAGCTTCATGGGCCGCCTGCCCGAATTCCCGAATTTGATCGTCATGCGCACGCTGTCGAAACTTGGCCTGGCGGGCATCCGCCTGGGCTATATGTCGTGCGCGCCAGCCCTGCTGGAGCAATTCGACAAGATCCGCCCACCCTACAATGTCAATGTCCTGACCCAGGCCGCCGCCGAATTCTGCCTCGACCATCTCGAGGTGCTGAACGAACAGGCTGCCCTGCTGCGCCAACAGCGCAGTGAGTTGTCTGAAGCACTGGCGAAATTGCCGGGTGTAAATGTTTTCCCCTCGGCGGCCAACTTTATCCTCATTCGTGTACCAAACGCCGACAGCGCGCATGCCGCCCTGCTCGAACGCAAGGTCTTGATCAAAAATGTGGGTAGAATGCACAATGTACTGGCCAACTGTCTGCGCATCACCGTCAGTACGCCCGAGGAAAACGCAATCATGCTGGACGGCCTGAAAGCCGCTCTGGCAGCCTAAGCGAAACCCAAGAGCTTTCCATGAACCGCACCGCAGAAATCACTCGCAACACCAGCGAGACCCAGGTCCGCGTTGCCATCAACCTCGATGGCACCGGCGCCCCCAAGCTGAACACGGGCGTGCCTTTCCTCGACCATATGCTGGACCAGATCGCCCGCCACGGGCTGATCGACCTGGACATCGAAGCCACCGGCGACACCCATATCGACAACCACCACACGGTGGAAGACGTGGGCATCACGCTCGGCATGGCGTTTGCCAAGGCCGTCGGCGACAAGAAAGGCATCCGCCGCTATGGCCACGCCTATGTGCCGCTGGATGAAGCGCTGTCGCGCGTGGTGATCGACTTTTCCGGCCGCCCGGGCATCGAGTACCACATCCCCTTCACGCGCGCGATGATCGGCGGCTTCGACGTGGACCTGACCCTGGAGTTCTTCCGCGGCTTCGTCAACCACGCCGGCGTCACGCTGCACATCGACAACTTGCGCGGCACCAACGCGCACCACCAGTGCGAAACCGTGTTCAAGGCTTTCGGCCGCGCGTTGCGCATGGCCACCGAGCTGGATCCGCGTGCCGCCGGGACCATCCCGTCCACCAAAGGAAGCCTGTAAACCACACTACGGCTGACTGACATGAAAAAAATCGTAGTAGTCGATTACGGCATGGGTAACCTGCGCTCGGTGGCGCAGGCATTGCGCGCGGTCGCGCCCGAAGCCGACGTGCTGATTTCCGGCGACCCCGCCGCCATCGATGCGGCCGAACGCATCGTGCTGCCCGGCCAGGGCGCCATGCGCGACTGCATGCGCAGCCTGAACGAATCCGGCGTGCGCGACGCGCTGCTGCGCGCCGCGGCAAGCAAGCCGATGCTGGGCGTGTGCGTAGGCGAGCAAATGCTGTTTGACGTGAGCGAGGAAGGCGGCAATACGCCGGGCCTGGGCCTGTTGCCGGGCAAGGTGGTGCGCTTCCAGCTCGACGGCATGCTGCAGGAAGACGGTTCGCGTTTCAAAGTACCGCAGATGGGCTGGAATCAGGTGCGCCAGCGTGCGCCCCATGCGATGTGGGAAGGCATTCCCGACCACGCCTGGTTCTATTTCGTGCACAGCTACTACGCGCAGCCGGCGGACGCGGCGCACAGCGCGGCGGAGACCGTGTATGGCCAGCCCTTCTGCTGCGCTGTCGCCCGCGACAATATTTTTGCCACACAGTTCCACCCCGAAAAGAGCGCCGCCACCGGCCTCCAGCTGTACAAAAATTTCATCCACTGGAACCCTTAACCTCAAGAACAATATCATGCTGCTCATTCCTGCTATCGACCTGAAGGATGGTCACTGCGTTCGCCTGAAACAAGGCGATATGGAAAATGCCACCGTCTTCTCCGACGACCCGGGCAAGATGGCGCGACATTGGCTGGAGCAAGGCGCGCGTCGCCTGCACCTGGTGGACTTGAACGGTGCCTTTGCCGGCAAGCCCAAAAACGAAGCCGCAGTCAAGGCCATCGTCAAGGCGGTGCAAGACTACGCCGCCGAATTCGACCTGCCCGAGATCCCGGTGCAGCTGGGCGGCGGCATCCGCGACCTGGACACCATCGAGCGCTACCTCGATGACGGCATCAGCTACATCATCGTCGGCACCGCCGCCGTGAAGAACCCCGGCTTCCTGCAGGATGCCTGCGGCGCCTTCCCGGGCGCCATCATCGTCGGCCTGGACGCCAAGGACGGCAAGGTGGCGACCGACGGCTGGAGCAAAATGTCCGGCCACGAAGTGATCGACCTGGCGCAAAAATTCGAAGGCTACGGCGTCGAGTCCATCGTCTACACCGACATCGGCCGCGACGGCATGATGGGCGGCGTGAATATCGAAGCCACCGTGCGCCTGGCGCAAGCGGTGCGCATCCCGATCATCGCCTCCGGCGGCCTGCACACCATCGCGGATGTGGAAGCCCTGTGCGCGGTGCAGGACGAGGGTATCGAAGGCGTCATCTGCGGCCGCTCCATTTATGAAGGCACGATCGACCTGGCTTCGGCGCAGGAACGCGCCGATGAACTCTCCGAGTAACCGCTATGCTTGCTAAACGCATCATCCCCTGCCTCGACGTGACCGATGGCCGCGTGGTGAAAGGGGTCAACTTCACCGAGCTGCGCGACGCCGGCGACCCGGTGGAAATCGCCCGCCGCTATGACGAGCAGGGCGCCGACGAACTGACCTTCCTCGACATCACCGCCTCGAGCGACAACCGCGACCTGATCCTGCACATCATCGAAGCGGTGGCCTCGCAAGTCTTCATCCCGCTGACGGTGGGCGGCGGCGTGCGCAAAGTGGAGGACGTGCGCCGCCTGCTGAACGCCGGCGCCGACAAGGTGAGCATGAACACCACCGCCGTCACCAACCCGCAGCTGGTGTACGAGGCCTCGCAGAAGCACGGCAGCCAGTGCATCGTGGTGGCGATCGACGCCAAGAACGTCGCACCCGGCAAGTGGGAAGTGTTTACCCACGGCGGCCGCAACGCGACCGGGCTCGATGCGGTGGCGTGGGCGCAGAAGATGGCCGAACTGGGCGCCGGCGAGCTGCTGCTGACCAGCATGGACCGCGACGGCACCAAGTCCGGCTTCGACCTGGGCCTGACGCGTGCCGTGAGCGATGCGGTCAGCATTCCCGTGATCGCCTCGGGCGGCGTGGGCGGCCTGCAGGACCTGGCGGACGGCATCAAGCTCGGTCATGCCGACGCGGTGCTGGCGGCCAGCATCTTCCACTACGGCCAGCACACCGTGCAGGAGGCCAAGCAATTCATGGCGGCGCAGGGGATTCCCGTGCGCCTTTCTTAAACTTCGGGGAACACACAATGGCTACCGCAATTGCAGCGCAAGTCGCCAAAGCCAAATGGCTGAACAGGGTGAAGTGGGACGAACACGGCCTGGTGCCGGTGATCGCGCAGGAAGCCGGCAGTAACGACGTGCTGATGTTCGCCTGGATGAACCGTGACGCGCTCTACAAGACCGTGGAGCTGGGCGAGGCCGTCTACTGGAGCCGTTCGCGCAAGAAGCTGTGGCATAAGGGCGAGGAGTCCGGCCACGTGCAGAAGGTGCTGGAGATCCGCCTCGACTGCGACGAAGACGTGGTGCTGCTGAAAATCGAGCAGGCAGGCGATATCGCCTGCCATACCGGGCGCCACTCCTGCTTCTTCAACAAGTTTGAAAACGGCGACTGGCAGAACACCGAGCCGGTATTAAAAGACCCCGAAGAGATTTACGCGGAAGCTAAGAAATGAGCAATGTACTGGACCGCGTAGCGGCCACCATCGAAGCGCGCAAGGGCGGCGACCCGTCGTCCTCCTACGTGGCCAAGCTGTTTGCCAAGGGCGACGATGCGATCCTGAAGAAGATCGGCGAAGAAGCCACCGAAACCGTGATGGCCGCCAAAGACGCCCGTGTCAGCGGCGACGCGTCGAAAGTACTGTACGAATGTGCCGACCTGTGGTTCCATTCGCTAGTGCTGCTGGCGCAATTCGGTTTGACGCCGCAGCAAGTACTAGATGAGTTGGCACGCCGCGAAGGCTTGTCCGGCCTGGAAGAAAAAGCATCTCGTAAGGATTAAACGTGGAAAATTGCCTGTTCTGCAAGATTGCAGCAAAACAGATCCCCTCGACCGTGGTACATGAAGACGATGACTTGATGGTGTTTAAGGACATCAACCCGGCGGCACCGGTACACTTGCTCATCATCCCTAAGCTGCACCTGTCGACCTTGTCCGACTGCACGCCGGAGCACGCGCCCCTGCTGGGCAAAATGCTGACGCTGGTGCCGCAACTGGCTGAACAACATAATATCGCCGTGGCCTATGAAGCCGATGGCACACCGACGCGCGGCTACAAGACCCTGATCAACAGCGGTCCGGATGGCGGCCAGGAGGTGTACCACTTGCATATGCACCTGGTTGGTGGCCCGCGTCCCTGGCGCGGCATGCGGACTTGAGATTATGACAAGCACATGACAGGCGCGCTTCGCGTATACTGTCCAAACGAATGATTTTTTTAGGGGTTTTGTAATGGGTTCTATGAGCATTTGGCACTGGCTGATCGTCCTGGTAGTCGTCATGCTGGTATTCGGCACCAAGAAGCTGGGCAATATCGGTTCCGACCTGGGCAAAGCCGTCAAGGGCTTCAAGGATGGCGTGAAGGGCTCGGAAGAGGAAGAGAAGGCTGCCCAGCCGGCTCCGCCTGCCGCCCAGGTGACCGACAAAGGCACGATCGAAGTCGACGCCAAGGAAAAGACCAAGCAGTAAGCTGAAATGATCGACCTCGGTCTTACCAAAATTGCCGTTATCGGGGTAGTGGCCCTGGTCGTTATCGGTCCGGAAAAGCTGCCCAAGGTGGCGCGCATGGCCGGGACGCTGTACGGTCGCGCCCAGCGCTACCTGCACGACGTCAAATCCGAAGTCTCGCGCGAGATGGAGCTGGAAGAGCTGAAGAACCTGCGCAAGCAGGCGGAAGAAGCCGCCAGCACCTTCAAGGACGAGATGGATAACTCCATCGGCAAGGATATCGCGGAAGTGGAAGCGGCTTTCCGCAACGACGATCCTTCCGCCGCGCCGGCGCTGGACCTGTATACCCCTTCCACCGACGACATGGCCCGCAAGGCCAAGGACTTCCGCCGGAAGCGCGTGGTGCGTTCTTCCGCGGTGCCGCTGTGGTACAAGCAGCAGGCCGGCGTCCGCTCCCACGTGATCTCCGGTGCGGCGCGCATGAAGCGCCACCGTCCCGGCAGCCGCAAAACCGCATCGTTTTTCTAAATGAGTCAACAAGAACCCGCCGAAGAGACATTCATCAGCCACCTGGTTGAGCTGCGCGACCGCCTGGTCAAAGCCAGCATCGGCATTGCGGTGATGACGGCCCTGCTGGGCTTTGGCCTTGGCCCCTCCAAGATCTATGACCTGATCGCGGCGCCGATGATTGCGGCCATGCCGGTCGGCTCGAAGATGATTGCGACCAGCGTGATCTCGCCCTTCCTGGTGCCGATGAAGGTGACGCTGCTGTTCGGCTTCATCCTGTCGTTGCCGTGGGTGCTGTACCAGATGTGGGCCTTCGTGGCGCCGGGCCTGTACACGCATGAGAAGCGCCTGATCGCGCCGCTGGTGATCGCCTCCTCGGGCTTGTTCATGGCGGGCGTGGCGTTCTGTTACTTCCTGGTGTTCGGCAAGGTGTTCGCCTTCATCAACCAGGTCTCGCCGTCATCGATTGCGGTGATGCCGGATATCGAGAACTACCTCGATTTCGTCATGTCGATGTGCCTGGCCTTCGGCTGCGCGTTCGAAGTGCCGGTGGTGGTGGTGGTGCTGGTGCGCATGGGCCTGGTGTCCGTGGCCAAGCTGAAGGAATGGCGCGGCTATGTGATCGTGGCCGCCTTCGTGATCGCCGCGATCGTGACGCCGCCGGATATCGTCTCCCAGTTCGCGCTGGCGATCCCGATGTGGCTGCTGTTTGAGATTGGTGTGATGGTGTCGCCAATGTTCGTCCGCGCCACCACGGCGCCGGAAGAGAAGGCCGACTAAAGGAACAGCTTGGCCAGGATGATGGTCTGCTGGACGATTACTACGCCCAGCAACCAGTAAATCGGCCTGAGCTTGGCCATGATCCATGCCTTCATTTCGGCTTCGGAGCGCGCAATCTCGTCACGCACCCAGTCTTTCATTGCGACCTCAAAGTGCGTAAACATGGCCTGCACTTCGGCGCGCCAGATGGCAAGATCGGCGTCGCCGGCGACGGGCTGGCTCAGGGCTATCTGAAGTCCATCGGCAAGTGCTTCCGCGTGCGCGCGCGGTATGCCTGCCTCAACGAGGCGTTTAATGTATTGAGCTGTGTCAAACTGGATCGGCATGGTCATGGCCACTCCCTGATTCATGTTAGCAGAATCGCCCCGCGCCGCGCGCGGGGTGTGGAAGCAGCCTAGACCAATTACTGCATGAGCTCTTTGATAACGCGCACAGGTGCGCTGCCGTAGCTGAGGAAGTCTTCGTGGAAGTCTTTCAGCGAGAACTTGCTGCCCAAAGCGGCGCGGCGCTGCTCGCGCAACTCCATGATTTCCGAGTAGCCGGAGAAGTAGCTGGTGAGCTGCACCGAGGTCAGCGTGGCGCGGCGCCATTTTTCTTTCGCCTCCGCCGGGGTCTGGAAGGCCTGGCGCGTCAACAGGTCGATGGCCTGCTGCTCCGTCATCCCCAGCACATGCACGCTGTAGTCGAGGATGGTGTTGGTAACGCTGCGCAGGTTCCACTTTGAGTACATCAGCCACATCTCAGGCTCGTTATTGCCGTAGCCGGATTCCAGCATCATGCGTTCGCTGTAGACCGCCCAGCCTTCCACCATGGCGCCGTTGCCGAAGATCGACTTCACGATCGAGGGCGATTTGTTGGCGTACACCAGCTGCGCATAGTGGCCCGGGATCGCCTCGTGCATGTTCAGGATCTGCAGGATCCAGTGGTTGTACTCGCGCAGGGTGGACTCGGCCTGCTCCGGCGCGACATCGTCCAGCGGCGTTACATTGTAGTAGGTGCGGTCTTGCGGGCGGTAAGGGCCCGGTGCTTCGATGCTGGCGCCGGCCACGCCGCGCTGGTAGGCCGGCGTTTCGCGCACCACCAGCGGCTTGTTCGCGTCCAGCGTCAGCAGGTCATTCTTGACGACCCAATCCTGCAGCAGCGGGATCTGGCGCCGGATCTCGGGGAAGAACTCTTCGCGCGACACGTGCTTGGCCGACAGCTTGTCGATCATCATGCCGATCTTGGCGAAGCGGTCGGACGGCTTGGACTTGTCGGACAGGTATTTCGGCCACAGCTCGTCGGCAATGCGGTCCATATTCGACAGCAGCTGCTCGCGCGTCGCCAGCGCTTTCTGGTAGGTTTGTTCGGCATTGCTGCCGGACTGGATGTCGAAACCGAATTTGGCCTCGTACAGCTCCTTGCCGATGCGGAACGGGCGTGCGCCGCTGACGGCCTGCGATTTGTCCAGCTCGCCGAGCCAGGCGGCATAGGCCTCCACCGACATCTTGGCCGCCACGATGCGCTGCGCGAACAGCGTCTTTTCGTTTTCGTTCAGGATCGAATCCTGCGCCTGATTGTCCAGGTCGGCCAGCACGGCCAGCACTCCCGGTGCCTGGGCGATGGCCAGCTGCACGTGTTCGCGGGTCGGATTTTTGATGCTGTTGCGCGCTGCTTCGTAATAGGCTGGCACGCCGCCGATACGGCGCAGCAGGGTGCGCAGGCGTTGCGGCTTGGCCGCATATTCGGTGTTGAGCACGAAGTCGATCGGACTGGCGATGTTGTACATCGCAGGGTTCCATTCCCACTCGCGGAAGGTAGTCAGGTACCAGCGGTCGGAATTGAGCTTGTTCTGCAACAGGCCCAGATCGGTGCGCTGTTTCGGCGACAGCTGCCTGGCGTCGATCTTGTTGAACTTTTCCAGCCACTGGTCGATGAAGGCGAGTTGCTGCGCGCGTGTTTCCTCGTCGGGGATGGTCAGTTGCGCGGCGGTGTCGTATTTGCCGACCGAGATGGCGGTTTCCGGGTCGATGCGCCACAGCGCGCCAAGGAATTGGTTGGCCTGGTTGTCGAAGGACTTGTCCTGGCGGCGCTCCGCCGGCAGCGGCTTGCTGGCGACTGCCGCCTTGGCTTTTTCTGCCTTGGATTTGCTGGCGCTGGCGGCTTTGCCCTTGGCTTTACTGGACTTGCCGGATTTGCTGCTCTTGCTCGATTTACTGGTCTTGCTGCTCTTGCCGGACTTCTTTTTGGCCACGGCGGTTTTGGCCGGTGTGCCGGATTTCTTTTGCGTCGTCGCCGCTTCCACTGGCGAGAACGCCAAGCTCAGGATCATCGCGGCGAGAGCGATCTTGGTCTTCATCATAATCAACCTCTTCGTAGTGCAGCGTGCGAGATTATCACAAGCCGAGAGCGGCCCGCGCCCGGTCGGGGTCGAGGGCTGCGGCTGCCGTTGCCGCATCGGGCGGCAGCCATTGCGGGAAAGGCGTTTCTTCGTTGACATGCTTGCCGCCGGCGGTGTGCACCTGGCGCACGCGCGCCGCGGCGGCGGCAGGCAGGGCGCGCGCTTGCGCCAGCACGGCGACGGCGGGCCACAGGCGCCGATGCACCAAAGTCAGCTTGCCTGCCAGCAGGCGGCATACCAGGATATCGTCGTGTTCTTGTACCTCGCCGAGCACGGTAAAAATGTGCTTGCCTTCCGGGTGGCCCCACCAGCTGCCCTTGATCGGCGCGCCGGCGATGGCCTCTGTCAAGGTGGGCACGGTGCCGCGCGCGGACACCAGCACTACGCCATGCAGTTCGATGAAGGCGAGTGCCTGACTGGCGTTCATTCGGCCGCTTGCCTCAGCGTGCGCAGCAGCAGCGGTTTCAGGCAGTTGCGTTGGGCTTCGTCTTTGCTTTCGCTGATGTTGATGTATAGCGGCTGCAGGAAAGCGTTCAGGTTGTGTTTGCGTGCCAGGGCCGCCTGCTTGGTGCCGCCGGCTGCGGGCTTGGCGGCCAGTGTCGCGAACCAGTTGTCCCAGTCGCTGCATTCCATGGTTTTTGCGCGCGACAGGTAGAAAACCGGCGCCATCAGGCGTTCGCCTTCGCCGTAGTGGTAGAAGTGCTCTCCAGCCGCTGTGACCTGGCTGGCGATGGCGGCCAGCATCTGCTCGTGTTCGGAACGCGTCATGGCGGGATTGAGCGATAGCTGCAGCATGATGTCGGCGGCATGGGCCACGCCGTGGCGCCAGCCTTGCTTCTCATCGAAGCCGCGATAATCGCGCACGCTGCGCAGGTAGCCGGCGGCGACGCCAACCAGTTGCGCGCGTTGCTCCGGCGTCAGGTAGGGCTTGACGCGGTCAACCCGCGCCACATCGGCCAGTACCAGGGCGGCAAAGGGGCGCGCGAAACCTTGCGGGTCGGGCGCCGTCAGTTGTGCGCTCAGTCGCGTGCGCAGTTCCTGCACGGTGGCGGTATCCAGCTTGTCGGCGCGCATCCAGGCTTGCAGGGCCTCGAAGGCCAGCTCGTCGCGCTCGACCGGGCTGGGCGAACGCAGGCAGGCCAGGCTTTCCAGGGCCAGCGCCTGGCGCCGCGCGTCGTCCGCCACCTGCCACGTGGCGGCTTTGGCAGCGCGCAGTGCGGCGGCGGGGCATTGGCCCGTTTGGCTGCCGGGGTTCGCCCACGCCAGGGCCGGGACGGCCATTGCTGCGGCTAAGGCCAGGATGGCGCGGGTAATCGTTTGCATCATCTCTCCGTTCAGAAGCGGCGCAAGCCTTCGTTCAGCATCGCCAGCATGTCTTCCGCCGTCATGCGCGCGGCGGTATCGCTGCCATCAAGCAGGCTGTCGGCCAGTTCGCGCTTGTGCGCGTGCAGTTCGACGATGCCTTCTTCAATCGTATTGCGGGCCACCAGGCGGTAGATGGTGACCGGCCGCAGCTGCCCCATGCGGTGCGCGCGGTCGGATGCCTGGTCTTCCACGGCAGGGTTCCACCATGGGTCCATGTGGATCACGTAGTCGGCGGCGGTCAAGTTGATGCCGACGCCGCCTGCCTTCAGGCTGATCAGGAAGACATCGCCCTCGCCGGCCTGGAACGCATCGACCGCTTGCTTGCGCGCCATCATCGGCGTGCTGCCGTCCAGGTATTGATAGCGGATCTCGCTGCGGTCCAGGTGGGCCCGGATCAGCGACAGGTGGTCGACGAACTGGCTGAACACCAGCACCTTGTGGCGGTTCTCCAGCAAGCCTTCCAGCAGGTGTGCGAAAGCCGCCAGCTTGCTTGACTCCAGCCGCAGCGAAGGCGCCACCAGGTTGGGGTTGCAGCAGGCGCGGCGCAGCTTCATGATCTCCGCCAGGATCTGCATCGACTTGCGGTCGGCCGGGCCCTCGATGGAGGCCAGGTTCTCCAGCGCCTCGCGCCGCAGCGATTCGTACAGCGCGGTTTCCTCGGCCGACAAATCGACTTCCAGCACGATCTCGGTACGCGCCGGCAGCTCGGTCAGCACCTGCGCCTTGGTCCGGCGCAGCACGAATGGACCGATCAGGCGGCGCAAGCGGTTGCGCGCGCCGACTTCGGCGCGGTGGTCCTGCTGGCGTTCGATTGGTCCGGCGAAGCGCAGGTTGAACTGCTCATGGCTGCCCAGCAGGCCCGGATTGATGAAGCGGAACAGGTTCCACAGTTCGCCCAGGTGGTTTTCCAGCGGCGTGCCGGTGGCCACCATCTTGAAGTCGCCCTGCAGCGCCATGACGGCCTGCGAGCGCTTGGTGGCGGCATTCTTGATGGCCTGTGCCTCGTCCAGCACGATGGTGTGCCATTGCTGTTTGGTGAAGCGCTCCGACTCCAGCTGCAGCAGGCCGTAGCTGGTGATGACCAGGTCGAACGGGCCCGCATTGCTGATGATGTCCTCGCGGTCGCCGGTGGCGTACATCTTTACGTTCAGGGTCGGCGCAAAGCGCGCCGCTTCGCTGGCCCAGTTCAGGCAGACGGAAGTCGGGGCCACCACCAGGGTCGGGCCGCGCGGCGCGCGCAGCAGCACCAGGGCCAGGGCCTGCAGCGTCTTGCCCAGGCCCATATCGTCGGCCAGGCAGGCGCCCACGCCCCAATGCGCCAGGCGCGCCAGCCATTCGAAACCAGCCAGCTGGTAGTCGCGCAGTTCGGCCTGCAGGGTGCTTGGCAATTGCGGCGTGTAGGCGGCGCTGGACTCGATGCGCAGCAGGTGCTCGCGCCACATGGCGTCCGCTTCCAGCGTGCCGACATCGTTGGCCAGTTCTTCCAGCACGAAGGCGGCCAGCCGGTGCACCTTCATGCCGGCGTCGTCGTCTTCGCCGTAGGTCGCCATTTCGGACAGGCGGCGATACAGTTCTTCCGACAGCGCCAGGAATTCCTTATCGCCCAGCTGGATGAAGCGGCTCTTGCCGGCCCGGATCATGTCCAGCAGCGAACGCAGGTCGAGCACGCGATCCTCATCCACCACCAGTTGGCCGCTGGCGGCAAACCAGTCCTTCTTGCTCTTGATGTTCAGCTTGAGCTGCTTGGTGTAGACCGGCTTGGTCAGGCGGAAGGTCTCACCCTCCGGCCAGGCCAGTACCACCTTGTCGGCTTCCTGCGCCTGCAGTTCGGCCAGCAGTTGCAGGCACAGGGCCGGTTCGCCCAGCAGCCACTCGCCATGTTCTTCCGTGGCTTGCTCCAGCACTTCGCATTTCAGCACCAGCTGGCGCTCGGCATCGCGCTCGCCAGCCAGGCTGCGGCGCGCCTGCACTGAACGGCCATTGACGTCGGCGATCACATTTTCGGCGCCGGCGCCGGGCGCGTAGTAAGGGCCGGCATCGCGCAGCGGCCTTACCTGGATCTGCATTTTCAAGCCCTGCTGGTAGGGCAGCAGGTGGATGTGCAGGCGCGGGTCGGCGTCGCACTGCTCGGTATTGGCGGCGCCGCCGCCGATATCCGATTGCACGGTGACCATGGCCGAGACGGCGCCAATGGCCTTCAGCACTTGTTCTTTCGCATGCTCGGGCACCGACAGGCCGTCGCCGACAATGGCGGCGATACGGCGGTGCTCGTCCTGCACGCTGAGCACGCGCAGGCGGTTGGGCGCCTCGCGCACCACGATCACATTGGCGTTCAGGTTGTCGATCGCGGGCTGCAGCGACAGCTGCAACTGGCCCTGGTGGGTGCGGATCAGCAGTTGCGGCGCGCCCGCCAGCAGCTCGACCCGCGTGTCCGGCGCATCCATCCAGAACACCAGCGGGTGGCCGACCAGCGCGAGCACTGCCTGGTCGATGTCGATATCGTAGCGCAGGCCTGACGAGTAAGCCTGGCGCGCTGGCATGATGGCGCTGCTGATGCGCAAGTCCTGCGGCGTCAGGTACTCCATCTGCGCCGCGTCGTCGCGCAGGCGCTTGAGCGCCACCGGACGGCCCTTGCCCCAGCTCCCGCGCAAGTCGCGCTTCTGTTCGCGCGGCTCGATCTCCGCGATGCCCTGCCGTTCGTCGTAGCTGATGGCCCACACCAGGCGCATTTCGCCGCCGCTGTCAGTGCCGCCCTGCTGCAGGTTGATCAGGGCCGCCAGCTGGCGCTCCCACGCCTCCTGCCGCTCGAACCAGGCGGCCATGTCGCCGAAACCAAGCTGCTCGCGCCAGGCAGCCGCGCGCGCCGCGGCGCCCTCGTCGCCCAGGTGTCCCAGCAGGCTTTCCGCCCCCGCCGCCAGCAGCAGGAAGCCGGCCGACTCGGCGGCCTGCGACAAGTCCTGCAATTCGGCGCGGCGCTGCTTCAGCTGCGGCAGGGCGAGCCAGTAGTACAGCATGCACTGGAACATTTGCGCCTGCAGCGGCGCTTCCCACGCGCGCTGGGTGACGATGTCGGCCTGCATGGTGCCGGCGCGGATCTGGCGCAGCATGCTCAGTTGCTGGTACACCGCGCTGTCGGCATTGTGCTGGGCATGCACCGCGAGGTCGAGGTAGCTTTCGGCGGTTTTCAGGTGCTTCGGGTCGCCGTTGCGCAGCAGGGCCAGCACATAGAGGTGGCCGGCAATACCCTGGAACAGGTGTTTGCGCTTGCCGGACTCGCGGCGGATCGATTTCAGCGCGGCTTCAAAGCCGGCGATGGCGCCGTTCACATCGCCGCGCAGCAGCTGGATTGCGCTGGCGAAGCACTGCGCCAGCGCGCCGTCCAGCCCTTCCAGCAAGCGCGTTGCCTCGGCCAGTTTGCCGCACAGGATGGCGTGCTCGGCCAGCGCCAGGCGCAGCGCGGGGCTGACGCCTTGCTCGGCGGCCTGGCGCCGCTGCAGATGGCGTTCCGCGTAGCCGCGCACCACCGGCGCCAGCGCCGGCTCGCGCTGGGTGTGCAGGACCAGCAGCATCAGCACTTCGTCCTGCAGCAGCGGGTGCACCAGCAGCAGCATGCCCGCTTCGAACGGGCGCGAGAAGATGTCGACAATGGGGTTCAGCTGCGCCGCCTCATAGCATGCCATGCAGGCGGCCAGCAGCGGCATCACGTCCTGCGGCGGGCGGCCGCGCAGCAGCGCCATGCGCAGGCGCGCCACGCCGTGGCGGTAGCTGCGCGGCTCGTAGGCGCCGTTCCAGTTCTGGCGCATCGGGTTCAGCGCCTCGTAGGCCTTGCAGAGATCGTCCAGCAGGTGGGCGCCGATGGCGGCGCGGATGGCCGGCCAGCGCAGGCGCGCGTTGCAGACGTAGCCGCGTCCCACCACCGAGGTGGTGAAGGCCAGCCGCTCCAGCTTGAGCAGCGGGTCGTCCAGCGTCAGCGCGGTGAAGGCCTGGCCTTCCGGGTCTTTCACCCCGGCCGCCACCATGTGGTCGAGGATGGCGGTGCGCCCGACCGGATCGCCCACCAATGCCAGCAGGGCGAGGATGGCTTTTTCGGCCGGTCCGAGCGACTCGAATTCGGCGAGCAGGGTGTCGCTCATGCAGCCAGGCCGAACATGCGTTGGTAGAAGGAGAGCTCGGCCTGCAAGGTGCGCACAATGGTGTCGGCCTTGCGGAAGCCGTGGCCTTCGCCTTCCAGCGCCACATATTCGACCGGGATGCCGCGCTGGCGCAGCGCGTTGACCATGGCTTTCGATTGCTGCGGCGGCACCACTTTGTCGTCCAGGCCCTGGAAGAAGATCATGGGGCGCGACAGGCGCTGCGTGTGGTTGATCGGCGAGCGCTCGGCGTACACCGCTTCGGCCTGCGCTTTCGGCGCGATCAGGTATTCGTTGTAGTGCGACTCGAACTTGTGCGAATCGTCGTCCAGGCCTTTCAGGTCGGACACGCCGTAATAGCTGGCGCCCAGTTTGAACACGTCGTGGAACGTGAGCGCGCACAGCGTGGTCAGGCCGCCCGCGCTGCTGCCGCGGATGATCAGGCGCTCGCCGTCGGCCAGGCCCTGCGCCACCAGGTGGCGCGCGCCGGCGATGCAGTCCTCCACATCCACCACGCCCCACTGGCCTTTGAGCGCATCGCGGAAGGCGCGGCCAAAGCCGGTGCTGCCGCCATAGTTCACATCGAGCACGCCGAAACCGCGGCTGGTCCAGTATTGGGTCTTCAAGTTCAGGGTGCTGGCCGCCATGCCGGTCGGGCCGCCGTGGCTGATCACGATCAGCGGCGGCTTTTCGCCGGGTGCGCCGCGCAGCTCCTGGTTGGCGGGCGGGTAATAGAAGGCGTAGGCGGTGCGGCCGCCGGCGCTCGGGTAGCTGATGCTCTGCGGGACCGACAGGTAGCCCAGGGCGGGCAGTTCGGCAATCGAACGCTCCAGCACCTGGCGCTCGCCCGTGGCCAGGTCGATGCGCGCGATCTCGGCCGCGATGGTCGGGCTGCCGGCCAGCACCACCGCGCAGCCGGCGCCCACGCGCAGTTCGCGGATTTCCTGGTAGGGCGTGGCGATCGGCTCCAGCGCCGCGCTGCCCGGGCGCAGCCGCCCCAGTTTGCTGACGCCTTGCTCGATATAGCTGGCAATGATGTCGCCGCCGGCGCCAAAGCCATACAGGGCATTGCCGAAGGTCCAGTGCGGGGTGGCGAATTCGGCTTCCATCGGGCACAGCGCCTCGGTTGCGCCGTCGCCGCGCAGACAGTACAGGTTCCACCAGCCGCTGCGGTCCGAAACGAAGTGCAGCACGCCGGAAGGTGACCATTCGGGCTGGCAGACCGATTCCTGCGGCCCGCCCGCCACGCGCGCCGGCGTACCAAGGCGGCCGTCGGCCTGCACCTCGGCCACCCACAGCTCGGTGCCCTGCCACGGCATGCGCGGATGGTCCCAGCACAGCCAGGCCAGGCGGCTGCCGTCCGGCGACAGGCGCGGCGAGGAGTAGAAGTCGTTGCCCATCACGAGCACGCGCTCGCCGCCGTCAAAACCCACCGCGCAGATGGTGTTCACCGGTTGCGCGTGCGAGCCCTCGTCCTCCGGGTGCTGCTCGCGCACCGCGACCAGGCGCGCGCGCGGCGCGTCGATCACGAAATCGGCGAAGCGCTGGCGGCCCGGCGCGGTGAAAGCCTCGGGCGCGCTGCCCGCACCGGCGTCGGACGGCAGGCGGTACAGGCGGTTATCGGCATGGTGCGAGAACACGACGACGCCGCCGGCCACGGCATAGGCGCCGCCACCATATTCATGCACGCGGTTGCGCACATTGAAAGGACGCGCTGTCAGCTCCTGCGCCGGGCCGGCAGCGCGCTGGCGCATCATGCTGGTGCGGCCCGCCTCCGCCGCGCGGCCGGCCAGCCAATAGATATCCGCCCCGTCCAGGACGACCGACGACAGCGGCGTGGCGCCTGCGGCGACCACGTCAGCGCTGATCGGGGAAGGCCAGGCGCCATAAGGCGCGGTGGAGGTGGATGTCATGATGGCTCCAAAACGCATAAAAACGGGGCAGGGATGCGATAATAACGCCTTTCTACCTGCTTTAGATTGTCTTTCATGCCACAATTTGCCCAGCTGAAGAACGACACCTTCCTGCGCGCGCTGCTGCGCCAGCCGACCGAGTACACCCCGGTATGGCTGATGCGCCAGGCCGGCCGCTACCTGCCGGAATACCGCGCCACGCGCCAGCAGGCGGGCTCCTTCATGGGCCTGGCCACCAACCCGGACCTGGCGACCGAAGTCACGCTGCAGCCGATCGACCGCTACGCGCTGGACGCGGCCATCCTGTTCTCCGACATCCTGACGGTGCCGGACGCGATGGGCCTGGGCCTGTACTTTGTGGAAGGCGAAGGCCCGAAATTCGAGCGCCCGCTGAAGACCGAGGAAGACGTCAAAGCCCTGCAACTGCCGCCGGCCGGCTCGCTGGATTATGTATTCAAGGCCGTGACCCAGATCCGCACCGAGCTCAATGGCCGTGTGCCGCTGATCGGCTTTTCCGGCAGCCCATGGACGCTGGCCTGCTATATGGTGGAAGGCCAGGGCTCGCGCGAGTTCCACACCATTAAGAAGATGATGTACGCGCGCCCGGACCTGATGCACCACATCCTGGACATCAACGCGCGCGCCGTGGCCGAGTACCTGAACGCCCAGATCGACGCCGGCGCGCAGGCCGTGATGGTGTTCGACTCCTGGGGCGGCGCCCTGGCGGACGGCGCCTACCAGCAGTTCTCGCTGAAATACATGCAGCAGGTGGTGAGCCTGCTGAAGCGCGAGAAAGACGGCGTGAAGATCCCTGCCATCGTGTTCACCAAGGGCGGCGGCCACTGGGCCGAGGAGATCGCCGCCATCGGCGCCGACGCCATGGGCCTGGACTGGACCGCCAATATCGGCAAGATCCGCGAACTGGTGGGCCACAAGATGGCCTTGCAAGGCAATATCGACCCGGCCATCCTGTTTGCGAACCCGGACCAGATCGCTGCCGAAGTGCGCCGCGTGCTGGACAGCTACGGCCCGCACAACACCGGCCACGTCTTCAACCTGGGCCATGGCATTTCCCAGTTCACCCCGCCGGAATCGGTGACGGTGCTGGTGGATACCGTGCACAGCTATAGCCGCCAGCTGCGCGGCGCCTGATTGCCTTCCAGCCTCAAGGAAAGGGCGCTGCGGCGCCCTTTTTTAATTTGGGCAGAAGCGACTTATGCACAAAATTTTTAGCTGCGGAAATAACAGGCAGCCAAGAATGCCTCCCTCTCAGGATGCTCATAAGTTGTTGATTTTAAAGCTCAAAATTTTTTCTGGATTTGTCAATGTTTTGGCTTTTGTAAACCTTATCCAAGGGGGAGAGCAGGCTTGTTGGCCCATTCTCCACAAAGTTATCCACAAAAACTGTGGAAAAAAGCTAAAAGCGCTTAGTAAACCGGCACTTAGTGAAATTACGTAGGATTTCTCTGAACCTCATGTTGCATTGCATAATTTTTCGCCAAGATTTTTAGCGGCTAAATCCGTTGCGGAAACACAAACCTTGCAGCTGGCGCGTGTGTACAATGCCTGGCGCGGTGCTGTGGTGCACCAGGCACGTTTTCCACCGCGCGCGCCATAAAAAAAGCTTGATTTCAGGGGAAATCTGGTCCTTAAATAGCCCACTTATGCACAGAGCGTGGAAAAATATGCGCTTTCTGGCTCTCCTAGGGCGTATATTGCAAGTGCTTGAATTTAAAAGGGAAAAAACAGGCACTTCTGCTGAGTTTTCCCAGCTTGCAAGCTAGAGGTTAGTGCTTGCTCTGGATTCTGGCGGCTTTGTTCACAAAGTTATCCCCAGATTCTGTGGATAGTTAAAAAACTTCAACTGATAGGCCTGGATGGCGCACTGCATTCTTCGAATTGCCCTCGATACGCCGCTCAATGCGGTCTTTGATTACCGCTGGAAGTCGGGGGATTCGGGCCGACCGCATGTAGGACAACTCGCCATGGTGCCCTTCGGCCCGCGCGAGGTGGTCGGGCTGGTGGTGGACGTGCTGGATGAGACCGACGTTCCGGAGGAAAAACTGAAGGACGCGCTGGCGGTGCGCAGCCAGCTGGCGCCCCTGTCGGCGCAATGGCTGGCGCTGGCCGGTTTTGCCGCAGAGTATTATCAGCGCCCCCTGGGTGAAGTTGCCCTGCCGGGCTTGCCCAAGAACCTGCGCGTGACAAGCACCGTCGCGCTGGACCGGGCGATCAAGAAGCTGGGCAAGATGGAACTGCCGCACGACCCGGCGCCGGCCGCCGCGCCGCTGCTGAACCCGGGCCAGCAGGCAGCGGCCGACGCCATCGCCGGCGCCCAGGGTTTCGCGCCCTTCCTGCTGTACGGCGTGACCGGCAGCGGCAAGACCGAAGTCTACCTGCAGGCCTGCGCCCAGGTGCTGGCGCGCGAGCCAGAGGGCCAGGTCCTGGTGCTGGTCCCGGAAATCAACCTGACCCCGCAGCTGGAAACGAATATCCGCGCCCGCTTCCCCGGCGTCATGCTGTCCACCCTGCACAGCCGCCTGTCGGAAGGCGAACGCATGCTGCACTGGCTGGCCGCGCACGAAGGCAAGGCGCGCATCGTGCTGGGCACGCGCCTGGCCATCCTGGCCTCCCTGCCGCACCTCAAGCTGATCGTCATCGACGAGGAGCACGACCCGTCCTATAAGCAGCAGGAAGGCCTGCGCTATTCCGCGCGCGACCTGGCCGTGTGGCGCGCGCACCAGCTGCAGCTGCCGGTGGTGCTGGGTTCCGCCACGCCGTCGCTGGAAAGCTGGCACCACGCGCTCAAGGGCCGCTACCGCAAGCTGGAACTGCGCGAGCGCGCGGTGCAGCAGGCGGTGCTGCCGTCCGTGAAGCTGATCGACACCTCGCGCCGGCGCGGGCAGGAAGGCATGAGCGAGCAGCTGGTGGAGGCGATCAAGCTGCGCATGGAACGCGGCGAGCAATCCTTGCTGTTCCTGAACCGGCGCGGTTATTCGCCGGTGATCACCTGCGAATCCTGCGGCTGGGTCAGCGAATGCAAGCGCTGCACGGCCTTGATGGTGCTGCATAAGACCGATTACCGCCTGCGCTGCCACCATTGCAGCCTGGAGATGCGCATCCCGCGCCATTGCCCGACCTGCGGCAATATCGACCTGCAGCCGCTGGGGCGCGGTACCCAGCGCATCGAGGAAAGCCTGCAGGAGATGTTCCCGCAGGCGCGCGTGCTGCGCATCGACGCCGACAGCACGCGCCGCAAGGGCAGCGCGCAGGAAGCGTTCGACAGCGTGCACCGGCAGGAGGTGGATATCCTGGTCGGCACGCAAATGGTCGCCAAGGGGCACGATTTCAAGAACCTGACGCTGGTCGGCATCATGAATCCTGACAGCTCATTGTTTTCGCAGGACTACCGCGCCAGCGAGCGCCTGTTCGCGCAGTTGATGCAGGTGGCCGGGCGCGCCGGACGCCAGGGCGGCAGCGCGAGCGAGGTGCTGGTGCAGACCAGCTATCCGGAGCATCCGCTGTTCTCGGCGCTGGTGGCGCATGACTACGATTATTTCGCCAATTCGCTATTGGGCGAGCGCGAGGTGGCGGGCTTGCCGCCGTTCCTGTACCAGGCCATCCTGCGCGCCGAGGCGCGCGAGCTGGAACAGGCGCTGGAATTCCTGCGCGCGGCGCGCGGGCTGGTGGCGCACGAGGGCATCACCATCAACGACCCTATCCCCATGAGCATGGCGCGCGTGCACAATATGGAGCGCGCGCAGCTGCTGGTGGAGTCGGCCTCGCGGCCGGCGCTGCAGGCTTTCCTGAAAGGGTGGATGCAGGCGCTGCGCGAGCACAAGACGCGGATCAAGTGGTCGCTGGAGGTGGACCCGGTGGATATCTAAGGCGCTAAGGCTGCACCAGATACCGCCGCGCAGTCCCAACCACCTGTTCGCTCAAAGCATGGGTAAACGGCGTATCCAGCTCCCAGGCATGCCAGTCCAGTTCCACATCGATAAAGCGCCCCGGCAGCAGATCCACCAGCGCCCCTTGCGCCAGGGCCTGCGCCGCCTGCAGGTAAGGCAGCAAGCCGTAAGCCAGCCCGCCAGACACGGTGTCGCTCAAGGCCGTCGACAATGGCAAGGTATGGTGCGGGAAGGCCCGCACAAATCCCGCCTCGCGCGCCAGGAAGCGCGCCATCAGCTCGCGGTCGTGCACCACCGCCGGCGCCAGCGCCAGGGCATCGGCGCCGACCCCGTCGCCGAACCAGTGCGCCGCGAACGACGGCGCCGCCACGCACACATAGCGCATGGCGCCCAGCGCCGTGGCCGACGACCCGGCCGCCGCCGGCAACGACAGCTCGCCGCGCGCCGCCACGCAGCCGAACACCGCACCCTCGCGCATCAGGTGCAGCGCCGCTTCGCGCCCGGCGCATGCCACATCCACCTGGCAGCGCGGCGGCGACAACAGGGGCCGCAAGGCCAGCGGGAACCAGGTCGCCAGGCTGGCGGCATCGACAGCCACGGCGATTTCCGGCATGCTGGTCTGGTGACCCAGGTCGATGTCGAGCGCCGCCTCCATCAGTTTGACGTTACGGTAATGCGAGATGAGGCGCTGGCCCAGGCCTGTCGCTTCGGCGGGGGAACCGCGCACGATCAGCAGCCGTCCGACCGCGTCCTCGAGCGCTTTGATTCGCTGGGATACGGCCGGCTGGCTGATGCCCAGCGCGGTGGCCGCCTTTTCGAAGCTGCCCTGGCTGGCAACGGCATCCAGCACCGCCAGCGCGCGGTAGTCCAGATTTTCCATAAGGTGTGCTTATACAAGCCTGAAAAGATAAGTCATACTAATGCAATTCTGATGTCGGAGGCAAGATGGAAACCATTCAGTGCGATGTGGCAGTGATCGGCGCCGGGACGGCGGGGTTAAGCGCCTACCGGGCGGCGCGCAACGCCGGCAAGCGGGCGCTCCTGATCGAGGTCGGCCCGCACGGCACCACCTGCGCGCGCGTCGGCTGCATGCCGAGCAAACTGCTGATCGCCGCGGCGGAAGCGGCGCACGCCGTGCGCGAGGCGCCCGGCTTCGGCGTGAATCCCGGCCCGCTGGCGATCGACGGCCAGGCGGTCATGGCGCGCGTGCGCAGCGAGCGCGACCGCTTTGTCGGTTTCGTGCTGGAGAACGTGGCCGCCATGCCGGCGCAGGACAAGCACGATGGCCGCGCGCGTTTCATCGCGCCCGACCGCCTGCGGATCGGCGCCAAGCTGGAAGTGGCGGCGCGCGCGGTGGTGATCGCCACCGGCTCCAGCCCGGACATCCCGTCCGCATGGGCGGCGGCCGGTCCGCGCGTGATCAGCAGCGACGCCGTGTTCGAGTGGACCGACCTGCCGCGCTCGGTGGCGGTGATCGGCGCCGGCGTGATCGGGCTGGAACTGGGCCAGGCCCTGCACCGCCTGGGCGTGCGCGTGGCCGTGGTGGCGCGCAGCAACGGCCTGGCGCAGCTGAAAGACCCGCTGGTGCTGGCCGCCGCCGCGCAGGCATTGGGCGAGGAAATGGACATCCGCTTCCGCACCGAGGTGGCGGGCATGGCGCGCGCCGGTGAGGGCGTCGAACTGCGCACGCGCGACGCCCATGGCGCCGAGCGCAGCGAGCATTTCGACTACGTGCTGGTGGCCACCGGCCGCACGCCCAATGTGCACGGCCTGGGCCTGGACCATGCGGGGCTGGCGCTGGACCGGCGCGGCATTCCCCAATTCGACCGCCACACCATGCAGTGCGGCGCCAGCAGCATTTTCATCGCGGGCGACGCCAATGCCGAACTGCCCGTGCTGCCGGAAGCGGCCGACCAGGGCAAGATCGCCGGCGCCAACGCCGCCCGCTATCCCGATGTGAAGCCCGGCCTGCGCCGCACGCCGCTGGCCATCACCTTCTGCGAGCCGCAAATCGCCACCGTGGGCCGGGGCTACAAGGAGCTGTCGAACGGCCGCGAGCCTTTCGCCATCGGCGCGGTGGGCTTTGACGACCAGGGACGCAGCCGCGTCATGCGCCAGAACAAGGGCATGCTGCGCGTGTATGCGGAGTATGGGAGCGGGCGTTTCCTGGGCGCCGAGATGGTCGGCCCGCGCGCCGAGCACATCGGACATCTGCTGGCCTGGGCGCACCAGGCCGGGCTGACGGTGGCGCAGATGCTGGACATGCCGTTCTACCACCCGGTGGTGGAAGAGGGCCTGCGCACCGCCTTGCGCGACCTGGCGCAGGAGCTGCAAAAGCCGCCGCCGCCGCCCAAGCCGGTACCGGACTGCACGCCCGGCTGCTGATTAATTAAGCGACGCGTCCAGCCGGCCCTGGCTGGCCAGTTCGCGCAGCACGCGGATGGTGTCGATGTCCGACTCCTTGTAGGCGGAGCGGCGGAAATCGTCGTACATCTGGTTGGCGGCGTCGGTCGCCGCGTCGTGCCCGTCGTCGTACTGGAAGCGCACGTACAGGCGGTCCGGCTGCGGTATCTCGATCGTCATGGTCAGGCTGGAAGGGCTGATGTCCTTCTGCGCCGGCACGTTGTAGCGCACGATGTACGGCGCGTGCAGTTCCACCACGTCTTCGATCACCACTTCGCCGTAGCGCAGGCGGCGCGAGAAGCCGGTTTCGGTGCGCGCGCTGATATCCGCCTGGTCCAGGTGCGGCACGAACAGCTTGGGCGACTCCGCGCGCAGCACCAGGCCGCGCCACAATTGCTGGTGGCTGACGGTATCGGCCAGCGGATTGAGGAGGTCGTTCACTTCTATCAAATGTTCAAATTTCATAACACAATGTCCTGCTGTATTTGGGGCGTGTGCGGGGATTGATACCACTATATTCTGTACAATGCCGGGATGTCCAATGCACCCCAGTTCGGCCTGAACGGCCCCCAGAGCGAAGCCGTGCTCTATCTCGACGGCCCTGCCCTTGTACTGGCGGGGGCCGGCTCGGGCAAGACGCGCGTCATCACGCAAAAAATCACGCACATGATCGAGGATCGCGGCTACGACCCGCGCACGATCGCCGCCCTCACCTTCACCAATAAAGCCGCGCTGGAAATGCAGGAGCGCGTCGGCAAAATGCTGAAGCAGCCCAAACAGGCCAAGCAGCTGACCGTCTGCACCTTCCACTCGCTCGGCGTGCGCATCCTGCGCCAGGAATGCAACCATCTGGGGCTGAAAGACCGTTTTTCAATCATGGACAGCGACGATTGCTATTCGCTGGTCCAGGACCTGGCCATCACCACCGACAAGAACGTGATCCGCGGCATCCAGAACGATATCTCGCTGTGGAAGAACGGCCTGGTCACGCCGGAAGACGCCCTGAAGCAGGCCCAGACCGAGGACGAGGCGCAATCGGCGCGCATCTACGGCAGCTATATCGCCACCCTGGCGGCCTACCAGGCGGTCGATTTCGATGACCTGATCCGCCTGCCGGTGGAGCTGTTCCGCAACCACGACACGGTGCGCGACAAATGGCAGCGCCGCCTGCGCTACCTGATGATTGACGAGTACCAGGACACCAACACCTGCCAGTACGAGCTGGTGAAACTGATGGTGACGGGCCTGGGCAAGAAGCCGATGTTCACCGCCGTGGGCGACGACGACCAGGCGATCTACGGCTGGCGCGGCGCCACCATGGAAAACCTGGCGCTGCTGCAGGTCGACTTCCCCGACCTCAAGCTGATCAAGCTGGAACAGAACTACCGCTCCACCAGCCGCATCCTGCAGGCCGCCAATGCGGTGATCCAGAACAATCCCAAGCTGTTTGAAAAAACGCTGTGGTCGGAGCTGGGCATCGGCGAGCCGATCAAGGTGCACTCCATGCCGAACGAGGAGCAGGAGGCGGAGCAGGTGGCGATCATGATTTCGGCCGACCACTTCGAGCGCAAGAACAAGTGGGCCGACTACGCCATCCTGTACCGCGGCAACCACCAGGCGCGCGTGATCGAGCAAGCCCTGCGCACGCAACGCATCCCGTACACGATTTCCGGCGGCCAGAGTTTCTTCGACAAGGCGGAGATCAAGGACATCATGGCCTACCTGCGTTTGATGGCGAATCCGGACGACGATCCCGCTTTCATCCGCGCCGCCACCACGCCGCGCCGCGGCATCGGTCAGTCCACGCTGGAAGCGCTGGGTTCTTTCTCCGGCAAGTGGCAATGCTCGCTGTTCGAAGCCGTGTTCAAGGGCGGCATTGAAGCGGTGCTGCAGGAACGCCAGCTCAAGCCGCTGCAGGACTTCTGCAACTTCATCCTCGAACTGGAGTCGCGCGCCACGCGTCCCGGCCCGTCCGGCAGCGGCGACAACGCAGCGCAGGTGCTGGACGACCTGATGGAAGGCATGCACTACGAGCATTACCTGTACGACGCGTTCGAGGAACGCGCCGCGCAAAGCAAGTGGCAGAACGTGCTGGAATTCGTCAATTGGCTGAAGGAGCGCGGCCGCGGCGGCAAGGACCGCGAC
Source organism: Pseudoduganella guangdongensis (assembly GCF_009857475.1). Classification (GTDB taxonomy): domain Bacteria; phylum Pseudomonadota; class Gammaproteobacteria; order Burkholderiales; family Burkholderiaceae_D; genus Rugamonas; species Rugamonas guangdongensis. The sequence continues at coordinate 27,731 of NZ_WWCJ01000002.1, read as the reverse complement.
GGCGAGGAAAAGAACGTGCTGGAGCTGACGCAGATGGTGGCGCTCATGTCCATGCTGGAGGGGAAGGACGAGGAGCCGGACGCGATCCGCATGTCCACCCTGCACGCCTCGAAAGGGCTGGAGTACCCGCACGTGTTCCTGGTCGGGGTGGAAGAAGGCATCCTGCCGCACAAGGGCGACCCGGACGCGCCGGTGGAAACCCTGGGCCAGCGCATCGAAGAAGAGCGGCGCCTGATGTACGTCGGCATCACGCGTGCCCAGCGCACCTTGCAGCTCACCTGGTGCAAGAAGCGCAAACGCGGCGGCGAACACGTGCAGTGCGACGTGTCGCGCTTCATCGCCGAGATGGCGCTCGACGTGGGCGACGCGCCGCCCAAGGAAACCGAGATCCTCTCGCCGCGCGAACGCCTGGCGCGCATGAAGGAGTTGTTGTCGGCTCCGCGCGACGTCAACCCTGCCTGATTGGTGTTAGGATGGGGGCTCATCCTTTGAACAGGAGGCTCCCATGTTTTTACGCACGTGCCTGCTTGCCGCCCTGGTGAGCGCAGCGCCCTTAGTGTCCGCAGCGGATGTGGTGACCAAGCCTGAAGCCGAGGCCATGGTGAAAAAAGCGCTGGGCTACCTGAAGGCCAATGGCCCCGACAAGACCTTTGCCGAAATCAACAAAAAGGATGGACCGTTCGTCGACCGCGACCTGTACCTGACGGTGTATGGCAGCGATGGCGTGGTACGCGCACACGGCGCGAATGCCAAGATGATCGGCAAGAACCTGATGGAACTGAAAGACGTCGACGGCAAAGCCTTCGTCAAGGAGCGGGTCGAAATGGCGAAGAAAAAAGTCCCGTTCTGGCAGGACTATAAGTTCAACAATCCGGTCACCAACAAGATCGAGCCGAAAACCATGTATTGCGTGCCGGAAGACGACCTGATCCTCTGCGGCGGCGTCTATCTGAAGTAAGCCTGCGCTGGATCAAACTGGCGTGCGTCCCGCGCCCGCCGGACGGCGGGATAATGGTGGCGACTGGAGCCGCCATGCCGAACACGATCGACCCGCTCGACTATGAAGAACGCCTGACCCAGGCCGGGGTGCCGGCCGAGCAGGCGCACGTGCACGCCGAGGCGATTGGCCAGGTAAAGTCCGAGCTGGATGCGATCGACGAGCGCGCTAAAGCGACGCGCATTGAAAACAGGGTTGATCAAGGGTTCGCAAAGGTCGAAAAGGATCTTGACGCGATGCATGGCAAGATCGACACCTGCCTGGCAGAACTCAACTCCAAAATTGACACCGGCCTGGCAGAACTCAACTCCAAAATTGACACCGGCCTGGCAGAACTCAACACCAAAATCGACACCGGTCTGGCAGAACTCAACACCAAGATCGACCGAACCAGGGCTGAGCTTGATGCCAAAATTGATCAAACGCGGGTCGAGCTTGAAGCCCAGATGCAGAAAATCAAATGGGAAACCATTTGCTGGACGATCGGCATCGTCATCTCGATTTGCTCCCTGCAAGGCTTCATCATCGTCAACGTGCTGCGCTAGCCGGTAAAATGCCCGCTTTACCCGAAGCAGGAGCAAGTTGTGGACAGCGAAGAGCGTTTTGTCAATATTGAACTGAAACTGGTGCACCAGGAAGACCTGGTGGAAGCGCTGAACCAGCGCGTCTACGAGCAGCAAAAGCAGATCGACATGCTGGAAGACCTGGTGCGTGCCCTGGCCGAGCGCGTGCGCACCTCCAGCCTGACCAACCAGACCCCGCTCAACGAGCGCCCGCCGCACTATTAAGCCTGCAACTTTTTGATACGCAGCGCAGCATGACTTTGCTGTGCAGGGTTGCTATTATCTGGCGCTCCGAAACATTACAAAACAGGAGAGAGAATGTTCCGTCCAAAACTGCTGGTGCTCGCCGCCAGCCTGGCTGTTGCCGGTCTTGCAAATGCCGCCCTGCCGGCGTCCAACCCTTTCGCCGAAGTGTCCAAGCTGCCGCTGAACTATCCGGCTTTCGACAAATTCAGCAACGACACCTACGGCCCGGCCTTTGAAGAAGGCATGAAGGAGCAGGCTGCCGAAATCGTCAAGATCGCCAACAACAAGGCCGCGCCAACGTTCGACAACACCATCGTCGCGATGGAACGCTCCGGCCGCCTGCTGGACCGCGTCAGCTCCGTCTTCGGCAACCTGTCCGGCGCCAACACCAACGACGCATTCGAAGCCCTGAACCGCGAACTGGCGCCCAAGCTGTCCGCCCACAGCGACGCCATCCGCCTGAATGAAAAGCTGTACGCCCGCATCAAGGCCCTGTACGACAAGCGCGACAAGCTGAAGCTGGATGCCGAATCCAAGCGCCTGCTGGAGCGCTACCACACCGACTTCGTGCGCGCCGGCGCCAAGCTGTCCGCCGCCGACAAGGAAAAACTGAAGGCCTACAACTCGCAGCTGGCCGCCCTGTCCACCACCTTCAGCCAGAACGTGCTGAAAGAAGCCAATGCCTCCGCCCTGGTGGTCGACACCCGCGCCGAACTGGCCGGCATGTCCGACAAGGCCATCGACGCCGCCGCCGCCGCCGCCAAGGCCAAGGGCATGGATGGCAAATTCCTGATTGCTGTCTCCAACACCACCGGCCAGGCGCCGCTGGAAGTGCTGACCAACCGCAGCACCCGCGAGCGCCTGCTGGCAACCTCGCTGGCGCGCGGCAGCCGTGGCGGCGATTTCGACAACCGCGACGTCGTGCTGAAGATCACCAAGCTGCGCGCCGAACGCGCCGCCCTGCTGGGCTACCCGTCGCACGCCGCCTACCAGCTGGAAGACCAGACCGCGCACGACACCAGCGCCGTCAACAAACTGCTGGCCGAGCTGACCAAACCTGCCGTGAACAACGCGCGCAAGGAAGCGGCCGACATCCAGGCCGTGATCGACGCCGAAAAGGGCGGCTTCACCAATGCCGCGCAGGACTGGGCCTACTACACCGACAAGGTGCGCCAGGCCAAATACGCCTTCGACCAGAACCAGCTCAAGCCCTACTTCGAGCTCGACAATGTGCTGCACAACGGCGTCTTCTTCGCCGCCACCAAGGTCTTCGGCATCACCTTCAAGGAACGCAAGGACCTGCCGGTGTACCACCCCGACGTGCGTGTGTGGGACGTGTTCGACGCCGACGGCAAGCAGCTGGCCATCTTCCTGGGCGACTTCTACGCGCGCAGCAACAAGCGCGGCGGGGCCTGGATGAACGCCTACGTGTCGCAGTCCAAGCTGATGGGCACCAAGCCGGTGGTGGCCAACCACCTGAACATTCCCAAGCCAAGCGCGGGCGAGCCAACCCTGCTGACCTATGACGAAGCGCGCACCCTGTTCCACGAATTCGGCCACGCCCTGCACGGCATGTTCTCCGACGTGAAATACCCGCGCTTCGCCGGCACCCGCGTGCCGCGCGATTTCGTGGAATTCCCTTCCCAGGTCAACGAAATGTGGATGACCTGGCCGGAAATCCTGAACAACTACGCCAAGCATTACCAGACTGGCGCGCCGATGCCGAAGGAACTGCTGGACAAGGTGCAGGCTTCCGCCAAGTTCAACGAAGGCTTCCGCACCACCGAATACCTGGCCGCCTCGATCCTGGACCAGCGCTGGCACCAGCTGCCGGCCGACAAGATCCCGACCGACGTGCTGGGCTTCGAATCGTCCGTGCTGAAGGACGCCGGCATCGACTTCGCGCCGGTGCCGCCGCGCTACCGCACCACCTACTTCTCGCACGTGTTCGCCGGCGGCTACTCGGCCGGCTACTACGGCTACCTGTGGTCTGAGAAGCTGGATGCCGACACCGTGGAATGGTTCACCGAAAACGGCGGCCTGTCGCGCAAGAACGGCGACCACTTCCGCAAAGCCCTGCTGTCCAAAGGCGGCACGATGGACGCGATGCAGATGTACCGCGAATTCCGCGGCCGCGACGCCAAGATCGACCCGCTGCTGGAACGCCGCGGCTTAAAGTAACTTGCTGGGGGCAGGTCCGGATGTGCGGCACGCGCAGCGTGCCGCATGTTCGGCCCTGACGCCACTGAGCAAGAGCGGTGGCTCGTCGTGACGGATGGGTGTATAAATGGGGTATAGCCACTTCAACGGGGAGAGGAATCATGGAAACCAAGCTGAAGGAGACCTTGCGCCAGCTGCACGCTACGCTGGCCCACCACGTCCCGGTCGATGAGGAATTGCAAGACTTGCTGCGCCAGCTCGATGGCGACATCAAGCACATCCTCGAGCAGCCGCCCGAGCCGGACGGCGGCACCAGCACCTACGGCCTGGCCGAACGCACCCAGGAAATCACCGCCCAATTCGCCGCCAAGCACCCGGCGCTGGAGCCGACCTTGCGCGAGTTGACGCGCATCCTGGGTAATATGGGAATCTGACCCGGCGCAGGCGCCCAAAAAGAAGGCGGGCCGCAGCCCGCCTTCGGTGTGGAACCCGGGGTTATGCCGGCGTTCCAACCGGCCCCCGGGAGGCTGGCCTTATGGAAAGGCCAGCAAGGGCGGTTCTTCACCGCCAAAGCTAAAGTCAGGATGACGTTTGGCGATCATTTCCTCGATCTCCTTCATGCGCCGCACGGGCACGTCAACCATCATCAACACCTGACCTTGTTCAATACGCTCGGAATACTGCTCCAGCTTCTTGTTGGGAATTGCCGCCGCGTTCATGCCGCTGGCCCAGCCGCCAAACAGCGCACCGCCCAGCATGACCAGCAAGATGGTCATGGCGCGCAGGGTCAGCCCCTCGGGTGGGAACAGCACCAGGAAGAGACCGGCACACAGCCCCACAATCCCGCCAATGGCGATCCCCAGCTTGGCGCCGTGGATCAAGTCCGTTTTCAGCAGGAAATTGCAATCTGGCATGTCATCGGGCAGGGTGCCCTCCTTGGCCAGGAAATGGATATGCCGTTCTTCGATGCGTGCCAGCAGCAGTTCGTCCAATTCTGCGCGGGCGGCCTTAACGTTGGGAAGCATGTAATACAGTCTGCGTCGCATGATTTACACTCCATCGAAGACGTTGTATACCCGTTATAGCAAAAAAGGCACGATGTTCAATAGATATTTGCCCGCAACAGCTTGCCGGAACGTCACAAGTTACTGAAACTTAAAGGTTTTTTGCACACCATGGCGGGCGAAAGCCGGTCTTTTCCGGTACAATGCCGGGATGAATCCCCCTACCAATCTTTTCGCGACCGTCGCCAAGCGGTCTGCGCGTGCTCCTTCCGTCCCATTCCTGCCCATGTCCCGCGCGGAGATGGAGACCCTGGGCTGGGACCAGTGCGACATCATCCTGGTGACCGGCGACGCGTATATTGACCACCCAAGCTTCGGTATGGCCCTGGTCGGCCGCCTGCTGGAAGCGCAGGGTTACCGCGTGGGCATCATCGCCCAGCCGGACTGGAATTCGGCCGAAGCCTTCCGCGTGCTGGGCAAGCCGCGCCTGTACTACGGCATCACCGCCGGCAATATGGACTCCATGGTCAACCGCTACACGGCCGACCGCAAGATCCGCTCCGACGACGCCTACACCCCGAACGCCGAGCCGAACAAGCGCCCCGACCGCGCCGTGACCGTGTACGCCCAGCGCGCGCGCGAAGCCTACCCCGGCACGCCGATCATCATCGGCTCCATCGAAGCCTCGCTGCGCCGCATCGCCCACTACGACTACTGGTCGGACAAGGTGCGCAAATCGGTGCTGACCGAATCCAAGGCCGACCTGCTGATCTTCGGCAACGCCGAACGCGCGCTGGTGGACCTGACGCGCCGCCTGGACATGGGCGAAAAGATCAAGGACATCAAAGACCTGCGCGGCACCGCCTTCCTGGTGCCGCACGGCTGGATGCCGTCGCCGGAATGGGCCGTGCACAACTCGACCCGGGTCGACGTGCCGGGCCGCGTTGACCCGCATCCCGATCCTTACGCCATGGCGAAGGAAGACAAGAAAGAGTGCGCCACCGAAAACGCGGCGCCGGAACCGGTGGTCAAGCCGGTCATCATCATGACGCGCGAAGAGCGCCTGGCCGCCGCCAAGGAAAAGCACAACAAGACCGTGGTGCGCCTGCCGTCGTACGACGTGGTGAAGGACGACCCGGTGATGTATGCGCACGCCTCGCGCGTGTTCCACCTGGAATCGAACCCGGGCAATGCGCGCGCGCTGGTGCAGCAGCACGGCGACCGCGACGTGTGGATGAACCCGCCGCCGCTGCCGCTGGCCATGGATGAAATGGACGGCGTGTACGACATGGAGTACTCGCGCGCCCCGCACCCGAGCTACGGCAACGCCAACATCCCGGCCTGGGAAATGATCCGCTTCTCGGTCAACATCATGCGCGGCTGCTTCGGCGGCTGCACCTTCTGCTCGATCACTGAGCACGAAGGCCGCATCATCCAGAGCCGCTCCGAGCCGTCCATCCTGCGCGAGATCGAGCATATCCGCGACAAGACCAAGGGCTTCACCGGCATCATCTCCGACCTGGGCGGCCCGACTGCGAACATGTACCGCCTGTCCTGCAAGGACAAGGAAATCGAGACCACCTGCCGCCGCCTGTCCTGCGTCTACCCGTCGATCTGCGTCAACCTGGGCACCGACCACAGCAAGCTGATCCAGCTGTACCGCAAGGCGCGCGAGATCAAGGGCGTGAAGAAGATCCTGATCCAGTCCGGCCTGCGCTACGACCTGGCCGTGCGTTCGCCGGAGTATGTGAAAGAGCTGGTGACGCACCACGTGGGCGGCCTGCTGAAGATCGCGCCCGAGCACACCGAATCGAATGTGCTGAGCAAGATGATGAAGCCGGGCATCGGCGCCTACGACGAGTTCAAGGCGATGTTCGAGAAGTACTCGCTGGAAGCGGGCAAGAAGCAGTACCTGATCCCCTACTTCATCGCCGCCCACCCGGGCACGACGGACGAGGACATGCTGAACCTGGCGCTGTGGCTGAAGAAGAACAACTTCCGCCTGGACCAGGTGCAGACCTTCATGCCGACCCCGATGGCGATGGCGTCCGCCATGTACCACTCGCGCCGCAACCCGCTGCACAAGGTGACCGAGACCTCGGAAGTGGTGGAAACGCCGCGCAATATGAAGCAGCGCCAGGCGCACAAAGCCTTCCTGCGCTACTACGACCCGAAGAACTGGCCGATCCTGCGCGACACCCTGCGCCGCATGGGCCGTGGCGACCTGATTGGCGACGGCGAGCGCCACCTGATCCCGCCGTACCGCGTCGGCGAAGAGAACTTCAAGGTATCGCAAGGCAAGCGCGCCATGCCGACCCTGGCCCCGGGCCAGCAGAAGCGCGGCGCCGGCCTGCCACCGCCGGCCCACATCGCCCGCGGCGGCAAGCCGAACGCGCTGACCGGTTCCATGACCGCCCGCGCCACGGTCGAGACCAAGGCCCGCCCCTCGATCCTCGACACGATCAAGGTCAAGCCCAAAGCCGCCCCCGCCAAGCCCGGCGCCCGCCCCGGCCGCAAGTAAAGCCAATGTCCCCATTCGGGGTCAGGTCTGACAATCGGACATTTTGCGCAGCAAAATGTCCGATTGCCAGACCTGACCCCGAATCTGCAAAGTGGACATTTGAGCCTGAATCCCCTTCCTATTCGTTTCAACGCGGTGCGCGCTGAGCGGCTACACTAGCCGTATCCTGCACTAACTCCCTTTGGAACACGCATATGAATATGAAGTCCCTGTTGCTGGTCCCGCTCCTGGCCCTGTTCGCAGCCTGCGGCGGTGGCGGCGGCGATGACAGCCCGAGCACGCCTGAGACGCCGACCCTGAAGTCGATCACCGTGACGCCGGCCAATCAGACCATCCCGCTCGGCGGTACCCTGCAAATGGCGGCCAGCGGCCTGTACTCGGACGGCAAAACCAGCGCCATCACCGCCGGCATCACCTGGTCCATCAAGGGCAAGAACGCCACCATCGGTTCCAGCGGCCTGGTCACGGCCACCGTGTTGGGCAGCGACACCGTGACCGCCACCGTTGGTTCGGTCAGCGGCAGCACCGGCATCACCATCAGCCAGCCCTGGGCCGAAGTATTCAGCGGCGGCAACCACGCCGTGGTGCTGAAGAAGGAAGGCAGCCTGTGGTCGGCCGGCTCCAATGGCTGGGGCCAACTGGGCGATGGCACCACCACCGACCGCAACAAGCTGGTGGTGGTCAATGGCAATGTGCTGACCTGGAAGCAGGTGGCGGTGGGCGAATTCCACACCGTTGCCGTGCGCTCGGACGGCACGCTGTGGGCCTGGGGCTTCAACCAGAACGGCCAGCTGGGCACCGGCACCACCGTCGACCGCTCCGCGCCGGTGCAGGTTGGCACCGCCAAGGACTGGACCTCGGTCGCCGCCGGCAAAGCGCATTCGCTGGCGGTAAACAAGGCCGGCCAGCTGTGGGCCTGGGGCCGCAACTTCAATGGCCAGCTGGGCGACGGCACCAAGATCGACCGCCTGGCGCCGACCCGCGTCGGCACCGCCGTCGGCTGGAAATCGGTGTCGGCCGGCGCCACCCACACCATCGGCCTGCGCACCGACGGCACCATCTGGGCCTGGGGCGCCAATGAAAGCGGCCAGCTCGGCAACGGCAACACCACGGAAGCCACCGCCCCGGCGCAGATCGGCACCGCGACCTGGGTCGCCACCGCGGCCGGCGGTGCGCACAGCATGGCCATCCGCGCCGACGGCGCCTTGTTCGCCTGGGGCGCCAACGCGTCCGGCCAACTGGGCGACGGCACCGCGCTGGACGAACTGGAACCGAAACAGGTCGGCACCGAAACCAATTGGGCCAATATCGCGGCGGGCGACGCCTTCTCGCTGGCGGTCAAATCCAACGGCTCCCTGTGGTCGTGGGGTTCGAACAGCGCCGGCCAGCTGGGCCTCGGCTCCAACCTGGACAAGAGCGAGCCGACCCAGGTCGGCGCCGGCATGACCTGGCGCGCCGTGACCGCCGGCCTGCGCCATGCCTACGGCATCCAGACCGACAGCACGGTCTGGGTCTGGGGCCGCAACACGGAAGGCCAGCTGGCCAAGGGCGATAACGCGAACGCGCTATCGCCGGCCCAACTTCCATAGGATTTGTGCAGCAGGAAAGCCACACTCGGCGCGCTGGCCGCGCCGAAGCGGATACAATCGGTTTGTCGACTTTGCCAACTCTGTATCCGGATAAAACGTGCCTCTTTTCCTGGCTGGCCTGTGCGCAATCCTGCTGCTGTTCCAGGCACCCGCCGTGCGGGCGCAGGAACGCGTCACCCTGCAGCTGAAACATAGTCACCAGTTCCAGTTCGCCGGCTACTATGCCGCGCTGGAAAAAGGCTATTACCGCGACGCCGGGCTCGATGTGCAGCTGCTGGAAGGCAGCGACGGCAACGAGCCGGAACGCGCCGTGCTCGATGGCCGCGCCCAGTACGGCGTGGGCAGCAGCAGCCTGCTGCTGGCGCGCATGTCCGGCAAGCCGCTGGTGGTGCTGGCGGTGGTCTTCCAGCATTCGCCCTACGCCCTGGCCATGCGCCAGACCGGCCCCGCGCCCGATATCCGCAGCATCTCCGGCAAGCGCGTGATGATCGGCTCCCTGACCGACGAACTGACCCAGGCCGACGAGGTCATGGCCTACCTGCGCAAGGAGGGTATCTCCACCAGCCAGCTGGTGCGCGTGGAGCACAGCTTCAACCCGGACGACCTGGTCAAGGGCAAGGTCGACGCCATGTCGATCTTCGTCAGCAACGAGCCGGATTATCTGGATCGCCTCGGCTTCCCCTACGACATCTACAGCCCGCGTGCGGCCGGCATCGACTTTTACGGCGACAACCTGTTCACCAGCGAAGCGGAAATCAAGAACCACCCCGAGCGCGTGCGCGCCTTCCGCGCCGCCAGCATGCGCGGCTGGCAGTACGCCATGAGCCACCAGGAAGAAATCGTCGACCTGATCCTCAACAAGTACTCGCGCCAGCACGACCGCATGCACCTATTGTACGAGGCGCGCCAGATGGTGCCGCTGGTGCAGCCGGTGCTGGTGGAGATCGGCTACATGAACCCGGACCGCTGGCAGCACATCGCCGACGTCTACACGGAGCTGGGCATGCTGCCGAAAGGCGCCAACTTCAACGGCTTCCTGTACAACTCCGATCCCGGCACCGACCTGACCTGGCTCTACCGCGTGCTGGGCGTGGCGGCCGGCCTGCTGGTGCTGGGCGCGGTGATCCACTTCTCGCTGCTGACGCGCGAGCGCACGCGCGCCGAAGAGACCATCCGCAAGGGCGAACAGCGCTTCCGCACCATGTTCGAAGCGGCGCCGATGGGCATTGCGCTGATCGACTCGGGCAGCGGCCAGTTCCGCGACGTCAATCCGCGCTACGCGGAAATCGCCGGCCGCTCGGCGCAGGAAATGCGCGCCAGCCGCTGGCTGGAAATCTGCCACCCGGACGACGTGGGGCCGGAGCAGGAAAAGATGGCGCAGCTGGCGGCGCAGCAGATCAGCGGCTTCAAGATGGAGACGCGCCTGGTGCGCCCGGACGGCCGCATCGTGTGGGTGGAGGCCTCGATCAACGCGGTGGAAACCGAAAGCCAGCCGCACCACCTGTGCATGATCGAGGACATCACCGAGAAAAAGGAAACCGAGGCGCTGATCTGGCAGCAGGCCAACTTCGACACCCTGACGCAGCTGCCCAACCGCCGCATGTTCCTCGACCGGCTGCAGCACGATATTCTGAAATCGCGCCGCGACGGCACCCGCATCGCCATCCTGTTCATCGACCTGGACCACTTCAAGGAAGTCAACGACACCCTGGGCCACCACCAGGGCGACGTGCTGCTGGTGGAAGCGGCGCGCCGCATCGGCGCTTGCGTGCGCCAGTCCGACACCGTATCGCGCCTGGGCGGCGACGAATTCACCGTGATCCTGCCCGAGCTGGCCGAGGTGGACCGGGTGGAAGGCATCGCCCAGCACATCATCGACAGCCTGCGCATGCCGTTCCAGCTGGGGCAGGAGCAAGCCTTCATCTCGGCCTCGATCGGCATCACCATCTACCCGGACGACGCCGGCAATATGGACGACTTGCTGAAGCACGCTGACCAGGCCATGTACGCGGCCAAAGGGGCCGGCCGCAACCGCTTCAGCTACTTCACCCCGGCATTGCAGGTGGCCGCGCTGAACCGCATGCGCCTGACCAACGACTTGCGCGGCGCCCTGAAAGGCAACCAGCTCAAGCTGTACTTCCAGCCCATCGTGCACCTGCAGAGCGGCAAAGTGCACAAGGCCGAAGCCCTGATCCGCTGGGAGCACCCGCAGCGCGGCATGGTCAGCCCGCTGGAGTTCATTCCCCTGGCGGAGGCCAGTGGCCTGATTGTCGATATCGGCGAATGGGTGTTCCGCGAATCGGCGCAATGGGTCAAGCGCTGGCGGCAGGAGGTGCACCCCAACTTCCAGGTCAGCCTGAACCAGTCGCCGCTCGAATTCCAGCGCGAGCGCGGCAGCTATGCCGAATGGCTGGCGCATTTGCAGCAGATCGGCGTACCGGGCGAGAGCATCGTGGTGGAGATCACCGAAGGCCTGCTGCTGGACGCCAGCGCCAACGTCACCGACAAGCTGCTGCAATTGCGCGACGCCGGCATCCAGGTCGCGCTGGACGACTTCGGCACCGGCTACTCCTCGCTGTCCTACCTGAAGAAGTTCGACATCGACTACCTCAAGATCGACCGCAGCTTCACCCGCAACCTGGCGCCCGACTCGAGCGACATGGCCTTGTCCGACGCCATCATCGTCATGGCGCACAAACTGGGGCTGAGCGTGATCGCTGAAGGCGTCGAGACCACCGAGCAGCGCGACCTGCTGGCCGGCGCCGGCTGCGACTACGGCCAAGGCTACCTGTTCGCCCGCCCCCTGCCCGCCACCGACTTCGACGCCCTGCTGCGCCAGCAATCGAGCGTCGCCACCGCGGCCTGAGTGCGCGCTTCTTGACCTAGGTCAAAGCCGGGCGGCACGGCGGAAACCTATAGTTACTCCCGAGTTAACAAGGGAGTAAACAATGGAACAAGAAAAACAAGCCTACCTGGTAGGCGCCGGCATTGGCAGCCTGGCGGCAGCCGCCTTCATGATCCGCGATGGCAAGTTGCGCGGCGAGCAAATCCGCATTTTCGAAGCGCTGGGCGTGTCCGGCGGTAGCCTGGATGGCGCCGGCAACGCGCAGGACGGCTATCGCCTGCGCGGCGGCCGCATGCTCACCACCGACAACTACGAATGCACCTGGGACCTGTTCCAGTCCATTCCGTCGCTGCGCCACCCGGGCCAGTCGGTGCTGGACGAAACGCTGGCCTTCAACGAGCTGCACAAATCGCATTCCCAGGCGCGCCTGGTCGACCGCAACCGCCACAAGGTGGACGTGAAGTCGATGGGCTTCAGCCTGCGCGACCGCATGGAACTGCTCAAGCTGCACGAGGCCGACGAAGCGGCCCTGGGCAACAGCCCCATCACCGACCACCTGTCGCCGGAATTTTTCGACACCCCGTTCTGGTATATGTGGGCCACCACCTTCGCCTTCCAGCCCTGGCACAGCGCGGTGGAGTTCAAACGCTACCTGCACCGCTTCATGAAAGAGTTTGCGCGCATCGAGACGCTAGCCGGCGTCAAGCGCACGGTATTCAACCAGTACGACTCCCTGGTCAAGCCGCTGCAAGCCTGGCTGCTGGAGCAGGGCGTGCGCATTGAAAACGGCTGCACCGTCAGCGATATCAAACTGGCCGGGCACGCCGGCGACGCGCTGCTGGTGGAGGCAATCGAGCTCGATCGCAACGGCACGCGCGAGCTGCTGCCGGTGGCGCCGCAGGACCTGGTGTTCTTCCAGAACGGCTCCATGACCGACGCCTCCAGCTTCGGCAGCATGCAATCCGCCCCGCCCAAGCTGGACCGCCACCAGAGCGGCGGCTGGCAGCTGTGGGAGCGCCTGGCGCAAGGCCGCCCGCAACTGGGCAATCCTGCCGCCTTCAACCGCAACATCGCGCAGTCGTGGTGGGAATCGTTCACCGTCACCCTGCACGACACCGAGTTCTTCGACCAGATGCAAGCCTTCAGCGGCAACGTTGCCGGCACCGGCGGCCTGGTCACGTTCAAAGACTCCAACTGGCTGATGTCGGTGGTGCTGGCGCACCAGCCGCACTTCGACAACCAGCCGGAAGGGGTGCGCGTGTTCTGGGGCTACGCCCTGCATCCGGACCGCGTGGGCAACTTCGTCGCCAAGCCGATGGCCGAATGCAGCGGGGCCGAGATCCTGCGCGAACTGGCCGGCCACCTCAATTTCGAGATGGACGTCTTTGCGCAGGCCAACTGCATCCCCTGCCGCATGCCTTACATCACCAGCATGTTCATGCCCCGCCTGCACAGCGACCGCCCGCTGCCGGTGCCACCCGGCTCGCGCAACCTGGCGCTGGTGAGCCAGTTTGTCGAAGTGCCGGACGACGTCGTCTTCACCGTTGAATACTCGGTGCGCGCGGCGCAGATGGCGGTCTACCAGCTGCTTGGCATCGAACGGGCGATCCCGCCGATCAAACGCCACGACAAATCGCTGGAAGTCATGCTGGCGGCGCTGGTCAAGGCAGCATAAGCCCCTCAAGGGTCAGCCAATGGTCAATTTAGAAAACTTGACCTGGCTCAAGGATTTTTCGGGGGCGCGCGCGCATGATGCGCGCTATGAATCTCGCAAACTCACTTTTGCACGCGCTCCATGACCATGGGGCGCGTGAAGTCTTTGGTATCCCCGGAGACTTTGTGCTGGCCTTCTTCGAGCAAATCGAGAAATCTGGCGTTCTGCCCCTCTACACGCTGAGCCATGAGCCGGGCGTGGGCTTCGCGGCCGATGGGGCGGCACGCTATCACGGGCGCATAGGCGTGGCGGCGGTGACCTACGGTGCGGGGGCGCTGAATATGGTCAACGCCGCCGCGGGCGCTTATGCGGAGAAGGTGCCGATGGTAGTCATCTCGGGCGCACCAGGCACCAACGAGCGGCGCAACGGCTTCCTGTTGCACCACCAAGTCAAGCACCTGGATTCGCAAATGGCGATCTTCCGCGAAATCACCTGCGACCAGTGCGTGCTGGACGACCCGCAGCGCGCGCCGGCCGATATCGCGCGCGTACTGCGCAGCGCGATCACGCATTCGCGCCCGGTCTATATTGAACTGCCGCGCGATATGGTGCATGCGCCTTGCGCGCCGGTGGTGGCGCTACCGGCGCCAGGCCACGATCCCGACGCGCTGGCCGCCTGCGTGGATGAAGTGCTGGGCCGCCTGGAGCGCGCTGCGCGCCCGGTGCTGATGGTGGATATCGAAATCCGCCGCTTCGGCCTGGAGAGCAAAGTGGCGCAGCTGGCCGCCAAACTGCAGGTGCCGGTGGTGACCTGCTTCATGGGCCGCGGCCTGCTGGCCAGCGAGCCGGAGGCGCCGCTGCTGGGTACCTACCTGGGCGTGGCCGGCGCGGAGGAAGTGACCGATGCGGTGGAAGGCTCGGACGCCCTGCTGATGCTGGGCGTGATCCTGTCCGACACCAATTTCGGCGTGCAGCGCGAACGCATCGACCTGCGCAAGTGCATGCTGGCGCTGGATGGCGACGTCACGCTCGGCTACCACACCTATCACGATATTCCGCTGGAAGCGCTGGTGGACGGCCTGCTGGCCAACGCCAAGCTGCTGCGCACCGGCCCGGTCCAGCCGGGCGAGCGCACCGTCTACCCGTGCGACCTGCCGGCCGACGAGGCGGCCCTGGTGCCGACCGATGTGGCGCGCGCCGTGAATGACCTGATGCGTAAGCACGGCCGCATGCCGATTGCTTCCGACATCGGCGACTGCCTGTTCACCGCGCTGGATATCGAGAACACCGACCTGCTGGCGCCCGGCTACTACGCCACCATGGGCTACGGCGTGCCGGCCGCCTTCGGTTTGCAGGCAGCCGGCGGCGAACGTCCGCTGGTGCTGGTGGGCGACGGCGCCTTCCAGATGACCGGCTGGGAGCTGGGCAACTGCCAGCGCTACGGCCTGGACCCGATCGTGATCATCTTTAACAACTGCAGCTGGGAGATGCTGCGCGCCTTCCAGCCGCAATCGGGCTTCTGCGATTTGAGCGACTGGCACTTTGCCGATATGGCGCCGGCCCTGGGCGGCGACGGCTACCGCGTCAGCACGCGCGGCGAACTGGTGGCGGCGCTTGAAAGCGCCATGCAGCGGCGCGGCCGCTTCCAGCTGGTGGAAGTGATGCTCCCGCCGGGCAGCCAGTCCGACACGCTGACGCGCTTTGTACAAGGCGTGCGCCGCCTGCAGGGAGCCAAGGCATGATCGAACTCGTTTGCCCTGCCGGCAGCCTGCCGGCCCTGAAAGCCGCCGTCGATAACGGCGCCGACAGCGTCTACCTCGGCTTCCGCGACGCCACCAATGCGCGCAATTTCGCCGGCCTCAATTTCGACGAGGCCGCGATCGCAGAAGGCATCCGCTACGCCCACGCGCGCGGCCGCAAGGTGCTGCTGGCGCTGAACACCTACCCACAGGCCGCCAACTGGAAGCTGTGGCGCGGCGCGGTCGACCGCGCCGCCGATGCCGGCATCGACGCCATCATCCTGGCCGATCCCGGCCTGATGGAGTACGCCCGCAACACCCATCCCGGCCTGCGCCTGCACCTGTCCGTGCAAGGCTCGGCCACCAATTACGAAGCGATCAACTTCTACCACGAGCAGTTCGGCATTTCGCGCGCCGTGCTGCCGCGCGTGCTGTCCATGCAGCAGGTCGAACACCTGCTGCGCCATGTGAAGACCGAGATCGAAGTCTTCGGCTTCGGCAGCCTGTGCGTCATGGTGGAGGGCCGCTGTGCGCTGTCGTCCTATGCCACCGGCGAGTCGCCGAACACGGCGGGCGTGTGCTCGCCGGCCAAGGCCGTGCGCTGGCAGGAAACGCCGAAAGGCCTGGAGTCGCGCCTGAACGGCGTGCTGATCGACCGCTACCAGCCGAACGAAAACGCCAGCTATCCGACGCTGTGCAAGGGCCGCTTTGAAGTGGAAGGCGAAACCTATTACGCGATTGAAGAACCGGCCAGCCTGAACACCATGGAACTGCTGCCGCAGCTGGTGCAGATGGGCGTGAAAGCGATCAAGATCGAAGGCCGCCAGCGCAGCCCGGCCTATGTGGCGCAGGTGACGCAAGCCTGGCGCGCCGCGATCGACGCCTGCGGCGACGGCAAGCGCCGTTTCGCCATCCACCCAAGCTGGAGCGCCGCGCTGGACCGCGTGGCGGAAGGCCAGCAGCACACCCTGGGCGCCTATCACCGCAAATGGAAATGAGTATGTTGAAATTAGCCCTCGGGCCGGTGCTGTACTACTGGCCGCGCCTGACCATGTTCGAGTTTTACCAGCAGGTTGCGGAAAGCCCGGTCGATATCGTCTACCTGGGCGAAGTGGTCTGCTCGCGCCGCCATGAACTGCGCCTGCCGGACTGGTTCGATATCGCCGCCATGCTGCGCGACGCCGGCAAGGAAGTGGTGCTGTCGACGCAGGCCCTGATCGAGTCCGGCGCGGAGCTGACCACCATGCGCAAGCTGTGCGAGGCGCGCGAGTTCCTGGTGGAGGCCAACGACTTCGGCGCGGTGCGCAACCTGGAAGGCGCCGGCTTCATCGCCGGCCCGCACCTGAACATCTACAGCGAGCCGACCCTGGCCGTGCTGGCGCGCCAGGGTGCGCGGCGCTGGGTGGCGCCGCTGGAAATGGACCGCAGCGCCATCGCCACCCTGCTCGCTACGCAGCCGGCCGGCATGGAGAGCGAAGTCTTTGCCTGGGGCCGCATGCCGCTGGCCTTCTCCGCGCGCTGCATGACCGCGCGCAACCGCAACCTGCCGAAGGACGATTGCCAGTTCAGCTGCATCGACTATCCCGACGGCCTGGTGATGGATACCCGCGAACAGAAAGCCTTCCTGGTGCTGAACGGCATCCAGACCCAATCCGCGCTGTGCTGCAACCTGGTGCTGGCCATGCCGGACATGGCGGACATGGGCATCAACGTGCTGCGCATTTCGCCGCAGGCGCGCGACACGCTGGAAGTGGTGGCCGCCTTCGACAAGGTGCGGCGCGGCGAATGGCAGCCGGCCCATGCGGCGCATGTGCTGGAGCCGATGGCGCCCGGCGGCAGCTGCGATGGATTCTGGAGCGGCCAGCCCGGCATGGAGCGCAGCGCTGCGCTGGAGGAAGCGATATGAACGCCGCCGCATTGCGCATCCCGCCCGCCATCGGCCGCCTGCTCGGCCGCCTGCCGCCGCAACCGCCGGCCTGGCTGTTCGTGCATGGCCTGAACCGCCTGCTGGCGCCGCAATTGCCGCAGGACGTGAAGCAAGCCTTGTTCGCGCGCCGCCTGCGTTTACGGGTGGAGGACGCGGGCCTGGCGATTGATTTCAGCTGGCAGGGCAATGCCTTCGAGATGGCGCGCCATGGCGACGCGCCCGACCTCACCATCGGCGCCTGCGCGCACGACCTGGTGCTGATGGCGCGCCGCGAAGAGGACCCGGATACGCTGTTCTTCTGCCGCCGCCTGATCCTGGAAGGCGACACGGAACTGGGCCTGCTGTTCAAGAACACCCTGGACGCGCTGGACGCCAGCGCCTTCGACTGGCGCCGCCTGCTGCCTAAATTCCCGCTGCCGCCCGGCGCCCGCCATGGCTGACAAGACGCTGCCGCTGGTGTATTCCTGCTCCGGCTGCAGCAGTGCCGCGCAACTGGCCAATGCCGTTGCGCTCAAGCTGGACCGCGACGGCAGCGCCGAAATGTCCTGCATCGCCGGCGTCGGCGGCGGCGTCGCCCCGCTGGTCAAGCTGGCCCAATCGGGCCGCACCATCCTCGCCATCGACGGCTGCCCGCTGGCCTGCGCCCGCGAATGCCTGGCCCGGCAGGGCGTCACCCCCGACCACCATTTACTGCTCAACGAGCACGGCGTGCGCAAGAAAATGCACACCGATTACGACCCTGCCGAGGTCGATGGCCTCGCGGCTCAAGCCGCTGCTATGCTGCGTGCGCCCGGTTGAGCGGGACGCAGCCAGAGATATTGGCCTTTCCAGAGCGTGATATAGAGCAGGGCCGTGAAAGGCTTGGCATTCGGACCGCACATGAAGGCCGCAGCCTGGCCGGCGGCGCAATCGAACTGCAGCGCGGGAGAGGTGCACCAGTCGATTTTCATTTGCACGCTATGCCGGCCCGGCTGGAGCGCAATGCGCACTTCCTGGCCGTGCCCGATATCAGCCACAAATTTCCCATCAAGCAGCACTTGGTACTTGCGCGCGCGGTCCTGCCACAGCGCCGCGCTGCGCTGGATAATCAGTTCAGTTTCGTTCATGTTGATTACTTTATGGCAAGTCTGTCGAGGAGACAACCGCTGGCGCGCCAAAAGGGGATAATAATGGTCGCGTCATGCGGTTCTGATAGACAAAACCTATTGAGTCTATTTGAACAATCAAATTTCCAAATCTGAGGGAAGGCCTTAAACTGGCGTCTCATTGATTCACAAACCCACGAGGAAACCACAATGTCCCTGATTAACACCCAAGTAAAACCATTCAAGGCCACCGCATACCACAACGGCAAGTTCGTTGACCTGACCGAAGAATCCCTGAAAGGCAAGTGGTCCGTATTCGTGTTCTACCCAGCCGACTTCACCTTCGTCTGCCCAACCGAACTGGAAGACCTGGCCGACCACCACGCAGAATTCGCCAAGCTGGGCGTGGACGTGTACGGCATCTCGACCGACACCCACTTCGCGCACAAGGCATGGCACGACACCTCCGACGCGATCAAGAAAGTGCAGTACGCCCTGATCGGCGACCCAACCGGCACCCTGTCGCGTAACTTCGAAGTGATGATCGAAGAAGAAGGCCTGGCACTGCGCGGCACCTTCGTCATCAATCCGGAAGGCTTCATCAAAGTGATGGAAGTGCACGACAACGGTATCGGCCGCGACGCTGCTGAACTGCTGCGCAAAGTGAAGGCAGCCCAGTACGTGGCTTCCCACCCAGGCGAAGTGTGCCCAGCCAAGTGGACCGAAGGCGCAGCAACCCTGAAGCCATCGCTGGACCTGGTCGGCAAGATCTAAGCTAGTCCGCATTCAGCCCTGCTGAAGGCAACCGGCGGCCCTACGGGGCCGCCTTGAGGCGTTGAAGCGGTACCCTCCGCAAGCGACTAATCAGAAAGGAATAGCCATGCTGGACGCAGACCTGAAAGCCCAACTCTCCTCTTACCTGGAGCGTGTAACGCACCCGATCGAGATCGTGGCGCATACCGACGCCTCCGCCAAATCGCAGGAAATGTCGGCCCTGCTGCAAGACGTCGTCTCCGCTGGCCACGGCAAGATCACCGTGGTGGCAGGCAGCGATGAGCGCGCCCGCAAGCCTTCCTTCGACATCACCCGCAAAGGCACCGATATCGGCGTCAGCTTTGCCGGCATCCCCCTCGGCCATGAATTCACTTCGCTGGTGCTGGCGCTGCTGCAAGTGGGCGGCCATCCGATCAAGCTGGATGAAAAAGTCATCGAGCAAATCCGCAACCTGGACGGCGATTACGTCTTCGAGACCTTCATCTCGCTGAGCTGCCATAACTGCCCGGAAGTGGTGCAGGCGCTGAACGCCATGTCCGTGATTAACCCGCGCATCAAGGTGGTGGCGGTGGACGGCGGCGTGTTCCCGAAAGAAGTCGAGGAGCGCCAGGTAATGGCGGTGCCGATGATGTACCTGAACGGCCAGCATTTCGGCCAGGGCCGCACCAATGTCGAGGAAATCCTCGCCAAACTGGATACCGGCGCCTCGGCGCGCGCTGCGGCTGAATTGAGCAAGAAAGACGTGTTCGACGTGCTGATCGTCGGCGGCGGCCCTGCCGGCGCTGCGGCGGCCATCTACACCGCGCGCAAAGGCATCCGCACCGGCGTGATCGCCGACCGTTTCGGCGGCCAGGTGCTGGATACGCTGTCGATCGAGAACTTCATTTCGGTGAAGGAGACCGACGGCCAGAAGTTCGCGGTGGCGCTGGAGCAGCACGTCAAGGAATACGACGTGGACATCATGAACACCCAGCGCGCGTCGAAGATCGTGCCGGGCAAGATCAAGGAAGTGCATACCGAGAGCGGCGCGGTGCTGAAGGCGAAGTCGGTGATTATTTCCACCGGCGCACGCTGGCGCGAGATTAATGTGCCGGGCGAGAAGGAGTACCGCAACCATGGCGTGGCGTACTGCCCGCACTGCGATGGCCCGCTGTTCAAGGGCAAGCGCGTGGCGGTGATCGGCGGCGGCAACTCGGGCGTGGAAGCGGCGATCGACCTGGCCGGCATCGTGGAGCATGTGACCCTGATCGAGTTCGGCGCGGAACTGCGCGCGGACGCGGTGCTGCAGCGTAAGCTGGCCACCCTGCGCAATGTGAAGGTGATCAAGTCGGCGCAGACGTCCGAGATCCATGGCGATGGCAAGAAGGTCAATGGCCTGAGCTATACCGACCGTGAAACCGGCCAGTCGCACCGCGTGGACCTGGAGGGTGTGTTCGTGCAGATCGGGCTGGTGCCGAATACCGAGTGGCTGAAGGGGTCGATCGACCTGTCCAAGCACGGCGAGATCGAGGTGGATAACAAGGGCCAGACGTCGATGACCGGTGTCTTCGCGGCGGGCGATGTGACCACCGTGCCGTATAAGCAGATCGTGATCGCGGTCGGCGAGGGCGCCAAGGCGGCGCTGGGTTCCTTTGATTACCTGATCCGCTCCAGCGCGGATGACGAGCCGGCGGCTATCGCTGCCTAAACCCGGTAAGGCGGGGTCTGACCCAAGGGTCAGACCCCAGGCATACAACCGAACCCCAGGCATGTGACCTGACAGGGTCTGACCCTTGGGTCAGACCCTGGTTTACCGGGTTCCAAAACGAAAAAAGCCCCGAAAAAATTCGGGGCTTTTCTCTATATACTGGCGGAGCGGACGGGGCTCGAACCCGCGACCCCCGGCGTGACAGGCCGGTATTCTAACCAACTGAACTACCGCTCCAGTTCTTCATCTTACGATCAGAAGAGGCCGCATTATAAAGCAGATTTTCTTCTTGGCAAGCATGAAATGAAAAAAGCCCCGAATTTCTTCGGGGCTTTTCTCTGAATATTGGCGGAGTGGACGGGGCTCGAACCCGCGACCCCCGGCGTGACAGGCCGGTATTCTAACCAACTGAACTACCACTCCAATTCTTCTAGCATCTGGTGGGCGTTGAGAGGGTCGAACTCCCGACCTAATCCTTGTAAGGGATCCGCTCTACCAACTGAGCTAAACGCCCCCGCCTTCGCTATCGAACGTTTGTCACAACGTTCAGAAGAGGCCGCATTATAGGATGGATTCAAAAACCCGCGCAAGGGGTTTTCCAAAAAATCTGCAAAATTATTTGGAAACCCCGATCTGCGACATGATCCAGGCGTACTCGAACGCTTTCTCCTGCAAGGCGTTATAGCGGCCGGACGCGCCGCCGTGGCCGGCGCCCATATTGGTCTTCAGCAGCAGCGGGTTGCTGTCGGTCTTGTGGCGGCGCAGCTTGGCCACGTACTTGGCAGGTTCCCAATACATGACCTGGCTGTCGTTCAGGCCGGTGGTCACCAGCATGGCCGGATAATCTTTCATCAAGATGTTGTCATACGGGGAATAGCTGCGCATGTAGTCGTAGGCCGCCTTCTCGTTCGGATTGCCCCATTCCAGGTATTCGCCGGTGGTCAGCGGCAGGCTGGCATCCAGCATGGTGTTCATCACGTCCACGAAGGGCACCGCCGCATGCACCGCCTTGAACAGGTCGGGACGCATATTCACCACCGCGCCCATCAGCAGGCCGCCGGCGCTGCCGCCCTGGATCGCCAGGCGGTCGCGGCTGGTCCATTTTTCCTTGACCAGGTATTCGGCGCTGTCGATGAAGTCGTTGAAGCTGTTCTTCTTCTTCATCAGCATGCCGTCGTCATGCCACTGCTCGCCCAGGTCGTTGCCGCCGCGGATATGCGCCGCCGCGTATACCACGCCGCGCTCCAGCATGCTCAGGCGGATCAGGGAGAAGTTGGCTTCCTGCGGGATGCCGTAGGAACCGTAGGAGTACAGCAGCAGCGGCGCCGAGCCATCCAGCTTCACGCCCTTCTTATAGGCCACCCACAGCGGCACTTTCACGCCGTCGCGCGCAGTGGCCCACAGGCGCTTGGTCTCGTACTGGCTGAAATCGAAACCGCCCGCCACTTCCTGCTTCTTCAGCACCGTGCGCGCGCCGGTCTTCATGTCGACATCGATGGTCGAGGGCGGCGACAGCGGCGACTGGTAGCTGATGCGGTACTGAGTCAGGCCGTATTCCAGGTTGGTGGACGGCATGCTGACATACACCTCGTCGTCGAACTTCACGGTCAGCCATTTTTTGCTGGCGAAGTCGTAGATGCGGGTGCGGCCCAGGGCTTGCGACTTCTCCTGCACGGCCAGAAAGCCTTTGAAGGCGGTCACGCCTTGCAGCAGGGTGGTCTTGTCATGCGCCACCACCTCGGTCCACTTCTTCGGGTTGGCGAGCGGCGCGCTCACCAGGCGGAAGTTCTTGGCCGCCTTGTTGGTGCGGATGTAGAGCAGGCCTTCGCGGTGGCTGACAAAGTAGCGGTGGCCTTTGCTGCGGCCCAGCACGGACTTGAACTTGCCCTGCGGCTGGTCGGACGGCAGCATGAATACTTCGCTGGTGTCGGTCGCGTTGGCGACCAGGAAGATGTGCTTGCGGTCCAGGCTGCCCATCACGTCCAGGTTGAACTGCTCGACTGCCTCGTGGTAGACCTGCTCCTGCTGGCCGTCCAGCGTCACGCGGAACAGGCGGTCGGCGCGCTTGGTGGTGGCGTCTTCCTGCACCACGAACAGGGTCTTGTTGTCGGCGGCCCAGGTCAGGGACGTCACGCGCGGCATGCTGAGCGACAGCACCTTGCCGCTGGCCAGGTCCTTCACATGCAGCTGGTACTGGCGGAAGCCGTTATTGTCGGTGGTGTAGGCCAGCAGCTTGTCGTCCGGGCTGGCCTGCATCATGCCGACGTGGAAGAACTTCAAGCCTTCGGCCATGGCGTTCTGGTCCAGCATGATCTCTTCGGCCGCGTTGGCGTCGTAGCTGCCGTCGGCGGCAGCCTGGCGGCGGCAGTTCAGCGGGTACTGCTTGCCGGCCTCGACCCGGGTGTAATAGTAGTAATTGCCGCGGCGCGCCGGCACCGAAAGGTCGGCCGGCATGGTGCGGTCCTTGAATTCCTTGTACAGCGTTTCCGCGAAAGGCTTGATGCTTTCGGTCATGGCGGCGGTGTACGCGTTTTCGGCGTTCAGGTAGTCGATGACCGCCTGGTCTTTTTTATCGTGCAGCCAACGGTAATCGTCGGTCACCTGTTCGCCG
Organism: Pseudoduganella guangdongensis; assembly: GCF_009857475.1. Lineage (GTDB taxonomy): Bacteria > Pseudomonadota > Gammaproteobacteria > Burkholderiales > Burkholderiaceae_D > Rugamonas > Rugamonas guangdongensis. Next base: position 4,329 of record NZ_WWCJ01000002.1, on the reverse strand, counting down.
TGGCGGGTTTCCATCCACTGGGTTTTGGCGGCGATGGGCGGTTGCGGCACATCGGCGGCGAGGACCGGCGCTGCCAGCACGGGCAGCAGCAGGCTTGCTACAAAACGTTTCTTCACTTCTTGGACTCCTCGGGAAAAAATGTGCAATGATTCTAGGGTGTGATAATTAGAAATACAACAATAGAATGATCAACACCGAAAAGCTGTACGCGCGCGTCGGCTGGCGTTTGCTGCCCTTCCTCTTTGTCTGCTACGTGGTGGCCTACCTGGACCGCGTCAACGTCGGTTTCGCCAAGCTGCAGATGCAAGCCGACCTGCAGTTGTCGGACACTGTGTACGGCCTGGGCGCCGGCATCTTCTTCATCGGCTATTTCCTGTTCGAGGTGCCGGCCAACCTGCTGCTGCTGCGCGTCGGCGCGCGGCGCTGGATCGCGCGCATCATGGCCAGCTGGGGCCTGTTGTCGGCTGGCATGATGTTCGCCAGCAGCCCGGCCAGCTTCTATGCGCTGCGCTTCCTGCTGGGCGTGGCGGAGGCGGGCTTCTTCCCCGGCGTGATCCTGTACCTGACCTACTGGTACCCGGCGCAGCGGCGCGCGCGCATCGTCGCCATCTTCATGAGCGGGGTGGCGGTGGCCGGCGTGGTGGGTGGCCCCGTGTCCGGCTGGATCATGTCGCATTTCGCCGGCCAGGCCGGGCTGGCCGGCTGGCAGTGGCTGTTCCTGCTGGAGGGCTTGCCCGCCGTGGCGCTGGGCGTGCTGACGCTGGCGGTGCTGGACGACGGCATCGACGACGCGCGCTGGCTCGACGACGAGGAAAAGGCGCTGCTCAAGCATGAACTGGCGCGCGACGGCGCGCCGCGCGCGCAATGGTCGCTGCGCCATGTGTTCGGCAGCAGCCGGGTATGGATCCTGGCGCTGATGTACTTCCTGTTTGTCATGGGCTTGTACGGCGTGGGCTTCTGGCTGCCGCAGCTGATCCGCAACGCGGGCGTGCAGGACGTGCTCGACATCGGCCTGCTGACGGCCATTCCCTATGGCGTGGCGGCGCTGGCCATGATCGCGGTGGCGCGCCACTCCGACCGCAGCGGCGAGCGGCGCTGGCACGCGGCCCTGCCGGCCTTTATCGGCGCGGCGGGACTGGTGGCCTCCACCCACTACGCGCACCACCCGCAGCTGGCGCTGGCGGCGCTGAGCGTGGCCACGGCCGGCATCCTCAGCACTTTCCCGGTGTTCTGGAGCATCCCGACCGCCATGCTGGGCGGCGCGGCGGCGGCGGCCGGCATCGCCATGATCAATTCCCTGGGCAACCTGGCCGGCTTCGTCAGCCCCTACCTGGTGGGCGCCATCAAGGACGCCACCCAGAGCACGGCCAACGGCATGCTGCTGCTGGCGGCCAGCCTGGCGGCGGGCGGGGCGCTGGTGCTGGCCTGCGTCGGCCGCCAAGGAGAGGTGCTGTGAAGACCGGGCGCGCCCTGCTGGCGGAGTTGTTCAACGCCGCCCTGCGCGCGGCCGATCCGCTGGACACCATCGGCGCCCACCTGCCGCCGCCGCCCAAGGGCCGCACCGTTGTGATCGGCGCCGGCAAGGCGGCCGCGCGCATGGCGCAGGGCGTGGAGCGGCGCTGGCAGGGCCCGCTCAGCGGCGTGGTGGTGACGCGCTACGGCCATGGCGCGCCGACGAAACAGGTGCAGGTGATCGAAGCCGGCCACCCCGTGCCGGACGAGGCCAGCGCGGCGGCGGCGCGGCGCATGCTGGCGGCCGTGCGCGGCCTGGGGCCGGACGATATGGTGCTGTGCCTGATGTCGGGCGGCGGCTCGGCGCTGATGGCGCTGCCGGCCGGCGCCATCAGCCTGGAACAGAAGCGCTCGATCAACCAGGCCTTGCTACGCAGCGGGGCGCCGATCGCCGCCATCAACACCGTGCGCAAGCACCTGTCGGCCATCAAGGGCGGCCGGCTGGCGCTGGCCTGCGGCGCTGCGCGCGTGGTCACGCTGGTACTGTCCGACGTGCCGGGCGACGACCCGGCCGTGGTGGCAAGCGGACCCACCTTGCCGGACGCCTCCACCGCGCAGGACGCGCTGCGCATTCTTGAGCAATACGGCATCGCCATCCCGCCCGCGGTGCGCGCCGTGCTGGAAGACCCGGAACTGGAAACGCCCAAGCCCGGCGACCCGCGCCTGGAGCGCAATAGTGTGGCGGTGATTGCCAGCGCGCGCCAAGCCTTGCAGGCGGCGGCCGATGCGGCGCGCGCGGAAGGCCTGCGCCCGCTGGTGCTGAGCGACCGGCTGGAAGGGGAGGCGCGCACGGTGGCGCAGGCGCATGCGGCCCTGGTGCAGGGCGTGATCGAGCATGGCAGCCCGTTGCGGCCGCCCTGCGTCATCCTGTCCGGTGGCGAGACCAGCGTCACGCTGCGCGGCAGCGGGCGTGGCGGGCGTAATGCGGAATATTTGCTGGCGCTGGCGGTGGCCCTGCAAGGCGCGCCGGGCGTGCACGCGATCGCCTGCGATACGGACGGCATCGACGGCACCGAGGACAATGCCGGCGCCGTGCTGGCGCCGGATACGCTGCAGCGCGCCGCCGCCCAGGGTGTCGATGCCCGCGCCCTGCTCGATAACAACGACGGCTACAGCTTTTTCGCGGCGCTGGGCGACCTGGTGGTGACCGGCCCCACCCGCACCAACGTCAACGACTTCCGCGCAATCTTAATTATTTGAGGTTGGCGGCCAGCTTGGCCCACACCGCATCGCCGATATCCGGCCGGCCGTCCGGCGCGCGGAAGGAGAGGAAGAAGACCTGGTTCTTGACGCCGGTCGCCATGTACATGAAGTAGGCCGGCTGGCCGGTGGTATTGCTGATCATCGACACCAGCACCGCCGGGTGCTTGCCCTCCTTGAACGGCGTCACCTTGATATTGGTGGCGGCGCTTTTCAGCTTGTTGAGCGAGCCCGGGTCGTCGATCCCATAGAACAATTTGGTGCGCGCCTCATAGGTGACATCGGTGGCGGTCGAGCCGTAGAGGTAGCCATGCCTGGAGGGCAGGTTGGTGGCGCTGGCGTTGACCGCGTCGGCCGGGCGCATCCAGTACTGGTAGCCCATCTTCTTGATCTTGGCCGGCAGGTACTCCACCGGCACCGGCACCTTCAGGTCGATTGGCAGCGGCAGGCGGCCGGCGCCCATGAAATTCTCGAGCGGTATGTCGCGCGTCTGCACCGGTTCGGCAGCGTAGCTGGCGATGCTGGCGGCGATACCCGTGGCAAAGCAGGCCAGATGCATGAAGTTCATAGTTTCCCCTCCAGAGTGTTATTGGCGGCCCAGGCTGGCCAGTAAGCTTGCCGACGGCTGGTCGCCCGTGGCTGCCGCTTGTTGCAGCAAGGCGCGCGCCGCCTGCGTGTCGCCCCGGGCATTGCGCTCCAGGCGCAGGATGGCCGCATTATACGCGGCGATCGGCTGCGCCAGCGCCGCTGCCGCCTCAAAAGTGGCCAGGGCCCGTTCCGGGCACAGGTGGAAGATTTCATGGCCGGCGCCGGCGCGCAGCAGGGCGTCGCCATCCTTTTGTTGCGTGAAGTGGGCCTCCAGCATGGCGGGCCAGCCGGCCACCAGGGCGGCCATGACCGGGCTGCCCTGCTGCACGGCGTAAGGCCCGCCGCTGAACAAGGAGAGGGCTTGCCGCGTGGTGTGGCTGCCGCCCTGGCTGTCGAACCAGAGGAAGCCGTCCCGGCCCTCGACCGGCATGCCGTTCAGCGCTTGCGACAGCTGCTGCGCCAGCGGCTTGCGCTGCCGCTCCGGCGCCACCCCGCTCCACGAGGCGTTCAGCACCACGCGCCGGATCTTGCCGCCCTGGGCCCGCACCATGCCGGCCAGCTGCTCGATGCTGAGGATGCGGTAGTCCGGGCCGTACAAGTGCCAGGGGCTGCCGTGCATGCCGATGCGCAGCACCTCGTCGCCTGCATCCGGCATCGCCTCCATATAGGCGTGCAAGGCCTGTTCGGCCGGCACGCAGCCATCCTTGCTTGGGGAACAGGTGGCAATGGTGAGCGAGCCCTTCAGGGGCAGGGCGCTGGTGCAGGCGGCGCTGGCGCCGCTGCTGGCGGCCAGGGCTGCCAGCAGCAGGGGGAGGGCGAGTTTCATGGAGGGCGAGGATGGGGAAAAGCCCATCCTCGCACGGAATTATTTTTTTGGCAATCTTGCGGCCGGCGGCCTAGAATTCCTCCCAGTCGTCGCCGGACGGCGCGGCCTTGGCCGGTGCGGCCGGGCGCTTGGGCGCGGCCGTCGTGTCCGTGCCTTTGGCCGCTGCCACCGCGCGCGCCGTCGCCGATCCGGCGCGGGCCGGG
>NZ_WWCJ01000029.1 GCF_009857475.1 Pseudoduganella guangdongensis | reverse complement strand
AAACCGGACGTAGAATCTGGCAAAAATTTCGGAGAAGATGACAGTGGAATACCATTTAAAACAGACGTCACGAAAACTATTTGGAACATTCTTGATAGCGATCAGTACAAGTGCTGCAGCACATGACGCAGCTCATCCGGATACTCGCAAAAAAATAAATGACGCGGTTGATCGTTTTTATGAAGGAAAAAATCGCTACCGGCCGAGCCAGCCTTCCTTAACAACGCTCAGTCCAACAACATGTGATCAAACAACATATCCGAAAGATGCACGAATGTGGGAGTTGGAGGGCACTACAGTTCTAAGTTATCAAGTGAACATTAACGGGCGGGCTGTTAATGCCGAGGTATCCCGGTCCTCAGGATGGGCGTTATTAGATGAGTCAGCCATTAACGCTCTTTCTGCCTGCGTATTTTCACCGGAGGCAGTAATGGCTTGGCAAAAAAAGAGTTATAAATTTACGATTAACTAAATTCGAACGCGGTCGTCCGCTATGGGGCGTAAACCGCCTGTCGGAATGGTTCAGGTCTGGCCCTTTATCGGAAAATCGACTTTCAAGATCCAGCCCCGGCATTGGATGCGCCGCGCGATAAGGCTACTAAATGCCGAGGATGTGGGATCGTTTTCTACAAGCGTATTTATGGAACGCGCCACTGCATTTCATCCGTAGCTCAGGTTCGCCACCTCATACAAAAAGAGACGCGTGGAAGCCCCTGAATTCCGATTCCACGTTTTTCTGCCTGCCCTGCCAAAGGTCACAAACGTGAGAATCCGCGCACTTTTCATCAGGGCAAGATGATATGCTGCCGTTCTTTGTCTACTAGGCAGCACGTCTTTGAAGTTCTCCAAACCCCTAATGATTGGCGCGGCCATCGTCGCAGCTGCTGCGGCAGGCGCCGCCTACTATAAAACACGCGGCACGCCACCAACAGCAGTGGCGGCAGTCGCGGCCGAGACCGCAAATCCGCATGTGCCAATCCAGGCCGAGCTGCAAAGCATCCTGGCCAGCTACCGCAAGATCATCGTCCTGCTGGCCGACGAAAAATCCATGTCGGAGCCTGACCGCAAAGCCGCAGCCCAGGTGGGCCAGGTCCTCTTCCACGAAAACGTCGAGCGCTTCGGCAAGGTGCGGCAATTGCTGGCGAAGCTGCAGGAAGCGCCTGCATCCCAGCGCGACGCGGCCTACGACGCCCTACTCACCTACATCGAGTCCGATTCCGGCCTATACGACGCCGATCGCCTCGCCTTCCGCGAAGTGCTGGTCGAGATGCAGCGCCTGGCCGCTGCGAACCAGACGCTGCCAGGCATCAAGCTGCACAAGCGCGTGAGCGAAGACCTGGCGGCGCTGGAGGATATCGAGCGCCAGTATGACAAGGAGCTGCAGGGCATCTTTGCCCGCTTCGACCAGCGTGCCATCGTGCCGAAGCGCGAACGATGGGACGCGTATGTCGAGCATTTGAAAAAGCTGTTCAGCCGCGATCAGATCATGAAGGATTACGGCGTCATCGTGCCGTATCCCGTCAAGCATGGCAGCGACGATGCAGCGCCGGAGGATTTCGGCCGCTCCCTGCCACCGAAAACCGTGCTGCTCACCTTCGACGATGGTCCGCACGCCACCTACACCGACGAAGTAGCGGCCATCCTCAAGCAATACGGCGTGCCGGCGGTCTTCTTCCAGGTCGGGAAGAACCTGGGCCAGGTCGATGCCAAAGGCAAGGAGGCGCTGGGTAAGAATGCTGCGGCAAGCCGCCGCCTGTTGGAAGGCGGGCATGTGCTGGCCAACCACAGCTACAGCCACGCCTTGCTGTCCAAGGAAAAAGGCGACCAGCTGTATGGCGAGATCGCCCAAGCGGATCAGCTGCTGAAGGCGGTTGATACGCGCCGTTCGTCGTTATTCCGCTTCCCTTACGGCGCGCGCAATGCCGAAGGGATGGCGGTGCTGAACAAGCTGGGCCTGCGTTCGGTGATGTGGAATATCGATTCGCTCGACTGGGCCGATCCTGTGCCCACGTCCATCGCCAGCCGCGTGCTGGACCTGGTGGAAAAGGAAAAGCGCGGCATCATCCTGTTCCACGACATCCACGAGCGTACCGTTAAAACCTTGCCGCTGGTGCTGGACAAGCTGGTCGCCGAGGGCTACAGCTTTGCCACCTGGGACGGCAGCGAATTCACCATCACCAAGGCAGGCAAGCCGGCGCCCGACAAAGTCGCCGTCAGCACGGGCTATGCCGACAGCTATGCGGTGGTCATCGGCATCAACGATTACCAGAAGTGGCCCAAGCTGCACTACGCCGTGCAAGATGCGAAGGCGGTCCGCGACACGCTGGTCAACCGCTTTGGTTTCGACAACAGCCGCGTCTTCACCCTGACCAATGGCGAGGCAACCCGCAACAACATCCTCGCCCTCTTCCACGACAAGCTGGCGAACGCCAAGCTAAAAAAGGACGACAGGATCTTTGTCTTCTTCGCCGGCCATGGCGCGACGCGCCAACTGAGTTCTGGCCGTAGCCTGGGCTACATCGTGCCGGTGGATTCCGATCCGGACCAGGTCAGCGTGGATGCGATCCCCATGTCGGAGCTGCAAAACGTCGCCGAGAGCGTGAACTCCAAGCACCTGCTGTTCGTGATGGACGCCTGCTACAGCGGCCTTGGTCTGACCCGCGCCGGCGGCACGTCCGCCTTCTTGCGCGACAATGCGCGTCGCATTGGCCGCCAGATGCTGACTGCGGGCGGCGCCGACCAGATGGTGGCGGATGGCGGCCCGAATGGGCATTCGGTCTTCACCTGGACGCTGCTGCAGGCACTGGGCGGCAAGGCCGACTTGAATAGCGACGGCATGATAACCGCCACCGAGCTGGCCGCCTACGTGGCGCCGGCCGTGGCCAGCGTGTCGCAGCAGACACCGGCTTTCGGCAGCCTGCCGGGTTCGGAGGGCGGCGAGTTCGTATTCCAGTTGCCTGCCGAGGCCGAGTTCCTGAGCGAGGGAAGCGCCCAGCTTTCGCCGGAAGCCATCGCCCTTAATAGCAAACTGGATACCGGACGGCGCCAGCAAGCCGATGGCAACAGCGTCGTCGTGAAAAACCTGCAAGGCGAGGAGCAGAAGCTGGCCGCACCGAAGCCGGTGGATGCTTCCAGCCGGCAGCTGGCACAACGCGCCAATGACCGTGGCCTGCAGTTGTATAAGGAAAAGCAGTACGCGCAGGCGGAAGCTGCCTTCACCGAAGCCTTGAAGTACCGCCCGGACTTCGGCCTGGCCGCCAATAACCTTGGCTTCGTGTACTACAAGCAGGGCAAATATGCGGAAGCGGCGCGCTGGTTCGAGAACACGACCAAAATCGATGCTTCGCGCGCCATCGCATACCTGAACCTGGGCGATGCGCTCCAGCGGCAAGGCGATCTTGAGCGGGGCCGGAAAGCCTACACCAGCTTCCTGGAGCTGGCGCCCAACCATTCAAGTGCGGGATATGCGCGTGAACAATTGGCGAAACTGGGGACTGGCAGGCCGCAGTAGCACCTGCCCCCGACCTGCAACCGCCAGGCGTCAAGGCTGGCGGTGCAGGTTTTTTCAGCCCGGAACCCGGGCAATCACTTTGATCTCGAAGTCGAACCCGGCCAGCCAGTTCACCCCGACTGCGGTCCAATTCGGATAAGGCGCTTGCGGAAACATCTCGTCCTTAAGCGCCAGGACCGTAGCGAACTGGCGTTCTGGATCGGTGTGAAAAGTCGTCACGTCCACGATATCATCCAACCCGCATCCGCCCGCCTTTAGGGTCGCCTTCAGGTTCTCAAATGCCAGGCGCACTTGCGCTTCAAATTCCGGCTCCGGCGCCCCGTCGGTGCGGCTTCCGACCTGGCCGGACACAAACAGCAAATCCCCTGACCGAATCGCAGCCGAGTATTTATGGACTGCGTAAAGTTCATGCCGCCCCGCAGGGAAAATGGTTTCGCGCTTATTCATGATGCTTAACTCCGTGTGGTGAACAGTGCGGTCACTATAAATCGGACTATCATTCGGATAAACCGCAAAAACATCACCACACTGTTTGAGAAAACCAAACTATGGACAAACTAGAGGGCATGCGCGCATTCGTCCGGGTTGTTGAAGCCGGCAGCTTTACCAAAGCCGCAGAAACGCTGGACGTGAGCAAAACCACGGTCACGCAACTAGTGCAGCAGCTGGAGGCCAGCCTGCGCATCAAACTGCTCAACCGAACCACGCGTAAGGTGAACGTGACAACAGCCGGCGCCGCCTACTACGAGCGGGTGATCCGCCTGCTGGCCGAGCTTGACGATATCGAAGACAACATCCTCACCGAATCCAGCGCGCCGCGCGGCCTGCTGCGGGTGGATGTGCCCAGCCCGTTTGCCAACATCCTCCTGGTGCCGGCGCTGCCCGAATTCCACGCCCGCTTCCCGGATATCCAGCTCGAAATCGGCGCCAGCGACCGCAAAGTCGACCTCATTGGCGACAACGTGGATTGCGTGGTGCGCGGTGGCGAAATCGAAGACAGTTCCCTCGTTGCGCGACGCATCGCCGACCTTCAGTTAGGCGTGTACGCCGCGCCATCGTACCTGGACCAGGCAGGCACACCGGCGCATCCGGACGATTTGCGTAGGCCCGGCCACCGCATTGTCCAATACCGGTGGCGGAATGGTTTGCCATACGTGATGGAAAAGTCCGGGGAGCGTGTTAAAGTCAGCGGCCGCTACTTCCTGGCGATCGATGACGGCAACGCTTACCTTACCGCCGGTCTGGCAGGGTTGGGCGCACTATGGCTGCCGAAATACATGGCCAACGCCCATGTCGCCAGCGGCGCACTCGTTCCGCTGTTCACAGACTGGCACATCGAGCCTATGCCGCTGCACGTGGCATATCCGCCGAACCGCTATGTCCGCAGGCAGCTTCGGGTGTTCATTGACTGGATCGTTGAGCTGATGGCGCGGCACGATCTGCAGCGGCGGTAGAATCCCTACTCTTCTTCACCATTCCGAGGACGCAAACAAGTGAGCCCACATTCCGCATCAGGCCTGATCGACACGCTGGAGCAACTGGAAGCGCTGTTCGGCGAGGTAGGGCAGGCGTCGATCCAGAAAGAGCAAGCCTTCATCCATCCGCACTACCGCGCCATGATCGAAGCATCGCCGTTCGCCGTGCTGGCAACGTCGGGACCAGGTGGGCTGGATGCCTCGCCGCGCGGCGATACACCAGGCTTTGTGGTGGTGGAAGATGAACAGACCTTGCTGCTACCCGACCGGCGCGGCAACAACCGTATCGACAGCCTGCGCAACCTGATCGCCGACCCGCGCATGGCCTTGCTGTTCCTGATCCCGGGCTTGGGCGAGACACTGCGGGTGAATGGCACAGCGCGCATCAGCGTCGCACCGGAGCTGCTGCAACGCTTTGCGGTAGACGGCAAGCCGCCAAAGTGCGTGCTGGTGATTCGGGTGGAGACGGCATACTTCCAGTGCGCGCGGGCGATTCAACGCTCGCGCTTGTGGCTAGACTCAGCGAATGGCCTGGCGGCCGGGTTGCCCAGCCCCGGCACCATGCTGGCCGACTTCAGCAACGCGCAGATCAATGCCGAGCAATACGACCGGGAGCTGCCGGAGAGGCAAAGAACCACGCTCTATTGAGGCGCACCTCTCGTGTCAGAGGAAGTGCTTAACGAACAAAACTCCGAGGAAAATTGCGGCAATAAGTTGCTTGAACCGCCCCACCAGCCCCACGGGATAACTATCTTTGATTGCGGCCAAGCCGAAGATGACTGCCACAGCGATGCTGGTAAAGCGCACACCTTTGTCCCGGGAAATGTAGCAATCCAGTACGATGGCAATTGTCGCGACGAGGAAAAGCAGTCGCGTTCCAATTTGCGTAGGTCGATATTCCATTCAAAAATTACCAAATAAATAAAACCGCGCAAGCTTAGCGGCAAACCACTATGAAGCACAACCTTTTCTTATTCGACCTGGACGACACCCTCCTCGATTTCCGCGCTTCGGAAAAACTCTCGTTTGAGCGCGTCATGCACGGCCTTGGATTCGAGCAGCCGATCGATGGCCTTTTCCAGCAGTACCAAGCCTTCAATATGGCGTTGTGGCGGGCGTTCGAGGCCGGCACGGTGACGAAAGAACTCCTCAAGGTAGAGCGCTTCCGCCAAACCTTCCACGCCAATGGCCTGGAAATCGATCCGGCAGCGGCAAGCCACCGCTACCTTGAGTCGCTGTCGGAAACGGTGGTGCTGGTGGATGGCGCGCGGCGCGTTTGCGAGGCGCTGGCGGAGATTGGAGAAGTGGGCATCATCACCAACGGTGTGGCGCATATCCAGGACCGCCGCATTGCCAGCTCGGGGCTGGGCGGCTACATCTCGTTCACGGCGACTTCGGAAGCGTGCGGCTACGCCAAGCCGGATAGCCGCTTCTTCGAGTTCGCCACAAACATGGCGCGCACCTTCGCCAAGCATTCAACCATCATCATCGGCGACCGCCTGGACGCCGACATCCTCGGCGCCAACCGCTTCGGCATCGACAGTTGCTGGTTCAATCCAAATCAGCAGGACAACGACAGCGAGGCGCTGCCAACGTTCAGCGTTTCCCGCCTCGACGAGATTATGCCCGCGCTGCGTGGCCGGGCATAACGCTGCGCGGCGTGCTGAAATAGCGGCCTAGCGGGAGTTCGATCCAGCGGTGGAAGGCGGCGCCGGCGGCGAGGCTGGCGGCCCACGCGCACAGCATGCCGAGGCCCTGCAGCTCCGGCTCGGGCGGCACGAAGCGGGTGAAGGCGGCATTCACCAGCAGGCTGACCGGGAAGTGGATCAGGAACACGGCGTAGGAAATCTGCGCCAGCCAGTTGATGACGGCCCAGTCGCGCCCCTCCCCCGGCGTGCGGATGCGGCCGAACAGCACCAGCACGCACGCCACTACCAGGGCAAGCGCGATGCGGCTGCGGTAGTCGACCACCAGGGCCACCAGCGCAAGCACAACCGCCGCCAGCATCAACGCCACGGCGCCGGCCTTACGGCGCGGGTCGCTGGCCCACCATGCGGCCATGCCGAGGGCATAGCTGCCGAAGAAGTACGGCGCCCAGCTGTCCCACGATGAATCAAGATTAAAGTGCAGCAGCGACAAGGCGCAGCCAATCGCCACCAGGATCGGCAGCATCCAGGCGCGGCGGCCGGACAGCCACAGCATCGCCACCACCAGCGCATAGAGCTGGAAATCGATGGCGACGTACCAGGCGCCGGCGGATAACGCGGGATATTCAAGCACGCTTTGCAGCAGCAAGGCGTGGGCCGCCAGCTGCCCCAGCGTGGCGGGGTCGGAAATGGAGTCGTGCGTCATCCACATGGCGGCCAGCGCGGTGGCACCGGCAGCGAGCAGGGTGGCGGCGATGAAGGGTGGCGCGAGCTTAAGGTAGCGGCGCCAGATGGCGCCCAGCGGGTCGGCGATGCCGGGCTGCGCCTGCGGTGCCAGCGATTTGGCGGCGAGGAAGCCGCCCACCACCAGGAACACCTGCACCGCGATACGCGCGCTGTCGGCCAGCCAGTCCACCAGTTCGGGCAGCATGTGGCGCACGTGGTCGGCCATCGGGCCGTAAAAGGCCAGATGATGCAAAACGATCAACTGCGCTGCGCCTGCTTTTAGAAAATTGATAACGCCAAACTTCATTACGTCTGCTGCCGATAACGCGAAAGGCCGTCATCTTAACCGAGCCCAGCAGAAAGGTGGCGCGCGGCTTACCTGATGGAAGTCTCTAATCGCAGGCTGGTCTGCAGGGTGGCGCCGGACGCCAGCACGCTGCCGCCGGTGGTTTCGGGCGGGTAGCCCTGCAGGTTGAGCCAGTCGGTGCAGTTGCTGACCGGCTCCACGCAGAACCAGGGCGATTGCGGCGGCATATACAGGGCGAGCAGCGTCAGGGGCGCCAGGGCGCGCAGGGTGAGCGCGGCGTGGCGGTGGAAACCGCTGGCGGGCCAGTCCACCCGTGCCACGCCCTGCCAGCCGCAGAAGTTGTTATCCAGGCGCAGGCCCTGCACCGTGCGGCCTTGCGCCAGCTGGTTCAGCAGGGGCGGACGTTCCAGCTGCGTGGGCAGGCATTCGGCGTCGGTGGCCCACATGCCGGCCAGGTCGGCGGCCAGGCGCGTGCCGCGCCGGCGCGGCAGGTAGGGGTGGTGGCCCAGGCCGACCGGCATCGGCGTGGTGCCAAGGTTGCGGATGGAGAGGTCGATCAGCAGGCCCTGGTCGTCCAGACGGATCTCCTGCGTGGCCAGAAACGGCCACGGCCAGCCGTCCGCGCCTTCATGGCTCAGGGTCATGCGCGCGTGGGCCGGGCCGATGCGCTTGGATTGCCACGGCATTTGCCAGCCCAGGCCATGCAAGGCGTGCGGCGAGGTGCTGTGGTGCGGCTGCAGCGCGATATGGCGGCCGCCATACGTGGCGCGGCCCTCGCGCAGGCGGTTGGAGAACGGCAGCAAAGGAAAGCTGGCCATGGCGCGCGCATCGCGGGCGCGCAGCGCGCTGTCTTTGGCGGGGCGCAGCCAATGCCAGCGGCGGCCGCCTTCCAGCTCGCTGTAGAAGCGCGCGATCGAGCCGCCGATGCCAGGGGCAAGCTGGGCGCGCAAAGCGCCGTGCCGCAGCTGCAGGAGATTAGTGCGCATGGATCTGGAACCGGCTTTCGGCAAGGCCGCGCACTTCCATCACGGAGACGCGGAACAAGGCGCCGGCACGCGGTTGCAACGCCAGTTGCGCGGGTGAGAGGGATTGGCGCGAGCTGGTGACGAACAGCTCGTCCATCCCTTCCCCACCCAGCGACAAGGAGCCCGGTTGCGCCACGGGCAGCGGCAAGGTGCGTTCCAGTTCGCCTTGCGGGGTATAGCGCGCCAGCTGCCAGCCGCCCCATTGCGCGGTCCACAGGTGGCCGCCGGCATCGACGCAGGCGCCGTCCGGCACGCCGATGGCGAGCGTGGCGAAGACGCGCACGTTCGCCAGCGAGGGGTAGTCGCAGCACAGGATGCGCGAGTCGCGTGAATCGCAGAAGTACATGGTGGCGCCGTCGGGCGAGAAGCAGATGCTGTTGGCGATGCCCACCGGCGGCAGGTCGAGCATTTCCAGCGCGAAGTCGCTGTTCAGCCGGTAGAAGCGGCCCAGCGCGGCGTGGCCGGGCGCCTCGTTCATGGTGCCAAAGACGAAGCGCCCGCTGCGGTCGCAGCGTCCGTCGTTGATGCGCACGCCTTGCGGCAGGTCGAGCTGATGCAGGGTGTGGATGTTGCGGTCGGCCACGTTGAACAGCGCCAGGCGCGTGGCCATGCCAAGCAGGACAACGCCCTGGCGCGAAGTGGGCGCGAGCGAGGCGACGCGTTCCGGCATCTCCCAGCGGCGCAGCATATTGCCGTTGCTGGCGCATGAATACAATGCCGCGCCTTCGATATCGGTCCACCACAGGCGCTTGCTGTCGGCGCACCAATGCACTCCTTCTCCCAGCATGTCGCAATGCGCGGTCAGCGCGCGCGCCGTGCTGCCCATATCTGTCCGCCACTGGTATGCCATGCACTTCCTTCGTGAAAATTGTGCTGAATATGCTAGTGGTGCGCGCGATATGAGTCCAATCAACATTTGGACAACACTGATATCAATTCAGGTATGTTAAAAGCGGGGCTTGAACTGAAAGAAAGCCGCCATGACCGCCATTAATCCGAACTGGTTCCTGCGTGCGCGCCTGAAGACGCGCCAGCTGCTGCTGCTGATCGCCATCGATGACGAGCGCAATATCCACCGCGCGGCCGAGGCGTTATGCATGACGCAGCCGGCGGCGTCCAAGCAGCTCAAGGACCTGGAGGACATGCTCGGCATCTCGCTGTTCGAGCGCCTGCCGCGCGGCATGGAGCCGACCATTTACGGCGAGAGCATGATCCGCCATGCGCGCATGGCGCTGACCAGCCTGGCGCGCGCGCACGAGGATATCGTTGCGCTTAAATCGGGCCTGGCGGGCCAGGTCGATGTGGGCAGCGTCATGACCCCTGCCCTGCGCTTGCTGCCGCGCGCTATCACCCGCGTCAAGCAGCAGGTGCCGCAGTTGCGCATCGGCGTGCAGATCGAGTCGAGCAATGAGCTGCTGGCGCGGCTGGAGCGGGGCACGCTGGACTTCCTGCTGGCGCGTATGACCAGCTTCCATGACAACGCGAACCTGCAGTATGAGGAGCTGGCGCCGGAGCCGGTGGTGGCGGTGGCGCGCGCCGGCCATCCGCTGGCGGCACGCAAGGACTTGCGTTTGCAGGACCTGGCGCAGGCGCCTTGGATCACGCCGCCGCCCGGCAGCATCCTGCGCCAGCGCTTCGACCAGCTGTTCCACAATGCGGGGCTGGAACCGCCGGTCGATGTGGTCGATACCAGCGAGATCGTGCTGATCACCAGCATGCTGCAAATAAGCGATGCGCTGAACGTCATGTCGGCGGATGTGGCGCTGCGCTACCAGGAGCTGGGGCTGCTGGCCATCCTGCCGCTGGAACTGGACTGCCGCATGGATGCGTTCGGCATTATCCGCCGCCGCGACCGTATTTTGTCGCCGGGCGCGGAGTTGCTGCTGCAGGCGATCCGCAGCGAGGCGACCGCGCCGCAGCCGCAGCCGACCCCGGTGCCGGTGCCCGTGCCGGCGCTGGTGCAGGCCATCGATACCGCATTCGATATCGAAATCGCATAAAAAGTCATTGGATCGGTATCGCGCCGGGCGCTTAGCATGGCCTGGCACAAGACTATCCGGAGACATCCCTTGAGAAAACGATTCCTCGCGCGCGGCCTGGCCGGTGCGCTGCTCCTGATCGCGCCGCTGGCCAGCTTTGCGGCGCGCTCCCTTGAACTCAGTTCGCCCGGCCGCCAGTTGCGTGTGACCATCGACACCGGCGAGCGCCTGGCGTTCTCGGTCAGCCATCGCGGCGTGCCGCTGGTGCTGCCGACGCCGATCGGCCTGACCCTGAACGGCATCGGCACCCTGGGCGATAAGCCGCGCCTGACCGGCCAGCAGCGCCATAGCGTGGATGCGACGGTGCGTCCGGTGGTGGCGCAGAAATCGCGCCAGGTGCGCGACCATTACAACGCTTTACAGCTCGATTTCGCGGGCGGCTACGCGCTGGAAGTGCGGGCTTATGACGAGGGCATCGCTTACCGTTTTCGCACCAGCCTGCCCGGCCAGGTGACGGTCGAGGACGAGCTGGCGGGCGTCAACGTGCGGGCGCAGGATACGCTGTACTGGCCGCAGGAAAAGTCCATGCAGTCGCATAATGAGCACTACTATCAGCCGATGCCGGTGGCGGAAGCGGCGGGCAAGCTGGTTGGCGTGCCGGCCCTGGTGCAGGGCGGCGGCGTGCATATCGTTTATACCGAATCCGGCTTGCGCGATTATCCCGGCCTCTACCTGCGCGGCGAAGCTGCGGGCCTGCGCGCGGTGTTCCCGAAAGTGGCGCTGGCCGATATCGCGCGCGATGACCGCAATGTGCCGGTCACGCAGGAGGCGCCCTATATCGCGCGCACTGCGGGCAAGCGCGCCTTCCCCTGGCGCATCCTGGGCATCTCGGCCGATGCCGGCGGCCTGCTGCTGAACCAGATGCCTTACCTGCTGGCCGACCCGCAGGAGCTGCAGGAGACCGGCTGGATCAAGCCGGGCAAGGTGGCATGGGACTGGTACAACGGCAACAAGCTGTATGGCGTGCCGTTCAAGGCAGGCCTGGATACGCGCACCTATCGCCACTACATCGATTTCGCGGCGGAGAACAGCCTGGAATACATCATCATGGACGAAGGCTGGTACAAGCTGGGCGACCTGCTGGCCGTGAAGCCGGAAATCGATATGCAGCAGCTGATGGATTACGGCCGCGAGCGCGGCGTGGGCATCATCCTCTGGGTCTCGTGGAAGACGCTGGATGCGCAGATGACGGCGGCACTGGACCAGTTTGCGCGCTGGGGCGCGGCCGGCATCAAGGTCGATTTCATGCAGCGTTCGGACCAGTGGATGGTGAACTACTACGAGCGCGTGGCGAAGGAGGCGGCGGCGCGCAGGCTGCTGGTGGATTTCCACGGCAATTTCAAGCCGAGCGGCTTGCAGCGCACCTGGCCGAATGTGCTGACCTTCGAGGGCGTGAAGGGGCTGGAGAACAATAAATGGAGCGACAAGCAAACGCCGGAGCACGACGTGACCCTGCCCTTCATCCGCATGTTCGCGGGTCCGGTCGATTACACGCCCGGCGCCATGAGCAATGCGCATCGCAAGGACTTTGTGGCCAGCTTTGACCGGCCCATGAGCCAGGGCACGCGGGCGCACCAGTTGGCCATGTATGTGATCTATGAGAGTCCGCTGCAGATGCTGGCGGACAGCCCTTCGCAGTATCGCGCCAATGCCTCTTCGCTGGAGTTTATCCGGCAGGTGCCGGTGGAGTGGGATGAGAGCCGGGTGCTGCATGCGCAGTTGGGGCGCTATGTGGCGATGGCGCGCCGGCATGGCGATACCTGGTACGTGGGGGCGATGACGGGGGCTGATGGGCGGGATCTTGAGCTGGATCTTTCGTTCCTGGGCGACGGGGAGTACCTGGTCGACAGCATGGAGGATGGGCCGAATGCGGCGGTGTTTGCGATCGATGTGCAGAAAGGGAGCGCGCGAGTGACCCGCGCGAGCCGCTTGAACATGCAGCTGGCGCCGGGCGGCGGTTGGGCCGCGATTATTCGTAAGGTGAAGTGAGGAGAACCAGAATGCAGAACAAATTCCAGGTGCGCTTGATCGCGCTCGCCGCCGCCATGGCCGCTGCCGGGACGGCCGGCGCGGCAAGCGATGCCCCGGGCGCCGCACCGAGCGGCAAGACGGAAGCCCGCAGCCCGGCGCGCGCAGAGAACGCGGCGCGGCGCCATGGCGCGCCAAAGACGGACGGTGCGGCGGCGGGGGCGATGCCGCTGCCGTTCACGCCGCGCTGGCGAATCGATGGCGATGCGATCCGCTGGGATGTGAAGGACGCGCACCGCGACCAGCTGGAGATGAGCGGGCGCCAGGTGTCGGCGGTGATCGACTACGGCAGCCAGGCCGACGGCTCGCTGCTGCTGTCGCGCACCGTGGTGTGGCCGATGCTGCGCACCATCCCGGACGACACGCATGCCAGCCTGATTCGCAAATTCGGCGCGGAGGCAACACCGGCCATCGAGATCGACGGCCGGCCCGTCGCCGCCGAGCGCCTGCAGCAAGTGCGCTTCGACGGCCGCCTGGCCCTGCAATCGCAGCTGGCGCCCGGCCTTCTGCTCAAGCGCACCCTGACGCCCTCGCCCGACGAACCAGCCCTGGTGGAGCGCCTGGAACTGGTCAACACCGGCACAAGCGCGCGCAGCTACCGCTTTGCCGCGCTGGAGCGCAGCGAAACCACGCCGGCGGAACGCGGCACGCACGGCGCCTACGCGGTGGAGGTGCGCGCCCCGGCCAGCGCAGGCGTGCTGGCGCCCGGCGCGCGCGTACATGTGGACGTGATCATCAGCGGCCGCCTGCAAAACGAAATGGTGTACGTGGACGGCGGCGAAGCGCTGCAGGCGCGCGCGCAGAAGGTGGCGCAATGGCGCGGCAACCTGGTGCTGGAGACGCCGGAACCGGCGCTGGACGCCATGTTCGCCTTCTCCAAAGTGCGCGCGGCCGAAAGCGTGTTCGCCACGCGCGGCGGCCTGCTGCACGGCCCCGGCGGCACGCGCTACTACGCCGCCGTGTGGGCCAACGACCAGGCCGAATACGTCAACCCCTTCTTCCCCTACCTGGGCGACCGCGCCGCCGTGCAAAGCGCCATGACCAGCTTCGGCCTGTTCGCGCGCTATATGAACGCCGACTACAAGCCGATCCCCTCCTCCATCATCGCCGAAGGGCGCGGCTTCTGGAACGGCGCGGGCGACCGCGGCGACTGCGCCATGATCTCCTACGGCGCCAGCCAGTTCGCGCTGGCCCAGGGCGACAGCGGCACCGCGCGCCAGCTGCTGCCGCTGATCGACTGGTGCCTGGAGTTCACGCGCCGCAAGCGCGATACGCAAGGCATCATCCACTCCGACAGCGACGAGCTGGAAGGCCGCTTCCCGGCCGGCAAAGCCAACCTGTCGACCAACGTGCTGGCCTACGCCGGGCTGGAAGGGGCGGCGCGCCTGACCGCATCGCTGGGCGACAGGCAACGCGCCAGCGCCCTGCAGGAAGAAGCGCAGCAGCAGCGCGGCGCCATCGAGCGCTACTTCGGCGCGCGCATGGCGGGCTACGACACCTACCGCTATTACGACGGCAACGAGAAGCTGCGCGCCTGGATCGCCCTGCCGCTGGCGCTGGGCATCAACGAGCGCCAGCAAGGCACGGTGGCGGCGCTGCTGTCGCCGCAGCTGTGGAGCGAGAATGGCGTGATGACCGAAGCCGGCGACAAGACCTTCTGGGACCGCGCCACCCTGTACGCCCTGCGCGGCCTGCTCAAGGCGGGCGAACTGGAACGCACCATGCCTTACCTGCGCTACTACTCCAACCGCCGCCTGCTCGGAGACCACGTGCCGTACGCGGTGGAGGCCTGGCCGGAAGGCCAGCAGCGCCACCTGTCGGCGGAGAGCGGCTTGTACGCGCGCGTCATCACGGAAGGCCTGTTCGGCATCGAGGCGGCCAGCCTGCGCAGCTTTACCATCGCCCCGCGCCTGCCGCAAGGCTGGCCGCGCATGGCGCTGCGGCATGTGCGCGCATTCGGCGCCGGCAGCGAAGGCAGCGGCATCGACATTGCCACCACGCGCACTAAACGAGGCCAGCACGTGCTGGTGCGCCACAACGGCAAGGTGCTTCTCGACCAGGCGTGGGACGGCAAGGCGCCCCTGCTGGTGACTGTGCCGGAGTAAATGCGCACCCCATCACGTTTTCGGTATTAAAAGCGCAGAAAGATTCATTAGATCGCTATCACCGCTTTCCCTAGCATGTCTCCACGGCCGCCTTAGCGCGGCCGCTTTTTTACCACTCAGGAGACAAAATGAAGAGCCCTTCCCAACGCGTGCGGTTGACCATCATCGCACACGCCCTCGCCACAGCATTTGCCGCGCCGGCCTTTGCGCAATCGAACGCCACCGGCACCATCTTCGGCCAGGTCGCCAACTGCAACGGCGCCAGCGTAGTGCTGGAGAACACCGCGAATGGCGCGCGCCGCACCGTCAGCGTGGATGCCAGCGGGCGCTATACCGCCAACTCCATGCAGCCGGGCTCCTACAAGGTGATGCTGGTGTGCGACGGCAGCGTGACCCGCGCGCTGGAAGTGGAAGCGCTGATCGGCCAGGGCGTGGAAGCCTCGTTCGAAGCCATCCAGGCCGTCACCGTCACCAGCCGCCGCCCGACCATCGATGTCAGCAACACCAACAACGGCGCCGTCTTCACCGCGCGCCAGCTGGCCGCGCTGCCGATTGCGCAAAGCCTGTCGGGCATCATCCAGCTTGCGCCCGGCACCACGCGCGGCAATTCACGCATCGGCGGCGACAGCTTCGGCGGTGCCGGGGTCACGGAAAACGCCTACTACATCAACGGCTTCCCGGTCACCAATGTGTACCGCCAGATCGGCTCCACCACCCTGCCCTTCTTCGCCATCGGCCAGGCGCAGATCCTGCAAGGCGGCTATAGCGCCGAATTCGGCCGCTCCACCGGCGGCGTGGTGAACATCACCACCAAGAGCGGCACCAACAACTGGGAAGCCGGCGCCATCCTGCAATACACGCCCAAGGCGCTGCGCGCGGCGCCGGAAAACACCTACTACCCGCAGACCGGCGTCCATCCCAAAACCGACGGCAAACTGCTGACCTATCGCAACGACGACACCTTCAACACCGTGTTCGGCAGCGCCTACGTGGGCGGCCCGCTGGTCAAGGACAAGCTGTTCATGTTCGCCAACATCGAGCAGGAGCGCCAGCGCAGCAGCTACGTCAGCAAGAATTCCGATAGCCTGAACAAGAGCAACGGCTGGACCGAGCGCGAAGCGCGCACGCCGCGCTATATGGTCAAACTCGACTACAACATCAGCGACGACCACCGCCTGGAATTCACCCAGATCCACGATGAAAACAAGAAGACGCAGAAGAACTTCGGCTTCGACTACGCCACCCTGCAGCGCAACAACGTGCGCACCGGCGGCACCACCGGCGACGGCGCCATCACCAACGATTCGATCCTCAAATACACCGGCTTCCTGACCGACAAGCTGACCGTGACCGCGCTGGCGGGCCGCTTCAAGTCCACTTATCCGCAGAGCCGCGAAGGCTACCAGCCCGGCATCGCGCAAATCAACGCGCCGCCGAATGCCCGCGTCCCAGGCCTGGTCTACAACAACCCGCAGACCATCGGCGGCACCGTGCAGGTGGCGAATGCGGAAGACAAACAGTCCACGCTGCGCCTGGACCTGGAGTACAGCCTGGGACGGCACGCGCTGCGCGTTGGCATCGACCGCAACAACGTCTCCTCCATCAACGGCTCCGAACTGGCGGGCGGCGCCAGCTGGAACTACTTCAAGGACAATCCGGACAAGCGGGTGGCAACCGGCCAGGGCACGCCGGCGTCGGGCGGCGGCTATGGCCTGCAAGGCTATTACGTCAGCAAGTACCTGCAAAGCGACTCGGCCGCGCCGAAGACCGACCAGTCGGCGCAGTACATCCAGGATCGCTGGCAAGTGACCGACAAGCTGCTGCTCGACCTTGGCCTGCGCAATGAGCAGTTCACCAACAAGAACAGCTTCGGCGAATCATATGCCGCACAACGCCACATGCTGGCGCCGCGCCTGGGTGCCGCCTGGGACGTGTACGGCGACAGCCGCCTCAAAGCCTTCGCCAACCTGGGGCGCTACCACCTGCAGATCCCGACCAGTGTCGCGCTGCGCCTGGCCGGCAACCCGGTCCACATCGACAACTACTACACCTACACCGGCGTCGATCCCGCCACCGGCATCCCGACCGGCCTGGTGTCCCTCGGCGCGCCCTACTCGCCGGGCAACGAATTCGGCAAAGCCAAGGACCCGCGCCAGGTGGCGTCGAGCAACCTGGGGGCGACCTACCAGGACGAGCTGGCGCTGGGCTTCGAAGCCGCCGTGTCGCCGCAGTACACCGCCGGCGCCAAATTCACCTTCCGCACCCTGCGCAATACGATCGAGGACTGGTGCGACGGGCGCCCGCTGCAAGCCTGGGCCAAGCGCAATAACGTGGACGCCAGCAAGTACAACATGCCGTGCCTGCTGATCAACCCGGGCCGAGACAACACGCTGACGCTGGACCTGGCCGGCAACGGCCAACTGGTCGCGATCCCGCTGACGGCGGAAGATATCGGCCTGCCCAAGGTCAAGCGCCTCTACACCGCGCTCGACTTGTTCGTGGAGCACCCGCTGCGCAACAACTGGTACGGCAAGCTGACCTACACCCTGTCGCGCAGCAAGGGCAATATGGAAGGCCAGGTCATGTCCGACATCGGCCAGGCCGATATCGCTGCCACCACCTCCTTCGACTTCCCGGAGCTGATGGACTATGCGAACGGCCCGCTGCCAAACGATCACACGCATGTGATCAAGGCCTATGGCTTCTACAAGCTGAACGAGGAATGGTCGTTGGGCAGCAATGTCAATATCGTGACCGGTGCGCCGAAATCGTGCATCGGCAATGTGCCGACCGCGCAGAACCCGGATGGCCAGAATCCGGGCGCGGGCTACGGTTCCTCGGTGTTCTATTGCGACCAGAAGCCGGCCCCGCGCGGCTCCCTGGGCCGCATGCCGACCGACCTGCGCATCGCGCTGAACGCGACGTACACGCCGCGCATGATCAAGGGCTTGTCGCTCAAGGCTGACGTGTTCAACCTGCTGAATCGCCAGACCACCATGGCGACCCAGCCGGTCTACAACTCGGGCGCCGATTCGGTCAGCGCGTTCTACGGCCAGGTACTGGGCCGCGCACCGGAACGCCAGGTGCGTTTGTCGGCCGAGTACCACCACAAGTTCTAACGGCCGGTATCCTTCAGGTATTCGGCGCGGGCGGCCAGGGCGGTGTCGGCAAAGTCGGTGAACAGGCCGTCGATGCCGATGGCGTAGAACTGCTTGTACTCCTGCACCGGATCACCCTTGTAGTTGCCAGCCAGGCGGCGCTTTTCGTTGCGGAAGGTGTAGGGATGCACGAACAAGCCCGCCTTGTGGGCGTCGGCCACCAGCGTGGTCGGCGCCTGGGTGGTGGTGTCGGTCTCGTTGATCTTGCCGTCGCCGTTCACGTCCATCACCTTGCCGCTGGCGTCCAGCGTGCCTTTCACGCTCACGATATAGCGCTTCCACGGGCCGATGCCATCGGCATAGGTCTTGATCTCGGCCAGGCCGGCCGGCGTCACCATATCGCTGAACATCCGTTTGTCGCCCGCCTGCGCCCAGTCGTAAGGACGGTTGTACGGCGCGGCGTAGGTCAGCGCGCCGGTTTTCAGGTCGACATCGTCGGCGTCGATCAGCTGCACCATTTTCAGCTTGGAACCCTTGCTGCGCATGTATTTCAGGCTGCCCGGCTCGAAGGATTGGATGAACACCGGCGCGCTGGCGTCGCTCCAGCCGGCGCTGGACAGCAATGCCAGCAGCTTGTCTTCCAGCGGCACGCCCTGCTGGCGGTGGAAGGTCGGGTTCTTGGTTTCCGGGTAGATGACGATATTGCGGCCGCTCTTCTTGATCATGTCGATGATCTCTTGCACGGTCGCGATCTTGTACTTGCCGTTGAACTGCTGCGGGCGTTCGGCGTCGGTTGCAATGCCGCCCAGGGTCTTGATCTCGGCCAAGGTGAAGTCGCTGGCGAACCAGCCTTCCTGCACGTCGCCATCGACGCTCAGCTTGCGCTTGCGCGCCGCGAATTCGGGATGGTCGGCGACGTCAGTGCTGAAGGCCAGGTTGGGATCGTGGCGCGCGATCAGCACACCGTCCTTGGTCGAGACCACGTCCGGTTCAATGGCGTCGGCGCCCTGCTCGATCGCCCTGGCGTAGGCTTCCACCGTCTGCTCCGGGATATAGCCGCTGGCGCCGCGGTGCGCCACCACCAGGGCCGGCTTGCCGTCCAGGGTCGGCAGCGGGGCTTGCCCGTTGCCGCCACAGGCGGCCAATGCCGCCGCTGCCGCTACTACCGATACCGTCTTCTTCATGTCCCGCCTCGTTAAAAGTTAAAAACGAGGCGGATTCTAGGTGGCGAAAATGACAGGCTTGTGAATTATGCAATCGTGCGCTGCCTGGCTTGCCAGATGTCGTAAGCGGCCTGCAGGTGCAGCCACGACTCAGCGCTGCCGCCCAGTGCATCGGATAAACGGATCGCCATCTCCGGGCTGACGGCCGCGTGGCCATGCAGTACTCTCGACAAGGCCACGCGCGAAATCCCCAACCGTCGTGCAAACTCGATGACGGTCATGCCGGATTCGGCAAACACGCCATCGCGAATCACTTTGCCGGGATGAGGGGGATTGTGCATAGTCCCCAGAGATTACTTCTTTTTCGCGAGAGACGCTTCGTAGATGGTTTTGGCGTCTTTGTGGGCTTGGTCGACGGTGCGCAGTTTCTTGTCCTCGTCGTGGCGGACGAAGAACTCGGCGTCTTGCGCGGCCATTACCAGCTTGACGGCGGCGGCATCTGGTACGTTGTATTTTTCGAAGATCAGGGTGGTCACTTCGTCGAGGTATTCTTCGTAGGTCATATTGGCTCCTTGGCGCGAGGGCAGCATTATGCCCAAGCTTGTGACAATGCGCGCATCTTTCTGGCAGGTATGGACTCTATAATGTTTCCCTGACTCAACAAAAATCCTTCCCGCCCGTGGTAAAACAGCTTCTCCTGTGGGCCGCCCTGGCCCTCTCCCCTGTCGCCCTCGCACAACCCGCCAAAGCCGCCGATCCGTTAAGCAAAGCGACCCTGGCGACCGATTATCTTGAGCGCGAACTAGGTGCGCGCTTGACTCCCCTGCCGGGGAAAGCCTTCCTGCCGGGGCAGTCCAGCAAGAACCAGTACTCGCCTGAACAGATGGCCGCCGTGCGCGCCGTGCTGGGTGCCGACAGCCCCCTGCAGGTCAAGCGCCTGCCAGCGGCTACCGGCAGCAGTTACAGTATCACCCTGCCGGCGGGCCAGTACCAGGACAGTGCAGAAAACCTGGCGTGGGAAACAGGCAGCCTGGTAGCACGCACGCAGCGCGATGGCAGCGTGACGGTGCGCGGCCAGATGGCTGCGCTGCGCATTGCCGACAAGGTCGGCGCGACCAACGCCAAGGGCATCCGCTTTGAATCCAGTCAGCAGCGCGACTACTGGAGCGGCAAAAGCGAGGTAATGGTCGACACGATCGACATCTCGCCAGCCGA
Organism: Pseudoduganella guangdongensis; assembly: GCF_009857475.1. Taxonomy (GTDB): domain Bacteria; phylum Pseudomonadota; class Gammaproteobacteria; order Burkholderiales; family Burkholderiaceae_D; genus Rugamonas; species Rugamonas guangdongensis. Next base: position 38,765 of record NZ_WWCJ01000029.1, on the reverse strand, counting down.
TCCGAAAGGGGTGTCGGGCAGCTTCGAGCAGTTCCGTCACCGCCTGCACATCGAGCGGGACGGCAAGGGCTATGGTGGGCGTCTGGAATTCGGCATCGGCCGTTTGCTGCTGGGCGGGCACGGCGTAGAGAACGTGCAAATCGCCGCGCGCCTGCATCAGCTCCACCCGGCGACACTGGGCCAACTGCAAAAGGAGGGACTGGCACGACAAGCCAAAGGCGGCACCGGCCGGGACTCGTTCGACGTACTCTCGCGCAATCTCCCCGCCATCAAACGCCTGGCCATGCGCGGCGCCACGCTGGAGCTGGAGCAGTTCAGCTTGCGCTACAAAGGACACGAACTCGCGATCAGCGGCAGCTTCGCCATGCCGAACGCCAGCGAGGCCGAATTCGCCTCGCGGGCGGCGGTGCTGAACAAGCTCCATGCCAAGCTTGACGTGACCGTGCCGCTGTCGCTGCTGCGCCAGATCGCCAACGACATCGCAATCAGCGCCACCGGCAAAGGGAAGCAGGAGATCTCGCCAGCCGAGTTGGGCGCGCGGATCTATGAGAAGCAAGTGGGTGACTTGATCGCCAAACAGTACGCCTAGCGTGAAAAGGACATGCTGCGCACCACGCTGGAACTGCAGGCCGGCGTCTTGAAGGTCAATGGCCAGGCCGTTCCTCTCGCGGTCTTATTGGCCGCATTAGGCAACAAGGATGGCAGCAAAACCCCGCCTGCCGACTATTCCGCTCCGGTCACCCTATCCATGCGCGAGCGCGGGCTGGAAGTGGCCGAGGTGTTTGCCTTGAATGGTGATGTGGCCGGGCAGTTTGACCTGTGCGACCGCTATTTGAATGGCATCGGCGTAGCAAAGGATACGGATGCCGCCGTCCGCTGGTGCCAAAAAGCCTACGCCGAAGGCAGCGGCAATGCGGCCCGTGCGCTGGCGCGGCTGAAGCTTCAAGGCCGCTACCATGGCGACTTCCAAAGCGTGCTGGCGCGGTTGCAGGAACAGGCCGATAACGACGGTTCCCGCGAAGCGCAATTTCTGATGTCGCGCCTGCTGGAAGATCGCGAAAAGGCAGACGCCTACCTGCGCAGCGCAGCAGCAAAGGGCTTTCCGGAAGCCCTGGCCCTGCTCCCGGGCAGTGTCGACGAGACGAAGGATGCGCCGTCGACCGATTCGCCCTGGCAGCTGGAATTGGAAGCCGCAGCCGGCCACTACGACCGTGAGGACTATCAATTCGAGCGGCGCATGAGTCGCCACCTGCGCATATCGCTCGACGACATCAAGCACCATGAGAAGTGGGCGCCCATGGCCGGGATCTGCCTGAATGCCGTCATGCCGAGCGACGCGGCGTGCCTGCGCCTGCAGGCAGACGCAAACACCAACCGCATTACCGTATCTGCCGAACTTATTTACAAAGGCGGCTCCAACAAGCCCCAGCGCAAGGCACTGAAGCAGCGCTTCGAGCCGGGCGAAGTGATTGACGTGGTGGCCTGGGCCGACGACTACCAGGCATATTTCGCCGTCAATGGCGGCGCGCCGCTCGTGCTCGACATCGGCTTCCCGGCCGAGACCATTTCCTTCCCCTGCTCGGGCGGCACCTGCCGCGTGGAGTTCCAGCGCGCACCGGAGTAAATGCGACTCTTGCAGAATGTCTTTTAGCTCTATATAATTCATGCCCTTCGGGTCGTTAGCTCAGTTGGTAGAGCAGCGGACTTTTAATCCGTTGGTCGCAGGTTCGAGCCCCGCACGGCCTACCAGTATCAGTGAAAACGCCAGCCTTCGGGCTGGCGTTTTCATTTCTGGCTATACTCGGTCTCCCCTCTTCCTTGCGAGACCGCCATGCATTACGTCCTGATGTACGATTACGCCCCCGACTACCTGGCGCGCCGCGCCGAGTTCCGCGACGAGCACTTGCAGCTGGCGTGGGAATCGCACGGGCGCGGCGAATTCCAGCTGGGCGGCGTGCTGGCCGAACCGGTCGACAGCGCGCTGCTGTGGTTCAAGGCCGAATCGGCGGCCGTGGTGGAGCAGTTCGTCGCGCGCGATCCCTATGTGAAGCACGGGCTGGTGCTCAATTGGCGCATCCGTCCCTGGATGACGGTGGCGGGCACGCTGGCCGATGCCCCGATATATCCAGTGCAATAAGCGTATATTTTTCACCAAGTGTGACTTTTGGAGAGCTTGCGCGAAAAAGCTCTGGCTAGAATCTGCTATCCAAGTTTCCGGACAGCAAATGAGCAACAATATTTACGCCGCCCCCCTCGCCAACCTCGATGAACAGCCGCGCGCTGCGCTGGATGACCGCTTCTACGTGGTCGCCACGCGCAAAATGCTGATCCTGTTCTTCCTCACCATGGGCATGTACCAGCTGTACTGGTACTACAAAAACTGGGCACTGTACGACCGCGCCACCGCCGCGCGCCTGTGGCCGATTCCGCGCGCGGTGTTCGCCCTCTTCTCCACCCACAGCCTGTTTCGCCGCATCGGCGAACACGACCCCAGCGGCAAGCGTGGCCCCTGGGATAGTGGCAGCTACGCTGCCGCCATGGTGTTCTTGCTGGTGGTGGGCTATGTGCTGGCCTGGGCCGGGCGCGACTCGTTCTTCTTCGACGTGATCAATATGTTCCTGCTGCTGCTGATCGGCCTGCTGATGAAGCAGGTGCAGCTTGAGGTCAACGCCCGCTGCGGCGACCCGGCAGGCGCCGGCAACAGAGAATTCACCGGCGCCAATTACGCCTGGTGCGTGTTTGGCGGCATGCTGTGGCTCCTGGTGCTGGCGGGCTGGCTGCTGCCGCTTCCCGCCGAGGGCAATTTATGAGAGAGTGAGCCTTTCCCGCCCCGGAGCCTGCCATGCCCCTGCAGGAACACTGCCGCATCGAACCGCTGGACCAGGCGCACGCGCTGCACGCCAGCTTCTACACCGAACCGCACTGGCTGGAGTTCGAGCAGCGCGAGGTGTTCGGGCGCAGCTGGCAGCTGGCGGCGCACACGGGCGAGCTGGCGGCGCCGGGCGACCATGTGGTGGGCGATGTGGCGGGCAAGCCGGTCATCATCGTGCGCCAGCCGGACGGCAGCCTGCAGGCCTTCTTCAATGTCTGCCGCCACCGCGCCGGGCCGCTCGCCACCTGCAACGGCAAGGGCGCCAAGGCGCTGCACTGCAAATACCACGGCTGGACCTACGAGCTTGACGGCGCGCTGCGCGCGGCCACGGAAATGCAGGACGCGCGCGGCTTCGACAAGTCCGCCATCGGCCTGCCGCGCGTTGCGGTGCGCGAGTGGCACGGCCTGGTCTTTGTGGCGCTGGACGCGGCCACGGCGCCGTTTGCGGAAGTCTTCGCCGGCATCGCCGAACGCGTCGCACCGGCCGGCCTGGCGCACATGCGCTTCGCCAAGCGCGACACCTACCGCCTGGCCTGCAACTGGAAGGTGTACGTCGACAACTTCCTGGAGGGCTACCACCTGCCCTTCGTCCACCCCGGCCTGTCGCGGGTGCTGGACTACCGCGCCTACGACACCGAGCTGGCGCAATGGCATTCGCTGCAGCATTCGCCGCTGCGCAATAACGCCGGCCTCTACGGCGACGGCCACGCCTGGTACTACTTCATCTACCCCAACACCATGCTGAATATCACGCCGGGGCGGCTGCAGACCAACCGCATCCTGCCGGCCGGGCATGGCCACTGCATCGTGGAATTCGACTACTACTATGCCGACGCGCCGGACGTGCAGGCGCGGGTGCAGGCCGAGCAAGCCTTCTCCGACCAGATCCAGGCGGAAGACATCAGCATCTGCGAGCAGGTGCAGCAAGGGCTGGCCTCCGGCTCCTACAGCGCCGGGCGCCTGAACCCGAAGCGCGAGGGCGGCGTGTGGCATTTCCAGAACCTGCTGCGCGCCGCCTATGCACGCCGGGGCTAAGCCGCTCGGCTTCTGGATGTGCACCGCCCTAATCGTGGGCAATATGATCGGCATGGGCATCTTCATGCTGCCGGCCGGGCTGGCGCCCTACGGCAGGAACGCCTTTGCCGGCTGGGCCATCACGGTGATCGGCTGCCTGTTCATCGCCCACGTTTTCGCCCGCCTGGCGCGCGCCATGCCGGACGAAGACGGGCCGTACGGCTACTGCCGGCGCGCCTTCGGCAACGGCATCGCCTTCTTCACCATGTGGTGCTACTGGGTCTCGATCTGGATCAGCAACGCGGCGCTGGCGATTGGCATCGTCGGCTACCTGGCGGCGCTGCTGCCGCCGCTGCGCGCCAACCCGGCCCTGCAGCCGCTGGCCGGCATGGCCATCATCTGGTGCTTCGTGCTGGTCAGCCTGCGCGGCGCGCTGGCGTCGGGCCGGGTGCAACTGGTGTCGGCCGCGCTCAAGCTGCTGCCGATGGGCGCCATCGTGCTGCTGGGGGCGTGGGTGCTGGCGGGCGACAGCGCGGCCTACGCGGCGCACCTGGCGGACGTGCCCTTTTCACTGGACGGCACGGCAGCCGCCGGCACCATCGCGCTGTTCGCCATGCTGGGCGTGGAGTGCGCGGCGCTGCCGGCCACCAAAGTCGACCAGCCGGAGCGCACCATCCCGCGCGCCACCATCGCCGGCACGCTGGCGGCGGCGACGGTGTATGTCGCGGTGTGCGCCATCCCGCTCCTGCTGCTGCCGGCGCGGGAACTGGCGGCGTCCGACGCGCCCTTTGTCGCCCTGTTCCAGCGCTATTGGGACGCCGGCAGCGGGCAATGGCTGGCGCTCGCGGTGATCGTCAGCGGCCTGGGCGCGTTGAACGGCTGGACCATGCTGGCGGGCGAAGTCACGGCCTCGATGGCGGCGCACGGCATCTTCCCGGCGCACCTGAAGGCGGCCAACCGGCACGGCGCGCCGACCTGGTCGCTGCTGCTGATGGGCGTGCTGGCCAGCGCCATGATCGGCATGAACTACACGCGCTCGCTGGCCGAGGGCTTCACCTTCCTGACCATGGTGGTGACGGCGGCCAGCATGCCGCTCTACCTGGTGGGCGGGGCGGCGGTGTTCAAGCTGGCGCAGCGCGGCGTGCTGGCGCGCGGCAAGGCGCTCACCGTGAGCGCGGCCATGAGCTGCGTGTTTTCGCTGTGGGCCTTTTACGGCATGGGGCGCGAGGCGTTCTGGTGGGGCATGGCGCTGGGGGCGCTCAGCCTGCCGGTGTTCTGGCTGGCGCGCTGGCGGCAGCAGCGCCGCGCGGCTGCAGGCAGTACGCCAACAGCAGCAGCGCCGCCGTAACCGCGCCCACCAGCGCCAGCTTGGGCAGCCAGGCCAAGCTGGCGGCGTGCGTCACCAGCTGGTTCTGCAGCAGCACAGCGGCCAGGAAGCACAGTACGGCGGCCACCGTCCAGCGCCGGCCTTCGCTGCCGGCGCGGGTGGCGCGGCACAGGCGCGCGGCCGGCAGCGCGAAGGGCGGCCAGGGGTCGGCGGCGGCGACGTCGGCCGGGCGCCAGCCGGTGCGGCGGAAGCAGAGCGCCAGCTTGTCGCGCCAGCGCGCGGCGCGGCGCGCATCCTGCCACATCACGGCCGGCCAGGTGAACTGGGCCCACAGCGCGTTCCAGCCCGGCGCGCCCTTGCGCACGCCGTACACGCATTCCTCGCCCTCGTCGATCCAGGTGCCGAACAGGCGGTCCCACAGCATCAGGGTGCCGCCGTAGTTGCGGTCCAGGTAGACCTCGTTCACGGCGTGGTGCACGCGGTGCGCGCTGGGCGTGTTGAGGATGCCTTCCAGCAGCGGCATCCGGCCCACCAGGCGGGTGTGAATCCAGAACTGGTAGAACTTGCTCAGCGTGAGCTGGAGGATGAAGACGCCGGGCGGGCAGCCCAGCAGCGCCAGCAGCATGAACAGCGGCGCGTGCAGCAAGTCCTGGAAGGCGCCCTGGCGCAGCGCCGTGGTCAGGTTGAATTCCTCGCTCTGGTGGTGCGGCGCGTGCACCGCCCATAGCAGGTTGATCTCGTGCGACCAGCGGTGCGCCCAGTAATAAACGAAATCGAAGGCGACGAAGGACCAGAGCCAGGTCCAGGCCGAGGCGGGGTCCGCCTGCCAGGGCGCTAGGTGCTGGAACACCCAGGCATAGGCCAGCAGCCAGGCGGCCTTGGTGAACACTTCCAGGGTCACGGTCCAGATGCCGCAGGCCATGCTGGTCAGGCTGTCGGCCAGGGTGTAGGCGGCGATGCGGCGGCGCCGCGCCAGCCAGGCTTCGGCGCCGATCAGCAGCAGGAAGACCGGGGTGGCGGCGGCCACCAGGGCGTTGTTATCGAGCATGGGCGGACTTGGCGTCGGCCCAGCGCCCCAGCACCGTGCGCAGCGAGTACCAGGCCGGGCGCGCGGGCGCCAGGATGACGGTGGGCGCGTGTTCCTGGGCGTGGGCGGCGGCCTGCGCGCGCGCCAGCTCCTGGGCGGCGCGGCGCGCGGCGGCGGCGTATTCGGCCAGCTGCGCCAGCTGCAGGGCGTTGGGGAAGCCGTCGGCCAGGTAGCGCGGCGGGCAATCGTCGGTGCGCTGCAGCAGGGCGCCGATCACCGGCAGCGCCTCGTCCCAGCTCACGGTGATGGGCGGCGCGCCGCTGGCCGGGTCGGTAAAGCACAGCAGGTCGGTCTTGGGCAGCAGGCTGGGCACGCCGCGCGTCCAGGTGCAGGCGCTGGTGCGGCGCTGCTCGGGGCCGGTCTTGCCGACCATATAGGTGGCGACGTACAGGTCCTGGCCGCTGGCCGCGGTGCGCGCCTTGAGCAGCTCCTTCTGCAGGCGGTAGTCGTTGCTCTCGGCGTATTTCGCCAAGCTGTTCAGGCGCCGGCTGAGGGCCGCCGGCACGAAGGGCTGCCAGCGGCCGTCCACCAGGCGCAGCATGCGCGGGGTCAGCATCTTCTCTTCGCGCATGGCGTCGATGGCGGCTTTCAGCATGGCTTCCAGCGCGATGTCGTTCTTGTCGCTGCACACCATCAGCAGGCCGCGCGTGGGCACCATCGCCACCGGGCGGCCGTGGCTCACCAGGCCGCTGAACAGCTCCGGCAGCAGCATGCGCGAGGAATCGTAGCCGTCGTCCCACAGGCCGCCGAACACGCCCTGCGGCGAAGACTGCAGCGGCAGGCTGGAACGGGCGCGCAGGTTGGCAAACGCGGCCTCGAAAGCGGCCTCCTCGTTCATGTCCCAGGCGTCCAGGTGGGCTTGCGCCACGCGGTGCACCACGCTGCCGCGCTGGTAGACCAGGCCCACCTCCAGCCCCTCGCACAGGGGGCGGAACAGGAGCGGCGAGTAGCCGCGCGCGGCGGCCAGCATGGCTTGCCCGCGCTCGGCGCTGTTGCGCACCGTGGGCAGCAGGTGGCGCGCGGCCTCCTCCACCATGCCGGGCGTGTTGCCCATCAGGACCATGCCGGCCGTGTAGCGCAGCAAGTCTTCGCTGGCGGCGGGCGTGGCGGCCAGCCATTCCTGGTACATGCGCTCAAGCGGCACCAGCAGTTCCAGCGGATAGGGCGAGGCCGGGCCGGGCACGCCGAACAACTCGCTGTCGGCGGCGATGAATTGCCAGCGCCGGCCGGGGTCGAGCGCCTGCAGCTGCGCCTGCAGCAAGGTGGCGTATTCGGCCAGGGTGGCGCGCGCCACCGGCAGCACGCTGTCCTCCTCGATCACGCTGTCGCAGCCGCAGCGCGCCAGCGCGTCGCGGTAGCGCACCGCGCTGTCCAGGTCCAGGCCTTTCTTCAGCAGGGCGCCGTTGCCGTCGGCCACCGGGCGCACCGCTTCCAGCGGGCGGCGGAACAAAAGCATCAGGCGTGCTTCGACCCGCTCGCGCTGCGAGCCTGCCTGTACGCCCAAGGTCCGGATTCGGAAAGTCGCCGCCATATTTCTTGTTGGAAAAGTTGCAACAGCATTGTAAGCCATGCCACAGGCTAAAGGCGGTATCATGTTGGCCCCATGCCACAAACCATCGCCTCCCCTGCTACGAGTGAGCTTTTGATCAAGAAAAGTCGCTTTCTAGGCTATATCCACCCGGTCGCCGACCGCGCGGCGGCGCAAGCCATCGTGGCCCGCCTGCGCGCCGCGCATCCGGGCGCGGCCCACGTCTGCTGGGCCCTGCTGGCGGGCGGCCAGTCGGCGGCGGTGGACGACGGCGAACCGGGCGGCACTGCCGGGCGCCCCATGCTGGACGTGCTGCGCCACCAGGACCTGGAAGGCGTGCTGGCGGCGGTGGTGCGCTATTACGGCGGGGTCAAGCTGGGCGCGGGCGGCCTGGTGCGCGCCTACACCGACGCGGTGGCGCAAGCCTTGCTGACGGTGGAGAAAGTGGCCATCGTGCGCTACACGGCGCTGCGCTGCAGCCTGCCCTACGCGCTGGAAGGCATGCTGCGGCGCGAACTGGCGGCGGCCGGCGCCGAGCTGCTGGCGGTGGCGCACGGGCAGGCGGTCACGGTCGCCTTCCGCCTGGCCGAGGGCGCGGCGCCGGCCCTGGTGGCGCGCCTGAACGAGGCGGCCGGCGGCCAGCTGGCGTGGCAGCAGGATGCCGACGCCGACTGTGAATAAGCATAAGTTTTTGGTAACAATTTTTTGCCGAATTGCCGGGCTCTGCTAACGTCGTGCCATGCGTGATGAAACACTATTTTTCGGCGACCAACTCGCTGCCATCCTGCGCGCCCTGCCCGATCCGGCCTTTGTCCTGACGCGCAGCGGCCGCTACATCGCCATTTTCGGCGGCATCGACACGCGCTACTACCACGACGGCGCGGGCCTGATCGGCAAGTGCGTGCACGACGTGCTGGCGCCGGACAAGGCCGACTGGTTCCTGCAGGAAGTCGAGCACGCGCTGCACAGCCACGGCCTGCACATTGTCGAATACAGCCTGGCGGCCTGCGATGTCCAAGGCCTGGAGAGCGAGGGGCCCGGCCAGCGCCTGTGGTTCGAAGGGCGCATCCAGGTGCTGGACTTTGCCGTGGCGGGCGAGGATGCCGTGCTGTGGGTGGCCAGCAACATCACCGCGCGCAAGGAGCTGGAGGTGCAGCTGCGCATGCAAAGCGAGATCGACGCCCTGTCCGGCTTGCTGAACCGGCGCAAGCTGCTGCAGGTGCTGGCCGAGCACTACGACACCTTCGAGCGCTACGGCACGCCGCTGACGGCGCTGGTGTTCGACATCGACCATTTCAAGCGCGTCAACGATGCGCACGGCCACCTGGCGGGCGACGCGGTGCTGCAGACCACGGCCGAGGTGTGCCGGCGCGAGCTGCGCAGCACCGACGCCCCGGCGCGCCTGGGCGGCGATGAATTCGTGGTGCTGATGCCACACACCAGCGGCGAGCAGGCCGCGCCGATCGCCGAGCGCCTGCGCCAGCGCGTCGCCGAGGCCCTGCAGGCCCTGGGCAGCATCGGCGCCGGCGTCACCATCAGCGGCGGGCTGGCGGGCTTCGCGGCGGGCGACGCGCGCGGCGAAGACGTGCTGAAACGCGCCGACGACGCCCTGTACCAGGCCAAGCGCGCCGGCCGCAACCGGATTTGCGGCATGCGCTGAGGCTTGCGGGGCCTTGGTAAAAGGTTCAGAATTTCCCCAACAGTTGAGGGAGGAAACCATGGACTCGATGCTCCAGTTGAAACCCGGCGCGCCCTGGCTTGTCAGCCGCCACCCGCGCCCACGCCACCACCTGCTGTCCCACACCCCCACTGCGGCCGGGCGCCTGGCCGCGCTGCCGGCCTTTGCCGGCTGGCGCGCACTGGGCACGCCGACCCCGGCGCCGCCGGTGCCGCCGCCCCTGCTCGACCATTTGCGCCGCAGCCGCGCCGAGTGCGCCTGGCGCCAGCAGCTGCAGCAGCTCGACGAGCGCGTGGCGCGCGCCGAACGCGCGCTGCCGCAGCTGGCAGCGGCCCAGCCCTGGCAGGTGCGCGGCAGCGGCCTGGTGCTGGGCGGCGACGCCCTGCTGGCCAGCTGGCACCTGCTGTTCATGGCCGGCGGCGAGGTGCTGGCCAGCCCGGGCCGGCTGGGGCGTGAATTTGCCACCTATGCCTGCCACCTGTCGGCCAACACGCGCCAGTTGCAGCAGGCGCTGGCTGATTTCGCCCAGCTGGGGCAGCAGGCGCCCGGCCATGCCCGCCAGGCGGCGCTGGCGGCCATGGCCGGGCGCCTGCTGGCCTGGGGCGACGCCCTGGTGGAGGACGAACTGCCGGAGGAAGTCATGCTGCGCGTGCAAAACTATCCGCTGCTGTACGAGGAAATGCTGGAAACCGCCGACGGCGGCAGCGACGAGGCGGCGGCCAGCCTGGAATCGCTGGGCGACGCCGACCTGCTGCGGCTGGACTGGGCCGGCGGCCAGCGCGCGGCGCTGCGCCGGGTCGCCGGCCCAGGCCGCTGATAGGCGCCCTGATACGGTCGAAAACAGGCGCTTCTGCGCCTGTTTTTCCAGGCGGGGCTGGCGCACAATAAGCCCAACCCTGAAAGGAAGCGACATGGACAAGCAACTCGAGAAACCGCCGCGCGGCTTCGGCGCCACCCTGCTGGCGGTGGCCTGGTCCTTCATCGGCCTGCGCCGCCGCAGCGACTTCGAGCGCGACGTGGGCGCCCTGCGCCCGGCCTATGTGCTGGCCGGCGCACTGATCGCGGCCGCCTGCTTTGTCGGCCTGCTGCTGGCGGCGGTGCGCTTGGCCACCTCCTGATGGCTGTGCAGGCGGAACACGCCGACCACGCGCTCCAGCTGGGCCGCCTGCTGCTTCAGCGCGTCGGCCGCTGAGGCGGCCTCCTCCACCAGCGCGGCATTTTGCTGCGTCACCGAATCCATCTCCGTCACGGCGCGGTTGATCTGCTCGATGCCGGCGCCCTGCTCCGCGCCGGCGGCCGAGATGTCGCGCATGAGGTGCGCCACCCGCTGCACCGACGCCACCACCTGCTCCATGGTGCTGCCGGCGCGCGCCACCAGGGCGCTGCCCTGCTCGACCTGGGCCACCGAGCCGACGATCAGGTCGCGGATTTCCTTGGCGGCGGCCGCCGAGCGCTGCGCCAGCTGGCGCACCTCGCTTGCCACCACGGCAAAGCCGCGCCCCTGCTCCCCGGCGCGCGCCGCCTCCACGGCGGCGTTCAGGGCCAGGATATTGGTCTGGAAGGCGATGCCGTCGATCACGCCGATGATGTCGGCGATGCGGTGCGAGGACTCGCTGATGCTGCCCATGGTCTGCACCACCTGCCCCACCACCGCGCCGCCCTGCTGCGCCACCGCCGTGGCGGCAGCCGCCAGCTCGTTGGCCTGGCGCGCGTGGCTGCCGTTTTCGCGCACGGCGCTGGTCAGCTGCTCCATGGAGGAGGCGGTTTCTTCCAGCGCGCTGGCCTGCTGCTCGGTGCGCGCCGACAAATCCATATTGCCGGCCGCGATTTCGCCGGCGGCGTGGTTGATGGTGGCGGTGCCCTGCCGCACTTCGGACACGATGCGCAGCAGGCTGTCGCGCATCAGGCCCATGGCCTGCATCATGCTGCCCTGGTCGTTGGGGCGGGTGTGCACGGCCACGGTCAGGTCGCCGGCGGCAATGCGGCCGGCAATGGCGGCCGCCACGTCCGGCTCGCCGCCCAGCTGGCGCAGCAGGCGGCGCGCGATCAGGGTGGCTGCCGCCACGCCGGCCACCAGGGCCAGCACGCTCATGGCCAGCATCAGGTTGCGGGCGGCGGCATAGGCCTCGCTGGCGGCGGCCGCGTCGCGCGCGTTGTGCTTGCGCTGCAGCTGCACGTCCTCGTCCATCGTATCCTGCCAGCGCTGGGTGACCGGGCCGGAACGCTCCATCAGCAGCGCCAGCGCCTCGGCGTCCTTGTGCTGCGCGGCCAGCTGCAGCACCTGGTCGGTCAGCGGGCGCGCCTCCCGCTGCAGGGCGCCGATGCGGGCGCGGATTTCCTTGCCCTCGGCGCTGGCCGGCAGGGCGTCAAGCGCGGCCTGGGCCCGGTTGTACTGTTCGCGCGCGGCCTGCAGTTTAGGCAACTCGCGCTGCATGGCCGCGTCGTCGGTCAGCAGCACCACGGTGCGCGTGACGCGCGCCACGATATGCACCGCTTCCGACATATCCTGCACGTGGGCCAGTTTGGCCACGTTCAGCTGCACCACTTTTTCCAGCTGGGCGTGGATGCGCTGCATATTGTAGATACCCAGGCCGGACACGGCGGCCATCAACAGCAGCACCAGGCCGAAACCCAGGGCCAGGCGGGCGCCCACCGTCATCGTTTGCTGTGACATGGCTATTCCTTTCGTAGTGACGTGGAACCCAGTTCTGCAAATAGGCAAGACTACACCAATTACATTAGAATCTGTCGATTCCAAAAAATAAGCCGCCCCCTTCATGAACCTGCAAGTGATCCTCAACCTCGCCGTCGCGGCCGTCGTGCTGGCCTTCCTCGTGTGGCAGCAGCGGCGCCATGCCAGTTTCACGGTGCGCGTGTTTACCGCCCTGGGCGTGGGGATCGCCATGGGCGCCGGACTGCAAGCGCTGTACGGCGCCGGCAGCGCCGAGGTCAAGCTGACCGGCCAGTACCTCGACATCGTGGGTAGCGGCTATGTCAAGCTGCTGCAGATGATCGTCATGCCGCTGATCCTGGTGTCCATCGTGTCGGCCATCCTCAAGCTGCGCAACGCCAGCTCGCTGGGCAAGATCAGCGCCCTCACCATCGGCACCCTGATGCTGACCACCACGGTGGCGGCGGCGATCGGCGTCCTGATGGCGAAAGTATTCGACCTGAGCGCGGTCGGCCTGGCCGCCAACGCGGCCGAAGTGGCGCGCGGCGCCTACCTGGAAGGCAAGCTGGCCGATGCCCAGGCCGTTTCGCTGCCGAACATGCTGCTGTCCTTCATCCCGAGCAATCCCTTCCTCGACATGACGGGCGCGCGCAAGACCTCCACCATCGCGGTGGTGGTGTTCGCCGTGTTCGTCGGCGTGGCGGCAATCGGCATCGCCGAGAAGAAGCCGGAGCACTTCACCTCCTTCGACCATGCGGTGCATGTGGCGCACACCATCGTGATGCGGGTGGTGACGCTGGTGCTGCGCCTGACCCCGTACGGCGTGTTCGCGCTGATGGCGCAGGTGGTGGCCAGCTCCAGCTATGCCGATATCCTGAACCTGATCGGCTTCGTGCTGGCGTCCTACTGCGCGCTGCTGCTGATGTTCGGCGTGCACCTGGCCATGGTCTCGGCCAGCGGCCTCAATCCCCTGCGCTACACGCGCAAGATTTTGCCGGTGCTGACCTTCGCCTTCACCTCGCGCACCAGCGCGGGCGCCATTCCCATGAGCGTGGCGACCCAGACCCAGCGCCTGGGCACGCCGGAAGGCATCGCCAACTTCGCCGCCTCGTTTGGCGCCACCATCGGCCAGAACGGCTGCGCCGGCATTTATCCGGCCATGCTGGCGGTGATGATCGCGCCCACCGTGGGCATCGACCCGTTCACGGCCGCCTTCCTGGTGCCGCTGCTGGCCATCATCACCATCGGCTCGGTCGGCGTGGCCGGGGTGGGCGGCGGCGCCACCTTTGCGGCGCTGATCGTGCTGTCCTCCATGAACCTGCCGGTGGCGCTGGCGGGGCTGCTGATTTCCATCGAACCGCTGATCGACATGGGACGCACCGCGCTCAATGTCAGCGGCTCGATTGCCGCCGGCACGGTGACCAGCCGCGCCATGGGCGAAACCAATATGGCGACCTTCGCCAGCGACCAGGAATTGCAGGTCGATTCCCAAACTACCCACTAAAGCACTTTAAGGAGACTTCATGCGTCGTCTTACCCTGTCCCTGGCGCTGGCCGCACTGTGCGCCGGCACCGCCCTCGCCTCGCCCACCAACCCGGTGAACGGCGCCGAATTCCGCACCCTGCCGACGCCGCAGCCGACCCAGAAGGTGGAAGGCAAGGTCGAGGTGATCGAATTCTTCATGTATCACTGCCCGGCTTGCAATATGGTGGAAGCGCCGCTCGCGGCATGGGTCAAGAAGAACGCGGACAAGGTGAACTTCCGCCGCATCCACCTCTCCAGCGGCGAGCCGCGCGACTTCGAAGCGCGCCTGTTCGCCACGCTGGAGGCGCTGCAGCTGCAGGACGCCATGCATGACAAGGTGCTGCAGGCCTGGCACCAGGAGCGCCGCCGCCTGCGCAGCGACGCGGAGAATCTCGAGTGGGCGGTGCGCAACGGCATCGACAAGGAGAAGTTCCTGGCGGCTTACAACTCCTTCGGCGTGAACATGCGCATGAAGGCGCTGGGCCGCATGGCGGACAGCTACGCCGTGACCGGCACCCCGACCATCATCGTCAACGGCAAGTACAGCACGGAGCCGAGCATGGTGGCACAGGCTAACCGCCACCTGGCCAATGATGATGTGATTCCGGCGTCCTTGCAGGTGCTGGATGCGCTGGTGGCACGCTCGCGCCAGTAAGCGTTAGACCAGGGGCGGCATGGTCCGCCCCATTTTGCGCTTGGCGCTGCGTAGCGCGTGCAGTCTCGTTTCAGCGGGCGGCGTCAGTTCTCCGCAAACAGCTTGCCCATGGCAGCGAGATCAAAGCGGATTTGCAGCGACTCCTTATCCCTCCATGCCCCCATGTGGATATGCGGGTGGCGCGAGAAGCCGTTGTTTCCCACATAGGCAATGTGCTGGCCGCTGTCGACTTTATCCCCGGGCTTGACGGTCATCCGGGTCACGTGGGCCAGGACGAAATGCACCCCGTCCTCGCGCTTCAACTCCACGAATCCTGCTGGCGCCTTGCCGAGTATTCCCGGTTTGTTTGGCGTCGGATTGTTCTTAACGTTGACCACCTCGCACGCACATGGCGACAGGACCTCCTGCCCCCAGCCATACCAATCCGAATTGCGGCGGCCATCGCCCTTGTGCGCCCGCATCCACAGGCGGCCTTTGACTTCGACCATTTGTTGGATCACGCAGTCGGCACCGAGCGCATCGCCGGGCGCTTTGAGGCTTCCCAGCCAATGCTCGGTGCAGGTGTAAGGCTGCTTGAAGATGGGGTGGGCGGTGACGCTTGGCAGCTCGCCGGGCGAAGCGAAGGCGCTGGATGCGTAGATGGACGCCAGGAGTACAAAAGTAGTTTTCATGGATTCAGGCTCGCAAAAAGGTTGGTTATGGCTGTATCTGAGCTAAGTTGCTTTTTTGGATACACCGCCAGTCTGCCGCAATTCGCCAGTGCACGCTCGGAGGCGCCTGTGCACACCTGTCGGCGACAGGCGTGCAGATGGCACCCGCACCCCAACGGCCTCAAATTGGCTAAACGCAAGCGCTTGCGCGATAATGCGGCTTTGCCAAAAAATCAACTTCCATGACCACAGCGCTTCGACCGAGCCAACGGCTGCACCTCATCCTGCTGGGCGTTCACGATGTCGCCGCCTCCAGCAAATTCTACGAATCCCTGGGCTGGGCGAAGTCGCCAACCAGCAATGACGGCTTCGTGAAATTCGACCTGGGCGGCTATGCGCTATGCCTGTTGTCGCGCGCGGCGTTCGCCAGCGACGCCATGGCACCGACCCCGCAAGGCTCGGGCTTTGCCGGCATCGGGCTGGTGTATCTGGCGCGTTCGGCCGACGATGTCCCGCGCATCCTCGAACAGGCCGTCGCCGCAGGCGGCACCCTCATCAAACCCGCGACAAAGACCGATTGGGGCGTGGCTGGCTATTTCAAAGATCCGGATGGCCACCTGTTCGAAGTCGATTATGAAGACGGCTGGCTACTGGATGCGGAGCACAGGCTGGTCGTCGATAAGGTGAACCCATGAAGTTTCAACAGATTATTACTCTCTTCTTCGCGCTGTCCGCCAGCATGCCGTGGCCAGCGCAGGCGGCAGCGGCATGCCCCGCCGATTTCAAAGCCTTCGTCGGCAAATTCGAAAGCGATCCCGCCTTCCAGCGCAAGCACACGCGCTTTCCCCTGGCCGCCTCGCGCATCGACAACCAGAGCCAGGATGAGCCCTTCGAGGTGAAATACGTCATCCAGGACACCAGCGACAAGGATGCGCAGCGCGCGACGTGGCCGACCCGTGCGCGCCAGGCCTCGGCGGGGCTGAAGCGGACCATTGCGCCGGAACCCGGCGGCGTGCGCGCCGTGACGTTCAGCCAGCCCGGCACCGACTACATGTTCTCCTTCTATTTCAAGAAAGCGGGCGCATGCTGGGCGCTGGTCAGGTTCGCCGACCACTCTTTGTAAACACACCTTAAAGGAAGCGCTAACCTAAGCCATCCTGCGGAAAGACATTTCCTGCGGCCATCGTGTGCCGTCCGCTGGGGGCATCGCGTACCATGCGTTTTTGACTGTCCGCCGAAGGGTTTGCGATGGAGCAAAAATGGCCGCAACATATCTGGCTGGTGCGTCATGGGCAGAGCGCGGGGAATGTGGCGCGCGATGTGGCGACGGAGGCCAATGAATTGTTGATCGATATCGCCGAGCGCGATGTCGACGTCCCCTTGTCGGCCCTGGGCCTGCGCCAGGCCGACGCGCTGGCGCAGTGGTTCGCCGCCATGCCGCCGGGGCGCCAGCCGAACGTGGTGCTGTATTCGCCCTATCTGCGGGCGCGCGCCACGGCGCAGGCGGTGCTGCAGTGCCTGGGGCCGGACGACATGCTGGCGGTGCAGGCCGACGAGCGCTTGCGCGAGAAGGAGTTCGGCATCACCGACCGCCTGACCGCACGGGGCATCGCGCACAAATACCCCGAACTGGCCGAGCAGCGCAATCACGTCGGCAAGTTCTACTTCCGCCCGCCGGGCGGCGAGAGCTGGTGCGACGTGATCCTGCGCCTGCGCAGCGTGCTCGACACCATCACGCGCGAGTACCGCCGCGAGCGCGTGCTGATCATCGGCCACCAGGTGATCGTCAATTGCTTCCGCTACCTGTTCGAGCGGCTCGACGAGGGCGCCATCCTGGCCATCGACCGCGCCGCCGACGTGCCCAATTGCGGCGTCACCTCCTACCAGTTCAACCCGCAGGCCGGCAAGCGCGGCAAACTGGTGCTGGAGCTGGAAAACTTCGTGACGCCGCTGCGCGACAGCGGCACGCCCATTACCGACAAGCCGGACATCCCGGCCGCGCCCAAGCCATGAGCCGCCTGCCAGCGACCGAACTCAATCCCGCCCTGCTGCGGCGCTGGCCGCTGCCGCAACCGGGTTTCGATGGCGACAAGGAGACGCGCGGCCATGTGCTGGTGGTGGCCGGCTCGGCCGAAATGCCGGGCGCGGCGCTGCTGGCGGCCGAGGCGGCCCTGCGCGCCGGGGCCGGCAAGCTGACCGTGGGCACCGCCGCCAGCGTGGCGCCGCAGCTCGGCACCGCACTGCCGGAGGCGCGCGTGATCGGCCTCGGCGAGACCGCCGCGCACGGCGTGCAGGCCGATAGCGCACGCCGCCTGGGCGAGCTGGCGGGCAAGGTGGATGCCTTGCTGGTCGGCCCCGGCATGCAGGACGAAGCGTCGTGCGTGGAACTGGTGCATGGCTTGCTGGAGCGCTTCGGCAGCATCCCCATCCTGCTCGACGCGCAAGCCATGTGCACCGTGCATCCGCGCCGCGAGCCGCACCTGCTGGACGAGGCGGTGGACTGGGAGCAGTTCCGCTTCCCCTCCCCGGTCCTGCTCACGCCGCATGCCGGCGAGCTGGCGCGCCTGACCGGCAAGGAACGCGCCGCGATCGAGCAGGCGCCGCACGACGCGGCCCGGGCGGCCGCCGAGCGCTGGAACGCGGTGGTGGCGCTGAAGGGCGCGACCACGGTGCTGGCGGCGCCGGACGGCAGCTTGTGGCAACACCAGGGCGGCAATGCCGGCCTGGCCATCTCCGGCTCGGGCGACGTCCTGGCCGGCATCATCGCCGGGCTCCTGGCCCGTGGCACCACGCTGGAGCAGGCTGCGGCCTGGGGCGTGGCGTTGCACGGGGCAGCCGGCGAACAGCTCGCGCTACGCTGCGGCCCGCTGGGCTACCTGGCGCGCGAAATCGCCGCCGAAGTGCCCGCCTTGCTGCGGGTGCTGGCGGCCCAATGAAAGGAGTTGAGCAATGAACACTTTAGCAAAAGCAGGCGCCCTGTTGCTGGGCGCAGCACTGGCGGCCGGCGTAGCTGGCTGCAAGAACCGCACGGACGACACTGCGGCGCCGGTAACCACGCCGGACACCACGACGCCGGCCCCGCCGCCCGTCGCACCGCCGGAGACGGCCCCGGTCAGCCCGGCCACGCCGCCCGCCGATAGCACGACCCCGCCGCCCGACACCACCACGCCGCCGGCCACCGGCACCACGCCCAGCAGCGGCACCAGCGGCACCCAGGGCACGCAGGGCAGCGGCCTGCCCTCCAGCACCGCGCCGGACAAGGTGGACCACAAGGATCCGCAACGCGACCGCCGACCGGGCTATTGAGCGCGGTGACGGCCACGCGCCGCCCGCACGGCGCGCACGCTGGGACCGCCGCCGGCCCCGGTCACGCCCGCGCCCGCCAATGCCGGCCCGGGCACCGGCGCCGGCAATTCGGAATCGGGCGCCAGCGGCAACGCCATGGCTATTTGGCGATCAGGAGCAGCACGCCGCGCCCGCACAGGCCGTAGACATAGTTTTCACCGCCGATCGCATCTTCCGCGCCGGGCGCGCGTACCTGGCCGGCGCCTTCGGCCCAGCCGCAGGTGTCGGTCACGCGATACTAGCTCTTGCCATTGCCCGGCCAAGGCAGGGTGAAATTCACGCTGGCGTTCCAGCCGTTGTAGGCCACATAGAGGGCGGAAGCACTGTCGCCGAACTCGCTGCCATCGATGCGCCAGGCCAGCGCGTGGTTGGCGCTGTTGCCGAAGTAGCCGGCATCCGCCACTGTGCCATCGGGCTTGAACCAGCGCAGTTGCTCCATCACGTTGCCGTTGCCGTCGCCGCTGGCATAAAAGTTGGCGGGCCGTAGCGCCGGATGCGCTTTGCGGAATGCCAGCAGGCCTTTGGTGAACGCCTGGAAATTGGCCTGGTCCGTCGTCCAGCTCCAGTTCTGCCAGTTGGCGCTGGAATCGAGGTTGTACGGGTTGTTGTTGCAATTGATGCTGCGCAGGGCTTCGTCGCCGCCCACCAGCATCGGCACCCCGGCCGACAGCAGCATCAGCGCCATGCCGTTGCGCGCCGCCTTGCGCTGCTCGCCCGCCGCCCCGCCCTGGTCCCAGCTGTTGTTATTGTCTTCGCCGCCGTCGCTCGGGCCGTAGGGCCAGGCCTGGCTGTTGTTCTTGCTGTTGCAGCTGTACAGGTCCTTGAGCGTGAAGCCGTCGTGCGCGGTGATGAAATTGACCGAGTGCCACGGCTTGCGGCCGTCGTCGCCATACAGGTCGCTGGAGCCGGCGAAACGCGTGGCCAGCGTGCCCGGCGTGACCGCCGCCACGCCCAGCTTGTTCTGGTCCTGGCGGATGGCATCGCGGTAGATGCCGTTCCATTCCGCCCAGCCGCTGGGAAAACCACCGACCTGGTAGGAATTGCCGCCAATCGCCCACGGCTCGGCAATGTGGTCGACGCCGCTGCCGCCGGCGGCCGGGCGCGGCGGCAGTTCCGCCACGATGCGGTTGAGGGCATTGCCGCTGTCCATCTTATCGAAGTTAAAGCAGCCATGCTGGCACGTGTTACCGAGCACCGAGGCCAGGTCGTAGCGGAAGCCGTCCACGCCCAGCTGGTCGCGCCAATAGGCCAGCGAGTCGACGATCAGGTTCTGCGCCACGGTATTGCGCGTGTTGTAGTTGCCGCCGACGCCGGTGTTGTCCCAGGCGTTCTGGTAGTCGGCGGTCAGCGAATAGTAGGTCGGGTTGTCCAGGCCGCGCATGCCGTACAGGTTGTAGGTGCTGGTGTCGCCGGCATTCCACGCCCCGCCCTCGCCGGTGTGGTTGTACACCACGTCGATGTACACCTTAATGCCGCTGTCATGGAATGCCTTGACCATTTCCTTGAACTCGCGCGTCGGGCCGCCCGGGCTCTTGTCGTAGCTGTAGCGGCGGTCGGGCGCAAAATAGCCCAGGGTCATGTAGCCCCAGTAATTGTCGCCCGTGGTGGTCAGCGGATCGGCGTCGTTGGTGTCGTTCTGGGTTTCCTGCAGCGGCAGGAATTCGATGGCGGTCACGCCCAGGCTGGCCAGGTAAGGCGCTTTCAGCCCTGCCCCTTTGTACGTGCCGCGGTAGGCGGCGCTGATGCCGGCATCGTTTTTGGTCAGGCCGCGCACGTGCGCTTCATACACGATATCGTCCTTCAGGGCGCGCGTGGGCTTGCTGCCGATCGACTGGCTGTCGCCTTGCAGCACGATCCCTTTCGGCGCGCTGCTGCCGCTGTCGATATTGCGGTACAGCGGCCCGCTGGCGTAGATGGTGCCGTTGCCCATGCTGGCCGTCACCGGGTCGTGGCTGATTTCCAGCGCATAGGGGTCGGTCAGCAGCTTGTTCGGGTTGAAGCGGTTGCCGCTGGCATCGACGTCGCTGATGAAACCGGTGGCGGAACCCTTGGCCCAGGCCGCGTTGTACGGCCAGTTCGGGCCCCAGGCGCGGTAGCCGTAGTAGACCGTGCCGCCGATGCCATAGCTGGCGAGCTGGACGCTGGTCACGTTCAGGCTCCAGACGCCGCCGGCGCCCAGGGTCAGCGGCAGGCGGGCCTTTTCCTGCTGGCCGGTGGCGGCGCTGTACAGGAACAGCTCGATGCGCGTGGCGCGGCTGGAATACACCTTGAAATTGATGCTGGATTTGCTGGCGTCATAGGCGGCGCCAAGCTTGCTGGCATTGATGGCGGCATGCGCTAGCGGGCTGCCCAACAAGGCGCAGCCCAGCATCGCCACCCCGAGGGCACGGCGAATTTTCATAACGTCTGTAATTTCACTACAGGCCCCGATAAAAAAAACCGGCGCCTCCTTGCGGAGGGCGCCGGTTTCTGGTTCAGGCCGGAAGGGGCTTAGAACTTGTGGTTGTACGACAGGCCCAGCAGGTGCAGGCGGGTGTTCCATGCGCCAACGGTGGTTTCGCCGTTGCCGGTGCAGGAGCCGGCTGGGTGCAGCGGGCTGCAGTCGTTCTTGTAGGTGGTCTTGGCTTCGTCAAACTTCAGGAAGCTGTAGGCCAGGTCGATCGAGGAATTGTTCGACAGCTTCCAGTTGGCGCCGAAGGACAGTTGCTTGCGGTCGGAATCCGGCAGCGCGGCGTGACGCAGGGTCGCGTTTTCCACTGGCGCTTCATCAATCGCCACACCGGCGCGCAGCATCCAGTTGCTGTTCAGCTTGTAGTTCATGCCGAGCGATGCGCGCAGGGTGTTTTTCCACTGCTGGCGGATCACTTCGTCGCCTTCGGTGGTGCCGACGAACTCGATGTGCAGGTCCTTCATGCGGGAATGACGGGACCAGGTCACGTCAGCCATCAGGGCCAGCTCGTCGTCCACCTGGGAGAACATGTTGACCGACAGGGTTTCCGGGGTCTTGATGTCAACCAGCGCGGCCGAATTGGTCTTGCGCGAGGACGCTTGCAGCACCTTGTTCACCACGGCGTCGGTGGTCACACCAGAGAAGTCCCACACGGCCTTGCCGCGCAGCTTGTGGTGGATCGAGGAGCGGTAAGCCACGCCGAAACGGGTGTCTTTGCTCAGGTGGTACATATAGCCCAGGTTGAAGCCATAGCCCCAATCCTTGCCGTCCATCTCGGCGTGGCCATCCTTGATGGAGGCCAGCGCGGCTGGGTTGCCGCCGGCGGCGACGATGTGCTTCAGCAGCTCAGCGCGGCGCGCTTGCGCTTCCGGGGTTGGCGAGCTCAGTGCCAGCACGGAACCAGGCACGTCCACGCCCTGGCCCAGGTAGGCCTTCATGAACTCGGCGTCCAGGCCGAAACCGAAGGAGTGCTGCTCGTTCAGCTTGAAGGCCACGCTTGGGTTGATGGTCATCGACTTCAGGTCGATGTTGGTCAGCGCGTAGCGGCCGGTCCAGCCGTAGTCATAGGACAGCTTGGCGCCGTACGGCACGAAGGTGCCCAGGCCCACGGTCCACTGGTCGTTCAGCTTCTTGGACAGGTAGAGGGACGGTGCGGCGACAGCGGTCGGCGCGTAGTCATCCAGGCTGGCGACGCCGCCGGTCGGGGTGCCGGTGAAGCGCTTGGAGCCAGCATCCTTGTATTCGGAATGCGGCACCACGGCGGTTACGCCGCCCACGAACTGCATGCCGTCCAGGCGGGTCAGGCCGGCCGGGTTGGCGAAGATGGTGGAGGCGTCGGCCGCTTCGGCGCCGTTGGCATCGGCCGTGCCTTGACCGGACACGGACTGGGAACCAAAGCGGTAACCGGATGCGTTAGCGGAGAAAGAAGCAGCGGACAGCGCGGCCGCTACCAGCAGAGTGAGGTATTTTGGGTTCAAGGTAAGTCTCGGCTTGTTAGTTATTGATATATGTTTAACCTTGCGCTGGGGGAAATGCGCAAGGGCACCGAAGTTTACACTAAAAGCGCACGAGAGTGCTTTTAAATTGCGAATTGTGTAACAAAAAAGGGCCCGAAGGCCCTTGTTCCCGCTGTTATACGGTGGTGTGCGCTCAGCGAACCTTGCGGCGGCGCGCTGCCGCCAGGCCGGCCAGGCCCAGGCCCAGCAAGCCCAGGCTGGCCGGTTCCGGCACGTCGGCCGGCGCCGCCACGGCATCCTGCACCAGGATCAGGCGGTCCCACTCGGTGGACGAGTTGAGCCAGGTCACATTGCCGGCGCGCCAGCCGCCGGCCACGAAGTTCGGATCGCCGTTGACGTGCCAGCTCAGGCGGTCGTTTTCCGGGTTCGCGCCGAAGCCGTCGCCGCCAGTGTCTGCCGAATCCTGGGAAATCAGATCGCCCAGGCCGGCAAAGCCGATCGAGGAGCCGTTGTAATACCATTCCGCGCCGTTGGCGGCGTGGGTCTGGTTGTGGCCGGTCAGAGAGAAGACCTGTTCCTTGGCCGCATAGCTCAGCAGCTTGAAGGTGGCCGAGCCGTCTTGCAGGGCGGCAAACATCACGTTCTTGCCCGCCGCAATACCGCTGATGACGTCGCCCAGGTTGAAGCCGGTGCCGTAATCGCCACGGTACACGACCGACCAGCCGCCGTTCAGCACCGCGTTATAGCTGACATCGTTCTGCACGCCAACGGCGGTGTAGGCCGGGCCGGCATGCGCGACACCGAGGGTGGCCAGGGACAGTACGGCAGCGATCAAGGTCTTTTTCATGTTGCAGCTCCAAGTGAGTTAGTTTCACCTTGATAGCAATAGTTGTGCCATGTATAAAAATCAATAGCTTATCTCAGCGGCAATATCTGTTTGTAAAGAATATCGACACATAACTAAAGGCAATTAAGCGCTGCGGGCCCGCAGGCGCCCGCCCGTCAGCCGGCGCAGCAGGCCGCGCAGCAGGCGGAACACCATGCGCAGCATCAGCAGCGCCGCGAGCGCCTCGCCCGCGGTCAGCAGGAAGGCCATGGCCGCCCCCCAGCGCGCATCGCGCTGCAGGAATTTGGCCACCATGCCCTCGCGCGCCTGCTCGATGCTGTCGTAGAAGGTCGGCACCACCAGCAGGGTCAGCAAGGTGGAGGTGATGGTGCCACCGATGATGGCGACGGCCATCGGGCGGTAGAACTCGCCGCCGTTGCCCATGCCGATCGCCACCGGCATCATGCCGGCGATCAGGGCGAAGGTGGTCATCAGGATCGGCCGCAGGCGCATCTGGCCGGCCTGCATCAGCGCCTCCTGCCGCCCGGCGCCCTGCTCTTCCAGCTTGCGCGCCGCGTCCAGCAGCAGGATGGCGTTCTTGGCCACCAGGCCCATCAGCATGATGACGCCGATCAGGCTCATCAGGTTAAGGGTGCCGCCGGTGAGCAGCAGGCCGACCACCACGCCGATCAGGGACAGCGGCAGCGACAGCATGACCGCGCCGGGCGCAGTGAAGGAGCCGAACTGCATCACCAGCACCAGGTACATCAGGCCGATGCCCGACAGCAGGCCGATGCCCATCGAGGTGAAGATCTCGTTCTGCTCGCGGCTGGCGCCGCCCACGTCCTGGCCGAAGCCTTCCGGATAGACCATATTGTCGGCGATCTTGCGCGCGTCGGCCGTGACCTCGCCCGGCGAGCGCCCTTCCACATTGGCCGTGACGGAAATGGTGCGCTTGCCATTCTTGTGGCGGATGGTGGCCGGGCCTTTGCCCATAGTGATGCTGGCGATCTGCTCCAGCGGCACCATCTGGCTGCTGCCGGCGACGCCGATCGGCAGGCGCGCGATGCTGTCCAGGCCGGCGCGGTCGGCCGGGTGCAGGCGCACCGCCACGTCGCGCGCCTCGCCGGTCGGATCGACCCAGTCGCCGACCTCGATGCCGGCGAAGGCCACGCGCAAGGCGGAGGCGGCGTCGCCGGCGGCGATGCCCATGGAATTGGCCAGGCCGCGGTGCAGCTCGATCTGCAGCTCGTCTTTCGGATCCTGCTCGGACAGGCCGACATCGACCGCGCCCGGCACCTGGCGCAGCTTGCCCATGAATTCGTTGGTGATCTCCATCAGCTTGCGCGAGTCCGGGCCGACAAAGTCGATCTGCACCGGCTTGCCGCCGCCGCCGCCCAGGTCGTCCACCACGGTGTACTCGCCGCCCACCAGGCCGGCCAGCTTCTGGCGCAGCTCGGAGGCGATCGCCACCGCGTCGCGTTCGCGCTCATTGCGCTTGCCGATATTGATCCAGATATTGCCGCCGGCCAGGTTGATATAAGCTTCGGTCGCTTTCACTTCCTTGATGCCGTGCGCGATCGCTGCCACTTTGTCCATCTTGGTGGTGGTGTACGCCAGGCTGGAGGAGGACGGCGTGCGCACGTCGACGCGGATGGTGCCGCGGTCCTGCTTGGGCACGAAGCTGGTGCCGCCCAGGGTCGCCTGCAGCACAATGGCGCCGGCAAAGCTGGCCAGCGCGATGGCGCCCATCCAGCGGCGGTGGCGCAGCGCCCAGGCGATCACCTTGCCGTAGCGGCCGGCCTGCTGGTCGAACCAGTGGTTGAAGCGATCAAGCTGCTTGCCGATGCCTTTCTTCGGCGCGCTGTGGTGGTCCGGCGGATCGCCCCAGTAGGCCGACAGCATCGGGTCGAGCGTGAAGGAGATGAACAGCGACACCGCCACCGAACAGGTCACGGTCAGGGCGAAGGGACGGAACCATTCGCCGGCCAGGCCCGGCATGAAGGCGACCGGGATGAACACCGCCATGATGGAGAAGGTGGTGGCGGCCACCGCCAGGCCGATTTCGGCCGTGCCTTCCAGCGCCGCGGTGCGGCGGTCGGAACCGTTCTGCATATGGCGCACGATGTTCTCGCGCACCACGATGGCGTCGTCGATCAGCACGCCGATCGCCAGCGACAGGCCGAGCAGGGTCATGAAATTCAGCGTGAAGCCGCACAGCCAGACCGCGATAAAGGCGGCGATCACCGAGGTGGGCAGCGCCAGCGCCGTGATCAGGGTCGAGCGCCAGGAATTGAGGAAGGCGTACACCACGAAGATGGTCAGCACGGCGCCGAACACCAGCGCCTCGATCACATTGTCCAGCGATTCCTGCGCGTTCTTGCCGTCGTCCTCGGTAATATCGAGCACGGTGCCGTCGGCGGCCAGCTCCTTATTGATGTCCGCCGTCAGCGCGCGCACCGATTTGGCCACCGACACGGCGGAGGCGTCGCGTGCGCGCACCACATGCAGGGCCACATTCGGCTTGAGGTTCTGCTTGCTGATAGTGTGGATCTCGGCGAAGCCGTCTTCAATTTGCGCCAGCTGGCCCAGGCGGATCACCTCGTTGCCACGGCGCTTGACCACCACATCCTTGAATTCCTCCGGGCGCTCGATGCGGCCCACCAGGCGGATGCCCTTCTCCTCCAGCGCGCCGCGCACCTTGCCCACCGGCGCATTGGTGTTCTGCATCTGCAGCGCGTGGCTCACCTCGCCCACCGAAACATTGTATTCACGCAGCTTGTCGGCGCGCAGCAGCACCGACAGCTCGCGCCGCAGCGCGCCGTTGACGTTGACCACTGCCACCCCGTCCAGGGCGCGGAAGCGGTCGGCCAGCTTGTCTTCCGCCAGGCGCGAGATGGCCGCATGCGACAGCGTCTTGGACGACAGCGCCAGCTGCATCACCGGCTGCGCCGAGGTGTCGATGCGCTGGATCATCGGCTCGCGCATTTCGGTCGGTAGCTTGTAGCGCACCGCGGCGATGGCGTTGCGCACTTCGTCCGAGGCTTCGATCAGGTTCTTGTCGAAGTTGAAGCGGATCTCGAACTGGGCCCCGCTTTCGCCCGAGGTGGAGAACAGGTCCTCCACGCCGGCAATCGACTGCAGCGATTTTTCCAGGCGGTTGACCACCTCGCGCTCCACCGTTTCCGGCGAGGCGCCCGGATAAGGGATGGAGATGAACAGCATCGGCAGCTCAACATCGGGTTCGCGGTTGACGCGCAGCTTGGACAAGGCCAGCAGGCCCACCGCCATCATGGCGATGATCAGCACGATCATCGACACCGGGCGCTTGATACTGAAGTTTGACAGGAACATTGATTGTATTTTTATTAATATCAAGGGTAAGAAAAAAGGGCCCGCGGGCCCTTCTTTCATTCTGCTGGCGCAGGGTCAGGCCAGCTTCGGCTGGCGACGGAATGCCAGGTTGACCAGCTTCATCACCAGGCGGAACACCAGGCGCACAAAGGTCAGCGCCAGGATGGCTTCGACGAAGGTCAGCACGAAGGCCACGGCGGTATTCCAGCGCTCTTCGCGGTACTTGTACTTGGCGAACATGCGATCACGCGTGATCTCGATACTGTCGTAGAAGGTCGGCACCACCAGCAGGGTCAGGAAGGTGGAGGTGATCGTGCCGCCAATGATCGCCACCGCCATCGGGCGATAGAACTCGCCGCCCTCGCCCATGCCAATGGCCACCGGCAGCATGCCGGCGATCAGGGCGAAGGTGGTCATCAGGATCGGACGCAGACGCATGCGGCCGGCGTACATCAGCGCATCCTCGCGGCCATAGCCTTCTTCCTCACGCTTGCGCGCCGCATCCAGCAGCAGGATGGCGTTCTTGGCCACAAGGCCCATCAGCATGATGACGCCGATGAAGGACATCAGGTTCAGCGTGCCGCCGGTCAGCAGCAGGCCGACCACCACGCCGATCAGGGACAGCGGCAGCGACAGCATGACCGCGCCCGGCGCCGTGAAGGAACCGAACTGCATCACCAGCACCAGGTACATCAGGCCAATACCGGACACCAGGGCAATGCCCATGGCGCCAAACACTTCGCCCTGGTCTTTGCCGGAGCCACCCACGTCCATGCCGAAGCCTGGCGGGTAGTCCATTTCCGCTGCCAGTTTCTTGGCCTCGGCAATCACTTCACCGGTCGAACGACCTTCCACGTTGGCGGCCACGGACACCATGCGCTTGCCGTTCTTGTGGCGGATGGTGGCTGGGCCCTTGCCCATGGTGATGGTGGCGATCTGGTCCAGCGGTACCATCTGGTTGGTGCCGGAGACCGAGATCGGCAGGCGCTCGATGTTTTCCGGGCTGACGCGGTCGTCCGGATGCAGGCGCACGGCCACGTCGCGGGTTTCGCCGGTCGGGTCGACCCAGTCGCCCACTTCGATACCGGCGAAAGCCACGCGCAGCGACTGCGCCGCATCACCGGCGGAAATGCCCATCGAGTTGGCCAGGCCGCGGTTCAGCTCAATCTGCAGCTCGTCTTTCGGGTCCTGCTCGGACAGGCCGACGTCCACCGCGCCCTTGACCTGGCGCAGCTTCTCCATGAACTGGCCGGTGATTTCCATCAGCTTGCGCGAATCCGGGCCGACGAAGTCGATCTGCACCGGCTTGCGGGCGCCGTTGTTGATATCGTCCAGCACCACGAACTCGCCGCCCACCAGGCCGGCCAGCTTCTGGCGCAGTTCGACCGCGATTTCGCTGGCGTCGCGCTCACGCTTGGTACGCTTGCCGATATCGACCCAGATACGGCCGCCCGACAGGTTGACGTAGGTGGAGGTGGCTTTGACTTCCTTGATGGTGTGGGCGATCTGCGCCGCCTTGTCCATCTTGGTCTTGGTGTATTCCAGGCTGGACGAGGACGGGGTACGCACCTCGATCGCGATCGAACCGAAGTCCGATTTCGGCAGGAAGCTGGTGCCGCCCACGGTGGCCTGCAGGGCCAGCGCGCCAACGAAGGATGCCACCGCAATCACGGCCATCCAGCGGCGGTGGTGCAGCGCCCAGGCGATCACTTTGCCGTAGCGGTCAGCCTGGTGGTCGAACCAGTGGTTGAATTTGTCCAGCACCTTGCCGATGCCCTTTTTCGGGCGGGTGTGGTGGTCCACCGGGTCGCCCCAGTAGGCCGACATCATCGGGTCCAGGGTGAAGGAGATGAACAGCGATACCGCCACCGAGCAGGTCACGGTCAGCGCGAACGGACGGAACCACTCGCCCGGCATGCCGCCCATGAAGGCGACCGGGATGAACACGGCCATGATGGAGAAGGTGGTCGCCGCCACGGCCAGGCCGATTTCAGCGGTGCCTTCCAGCGCCGCCTTGCGGCGGTCGGAGCCTTTCTCCATATGGCGCACGATGTTTTCACGCACCACGATCGCATCGTCGATCAGCACGCCGATCGCCAGCGACAGGCCGAGCAGGGTCATGAAGTTCAGCGTGAAGCCGCACAGCCAGACCGCGATGAAGGCCGCGATCACGGAGGTCGGCAGCGACATGGCGGTGATCAGGGTCGAGCGCCAGGAGTTCAGGAAGGCGTACACCACGAAGATGGTCAGCACCGCGCCGAACACCAGCGCCTCGATCACGTTGTTCAGGGAGCTTTGCGCGTCCTCGCCGCCGTCGCGGGTGATTTCCAGCGAATTGCCCAGGCCTTCGGCCTTGAACTCCTCGTTGATTTCATCGGTCAGCTTGCGCACCGCCTTGGCCACCGACACGGTGGAGGCGTCGCGGGCACGGATCACGGCCAGGCCGACGTTCGGTTTGCCGGAACGCAGGCTGACGTTGTTGATGTCGGCAAAACCGTCCTCAATGGTCGCCACCTGGCCCAGGCGGATCAACTGGTCGCCGTTACGCTTGACCACCACGTCCTTGAATTCTTCCGGACGCTCGATGCGGCCCACCAGGCGGATCGCCTTCTCTTCCAGGTCGCCGCGCACCTTGCCCACCGGGGCGTTGGTGTTCTGCATGCGCAGGGCGTTGGCCACTTCGGCCACGGAGACGTTAAATTCGCGCAGCTTCTCGGCGCGCAGCAGCACCGACAGCTCGCGCCGCAGCGCGCCGTTGACGTTGACGATCGCCACGCCGTCCAGCGCGCGGTAGCGGTCGGCCAGCTTGTCCTCGGCAATGCGCGACAGCACGGCGTGCGACTGCGTCTTGGACGACAGCGACATTTGCATGATCGGGTCGGCCGAGGTGTCGATGCGCTGGATCATCGGCTCGCGCATCTCGGTCGGCAGCTTGTAGCGCACCGAGGCGATGGCGTTGCGCACTTCATCGGACGCTTCGATCAGGTTCTTATCGAAGTTGAAGCGCATCTCGATGGTGGCGCTGCCCTCGCGCGAGGTCGAGTAGGTGTCGGTCACGCCGGCAATCGACTGCAGCGATTTTTCCAGGCGGTTGATGACTTCGCGCTCGACCGTCTCCGGCGACGCGCCAGGATAAGGAATGCTGACGATCAGCAGCGGAATCTCAACGTCCGGGTTCTGGTTGACGCGCAGCTTGGACAGGGCCAGCAGGCCCATGGCCATCATCGCCACGATCAACACGATCATGGCGACTGGGCGCTTGATACTGAAGTTAGACAGGAACATGGTTTAGATTCCTTTAGTTGCCTTTGCTGGCGCCGGCTGGCAGGGTGGCCGAGGCAACCGCCTTCGGCGCTTGCATTTCGACCTTCTGGCCATCGCGGAAGCCGGAGGCCGGGGTGCGCATTACGATATCGCCCGTGGCCAGGCCGGTCTGCACCTGCCAGTTGCCGCTGCGCGCGTCGCGTGCGCCCATTTGCAGCGGGGTCTTGGCCAGCGCCTTGTCCTTGATCTTCCACACATAGGTGGAGTCGCCCTGCTTGACCAGCGCCGATTCAGGCACCATCAGCGCCGAGGTGGATTCCGCCTCGATGCGGCCTTCGGCGAACAGGCCCGCCACGCGTGGCAGGTTCTTGTCGGCGAAATCAACCAGCACTTCCACCTGGCGGGTCACAGGATTGGCAGCCGGATCGACGCGCTTGACCTTGCCCAGGAAGTTCTGGCCCGGGTAGCCGTTGATCGAGAACACCACGCCCTGCCCTGCCTTGACCACGCCCACCGAGTCGGCGGAGATGCGGCCTTCAAAACGCATCGAGTTAGGATCAACCACCTTCACCAGTTCCTTGCCGATTTGCGCGGTATCGCCAGCCGACACTTTACGCTCGGAGACGATGCCGTCGAACGGCGCGCGCACCAGGGTACGGGTCATCTGCTGGTTGGCGGTGACCAGGCGTGCCTTGGCCGCCGACAGGTCGGACTGCGCGTTATTGCGGCGCACTTCCGCATCTTCCAGCACCTGCGAGGAAACCATGCCGGACGCCTTCAGGGTTTTCTGGCGGGCCAGCACGCGTTCGGCTTGTTCCATCGACTGGCTCGAGGCGCGCACCGCTTCCTGTGCCGAAGCCAGGTTGTCGCGCAGCGCGGTGTCGTCCAGGCGTACCAGCAGGTCGCCTTTCTTGACAGCTTCGCCATTTTCTTTAAGTACTTGCATGACCACGGCGCCGACTTCGGCGCGCATGTCGGCTTTGCGCTCAGGCTGGATGGAGCCGGTGATCACCGGGCCCGACGCCAGGGCGTTGCTCTCCACCTTCACCAGATCCTCGGACGAAACCTGCAGCGTGGCCAGTTTCTTTTCATCGCCCTTGCCTTTGGCGTCAGCCGTGGCGGACGCGCTGGCCTTGCCGGCTTCCGGGCCTTTGCCGGAATTACCGCAAGCGACCAGCGCAGATGCAACAGCGAGAGCTAATAGGGTTTTACGCAACATGAGAATCTCCAGGTTTGGTGGACAGCTTATTTATATATTCGAATGCATACTTCCGCAGCGTGCAAAAGTATCCTTTTACAGAGGGAGAGTGTCAATTAACAGGAGCCAGAACGCCGGTTTCGGGGGCTGGACTGCAGGATTTGCGGATGAACCGCAAATTTGGGGAGTAGACGGGAGGAAAGGATTGCTACATTCATGTAGCAATCCTCGGGGGAATTTAACGCGGGAACAGGGCGAAAACCAGGTGGCCGATGGCGATGCCGGTGGCCAGGCCGCCGGTGATTTCAACCACGGTATGGCCCATCCGTTCGCGCAGCCATTTGTGGTCCGTGGCATCCTTGGCCAGGCGGTTGATGGCGGCAGCCTGGCGGCCGACGTGCTGGCGCAGGCTGTTGGCGTCGATGACGACGATGAAGCACAGCGTCACGGCGACACCAAAAGCCGGGTGGCCCATGCCCTCGCGCAGGGCGATCAGGGTGGCCATGCTGGACACCACCGCGCTGTGGTTGGACGGGAAGCCGCCATTGCCGACCAGATTGAAGGCCCATTGGCGGGCTTTGATACTGTTGATCAGGAATTTGATCGGGCCGACCGTAATCCAGGTCAGCAGCGGCGTCAGCAAGTAAGCAAGATCCATGTATGGCGTCCTAAAGGGGCAATCCCCCATTATAATCGGCGCACCAACAATAATTAATACCAAAAGAATATGAAGCATTTCAGGATCTCAATCCTCGTCACCATCATCCTGATGGGCCTGGCCGGCTGGTGGGGCTTTGAGCATGGCGGCTGGCGCGCGGCGCTGACGGCGCTGTGGATCACCGGCGTGCTGGGCGTGATGGAAGTCTCGCTGTCCTTCGACAACGCGGTGGTCAACGCCTCGGTCCTGAAAGACTGGAATCCCTTCTGGCAGAAACTGTTCCTGACGGTCGGTATCCTGGTGGCGGTGTTCGGCATGCGCCTGGTATTCCCGCTCGCCATCGTGGCAGTCGCGACTGGCCTGAACATGTTCCAGGTATGGGATATGGCCACCACCACGCCGGCCGAGTACTCGCGCCACCTGATGAGCGTGCACGAGGAAGTGGCCGCCTTCGGCGGCTCCTTCCTGCTGCTGGTGTTCCTGAATTTCCTGTTCGACGAGGAAAAAGATGTTCATTGGATTCACTGGTTCGAAGAGAAGGTCGGCAAATACGGCACCGAAAGCCTGGCCATCCTGCTCACCCTGCTGGCGGTGTTCGCCTGCGTGCAGCTGGTGCCGGAAGCCAAGCAGTATTCGGTGCTGTATGCCGGCGTGACCGGCACCGCGATTTACGTCGGCGTCGGCTGGCTCAGTAGCATCCTGGAAAAGGAAGGCCACGACGAAACCGGCAAAGTGGTCGCAGGCGGCAGCTTGGGCGGCTTCCTCTATCTCGAAGTGCTGGACGCCTCCTTTTCCTTCGACGGTGTGATCGGCGCGTTTGCGATCACCAGCGACGTGGTCATCATCATGCTCGGCCTGGCGATTGGCGCCATGTATGTGCGCTCGCTGACCGTCTACCTGGTGCACAAAGGCACGCTGGACGAGTTCATCTACCTGGAACACGGCGCCCACTATGCGATCGGCATCCTGGCCGTGATCATGTTCTCCAGCGTCAAGTACCATATTCCGGAGTGGTTCACCGGCCTGTCCGGCGTCGCGTTTATTGTTGTATCGCTGTGGTCTTCCCTCAAATACAAGAAATTACATCCTGTGGAGTCTGAATGAGCCGTGTGTTGGTGATTGTTGGCGGCCTGCTGGCCGCCGTCGCGCTGCTGTTTGCAGCCTATGTCTGGGTAGCCATGAGCTACTCGTATTCCGAAGGCGAACGCGCCGGGTACTTGCAGAAGTTCTCCAAGCGCGGCTGGATCTGCAAGACCTGGGAAGGCGAGATCCTGCTCACCTCCATGCCCGGCGCCATCCCGGAGAAATTCGAATTCACGGTGCGTGACGACGCCGTGGCGAACCAGATCGCCGCCGCCGCAGGCAAACGCGTCGTGCTCCACTACGCCCAGCACAAAGGCCTGCCGACCAACTGCTTCGGCGACACGCAATACTTCGTCGAATCCATCACCATCCAGCCTTAAGCGAGGCAAGGCCAGGCCCTCCGGGCCTGGCGGGTTCAAGCGCGCGATCGTTTGACACCCAATCCGCAAACTCCTGCCACATGCTGCAGAAGCGCATGCTATATTGCCAACATCTGTGACGTATCCGCTTCGGTCTGCGCGAGAGTACTGCCTGGCTACGAGCCCAATCAATCCCACGGCCCCTTCCCTCCTCATGCAAGTTGAGCATCGCATCAAAGTTGCTGCCGCCCCCGAATCAATCTTCCACATCTACCAAGACGTCGAGAACTGGCACACCTGGGACCCGGATACCAAGCATGCAACTCTCCAAGGCCCATTTGCGGTCGGAAGTCGCGGCCGCCTTACGCCAACCAAGGGGAACACAGTCCCCATGCTTCTGACGAAAGTGGTTCACGACCGCTGCTTCACAGTGGAGTCGAAGATCCCATTATTCCGCATGGTGTTCGAGCACGAGCTGATGCCCTTGCACGGAATGACCGAGGTCATTCACAGGGTCACGTTCTCGGGGCCGCTGACATTTGTGCTCGGCAGAATGCTCGTAAAGCAGTTGAACTCGGGGCTACCCATTACCCTGCAACGGCTCAAAGCGCTGTCGGAGTCATCGAGATCATGAATTCACCTAAAAAACCATTGCGGTGAACTGATGACAAAAACAATTGCGTTCGGTATCTTCCTTTGCGCGGCTCTTGCAAGCTGCACCACGGCTCCCCGTCAACACGATTTGATTGCCAATCCAACGCCCTTGGGGCGAGATATCTTCAGCGCCGTCTCACCCAATCGATTCGAGAGCGGCAGTTTCACCTCTTCCCGAGGGATGCAAGTGCCCTACCGCCTGCTTCGCCCATCGAAGCTAAGCCCAGGCAATACCTATCCGTTGGTAGTTCAGTTGCACGGGTCCGGCGGCATCGGCACTGATAATCTAAGCCAGCTGGAACGCATGGCCAAAAGCTGGGCAATGCCGGATGTGCGCGATCGCTATCAAGCCTTTATCTTGATTCCCCAATTTCCGATCAGAAGTGCGAACTATGGACCGCCCGCGCCAGACCAGCATGCCGTTGCCTCCCAGGCCCTGAGCGATGCAATGGAACTGGTACGCGAGTTTTCGTCAGTCCATCCAGTCGATAAATCACGGATCTACGCAACAGGATTCTCCATGGGTGGCTCCGCCGCGTGGCTGCTCCCATCGCAAGCTCCCGAAGTGTTCGCCGCCATCGCTCCTATTTCAGGAATTGCCCCTCCAGACTCTCAGGTAGCCAATTTTACGAATCTTCCGGTGCTCGCGATCCACGGTGGTTCGGATGTGGAGAATCCGATTGTTGCGGACAGGCGGTTTATCCGAACCATTGCAAGCCACGGTGGACAGCAAGTGTCGTTGAGAGAGTACGTAGGCCTGGAGCACCAGCCCCCTGCCGATATCTACCCAGGATTCTGGTGGCGGGATTGGCTGTTTCGTCAACGACGCAGATAGCACCTGACCACTCAAACGCTGTTCAATCCAGCGCAGCCGGACGGCGCCGCTGATCGTAGAAGTCTGACCGTTCTAGCCACCTATTGGAGGTCGTAGTGAAGAAAGTACTACTGCTAATCATCTTCCTGTTTACCCATTCTGCATTTGCCCAGGAAGCGAAAAGCACTAGGCTTCTTCCCACCAAAAATTTTTGCAAGGATATTCATTTCTAAATCTACATAGGTGTCAGGCTTACAGAAAGCTCAATTGTTGGCTGCGCCGCGAAGAACAGTTGACCGTCAGGTTCTGGCCATTAGCCATCAGGTTCAAAAGAATACAAAGTACAGAACTGGTGCGGCAACTTCAACAGCGCCCCAAGCTAAAGCTATTAAGTGCCAGCGTTTGGGGAACAGGTGATGCCGTACCCGCTTATATCCAAAATACATAGCGCCAATGCCAAAGCTCAGTAAAGCGAGTCCGTATGAAAATACTGACATCATTGCTAGGCCAATCGCATCTCCGGTTAGTGGGTGCCCTGCGTTTCGTGCCGCCGTCAACTGAAGAAATAGAACTATGAATGCTAACAACGGAAGCCCGCCCAAAACAGCACAGCTTGCTACAATGTTAGGTATCTTTCCCGTCAATGTTTGCATACGAACCGCGCCCTGTAATGTCTGTTTTTGGCCGTTCTCGGCTTCCGTACTGCTGCGCCAAAATGTGCCTCGTGGTATCGGCGCGGCTAACGGGTAGCCTTGGGGCATGGTCCTAGCGAAATTACAGTTAAAGACTCGGCCGAATTTGAACCTCGGCATCAGGGTCAGAAACGTAAATTATTGCGTGCCCTTTTTCCCACCACCCCTCAATTGTGTACTGAGCACTTACAACCCAGCCGCAATCCTGTTTGCCAATTCCCAAACGGCGATCCATATACGTGGCATTGATCGGGCCGTCGATAACGGAGACGCCGTCTTCTTTTAGAGCTACCAATGCCAATTCAATAGCTAGCTCCTTGCTGACCGAAATTGCCTTGCTCAACTTTAATCCATTCTCGAATACTTGGTGAAACTGGGAGGCGGCTGCTTGTGGCCGTTAAGGCACGCCTTAAGTTTTCATGGTTCGATGATCTGGATCGACGGCGAATGGGTTAACCAGGAGTCGGTTTCACGGTGTCGACCAAGTCCCACCGATTCAAATTCATCGCTGTCCTTTCCTGTTCGAACACCAAGCAATTGAAGTGCGTAGTTGATGGCGTCGTTCGCTACTATAGGTGACCCGGCCTTGCCCCCACTGAACAAGACATAGGCTTGAGTTCCTGCTCCCCCGAAGACTTCCGCTTCGATGTAAGCGAAATCTCCGCGCATCGCGATCTGAGTGCAGAGCTGCGTTAATGCAGATGGCAATTCCACGTCACCTTCGTCCGTCAAGGGCAAGAATGGAATCCCGTGAAATTCCCGCGCAATAGTCCCAAGCGGAATCATCTCCACGCCGCCTTTGAGCTCCACAACTTCCAAGGCATCAGGTAATTCACATGGAAAGACCCCTCGCAGGGCCACAATAGATTGAATTGAATAACTCACACTCGTCCTACATCAACAAAAACTAGGCGGCACTATCATTCGCCGGCCGTCTGCATTTGGCCGGCCTAGGTCAGCGGCTGCAATCTTGTATCTCAAAGCCAGCCCCCAGGCATTCCTGCAGTGACCGGAGCAATCCGGCAGCATCAGCCAGAAAATGCTCACGTTCCAAACCCGACCATAGCGAAGGCCCTGCCGGGTCACTCCAATCCAGGGACGTATCAAATCGTGTTATCAGTTCTTCCGCCCGCTTCTTCACAGACGGCGTAATTTCAAGGCTATCCAACTCAACAGGGTATCCGAACCTATCTCTGGCCAGTTCATTTTCCGACCAAAGGCAAATGCCAGAGCCTGGATCGAAAGAGAATCGTAGCTTATAAATTTCCATGTGACTCACAAGCTCAAATGTCGGCTGTTGGCCGGGATGCGCCAGTATCAGTTCGCATGGCAATTCAATAAGATCAATCCGCCCTCACGAATGAAGTTGTAACTCCTATGTTCGCACATGCGATCTTTGCCTGCTCGACCTCGAAGTCCAGAAAATACCCGAGCTCCCATGTAAGCTTTCCTGCTTTCTGCTGCTCTTCTAGTTTGAATGGTTCAAAGCGTTCAGCGAATGCCAGCACTTTCTTTAGTTTAATTAGGGCTTTCAGAGCTTCTGCGCTCGACCCTATGAATGCAGTCCCAATGAATAGTTCATGTCCTGTAATTCCCGATAAGTCCGGAAGATAATGGCAATGAACGGCCAGCTCACCGCCACAGTCTTTGCAAATCCAGATCTCCAGTGCAGATGCCACCTCGGGTCGTTCAAGATTGGAGCTACCGCATTTCAAGCAATTCATGGTTTGTAAAAGATCTGGTTCCAATGAAGGGCCTCATGGCCGACTACTTGCGGTCCGATGCACCGGTGCGGCCTTGGTCTTGAAAATATATCTGATGCCCAATCTCTCGCGCATCGGAAAGTTCAAGATCAAAAACGCCCATTATAAGTAGAAGGCATTCGTGCTTCCGAAACCCATCCTGGCGTGCTTTGCGATATACCTCATGCACAGTAGCCCCTCGCTGTTTCATGGTCAGATACGGACCAAGGTCTTGGTTCATTTTGGCCATCACAATCTATTCAATGCCAGTTCTTAGCGTCCGGCAGCCCCTGGCCGAATTTGACCAGAGCGTGATCAATCTTCAAACCAATGCTTTCGCATTTGACTTAGGAACTCGGTCGTCACAGGAAATCCAGAACTGGACCCAATCACCGAGTCGATCCCGCAGTTTGGGCACAATGCTGTCGTCCCGGCATCAAGCTCCAGCTCAGGCGGCGTGCCTTCCGGCCAATCAACCCAGTCTCGAATTTCGCTCGGACTAAAGTTAGCGAGGCAATGGAAGCACCCGCATTGGGTACTTCCCATTATTTCAGCGCGATGCCGCGAGCTATGTTTATGTGCAGCGAGAATGTCGTTCATTACAAGGCTAACAGATGATTTTGAAAAGCGGCCGCTCCTGGCCGACTGCAGCACATGATTCTACGTCTTGTACCTGGTTGCCCAAAAATATCCCCCGACAATTACTCCGACCAGACCAACTAGGCTCAACCCAGCTTGCGATAGTCCCGACCAAAACAATGAGCTTGACAAGGCGTGAGTCAAAATCGGTTGCGCTTGCAAAGCGCTTAGGCCGACGCCAAAGAATATCGCACCTCGGATTGTGCGAGGGGACCAATCTTTCATTCATTTCCCTTTCCAAAAGTCAGCGGCTGCAGTTGGCCGATGTCCGATACCTCAAGACTGGCATTCCCCCAACAAATAATCAAACTACTTCAACGATATTAGATGAAGCTCATCGGGCAGTGCTCCTCCCCGTAGGGCCGCGCTCATGACCAAAACATCCACTGGAGAGTTGATACTCAGAGCAATATCCCTGGCCAGTGGTCCTGCAATCAGGACGCGATCTAAAACTTTCCCTTCCCATTCGATGAAAAGCAACCTGCCTGATGCGCCCTGAGTGAGCGCAGCGACTCGCCTAGCGGCGCTTTCAGTTAGACGGATGGCCAGCTCTTTACGCGATCCTCTGCTACTGCGAGGTATGCAGTTAAATAGATCCGCGAAAAACGAATGTTCATATTGCCTTTCATAAACCATTGGGATACCTGAACTTGGAAAGTCTGCTAATGGCCGCATTCAGTCGACCTCATCAAGGGAGCGCCTTGGCCGGGCTCCGTCAACTTGAACGAGGATAGACTCATCCCGCCCAACAATGTCGAATTTCCCGCCATCGCGCTCATACACCTCTGCGGCCCAAAATGAAATCGTGTGACCGTCAATCACGATTTCGACGCGCAGAATCGCGTTTGGGCCGTCATCTTCAGGAACCACAACGGTCGCCATGCCTATTGGAAGCTCGGTCAAATGCCGCGTACGAAAAATCGTCCCCGACTCCGCAATGGATGGAGTATCGATCACATCTCGATCACTCAGGCACAACCCATAATATTCGCTCCCGTCATCCGACTGCGAAGCCATTCGAAAGACCGATCCATCGCTCAGTTGAAGATCAATGCTTATAAGCTGCAGGTAAGGTACCGTCGAATGCTCCCATAGTACGGGACCATTCTCCGCGTCACCATCAGATAACGCCATTTCGGTCCCAACCCATCTCGTGATGGAGTGACCATTTAGCTTCGCAATTTCCATAAACTCAAAAAAGGTTCACATGCCAACGGCCGTTTG
>NZ_WWCJ01000028.1 GCF_009857475.1 Pseudoduganella guangdongensis | reverse complement strand
CATTCGGACACGGGCCCGGCAGTAGGCTGCGCCTACTGCCGGGCCCGTGTCCGAATGACAGACCTGGCACCGGTTTTTGGCTTTAGCTGAAGAGCTCGTCGCGCGTGACGGTGGCGGTGCCGAGCTTGCCGACTACGATGCCGCCGGCGCGGTTGGCGGTTTCGACGGCTTCTTGCCAGCCGGCACCGGAGCCGAGCATGGCGGCCATGGTGGCGATCACGGTGTCGCCGGCGCCGGAGACGTCATAGACTTCGCGTGCGCTGGCCTGGACGTTGAAAATGCCTTCGCCAGTGAACAGGGTCATGCCTTCTTCCGAGCGGGTCAGCAGCAAGGCGTCGAGCTGCAGTTCGCTGCGCAGGTTCTGGGCTTTGGTGATCAACTGCTCTTCGCTGCTCCAGCTGCCGACAATGCGCTTGAGCTCGGATTTGTTCGGGGTCAGGACTGTGGCGCCTTTGTAGGGGCTGAAGTCGTCGCCTTTGGGGTCGACCATCACCACCTTGCCGGCGGCGCGCGCGGTGGCGATCATTTCGGCCACGTCGACCAGGCCGCCTTTGTTGTAGTCGGACAGCACGATCACGTCGTATTCCGGCAGCAGGGTCTTGAATTGCACCAGCTTGTTGCGCAGCACGGCGTCGCTGGGCGCTTCTTCAAAGTCGATGCGCACCATCTGCTGCTGGCGGCCGATCACGCGCAGCTTGATGATGGTGGAGATGGCGTTGTCGTGCTTGAGATAGCTGTGGATGCCGCCGCCTTGCAGCAGCTGCTCGACTTCGGCGCCGGCTTCGTCGGCGCCGATGATGCCGAGCAGGCCGGCGTGCGCGCCCAGGGCGGCGGCGTTGCGGGCGACGTTGGCAGCGCCGCCCAGGCGGGCTTCGCGGCGCTCAATGCGCACGACAGGAACCGGGGCTTCCGGGGAGATGCGGCTGACATCGCCGAACCAGTAACGGTCCAGCATGACGTCGCCGGCGACCAGGATGCGGACTTTTTCGAGGGCGGGTGCTTTGCTCATAGTCTTAATTCATTACGTTTAGTTCTTCGGTGCGGCGCGGGGGATAGGAGTCCCAGCGGCTGCAGCCGGGGCAATGCCAGTAGAACTGGCGTGCTTTGAAGCCGCAGTGGCTGCATTGGTAGCGCGCCAGCTTTTGCGTGTAGCCGTGCACCAGGTTCTTTACCATCGACAGTTCGGACAGGACGGCGGCCGGGGCGTCCATCATGCGC
Source organism: Pseudoduganella guangdongensis (assembly GCF_009857475.1). Classification (GTDB taxonomy): domain Bacteria; phylum Pseudomonadota; class Gammaproteobacteria; order Burkholderiales; family Burkholderiaceae_D; genus Rugamonas; species Rugamonas guangdongensis. The sequence goes on along the minus strand of NZ_WWCJ01000028.1, from coordinate 64,448 downwards.
GCTTCCAGCAGCTTGTCGAGACCGAGCAGGGTCGGGGTGCGGCGCAATTCGTCGATCACCACTTGCTTGGCCGCTTCCACGCCATCGAGTTCGATGACGGCTTTGAACACCACTTCCAGCAGGTCGATCGAGGACGCCTGTTCCAGGTAGGACTTGAGCAGGCTGACGCCTTCCTGCGGGCGGCCGACCTTGCGGTAGCCGTCCATCAGGCGCGTGGCCACCAGCGCGGTGTGCGGCACGGATTGCTGTTCGACGCGGCGCCAGGTGGCCAGCGCGGTTTCGGTGTCGCCTTTGGCCAGTTGGGCGTCGCCGCACAGGATGGTGGCGCGCACGCTGCTGCGGTCGGCGGCCAGCGCTTTTTCCAGCAGGGTTTCCGCCTCTTCCGGCTTCATGTGCACCAGCGCATCCTGCGCCAGTTCGCAGTAGAACTGGGAGATTTCTTTCTGGCGCGAGCCGGCGCCGGATTCCTGCAGCGCGTGCGCGGCTTCGATGGCGCGCTGCCACTCTTTCTCGCGCTGGAAGATTTCCAGCAGCGCCTTGCGCCCTTGCACGGCGTAGGAGGTGTCCAGCAGGCGCTTGTAGGTCTCTTCGGCGCGGTCCAGCAGGCCGGCTTTCAGGTAGTCCTGGCCCAGCTCATACTCGGCCTGGGCGCGCTGTTCGGCCGGCAGGTCGGGACGCGACAAGAGGTTCTGGTGCACGCGGATGGCGCGCTCGGTTTCGCCGCGGCGGCGGAACAGGTTGCCCAGCGCGAAGTGCATGTCGGCGGTTTCCGGGTCGAGCTTGACGATCTCGATGAAGGAATCGATGGCTTTGTCGGGCTGGTCGTTCAGCAGGTGGTTCAGGCCGCGGAAATAGCCGCGCGGCAGGGTGCGCGATTCGGAGACCACGGCGCGGATATCGACGCGTGCGGCGATCCAGCCGAGGGCAAACATGGCTGGGATGCCCAGCAGCCACCAGAGTTCAAAATCCATATTTTTTCTTAGTGCTGGGTGTTGACGCTATCCGGCTGCGGGCGCTCGTTCACTTGCATGGCGGCGGTCTGCAGGGAGTGGATGGTGGATTTGTGCTTGTTCGCTTCGCGGCGCTGGCGGAACAAGGTTGGGGTGAGCGCGAGGATGCTCAGGGCGGCGCCGGCCACGAAGAAGGCCAGCAGCATCAGCACCAGTGGGCCGCGCAGCTCGTATTGGAGGAACAGGTGCAGGTCGACTTCCTGCGTGTTTTTTAACGCAAAACCGAAGAACAGGACAAACAGGACAACGCCAAAGGCGGTGGAGATCAATTTCATTGTCAGTTCCAAATTAAAAAAGGGGCAGGCAAATGCCCGCCCCTTCATTCTACTAGCCAGAGACTCAATCCTCGATGATCGGTTGCCCGACCATCGCATCGACCCGCTCGCGCAGCTGCTTGCCAGGCTTGAAGTGCGGCACCCGTTTTTCAGGCACCATCACTTTGTCGCCGGACTTTGGATTACGTCCAATGCGCGGCGGCCGCGAATTCAGGGCAAAGCTGCCAAAACCACGGATCTCGATGCGCTGGCCTTCAGCCAGGGCGTTGGTCATCGCATCGAGGATGGTTTTGACGGCATACTCCGCATCTTTGGCCACCAGCTGGGAATAACGCTCAGCCAGGCGGTTGATCAATTCGGACTTAGTCATCTAAGTGCCCGGTAGATTAGTTCTTGTTGTCGAACTTGGCCTTCAGCAGCGCGCCCAGGCTGGTGGTGCCGGAAGCGGCGCTGGAGTCAGCAGCCATCTTCGACATCACTTCAGCGGTGTCCGCGTTGTCTTTAGCTTTGATCGACAGCTGGATCGAACGTGCTTTGCGATCGATGTTGATCACCAGGGCTTCCACGGAATCACCAACTTTCAGGTGGGTGCCGGCATCTTCCACGCGGTCGCGGGAGATTTCGGAAGCGCGCAGGTAGCCTTCAACTTCTTCGGACAGCTGGATCACGGCGCCTTTTGGCTCAACCGACTTAACGGTACCGGTCACCAGGGAGCCCTTGTCGTTCATGGCTGCGAAGTTGTTGAATGGATCGCCTTCCAGTTGCTTAACGCCCAGGGAAACGCGCTCACGCTCAACGTCGATTGCCAGAACAACGGCTTCCAGTTCGTCACCTTTCTTGAACTTGCGCACGGCTTCTTCGCCGGACTCGGTCCAGGACAGGTCGGACAGGTGCACCAGGCCGTCGATGTTGCCTGGCAGGCCGATGAACACGCCGAAGTCGGTGATCGATTTGATCGCGCCTTTGACTTTATCGCCCTTCTTGTGGCTCATGCCGAAGTCGTCCCAAGGGTTTGCCTTGCACTGCTTCATGCCCAGGGAGATACGACGACGCTCTTCGTCGATTTCCAGAACCATCACTTCAACTTCGTCGCCCAGCTGGACAACTTTGTTTGGAGCGACGTTCTTGTTGGTCCAGTCCATTTCGGACACGTGAACCAGGCCTTCGATGCCTTGTTCAACTTCAACGAACGCACCGTAGTCGGTCAGGTTGGTGACTTTACCGAACAGGCGGGTGCCTTGTGGGTAACGACGGGACAGACCGGTCCAAGGATCGTCGCCCAGTTGCTTCACGCCCAGGGACACACGGTTCTTCTCTTGATCGTACTTCAGGACCTTAGCGGTGATCTCTTGACCAACGGTCAGCACTTCGGATGGGTGACGCACACGACGCCATGCCAGATCGGTGATGTGCAGCAGGCCGTCGATGCCGCCCAGGTCAACGAACGCACCGTAGTCGGTGATGTTCTTGACGACGCCGGTTACCACGGTGCCTTCTTTCAGGGTTTCCATCAGCTTCTGACGCTCTTCGCCCATCGAAGCTTCGATGACGGCGCGGCGGGACAGAACCACGTTGTTACGCTTGCGGTCCAGCTTGATAACCTTGAACTCGAGGGTCTTGCCTTCGAATGGGGTGGTGTCCTTAACTGGACGGGTGTCTACCAGCGAACCTGGCAGGAAAGCACGGATGCCGTTGGTCAGAACGGTCAGGCCGCCTTTGACCTTGCCATTCACGGTACCAACGACGATCTCGCCGGATTCCATTGCTTTTTCCAGTGCCAGCCACGATGCCAGGCGCTTGGCCTTGTCACGCGACAGGATGGTATCGCCGAAACCATTTTCCAGCGATTCGATGGCCACGGAAACGAAGTCGCCTACTTTGACTTCCAGTTCGCCTTGGTCATTCTTGAATTCTTCAACAGGAATGAAAGCTTCCGATTTCAGGCCGGCGTTAACGATCACAAAGTTGTGGTCCAGACGCACGACTTCAGCGGAGATCACTTCGCCAGAGCGCATGTCTTGACGCGACAGGGACTCTTCGAAGAGGGCTGCAAAACTTTCCATTATTTATTTCCAGGTTAGCCAGTAAGGCCCGCACTATGCGGCTTCAACTGGGTTGAGGGTTGAACAAAACAGCTATTTATTTATGGGTGGCGGCCCACCACTTCAGCACCTGCTCAGTCGCTTCGTCAGCGTCCATTGCAGATGTGTCGAGGATGTGCGCCCCCTCTGCCGGTGCCAGCGGCGCGATGGCCCGGTTCATATCCCGGTCGTCGCGTGCCTTCAAATCCATCAGCAGGTCTTGCATACTAGCAGAAATTCCCTTTCCGATCAATTGCTTATAGCGGCGATCGGCGCGCGCTTCGACGGAAGCGGTCAAAAACACCTTTAAAGGGGCGTGCGGGAAGATCACCGAGCCCATATCGCGGCCATCGGCGACCAGGCCTGGTGTCTTGCGGAAACTCAGTTGCAGGCCGTACAAGGCCTGGCGCACGGCGGGCAAGGCGGCGATTTTTGATGCAGTATTGCCAACTTCCTCGGCACGGATGGCGTCACTGACGTTTTCTTGCGACAGGTAGATGGCGTCGCCGGCGAAATGGATGTGCAGGTGCTCGGCCAGCTTGGCCAGGGCGTGCTCGTCGTTCAGGGGTGTTTCACGGCGCAAGGCTTGCAAGGCTGTCAAGCGGTACAGGGCGCCGGAGTCCAGCAGGTGGAAGCCCAGCTTGTCCGCAACCTTGTGGGCCACGGTGCCCTTGCCGCTGGCGGTCGGGCCGTCGATGGTGATGACTGGGATGTTTGATGTTGGCATATGTGTATGTTTTAAACCGGTAAACCAGTGTCAGGCACAAGTGCCTGACACTTGGCCTGCGGCGGCCGCGGGTCAGGCATTGGTTTACCGGTTTTGGCTAAAAGTTAAACGCTACCACGCTTCGCGATCGACGCAAACGCGGTGAAGTACTCCGGGAAAGTTTTGGCGACACATTTCGGGTCATTAATCCGCACCTTGGTGCCCTTGCGGATAAAGCCATCGAGCGAAGCCAGCGAGAAACACATCGCCATGCGGTGGTCGTCATACGTGTCGATGGTGGCCGGCAGCAAGGTGCGCGGCGCGCTGACCGAGAGCCAGTCCTCGCCCTCCTCCACAATGGCGCCCAGCTTGCGCAGCTCGGTCGCCATGGCGCTCAAGCGGTCGGTTTCCTTCACGCGCCAGGAAGCGATATTGCGCAAGGTGGTGGTGCCCTGCGCGTACAGCGCCGCCACCGCAATGGTCATCGCCGCGTCCGGGATGTGGTTGAAATCCATATCCACCGCCTGCAACGGGCCGGACGCGCTGGCCTCGATCCAGTTGTCGCCCATGGTGATGGTCGCGCCCATCTGCTCCAGCGCCTGCGCAAAGCGCACGTCGCCCTGGATCGAATCGCGGCCCACGCCCAGCACTCGCACCGGGCCGCGGCCAATCGCGCCGGCCGCCAGGAAGTAGGAAGCGCTGGAAGCATCGCCTTCGACATGGATGGTGCCCGGGCTTTGGTACACCTGCCCGGCCGGAATGGTGAACGACGCCCAGCCGTCCTGCTCCACCACGGCGCCAAAGCGGCGCATCAGGTTCAGGGTGATCTCGATATACGGCTTGGAAATCAGCTCGCCTTCGACGGCGATGGTAATGGCCTGCTCGCGCGCCATCAGCGGTGCCACCATCAGCAGCGCGGTCAGGAACTGGCTCGACACGTCGCCGCGCACCGAGAGGCGCGGCGACTTGAACGCGCCGCTGCGGATGTGCAGCGGCGGGTAGCCCTTGTTCATCGTGTACTCAATGTCGGCACCGGCCGCGTTGAGCGCGTCCACCAGGTCGCCGATCGGGCGTTCGTGCATGCGCGGCACGCCGTGCACCTTATAGTCGCCGCCGATCACCGCCAGGGCGGCGGTCAGCGGGCGGATCGCGGTGCCGGCGTTGCCCATGAACAGGTCGGCGCTGCGCAGCGGCCAGTTGCCTTTCACGCCCTGTACCACGTGCACGGTGCTGTCGCCGTCGCGCTCTTCGGTCCAGTCGACGCCCAGCGAGCGCAGGGCCGCCAGCATCACGGCGGTGTCGTCGGAGGCCAGCAGGTCGACCACGCGGGTCTCCCCTTCCGCCAGCGCGGCCAGCAGCAGGATGCGGTTGGAAATGGATTTCGAGCCTGGCAGGCGCACTGCGCCTTCCACGTGGGGTACGGGCAGCAGGTCGAAGTAATGCGGGTAATCAGTCATGCGTGTTCCTTATTCTGCCGCCGCGTCTTTCGGCTGCGGCGGCTCGGCCGCTTCGATGGTTTCGATCCACTGCCGGCGCGCGCGCTGGGCGTTGCTGTAGACCGCTTCGAGCGCGGCGGCGTCGCCAGCGGCAAGGCTGGCGCGCAAACGGGTTAATTGTGCCAGATATGCATCCAGCTCGGTCAGGAGTGCGGCCTGGTTGGCGAGGCTGATATCGCGCCACATTTCAGGCGAGCTGCCGGCGATGCGGGTGAAGTCGCGGAAGCCGCTGGCAGCATATTGGAACAGCAGGCCTGAGTGGGGCTTGCTGGCCACGTCATCCACCAGCGCGTAGGCCAGCAGGTGCGGGAGATGGCTGACGGCGGCGAAAACTCTGTCGTGTTCTTCCGGGGTCAGGGTGTGGATGATGGCGCCGCAGGCGCGCCAGGCCTGGGCGACGCGTTCGATGTCCTGCGGCGCGTTTTCCGGCAGCGGGGTCAGGACGGTCTTTTTACCGTGGTACAGGTCGGCGATGGCGGCGTCGGGGCCGTTGGTTTCGCGGCCGGCGATGGGGTGGCCGGGGACGAATTGCGCGGCACGCTCGCCCAGCGCGGCACGCGCCGCGGCGACGACATCGCATTTGGTGCTGCCGGCGTCGGTGACGATGGTGTGTGCGTCGAGGTGCGGCAGGATCGCGGCCAGGATGCGGCCGGTCTGCGCTACTGGTGCGGCCAGCAGCACCAGGTCGGCGCCGGTGATGGCTTCTTCAAACCTGCAAACCGGTGTCTGACCCGCAGGGTCAGACACCGATACGCGGCGGCGGCTGGCTGGTGTCTGACCCTGTGGGTCAGACACCGGTTTGCCGGGCTGGGCGGCCGAGTCAATGATACCCAGCTCCAGCGCCCGCGACAAAAACGCCTCCGAGCGATCCACGCCGACGATATGTTTCACCGCGCCAGCCTGTTTCAGCGCCCGCGCAAACGAGCCGCCGATCAGGCCGACGCCAAAGATGACTACCTTGTTAAGCACGATCCTCCGCCAGCGCCTTGCGCAGCGCAGTAATCAGCACCGCATTCTCCTGCGGCAGGCCGATGGAAATACGCAGCCACTGCGGCAGCCCGTAATTCCCCACCGGACGCACAATCACGCCCTGCTTCAGCAACGCCAGGTTGATGCGCGCACCAGCGGCATCATCCGAGCCCACGCGCACCAGCACGAAGTTGCCGTACGAAGGCACATACTCCAGCCCCAGGTCCTTGAACGCCTCCACGAACTGCTCATAGCCCGCAGTATTGTTCGCCGCCGACTTGGCCAGGAACTCCTTGTCGTTCAGCGCCGCAATCGCCGCCGCCTGCGCCAGCGAGTTCACATTGAACGGCTGGCGGATACGGTTCATCAAATCGGTCACTTCCGGCTGCGCCAGCGCGAAGCCCACGCGCAGGCCGGCCAGGCCGTAGGCCTTGGAGAAGGTGCGCGACACCAGCAGGTTCGGGTACTTCTTGACCCAGGCCGCCGACTCGTACTGGTCTTCCTTCTTCAGGAACTCGTTGTAAGCCTCATCCAGCACCACGACCACGTTGGCCGGCACCTTCTGCAGGAAAGCTTCGATCTCGGCGCCGGTGACGAAGGTGCCGGTCGGGTTGTTCGGGTTGGCCAGGAACACCAGCTTGGTGTCTGCCTCGATGGCCGCAGCCATCGCATCCAGGTCGTGGCCATGGTTCTTGGCCGGCACCACGATATGGCGCGCGCCAATGCCCTGGGTCGCCAGCGCGTACACGGCGAAGGAATACTGCGAATACACCACGGACTGGCCGCGCTCAACGAAGGCGTGGGCGGCGATTTCCAGGATGTCGTTGGAGCCGTTGCCCAGGGTGATCCAGTCCATCGGCACATCGTAGCGCTTGGACAGCGCGGTCTTCAGGTCGAAGGCGTTGGCATCCGGGTAGCGGCCCAGTTCAGCGGCGGCGGCGGCCATGGCCTTCTGCGCCGATTCCGGCACGCCGAACGGGTTTTCGTTGGAAGCCAGCTTGACGATGTTCTCTTCCTGCAGGCCGAACTCGCGCGCCACTTCGGAAATCGGCTTGCCAGCCTGGTAAGGAGCGATTGCGCGAACGTATTCAGGGCCGTAATTCTTGGACATGTTTCTAATCTCGTATAAAGGTCAGGTGAGGCTGGTCGGGTAGGAGCCCAGCACTTTGAAGAAGGCAGCATTGTCCTTGAGTTCGGCCAACGCCTTTGCCACGGACGGGTCTTGTACGTGCCCTTCCACGTCTACATAAAAATAATATTCCCAGGTGCCGATACGTGCCGGGCGCGATTCGAAACGCGTCATCGACACGCCGTGCTTGGACAGCGGCGCCAGCAGGTGGTACACCGCGCCGGCCTTGTTCGGCACCGCCAGCACCAGCGAGGTGTGGTCCTTGCCGGACGGGTTGGTCTGCAGGCTGCCGATCACCACGAAGCGGGTGCGGTTGTGCGGGTCGTCCTGGATGTGCGCGTGCGTGACGCCCAGGCCATATTGCGCACCGGCATGCTCGCTGGCGATGGCGGCGATGGTCGGGTCGTCGCCCGCCATGCGCGCCGCTTCGGCGTTCGAGGCCACGGCGCGGCGTTCGATGTGCGGGAAGTTCTGGTTCAGCCACACCTGGCACTGGGCCAGCGCCTGAGAATGGGCGCAGATCACCCGCACGCCTTCCATGGAGCCGGTCCTAGTCATCAGGCTGTGGTGGACGGCAATCGCAATCTCGCCGCTGATCAGGCACGGGGTGGCCAGCATCAGGTCGAGGGTGCGGTTGACGGCGCCTTCGGACGAGTTCTCGACCGGGACCACGCCGAAATCGGCGGTGCCGGCTTCGGTGGCGCGGAAGACTTCGTCGATGGAGGCGCAGGGCACGGCTTCGATGGCGGTGCCGAATTGGGCGTACACGGCCTGCTCGCTGAAGGTGCCGGCCGGGCCGAGGAAGGCCACGGTGACGCGGCGCTCCAGCGCGCGGCAGGCGGACATGATTTCGCGGAAGATGGTTTGCACTTCGCGTCCGCCCAGCGGGCCGGGGTTGCGTTCGGCGACGCCGCGCAGCACCTGGGCTTCGCGCTCGGGACGGAATACCGGCGCGTTGGTTTCGGCTTTGACGTGGCCGACTTCCTCGGCCACTTTGGCGCGCTCGTTCAGCAGCGCCAGGATTTGCGCGTCGATCGCATCGATCTTTTCGCGGAGGGGTTTCAGTTTGTCTGTCATTTGCTTGCGTTCACTTATTGGCGCTTTTTCAAACCGGGAAGCCGGAAAACCAGGGGACGCCCCTTAGGGTCGGACGGGATGGCCATCCGGCTGGTTTTCCGCGTTCCCGGTCTTGACTAGCGTCCTGCAAATTCGTTCAGGTAGTCGACCAGCGCTTGCACGCCCTCGATTGGCATCGCGTTGTAGATCGATGCCCGCATACCACCGACGGACTTATGGCCCTTCAGCTGCAAAAGCCCGCGCGCTTTCGCGCCGGCCAGGAATGCTTCATTTTGCGATTCATCGCGCAGGTAGAACGGTATGTTCATGCGCGAACGGTATTCTTTTGCGACGCGATTCTGGTAGAAGTCGTCGGCATCAAGCGCTGCGTACAGCAGCCCGGCTTTCTCAATATTACGCTGTTCCATGGCGGCCACGCCGCCCTGCTTCTTCAGCCACTGGAACACCAGCCCGGCAATATAAATGCCGTAGGTCGGCGGCGTGTTGTACATCGATTCATTATCCGCCACATTCTTGAAATCAAACGCGGAAGGACAGAAAGGCAGTGCCTTGCCGATCAGGTCATCGCGCACGATCACCACCGTCACGCCGGCCGGCCCGATATTCTTTTGCGCGCCGCCGAAGATCACGCCGTACTTGCTTACATCCACCGGGCGCGACAGGATATGCGAAGACATATCGGCCACGATGGGCGTCGCGCCCTGTGCGGTCGGCACGAAATTGAACTCGACACCGTCAATGGTTTCATTGGTGCAGACATGCAGGTAGGAGGCGCCCGGGGTCAGCTTCCACTCCGACTGGTCCGGCACGCGGTCAAAACCGGTGGCCTGCGACGAAGCGGCCACGTTAACCCGCGCATAACGCGCCGCCTCCTTGATCGACTTGGACGACCAGGAACCGGTCTGCACGAAGTCGATAGTGCTGTCGGCGCCGCCGCACAGGTTCATCGGCAGCACGGCGTTCTGCGACAGGCCGCCGCCCTGCATGAACAGGATGCGGTAGTTGTCCGGCACTGCCAGCAGCTCGCGCAGGTCGCGCTCCGCGGCGCGGTAGATCGAAATGAACTCGGGGCCACGGTGGCTCATCTCCATCACGGACATCCCACTGCCCTGCCAATCCAGCATTTCGGCAGCTGCCTGTTGCAGCACTTCCTTAGGCAGCACGGCCGGGCCGGCGGAGAAATTGTAGATGCTCGTTGCCACTTCCGGACTCCTTACTTCGTTTGTTCGATGATGCGCTTGGCGCGCTCCTGCGTCAGCTTTTGCGCGACCTGCGCACTGTCCGCCATCAGCTGCGGCATGACCTGCAGCGCCTTTTTACCGGCCGGGCTGCGGTAGAAGGCGGTCAGCGCCTTCACGTCCTCGGCGCTGAAGTGGCGCGCATACATCGGCACCACCTGGTTGTACAGCTCATCGACCAGCTTGGGGTCGTTCAGATCTTTTTGCAGTGCCGCCGTGATGGCCGGCATGCGGCGCTCCACATTCGCCAGCTCCGCCTTGCGCTGCTCCTCGTTCAGTTTCGGGTTGTTGCGCACCACCGCCTCGGCGCGCAGGCGCAGCACCTGCGGCAAGGCCTTGGACATATTCTGCATCGACGCAGTCATGCTGCTGCGCGCATTGGTCGCTTCCATCAACTCGCGCACGGCAGCCTCGCTGGGTGGTGCGGCGTGGGCGCAGCCTGCGGCAGCCAGGATGGCGGTGAACACGATTTTTTTCACGACAGGCTCCTTAATTCGGTTTGCGGAACTGTTCCATGGCTTTCTGGATACGCGGCGCGGTGACGCGCTGGCCGATCGCCATCGACTCCGCCATCAATTGCGGCATCACCTGCAGGCTCTTGGCGCCCAGCGGGGAGCGGTAGTAGGCCGCCATCTGCTTCAACTCGTCGGTGGTGAAGTAGCGGGTGTAGAGGGTGGTCATTTCCGCTTCCATCTCCGCCACCAGGCCCGGATCGTTCATGACCTTGTCCATCATTTCCGCGATCTTCGGCATATCCGCCTCCATTTTGGCCAGGCGCTCCTTGCGCTGCGCGTCGGTCAGGCGGCTGTCCGCCTTGAGCGCGGCTTCCGTCTGCTGGCGGATCATGCCAGGCATGGCCTTGGTCATCTGCCCCATCATCGCCGCCCAGGTCACGCGGTAGTTCATCGCGTCCAGCACTTCGCGCACAGCGGCGGCGCTGGCAGCATTCGCTGCCGGGGTCGGGGCGGCATCAGCTGCAAAAGCGCCATGGGCGAAAGTACAGCAGGCCAGCAGGGATACGACGAATTTCTTCATTGCTTATTTGTTTTTCGAATTTTGGGGGGGGGTTAAAAAACTAACGGGCCCGGCCCGATTGCTCAGACAGGGCCCGTTGCGGGTCAGCCTTATTCGGCTGCCGCGCCGCCTTCCGCGTCGGCCTCGGCTTCCACCTCCGGCTCGTCGGCGTCGGCTTCCACAATACGTTGCAGGCCCGAGAGCTTGGTGCCGTCCTCCACCGCGATCAGGGTCACACCCTGGGTGGCACGGCCCATCTCGCGGATCTCCGACACGCGGGTGCGGATCAGCACACCACCGGTGGTGATCAGCATGATCTCGTCGGTCTTGGTGACCAGGGTCGCCGCCACCACCTTGCCGTTACGCTCGGAGGTCTGGATGGCGATCATGCCCTTGGTGCCGCGGCCGTGGCGGGTGTACTCGGTGATCGGGGTACGCTTGCCGAAGCCGTTCTCGGTCGCGGTCAGCACCGACTGCTCCTCGTTTTCCGCCACCAGCAGCGCGATCACGGTCTGGCCTTCTTCCAGGTTCATGCCGCGCACACCGCGCGCGGTACGGCCCATTGGACGCACGTCGTTCTCGTCGAAGCGCACAGCCTTGCCGGCGTCGGAGAACAGCATCACATCGTGCTCGCCGTCGGTCAGCGCCGCGCCGATCAGGAAATCGCCCTCGTCCAGGTCGACCGCGATGATGCCGGCCTTACGCGGATTGGAGAAGTCCTTCAGCGGGGTCTTCTTCACAGTACCCAGGCTGGTCGACATGAAGACGTAGTGGTCTTCCGGGAAGGTGCGGTTTTCGCCCGACAGCGGCAGCACCACGGTGATCTTCTCGTTGTCCTGCAGCGGGAACATGTTCACGATCGGCTTGCCGCGCGAATTGCGCGAGCCTTGCGGCACTTCCCACACCTTCAGCCAGTACATGCGGCCGCGGTTGGAGAAGCACAGGATGTAATCGTGCGTGTTGGCGATGAACAGCTGGTCGATCCAGTCCTCATCCTTGGTCGCTGCCGCCTGCTTGCCGCGGCCGCCGCGCTTCTGGGCGCGGTACTCGGACAGCGGCTGGGCCTTCATATAGCCCATGTGCGACAGGGTCACCACCATGTCCTGCGGCGTGATCAGGTCTTCGGTTTCCAGGTCGGTCGCGTTGTTCTCGATGTTGGAACGGCGCGGATCCTTGTCGCCGAATTCCAGCATGGACGCGTTCAGTTCGTCGGTGATGATGGCGGTGACGCGGGCCGGCTTGGACAGGATGTCCAGCAGGTCGGCGATCAGGGACATCACATCCTTGTACTCGTTGACGATCTTGTCCTGTTCCAGGCCGGTCAGGCGCTGCAGGCGCATTTGCAGGATTTCGCCCGCTTGTTCGTCGGACAGTTTGTACAGGCCATCGGCTTGCAGGCCGTAATGCTTAGGCAGGTGCTCCGGACGGAAGGCTTCGATACCGCCCTGGCCTTCTTCGCCGGTGCGCTTCAGCATTTCGCGCACGATGGACGAATCCCAGCCGCGCGCCATCAGTTCCTGCTTCGCGATTGGCGGCGTCGGCGCTGCCTTGATGATCGCGATGAAATCGTCGATATTGGCCAGCGCAACGGCCAGGCCTTCCAGCACGTGGCCGCGTTCGCGCGCCTTGCGCAGTTCGTACACGGTACGGCGGGTAACGACTTCGCGGCGGTGCGACAGGAAGGTGGCCAGCAGGTCCTTCAGGTTCATCAGCTTCGGCTGGCCGTCCACCAGGGCCACCATATTCATGCCGAAGGTGTCCTGCAACTGGGTCTGCTTGTACAGGTTGTTCAGCACCACTTCCGGCACTTCACCGCGTTTCAGCTCGATCACCACGCGCATGCCCGACTTGTCGGACTCGTCGCGGATGTCGGAAATGCCTTCCAGCTTCTTGTCGCGCACGTTTTCAGCGATGCGCTCCAGCAGGGACTTCTTATTGACCTGGTATGGCAGCTCGTCCACGATGATCGCGGTGCGGCCGCCTTCCTTGCCGTATTCTTCGAAGTGGGTCTTGGCGCGCATCACCACGCGGCCACGGCCGGTGCGGTAACCATCGCGCACGCCGGACACGCCATAGATCGTGCCGCCGGTCGGGAAGTCCGGCGCCGGGATCAGTTCGATCAGTTCATCGATCGAGCAATCCGGGTTATTCAGCACGTGCAGCGCGCCGTTGATCACTTCCGTCAGGTTGTGCGGCGGGATATTGGTCGCCATACCCACTGCAATACCGGACGAACCGTTGATCAGCAGGTTAGGAATCTTGGTTGGCAGGACGGTCGGCTCTTTCTCCTTGCCGTCGTAGTTGGGCGCGAAATCGACGGTTTCCTTGTCGATGTCGGCCAGCAGCTCTGCCGCGATCTTGTCCAGGCGGCACTCGGTGTAACGCATCGCCGCGGCGTTGTCGCCGTCGATGGAACCGAAGTTACCCTGGCCATCCACCAGCATGTAGCGCAGCGAGAAGTCCTGCGCCATACGCACCAGCGTGTCATAAATCGACGCGTCACCGTGCGGGTGGTACTTACCCATGACTTCACCCACAACGCGGGCGCATTTCACGTAAGGACGGTTCCACACGTTGTTCAGCTCGTGCATCCCGAAGAGGACGCGGCGGTGTACAGGCTTCAGGCCGTCGCGAGCGTCAGGCAGGGCTCGACCCACGATCACGCTCATCGCGTAATCGAGGTAGCTCTTGCGCATCTCTTCTTCGAGGGAAATCGGAATTGTTTCTTTTGCGAATTGATCCATGGAGGGTCGATCTATATTGTCCAGACACACAAGCCTGCGATTTTAGCATGGCGCCAAGCGCCCCGGACGAAAGTCATTGGGTTGACACAATTGCTAACTATTATGGCCAGCACGTTGCAACAAAACAACATTTTGGTCAGATACGCGAAACCGCGCTTTTCCCCCGAGTTGGGTACAGTTTTGCGATATATGGCAAAATGGTCGAGAAACCAACAGATTTCCCCCGGAAAAGGACAAGACCAATATGAAGAAACTGTTCTCCACCCTGATCGCCGCCACCACCGTACTGGCTGGCTCGGCCCTGGCACAAGAAAAGCCAACCGCCCCGCCGTTCGCGCCGGTGACCCAGGACATCAAGGCCGCGACACCAAAGAGCGCCTACGTGCAGGATGCGCGCGGCATCATCGCCCGCAACCCATTCGGCCTGTGCTGGCGCACCGGCTACTGGACCCCGGCCGACGCCGTGCCAGGCTGCGACCTGCCGTTGTGCACCCCGCCGGAAGAGCTGAAAGACGGCAAGTGCGTGCTGCCGCCGGCGCCGCCAGCGCCAGCCCAGCCGCCAGTGCCAGTGCCAGTGCAGCCGACCCCGACCCCGGCCGCCCCGGCCCCGGTACCGACCGCTGAAAAAGTCTCGTTCGCCGCCGACGCCTTCTTCGACTTCGACAAAGCCGTGCTGAAGCCGGAAGGCAAAGCCAAGCTGGACGACGTGGTCAGCAAGCTCGGCACGATCAACCTGGAAGTGATCATCGGCGTCGGCCACACCGACTCCGTCGGCACCGACGCCTACAACGAAAAACTGTCGCTGCGCCGCGCCGAAGCCGTGAAAGCCTACCTGCTGAGCAAAGGCGTCGACGCCAACCGCGTCTACACCGAAGGCAAAGGCGAGAAGCAGCCGGTAGCCGACAACACCACCGCCGAAGGCCGCGCCAAAAACCGCCGCGTGGAAATCGAAGTCGTCGGCACCAAGAAATAAGCGCCACCCGCGCCCTACCAGCCCCGCATCCGCGCGGGGCTTTTTTTGTCCGTCTTGGGGTCAGGAAGAAAAGTGGACATTTCTTTTGCCAACGCAATAAATGTCCACTTTTCTTCCTGACCCCACGGTGGACATTTCATACTCGTCTGCTATCATCCCGCCATGAACGCCGACCCATTAGAACTGCAAAAATTCAGCGAACTGGCCCACCACTGGTGGGACCCCACGTCCGAATTCAAACCCCTGCACGAAATCAATCCGCTGCGCCTGGAATGGATCAACGCGCGCGCCCCGCTGGCCGGGAAGAATGTGATCGATATCGGCTGCGGCGGGGGCATCCTGTCCGAATCGATGGCCAAAAAAGGCGCCACGGTGACCGGTATCGACCTGTCCGAAAAAGCGCTGAAAGTTGCCGACCTGCATAGCCTAGAGTCCGGCGTGCAAGTGCGCTACAAGCTGATCGCCGCCGAAGACATGGCCGCCGCCGAACCAGGCCAGTTCGAGGTGGTGACCTGCATGGAAATGCTGGAGCACGTGCCCGACCCGGGCGCCATCGTGCGCGCCGCCGCTGCCCTGGTGAAACCGGGTGGCAAGGTTTTCTTTTCGACCCTGAACCGCAACCCGAAAGCCTACCTGTTCGCGGTACTCGGCGCGGAATACCTGCTGCGCATGCTGCCCAAGGGCACCCATGATTACGAAAAGTTCATTACCCCTGCTGAACTGTCGCAATATATCCGCACCGCAGGATTGCAAGTAGATGCCCTGAAAGGCATGGGCTACAATCCGCTCACCAAGGTCTATTCCCTGAACAACGACACCAGTGTTAATTACCTGGTGGCCTGCACCCGCCCAGAATGAAGTACGGCGGCCAGCGCGCCGCCTGCTTCGAAAGCCCCACCCGCTATGAGCCTGACCCACGCCCCGCGCGCCATCCTGTTCGACCTGGATGGCACCCTGGCCGATACTGCCCCCGACCTGGCAGCCGCGATCAACCTGCTGCGCACCGTGCGCGGCCTGGAACCGACCCCGTATGAAGTGCTGCGCCCGCAAGCGTCGCACGGCGCGCGCGGCATGATCGGGGTTTCCTTCGGCCTGGCGCCGCAGGACGAAGGCTTTGAGGAGTTGCGCCAGGGTTTCTTCAGCAATTACGAAGCGGCCATGGCGGTGCACAGCACCCTGTTTGAAGGCGTGCATGAGCTGCTGTCCGGCATTGCCGACGCCGGCCTGCGCTGGGGCATTGTGACCAACAAGCCGGCCCGCTTCACCGATCCCCTGGTGCCGCAGATCGGCCTGGACCACGCCGGTTGCGTGGTCTCCGGCGACACCACACCGCACGCCAAGCCGCACCCTGCCCCGCTGCTGGAAGCCGCCGCCCGCCTGGGCCTGGCACCGGAAGATTGCTGGTACGTGGGCGACGACCTGCGCGACATCCAGGCCGGCCACGCCGCCGGCATGCGCACCGTGGCTTGCCAGTGGGGCTACTGCGGCGCGATCGAACCCGCCACCTGGGGCGCCGACCACCTGCTGGCCTCCCCGGCCGAGTTGCTGGACCTGATCCGCGCCACCGTAACGTCGCCAGCATCCTTGGCGGCATAATAAACGCGAGCAACTTGCTCGGTAGTAATAAGTTTCTATACTATAGTAAGTAGAGATTCTAGAAAAACAGGTATTTGGAGACTTTATGGGCGGGCAAGACAACCTCGAGGCGGCGCTACCACCGCGCAGCAGCGCACCGCAGCGCTGGGACGCCTCCGTTGCCGAGAGCCGTTTTTACTGGTACGACCTGCTCGTTAACGATCCCCTGGTACCGGACTTCCGCGACCCGATCGGGCGCTACCAGCGCCGCATGCAGTTCGCGCTCGACGCGACCATGGAAAAACAGCTGCTGTTCTTCGTAGTGGCGCGCCCGCGCATCCGCTTCGACAGCAAGAAAGGCACCAGCTGGGGCTTTTTCGGCCTGAAACTGAACGTGCCGCTGCTCGTAGGGGCCGAGAATCGCAAAGAATCGATCACCATGGAGCTGGAGGTGCCGTTCGAGGCCACCTTCAAGAAGCCGGTGGTCACGCTGCATGACAAGTACATCACCCTGAACTGGGGTGCGCTGACCGAGTGCTTCTCCATCCACGACCTGCTGCAGCGTTTCCCGCATGACCTGAAGCACGAAAGCATCGTGCAGTACGTCGGCATCACGCGCGACCCGCAGGCCAAGCTGGCCAAGGGCCGCTACCCCGCCGTCAACCGCATCGTCGAAGAGAACGAGAACACTTACGACACCTTCCTGCTGGTCAAGCGCATGGACGTCAAAGTGCAAACCTCGGCTCCCGAGGATGTGCTGGGCGAGGCGTCGGCCCGCTCCCAGGTGGAGCTGATGCAGGCCGCCCTGATCCGCTACTTCGGCGGCGAAAAGCCCGCCCATTACGGCCTGATCGAGCAAAACAACCGGCGCGACCACGTAGCGCAATTGGTGGAGGCCTACCAGCTGGTCGGTTTGACCATCGACCTGGGCTTCAAGGAGGCCGACAGCTTCCACGACCTGAAGTCGCTCGGCGTGCCCGTTTCGCGCCGCCACCTGGTTGATTTCACCTTCGGCCCCGGCGGCGAGATCAAATTCTCCCGCCTGGCCGACAACGACCGACCGCTGGTTTCCATCGAAGTCTGACGCGCGCGAATAGATTCATGTAGAATAGAGATTCCTTCTGTGGGGACGACCTGGTTTCGACGTGGGTTGCAAAGCAGAACAGGGCATACCGAGGGCTGGTTACCTCGTAAATACACCCAGAAACAAACTAACTGCAAACGATAACTCGTACGCACTGGCAGCTTAATCGCTGACCTGCCCGACAACACCTCGCCCTTCGGGTGTGGCCGCAAGGCCGTGTTGGGTCATTTAGAAGGGATCGAACTACGAGGGTTCACTTCGAGTAGTTCTAAAATTAAGGTGAATCGCCTGTCCGCAGCGTGCACATCCGCGTCGTATAGGCTAAATTAAATGATAGTGCTAAGTATGTAGAACTGTCTGTAGAGTGCTTGCGGACGCGGGTTCGATTCCCGCCGTCTCCACCACCGAATACATTGAGCGAATGCTCGGATTTCTTTGAAAAACAAGGATTTCCCTTAAAAATCAGTCCCTTAAAAAGGACTGATTTTTTTATTGGTCTTCAGATTGGTTTGGGCAGGTCTGTTTAGGTCCTCGCTGTGCGACAAGTTTGCGACAACATTCATGCATTCCGCCCACCTCAATCAACAAAGGCCCGCCCAAAAAGCTTCCTGTCTTGGCGCGCCAAGACAATGGGGCTAGCAGGCTATTGATACTTCCGACGTCTATTGTCAAAGGCTGGCTTCGTACCCTCAAGGATGTCCACCGCCGCACGCTTGAGGTGTTGGTCCTCAATCCCTCCAGATACATATTGGATTTGGTTCGAGCCATCCCTAAGCATGGAACAAACGATTATCTGCTCCGCGTCGCATGCGACTGAATCGCCACGAGTTCACTAGACGCTCGCGAGCCGCTCAAAATACTGCTTTTCGTAATTCACCGGGGACAGCTTGTTATTGAAGTGAATCATGAAAAGCAAAGCCGACATTGAACGCGAGTGAACTCTGAGAACCATTGTCGAAACAGCCAGGGATATCAATCCCTGGCCGAACAACGATTCAAGTTAAAGACAGGTTCGGTTGCTGCTCCCTGCCCAAGACATGACGCAAAAAGTCGCTGGTCAAGGTGAGACTTTGCGCTAACATCGGCACACGTACAACGCCGATGTTGTACGCGCCCCCTCCGAAATCAACAGAAAATTTCTCGTAATGTCCAATTGCGCCAGTCTTCAGGCTGATATCGGGATACACGAGCAGCAAGTCTCTACATTCGTACTTACCTCCATACACCAAAAGCTGATAAATATCCTCGCGCTTAATTCCCCGATTTCGATTGGCATGGTCTAACTCCTTCCACTTTGCATCGAGAATCATCTTCGTTTTCCCATGTGAATCCACCAGACGCATGTCCGGTATCAGCTCGAAAATATCTCGCGCATTTTCATCGCGGCAAAGGAATGTACCTCTGGATTGCGGCCTTGCGGATAGCCCCTGGCTTGAAGAGATTCGTGACACCTCCTTCATTACGTATCGCTCGAACAACCGAGAGGTGAAAAGAATTTCCCCCAAAGCCAAAGTTTCCCCCGCTAGGACTCCACTCCCTTCTTCATTCAGAAGCGTCTTACTAAGGTCCAGCAATGCGCCATAGAACTCTGGCAAGCGGTCCGTTCGGACTCCTGTCCACTCGCCGCTAACGTCATTGGAAAGTTGAACGTTCTCCAGCTCCGCGAGACAGCCGTCGATTTTCGCCCGCAATGGGGATGAGCATCGGGGCCGATACAAAGTAAGAACAAATTTGAAAATTCTGTTCTCCGCAATATCTTCAGTCAGCGCAACCCACTCCGACATGACTTTACCTGGCCTACGAATAGTCTCGTAACACTGGTCAGGAAACGCGATGCGACCTCTAGGCGCGTTAAGCGACTCACGCTTTGTGATATACCGTCTTAGCACCAAGCGCCGACGCGCTAGCTGAAGCTCGTGGCAGAACACTGCCACCAGTGCTTCATATCGATTGCCATTTGCACTCAAGAACGCAGCCCCAGAGCTCACCGATTGCGAAGAAGTCGCGAACGCTAGCATCGCCGTAAGATTAGCGTCCAACTTTGTTCGCTGTCCTGGGGCGAGGATATCCGAGCCCATAGGTGCAACTTCTAGACGCAGCCTAGAAGTTTCAAGCGTCCCAGACCAAAACTTAGGCGTTATCGAATTTGCACTGACATCAAAATAGCCTGAAGGGTCACCGCCTGTCTTGACTTGCCAACTTCGCAGAATTGAGACGATATCTTCAGTGCTCCTTAGCTTAGCGTCCTTCCCAACACTAAGCTTTGACCACTCCTTACACTGTACCAGCGGCTTCATCAGTGGAGAAAGTCGACATGTTTGCAGGAGCAACCTCCTCAGGGTCTATCCCGTTATAAATTTGACGCACGCATGACACCGCATACTTCTCATCATCTGGCCCAGCCACTAACCTGGATGCGTTCCAGAACCTCGTATCAATACGCAAATTTCTAGGCGTAGAGTGAGCACGGTAACCCATTGCTGCGGCATCTTCCAGGGCGACCGAGAAAACTTTCGAAAATTCACTTTCTTGCTCAGCCAGCACAAAAATCCGATGTTGCAACGCTGGTGAAACACCTAGGACCAAAAGCATCAGCCCTTCATTGCCATAGAAATATTCTCGCAGCAAAGGAATCACCTTCTTCACCATGCGTTCTACTACCTGAGCATTGGTTTCGCAGCCAACAAGATACCCGTGGCCAATGCAATGGTCGGCATCAATTAAGTGTTCAATTCGCCTATTGATTGTCTCAAGCAACTTCGCACAGTCGATGGGCAGGGTGTCATTGGTGACCTTGAGTATCTGCGGCTCAGGGGGCACTTCGACAAAGTCGAAACGACGACGCAATGCATGGTCGACCAATGCGATATTTCTGTCCGATGAATTCATCGTTCCAATCAAATGCAAATTCGAGGGCATGAACAACCTAGACTCTAGCTCAGCCGAGCGTGGATATTGCAGCTCGAATCCGATTGGGAATTCAGCACCTACTCGTTTATCGGTCTCTAAGGTGGAGATAAGGGGGCCAAGGATTCGACTCAAATCACCACGATTAATCTCATCAATTACGAGTACAAACTCCTTGCCCGGATTCTGTAACGCACGCCGAATCATGCGCAACAATACCCCTTCGTGGATTCGATAACTTAGACCTCCACTTACAGCTCCTTCTCCTACAGCACTCTTAGCATCGGCCTCATCCGAGCCATCCGACTCCGACGTATCCACAACTGGACGAATCGACTCAACCAGGTCTTCATACTGAAGTGAAGGATGGAAAGTTACGAAAGCGCACTGCTCTCGATGCTCGTTAAACTTGGTGAACGAAGAGGTCACGTCTCCCTTGTCATCAAAACCTGGCTCAACCAACCTAACTGCCTCTCGTACAGCACTCAAAGTCTTGCCAGTTCCTGGTGGCCCGTAGTAAACCCGAACAACGGACCGAGTGGAGCTCTTCTTACGCAATTGCAGTCTTGCACCAGCAGAGGCCATATCCTGAAGAGCCAACGCTCGAAGGGTTTCGAACTCCTCAAGGCCTGAGAATGGGTAAACGTTCTCAGCAAGATACTTCGCAAACTGTGCGAGTTTGCTCAGCTCTTCAAAGAACTTCGCCTCAGTGACTGTCGATGGTATGACCTTAAGCGAAATAAATGACGCGAGGATTTTCTTTAAGGTAGTCGTTCGAACATCCTTCAAATTCAAACCATCAGAAGCAACGTCTGTGATGGAGATTGAATCTATAGTTGTGATTGGGGACTGCATCAGTCCATTCTGGTCCCAGTCCGCGCTCGTAATTTTCCGACCGAACATCTCCAATCCAGCTTCACTCATCGCATCACTTGCGATGTCGTAGATGAGATTGGATACTTCGCCAAGCTTGTTATGATTCTGTGCATTCTGGTAGTGCGACGCGATACCCAAAACAATGACTTCTGCGCGAGGAATGGACATGACCACGACTCGCCATCCAGCATTACTGCGATAGCGGTCGAACAGATTCTTGCGGTACGGATTGAGATTGGTGAAGTGCACCTCGCCAAGCCAGTCTTCGTACCTATCGTTATTCCAACCCTCAGCCTCCAGCTTATGCTTCACCCTTTTGCGGAGCTCGTTATTCCAAAGATTCTTCGCGTTATCTTTGGTGTAGTAATTGAAGTCGGTTTCGATACCCCACTCGTTCTCGGGAAAAACTGTGCGAAGGGACTCAACAGCCTCATGACGGCCAGATTCGCACACCGATTTAGACTTGGTTCGTAGAAGGTCAAGTATTGTCATTATGTTTCAAGAAATTGGCGTTCAACCTGCGCATGAAGTAGCTGCGACCGAAGCGTTGCTTTTCCTGGCAATAGCTGGAGTGGTATTAACATCCTTAGAATCCATACGGGACAGAATCTCTTGAATGGCGCGACCAAGTCCTTCAGCCAGCAGCGGAGGAACAGCGTTACCTACCTGAGAACATCTTGCGACATCGAGTTTTCGTCGAGGTCCGTTAATCGTATAACGTCCGAAGAAGTGGAAGTCGTCCGGGAACGACTGCATCCTCGCCATCTCACGCACAGTTATGTTTCGAGGTTCCGCATAATGAATGAACTCATCGGGGTGAGTAGTAATCGTAGAAACGACTTTGTCCCTGTCGATAAGTACCTTTTTGTCCTTCTTTGTGTCGTTTGCGAGCAGGAATTGCTTTGACAACCGGCCGGGTGGCTGTGTGTCATGCGCCAACTGATACAGTTCCTCAATCCTCGCGCCGTGCTTTGAGAACCGATGCGAATTTGGCACAGTGCCGGTGCGTGCTCCCCGCCGCATTGCTTTAGCGTAGGCCGACTCAGCTTTGACATACTTTGCAGAGTCAAACTTCTCGGAATCTGGGCACACGACTCGTAACCCGCCATGCAGGTCGTGAATCGCCTCCTCAGCGGACACATCATTGGTTGGGTGCAAACCCCAATTTTGACGAACGTTCACAGCCGCCCGCGCTATCGCATCAACGAACATCGATTTGAGTTCACGAGCGTCAACGGGGCAATCTGCTACACCAATGATTGCAACCCTTTTACGTGCTTGAGGCACGCCAAAAGTGCTCGCGTCCAAGACTTGGAATGTCCCCGTATAACCTAGGTCGGCCAATCGTTCAATTACAGCATCGGCAACAGACGATTTCTCTTCACCAGGCCTAGCTACGAATCGTCGAGCTATACCCTCCACATTCTCAATCAAGACCACTCGTGGCCGAACCAAATCTACCATATCGAGCATTTGGAAAACCAAAGTATTGCGCTCATCTGCGCCGTCGCGCTTGCCCCCTACGCTAAAGCCTTGGCACGGAGGCCCTCCTGCCATCAGCGCTACTTCGCCACGTAGGCTAGCAACGTTCTTTCGGAATGTAGGGTCCTTGAGTAGGCTTACGATGTCGTGGTTAGTTTTCGGCAGCCAAGCTGGCCAAACATCGTACGCACGATGAGATGCGCCCTCACGCAAGAGATTATTGTTCAGCGTTTCGAACGCCATCGGGTCACGCTCAATCGCGAATACTCCATTCCACCCGGCCTCGTGCAGGCCGAGAGAAAGGCCACCACAACCCGCGAACAAATCAATGCAGGAAAAGCTAGAACTATTTTGTCGTGTCATGTTGGTCAACTTAAGAATTGGGTTTGCGCTTGGCACCGTCAATGTCGGTGCGTGCACTGCTGCTCAGCAAAGAACCTTGCAGGGGATAGTCCTCTCTGTCGAGGTGCTCCTTAATCAATCGAACTATGAGTGTCGATTTCTTATAGCCTCGATTTGCACAAAACGCATCGAAGCGAGCCGCCTCAGCGTCGTCGAGCAGGACGGAAATTTTGGTTGACATAGCTAACTCACAATTTTTCACATCCCGCATTCTCCCACAAGAATGCGCAAAAAACACCACAAGTGAGCACTTTTGCGCACATTTCAATAGAGAAATACTGTATATAAATACAGTATATCTCAAATGACGGTGAAGCAAAAGGACTATGAGCCACTTGACGCCTTACTGTTCATCTACGCACTTCCAGGTCTAGTTCAAGAACCCTGGACTATGACTTCCGAACACGGGGCGCCAGATGTGCCATTCCGATTGAAAGGACGCATTTCAATTGATGAGTTACGTTGGATTGCTAGCGTCATTCCGGACGCTCACACCATTGTCCAGACAATTGCCACAGCAGAGAACTATAGTGGCATCCGTAATCTTGACCTGCTAATCGACGTCACTGACCCATTAAATTTGCCAGCCCCTAGTGTGCTTGCCAAGGTCACTCAACAATCCGCATGCTATGCAAGGTTCAGTAAAGTCCTGGCCATAAGCTCGAAATCTCTAGCTGCGAAATTTACCAAGATTTATAAATCAGCCGGATACGCAAAAGAGTTCCTAAACGCCAAGTAAGCCCTCGTTGCTGACTTCTGCACTCATTTGATTACGACAGGAAGTCGTCCTCACGTAGACAATAGAAATAAATTCTTGATGAAAAAATTAAAAATAGCGTTCTACCGCAACGCGTTCAATGCAGTTGCTTGCGAAATTCAGATACACAATGAACTAGTTTTCTCGTCTGAGCGGCCACAACAAATTGCAATGGCGCTCTTCATGATGAGTGCGGGTGATTTCACTTTCAGCCAAGGCGGACTCAGTACATCAATCCCCTTTTCGCCGTCGTGCATACGCCATATCCCATCCAGCTCATGGGGTAACCTTGATGAAATGCGGTTTTGGGTAGACCTTTCCATGGGAATCCTGATATGTACAAGGTCTCCGCTACCGTTGATAAACCCCGACCTACAATCGGTCCTGCGTCGATTACCCGCTCACCTGATGGTGGAACCGTTCGCTGAGCTAAAGGCTATTCAAAACGACGACATTGAAGTCTTGGGATAATTGAATTTCTGTCCTCAGCGCGATTCTCTCGCTGCACCTCCACATTTTCGATGCGAACCTCGTTGCATCGTTCCCAGATGGCCATTTACTCTTTGGCCTCCCATTGAAATAACTGCATTAGACCAGTCACTAAAAAGAAGATATTCTTTTTTGTGTTGCCATTTTGATAATTAAAGATATTTGCATTATTATCGTAGCGAATAATAAAAAGAAAGGAAATCCATGAAAATTAACAAAGAAATTACCGGACCACATTGGGCATTAATTAATAAAGTAATCGAAATTACTGGCTACTCAGATGATGCGATTCGCGCCAAGAAGAAGCGCGGTGAATGGCTCGAAGGGATTCATTGGCGGAAGGCTCCCGACAATCGTGTCGTTTTTGACCTAAGCGCCATTAACCGTTGGATGGGAGGCAGCCATGCCTAAGGGCGTTTCGAAAACATCGACCTCGACGAGAAAGAGAGGGGTGGAGGCTTGACGAAGCATGTGTCGAAGCTTTGAACCGCCTTCTTCGCACTTGAAGTAAGTTTGATTGCCCTCTATATCAGGAGGCGCGTCTGACTATTCGATAGCCTGAACTGTTTCAGGCTTTCCGTACATTAGCTGCCAGATGCGGTAGAGTTCCCCCTGGCCCACTTCTGCCCCTCGCCAGTTTATCGGCTCCGAGAATGAATAAATTCTGCGAGCCTTACTCGAACTGGCTAAAAATTTTAGGACTCGGTACAAATGACAATTACTCGAGATGCAGAGCACCAAGAAATTTGGCATCGCTTAGCTGAGCACGCACTCTTTTCCATTGGCGCACAGGGAGAGTGGCATTGGTTCCGGTATCATTTTTCCTTCATGCCGCTAC
The DNA here is from genome assembly GCF_009857475.1 of Pseudoduganella guangdongensis. GTDB lineage: Bacteria > Pseudomonadota > Gammaproteobacteria > Burkholderiales > Burkholderiaceae_D > Rugamonas > Rugamonas guangdongensis. The sequence continues at coordinate 39,326 of NZ_WWCJ01000028.1, read as the reverse complement.
ATCCTCTCGCAAAAAGCATTGTTGATGCTTGTGCAGATTGTGAACGAGTCATCCCAGGTCTCGGTGAACAATTCATCGAAGAAATCATCAGCATAAATGGCCAAGAGCGGCACGAGCCGCACTATGAACAACTTCTCCAGAAGCTTTCTGAAATTCTGGTACTTCGTCAGCTACTGAGTCTTGACTGGCCTCCTGATACAGAGTTCCAGCATGAACCTGCCGCTGTTCCAAATGGGAAGCGCCCTGAACTCAGAGTAACCACCCCAGACGAGCGCTTCCTATTTGAAGTAAAGACCCCGTCCCTTATGGCGCACATTCGCAATAGGAATCGAGCAGGCGTTCAAATACCTGGTCGAGCGTTGGAAAGGGAACGCATTGAGGCCATCGCCGCGAACGAAAACGTTACATTACCTCGTGACAACCCAATCAAAGACTTCCTCGTCGACGCAAACGAGAAATTTCGTCAATTCAAAGCTCGCAACGAAGAAAAGTCTGTCCTCATCATTGTTTGGGACGATTTTCTCTACGAGCCTATCACGGCATTAGGTCACGAAAGATGTGGACTGCTAACCCCAAATTCCTACTTTAGGGATGCAGATGATAACGCTATAGAGTTTCCACACATCGATGCTGTAATCCTTATTCGGCATTTGACTTATCTTTACAGAGCGACCGCCGACGTACCACTTGACGAGCGTAACCACGCGCTAGATTTTGGCGACGAGAATTCACTCCCTAACGTGCATTTCCCTCTAAACCATGGTCTTCCAATTCCCGAGAACGTGTTGAAGGGGCTGAGGGCAGTCTCACATACGGACGAAGTGCTGCAGCGCTTCGCCGACTATCGGCCGAAGGACATCGTCATTTGGGCATAGCAGAAAAAACGGCGTCGAGTCTCGCCCGAGAAATTATCTATACTTACTTAGCTCTGATAGATAACACTCATCCTGCCAAAATCACGTTGATTGCGACATCTATGCGACAACATTTCGCTGTCCCAGGCTCGGAACCCGCATAGATTCGAACTATAGTGTCGGGTTCGATTCCCGCCGTCTCCACCACTGAACAAATGAAAAGGGCCTGGCTTTCGCTAGGCCCTTTTTTTGTCCAGCGCTGCGTTGAGACGGCGGGAATCGAACCTGCGTCCGCTCCACGCACATCCATGTCATCAAATCGTCACATCATTTCGATATTATTGGAAATGTCGTATCTTCATGCCATAATCAAGCCAACGACGAATCAGACAGGAACACACCAATGGAAACGAAATCCGTCATTGCCGCGCTGGCAGCACTTGCCCAGGAGTCCCGGCTAAGCACCTACCGCCTGCTCGTGCAAACTGGGCCACAAGGCCTTGCCGCAAGCAAGATCGCGGAGGAGCTGGATATGGCGCCCTCCTCGCTGTCGTTTCACTTGAAAGAGCTGACCAATGCGGGGCTGATCGAATCCCGCCAGGAAGGCCGCTTCATTTACTACAGCGCGAACTTCGACACCATGAACCAGGTGCTTTCCTACCTGACCGATAACTGTTGCGCGGGCCAAAGCTGCGCTCCATCCTCCACCATCAAATCCTGCAAACCATGAACGTACTGATTCTCTGCACCGGAAACTCCTGCCGCTCGATCCTGGGCGAAGCAACCTTCAACCACCTTGCGCCTGCCGGCTGGCACGCCATCAGCGCGGGCAGCAAGCCTGCAGGTTATGTCCATCCTCGCTCGCTGGCACTGCTGGAACGAGAAGGCATTTCGACTGCCGGTTATCACAGCAAATCGTGGGACAACCTGCCGGTTACGCCGGACATCGTGATCACCGTTTGCGGCAGCGCTGCCGGCGAAACCTGCCCGGCCTACCTTGGCCCGGTCATGCGCGCGCACTGGGGCGTTGAAGACCCGGCACATGCCACCGGCACCGACGAAGAAGTCGATGCAGCGTTCATGAAGGCCTACCGCATCCTGCGTCACCGCATTGAAACCTTCTTCGCGCTGCCGCTGGCGGAACTGAAGAACGATCCAGCGCGCATGAAGGCCGAGCTGGAACGCATCGGCACCCTGCTGCCCTGATGGAGATCGGCATGAGCAGCAAGACCTACAACGTGTTATTCCTGTGCACCGGGAACTCGGCGCGCTCCATCATGGCCGAGGCCATCCTGAACGCTGTTGGGGGCGGCCGCTTCCGCGCTTTCAGCGCAGGCAGCCACCCTACGGGCAAAGTAAATCCATTTGCCGTTGAACAAGCCACCGCCGTCGGCTACTCCGCTGCCGATTTACGCAGCAAGTCCTGGGATGAGTTTTCGCAGCCAGACGCCCCGGCCATGGACTTCGTCATCACGGTTTGCGATCGTGCAGCCGGTGAAGCCTGTCCCGTCTGGCCCGGCCAGCCTGTGACCGCGCATTGGGGTTTCACCGACCCTGCATCTGCCAGCGGTACGGACGACGAACTACGTCATGTATTCGCCACGGTATGCCGTGAAATCAAGACACGCCTGGATATTTTCTGCAGCCTCCCCATGGAGAAACTGGACAAGCTGGCTCTGAAGCGCGAGCTGGCACGCATCGGCGAGGTGAAAGAATGACTTTGTCGCGACGCCTCACGGCCGAAGCACTCGGCACGGCTATCCTGCTGGCGGTGGTGGTCGGCTCCGGCATCATGGCCGAACGCCTGTCTGGCGGCAATGTGGCCATCGCCCTGCTGGCCAACACCATCGCCACGGGCGCCGGCCTGGTCGCCCTGATTCTCATGTTTGGCACCATCTCGGGCGCGCACTTCAATCCCGCCGTGACGCTGTCGGAAGCCTGGCAGCGCAATGTCCCTGCGGCGGAGGTGCTGCCGTACATTGCCGTCCAGGTGCTGGGCGCTTTCGCCGGAGTCGCGGCGGCGCACGGCATGTTCGGCGAGCCGCTATTCTTCGCGTCTGAGCACGTCCGCACCGGCCCGGCGCAATGGTGGAGCGAGTTCGTGGCCACTTTTGGGCTGATCGGCGTCATCATTGGTTGCTCGCGCAGCCGTCCGGCGCTCACGCCGTTCGCGGTGGCCGCCTACATTACCGCCGCCTACTGGTTCACGTCTTCGACGTCGTTTGCCAATCCAGCCGTAACGCTGGCGCGCGCAGCAAGCAATACCTTTGCCGGGATCCGGCCGGTCGATGCGCCGGGCTTTATCCTTGCCCAGCTGGCTGGCATGGGCGCCGCCACCGCCCTCTTTTGCTGGCTATACCCGGCGCCGCCGGCCGACGCGACTGTCGGCGGCACCGTCGCACCGGGCGACTTTGCCAATTCCTTGGAAAAGCATTGAACCATGAACCTCCCAGACCTTCCCAACATCAAGCCGGAGCTGTTTGACGTACCGACCCTCGACAAGCTGGCGCCGCAGGGCGACATGTCGCATCCACCGCGCATCCTGCTGCTGTATGGCTCCTTGCGCGAGCGCTCCTTCAGCCGCTTCCTGACTTTCGAAGCGGCGCGCATCCTTGAGCAGATGGGCGCGGAAGTCAAAATCTTCGATCCGATGGAGCTGCCGATGGTGGGCAGCGTTCCGGAGACGCATCCCAAGGTGGTGGAGCTGCGCGAACTGTGCCTGTGGTCGGAAGGCCAGGTGTGGTGCAGTCCTGAGCGCCACGGCGCCATCACCGCTGTGATGAAGAACCAGATCGACTGGATACCGCTGGAACAAGGCGCCGTGCGCCCAAGCCAGGGGCGCACGCTGGCGGTGATGCAGGTGTGCGGCGGCTCGCAGTCGTTCAACGTGGTCAACACGCTGCGCCTGCTGGGCCGGTGGATGCGCATGTTCACGATTCCGAACCAGTCTTCGGTGCCGATGGCGTACAAAGAGTTCGATGACGCCGGCCGTATGCGCCCTTCGGCCTACTACGACCGCGTGGTGGATGTGATGGAGGAGCTGTTAAAGATCACACTGCTCATGCGCGGCCGCACCGACTACCTGACCAATCGCTATAGCGAGCGCAATGAACGCGCCGTCAACGCAATCAACCGGCAGATCAACAAACTATAGGAGTAAGTCTCGGCACGTGGGCCATGGGCTGGGTACTATTTGTATAATACCTGCTCACCTACTTAATAAGATGCGAGAGCAAATCTTGCATGGGTTAGACCCAGCCTTTCCGTGACAATGTCCTTGTTTCGCCCCCTGCTCTTCTTCACCGTGCTCGCCCTGCTGCCGGCATTGTGCGCCCACGCCAGCTCCCTGGCCGGCTACTCCCATACCGCCTGGAACGGGCGGCACGGGGCGCCGTCAGATGTCATGCAGTTCACCCAAACCCCGGATGGCTGGCTGTGGGTAAGCTCACCCAATGGCCTGTTCCGCTTCGACGGTGTCGATTTTGAGCGGATGACATCAGTACAAGGCCATGCGCTGCATACCGAAAGCACGCTGGGGCTGCTCACTACCCGGGATGGCAAGTTGTGGGTTGGTGGCCGCTTTGGGGGTATCAGTGTTTTCGGTGACGGGCGCGTACGCCGCTTTGCACAGGCTGAGGGGCTGCCGCGCAGCAGCGTGCTAACGATGACGGAAGGCCCCGACGGCACCGTTTGGGTCTGCACCGGTGCCGGTCTGAGCTACCTCTCGCCTGGCGCGAACAGGTTTCGTCAAGTAGGCAAAAACGAGGGCTTGCAGGAAAAACGGGCGCACCAAGTGCTGTTTGACCGCAATGGCCGCCAGTGGGTAGCGGCGGTAGGAGGGATTTACTTCCGCGATCCCGGCGCGACACAATTTCGGCGCGCCTGGCCGTACATCGAACTGATGGCGATGGCCGAAGCACCCGATGGAACCCTCTGGGCCTCGGACGGGGTGAACAAACACTATCGCGTCCGCGCCGAAGCGCCCGAGGGAAATCCCCGTCCGCAGGCGGAATTCGGTGGCACCGGCGCACTGTTCGACCGCGAAGGAAATATCTGGATTCTAAGAAGGAACGTGCTCGAACGCCGCGTTGCGCCTTATGTCGGCAATTCGGCAAAGCCGGCCCAGCTTACCCGGCAGAATGGCATGAGCGGCTCCCTGGCGCAAACAGTGTTCGAGGACAAGGAAGGCAATATTTGGATCGGCACGTCCGGTGGAATCGACCGGCTGCGGCGCAACCGCCTGCATTCCGTGGCGCTTGACACGCCGTTCGATCGGCCAAGCGTGGTCGCCGATCACAACGCCGGCGTCATTATTGGCGACTGGCACCATCCTTTGCGGCGTTACACGGCCGCCGGGCCGCACGAGTCGCTGGGACGGATGAAGATCACCACCGCTTACCGAGCTAACAACGGCGATATCTGGTTCGCCAGCCCCAGCGAGCGCTGGCGCAGAAGCGCAGCCGGTACGCTCACGCGCTTGCCGCATCCGGATCAATGGAGCGGCCATGTAGCCCTCGCCATGACAATCGATGGCCGGGGCCGCATGTGGCTCTCGCTGTCACGGCTTGGCCTGTTCGAAATCAACGGCACAGAATGGACCAGGAACCTGCGAGTGCCCGATACCGCAGCCCTGGCCTTGATCACCGACGAGCGCGGACGGGCATGGGCGAGCTTCCCCAACAATCGGATCGCCATGATCGACGGCGAGCAAGTGCAAGTTTTTGGTGAGGCCGATGGCTTACAGTTAGGGAACGTCCAGTCTTTGCTGGCCGATGGAGAAAGAGTCTGGGCCGGGGGGCAACGAGGCTGGGCCTGGTACGATGGCCGACGCTGGCATCGCCCGAACATGCTGGACGGGCGGCCGATACGCGGTGTTTCTGGCATAGTACGGCTGGCCAATGGCGAGCTGTGGCTATACGGATCAGATGGCATCAGCCGCATACCCGCTGACGCTGTGCAACGCATGCTGGCCCAGCCAGAATCGCCATTGCCCTACGAGCGCTTTGATGCGCTGGACGGCCTGGTTGGTAGCGCCGAGCAGATCGCCCCCTTACCTTCCATGGCGCAAAGCACGGATGGCCGGCTGTGGTTCGCCACCGCCAGCGAAGTCGCCAGCCTGGACCCGGCCTCGATCGCGCGCAATCCCCGGCCGCCACCGGTGCAGGTGCTGTCGCTGCGCGCGGGCGACGTCACTTATGCGGCTCAGCCAAGCGTGGATCTGCCGCTTGGCCAGCGCGACCTGCGAATTGCCTACACGGCGCTCGGCCTGGCGATGCCGGAGCGCGTGCGCTTCCGCTATAAGCTGGAAGGTTTCGACGAGCACTGGCGCGATGCCGGCACCCGCCGCGAGGCGGTCTACACGAACCTCGCGCCGGGCGACTACCGCTTCCGCGTGATTGCCGCCAATGAGGATGGCGTATGGAACGAGGTTGGCGCCAGCGTAGAACTAAGCTTGCCGCCGCGCTTTGTCGAAACCGGCTGGTTCCGCCTGCTGGTCCTCGTCTTGATTGCCGCACTGTTGGCCGGCGCCTACCGGCTGCGTGTTCGCCAATTGAGTGCGCGCTTGCAGTACCGCATGCAGGAGCGCCTGGCTGAACGTGAGCGCATCGCACGCGGCTTGCACGACACCCTGCTGCAAAGCGTGCAAGGATTGATCCTGAGCTTCCACCATCAAACACGCAGCTTGCCAGTCGGCCCTGAGGAACGTGAAAAGATCGAGCGCACGCTGGATCTTGCAGACGATTTGTTGGCCGAAGGGCGGGACTGCATTACGGGCCTGCGCGGCGCTCGCGCGCCAGAGGATCTGGGCCTGGCATTGGCCAGCTATGGCGAAGCACTTTTACAGCATCGTTTCACCGCCACTATCAACGGCCAGCCACAGGCTCTGATGCCTGGCCTATGCGAAGAGGTCCAGATGATTGTCCGGGAAGCCCTCTTTAACGCCTCACGCCACGCGCGGGCGCACCGGGTTGAACTCATCATCGACTACCGGCGCGACCGGCTAAATTTGACAGTCCGTGACGATGGCTGCGGCATGTCGCCCACCGTCGCGCGCGAAGGGCGCTCGGGGCACTATGGCATCGTTGGCATGAATGAGCGCGCCCAGGCGATCGGCGCACGCTACACACTGGTATCAACGCCGGGCCAGGGCACCACGGTGACACTGGACGTGCCGGCCGAACGCGCGTACCAGCCCCTCCCTTCTCCAACACTGCTTGAACGATTGCGCCAGCGCCGCAGGCCCAGCGTAGAGGCGGCTTAGTCAACACTAGCTCGAAAGGACTAGCGCGCCTACATGCTTCATGGCGATGGCAGCCAGCCTGCTTCCCGGTACGCTTTGCATTGCATGCCAAACCATGCGCAACCGCAAAGAACCCGAAGAAAGGACCAGCATGAGCACCCCTACCAGCCCGGCCCAAGGCCTGCCGCAAGCGCGCCAGGGCGCTACCCTGACCACGCGCGATGGCGTCGCGTTGTACTACAAGGATTGGGGGGCGAAGGATGGTCAGCCGATCGTCTTCAGCCACGGCTGGCCGCTGAGCTCCGATAGCTGGGAGTCGCAGATGGCATTCCTGGCGGATCGCGGCTACCGTTGCATTGCCCACGACCGTCGTGGCCACGGACGTTCCAGCCAGCCCTGGTTTGGCAACGATATGGACCACTATGCCGATGACCTGGCCCAACTGATCGAGGCGCTCGATCTGGAAAATGCGGTCCTGGTCGGCTTTTCCACTGGCGGCGGTGAAGTAGCCCGCTACGTCGGGCGCCATGGCACCAAACGCGTCGCCGGGCTGGTGCTGGTGTCGGCGGTCCCGCCGCTGATGCTGAAGACCCCGGACAATCCGGATGGCCTGCCGCGTGAAGTATTCGACGGCATCCGCGCCGGCTCCAGCAGCAACCGCTCCCAACTCTATAAAGACATTGCCTCCGGTCCGTTCTTCGGCTTTAACCGCCCGGTCGCCGCGGTTTCACAAGGATTGATCGACGCCTGGTGGATGCAGGGCATGATGGCGGGCTACAAGAACACTTACGACTCGATCAAAGCGTTTTCAGAGACCGACTTCCGCGACGACCTGCGCAAGTTCGACAAGCCGACCCTGATCATTCATGGCGATGACGACCAGATCGTGCCGATCGGCGCGTCCGCACGTGCCGCAGCGGCCATCGTCAAGCACGCCAAGCTCCTGGTTTACCCGGGCGCTCCGCACGGGCTGACCGATACCCATAAGGATCAGGTCAACCACGACCTGCTGGCATTCATCAAAGGGTAAGGATGCCGCGCTTGATTGCGATCGCAACCGCGTGGGTGCGGTCACGCGCAGTGAGCTTGGTAAGGATGGTCCGAAAGTGCGCTTTCACCGTGTCCTCGGCGATCCCCAGTTGGCCTCCGATGCATTTATTGGAGTTCCCGGCGGCGGCACTGCGCAGCACTTCGATTTCCCTGTCGCTCAGGTTCTTTTGGCCCATATGTGTGGCAAGCGTACAGGCCACGTCCGCAGGAATCCAGCGCCTTCCGGCGTGGACTTCCCGGATCGCATCGATCAGGTCCTTGCGCAGACTGCGTTTCATCATGAAGCCGGCGGCACCCAATTCAAGCGCCCGTCGCATTTGGTGGTCGCCTTGCATGGCAGTCAGCATGATCACGCGGGCACGGCTGTTAAGGCGCAGTATCGCCTCCAGCGCCAGCACGCCGTCCATCTCCGGCATCGCGACGTCCATGATGGTGACATCCGGCCGCAGGGTTTCGAATGATTCCAGCGCGCGCGCACCGTCATCGAACTCGCCTGCCACGCACATGTCAGGCTGGCAGGAAATGATGTCGGCCAGCCCGGCCCGCATCATCGGGTGGTCATCGACGATGAGGATACGGATAGGAATGGCGCCGGATGGTGCGGTACTTCTCAAAGATCGTGCTCCAGGTAGAAAGAGAGGTCAAGACAGGGTAACAAAACAGTCGCACGCCTTTGCGCCGCATGCGTCAGCGCAAGTGGCTCATCACACAAAACGCATTGTAAACACTTCAACCCAAACAAGGATAGTTCATGATTTCGATTAACAAGATCACCGCGACTGCGGCATCGCTGCTGCTGGCTGCCAGCGTCCAGGCACAAGCAGCGGCGCCGAAATTCGACGCCAAGGGCATTGCCCGCACCGAAACCGTGCGCAGCGCCTTCGACGCTAACCGCGAGGCAATTCAGGTACGTGTCGATTTCAAGCCAGGCGCTTCATTCCCCATGCACTCGCACCCTGGCGTTGAAATCGCCTATGTCCTGAGCGGCAGCATCGAGTACGAACTGGAAGGAAAAACCATCCGCCTGCAAGCCGGCGAATCGTTGTTCATCCCCGCCGGCGCCAAACATTCCGCAAAGAACGTAGGCACCGAGGTGTGTTCGGAGCTGGCGACGTATGTGGTCGAAAAAAACCAGCCCATCGTCATTCTCGCCAAGTGATCTCCGCACTTATCTGAAGCACGTCACTCTACGACTACATTAATCGAAATGAAAACCATCAACACCTTCGCCCTCACCCTCGCGCTCATCGGTAGCGCTGCGGCGCCGCTCGATATTGCGCGCGCGGCCGATATCAAGCCAACCGTCATCCTCGTGCATGGCGCCTTCGCCGACTCCGCCAGTTGGAACGGCGTGGCCGCCAAGCTGCGCGGCGACGGCTACAACGTCATCGGCGCGGCCAATCCGCTACGTAGCGTCCAAGGCGACGCAAGCGCGGTGGCCAATATCGTCAAGAGCGTCAAAGGGCCAGTGGTACTGGTCGGCCACTCCTACGGCGGCGCGGTGATTTCCGCTGCAGCAAACGGCCTGGCCAACGTCAAGAGTCTGGTGTATGTGGCCGCTTTCGCGCCGGACCAGGGCGAAACAGCGCTGGAACTGTCTGGCCGCTATCCCGGCGGCACGTTGGGCGGCGCCCTGGCCGAACCGGTTGCCCTGGCCAACGGCGGCAAAGATTTCTACATCCAGCAAGACAAATTCCACCAGCAATTTGCCGCCGACGTACCGAAAGCGCAGGCTGAACTCATGGCGATGGGTCAGCGGCCGATCGCAGAAGCAGCCCTGACCGAAGCTGCCGGCGCGCCAGCATGGAAGAACCTGCCGTCTTACTTCATCTACGGAACGGCCGACAAGAACATTCCTGCCGCAGCGCTGGGCTTCATGGCCGACCGCGCCAAGTCGCGCAAAACCATCAAGGTGGCCGGCGCCTCCCACGTCGTGATGACCTCGCACCCCGCGGCCGTCGCCAAGCTGATCGAAGAAGCGGCGCAAGCGAAGTAATTGCTTGTTTATAGCCGCAGCTTTGACTCTGGCAGGCGGCCATCGCATGACTACCGTCGCGGTTCAGTAGCACGAACTGAACCGGCGACTCCTTCAAATTAAGACTTCTTGCCCTGCTTCGCGCGTTCCTTATGCACTGCATCGCGATCAGGCACACTCACCACCATGCCGGCACAGCGCAGGTTATGCCCCTCAATCTTCGCGCCGAATTCTTTTGATACGGCATTCAGCTTTTGGCTGGCCTCATTCAACTGAATGGAACGAAGCCGCAGCGCCTCACTTTTCTCATCCGCAAAGTTTATCTTCATCTGGCTATTGACCGCAGTCCCGTGCGCCCGCCGATCCGCCTCATACTGCTTCTGCTTCGTTTCCAACTCGGCGAGTTGGGTATCGAAGTCGGCGCGGGCTTGATCGATTTGATCTTTCTCATCGAGACAGGCGCGGTATTCATCGCGGGTGCTGTACTTGGGGGCTGGTTTGGGTGCCGCGGCCACGGTGGAGCCAGCAATGGCCAACAGAAGTACGAAAGCAAATTTACGCTGCATGCGGATCCTTACGGTGCGACGGCACGGCGTGCCGACTGGTTCGCATTCTATTTCGGACAAAGCGCGACAAAACTCTCAGATCGTCACAAGAGTTAGAATGTCGGCCCTAATCACACTGCCTGCTTACGATGACCGCCGCCGACAACAGCTTCTCCCCCGCCGAACGACAAGGCCTGTACCGCGCCATCCGCGAGCGGCGCGATGTTCGTTCCCAGTTCCTGCCCGATGCGGTGCCAGCCGACGTGCTGGCGCGCTTGCTGCAGGCGGCGCACCACGCGCCGTCGGTCGGCTTTATGCAGCCGTGGGACTTCCTCGTCATCGAAAGCCGCGCAGTGCGGCAGGAAGTGCATGCCATCTTCACCCGCGAGAACGAACGGGCGGCCGAAAATTATGGCGGCGACCAGGCCACGCTGTACAAGCGCCTGAAACTGGAGGGCATCCTGGAAAGCCCGTTGAACCTGTGCATCACCTGCGACCGCACACGCGGCGGCCCGCACGTGTTGGGCCGCAATTCGATCGTCGAGATGGATTTGTTCAGCGTGTGCCTGGCGGTACAGAACCTGTGGCTGGCCGCGCGCGCGGAGGGGATCGGTGTCGGTTGGGTCAGCATCCTGGACCAGCAGCAACTGGCGGCGGCGTTGAAGCTGCCGGAGAATGTCTATCCGGTCGCCTACCTGTGTGTCGGCTACGTCAGCGAATTCCTGCCTAGCCCGGAGCTGGAGGCAAAAGGTTGGCGCGCACGCCTGCCGCTGGAAAACCTGGTGCATGGCGACACCTGGGGCAATCCACTCGACAACGCCGCATTGAAAGATGCCCTGCGCGGCGCCGTGTGGACTGACGCACAGACCGGCCCTTCTCCCACCGCCTAAGATATAGGCTGGCTCAAGGGAGGCAGCGTGGATCAGAGAAGTCACCAGGAGCGGCGTCACGATTCCAGCATGGCCGAGCGTTTCGACATGGCAGTGCGTACCGCGCTGGCATTCGACCGGGGCGCAGCCTTCAGCTACCTCACCATCTGCGGTGTGGCGCAATCGCTCATTCACTCCTTTGCCGAGCGCTTTCCCACTCGGGTGCGCTCGGTGGCATCGCTGCCCTGGCACTCCAATGACCGGCGCGGCGATTCCCTGCAACGAGCTATCTAATCGTTCAAGTATCTTCTTGATAACTATTGGCGGCGCTCAACAAGCTTCGCTTAAAATAGTGCGGTTATGAAATGGAAAACGCTTCTCGCCGCCGCTTGCCTTTCCCTGTCGGCCAGTCACGCACTGGCGGCCTGCGGTGCATTCCGTTTTGCTTACCCAGACCAGCACCGCCCGCCCTATTGGCTGGGCAACGGCGCGGAGGTGGCCAATCCTCCCGGTGCGACGGTGGAGCTGGTGCGTGAATTTGCGGCCAGCGCCGGTTGCGCGGTGAATTTTGTGCGCTTGCCAGTCATGCGCCTGCGCAGCGCCGTCAGCAGCGGCTCGGCCGACTTTACCACCGTCGATATTTCCGCCGACGGCCAGGCCGGCATGGTGCTGCCGCGCGATGCGCAAGGCAAGCCGGATACCAAGCGTGCCGCTACGCTATTTGTCGCGGCCTTCGTGCGCATTAAAGACGGCTATACCCGCGCCACCGATCCTTTGCAGATGATGCGCGGCCAGCGCGTCGGCATCCTGCATGGCTCGACCTACGGCCCCATCCTCGAGCAGGCCGGCGCGGTGATCGACCACGGCGCGATCACGGTGCCGAGCAGTTTCGAAAAGCTGCGCCTGGGCCGTATCGATGCCTTCGTCGTGCCCCTGGTGACAGCGTCGGATCTGGATAATTTTGTGGCCACCCGTTTCAAGGGCGAAATCATCCGGCTCGATAAGCCGATCGTGAAGTCCTACATCTGGTTCGCCACCAACCGGCGTTACTACGAGGCCCACCGCAGCGAAGTGGAAGCCATGTGGAACTGGCTGGGCGGCGACGGCAACAAGCGTTTCAACCAGCTGCTGCGCAAGTACGCTGAGAACTAGGACATTCCGCTTTTCGTGCCTACAATGGACTATCAGTCCTGGCGCTATGGAGGAGATCATGTCCACAATCAACAAAGGCCGCAGCCTGGAGCAGCAAACCCAACACGGCACCAGCAGCATTGGTACCTGGGGCGCCGGCAGCACCGGCCAGCGCAAAAACACCAATTCGCCCTCTACGCCGGCCGGCAACGAGCAGTCGGCCGGGCGCACCGACGACCTGCTGTCCGGCGGCGTCGACGAGGGCGAGCGCGAGCACGGTTTCCAGACCGGGCCGGAGTACCGCCAGGGCGAGGCGCAGCAAGGCCAGGGCAGCGCGGTAAAACGCAGCGAAAGGTGAATTCTGTTGTGCAATCCATAAAGCGGGCGCATAATTGCAGATGCGAGTAATTCTCATCTAGCCAGCCATCCGTTCCTGCCAGGAGGTCGCCAGCCAGCCACCACCTCAGGAAAAAACCATGAAGTTGAACCAATCCCCGCTGGCGCTCGCGGTAGCGCTGGCGTTGCCGCAGTTCGCCGCCCTCCCCGCTTTGGCCGATGAAACCACCCTGCCTGCCGTGACCGTGAACGCGGCGCGCGACTCCGGCTACAACCCATCCAGCGCCAGCAGCGCCACCAAGATTGATGCGCCGCTGCGCGATATTCCGCAGACCGTGAATGTGATTCCGCAGGAACTGCTGCGCGACCTGGGCGCAGGCTCGATGGAAGACGTGATGAAAGGCGTTCCCGGCGTGGGCCTGTCGCACGGCGACGGCCAGCGCGACCAGGTGACCATTCGCGGCTTTACCGCGATTGCCGACCAGTTCATTGACGGCATGCGCGACGATGCGCTCTACTTCCGCGACCTGTCCAATATCGAGCAGGTGGAAGTGATCAAGGGCCCCGCCTCGGTGCTGTACGGGCGCGGCTCATCCGGCGGCATGATCAACCGCATCAGCAAAAAACCAGGCATCGACAAGACCGAGCTCAGCGCGACTGTCGGCAGCTGGAGCCGCAAGCGCGGCGAGTTCGATGTGGCGCGCAACCTGCCCGAGCAGGGCGTGGCGTTCCGCGTCACCGGCGCCAAGGAAGATGCGGACGGCTACCGCGACCAGCAGTTCCTGGAGCGCGAGGCCTTCGCGCCTTCCCTGCTGTGGAAGCTGAACGCCGATACCTCCCTGCTGGTGCAGGCGGAGTACCTGGCGGATCGCCGCCTGACCGACTTCGGCATCCCATCCTATAAAGGCGCGCCGGTCGATGTGGCGCCGGGCACCTACTTTGGCGCCGCCAACGCGCGCGATGTGGACTTCAGCCAGTCGCGCGTGAAAGCGCTGGCCGTGGCGCTGGACCACCGCCTGAACGCCAACTGGTCGCTGCGCAACGCCTTCCGCCGCTATGACTACTCCCTGAACCGCAACAACACCCTGGTCGGCAGCGTCAACGAAGCGGCGCAAACCGCCTCGCTTACCCACGGTAATGTACGCCGCGAGGAAGACGGCTACTTCAACCAGACCGAGTTGACCCAGCGCGCGGACTTCTTCGGCATGCAGCACCAGCTGCTGTACGGCGTGGAAATCGGCAAGCAGGACAAGGATCAGGTGAACCGCTCGCAGGCCAATGTCGCCACGGTGAACCTCTTCAAGCCGGTGCTGCCGGTGCTGGCGCTGGCCGCCAACGCCGCAGCGGGCACCGATAATATGGGCATCCTGAAAAACAAGAGCGTCTACGTCCAGGACCTGGCCACGCTCACGCCGCAGTGGAAAATGCTGGCCGGTGTGCGTTACGATGATTTCAGCCAGGAGACGCGCGAACGCCGCGCGGGCCAGAGGAACCTGGACCGCACCGACCGCGCCTGGAGCCCGCGCGCCGGCCTAGTGTACCAGCCAAGCGGCACGCAATCCTACTATGCGTCGTTCAGCAAATCGTTCCAGCCGTCGGGCGAGACCTTCGCGCTGGCTGCCAACAACGCCGCCATCGATCCGGAACGCACCACCAACCAGGAGGTGGGCGCCAAGCTCGACCTGCTGGACGGCAAAGCCACCCTGGGCGCGTCCCTGTTCCGCCTGGAGCGCACCGGCATCAAGAGCAGCGACCCGGTGACCAATGTGCTGGTGCCGGTCGGCACCCAGCGCACCGACGGCCTGGAGCTGACCTTTAACGGTGACCTGGGCCAGGGCTGGCAAGTGGTTTCCGGCCTGGCGCTGCTGGATGCGGAAATCACCAAGTCCATCGCGCGCGACGACGGCCAGCAGGTACAGGGCAAGCGCCCTACCCTGACGCCGAAACGCAGCGCCAGCCTGTGGCTGAACAAGGCGCTGGGCAGCGGCTGGTTCACCGGCGCCGGCCTGAACTACCAGGGCGACCGTTTTGCCAACACCGGCAACACCACCACCCTGGCCGGCTACACCCTGGTCGATGCCATGCTGGCCTACCGCACCGCCGCTTACGACGTACAGCTGAACGTGAACAACCTGTTCGACCGCGAGTACATCGTCTCCGGCCACGGCTCGAGCAAACTGCTGAACATGCCGGGCGCACCGCGCAATGTGCGCGTCACCGCCCGCTACCGCTTCTGATCCATATCAGGCACAATCGGGGCATTACTTTGCGAAAGGAATGTCCCGATGATTCATGAGCTGGCGGAGTTTGAAATCAAGGACGGCCAAGGAGCCGCGTTCGAAGCGGCGGTGCAGCAAGCGGTGCCGCTGTTCCAGCGCGCCAAAGGCTGCAAATCCATGCGCCTGGAGCGCGTCATTGAGCGCGCCAATACTTACCACCTGGTGGTGGCCTGGGAAACGCTGGAAAACCATACCGTCGATTTCCGTGGCAGCGAAGACTTCCAGACCTGGCGCAGCCTGGTTGGCCAGTATTTCGCCGGCACGCCCAAGGTCGAGCATACCGACAACGTCGTCGCCGGTTTCGGCAACTGATGGCCATGCGCGCCCTCGCCTGCCTGCTGCTGGCCGTTGCCGGCCTGCCCGCCTTGGCCGCCACCCCGACCGAAACCATGGATGCCTTCCAGCGCGCGCTGGCCGAGGGCAAGCGCGAACAGGCGCTGGCCCTGCTCAGCCCCAAGGTCCAGATTTTTGAATCCGGCTATGTTGAGCGCAGCCGCGACGAATACGCCGCGCACCACCTGGACGGCGATATCGACTTCCTGCGCAAGACGCAAGCGCGCCTGCTGCGCCATGCCGAACAACGCGAAGGCAGCACCGCCATCGTCATGCGCGAAACGGAAACCACGGGTAGTTACCAGGATGCGCCCGTGCATGCGATCGGGCTGGAAACCGCCGTGCTGGAAAAGCACGGCGACGGCTGGCTGATCGTGCACCTGCACTGGTCGTCGCGCAAGGTCAAAGCGAAGTAAGCGCGCGCCGCCTGCCCGCGCCTTACGCGACAATCATTCCAAGAGGAGAACCATTATGGCAAATACTATTTACCGCAATTTCCGCCAGGTGGCGGACGCCGAGGGCGCGCGCAGCGCCCTGCTGGCCGAAGGCTTCAGCAACTCGGCCGTGCAACTGAACCTGCACCAGGCGCGCGCCATCAGCACCACCGCCTCCGCCGTGCAGAACATCATGGATTCGCTGACGCCGGACGATGTCGATCACACCGATAAGCCGGACCGCCCGGCCGCCCTGCTGTCGGTGGACGTCTACGACGACATCCAGCGCGAGCAGGCCGACCGCATCATGGCCCGTTTCGGCGCGCAGGAAGCATAAGCTACGTCAGCAGGCATAACTGGCATAGCCCGGCAGCGGGCTGAAAACATCGTCCTCCAGCCCGGCCATCGCATCGGCCAGCAGACTGCTGAGATCGCCATCGGAAATGGCCGAGTCGTAGGAGTAGTCCAGTCCGATCGGCGTGATTCCGCACCCGACGCCAAAGCCGCACAACATGGCATAGCCGGAAGCGTCCCGGATCAGCGTACGCACGGCGCTCAGGCTCATTGCAAAGCCAGAACTGCGGCGATCAAAGAAGACAATGTCGAGTGCCTGCAATTCGGCCCGTTCGCACAGGTCTTTGGCGTTGGCGAATATGTGCGCCAGCTGCCCGTGCTCGTAAATGCGCTCGGCCAGGGCGAACGCCGTCTTCTCGCAGGTGCTGATGATTGCAATATGGAGCCTTGGAACGAAGCGCCGCATGGGACTCTCCTGACAGGGTCCACCAAATTATCAGCGTCGCATGACAACTTGGTTACATGCCGGGAGAGTGTTGGTTTTTGCTCAGGATAGCTGGTGGTTGAACACCTGGCGCAGGTAGGCCAGGAAAGTCTCGTCCTTGCACAGGGTCTTGCCGGGCGAATCCGACAGCTTGGCCACCGACTGGCCGTTGCAGCGGATCAGTTTCATCACGATATTCAACGGCTTGATGCCGACATCATTGGTGAGCCAGGTGCCGATGCCGAAGCCGACCATGATGCGGCCGCCGAAGTGGCGGTACAGGGCGAAGGCCTTGTCGAAATCGAGCCCGTCGGAAAACACCAGGCGCTTGGTGTTGGCGTCAATGCGCAGCGCCGCGTAATGCGCAATGGCCTTGTCGCCCCACACGAACGGGTCGCCGGAATCGTGGCGCAGGCCGTCGAACAGCTTGGCGAAATACAGGTCGAAATCGTTGAGGAAGGCATCCATGCCCACCACGTCGGTCAGGGCGATACCCAGGTCGCCGCGATACTCCTGCACCCACGCCTCCAGCGAGGCTTTCTGGAAGTCGCGCAGCCGCACGCCGAAGGCCTGGAACGACTGCATGTACTCATGCGCCATGGTGCCGATCGGGATCAGGCCGTACTTCTTGGCGATATAGACGTTGGAGGTGCCCTTGAAGAATTGCGGCACCTCGCGCGCCAGGCGCTCCACCACTTCATCATGCCAGGCGGCCGAGTAGCGGCGGCGCAGGCCGAAGTCGGAGAAATCGAAGGGATGGCGCAGCGCGGGCGTAGCACCGAATTCCTTGAGTTGCGCGATCTTGTGGCCCAGGCGACGGCGCCCTTCTTCCAATGCCTCGGCCGATCCGACGCGGCGGAAATACAATTCGTTGACGATGTAGAGTACGAAAATCTCGAACGCCATCACGTGTACTTGCGGGCCGGCGGCGTGGATCTGCAGGGTTTCACCCTCCGCGCGCACGTCAATGAACTTGCGCTGGAAGCGGAACAAGGCGAGGAAGTCGACAAAGTCGCTCTTGATGTAGCGCAGTGAACGCAGGTAGTCCAGCTCGTCCTCGCTGAAGGACATGCTGCACAGGTGGTCCAGCTGGGCCTCGACTTCTTCCTTTAGCTCCGCCAGCGGGAAGGCGGTCTGGTTGCGGCAGACGAATTCGTATTCGGCATGGGCGCTCGGGTTGGCGTGCAACAGCGCCTGCCACATGGTGAACTTGTACAGGTCGGTTTCAAGCAGGCTGCGGACGACTGGGATCATGGTTCAGTGCTCCGCGTTGGCCAGCAGTTCCTGCAGTACGTCAGCCGATGTCGCCAGGCGCGCGCCGCGCCGCTGCATCGCTTGCGCGAACGCCAGGTATTGCGCTTCGAAACCGGTGACAGGGCTCATGCAGTCGGTGACCAGCACCAGCTTGCGCGGGTCGATCTGGTCGGCGATATGCTCGGTGGTGGCCTTGACGCAGTGGCTGCCCGCTTCGCCGGTGATGTAGATGGTATCGGCTTGCGCCAGGCTGGCGATCAGTTCGCGGTTCAGCTGCGAGGCCGGGTCGGCCGGGTCGGGCACTTCGGCCATCACGGCGGAATAATGCTCGGTCCACGGGTTGGCGCCTTTGCCGACCTTGGCCACCACGGCGTGGCGCTGCTCTTCCCAGGCGTTGTAGGCGGCGCGCACGGCGTCGTGCACATTGTGGCCCCAGCTGCCGATCTCGCAGTGCACCGGCCATACCATCAGCTGGTAACGGCCGGCCGCCTCCAGCGTGTCGAGGTAGGACAGCACGCGCGGCAAGGCGCTCGCGTCGCGCGGCAGGTAGCGCCCTGCCCGCACATCGGCGGCGGCAATCTGGGTGAAGGGGCCGGGCGCGGCACCGTCGGCAGTGCGCCAGAAGGTCGGGTGCGCCACGTCGTAACGGTGGTGCGAGTCCAGCGTGACAGTGATATCCGTCAGGCCGGCGCCGCCCTGGTCGACCAGGCGCGCCAGGCGCAGCATGTCCTGGTGGGCGCCCGGTACAGGCAGGGCCGGCGCGGCCGGCGGTGGCAGGTCGCAGAAATCATTCTGCGGATCGATGATGAGCAGGTGGTAGCGACGTTTCATCGCACCATCATACCAGCCCCTGCTCAACTGTTCAGTTACAGGTCAAGCGGCGATCAGCTCGTCGATCGACTTGCGGCCCTTGGCCACGGTGTCGGCCACCGCCTGCTCGCCCATGGCCACGCCTTCGGCGCGGATGAACTGCACGTCGGTCAGGCCCAGGAAGCCCAGCACGGTGCGCAGGAAGGTGGTCAGGTGGTCGTAGGCGGCCGCTGCGCCTTCGCTGTAGACGCCACCGCTGGCGGTGAACACATACACCTTCTTCCCTTTCAGCAGGCCTTCCGGGCCGTTGGCGCCATACTGGAAGGTGCGGCCGGCACGCGCCACGTGGTCGATCCAGGCCTTGAGCGAAGATGGCACGGAGAAGTTGTACATCGGCGCGCCGATCACGATCACGTCGGCGGCAAACAGCTCGTCAACCAGGGTGTCCGACACTTTCACGATATGGGCTTGCTCGGCATTGCGCTGCTCGGCCGGGGTGAAGAAGGCGCCCATCATCTGTTCGGTCAGGTGCGGCACGGGATTGCTGGCCAGGTCGCGTTCGACCACGGTGTCGGCCGGGTTGGCGGCTTTCCACTTGGCGATGAATTCGGCCGACAACTGGCGGGACAGCGAACCGGCGTTGCGCACACTGCTGTTGATGTAGAGAACGTTTGCCATGATGGTGCTCCAGAAGAGTTGGTGATTGCTGCCATCATAGAACCAGTTTATTATCGATGAAATAGGCTTTATCTGAATAGAAATTATCGATTTTATAGATTATGCGAGATCCCGGCCTTCCCACCCTCGACCAGTTGCGCGTTTTCATTGCCGTTATCGACCATGGCGGCTTTGCCCACGCCGCGCGCGCCCTGCACCGTACCCAGTCGGTGATCAGCTACACCATTGCCAACCTGGAGGAGCAGCTGAATATCGCCCTGCTCGACCGCAGCACGCGCAAGCCCAGCTTGACCGAGGCCGGCAAAGCCCTGCTGGCCGATGCGCGCGCCGTGGCCAGCAAGGTGGACAGCATGCGCTCGCGCGCCCGGGCCCTGGGCCAGGGGCTGGAGGCGGAGCTGTCCATCGTGGTCGATGTGATGTTCCCGACCTGCCTGCTGGTGCGCACCCTGGAGCAGTTCCAGCGCGAATTCCCGACCGTGGCGCTGCGCCTGCATACCGAGGCGCTGGGCGCCGTGGCGCAAATGGTGGCGGACCGCCGTTGCCAGCTGGGCGTGGCCGGCATGGCGGCCAATGTGCCGGCCAATATCGAGCGCCACGCCGCCGGCTTCGTGAAGATGATGCCGGTCTGTTCGCCCCTGCATGCGCTGGCGCAAGAAGCGGCGCCGATTCCGACTGCCGTGCTGCGCGAGCACCTGCAGCTGGTCGTGACCGACCGCAGCCCACTGACCGAGGGGCGCGATTTCGGCGTGACCGGCTTGCGCGACTGGCGCCTGGGCGACCTGGGTTCCAAGCATGCGCTGCTGGTGGGCGGCCTGGGCTGGGGCAATATGCCCGAACACACCATCCGGCGCGATATGGCAGAGGGTCGGCTGCTGCGCCTGCGCACCCAGGAAGGCCATGAGCTGGAGTACCCCCTGTTCGTCATCCATCGCGGCGACGATGAGCTGGGGCCAGCCGGCAAATGGCTGCGCCAGCAATTCATCCAGCTCGACCATACACTGCCGCACGATGCCTTCTAAAAATTCCTACAGGCGGGCGCGGCGTGCGCCTACAGGCAGTGCCATCGCATCGGCCTAGGATGGACTCCGCTTCAACCAGATAAGGAGAGCGATCATGGCACCACGTAAGGATACGGAACAGTCGGACGATTGGCGCAACCAGGCAGGCCAGACCGGCCAGCCAGGCCAAGGCAACCAGAAGCAAGGCGACAAGCAGGGTAACCAGCAATCGGACCAGGAACGTGGCAATAAGCAGAGCGACGTCGGCAAGGGTGAGCGCCAGGGTGGTCTCGACGACCTGGAAGACGACGTTGGCGGCCAACGTAGCGACCGCGGCAGTGAGCGCGGCGGCCGCGACCAGCAGCGCTAAGCAGGCGGCCAGCCGCTAGGCTGGCCCGGCGGCGCCCAGGCGCGACCTCAAGCGACGCACTTCATCGCACAGGTCGACCACCAGCGCCGCCAAATCGGCATCCGCATCGAAATCGCGTTCCAGCTGGACCAGGCGGCGCGCCCGCCGCAGATCCACGCTGGTGAATTGCAGGCTTTCCACCCTGCCGCTCCCGAGCAGGATGCCGCTCTCCACATGCCGTATCACCCATTCCGGCTCGACGGCGCAGGCCCGCGCCAGTTCGTCCAGCGTCAGCGCCTGGTGTTCGAGCGGCACTGCCTCGACAATTTCTTCATTGGACATTGTTCACCCTCCCATTTCGCGTTGCATCTGCTCATAAAGGGCGCGCCGTGCGGGCGTATCCGCCGGCGGCGCGAAAATTTCCAGTAACAGGTAAAGGTCGCCCGCGGCGCTGTTGGCACCGGCGGCGGGGATGCCGCGTCCCTTCAGGCGCAGCTTGCGCCCGCCCTGCGAATTGGGCGGCACCGTGACGGTCACACGGCCGGACGGCGTGGCCACTTCGCGATCGCCGCCCAGCGCCGCGACCCAGGGCGGGATCGGCACGGTCTGCACCACGTCGCGCCCGTCCACGCGGTAACGCGCATCGGCCTGGAAGGCGATCTCCAGGTACAGGTCGCCCGCCTCGCCGCCCTGCATGCCGGGCTGGCCCTGGCCGCTCAGGCGCAGCTGCTGGCCGGCGGTCACGCCGCGCGGAATATTGACTTTGAGGTTGCGCTGGCGCCCCAGCGTGATGTCGCGCTGCGCGCCCTGGTAGGCGTCCTGCAGGCTGATTTCGAGCACGGCGTGAATGTCTTCGCCGCGCGCGCGGAAACCCTGGCGGCGCCCGCGCTGGCCGCCCACATGGGCGAACAGGTCGGCGAAGAAGTCGTCGGCGCTGCCGCCTTGGAAGCCGCCGCCCCAGTCCGGCGGCGGGCGGAACTCCTGCCCGGCGCGGTACTGGCCGCTGCCCAGCGAATCGTAGGCGGCGCGCTTTTCGGCATCGCCCAGCACACCGTACGCTTCATTCAGCTCCTTGGTGCGCGCATCGGCGTCGGCTTCCTTGCTGACGTCTGGATGGTACTTGCGCACCAGCTTGCGGTAAGCCTTTTTGATTTCCTCATCGCTGGCGCTCTTGGCGACGCCCAGCGTTGCGTAGTAATCCTTGTATTCCACGCTATGCCCTCCCGATACAGGAGAGCATAGCGTAGCAGAAATCAGCGGATGCGACGCAGCGAGGTGATACGGTCGGTGAAGTCCTGCAGGTCCTGGTAACGGCCCGGGCCGTACACGCGGCACTGGCCGCCGAAGTCATTGTGCTCGCAGATTTCCCAGGTGCCGTAGTTGATCACCATGGAGTTGGCGTTGTCGTTGAAGCCGACTTCGCGCAAGGTGCGGATGTCGCGGCTGATGCCGACGCGACGACCGCGCATATTGTGGTCATTGAACAGTTCCACCGCATCGCCGCGTTCGCGCTCGTAGCGGCGTTCCTCGCGGCGCTCTTCGCGTCGTTCATCGCGCCAGCGCTCGTCGCGCTCGTCGCGGCCGTAGCCGTGGCCGTTGCCCCGCTCGTGGCGGCGCTCGATCTCGCGCGCGGACGAGAAGTTGTTGTTGAAGCGGCGCAGATCCGGGTACTCGCCGCGCTCGAACACGGCGCAATGGCCCTGGAAGTTCTTATGCTCGCACAGTTCCCAGGTGCCGGAGCGCACCACCAGGCTGGAGGCGCGGTCATTGAAGCCAAAGTCGACGAAGTTGTTGGCCGCGCCATCGGCTATCACCACGCGCTGGCCGCGGAAGTCTTCGCGCGAGAACAGGTGCAGTTCGCCGGCCGTGGCAGCCTGGCCCAACAGGGTGGACGCCAGCAGGAAGGCGGCAGTCAGGGTATTCTTCATCAATATATCTCCGTAATCGAACAAGCCTTGCGTCTTCAACGCGGCGCAAAGGGCGTTAGACTACATTACCTTGTAACAAATTCCTACTGCACAACACATGCCGAACAGCCTATCGCCCGCCAATTTACGCCTTGAAGCAACAGCATTGTGGAAATTGGCCTGGCCGGTACTGATCGGGCAACTGGCCACCGTCGGCATGGCGGTGGCGGACGTGGCCATGACCGGCCATACCAACGCCGCCGAACTGGCCGCCGTATCGACCGGCGCCGCCATCTGGTCCATCGTGGTGGTGACCGTGGTCGGCACCATGATGGCCATGAACACCCTGGTTGCGCACGAAGTGGGCGCCGGCAGCACCGAGCGCATTCCGCACCTGGTGCGCCAGGGCTTGTGGAAAGGCCTGGGCGTGGGCCTGGTGGCGGCGCTGCTGGCCAACCTGGCCACGCTGTTGTTCGACCACCTGCAGCTGGCGCCGGAAGTGAACCGGCGCGCCTCGCTGTTCGTGCATTTCATCAGCATTGGCCTGCCGCCGTTTGCCTGCTACCGCGCACTGTACGGCTACAGCACCAGCATCAACCAGACCAAGCCGGTGATGGTGATCGCCCTGCTCGGGCTGGCCTTCAACGTGCTGGTCAACTGGCTGCTCATTTTCGGCAAGTTCGGTTTCCCGGAAATGGGCGGCGTGGGCTGCGCTGTCTCCACCGGCATCAGCATGTGGCTGATGCTGGGCGCCATGCTGCTGTGGATGCGCATCGCGCCTGCCTACCGCAGCACCTACCCGTTCACGCATTGGGAGTGGCCGCACTGGCCGGAAATCCGCCCCATGCTGCAGCTTGGCCTGCCGATCGGCGTGACCTACTTCGCCGAGGTGAGCGCCTTTGGCGCGGTGGCCTTGCTGGTGGCGCGCTTTGGCGTGGTGGAGCAGTCGGCGCACCAGATCGCACTGAACTTCGCCTCGCTGGTGTTCATGGTGCCGCTTAGCCTGGGCATTGGCATGGTGACGCGCGTCGGCCAGGCCATGGGCGAAGGCGACGCGCGCCGCGCCCGCGCCGCGTCCTGGGTCGGCATGGGCATGTCGCTGGCGTTCGCCGTGTTGTCGGCGGCCTTCATCGCGCTGTTCCGGCACCAGATCGCCGCCGCCTACACCAACGACCTGGCGGTGCAGGCCACCTGCGTCACCCTGCTGCTGTTCGCGGCACTGTTCCAGCTGTCCGACGCCACCCAGGTGGCAGCGGCTTGCGCGATTCGCGGCTACAAGGTCACGCGCGGGCCGATGCTGATCCAGCTGTTCGCCTTCTGGGTCTTCGCCCTGCCGGTCGGCTGCCTGCTCGGGCTGTGGCAAGGGATGGCGGCAGCCGGCTTCTGGATCGGGCTGGTGCTCGGTTTGACGATTGCTGCATTTTTGCTCACAGCTTATCTGCGCACCCTGTCGAACGCGCGCGTAGCCGAAGGAAAAACGGCATAAGCTGGCGCATTCCGAATATCAGCGGGGGCGGCTTCTGGTATTGTCTTGCGATTCGTAAATAAACCATTCCGGGACAAACAATGCGCCTTATCCTCACCCTGGCGGCCCTGCTGGCCGCCGGCACCGCTTCCGCCGAACGCCTGACCCTGGAGCGCCTGCACGCCGATCCATCCCTGTCCGGCCCGGGCGTGCGCGCCCTCAAAGTATCGCCGGACGGCGCCCGCGTCACCTTCCTGCGCGCGCGCCCGGACGACCAGTTCCAGCTCGACCTGTGGGAATACAATATGAAGGACAAGACCACGCGCCGCCTGGTCGACTCCAAAGCGCTGGTTCCGGTGGAAAACCTGTCGGACGCTGAAAAGGCGATCCGCGAGCGCGCCCGCACCGCTGCCCTGAAAGGCATCATCTCCTACAGCTGGTCGCCGGACGGCAAGCAGATCCTGGTGCCGCTGGCCGGCAACCTGTACCTGGTCGACCTGACCAAGCCTGACAGCGCGCGCCTGGTCGCCTCCGGCAGCGTGATCGATCCGAAGATTTCGCCCAAGGGCAAGTACGTCTCCTTCGTGCGCAACCAGAACCTGTACGTGATCGACCTGGCGACCGGCAAAGAGCGCCAGCTGACCACCGACGGCAAGGGCACCGTGCATAACGGCTCCGCCGAATTCGTGGCGCAGGAAGAAATGGGCCAGCACACCGGCTACTACTGGGCGCCGGACGATTCCGCCATTGCCTTCCGCTGGTATGACGAAGCCCAGGTGCCGGTGGCGCGCCGCTTCGAAATCTACGCCGACCGCACCGACGTGGTCGAGCAGCGCTACCCTGCCGCCGGCGACCCGAACGCCATCGTCGGCCTGAAGATCGTTTCGCCAACCAGCGGCGACATCCGCGAAGTGGACCTGGGCGCCAACAAGGACATCTACCTGGTGCGCGCCGACTGGAGCAAAGACGCCAAGTCGCTGTTTTTCCAGCGCCAGTCGCGCGACCAGAAGAAACTGGAGCTGATCGCCGTCGACGCCGCCACCCTGGCGCAGCGCCCGGTGCTGACCGAAACCGCCAGCACCTGGACCACCATCCATGACGACCTGCGCTTCCTGGAAAGCGGCAAGGGCTTCATCTGGTCGTCCGAGCGCACCGGCCGCAACCACCTGTACCTGTACGGCATGGATGGCAAGCTGAAACACGCCATCTCCAAAGGCGAATGGGGCTTTGACAACCTGCTGGCGGTGGACGAGAAGGCGGGCAAGCTGTACGTCTCCTCCAACAAGGACGCGGCCTACGACAAGCAAGTCTATGAACTGAAGCTGGACGGCTCCACCGCCGACAAGCCTAAGCGCATCACCCAGGCCGACGGCTGGCACGAAGCCTCCTTCTCCAAGCAAGGCGAGATCTTCGTCGACACCTGGTCCGACCCGGCCACCCCGCCGCAAGTGGCGATCCGCCGCCCGGACGGCACGCTGGTGAGCTGGCTGGAGAAGAACGAAGTCAACGAATCGCACCCCTACTTCGCGTACAAGCCAGACCTGCTGCCGGTTGAATTCGGCAACATGAAGGCGAAGGACGGCCAGACCCTGTACTACTCCATCATCAAGCCGTACAAGTTCGACGCCAACAAGAAGTACCCGGTCTACCTGTCCACCTACGGCGGCCCGCACTCGCAGCACGTGACGCGCCGCTGGGACGGCGGCCAGTTCGACCAGTATATGGCGCAGCAAGGCTACGTTGTCTTCCGCCTGGATAACCGCGGCTCCTCGCGCCGCGAGCGCGCCTTCACCGACGCCATCTACCGCAACCTGGGCAAGGTGGAAGTGGAGGACCAGCTGACCGGCGTTGAGTGGCTGGGCCAGCAACCGTATGTGGACGCCAAGCGTATCGGCGTGTACGGCTGGAGCTACGGCGGCTTCATGACCCTGCGCCTGCTGTCGCAAGCCTCCGACAAGATCGCCGCCGGCGTGTCCGGCGCACCGGTAACCGACTGGGGCCTGTACGACACCCACTACACCGAGCAGTTCATGGACCATCCGAAAGCCAACGTGGAAGGCTACAAGCAGTCCAACGTGTTCTACCACGTGGACGGCCTGAAATCGAAGCTGCTGCTGATCCACGGCATGGCGGACGACAACGTGCTGTTCACCAACACCACCAAGATGATCGACGCGCTGGTGAACCGCAACGTGCAGTTCGAGCTGATGACCTACCCGGGCGCCAAGCACGGCGTCTCCTCGCGCACCGCCAAGCGCCACGTGCAAACCTACATCGACGCCTTCTTCCGCAAGAACCTGAAGCCGGAATCGAACTAAGCACGGCCCAGCGCCCTGCCCCCAAGCCCGCCCGCGCAAGCCGGCGGGCTTTTTCTTTATCCTCTGAGCGCGTGGTTTTCAGCACGAAAACCTCATACTCATCTTCCGCAGCCAGCGCGCCCGCACGGTAGGGTCTCGTGCGCCGTGGCATAAGTTCATCCTGTTCATCGGCTGGACACCGTCCCGTGTAGTGCACCAATGTAGTTCGCATCGCACCATCACGCAAGGACCGCACCTTCTCTGCTGGCAATCCCATGCGCAACTGAATCGCCTCGCTTCCCTGCAAAAATGCCGGGCGATGGAATTACCGAAGCAAGAACTCCCGCACCAACAAGAAGAAAACCAAGAAATTTACGCATAGACGTTATTTTTGCCAGAAATGGCAATGGTACGATACGCCTCAACCCGAGGAGGCGCCATGTCCCTGCAGCTGTTCTACCACCCGCTATCGTCCTACTCCATGAAGGCGCTGATTGCGCTGTATGAGAACGGCACGCCGTTCGAGTACCGCATGCTGTCGCCCGACCATGCCGATAATTTTGCACAGTTCGCCGAGATATGGCCGATCAGGAAGTTCCCCATCCTGCTCGATGGCGAACGCATGGTGGTGGAAGCCAGCATCGTTATCGAATACCTGGCGCTGCACTACCCCGGCCAGGTGCAGCTGCTGCCTGCCGACCCCAAGGCCGCGCTGGAAGTACGCATGATGGACCGCTTCTTCGACAACCACATCGCCACGCCACAGCAAAAACTGGTGGCCGACGTGCTGCGCCCCGCCGACCAACGCGACCCGTTCGGCGTCGCCGAATCGCGCCAAAAGCTGGAGACCGCCTATGCCTGGCTGGATGGCGTGATGGCGCACCGCACCTGGGCCGCCGGCGCAGAGTTCAGCATGGCCGACTGCGCGGCCGCGCCGTTCCTGCTATACGCGCACTGGTCGCACCCGATTCCGGCGCAGCACGCGCACGTGATGGCCTACCTGGCCCGTCTGCGCGCCCGTCCTTCCTTTGCGCGCTGCTGGGCCGAAGCCAAGCCATACCGCCACATGTTCCCGCTCGGCGTGCCGGCCGGCGAGGAGTGATTCAAGCGTCGAACAGATGCTTCTTCACATTCGGGTTACCCTGTCGCCAAAGCACGTTGTCGATGAAATAGTGGTGGACGTTGATGAAAATCCAGAAGCAGGCGATCGCCAGCGCTGGGGCGCCGAAGTGTGGCAGCTCACCGGTGCGGGCGAAATCCACCGCTCCCGGCAGCAGCCAAAAACCGATGGCGCCCAAAATCACCCCTGTCGCGACGAATTGCAGCAGATGGCGTGGCGTCAAGCGCTTGCTCTTGGTTTCGTTCACCTTGTATCGACCGATCACGGTCAGGTATTGCAAGGAATGAAAGAAAGGAACCACCAGCAGGAATGCCGTGCTAAAAGAAATCAACCCGATCCAGACATACAGCGTGATGCCGTAAGCCAACAGCCCGGCAAGCGGCCACTCCTTCCAGCTGAGCCCCTCGGCGTTCCACTGCCGGATGGCGCGGAAGACCAGCAGCCCAGCCCAAGTGGAACTCGCAGCGGCCACCAGACAAGCCAGCACGACCACGGGACCAGGGACGGACACAGGAATCCCGACTGCAGCCCACAATCGCTGCGGGCTGCCAATGCTATTGACCACGGTCCAGGCGCCAGCCCAGCAGGCATAGGCATTGAACAGCAGGGCCTTGCGCACCGCAGCTGGCCAATACCGCTTTTTCAGGGCGGCATCCATCATCGCCATGCCAAAGCCCTGCTTCACATAGTGCCAGCCGACCAGCAAGCCCATAAGGCTTAAGACGACACCCAAGGCCAGGGGTTTGCCCTGAAGCCAAAGCAATGCCGTGGCGAACAGCACCAACGCAAGGAGTAGCGGCACCCACACACCAGCCAGCCACCAGCGCTGCCGTAAATCGGAGGGCAAGGCGCCGGACTTCACCTGGTGCCATGAACCATAAAATAGCTGATAGGAAAATGCGAAGTGAGGATGGTTGACGAAGTTCGCTAGAACCATCATTAGCACGGCAAGCTGGGCAACACCTTCCGCACCGAGGTCGAACAGGTTGAGCAGCAGCAGCGCCAGCAATGAACCTGCGCCAAGCAGCAGCACGTCTGCCCAAGGATTAACGAGGCCCCGGTAAGGCGTGGATGTCAGCGATTGTGCGTTGGCATGAGTGTGCATTTGGGCGGCTTGGGATGAAGTTGCCACATGGTATCATCCAAGCCGCCGAATCTGATCCCAAAAGGGATCAAAGGACTACTTTACTGGCGGTTACCGCGATCGATCAGTTCGTCGGTGGTGTCGTCGATGGCTTCACGCAGGTCGCCGCGCTGTTTCTGCAGCTTGCCTTCCACCTGCTTGGCGACACCCTTCACCTGCTGCTTCGAACTGCCAACCAGTTCGCCTGCTTCTTCCTGGATCTTACCGCCGATTTCCTTGGCCTTGCCCTTCACTTGGTCCTTGTTCATGATTCGCTCCTTAAAAAGATTGCGACGAGCAAATCATACGGACTGCCGGCTCCCCGAACTGTACGTTCGTTAACATTTCCGCCAGACAGAAGCCAGCCAAGGCTGCTGGTCGCGCGGCAAACCGGGCGGGCGATAATAATGCGTGACCGGCGCGAAACCGGCAGCCGTCACCACTTCCGACCACGTTTCAAAATCGTAGTAGCAACCATAGCGCGCACCGTTCCAGCCCTCTTCGTTCTGTCCGCGCGGGTTGGAGCTGAACAGCACACCTCCCGGCTTCAGCGTCGCATGCAGACGCGCCAGCACATCCGGCAAGGCCGCGCTGGGAACGTGGAACAGGGAAGCGTTGGCGAACACGCCATCAAACGTGGCCGGCGGCAAGTCGAGCGCCACGAAGTCCTGCTGCCACACGGGGCAGCCACTCCAGCGCTGCGCCATCTCCACAAAGCGGGCCGAGCCGTCGACACCGACCGGCTCATGCCCGAGGGACTTGAATGTGCGCAGGTCGCGGCCGGGGCCGCAACCAAGGTCGAGGATACGGAACGGAGCCGTTCCTTCAATGGCATCAAGCAGCGCCGCCACATTCTGGCTCACATCATGGTCGCGCGTGCCTTCCAGGAAGGCTTGCGCGTTGCGTTCGTAGTGTTCCAGCGTGCGGCGGGTGATCTGCTCGATATCGTTCATTGCCTTACTTTACCAGACGCGTACGCGCTGTTCCGGCGCCAGGTACAGCTTTTGGCCCGGCTTCACGTCGTAGGCCTTGTACCAGTCGTCCAGGTTGCGCACGGTGTAGGTGCGCCACTTGGCCGGCGAGTGGCCGTCGGTCGCGATCTGGTTGCGCAGCGCCGCATCGCGCGCCTTGTTGGCCCAGCTGGACGCAAAGCCGGCGAAGAAGGCGCGCTCCTGCTCCGGAGTTGCCTTGCCGCCGGAGGCCGCGTTGAACGCATCCAGTGCCGCTGCCAGACCCGCCAGGTCGGCCAGGTTCTCGCTCAGGGTCAGGGTGCCGTTCAGCTTCAGGTCGGGGAAAGCCTGGTAAGCGTCGTACTGCGCCACCAGCGCCGCAGCGCCCTTCTTGAAGTGCTCACCGTCCTCCTTGGTCCACCAGTCGCGCAGGCGGCCTTGGGAATCGAACTGGGCCCCCATATCGTCGAAGCTATGGCTAATTTCGTGGCCGATGACGGAACCGATGGCGCCGTAGTTATGCGCATCGGATGCGTTCATGTCGAAGAACGGCGGCTGCAGGATCGCGGCCGGGAAATTCAGCGCATTCTGCATCGGCATGTTGACCGCATTCACGATATGCGGCGGCATGCACCATTCGGTCGCATCCACCTTCTTGCCCAGCTTCGACAGCTCCTGGCGGTAGTGGAACTTCTCCGCGCGCAGCAGGTTGCCCATGGCGTCGTCCGGTTTGATTTCCAGGCCCTCGTAAGAAGTCCACTTGTCCGGATAGCCCACGCCAACGTACAAGGTGCGCAGCTTCTCCTGCGCCTCCTTCTTGGTGGAAGGCGCCATCCAATCCAGCTTGTCGACGCGCTTGTGGAAGGCGGCCACGATGTTGGTCACCATGGTTTGCAGGCGCGCTTTGGCTTCCGCCGGGAAGTAGCGCTCGACATACATTTTGCCCGCCGCATCCGGCAAGGCGCTGTTCACCGCGCCCAGGCCGCGCTTCCAGCGTGGCGACAATTGTGGCGTACCGTTCAGCGTGCGGCCGTAGAACTCGAAGCGCTGGTCGACAAACGCTTTCGGCAGCGCACTGCCGAAGTGGTTCACCGTATGGAAGGCCATGAAGTCTTTCCACGCCTGCAGCGGCATTTCATTCACCAGCGTCGCAGCGCCGGTGATCGCGGTGGGGTGGTAGACCATGAACTTGCCCTGTTTGCCCAGGCCGGCCGCGCGGAAGAAAGCCTTCCAGTCCATGCCCGGCGCCTTGGCGCTGAAGTCCCTCAAGGTCCACAGGTTGTTGGCCTTCTGGATATCGGCCGAGTCCTCGCGGGTCGCGTGCGACTGGGCGATCTTTTTCTCCAGCTCATAGACGCGGGCGGCGCGGGTTTCCGGCTCGCTGTAGCCGGCCAGCTTCAGCATGGCGGCGATATGGGCCTGATAGGCGGTGCGCAACTGGCCCATGCGCTGGCTGTCCTCCAGGTAGAAGGCACGGTCCGGCATGCCCAGGCCGCCCTGCAGCACATACGGCACATAGTTGTGCGGATCGGTCAGGCCCTGCGCGATCCAGATGCCGAAGAGGTTCTCGGTATAGAAATTGGTCGCGTTGAGCGGATCCACGTCAGCACGCACGCTCGCCCCCAATGCCTGCACCAGGCCGGCCTTATCCTTGATGGCATCGATCTTTTTCAACTCCGGCACCAGCGAGGCCGTGCCGGCCGCTTCGATCGCCGCCTCGTTCATAAAGGCGCGATAAAAATCCGTAACGCGGCGCGCGTCGCCAGTCGGATTCTTAGCCGCCGTTTCCTCGATCAGCTTGACGATGCGGCCATTGGTTTCATCGCCCAGGGCCGAACCGGCGCCCCAACTGCCCTTGTCGGCCGGGATCTCGGTCTTGGCCAGCCAGTTAGCGTTGACGTAGCCGAAGAAGTCATCGCCTGGCAGCGGCACCGCGCTTGGCGCTGGCGTCGCTTGGGTCGGCGCTGCCTGTTGGGCAATCGCCGGAGCCAGGCCCAGGGTAGCGCCACAGAAGGCCAGGGTAAGAGCCAGCTTGAGAGGCGTAATGCGATTGGTTGCTTGCATTGTGTATCCCTATATCTAGTAATTTTTGACGGCGGATTAAGCCAGACTGCACTCTAGCGACAACGCGGGCGTGACATAGGGCCTATGCGACAGACTGCAAATTTCGGGGATTGGATGCAGAAATCGGGGAATGCTGTGCAGCAATGCCAACGAATGTTAAAAACTTGCTGCACTCCCCTTGGGAATGGCTATATAGTTCACTTACAGCAACGCCTATCAATAAGGAGACTTTCCATGAAGCTCGAAGCCCTGTTCCAGAATCCAACCGCGTTGCCAACTGCGCCGAAGGTTGTTGACGAATTGATCAGCAGCTTCGACAAGGCCAGCGTTTCCACCGAAGACATCGCCAAAAAGCTGTCAGCCGACCCGGTGCTGAGCGCCAAGCTGCTGCGCCTGGCCAATTCCGCCTATTACCATGTATCGCGCTCGATCGGCACCGTGGAAGACGCCGTGCTGATGCTCGGCTTTGTCACCGTGCGCACGCTGGTGATCAGTTCCGGCCTGGTGAGCGGA
This sequence comes from Pseudoduganella guangdongensis, assembly GCF_009857475.1. Lineage (GTDB taxonomy): Bacteria > Pseudomonadota > Gammaproteobacteria > Burkholderiales > Burkholderiaceae_D > Rugamonas > Rugamonas guangdongensis. The sequence continues at coordinate 6,973 of NZ_WWCJ01000028.1, read as the reverse complement.
TTCAAGACCGTGCCCGGCCTCGACCTGCGCCAATTCTGGCGCTACAGCCTGCGCACCGCCGTGGGCGCCAAGTTCATCGCCAAAGCGTGCAAGCAAAATACCGACCTCGCCTTCACCATTGGCATGATGCACGCCATCGGCCAACTGGTGATTCACGCCGCCATGCCCGAGCAGGCCATGGCGCTGGACAAGGTCGCCGGCCCGCTCGACTCGCGCCGCCTGGACGCCGAACAATCCTCGCTGGGCTACAACTTTGCCGACGTCGGCGCCGAGCTGGCCCGTCGCTGGAAATTCCCGCCAGCGTTCTCCGAAACCATTGCTGCCTTCCCCAACCCGGGCGACGACTTGCTGGCGTCGGTCATCCACCTGGCCGCCTGGCGCGCCCGGGTAGACGAAAACAAGCTGACTCCCGAAGAGATTGCCGCCTGCTATCCGACCGAAGTGGCCGACAACCTCGGGCTGGACGACAACGCCCTGATTGACCAGATGCCATCGCTGGACGAACTGAGCGCCGGATTGGAAGAACTGATCAAATAAGCAAGAAAACCGCTTAGCTCCTGGCCGTTGTTGCCCTTGGGATGGGGGCGCAACGGCTTTTTTCATGATTTTTCAAAAATTTTTGAGAAAGCCCTAAAGTTCCTGCCGAGCCTGACGTTAATCCAGACATGCGGTACTCCGCGCACTGAACCCAAGGCTCAAAATGTCCTCGACCGAAGTCCTCGCCACCTACGAAACTATTGCCGGATTGACCAATAAAATGGTCATGGCCGCGCAATCCAGCGACTGGGACTCGCTCGACCGCATGGAGAACCAATGCGCCGCCGCCTCGGTGGCCCTGATGGGAGGCGCCGCACCAGTGCAAGGCGACGCCCGCAAACGCAAGATTGAGCTGCTGAAGCAAATCCTCGCCAACGACCGCGCCATCCGCGAAGTGACCGAGCCCTGGCACAACCGCCTGAACGGCTGATCCAGCCCCCTCCCCAGAAAACAAAGCGCCTCCCGGCGCTTTTTTCTTTTGTGTCCACCCCGGGGTCAGGAACAACGAAAGACATTTTGAAAAATGTCTTTCGTTGTTCCTGACCCCGGGGTGGACAAATGAAAGGAAGTGAAATGAAAAAGGCGCCCGCTGGGGCGCCTTCAAGGTGTTCGGAGGGGCGAGCGCCAGGTATCTCCTGGCGTCGCCTCAGCGCCGGTTGCACCCGGCGTTCATATCGCCTTTGTCGGCTATGAACTGCTTCCAGGCGCGGTCGTTTCTTCAACGTCGCTCTGCGGGTCGCGTCACACTATCGGTGGTGACTGCGGCAGAACCTCGCCTGTGTGAGCCCAGTATAGCGCAGTTCAAAAAAATTTGTCTAGCGCGCAAAAGCAACAGCAATTACTCCTGGGCAGTGACTTCTTCCATCGTAGGCTCTGCCGCTGCGGGCTGCTCTTTTTTGCGGAAGGATTGCCATATCTTCAGCGGGCCCTGCCCTTTGCGCTTGCGCAGGAAGAGCACCAGCCCGCCGAGCGCTGCCAACCCGAGCAGGCCGCCAAGCGCTAGTGCGACCCAGTTGCTGCCGGATTTGGATTCTTGACCGGGCGACGCGCCGGGCTTGCTTGGCTTGGCGCCGGGCTTGCTCGGGGCTGGCTCGGGCTTGGCTGATGCGAGCGAGGGCTTGGCAGGCGCTGAGGCGGGACTCGCTTCCTGCACTGCGCTGGCGGCGGCCGATGCGCTGGCATCGGGGGCGGGGTCGGCGGCAGCGGCTGCCGCAAGTGGTGCTGCGCTTGGGGCGCCGAGGGCTTGCTGCAGGCGCTGCACCTTGCCTTCGAGGTCGAGCAGCTTGCCTGTCATAGCCTGGCATTGCTGGATTTGCTCTTCGGCTGGCGCTGGCGCACAAGCCTGCGCAGGCGCCACCATCGGTGCTGGCGCTGGGCGGGATGCGGCAACTTCGCTTTTTGCCGGGCGCGGCGCCGGGCTCGCGCGCTGGGGAACCGTCTTGTTTGGGATCGATGCGACTTCAGCGGTCACTGGCGCAGCCACAGGTGCGGACTTGCGCGCGGCAAAGGCGCGTTCGGCTGCCGCACTCAAGCCGGCTTCGCCCTGCCCGGGCGCTTCGACCTTGGGGGCCGCGACAGGCGTGGCGGCCAGCGCCGGCATCGGTGCTGCCGCCGGCATTGCCACAGGCGCTGCCGCGGTGCGCTGCACCGGGGGCTCGGGCCTCAACCATAGCGTGGCGGCGCGGATGATTTGCCGTCCGCCGCTGCTTAGTTCAAGAAACAGGTGCAGGCCTTCGGCATTCACCGGCTGGAGCGTCGTCAAATGCAGGAAGCGACGACTGTCGCGCTTGGCAACCGATATATACAGGCCGTTGAGCACAGGCGACAGGCTCAGGCCGGCGCCTTTGAAGACGTCGGGATTGGCCAGCTTGGCCTGGATCTCCGCCAGGTCGGCCGGGGTCAGGTCGACCAGTTCTATATCCGCCGAGAGTTGCTGGCCCAGGAAGGAGTTGACCTTCACCTCGCCCAGCTCGGCAGCGCGAAGCGGGCCGCAGCAGGTGGCGGCGAGCAGCGGCAGCGCCAGGGCGCCCAGGGGCAGTCGTTTGCTTAGCATGGAGAACAGGTCTATTTCCGTAATGTATTCATTAACGGCCAAATTTCCCGTTTTTGTAGCCCGGCAGAGTAATCGGCAATGGCGTTAGAATCATGACATCACCTCTTCCCACCTTTGGAGCCCTATATGAACAGCAGAACCGAGCGCGACAGTTTCGGCCCGATTGAAGTTCCCGCCAGCCAGTTGTGGGGAGCCCAGACCCAGCGTTCGCTGGAGCATTTCCGCATTTCCAGCGAGCGCATGGCGCCCGAACTGATTGCCGCCTTGGCCAGTGTGAAGCGGGCTGCGGCCCAGGTCAACCTCGATCTTGGCGTGCTCGACAGCACCAAGGCGCACGCCATCATGCAGGCGGCGGACGAGGTCTTGCAAGGCCAGCACGCCGGCGAGTTCCCGCTGGCGGTTTGGCAGACCGGCTCGGGCACGCAGTCCAATATGAATATGAATGAGGTACTGGCCAACCGTGCCTCCGAATTGTTGGGCGGGGAGCGCGGCGAGGGCCGCAGGCTGCACCCGAATGACGATGTCAACAAGGGGCAGTCGTCCAACGACATCTTTCCCACCGCGATGCATGTGGCGGCCGCGCAAGCGGTGGCAAACGATGTGCTGCCCGCCCTGCGCCAGCTGCGCGCTACGCTGCAAGCGAAGGCGCAGGCGTTTGCGGGCATCGTCAAGATCGGCCGCACCCACCTGCAGGACGCCACGCCCCTGACCCTGGGCCAGGAGTTTTCCGGTTATGTGGCGCAGCTTGACTATGCGGAGAAGGCCATCGAAGCCACCCTGCCCGCCGTGCTGGACCTGGCCGCCGGCGGCACCGCAGTCGGCACCGGCCTGAACGCGCACCCGGAGTACGCCGGCCGCATCGCCGCCGAGCTGGCCAAGCGCCTTGAACTCCCCTTCCGCAGCGCCGACAACAAGTTCGCGGCTTTGGCCGGGCACGATGCCCTGGTCTCCGCCCACGGCGCCCTGAAAACGCTGGCGACGGCGCTGATGAAGCTGGCCAACGATGTGCGCTGGATGGCGTCCGGTCCGCGCTCCGGCCTGGGCGAAATCACGATTCCCGAGAATGAGCCGGGCAGCTCCATCATGCCGGGCAAGGTGAATCCAACCCAGAGCGAGGCGCTCACCATGCTGTGCTGCCAGGTGTTCGGCAATGATGTGGCGATTACCGTCGGCGGCTCGTCCGGCAACTTCGAACTCAACGTCTTCAAGCCGCTGATCGCCCACAATTTCCTGCAAAGCGCGCGCCTGCTGGCCGATGGCATGCGCAGCTTCGATGAGCATTGCGCCCACGGCATCGAGCCCAACCTGGACCGCATTGCCGAGCTGATGGAGCGCTCGCTGATGCTGGTCACCGCGCTGGCACCCCATATCGGGTATGATCGCGCCGCGCAAATAGCAAAGAAGGCGCAGCACGAGGGTAGTACATTGAAAGAGGCGGCCCTGGCTCTTGGTTTTGTGAACGAAAGCCAGTTCAGTGAGTGGATTGTTCCGCTGGAAATGACCCGCCCCGGCGGCAAGGACTAATGCCGAATAGAAATACAACACTCGGCGCCAGCCCAACAGAAAGAGGATTAAAATGCAAAAAGTAGATTTCGAATTGACAGGCGAGTACATCGAACTGAACCAGCTCCTGAAAGTAGTTGGCCTGTGCGACAGCGGCGGTGCCGGCAAGCAGATTGTGGCCAACGGCGACGTTAAAGTCGACGGCAAGCAGGAGTTGCGTAAGACGGCAAAAATCCGGGCGGGCCAGCGTGTGCGCCTGGGTGACGTGCAGATTGACGTCCATGCCGAGGGCAGTGCGGCCTGATTGAACCCGCGCGGAGGGTAGCATCATGGATGGCCCCGACGAGAAACAAACGCAGAGCCAGGAACAGCTGATCGGTGACTTGCGCCAAGTCATCGAGAATGCTGAGGAACTGCTCAAGAATACCGACCATTACACAAGCGTGCTGTACCAATCGGCGCGCGCCAAGCTTGCCCAGGCACTATTGGCGGCGAATGAAGAGCTTGAGCGTTGTGAGGATGCGCAACTGCTGCGCATGATTGAAGCTACCCACCGTGCGAACCTCCTGCACCGCGACCTGAGCGGGGAGGACAAACTGATGCGCGCTTTCGACTAGCAGCGGCGACGGCGCCGCCGGTTGGTTATCGGCGGGACCGGCTTAGGCCGTGGTGTTGATGTTCTTGCCCAGGTGCGATGGCAGGTTGCTGGCGGATGGCGTTGGCGGAATCGCTTCAATCAGGGCCTGGGCGCTGGAAGCTTGGACATCTTGTGCCTTTTTCATCACGGCGTACCCTACCTGGACACGATTGCTCGTCTCGGCGATAGTCGTTGCTGCTTTGGCAATGCTTGCTGCGTCCATTTCAAACCTCCCACGTGTACTTATCTAGAATTACGGACGAGTTGGCGGGAACTTTAGGCTTGGCGCGGGATTTTTTTCACCAGCCAGGCCAGCACCGTTTCCGGACGGTTCAGGTCGAGCCATTGCAGGCGCGGTGGCAGGGCCGCCGGTGCGGGCTGGTCGGAGGCGATAGCGACGATGCTGTGGTCGTCCAGGTAACGCGGCGGCTGGCCGGCGATGCCACGGTACACTTCCAGCTTATCAATTTGCCATGCGTGGAATCCTTCGACCAGGGTCAGGTCGGCCGGTTTCAGCCTGGCCAACTGTTCGTCGCAGCCGGGTTCGTCTGCGCCGCGCAGTTCGTGGATGATGGCGAAGCGGTATGGCGAGGCGATCATGACTTCGGCGGCGCCGGCCTGGCGGAAGCGGGCACTGTCCTTGCGGGGCGGCTCCAATTCAAAGTCGTGGTGGCTATGCTTGATGACATTGACTTTCCAGCCGCTGGCGGCCAGTTCGTTGACCAGGTATTCCACCAGGGTGGTTTTGCCGCTGCCGGACGGGCCGACAACGCCAAGGACATTCTGCTTATTGCTCATAACGGAACTTTATATCGGTAACCACGGAAACGGAAGACCGCTTGCTTGGGTTGGAGTCTTTCGAGCAGCAGGCCGGGCGCGACCTCCTCCCCTTCCTTGCGCAGGACTTTGTCGATCAACAGCAGGCGGTCCGCCGGGTTTTTGGAATACATATAGCCGCCCAGTGCGATCTGCGGGATGGCGCGCTGGATCGGTTCGGGCAGGTCTTGCAAGGATTGGATGTGTTCTTCGAGCGGCGCTGGCGCTGGCGGTGCTGCTGGTGCGGGCGCTGCGGCCGGCGCTTCAATTGCGCGCGCGGCGCTTGCGGCGGCGGCATCCTTGGCAGGAACCGCCGGCGCGCTGGCGCTGGCGCTGGATGGCGCGGCGGCGACAGGTGGCGCCTTCGCGACGGCTTCGGGTTCCACAGCCGCCGCGGGCGCGGGAATCTCGGCTTGCACCGCTACCGCGGCCGGGGGCGCAGCTGCCTGGGTGGTTAACCCGGCCTGCGCGGGCGGCGCGGCGACGCTGGCGTCCAGCGCTGCGGCGGGTGGCTGGGCGACAGATGGCTGCTGGCGCACCAGCATCGTCGCCAGCCCTGCGATTGCTGCACCCATCAACACCATCGCCACTATCACCGGGGTCCGGTGGCTGCTTCGGCTTTGCCCTTGTGGCGCGCTGGCGAGCGTGGGGGCATGGATCGTCGGCGTGCTGCCGATCTGGCGCTCGGCCTGCGCTTTCTTGAGTGCTTCGAGAATATAGGACATATTATTTCCCCGCTGCGGCCAGCAGGCGCGGCTCGGTCAGTGTGCCCGGCTGCGACAGGCGGATGAAGGTCTTCGGCCCGGCAACGCCGTCGGCTTTCAAGCCCTGGGCGGATTGGAATTCGCGCAAGTATCGCAGGGTTTCGCCGGCTAGTGGCTGGTTCTCGCGCGGTTTCTTGACCCCGTTTATTTGTGCCAGGCGGCGGGCGAGCCAGTCGACGTCCGGCCCTTTGTCGCCTTGCGTGACTTCTTCGCGCCAGCTGCGCGGCGCGCGCCAGAAGGTGGTGAAGCTGCCGTCGAAGCGCTGTTCCAGCGCCTCGAAGGCGACGGTCTCGGTGCCGCTGCTCGTGACCAGGGTCGCCTTGCCGGCGCTGATGGCGGTCAGCAGGACGGTCTGCGGTTGGGCGGGGTCGTCGCGCAGCTTGATGATGACAGGGCGATTGAGTCGGCGGATTTCGGCCAGCCCGCCTTTGGTTTGCCAGCAGCGGAGATTGCGTTTGGCGGCTTCCTGGCAGGCTTCTCCCGGGGCTAGCTGTACTTCCCACTTTGCTGCCAGCTGGCGCAAGGCGGCTTCCGCTGTGAACGATGCGGTGGCCGGCGTCGGCGTCGCGGCGGCCGATGGCTGCGCAGCGGCGGGCGTCGACACAGCGGCGGGCGGCGCTCCGGTGGCTGGCGACGGCGCGGCGGCGGGTGGCGGCACGGTGT
>NZ_WWCJ01000027.1 GCF_009857475.1 Pseudoduganella guangdongensis | reverse complement strand
TCGTGAGCGCAAACAATGGCGAATTGCGCCAAGTCCCCAAAGTGCCTATAAATCGAAACTTCTGAAGTCATTCGTTCGTCGAATTTTAAAAACTCGGAAACCAGATGCGAGCGGCGGCTGATGGCCGGTAGCGGCCTTGCAGGACTCTAACTCAACTGACAGTCCCTGTCAGATACTGTCTTGTTTTTCAAGTCGCCAGGGACCCGATTGTCCACCATTTCGCGAAATGGCGGGTCATGCAAACACACCGATTAGAAACAGGATCAGGCCAATGACTAGCCCTGCGATCTCCAGCATTGCGATGGACGCATGTTCCGGCACCCAGTTTTTCGGACGGGACTGAAATAGCGCGCCGTAAGCGAATGGAAGCATCAAAAGGATGCCGACGATGGCTAGGGTATTCATGGGAAATCAACTTCCACTTTCGTACCTAATCATCATATGCCTGTTCGACCAACTCTGCGTTGCCCCCCATCAGGCAGATTCTCGCATTTCACCTTGGCTGCACGCGCCGAGCTACGTGTTTGGCGTAACGAACATCTGGTTACCTGAATTGGGAGTAGGGTACGAAGATGACCAGGCGAACTGACTTTGCGACCGCAGGAAAAGTCCACGCAGCTCTGGCAGCCCGTGCGGCGTTTGGTGACCGTCATGCATACCAGACCGCCCGAATTGCTGGTTTAGCGCTGGAATTGGTCATGGCGGTGTTTAGCCGCCCGCTCCATCAGACCCGCGAACGAGCCCTTGAGCTAAATTTGGCAACGGAACGACGAAGTGAGACACGGTGAGTGCCTTGACTCTTGTGTTCGGTGGCGAAAGCTGCTCGCAACTGACAATCCCTGTTAGATACTGTCTTGTTTTTCAAGTTATGTCCGATGGTAGAGCGATTCAATTAAAGGACATTTCACGTTCCCTGCAACTTCGCAGCAGCTGACTACCAATTGGTCCAGAGCTTTCTCGATCCTGCCAAGATCAGCGATTCGCTCTCGCACATCGCGCAATTTCTGCTCGGCCAGATGACGGGCTTCTTCGCAGTGCGTGCCATCGTCTAATCGCAACAATTCAGCTACCTCATCGAGCGAGAAGCCGATTCTCTGCGCAGCCTTGATGAATTGCAGTCGTGCGAGGTCAGTAGCGCCGTACCGCCGAATAGTTCCGCGTATTCGGTCGGGCTCCGCCATTAACCCTTTGCGTTGATAGAAGCGAATGCTCTCCAGGTTCACGCCTGCTGATTTTGCCAAAGCGCCAATAGTGAATTCGATTTCGTTCATTTTTCTTGATTCCGTACTTATGTACGGGATTAAGCTTACGCTATGAACTCGAAATTACCAACCAAGGCAAGCCGCAGAACGGGGCGCGTCGGCCTTCTTGCGGCAGGCGTCGCCGCAATTCTAGCTTCAACGTGCTGTCTCGGTCCGTTACTGTTGCTCATGCTGGGAGTTTCGGGCGCATGGATCGGGTCATTAACGCAGCTTGAGCCGTATCGACCTTTCTTCGTAGGTATCTCATTTGTAGCGCTGGCAATGTCCTGGCGCCGCGTCTGGCGTCCTACGACAGACTGTGCTCCAGGAGAAGCTTGCGCGATCCCACAAGTCAGGTGGTCGTATCAGGTGTTGTACATCATGGTCGTCTTGCTGCTTCTCATCGCTGTCAGCTTTCCCTGGATAGCTCCCTGGTTCTACTAACTCAAGGAACAAATCATGCAAAAATTTGCAGTCGCGATTGCCTTATTCGCCCTGAGCTCCGCTTCGTGGGCGGCCTCCAAAGGAGTCACTTTATCGGTACCTGGAATGGATTGTGCGACTTGTCCGATTACAGTGAAGAAAGCGCTTAGTCGTGTGCCCGGCGTAAACGCAATCGAAGTGAATTTTGAAAAACGCGAAGCTGTAGTGACTTTCGATGATTCAAAGACCAACATCGCCGCCTTGACTAAAGCGACTGAAGAGGCTGGCTACCCATCCAAGGCAGTTGGAGAACCGAAATGAGCGTCGTCGTCCTTGATTCAGTTCTGACATGCCCAGTTTGCGGTCATGCCAAACAGGAGACGATGCCAGTCGATGCCTGCCAGTGGCACTATGAATGTGAGAAATGCCATACCGTCCTTCGACCGAAGCAAGGCGACTGCTGCGTCTTCTGTTCATACGGCACGGTGGTTTGTCCACCAATGCAAAATCCTGAAGGCGGATGTTGTTCGCGAGGTTAGTGACCGGCCCACATGGGGGGGACTCATGTATCACCAAATAGCCAATGGCCGACACCGATACGTCTTGTATGCATCCCTTATGCTGCTCCTGGTCCTGTCAATGGGAATTGGATTTCAGCTTTGGTGGACAATTCAGGACGGGGGAAGGCCAAGCATCACCGCAAAACCACTAAATTACTTTCAAGCGAATTTAGACTATGCCAAAGCGGTTGCGGAATCCTGTAACCGGCAGAAGATAAACGATACTGACGACCGTGCCCAGCGGATTTGGCGGGCAACCCCTGAAGGGATTTCATGCGCAAACGCCAATCATGCGCTCAAACTGGACTTGCTCCAACGGCGAGACGCGGAGCTGGACTCAGCATTGAACCAACTGAAGGAAACGATGAATCGTCAATAGTTCCTTTCTTGGCTTCAATGACTGAAACTAATCGATTCAACGGCGCAGTTCTCGCGATTGCTGCCTGGTTGGACTAGCAAGCTCAGTAAGGGCCTGGCGGATAACAGCGGTTGCGGCAGTCAGTCCAAGAACCCCCATCACACCCGCAACCAATAGGTCCGGCCAAGCGGACTGCGTTCCGAACACGCCAGCGGCCGCTAGAATGACTGCCACGTTGCCGATCATGTCGTTACGAGTACAGAGCCAAACCGACCGCATGTTGGCGTCGCCACTGCGGAAGGTGTACAGCATGATCGCTACTGCGCCATTCGCCGCAAACGCCAGAGCACCAATGGCACTCATTGTGACAGCCTCGGGCACTGTGCCGGATTTCAAGGTCCATGCGGCTTTACCTAAGACGAACACACCGTAGGCACCCATCGTCAGCCCCTTAAACAGGGCTGCTCGGGACCGCCATACGAGCCCCATTGAAAGAACGTAAAGCGATAACGCATAGTTCCCCGCGTCACCCAGGAAGTCCACTGCATCGGCAAGTAGAGAGACCGAATCGGCTTTGATGCCGCTCGCGAGTTCGACCACAAACATGATCGAATTGATGATTAGTGCGAACATCAGGGCGCGCCGGTAGCGCGGGTCCACCGGCGGTTGGGTACTGCAGCCTCCAGAACAGCAATCCGACATACAAATCTCCAATTTTATTCGGTCTTGCCAATTAGAGACCCTGTACCTACTATAGGGTCAAGAGATTTTGTGGGAGTTGTCATGAAGATTGGAGAGTTGGCTCGGCTAACTGGTTGCACGGTGGAAACACTACGGTTTTATGAACGGCGTGGTTTGCTTGATGCTTTAAGTCGAAGTGAGTCGAATTACCGTTCGTATGACGAGTCGTCGGTCCGCCGCATTCAATTCATCCGACACTGTCGCAGCCTGGACATTGGCCTTGATGAGATTATCCAACTCCTGGCATCGCGTGATGCACCTGAAGAGGATTGCGGCAGTGTTAATGCGCTGATAGACAGGCATATAGATCAAGTCGCTGAGCGCATTGCACAGCTCACGTCGCTGCGCGAAGAACTGCTGACAATTCGGGGACGCTGCAATGCCCGTTCAACGTCCTCGGACTGCGCTATCCTGCGTGAGCTATCCAAGCCAGAGGCTGCAGCTTAACGTCACGACCCAGACGAAGTCCCACTTCTCGCAGGCCCTTCCTGGTAATTGGGCTCGAAGGCGATACCAGATCGCACCACCGCATACATCAGATGGACTAGCTTTCTCATAACGGCGCCAATCACTGCCTTCTTCGGCAAGCCGTTTGCATGAAGGCGCTCCGAAAACGCCCTGAGCACAGGATTGTGGCGGCTAGCCACAACGGCCGGCATGTAAAGCGCGCTGCGCGTGGCCCGGTTCCCTGTTCGGCTCATGGTGGTACGCCCACGCACAGAAGTCCCAGATATGCGCTGGCGTGGACTTACGCCAAGATGGGCGGCCAATGCCTTCGCACTCCCAAATCGATGCAGGTCCCCGATATATCCAAGCATGACCGCGACCGTAGCTCGTCCGATACCGGGAATGCTGGCCATTAGGTCGGCATCCCGCTTGAGGCCCGAATGATGTTCGATATGTTCGTCAATTTCATGTTCTAGCTGCTTGATCTGCAAGCTGAGCCAAACCACATGCTGGTGTATATGCGCCGCCATCTCGGAACTCTCGACGGTCCGGCATGCTTCGATTCGGTTCTCTTCCTGCTGGCGCATGTCCTTTAATGCCCTTAGTCGATCACACATTGCGCGCAGGCGCCGTTGCTCAGGCGACGGTGCTTTCCATGGAGCGGGATTCATCATCGCGCAGTACCGCGCAATCAATGCTGCATCAATGCCGTCGTTCTTGTTGCGCACAAGCTCGCTTTGCCCGAAGCCTTTAATGCGAGCTGGGTTGACAACGCTTACTGTAAATCCGAGTGCCTGCAGACCAATTGCGACTGGTTCGCTGTACGCTCCCGTCGATTCCATGCAAACCAGGCATTGATCGAACGCGACCTTCTGCTTTGTCATCCACATCTTTAATTCCCGGTAACCGGCTGGTGAATTTGGTACCGATTTGCTGCGCACTTTGCCACCGATCAGCAGAGCAACATCCAACTTATGCTTGCTGACGTCGATCCCAACGGCAGGAGCTTCCGTGTCCATGGCTTTCCCTCCTCGTATGCAGGCTTGCGCGACCAGCGGCAGCCTCAGATACTGTCCGGACTTTCAAATGGAAATGAGCAAGGGCACCAATCTGACACGCAGGGTCGAACCCTTAGGTCAAGTCATGTGTCACCTTGCCCAGCCGCGCCATTTGGGGAAAGGTTACTACTGGTTCGGCTTTCTCAATATACGAGGTCAAGTCTGAGTCAGTACACGTAATTCTCGGACCACGAAGCCGCCCATTGCGTTTGCCCTATTTTTTCTTCCAATACGCGAACTCGGTTTCGTAGCAGTTGGTGTCGATCTCGGCGATCTTCTCCTGCATCACGGCCTGCGCATCGCGCACTGCCTGGTTATAAATCGACGGCCCGATTTCGCGTACGCAGAAGTCGAGAAGCAGGCGCGCCTTCAAGCCGCCAATTTCTTCGTCGAAGTTTTGCGAGCAGTATCGTTGCAAGGAATCGAGTAAGACTGCTTCTGTTTGAGGGTCGAGTTTGATGGCCATGGGATCTACCAATAAGTTGGGCTGCGAAGCATAACAGGTCGACCACCGTGCCAGCGCTGACGGCGGCGTTATCGCATCAAGGCTGGTGTGGGAAGCGGTGTATGCTACGCTTGGCGGTGGCTCTCCCAGCAAATTCAACCTGCACTTTCACAGGAGGCGCGACATGAGTTTTCTGAAATCAGTGACGCCAACTTTATTGGCTTGCGTCATAACTACCGGCTGCACAGGCCTTCCCTACGATCCCAGAACGAACAACGACTCATCGCCGCCAGATATTGGCTTGCATATTGAAGGACAGCGCCCGGATAGCGTCTATAAGCCCAATCCGTCCCCGACAGACACACAGTGCTTCCCTAAGCAGAGCGACTTTTGCCCGAACCTGCGTATTACACCCGTTGATATTGGGGCTCGCGTTCTCGGCACCCCTACTGTGTCAATTCGAATTCATGAAAACGGTGAAGCGAGCGTGCTTGCGACGGCAAAGGATAGCGGCAGCGGGGTAAGGAAAATCAGGCTGAGTTGCAATCGTCAGGTGTACTACAACTGGGATGCGGCCAACCAGACCGAGTCGAATGCTGTATTTCCGGCTGATGCCATCGAGCAGACCAACCAGATCAGCAATGGGCGTGTGCCTGAATCAGGAATTCTGCAGAAAGTCCTGAATATGCATGGGCAAATGGTCTTCCAGAACGCGGCCGGCACGCCGACGCGTGGGCATCGCGTCGCCATCCGCTGCAGTGCGGAGGCAAGCAACTTCAATGGCTTTAGCGTCCAAAGTGATGGCGTCGTGATCTGGGCGCAGGATCGTTCGATTCAACCGTAGCCTGCGCCGCAAAGTATGACTTAACGGCCGCGCCAGACGGCGCCAGCGGTTTCCTTCAGGCGGCCGATGACGTCGCGGGCCATGGTTTCCGAGTGTTCATCCGCCGGGTGCGCGGCGCGCTCTTCCATGGCGTTCAGCATGTTCTGCGCGGCGTGCTGACGGCGGGTTTCCTGTTCCAGCAGGCGCTTCTTGGTTTCGACCATGGCGGCAGTGGTGGCGGTCACGCGGCGCTGCATTTCGGCGTGGGCGTGGACGGTGTCGATCAGGGTTTTCTGCTCGGCCAGCTTGGCCCATTCGGCCTGGTTGGCGGCTTCCTCGGCCAGTTCACGCTGGCGTGCCATTTCCACCAGTTGCTCTTCGGCGTCGGCGCGCGCTTTGGCGGCGGCGGCGGCTTGTTTCTCCAGCTCGACGCGCACTTCGATGGCTTTGGCGGCACGCACTTCGGCGGCGTTGGCGGCGCGTTGCTGCACCAGCTTCTGTTCGATCAGCGCCAGCGTTTCACGTTCTTTGGCGACGAATTCCAGTTCCGATTTCAGCAGCGATTCTTCGGCGGCGACGCGGGCTTGTTCGGCCTGGGCGCGTTCGGCTTGCACCTTGCCCAGTTCGACGGCCAGGCGGGCCTGGGCGGCGGCGGCTTCGGCGGCGGCAGTCTTGTTGGCGGCGTCGTGTTCCATCTGCTCGGCCATGGCGCGCACGGCGGCGGCTTCCTGTTCGGCGGCCACTTGCAGGCGGGCGTCGGCGGCGGCTTTACGGCGCGCTTCGGCGGCGCCGGCGCGTTCGGCTTCGGTACGGGCGATGGCGGCGGCGGTGGCCATTTCTTCGGCGGCGATGCGTTCGTTCATGGCGGCCAGCGCGGCGGCTTCCGCTTCGGCGCGGGCCCGCTCGGCTTCGGCCTGGCGGGCATTGATGGCGTCCAGCGCGGCTTGCTCGGCTTCGGCGCGGGCCCGCTCGGCGTCGGCCAGGCGCACGGCGGCGGCGGCTTTTTCCTGGACCAGGGCGTTGGCTTGCTCGGCGGCGGCCAGTTGCGCGGCGACCGCGTCGCGCTCGATCATTTCGGCGGAGGCTTGCTCGGCGGCGACGACGGCGGAGCGGGCCGACAGCTCGCTGCGCTCGGCGGCGGCAGCCATGGCGCGCTGGTGTTCTTCGGCTTCGATGCGGGCTTGCTCGGCGGCGGCTTGTTCGGCCTGCTCACGCAGCTTGGCCTGCTCCAGCGCCACCGCTTCCGCTTCCATACGGGCACGGGTTTCGAAATCGGCTTGCTGTTCGGCTTCCACGCGTGCCATGGCGATGGCGTGCAGTTGGCGGTCGCTTTCGATGCGGCGTTCGGTGGCGGCGATGATCTGGGCGTCGGCGTCGCGGCGGGCTTGCGCGGTGGTGGCGGCCATGGCTTCAAGGCGCTCACGGTGCAGCGCGGCGTCGCGGATTTCTTTTTCGGTCTGCAGGCGCAGGTGCAGCGACTGGGCGGCGCTGCGGTCGGATTCGGCCTTGGCCAGGGCGATCTGTTCGCGTTCCTGTTCCAGGTGGGCCAGGGCGCGCGCTTCTTCCAGCGCGCGCACTTCGGCGGCGGCGCGTTTGAAGGCCGCTTCCAGGGCGACCTGGTCGGCGCGTTCGCGCTGGCGGGTGGTTTCCAGGGCTTCGGCTTCGGTGCTGGCCAACTGTTCGGCGGTCAGGCGGGCGGAGTGGGCCTGGCGTTCGCGTTCGCGGGCGATGGCGGCCATGCGGGCGTCGGCGGAGGCAACACCGACCACTTCGTCATGGGCGGCTTGCACGGCGGCGGCGCGCTCGGCGGCTTGCATGCGGGCATGCTCGGCCTGCAGGGCCAGGTCCTCGACGGCTTTGCTGGCCATTTGCGTCAGTTTTTCTTCTTCCGCGACCTGCTCGGCGGCGCGGCGGCGGCTTTCTTCCTCGGCTTTGGCGCGTTGTTCGGCGGCCAGGCGCACTTGCAGGTCGGCGTCGACGCGGGCGCGTAGTTCGGCGGTTTCCTGTTTGACGGCTTCCAGGCGGGCTACGCTGGCGGAGGCGGCGGCACGCAGGGTGTCCAGGCGTTCCTTGTTGGCTTTAATGGCTTCTTCGGCGGCTTCGGCGTGCTGCATGGCGGCAGCGGCGGCGGCCGATTCCAGGGCGGCGCGGTCTTCGGCCAGGGCGCGGGCACGGGCTTCGGCGACGGCGCGCGATTCGGCGGCGCACTGGGCTTTGGCTTCGGCTTCGACGCGGGCGATGGCTTCGGTGATGGCTTTCAGCTCGGCCTTCTCATGCTCGGCGCGGTCGGTGGTGGTGTGGCTTTGTGCTTGCATGAGGTTCTCGCTTTAGGCGTTGGGGTGATGGTGCCATTATCTAAGAGACCTGCGGGGGTGTAGCTTGGGAGAAAGGCGGGATTTTGCCGGCAATTCTCCTTTTTGAAACCGGTAAACCAGGGTCTAACCCAAGGGTCAGACCCTGTCTATGCATCTGCCGGCGGAACCTTTGGTCGCGAGACCGTTGGGGGTCTGACCCTGCGGGTCGGACCCCGGTGTACCGGGTTTAAACCGGCCAGAGCGGAGGCTCGTCCATCAGCGCGATTTGTTCGCGCAGTTCGAGGATACGATCTTGCCAGTATCGTTGTGTATTAAACCACGGAAAAGCCGCCGGGAACGCGGGATCGTCCCATCGGCGCGCCAGCCAGGCGGAGTAGTGGATCAGGCGCAACGTGCGCAGCGCTTCCACCAGGTACAGCTCGCGCGGGTCGAATTCGCGTATGTCTTCGTAACCGGCCAGGATGTCGCCCATCTGGCGCACCATGTCGCTGCGCTCGCCGGACAGCATCATCCACAAATCCTGCACCGACGGCCCCATGCGCGCATCGTCGAAGTCGACGAAGTGCGGCCCGGCATCGGTCCACAGCACGTTGCCACCATGACAATCCCCGTGCAGGCGGATCAACTCGACCTGCCCTGCCCGCTCGTAGCAGCGGCGCACGCCATCCAGCGCCTGGTCCACCACCGAACGCCAGGGGGTGAGCAGTTCGGGCGGCAGGAAATCGCTGGCCAGCAGCCAGTCGCGCGGTTCCTGGCCGAAGGAAGCCAAGTCCAGCGTGGGCCGCGTGACAAAGGGGCGCGCGGCGCCGGCGGCGTGGATGCGGCCGATAAAGCGGCCGGTCCATTCCAGCACCTTGGGGTCGTCCATCTCCGGCGCGCGTCCGCCGTGGCGCGGGAAGACGGCGAAGCGGAAACCCTCGAACGCATGCAGGGTGCGGCCATCGCGCTGCATGGCGGGCACGGCCGGCACTTCGCGCTCCTGCAGCTCTTGCACGAAGGCGTGCTCCTCCAGGATCTGCTCATCCGTCCAGCGCTGCGGACGGTAGAACTTGGCCACCACTGGCGGGCCATCTTCCATGCCCACCTGGTAGACACGGTTTTCGTAGGAATTCAGGGCCAGCAGGCGGCCATCGCCGTACAGGCCGATGCTGGCCAGGGCGTCGAGCACTTTATCGGGGCTCAAATCAAGGAAAGGATGCGTCATATTCGCCATTGTAAGGGCCAGGGCGTATACTGTCGCCCTTCGACCCAATATATAAAGAACACCACGCCATGCAACTCGACCAGCCATTGACCGACAAAGAATTCGACGAACTCGACGCCTTCCTCCTGGGCGACCAGAGCCCTGAGGACTCCATGACAATGGACCACCTGCATGGCTACCTGACCGCCATCGCAATCGGCCCGGAGCCGATCACCCCGGCGGAATGGCTGCCCAGCATCTGGGGCGAGGACCGCAAGGACGGCCCGAAGTTCAAGAACGAAAAGCAGGAAGAGCGCATCTACAACCTGATCACCCGCTTCATGAACGAAGTGCTGGTGACCTTTGAAGTGGCGCCGAAAGAGTTCGAACCGCTGTTCGTGGAACACGAGCACGCCGGCAAGACCCTGCTGAATGCGGAAGCCTGGTGCTGGGGCTTCTGGGAGGGCATGGAACTGCGCGAAGGCTCCTGGGACGAGATCTGGGAGTCCGAAGTGGCCCCGCTGATGCGCCCGATCTACCTGCTCGGCGCCGACGAGATCGAGCCGGAGGAAGTGGCGGAAGTGGAAGATCCGGTCAAGGCCCACCAGCTGGCCCTGGATATCGAAGCCAACCTGCCTGCCATCCATAAGTTCTGGGTGCCGCGCCGCAAGACCGGCGTCACCACCGTCAAGCACGATGCGCCGAAGGTCGGCCGCAATGACGACTGCCCATGCGGCAGCGGCAAAAAATACAAGAAATGCCACGGCGCCGAACAGTAACTATTTATGAAAAATAAAGATTGACCCTCCTCAATCTTTATTTTTATGCTAACTCCGCTGTACACCTATTAAAACTAAACAGTGGAGAAAGACATGAAGAAGTTATTCGCCGCGTTTTTGTTTGCCGCCGGCCTGGGCGCCAGCGTCAGCGCAACGGCCCGGCCTTGGGAGTGCGAGTATTTCTGCCGCGTTGATCGCGACCAGTGCCTGCAGCAAGCGGGCGACGACTGGGAAGCGCAACAGGCCTGCCAAGCCTGGTGGGAAGACTGCTGGGTGCGTTGTGGCAACCAGATCCCGTAATTCGAACCAAGGACAAATCATGAAAAAATCTGTTGCAACTTTCCTGTTTGCGGTGGGCGTTGGCATGACCTTCAATGTCAGCGCCGGCACCTGCCAGTATTACTGCATCAAGGCCTTGAAATGGTGTCTGCAAGATGCCGGTGACGATATGGAAAAACAAGCTGATTGCTATACCGCGCAAGATGACTGCATGACCAGCTGCTAAACATTTCCCGGCAGTCGCGCAGGGTTCGGTATTCGCCGGCCCTGCTCCTTACAAAGTGACAATTTTTGCACGCCCCGCCCCTCCGTCACTGACAAATATTGTCCAGCTTTCGTGGAAGTAAACGGTTTCCACAGTGGCACGAGACTTGCTCCTATCCCCGCAACGGCTTCGCGCCGGCACTTATCAGGGGATAAAAAATGCAATTAAAAGACTGCCGGGCCTGGACCCTGGCCTGCCTGTTTAGCCTTTCCTTACCGGCCTGGGCCACCACGGTCGAGATCACGCACACGGCCAAGAATGCCGCGGTTGAACTGGGCCGCAAGGTCTGGTTCCTGGGGAAGGTGGACGGCAAGGGCGTATACATGAATTTCGCCGTCAACGGCATCCCGGGCGGCAATGCCACGGTCGGCACCTTGAACTCGCAGAACGGCGAGTACATTGCGCCGGCGGCCATGCCGGCCAATCCAGTCATCACCGTCACCGGCACCACGGCTAAGGCGCCGCAGGTCAGCGGCAGCACCAGGCTGACGCTGGTGGTCGCAGGCACCAGCTCGGGCGGCACCAGCACGACACCCACGCCGACGCCACCCCCCACGCCCACGCCCGGCCCGATCGGCGCCCAGCCCGCGACTGACGCCGCCACCGTCGCCGCCGCCCGCCTGCTGGAGCGCGCCACCTTCGGCCCCAACGCCGCCAGCATCGCCGCCGTCAAGCAGATGGGCGCGCAAGCCTGGCTGAACCAGCAATACAGCATGCCTGCCAGCGCGCTGCCGCAGACCACCGACATCAGCGCCCTGCGCAACGGCTGGTACCTGAACATGGCCAACGCACCCGACCAGGTGCGCCAGCGCATGCTGTTCGCCCTGTCGCAGCTGTTCGTGGTCTCCTCCGACAAGAACAACAGCGGCGACCAGCTGCTGCCCTGGCTGACCACGCTCGACAAGCACGCCTTCGGCAACTTCGGCAATCTGCTGCGCGAGATGACGATCAACCCGGCGATGGGAAAATACCTCGACCTGGCTAACAGCCGCACGCCCGCGCCCAATGAAAACTACGCGCGCGAAGTGATGCAGCTGTTCACCATCGGCCCCGTGCTGCTGAACCAGGACGGCAGCGTGCAGCGCGACCGCTACGGCGACCCCATCCCCGCCTACACGCAGGACACCATCGCCCACATGGCGCGCGCCCTGAGCGGCTGGACCTACACCGGCAGCAACCTCACCGGCAGCAACTGGGAAAACTTCACCGGCCCGCTGCAGCCGCGCGACCGCCTGCACGATATGGGCGCCAAGACCCTGCTCAACGGCACCACCCTGCCCGCCGGCCAAAGCACGGTGCAGGACCTGGACGGCGTGGTGCAGAACCTGTTCCAGCACCCCAACCTGCCGCCCTTCATCGCCACCCGCCTGATCCGCGCCTTCACCACCAGCAACCCCAGCCCGGCCTATATCGAACGCGTCGCCAACGTGTTCGCCTACGGCCCGACCGGGCGCGGCGATTTGAAGGCCACCCTGAACGCAGTGCTGATGGACCCGGAAGCGCTGATCGCAGCCCCCGCCGCCGGCAAGCTGAAAGACCCTATCCTGCACAGCCTGTCGCTGTTCCGCGCCACCGGCGCCACCATCGTGAACCCGACCAATATGTTCTGGGACTACTTCCTGATGGGCCAACGCCTGCTACAGGCGCCGAGCGTATTCAACTTCTATTCGCCACTGGCGCCGCTCCCCGGCAAGCCCGAGCTGTTCGGGCCCGAGTTCCAGCTCTACACGCCGGCGCAGGCGATTGGCCGCGCCAATTTCCTGTACGGCTTCATCGCCGGCAATTTCTCCGGCATGGCCAGCATCAACCTCGCGCCCTACCAGGCCGTGGCCGGCGACCCGACCGCCCTGCTCAACCTGGTTGACGCCAATCTGCTGCAGGGGCGCATGACGCCTTCGACGCGCGCCGCCATCGGCGCCACCCTGCAAGCCACCACCGACCTGAAGCAGCGCGCCATCACCGCCCTGTATCTGACCGCCATCGCGGCCGACTTCGCCGTACAGCAGTAAGAAAGGACACACACCATGTGCAAAGAAAAAATGTCGCGCCGCCGCTTCCTCGGCGCCAGTGCGCACGCCGGCATGCTGGGCGCCATGTCCACCCTCGGCCTGCTGGGCATGACGCGCCCCGCGCAAGCCGCCGTGGGCGACTACAAAGCCCTGGTCTGCCTCTACCTGTACGGCGGCAACGACGGCAACAATATGATCGTGCCGCTGGACGCCGCGCACTACGGCGCCTACAGCAATATCCGCCGCAGCGGCGGCCTGGCCTTGTCGGTGGAAGCCAAGACCCTGCTGGCCGCGCGCAGCGCCCGCCTGCAGGATGGCACGGAGCAGCCCTTCGCCTTCCACTACGGCATGCCCGAGATCGACGCCCTGTTCGCGCAAGGCCAGGTGGCCGCCCTGCTCAACGTCGGCAACCTGCGCCAGCCGCTGACCAAGGCCCAATACCAGAGCGGCGCCGGGGTGCCGCCGCAACTGTTCTCCCACCCCGACCAGAACCAGCAGAACCAGGCCGGTACGCCCTCCGGCGCCGGCACCGGCTGGGGCGGCCGCCTGGCCGACGCCCTCGGCGCCAATGGCGACCTGGACGCCGTCTCAATCGGCACCAACGGCCTGTTCGTGTCCGGCACCACGGTGCAAAGCAACCTGCTGCCCGGTAATGGCCAGTTGAGCCTGGCCGGCATGAACTTCTGGCCGCAAAGCGAAGCCGACAAACGGCGCGCCGCCCTGGTGCAAGCGCTCTCGGCCAGCAACCCCAACCTGATCGCCACCGCCGCCAACAAATCGCTGCTGAACGGCATGGAGCTGGCCAAGGACTTG
Organism: Pseudoduganella guangdongensis; assembly: GCF_009857475.1. Taxonomy (GTDB): domain Bacteria; phylum Pseudomonadota; class Gammaproteobacteria; order Burkholderiales; family Burkholderiaceae_D; genus Rugamonas; species Rugamonas guangdongensis. The sequence goes on along the minus strand of NZ_WWCJ01000027.1, from coordinate 55,783 downwards.
CAAGCCGCCGCCAACGGCGCCGCGCTGCAAACCGTGTTCCCCGGCTACGCTATTGCGCAGCAGCTGAAGACCGTCACCCAATTGATCCGCCTGCGCGCCGCGCAAGGACCGGGGCGGCAGGTCTACTTCGTCTCGCTGGGCGGCTTCGACACGCACGGCGGCCAGGCCTGGCAGCAATTCGACTTGCTGCGCCAGGTCTCGCAATCGGTGGCCGCCTTCCAGAACGCCCTGCGCGAGATCGGCGCGGAACAGAACGTCACCACCTTCACCATGTCCGACTTCGGCCGCACCCTGCAGCCCAACAGCGGCGGCACCGACCACGCCTGGGGCAACCACCAGTTGATCATCGGCGCCGCCGTCAAGGGCGGCCTGTACGGACGCTTCCCCGAGTTCGTGCTGGGCGGCAAAGACGACGCCACCGGGCGCGGCGCCTGGATCCCCCACCTCTCGAACCAGCAGTACGGCGCCACGCTGGGCCGCTGGTTCGGCGCCGAACCGGACGCCCTGGAGCAGCAGGTCTTCAAGAACGAGCTGGCGAACTTCCCCCTGAAAGACCTCGGCTTCATGCTGTAGAAAATTCGGGGTCAGGTCTGACAATCGGACAAAAGATGCGCTTCGCGCAACTTTTGTCCGATTGTCAGACCTGACCCCGAATTGCTATACTGGCGCGTGATGAATACGACCGCACTCCGCAAGCACGGAATTTGGCGCCTGGTACTGGCGCTGTGCGCGCTCGTGTTCGCTTTGCAGATGCTGGCCGCTGCCACGCACAAGCACGATCTCGCTGACAAGATCGATGATTGCGTGGCGTGCCAGATGTCCTCGCATTTCCCGGCTGACTTGCCGGCGACGCCGCCGGCTTTGCTGGCAGTCTTCCTGGCGGTGGCCTACCTGCTGGCACGCCTGCCTTCGGCACCGGCTTTCGTTGCCTCTCCCCGCTACCTGATCCCGCCGCGGCAAGCGCCGCCCCGCATCACTGCGTGACCTGACGCCCCTGCCCTTTTGCGCGCAGGGTTCCTAGCCACGTTCGCGGTTTGCTGCCGCTTTCCCTGATGCTTATGACCCGACGCACCGGCGTGCCGTCGCGGCCTGCTACCCGCTTTGCGCTGGTTGCCCTACTGGCGACGGCGCTGCTGATGGCAGTTGCGGCCGGCCTGCGCCATCGAATCGTCCATGCCTGGCCCGATGCTGCGCTGGCACATGCCTGCCTGGCCTATGACGCGGCCACCCTGGCCGAGCGCTTGCCGGCGGCGGCGCCTTTGCTGGCGCCTGCCGCCAGCCTGCCGCGCCCGCAGCCTTGCGCGGCGCCGGTTTCGCACGCGCGGCCTGCTGCGCCGCCATATCTGCCGCGCGGGCCGCCCGTGCTCGCCTTGCCCTGACCAAATCCGGCGCCGCCGTTGTGGTGGCGCCTTGTTCAAGCAAGACGAGAAAGACAATATGACGAAGAATTTACGCTTGCGCGCCGTTCCGGCCGCGCTGGCACTGCTCATCCCTACGGTTCATGCGGAACCAATCGAAGCCGTTGAAGTGGTGGGCCGCCGCGACTCGGGCAGCTACCTGGCGGACGACGCGCAAGGCAGCAAATCCAGCCTGCCGCTGCGCGAGCTGCCGCAAGCGGTGCGCATCATGCCGCGCCAGGCGCTGGACGACCTGGGCGCGCTGCGCATCGACGATGCGCTCGATTACGCCGGCGGCGTGTCGCGCCAGAACAGCTTTGGCGGGCTATGGGACAACATCGCCATTCGCGGCCTGGCGGGCGATCCGAACAACGGCATGGCTTTGCTGCTGAATGGCTTTGCGGCCAACCGGGGCGGCATCAATGCGCCGCGCGATACCGCCAATGTGGAGCGCATCGAGTTCCTGAAAGGACCGGCGGCGGCGCTGTACGGCTCCAGCGAGCCCGGTGGCACGCTGAATATCGTCAGCAAGCGTCCGTTGTGGCGGCCGGCACTGGCGCTGGATGCAGTGGTGGGCAGCTTCGGCCTGCGCCGCGCGGCACTGGATGCGACCGGGCCGCTGGGCGAGTCGCTGGCCTGGCGCCTGAATGCTGCCAGCGAGCGGCGCGACAGCTTCCGCGACCATGTTCAGACGCGCCGCAACTTGCTGGCGCCGGCGCTGAGCTTCAAAGCCGGGCCGGATACGCGCATCGAGTATCGCGGCGAGCTGCTGCGCCATGTGGGCACGCTGGACCGGGGCATCCCGGCCATCAACGGCAAGCTGGGAGTGGTGCCGCGCGAACGCTTCCTGGGCGAGCCGGGCGACGGCGATATCCGCATCTTCAACAGCACGCAGCAGCTGATGCTGGAGCATGCCCTGCCCGGCGACTGGCAGTTGCGCGCGGGCCTGCTGTGGAAGCGCGCCACGCTGGACGGCTATGCCACCGAGCAGGCGGCCGCGCTGGATGCCGACCAGCGCACGCTGCGCCGCCAGCGCCGCCTGCGCGATTACGCATCCGACGACCTGGGCGCGCATATCGAGGTGGCGGGCCGCATCGCGCCCGGCCACGAGCTGTTGCTGGGCGTGGAGGCCTTCCGCTTCGACTACGACCTGCGCATGTTCCGCGCCAACCCGAGCGCGGCGGCGCCCTATGCGATCGACGTGCTGGCACCGGTGTACGGCCAGCCGCGGCCGGTGCCGCCGCTGCATACCGATACGCTGGAGAAGCAACGCAACACCGCGCTGTATGTGCAGGACACGTGGCGCCTGGGCCAGCAGTGGCGCGTGATAGCGGGCATCCGCCACGACCGCCACGAGCAGAGCCTGGCCAACCGCCGCAATGGCAGCGTGGCCGTGCAGGAGCCGAACGCCAGCTCGCCGCGCATCGGCGCCAGCTACCTGGCCACGCCTGAGTGGACGCTGTTCGCCAACTGGGGCAGCTCCTTCCGTCCCAACACCGGCAGCGATGCGCGCGGGGCGGCCTTCGATCCGGAACGCGGCAAGGCGAGCGAGGCCGGGCTCAAATGGGAGCAGGCCGGTGGGCGCCTGGGCGCGACCCTGGCGCTGTTCGATATCCGCAAGCGCAATGCGCTGACCACCGATCCGCTGCAGCCATCCTATTCGGTGGCGGCGGGCGAGGTACGCAGCCGGGGGCTGGACCTGGACGTGGCGGGCCAGCTGGCGAAAGGCTGGCGCGCCAACGCCAGCTTCTCGCTGATCGATGCATCCGTCGAGCGTGACAACACGCTGGAAGTCGGCGGGCGCCTGCTCAATGTGCCGCGCGTGAACGGCAGCCTGATGCTAATGCACGAAGGCGCGCTGGCCGATGGCCGCCGCTATGCTTTCGGCGGCGGCGTCACCCACACCGGCCGCCGCCTGGGCGAAGCGCGTACCCAGGCGCAGGCCAATGCCGGCGCCGCCGCGTTCGAGCTGCCGGCCTACACGCTGGCGCGCCTGGTGGCGCACTGGCAGATCGCGCCGCGCCTGCGCCTGTCGCTCGATATCGACAACCTGTTCGACAAAACCTACTACACCAGTTCCTACCAGCGCACCTGGGTCGCCCCCGGCTCGCCGCGCGCGGTGTCGCTCGGCCTGCAGGCTTCCTACTGAACCAAGGAGAAAACACATGCAACGCATAGCACTTGAAACCACCGACCTGGCAGTGCGCTACGGCGCCTCCACCATCCTGAATGGCCTGAACCTGCGCGTGATGCAGGGCGAGATCTACGCCCTGCTGGGCGGCAACGGCGCCGGCAAATCGACCACGCTGAACGCCTTCCTCGGCTTTGCCCGCGCCGAGCAAGGCCTGGTCCGCGTGTGCGGCATCGACGTCGGCGACGATCCGCTCGGCGCGCGCGCCAGCCTGGCTTACGTGCCGGAAAACGTGTCGCTGTACGAGCACCTGTCTGCGCGCGAAAACCTGGAATACCTGCTGAACATGGGCGGCCGCACCGGCACCGCCACCACGATCAACACCCTGATCGAAGCGGCGCTGAACGATGTGGGCCTGGCGCGCGAGGCCTGGGACCGCCGCCTCGGCGCCTACTCCAAAGGCATGCGCCAGAAGGTCGCCATTGCCCTGGCGGTGGCGCGCGCGGTGCCGGTGCTGCTGCTGGACGAACCGACCAGCGGCCTTGACCCGCACGCCACCAGCGAGTTCAACGCCCTGCTGCTCAAGCTGCGCGCGCAAGGCGTGACCGTGTTCATGGTGACGCACGACCTGGTGGGCGCGGCGGAAGTGGCCGACCGCATCGGCTTCCTCGATCATGGCCGCATCGCGCACGAGATCAGCGCGCACGGTCCGCAACGCTTCGATGTGCAGCACCTGTTCCAGCGCTACGCCGATGCGCGGAGGGCGGCATGACGGCCCGCTTCTTCGCTAGCGTCTGGCGCGTGGCACTCGGCGAATGGCGCGCAATGCGGCGCAGCAAGGTGGCGCTGGCCGCCGCCGCCCTGCTGCTGGTGCTGACGCTGGCCGCCGTCTTCGTCAGCCTGGAGCGCGCGCACAGCGTGGAAATCCAGCGCCAGCGCCTGCAGCAAAGCGCCGACGCGCAGTGGAACAGCCAGCCGGACCGCCATCCGCACCGCGTGGTGCACTACGGGCACTACGTGTTCCGCCCCCTGACGGCGCTCGCCTTCTTCGACTTCGGCGTGGCGCCGTTCACCGGCAGCACGCTGTACCTGGAAGGCCATCGCCAGAACAGCGCCAATTTCAGCGACGCCGGCCAGTCCTCGCTGCTGCTGCGCTTTGGCCAGCTGACGCCGGCCTTCGTGCTGCAGGTGCTGGCGCCCTTGCTGCTGCTGTTCCTGGCATTCGGCGCGCTGGCGCGTGAACGCGAAGGCGGCCAGCTGCGACTGATGCTGGCGCACGGCGTCAGCGGCGCGGCCCTGGTGGCAGGCAAGCTGGCCGCACACGGCACGCTGGCCCTGCTGCTGGCGGCGCCGGCGCTGCTGGCCCTGGGCAGCATCGCCGCGCTGCAGCCGGGGCTTGGTGTCGCGGCGGCCTGGCTGGCGGCCGGCTACGCGGCCTACCTGCTGCTCTGGTCCTGCATTGCGGTGCTGGTGTCGGCACTGGCGCGGCGCGCGCGCGACGCCCTGCTGTTGCTGGTCGGCCTGTGGGCGCTGGCCGTGATCCTGCTGCCGCGCGTGTTGCCCGATATGGCGGCCGGCATGGTGCCGCGCCCGACCCGGATCGAGATGGAGGCCGTCATCCACGCCGAGCTGGCGCGCATCGGCGACAGCCATAATCCGGACGATCCCTATTTCAAGAGCTTCCGCGACAGTGTGCTGAAGCGCTATGGCGTGAGCAAGGTGGAAGACCTGCCGGTCAACTACAAAGGCCTGGTGATCGAGGAAGGCGAGCGCCTGACCAGCGAGCAGTTCCTGGCCAGCATGCAGCGCGACTTCGCCCTGCAATCGGCGCAGGGGCGCGTGCTGCAAACGGCGGCGCTGGCGGTGCCCGTGCTGGCCTTGCGCAGCATGTCCGCCGCGCTGGCCGACACCGACCGCGCCGCGCACGAACGCTTCCTGCTGGCCGGTGAGGACTACCGCTACCGCCTGATCCAGGCGCTGAACCGGCTGCACGCGGAAAAAGTGAAGTACCACGACGACCGCGCGCAGCGCATCTCCGCCGACTACTGGCGCGCTTTGCCGCGCTACCAGCACCCGCAATCTCCGCTGGAAGCCACCGTCACCCGCCACGCCTGGCCGGCGCTGGGCATCCTGGCCGGCTGGCTGGCGGCCATCATGCTGGCCGCCGCCTGGGCCGCACGTCGCATGGAAAGGAATATTTGATGAAGAACCTGAAATTCGAACTACTGCTGTTGCTGCGCTCACGCCCGGCGCTGGCCGCGCTGGTGCTGCTGCTGTTGCTGTCGGCATTGTCGGTGTGGAGCGGCATGCGCACCGTGGCCGAACAGAACGCCGCGCTGCAGCGCATTGTCGCCGTGCAGGCCAAGGACATTGCCGAGCGCACCGCGCGCCAGGCGCCCGACGCCGAGGCCGGCCTCACCGCCTACTACGTGCCGCACCTGACCATCGACCCGCCCGCGCCGCTGGCTTTCGCCGCCATCGGCCAGCGCGATGTGCAGCCTTACGCACTGCAGGTGCGCGCGCTCGGCCTGCAGGCGCAGCTCTATGAGTCGGAGGCCTTCAATCCCGAACTGGCCGCGCCGGGGCGTTTCGACTTCGCCTTTGTGCTGGTGTATGTCGCGCCGCTGTTCATCATCGCGCTGATGCACGATATGGTGAGCGGCGAACGCGAAGCGGGACGACTGCGTTTGCTGTCCTCCCTGCCAGCGACGCCGGGAGCGCTATGGCGCCGGCGCGTGCTGCTGCGCCTGGCCCTGGTCGGCGCCGCGCTGCTGCTGCCGCTGCTGGCGGGCGCGCTGCTGTCCGGCGCCGCGGTTGGCGAAAGCGCCATGCTGGCCGCAGCCGCCGCGCTGTACCTCGCCTTCTGGTGCGGCCTGGCCGCCTGGGGCGCCGCCGTCGCGCGCACGGCAGCCGCCGGCGCCGCCGTGCTGCTGGCCGCCTTCGTGCTGCTGGCACTGGTGCTGCCGACCGGCGTCAACGCCGCGCTGGAACGCGCCCTGCCCGTCGCCCAAGGCGCCGAGCTCGCGCTGGCCCAGCGCCAGGCCGTACACACCGCATGGGACAAGCCGAAGGAGGAAACGATGCAGAGCTTCTTCCGCAGCCACCCCGAGTGGAAGGACACGCCGCCGCTGCCGGAAGGCTTCCACTGGAAGTGGTACTACGCCATGCACCAGGCAGGCGACGACGCGGTGGCCGCGCAAGCCGCGCAATACCGGGATTCCTTATGGTCGCGGGAAGAGTGGACGCGCCGCGCAGGCCTGCTGCTGGCGGGGGTGAATGTGCAGGTGCTGTTGCACCGGCTGGCCGGGACCGACCTGGAAGCGCGCCTGGCCTACATGGACCGCATCAGCGCCTTCCACGGCCAAGTGCGCCAGCACTTCTACCCCTATGTGTTCGACGAGCGCCCGTTCGGCCCGGGAGAGTTTGCCAAGCTGCCAAGCTACCAGCCCGCCAGCGCCGCCGGCCGCCCGCCCTGGCCGCTGGTGCTGGCATTGGCCGCACTCGCCGCCGCCACCCTCCTGCTCGGGATGCGCCGCACCGCCCGTTGCAGTTGATGCAATAAATGTCCACCCTGGGGTCAGGAAGAAAAGTGGACATTTCCCTCACGAAAATGTCCACTTTTCTTCCTGACCCCAAGGTGGACATTTACTCGGGAGTTACAGTTTGATGAAGTGCTCGCGGTAGTACTTGAGCTCTTCGATCGATTCGATGATGTCGGCGAGCGCGGTGTGCTTTTGCGCTTTCTTGAAGCCGGCGACCATTTCCGGCTTCCAGCGGCGGCCGAGTTCTTTCAGGGTGGAGACGTCGATATTGCGGTAGTGGAAGAACGCTTCCAGCTTCGGCATGTACTTGACCATGAAGCGGCGGTCCTGGCCGATGGTGTTGCCGCACATTGGCGCTTTGCCTTTCGGAACCCATTGGCGCATGAAGGCCAGGAATTCGGCTTCGGCTTGCTCTTCACTCACGGTGGAGGCTTTGACGCGGTCGATCAGGCCGGAGCGGCCGTGCGTGCCTTTGTTCCAGGCGTCCATCTTGTCCAGCGTCTCATCCGACTGGTGGATCACCAGCACCGGGCCTTCGGCCACCACGTTCAGGTGCATGTCGGTGACGATCATTGCCACTTCGATAATGCGGTCGGTGTCCGGTTCCAGGCCGGTCATTTCCATGTCGACCCACACCAGGTTCATCTCGTTCGGGCGCTGCTGGTTGGCGGGGCTTACTGGGGTGTCGTTCGCTTGTGACATAATTCTCTCTATAGCAATTTAAAGCAGATTAATCTGCCATTTTCTCACAGGCATAGAATGTCATCACACGCGTTTTCGTTTTTATTCATTGCCTTTTTGGCACTAACCTTGATTGTGCGCTTTTGGCTTGCCTCGCGCCATATCCGCCATGTGATGCAACACCGCGCCGCTGTGCCGGCCGAGTTCGCGGAAAAAATTCCCCTTGCGGCGCACCAGAAGGCGGCCGATTACACCGTGGCGCGCACCAAGCTGGGCATCGTCGGCATGCTGGTGTCGGGCGCGGTGCTGGTGGGCTTTACCTTGCTGGGCGGCCTGCAGTGGCTGTCCGTGACGGTGTTTAACGCCACCGGCGGCGGCATGGCGTACCAGCTTGGCCTGGTGGTGGCGTTCGGCGTGGTCTCGGGCCTGCTCGACCTGCCCCTTGATTACTACCGCCAGTTCACGCTGGAGGAGCGCTTCGGCTTTAACAAGATGAGCAAGCGCCTGTTCTTCTTCGACCTGGTGAAAGGCGTCGGCCTGGGCGCGGCCCTCGGCCTGCCGCTGGTGTGGGTGATCCTGGTGCTGATGGAGAAATCCGGTTCGCTGTGGTGGCTGTATGCCTGGTTCGTGTGGTGCGGTTTCCAGCTGCTGGTGATGGCGCTCTACCCTAACCTGATCGCGCCGCTGTTCAACAAATTCACGCCGCTGGCGGATGAATCGCTGAAGCAGCGCATCGAGGGCCTGATGGCGCGCGTGGGCTTCGCTTCCAAGGGGCTGTTCGTGATGGACGGTTCGAAGCGCAGCGCGCATGGCAATGCCTACTTCTCCGGCTTCGGCGCGGCCAAACGCATCGTGTTTTACGACACCCTGGTGTCGTCGCTCGCGCCGCAGGAGGTGGAGGCGGTGCTGGCGCATGAACTGGGCCACTTCAAGCTGAAACACATCGTCAAGCGCATCGTGGTGATGTTCGCGCTGTCGCTGGGCTTCCTGGCTTTGCTGGGCTACCTGAAAACCCAGCTGTGGTTCTACACCGGCCTGGGCGTGAACCCGATCATCGTGCCGGGCCAGTCGAATGATGCGCTGGCCCTGATCCTGTTCATGTTGGCTCTGCCGGTCTTCACGTTCCTGTTTGGCCCGCTGACTTCGCTCAGCTCGCGCAAGCATGAATTCGAGGCGGATGCATTCGCCGCCAAACACACCGATGCGCGCGACCTGGTGTCGGCGCTGGTCAAGATGTATGAGGATAATGCGTCGACCCTGACGCCGGACCCGCTGCATTCGGCCTTCTACGATTCGCACCCTCCCGCCAGCGTGCGGATTCGTCAACTTAACCTGGCGATATCCCAATGAATGCGCCAATGACATCCCATATCCTTTCCGCAGCCGACCTGCGCGCCCTGCGCTGCAGCCACCAGAGCACCGCGCTGGACGCCCCCGAGGCGCTGCGCCTGGTGCAGTTGCTCGATGGCTGGAGCATGGCCAGCGGCAAGCTGGTGAACACCTTCGGCTTCAACAATTATTACGAGACCATGGCCTTCGTGAATGCGCTGGCCTTCATCTCGCACCGCGAGGATCACCACCCGGAACTGGTGGTGAGCTACAAGACCTGCCAGGTGCGCTATGACACGCATTCGGTGAACGGTTTGTCGATCAACGATTTCATTTGCGCCGCCAAGGCCGATGCATTGGGCCAGGCATGAGCAAGGGGGATAAACGCACCGGCACCATCATCGCGGCCCACGGGCGCCACTATCTGGCGGAGGCGGACGGCCTGCGCCTGCAGTGCGTCACGCGCGGCAAGAAGACCAACGTCGCGGTGGGCGACCTGGTGGACCTGACCCTGACCTCGCCCGACCAGGCGGTGATCGACAAGATCCAGGAGCGCAAGACGCTGCTGTACCGCTCCGACCAGTACAAGTCCAAACTGCTGGCGGCCAACGTCGACCAGCTGTTCATCGTGGTGGCGACCGAACCAAGCTTCTCGGACGACCTGGTGTCGCGCGCCCTGGTGGCGGCGGAGGCGGCCGGCATCCATGTGCGCCTGCTGCTGAACAAGGTGGACGTGACGGAGATGCTGGAGCATGCGCGCAAGCGCCTGCAGGTCTATTCGGCCATGGGCTATGAGGTGATCGAAGTGTCGGCCACCGGCCAGCCGGAGCAGACCGGGGCTACGCTGGCGCCGCTGCTGCAGGGCCATTCCTCGATCCTGATCGGCCAGTCCGGCATGGGCAAATCGTCGCTGATCAACATCCTGGTGCCGGACGCCGATATCGCCACGCGCGAAATCAGCGAGGCGCTGGATACGGGCAAGCACACCACCACCTTCACCCGCCTGTACCACGTGGGGCCGGATTCGAGCGTGATCGATTCGCCGGGCTTCCAGGAGTTCGGCCTGTACCACCTGAGCGAGGGCATGCTGGAGCGGGCTTTCCGCGATTTCCAGCCCTACCTGGGCAACTGCCGCTTCTACAACTGCCGCCACCTGAGCGAGCCGCAATGCGCGGTGCTGGACGCGGTGGGGCAAGGCAAGATCGCCAAAATGCGCCACACGCTGTACGGCCAGTTGCTGCACGAGTCGTCGCAAACCCTTTATTAACAGGAGCACCATGCAGCAGCTGTATGCCGACGACGATGCCGTAGCGCGGTGGGAACTGGAACTCCTGCCCCTGCGCGGCAATGCCCGGCTGCCGCTGCTGCTGCCGCTGTCCTGGCACTTGCGCCAGCGCGCGCCCAAGCGTGCCATGCAGCTGGCGCAGGAGGCGCTGGCCCTGCTGCCTTCGGCCCACTTGCCGGACGCCGGGCGCAGCGCGCTGGAGGCGCGCCTGCAACTGGTGGACGGCGAGATCCGCTGGCTGGACGGCGAGCTCGATGCCGCCGCCGCGCTGGCGACGCGCGCGCTGGAGGCCTTCCAGGCGCAGCAGGGCGCAGCGGGCCACGCGGGCCGCGCCGATGCGCACTGGCTGCGGGCCTGGATCGCGGTGGACCGCGGCAACCATGCCCTGCGCGACGCCGAACTGGAGGCGTGCGCCGCCGCTGCCCACGCAGCGGGCGACCAGGAGCGCGCTGCCATCGCCGATGCGGCGCAGGCGCGCTGGGCGGCGCTGCGCGACCTGCATGCGGCCAGCGAGCGCTGGGGCAAGCGCTTCGACCTGGCGCAGGACTTTGCGCCCGGCGTCGATTGCTGGGTCAACGACTTTTTCGGCATCGCGGCCAGCCAGGCCGGCGATATCGGCAATGCCGCCGGCTTCTACATCCGCAGCTACGAGGCGGCGCTGGAAACGGGCCAGGTGCGCGCCGCCGCCACCGCCGCCACCAACATCGCGGAAAAATTCTCGCACCTGAACGACCACCACTCCGGCCTGGAATGGATGCAGCGCGCCATGGAGCTGGCGCGTCCCACCGGCTGGCCGCGCAGCATCGGCTCCTGCCTGGTGCACACGGCCGACATCGTGCGCCGCCTGGGCCGGCTGGACGCATCGGAGGAGCTGCTGCGCGAAGCGCTGGTGATCCTGGCGCCGCAGGCCAATGGCCGCAGCTACGCCATCGCCTTGCAGCACCTGGGCGACCTGTGCCTGGACAAGAAGGATTTCGGCGAGGCGCTGGACGCCTTCCAGCGCCTGAACGAGCGCGCCGAAGCGCTGCAGCAGGGCGACTTCAAGATCGTGGCGCTGCGCGGCCAGGCCCATGCCCTGTGCTACCTGGACCGCCCGCAGGAGGCGCTGGCGATGGCGCAGCAGGCGGTGGAGCGCGCCGCGCGCCACCACAACGCCTTCCACCACATCGCCGCGCTGCGCGTGCTGGCACGCATCCACGGCCAGCACCGCACCTTGCCGCAGCCGCCCGGCATGAGCGCGCCCAACGCGCGCCTGCACTACCTGCACAAGGCGCTGGCGGCGGCGGAAACCATCCAGGGCTACACCGTGCCGGGCGACCTGTACGACGCGCTGGGCGAGGAGTATGCGCGCCTGGGCGACTACGGCTGCGCCTACGAAATGTCGACCGCCGCCAGCGCCGCGCGCGAAAAAACCCACACGCTGGAGGCGACCAGCCGCGCCATCGCCATGCAGGTGCACCACCAGACCGAGCAGGCGCGCGCCGAGGGCCTGCACCACCGCGAGCTGGCCATGTCGGAGGCGCGCCGCGCCGAAGTGCTGCAGCAGACCAGCAAGCTGCTGGAGCGCCTGTCGGCCATCGGCCAGGAAATCACCACCCACCTCGACGCCGGCGCCGTGTTCCAGGCGCTGGACCGGCACGCGCACGCCCTGCTGTCGGCCAACACCTTCGCGGTCTACCTGGTGGACCAGGCCGGGCGCACGCTGGAACGCGCCTTCGGCGTGGAGGCCGGGCGCGCCCTGCCGCGCAACAGCATCCCGCTCGACCACCCCACCGCCTACACCGCGCAGTGCCTGCGCGAGCGGCGCGAGGTGTATATCGACCAGATTCCACCGGAGCGCAACAACACGGTGACGCCCGGCACGGCGGCCAGCGTATGCGCGCTGTACGTGCCGCTGCTGGTGGGCGAGCGCGTCTTGGGCGTGATGACGGCGCAGGCCATGCACGCCAATGCCTACGGCGAGCGCGAACGCCTGATCTTCCGCACGCTGTGCTCCTACGGCGCAATCGCGCTGGACAACGCGCACGCCTACAGCCAGCTGCAGGAGGCGCAGTCGCAGCTGGTGTCGCAGGAAAAGCTGGCGGCACTGGGCTCGCTGATGGCGGGCGTGGCGCATGAATTGAACACGCCGATCGGCAACAGCCTGCTGATCGCCAGCACGCTGGAGCAGAAGACCATCGAGCTGGAACAGGCGATCAACGGGCCGGGCCTGCGCAAGTCCGAGCTGCTGGCCTTTATCGACGACACGCGCAAGGCGTCCACCCTGGTGATGCGCGGGCTGCACAGCGCGGCCGACCTGGTGTCGAGCTTCAAGCAGGTGGCCGTGGACCGCACCACGGAGCAGCGCCGCATGTTCAACCTGCACCAGGTCACGCATGAAATCGTGGCGACGGTGATGAACCGCATCCGCAACGCCTGCCACAAGATCGAGTACGAGGTGCCGGACACCATCGCGCTGGACAGCTACCCCGGCCCCTTCGGCCAGGTGGTCACGAACCTGATCAACAACGCCCTGCTGCACGCCTTCGACGGGCGCGAAGGCGGCAAGATGCGGCTGGTGGCCTCGACCCCGGCGGAGGGGCGCGTGCTGGTCGTCTTCAGCGACGACGGCGGCGGCATCGCGCCGGCGAACCTGACGCGCATCTTCGACCCCTTCTTCACCACCAAACTGGGGCAAGGCGGTTCGGGCCTGGGCCTGTCCATCAGTTATAACATCGTCACTTCCCTGCTGGGCGGCCAGATCGCCGTCGACAGCAGCAGCGCCGGCACGACCTTCACCCTGGACCTGCCGTTGACCGCGCCACGGCACGATCCCGAACGCCCGGCCACCATTTATTGAAATGCCCGTATAATCTTTAGTCCACCGCAGCAAACCTTTGCAAAGATGTCTATACCACCTAAACGGATCAAACACTACCTCCAGTTCAACGACCTGTCCCTGGAGGAGTATGAATATGTCATCGCCCGCGCCGCGGAAATCAAGCGCAAATTCAAGGCGTACGAGATTTACCACCCGCTGATCGACCGCACCCTGGTCATGGTGTTCGACAAGAATTCGACCCGTACCCGCCTCTCCTTCGAGGCCGGCATGCACCAGCTGGGCGGCGCCGCCATCTACCTGAACACGCGCGACTCCCAGCTGGGGCGCGGCGAGCCGGTGGAGGACGCGGGCCAGGTCATGTCGCGCATGTGCGACATCATCATGGTGCGCACCTTCGGCCAGGACATCATCGAGCGTTTCGCCGCCCATTCGCGCGTGCCGGTGATCAACGGCCTGACCAACGAACACCATCCTTGCCAGGTGTTTGCCGACATCTTCACCTATATCGAGCATCGCGGCTCGATCAAGGGCAAGGTGGTGGCCTGGGTCGGCGACGCCAATAATATGCTGTACTCCTGGCTGCAGGCGGCGGAAGTGTTCGGCTTCCACGTCAACGTCTCCACGCCGCACGGCTACGATATGGACATGTCGCTGGTCTCGACCGACCGCTACACCTTCTTCGCCAACCCGTCGGACGCCTGCCAAGGCGCGGACCTGGTCAACACCGACGTCTGGACCTCGATGGGTTACGAAGAGGAAAACGCGGCGCGCCTGAAAGCCTTCGACGGCTGGATCGTGGACGGCGCCAAGATGGCGCGCGCCAAGCCGGACGCCCTCTTCATGCACTGCCTGCCGGCCCACCGCGGCGAGGAAGTGGCGGCGGAAGTGATCGACGGCCCGCAATCCGTGGTCTGGGACGAGGCCGAGAACCGCCTGCACGTGCAAAAGGCCCTGATTGAGTACCTGCTGCTCGGCCGCCTCGACACCAAATAACCCAACTGACTGAGAAAACCATGAGCGACGTAAAAAAAGTAGTCCTCGCCTACTCCGGCGGCCTGGACACCTCCGTGATCCTGAAATGGCTGCAGGATAACTACAAGTGCGAAATCGTGACCTTCACCGCCGACCTGGGCCAGGGTGAAGAGCTGGAGCCGGCGCGCGCCAAAGCGCTGAAATTCGGCATCAAGCCTGAGAACATCTTCATCGACGACGTGCGTGAAGAGTTCGTGCGCGACTTCGTGTTCCCGATGTTCCGCGCCAATACCGTGTACGAAGGCGAATACCTGCTGGGCACCTCGATCGCGCGTCCGCTGATCGCCAAGCGCCTGATCGAGATCGCCAACCAGACCGGCGCCGACGCCATCTCGCACGGCGCCACCGGCAAGGGCAACGACCAGGTGCGCTTCGAACTGGGCGCCTACGCGCTGAAACCAGGCGTGCGCGTGATCGCGCCGTGGCGCGAGTGGGACCTGCTGTCGCGCGAAAAACTGCTGAAGTACGCGGAAGACGCCGGCATCGCCGTCGACATGAAGCACAAGAACGGCGGCGCGCCGTACTCGATGGACGCCAACCTGCTGCACATCTCCTTCGAAGGGCGCCACCTGGAAAACCCGAGCGCCGAAGCCGAGGAATCGATGTGGCGCTGGACCGTCAGCCCGGAAGCGGCGCCGGACCAGGCGGAATACCTGGATATCGAATTCGAAAAAGGCGATATCGTGGCCCTGAACGGCACCCGCATGTCGCCCGCCACCGTGCTGACTGAACTGAATCGCCTGGGCGGCAAGCATGGCATCGGCCGCCTGGACCTGGTGGAAAACCGCTACGTCGGCATGAAGTCACGCGGCTGCTACGAAACCCCGGGCGGCACCATCATGCTGAAGGCGCACCGCGCCATCGAGTCGATCACCCTGGACCGCGAAGTGGCGCACCTGAAGGACGACCTGATGCCGCGCTACGCTTCGCTGATTTACAACGGCTACTGGTGGGCGCCGGAGCGCGTGGCGCTGCAAACCCTGATCGACCACACCCAGGCCACCGTGAACGGCTGGGTACGCGTCAAGCTGTACAAGGGCAATGTGATCGTCGTGGCGCGCGATTCGAAGACCGATTCGCTGTTCGATCAGACCATTGCCACCTTCGACGAAGACGGCGGCGCCTACAACCAGGCCGACGCCGGCGGCTTCATCAAGCTGAACGCGCTGCGCATGCGCATCGCCGCCAATGCGCGAAATAAACGTGGCCAATAAGCTTTCTTGCACCGCTTAAAACGGGCCGCCTTTGCGCGGCCCGTTTTTTTTGTTACATTGCCTTGGAATAAAGCCATCCTCCCCGGAGACCCGCGCATGAACAACCTGAGCGTCAAGAATAAACTCTACCTCGGCTTCGGCACCATAGTCGCAATCATCTTGCTACTGCTGATCCTGGCCTATAACAACTTCAACCGGCTGTCGGAAGCGAACGCGTGGGACAAGCACACGGCAGATGTGCTGCTCGAGTTGGCCAGTGTCTCGTCCACCTCGCTCGAAGTGCAAAACGATGTGCGCGGCTACCTGCTGACGGGCGACGAAACCTACCTGGCCAGCAAGCAGGAACACTACGAGGAGATGAAACAGCACCTGGAAAAGGCGCTGCGCCTGACGAACGACAATCCGCGCCAACAGGAACGCCTGAAGCGCGCGCAAGCCATCTTGCTGAATTGGGGCGACGTCCTGATCCAGCGCCAGGTCGACCTGCGCAAGGAGCTGCGCGACACCAAAGGCGCGGCCGATGCGGTGGGCCAGTCGAGCGCGCTGAAAGAGGCGGTGCAAGTGCGCCGCCGCGGGCGCGACCTGCTGGATGAGACGGCCAACGAAGAACGCAGCCTGCAGGCCGAGCGCCTCGCCAACAGCAAAAAGCTGCAGGAAACCCAAGGCAACCTGTTTGCGGTCGGCGGCGCCGCCGTGGTGGTGCTGTCGCTGCTGGTCTCGATCCTGCTGGCGCGCGCCATCCTGGGCCCGCTGGCCAGTTTGACCAGCATTCTGGCGCGCCTTGGCGCCGGCGAGCTGAGCGCGCGCGTGGCGGTGACGACGCGCGATGAGATGGGCCAGCTGGGCGAGGACGTCAACAAGATGGCGCAGCAGCTGCAGGATGGCACCGCGCGCGAACTGGCGCAGACCAATGACCTGCGCGCCAAGGTCGATGCGCTGCTGGAGACGGTGTCGCGCGCCGCCGGTGGCGACCTGACCGGCAAAATCACCGTCGGCGGCGACGATGCGATCGGCCAGCTGGGCGACGGCTTGCGCCGCATGTTCGACAACCTGCGCCAGCTGCTGAACAATGTGCAGAAGGCCGGCATCCAGGTCACCACCTCGGCCACCGAGATCGCGGCGTCGGCCAAGCAGCAGGAAGCCACCGGCGTGGAACAGGCGCAGACTTCGGTGGAGGTGCTGAGCACCACCAAAGAAATCTCCTCCAACACCTCGCAGCTGCTGAAGACCATGGAAGATGCGACGGCGGTGGCCGACTACACCACCTCCGCCACCTCGGAAGCCCAGGGCAACCTGCGCCGCATGGACCAGACCATGCAGAATATGGTGAACGCGACCGATTCGATCAACGCCAAGCTGGCGGCACTGTCGGAAAAAGCGTCGAATATCAATTCCGTGCTGACCACCATCACCAAGGTCGCCGACCAGACCAATATCCTGTCGCTGAACGCCGCGATCGAGGCCGAGAAGGCGGGCGAGGCCGGGCGTGGCTTCTCGGTGGTGGCGACGGAAATCCGCCGCCTGGCCGACCAGACCTCGGTCTCGACCTGGGATATCGAGCAGATGCTGAAGGAGATGCAATCGGCCGTCTCGGCCAGCGTGATGGGCATGGACAAGTTCTCGGAGGAGATCCGGCGCAGCGTGGGCGAGGTGCGCCAGGTGACGGACCAGCTGTCCGGCGTCATGGACCAGGTGCAGAAACTGGCGCCGCAATTCGACGCCGTGCTGCAGGGCATGCAGGCGCAGGCGGTCGGCGCGCAGCAGATCACCGAGACCATGATGCAGCTGAACGATGCCACCCAGCAGACGGTCGAATCGCTGAAAGCCACCAGCGAGGCGGTGCACCAGCTGCAATACGCGGCGGGCGACCTGCAGACCAGCGTCGCCACTTTCTCCGTGAGCGCATGAAAGTCCTGGTCTTCCACATCGGCGCCGACCGCTACGGCTTGCCGTTGCGGCAGGTGCGGCGCGTGCTGCCCCTGCTGGAACTGAAGGGCATTCCGCTGGCGCCGGACAGTGTGGCGGGCCTGATGAATTTACACGGCGCGCCGGTGCCGGTGATCGACCTGGCCCGCATCAGCGGCGCGCCCCCTTCGCGCCGGCATTTCGACACGCGCATCGTGCTGGCCGATTACACCGCGCCCGATGGCGCCGTGCATGCCCTGGGCCTGATGGCCGAGCGGGTGCTGGGCGTGCAGGAAGTGGCGCAGCAGGACCTGGCGCCGAGCGGCGTGCAGGGCGCGCCCTTCCTTGGGCCGGTGGCGGGCGACGCGCGCGGCATGGTGCAGCTGATGGAGGTGAATGCGCTGCTGCCGGCCGAGCTGCGCGCGCGCCTGTTCCCGGCCGGAGCGGCGGCGGAATGACAGTCCAGGCCACACTGCGCCGCATGACGGGCCTGAACCTGGCCCGCAGCACCGTCGAACACGCGGTGAAGCAGCGCATGACGGCCACCGGGCAGGCCGAGCGCAAGGCCTATGTCGACGCGCTGGACGAGGCCGAGCTGCGCGAGCTGGTGGAGCTGGTGGTGGTGCCGGAGTCGTGGCTGTTCCGCGACCCGCTCGCCTTTTCCGCTGCGATCGCGCACATCCGCGCGCGGCAGGCGGAGGGGGCGAAGGTGGTGCGCATCCTGTCCGTGCCCTGCGCCGGCGGCGAGGAGCCGTATTCGATGGCGATGGCCCTGCTCGACGCGGGCGTGGCGCCGCGCAGCTTCCTGATCGATGCGCTCGACATCAGCGCGGCTTGCGTGGCGCGGGCGCAGGCCGGGGTGTACGGCCGCAATGCGTTCCGCGCCCAGGATTTGTCGTTCCGCGACCGCTACTTCAAGGCGCTGGGCGAGGACTTTTACCAGATCGACGATGCGCTGAAGGCGCGCATCCGCTTTGCGCAGGGCAGCATCCTGGAGGGGCCGCTGGGCAGCGCGCGCCAGTATGACGTGATCTTTTGCCGCAACCTGCTGATTTATTTCGACGACCCGACCACGGCGGCGGCGATCGCGCGCCTGTCGGCGCACCTGGCCGACGACGGCATCCTGCTGGCGGGGTATGCCGAAGTCCCCTCCTTCGTGCGCCATGGCTTCGCACCGCTGCCGCACCGGCAGGCATTCGCCTTGCGCAAGGACCTCAAACTGCCCGGCGCCCCGGCCCAGCCCGCCCTGCCCCCTGCCGCCCCCCGCCTCGCCCGCGCGCCGACCGCCGCACCTGCCGCGTCGGGGCCCGGCCGGGCGGCGCCAGGCGCACCGATTCCCGCCAAGCCAAACAGCGCCAGCACTGCCGCGGCGCCGACGCTGGTCGCGGCCGGTGACGACAGCCTGCTCAAGCAGGCCCGCACCCTGGCCGACGCCGGCAAAGCGCAGGAAGCCGATGCCGCCTGCCGCGCATTCCTGGCGCGCCAGCCCGAATCGGCCGAAGCCTACTTCATCCTCGGCCTGCTGGCCGAAAGCGCCAGCCAGCCGGCCGACGCCGAAGTCCAGTGGAAACGCTGCCTCTACCTGCAGCCGGACCATTACGAGGCGCTATGCCACCTCGCCCTGCTGCACGAGCAAAGCGGCAACAGCAGCGCCGCCGCCACCCTTAAGGCGCGCGCCGCGCGCGCATTCCAGAAACGACCATGACAGAGCCCACACAAGAACTGGACGCCTGCTGGAACCGCATCGGTATCACCGGCGACCATAGTTGCGAAATCCTGCAGCAGGCCGTGCACTGCCGCAACTGCGAAGTGTATGCCAAGGCCGCCGTGCGCAACCTGCAGCGCCCCGTCGGCCAGCACTACCTGCGCGAATGGGCCGACCATTTCCGCGCGCCGGAGGATCAGGGCGCGCGCCAGGACAATTCCTGCGTCGCCTTCCGGATCGGCCGCGAATGGCTGGCCCTGCCCACCTCCATGTTCCAGCAGATCGCGCCCAAAGCCATCCCGCACCGCCTGCCCCACCGCAGCGCGCGCGGCCTGCGCGGCGTGGTCAATGCCGGCGGCAAGCTGTATCCCTGCATCTCGCTGGCCGACCTGCTCGGCATCGACGAAGCCGGCGGCGAGGCGCGCGCCGGCCGCCACACCTTCGCCCGCATGCTGCTGGTGCGCTGGGAAGAACAGAGCTACGCGCTGCCGGTGGCCGAGCTGCACGGCATCATCCGCTACGCCTCCGGCGCGCTGAAACCGCCCGCCGCCACCATCAACAAGGGCATCGAACGCTACCTGGCCGGCGTGCTGGCGCATGAGGACATCCAGGTCGGCTGCCTGGACGACAGCCTGCTTGGCTACCAACTCGCGAGGACGCTGCGATGACCGACAAAAGGGATGACCTGAGCCAGTTTTCCATGCTGGACCTGTTCCGCATGGAAGCCGACAGCCAGACCCAGATCCTGACCGACGGCCTGCTCTCCTTCGAACGCCGCAACGACCCGTCCGATATCGAGCCGATGATGCGCGCCGCGCATTCGATCAAGGGCGCCGCCGCCATTGTCGGGCTGGACATGGTGGTGCAGCTGGCGCACGGCATGGAGGACGCCTTCCTCGCGGCCCAGGCCGGCAAGCTGAAACTGACGCCGAACCGGGTGGACGCGCTGCTGGCCGGGGTGGACCTGATCGTACAGTGCTCGCGCGTCAACGACGATATGGACGCCTGGCTGGCCGCGCACGGGGCGCGGATTGCCAAAACCATGACCGATGTGCAGGGCATCGCCTTCCTGCCGGAGCCGCTATGGACGCCGTCGGCCTATGCCGCGCCCGCCGCCCCGCCGGCGCCGCCCGCCGCGCCCGCACCGCTCGCGCCGGCCATGCCGGCCGCCCTGCCCGCCGCGGCCGGCGCCGAGCCGCCGCCGGCCGAGCTGGCGCCCGAACCGGGCATTCCCGGCCGCGCACTGCCGCCGATGAAGAACGCGCAGAACTTCGACCGCCTGCTGGCCCTGGCCAGCGAAGGGCGCATTAACGCGCACCAGCTGCATCCCCTGATCCAGGGCATCCAGCGCCATAAGCGCAACCAGGCCACCCTGTTCTCGGTGCTGGAAGAACTGATGGAAGCGGCCTCGCACGCCAGCGATCCCACGCTCAAGGAAAAGGCCCTGCTGGCAATCCAGAAAAGCCAGCCGCTCAAGCAATTCATGCTGGAGCACATCACCGACATGGAAAACTACGAACGGCGCCTGCTGATCGGCTCCGAAAACATGGTCGACGAAGTGCTGGCCCTGCGCATGCGCCCCTTCCGCGACGGCATCCAGCACTTTCCGCGCATGGTGCGCGACCTGGCGCGCAGCCTGGGCAAGGACGTGGTGCTGCAGATCGAAGGCGACGACACCCTGGTCGACCGCGATATCCTGCTGCGCATCGAGAGCCCGCTCAACCACATGCTGCGCAACGCCATCGACCACGGCATGGAAACCCCGCAGGAACGCCTGGCCGCCGGCAAGCCCGCCACCGGCACCATCCTGATGGAAGCGCGCCACCGCGCCGGCATGCTAAACATCGACATCAGCGACGACGGGCGCGGCGTCGATCCGGAAAAGGTGCGGCGCACTGTGCTCGAACGCAAAATGGCAAGCGAGCAGATGGTGGCCGCCATGTCGCAGGCCGAGCTGATGGAATTCCTGTTCCTGCCCGCCTTCAGCCTGAAAGGCAGCATCACCGAGATTTCCGGGCGCGGCGTCGGCCTCGACATCGTGCACGACACCATCCGCCAGCAGAACGGCACGGTGCGCATTGAAACCGAATTGGGCAAGGGCTTCCGCAGCTCGATCACCCTGCCGCTCACGCAATCGATCGTGCGCGCCCTGGTGGTGGACGTGAAAGGCGAAGCCTACGCCATTCCCATCGTCAAGGTCGAACGCATCCTCAAGGTGGCGCAAAGCGCCGTGCACACGCTGGAAAACAAGCAGTTCTTCGACCACGACGGCGAGCATCTTGGCCTGGTGGGCGCGGCCCACCTGCTCGAGCTGGGCGAGCTGGAACCGGCCGACGAAATGCCGGTGGTGGTGATCGGCGGCAACACGCGCCGCTACGCCCTGGTGGTGGACCGCATCCGCGGCGAGCAAAGCCTGGCGGTGCAGGCGATCGACCCGATTTTCGGCAAGATGCGCGACATCTCCGCCGCCGCCCTGCTGGACGACGGCGAGCCGGTGCTGATCCTGGACGTGCCCGACCTGCTGCTTTCAATCGAGAAGCTGTTGCAGGAAGGCGGCTTGCACCAACTTACTCGCTCAGACCATGCTGGACGGCGTAAAATGAAACGCATCCTTGTCGTGGACGATTCGCTCACCGTGCGCGAAATGGAGCGCAAACTGCTGGTGGGACGCGGCTTTGAGGTGGACATCGCCATCGACGGCATCGACGGCTGGAACGTGGTGCGCAGCGGCGACTACGACCTGGTCATCACCGACGTCGACATGCCGCGCATGGATGGCATCGAGCTGGTCAACCTGATCAAGAAGGACCTGAACTTGCACAAGCTGCCCGTGATGATCGTTTCCTACAAAGACCGGCCGGAAGACCGCGCGCGCGGCCTGGCGGCGGGCGCCGATTATTACCTGACCAAGGGCAGCTTCCACGACGAGACGCTGCTGGACGCCGTGGCCGACCTGATCGGCGAAGCCTACCGATGAGAATCGCCATCGCCAACGACGTGCCCATGGCCGCCGAGGCGCTGCGGCGCGTGGTGGCCAGCACGCAGGAGCACCAGGTGGCCTGGATCGCCCGCACCGGCCTGGAGGCGGTGCACAAATGCAGCACCGACCGGCCCGACCTGATCCTGATGGACCTGAACATGCCGGAGCTGGACGGGGTGGAGGCGACGCGCCGCATCATGGAAGAATGCCCGTGCGCCATCCTGGTGGTGACCGGCCGGCCGCAGGACAATGTGAACCAGGTGTTCCGCGCCCTGGGCGCCGGCGCGCTGGACGTGACCGCCACCCCGGTCCTGCAAGGACAGCAAGGCGGCGACGCCGAACTGCTGCACAAGATCAAAACCATGGACAAGCTGATACGCCACAGCGGCGGCAGCCAGTCCATGTCGCCCCGGCGCCACAGCCCGCAGCCGGACGCGCAGGCCGCCGTGCGCACCCTGGTGGCCATCGGCGCCTCCACCGGCGGACCGCTGGCGGTGGCGCGCATCCTGGCCGGCTGGACCCCGCCGCTCAGCTGCGCCGTGGTGGTGGTGCAGCATATCGACGAGAACTTTGCCGACCATTTTGCCAAATGGTTATCGGAACAGCTGGCCGTTCCGGTGCGCGCCATCGAAGGCCGCACCCAGTTGCAAGGCGGCGTGGTGATGGTCGCCAAGAGCAACGACCACCTGGTACTGGATGAAAAGTATCAACTGGGTTACGATGCCAACCCAAAGGACTATGCATACCGGCCCTCGGTCGATGTGTTTTTCAACTGCGTGGCGCAGCACTGGCGCGGCGACGCGTTCGGCGTCCTGCTGACCGGCATGGGCCGCGACGGCGGCGAAGGCTTGCTGGCCATGCGGCGCGCCGGCAAGACCACGATAGCACAGGACCAGGCCAGCAGCGCGGTGTACGGCATGCCGCGCGCCGCCATGGAACTGGATGCCGCGCAAACGATACTGCCGCTGGATAAGATCGGACCTTTCCTGCGCAGCGCGATCGGAGGCAAACTGATTTGAAGGAAAGCGATGTCTGACATACTCACCTTGAACCTGGAAACCGAACCAAGCCTGACCAACTTCAAGGTGCGCGTGCTGCTGGTGGACGACCAGCTCATTATCGTGGAAGCGGTGCGGCGCATGCTGGCCGGCGAAGACGATATCGAATTCCACTTCACCACCGATGCACGCGAAGCGATCGATATCGCCGACTCGCTGCAGCCAACCGTGATCCTGCAAGACCTGGTGATGCCCGACGTGGACGGCTTTGAGCTGATCCGACGCTTCCGCGCCGAACAAGCGCACGCCCACGTGCCGATCATCGTGCTGTCCGCGCGCGAAGACCCCAAGCTCAAAGCGCACGGCTTTGCCGTCGGCGCCAACGACTACCTGGTCAAGCTGCCCGACCGCCTGGAGCTGCTGGCGCGCGTGCGCTACCATTCCAACGCCCACATCAACCGCCTGCAGCGCGACCAGGCCTTCTGCTTCCTGCGCGAAAGCCAGCAAAAGCTGGCCGCCGCCAATGTGGAACTGCAAAAGCTGACGGCGCTCGACCCGCTGACCGGCATCGGCAACCGCCGCCGCTTCGATGAGACGCTGGTACTGGAATGGCAGCGCGGACAGCGCGACAAGACCCCGCTATCGCTGCTGATGGTGGACGTCGACCACTTCAAAGCCTACAACGACCACTACGGCCACCCGGCCGGCGACCTGGCGCTGAAAAAAGTGGCCGCGGTGCTGACCGAGAACCTGAAGCGCCCGGCCGACCTGGTGACGCGCTACGGCGGCGAAGAATTCGCCATCATCCTGCCCGAAACCGACAGTGCCGGCGCCATGAAGGTGGCGGAATCGTGCCTGCAGCTGCTGGCGCACTTGCAGATCGAGCACAGCCAGGCCCCGCAAGGCGTGCTCACCATGTCGATCGGCGTGCACACGGCCGTGCCCGACAAGAGCGCCAGCTGGAGCCAGCTGGTCGCCAGCGCCGACCGCGCCCTGTACGACGCCAAAGCCGCCGGCCGCAACCAAATTAAATGAAGACCGGCTCCGGTTCGAGATTGACGCCGTAGCGGGCGGCGACGTCGGCCTGGATGGCGGCGGCCAGGGCCTGCACTTCGGCGCCCGTGGCGCCGCCGTTGTTCACCAGTACCAGGGCCTGTTTCGGGTAGACGCCGGCCGCGCCCAGCGTCTTGCCCTTCCAGCCGCATTGGTCGATCAGCCAGCCGGCGGCCAGCTTTTCGCTGCCGTCGGGCTGGCGGTGGTGCACCAGGTCCGGGAATTGCTCCAGCAGGCGCGCACAGTGCTCGCCGCTCACCACGGGATTCTTGAAGAAGCTGCCGGCATTGCCAAGCTGCGCCGGGTCCGGCAACTTGCGGCGGCGGATGGCGATCACGGTGTCGGCCACTTGCTGCGGCGTCGGCGCCGCCAGGCCCTGCCCGGCCACGGCGTTGGCCAGTTCGGCGTAGCGCAGGTTGGGCTGCCAGGCGCGCGGCAAGGCGTAGCTGACGTCCAGGATCACCAGCTCCCGGCCCTCGTGCTTGAAGACGCTGTCGCGGTAGGCGAAGCGGCAGGCGGCGCCATCCATGGCGCGCACCTCGCCGCTGGCCGGGTCGAACGCGCTCAGCGACAGGAAGTAATCCTTGGTTTCCGCCCCGTACGCCCCAATATTCTGGATCGGTGCCGCGCCCACCGTGCCCGGGATCAGGGACAGGTTTTCCAGCCCGCCCACGCCTTGCGCCAGCGTCCATTGCACGAAGCCGTGCCAGTTTTCGCCGGCGGCGGCGCGCACATGGTGGTGGCTGGCGGTGCCGGGCAGGATTTCGCGCCCTTCCAGGGCGATGTGCAGCACCAGGCCGGGAAAATCGCGCGTCAGCAGCAGGTTGCTGCCGCCGCCCAGCACCAGGCGCGGCATGGCGGCCAGCTGCGGCTCGGCCAGGGCGGCGCGCAACACGTCCAGCGATGTCACGCGCAGGTAATGTTTGGCGCGTACATCAATACCGAAGGTATTTAAATGTTTTAGTGGGAATTGGTGCTGGATTAAATCGCTGAAAGGCATGGGCAGATCAAGTTTTTGCTCGATTATAGTGCAATAGTGACAAAAACGACCGAGCGTTCGCTTGTTTGTCCGTTAAAATGTCGCTTCTTTTGAATCCGCCCTTTGGGCGGTTGCTTCATTGTAAAGGAAAGAATATGCCATCGTTTGACGTAGTATCCGAAGCGGACATGATCGAGGTGCGCAACGCCGTCGATCAAAGCAACAAGGAAATCACCACCCGTTTCGACTTCAAAGGCAGCGATGCGCGCGTAGAACAAAAAGAAAACGACCTGACGGCATTCGCCGATTCGGAATTCCAGCTGAGCCAGGTCCGCGATGTCCTGACCAACAAGCTGGCAAAACGTAAGGTCGACGTGCGTTTCCTGGATGAAGGCAAGATAGAAAAGATTGGTGGGGACAAAGTCAAGCAGGTCATCAAGGTGAAAAATGGTCTCGATACCGAGACCGCCAAAAAGATCACCAAGGTTATCAAGGAAAGCAAGATGAAGGTCCAGGCCAGCATCCAGGGCGAATCGGTGCGCGTCACGGGCGCCAAACGCGACGACCTGCAGGCTGCCATGCAGCTGCTGCGCAAGGACGTGCCGGACACGCCACTGGAATTCAACAATTTCCGCGATTGATCGAAGGACTGTAATGAAACGTGTTGACGATTTCCGCCTCAAGTTTGGTGACAAGGAGTACGTGCCAATCATGATCGGCGGGATGGGCGTGGATATTTCCACGACCGAACTGGCGCTGGAAGCAGCGCGCCTTGGCGGCATCGGCCATATTTCCGATGCCATGGTGGAGGATGTCTCGGACCGCAAGTTCGACACCACCTTCGTCAAGGACAAGACCCGGCTGTACAAGCACAACATCAACAATATGGACAAGTCCGAGGTGCAGTTCGACCTCGGTCGCCTGGCCGAAGCACAGCGCCGCCACATCGGCGACACCATGCAGCGCAAGCAGGGCCCCGGCCTGATCTTCGTGAACTGCATGGAGAAGCTGACCATGAACGGCCCGAAGGAAACCCTGCGCACGCGCCTGAACGCGGCGCTGGACGCGGGCATCGACGGCATCACCCTGTCGGCCGGCCTGCACTTCGGCTCCTTCGCGCTGATGGCGGACCACCCGCGCTTCCGCGAAGCCAAGCTGGGCATCATCGTCTCCTCCGTGCGCGCGCTGCAGATCTTCCTGCGCAAGAACCAGAAGCTGAACCGCGCGCCCGACTACGTGATCGTGGAAGGCCCGCTGGCCGGCGGCCACCTGGGTTTCGGCCCGGAAGACTGGAAAGACTACGACCTGCACACCATCACGCGCGAAGTGCTGGACTACCTGAAGGGTGAAAACCTGGATGTGCCAGTGATTGCCGCCGGCGGCGTATTCACCGGCAGCGACGCCGTATCGTTCCTGGAAATGGGCGCGGCCGGCGTGCAGGTGGCGACCCGTTTCACCGTGACCAAGGAATGCGGCCTGCCGGAAGAAGTGAAGCAGGAGTACTTCAAAGCCACCGAAGAAGACGTGATCGTGAACGGCATTTCGCCGACCGGCTACCCGATGCGCATGCTGCAGCAGACCCCCGCGATCGGCTCCGGCATCCGTCCCGGCTGCGAATCCTACGGCTACCTGCTGGATGCCACCGGCAACTGCGCCTACATCAATTCGTACAACCGCGAAGTGGTGGCCAACGGCGGCAGCGACAAGGGCATCAAGGTGATGGACAAGACCTGCCTGTGCACGCACATGCGCAACTTCAACTGCTGGACTTGCGGCCACTACACCTACCGCCTGAAGGACACCTCGTTCAAGAAACCCGACGGCACCTACCAGATGCTGACGGCCGAACACGTGTTCAAGGACTACCAGTTCTCGACCGATAATTCTATAGCGTTACCCGAGAAAGAGTTCTAATTCCGTAGACGTAAAATTCGGGGTCAGGTCTGACAATCGGACAATTTGCGCAGCAAATTGTCCGATTGTCAGACCTGACCCCGAATCTATTAGCCTTCTTTGTTGATGCGCGCGATCAGGGCGCCCAGCACATCTTCCGCCATTTCATTCTCCACCTGGCAGGTGCCGGCGTTCTCGTGGCCGCCGCCGCCGTATTCGAGCATCAGCGCGCCGATATTCGTTTTGGAGGTGCGGTTCAGGATCGATTTGCCGGTGGCGAACACGGTGTTCTGGTTCTTCAGTCCCCACAGCACGTGGATCGAGATGTTCTGGTCAGGATACAGGGCGTAGATGACAAAGCGGTTACCGGCGTAAATCGTCTCTTCATTCCGTAAATCCAGCACCACCAGGTTTTTGTGCACCGTGGCGCAGCGCCTGATCTGCTCTTTGCATTTCTCGGCATGCTCGAAGTACAGGTCCTTGCGTTCCTTCACGTCCGGCAGCGCCATGATTTCCTCGATCGAGTGCGAGCGGCAGTAGTCGATCAGGTCCATCATCAGGTTGTAGTTCGAGATGCGGAAGTCGCGGAAGCGGCCCAGGCCGGTGCGCGCGTCCATCAGGAAGTTCAGCAAGTCCCAACCCTGCGGGTTGAGCACTTCGTCGCGGTTGAACTGGGCTGAGTCGCCTTTGTCCACCGCCAGCATCATGTCGTTCCAGGATGAGGGGAATTTGTTGCCGCCGCCGTAGTAGTCGTACACCACGCGCGCGGCGGAGGGGGCGTTGGGGTCGATGACGTGGTTCTGCCGTTCACCGGTGTTGCGGATGGTCTCGGACAAGTGGTGGTCGAAGGCCAGATGGGCGCCGGACACATAGGGGAGATTGGTGGTGATATCGCGGCTGGTGATGGCGATCTTACCGTCCTGCATGTCTTTGGGGTGCACGAACAGGATCTCGTCGATCAAGTCCAGGTGCTTGAGCAGCACCGCGCACACCAGGCCATCAAAATCACTGCGGGTTACTAGGCGAAACTTCATGGAAGACACCCCTATCGCTGATAAGTTGGAACCCCATAGTACCGTGAAGCCTCAGAGCCTGTCGAGCCGCCCGGCAAAGTCCATGCCCTGCAGTTGAGCCAGCACATAGTCGACGAAGGCACGCGTCTTGGCCGGCAACAGCTTCTTGCTTGAATAGTAGATGGAAAGCGGCCCCACTTCGGCGTGCCAGCCGGGCAGCAGGCGCACCAGCCGGCCCGATTCCAGCAAGGGCGCGGCGTGGGGTCCGGGCAACAGGGCCACCCCCAGGCCCATGCAGGCCGCCTGCGCCATCGCTTCCGGGTCGTCGAAGGTGGCGATGGTGCGGAATTCGGCCAGCGCTTCCTCCCCGGCCGCGTTGCGCAGCAGGTAGTCGCGCAGGCGGCCACTCTCGGCGGAGCGGCGCGCGATGCCATCCCAGCCGGCCAGCTGCGACGGGTGCTGCGGCAGTCCCCGCCCGGCCAGGTACGCCGGCGCGGCCACCGCCAAAATACGCGGGCGCCCCAGCTCGCGCGCCACCACGCCCGGCGCCAGCTCGATGCCGCCGCCAATGGCCACGTCGTAGCCTTCGCCGATCAGGTCCACGGTGCGGTTGTCGAAGCGCCAGTCGTGCTGCACCGCCGGGTAGCGTTCGATGAAGCCTTTCAGCAGCGGCAGCAGGTACATGCGCCCCACCCCGTGCGCCACCGCCACCTTCAAGGTGCCGGCCGGTTCGCCGGCGTCCTGCGCGGCGCCGGCCATGGCGCCCTGCAGCTCGGCCAGCGGGCCGCGCACTTGCTGCAGCAGGCGTTCGCCGGCTTCGGTCAGGGCCAGGCGGCGCGTGCTGCGCTGGAACAGGCGCACGCCGAGCCGGGCTTCCAGCCGCGCCACGTTCTTGCTGACGGCGGCCGGGGTCATGCCGAGGCGCCGCGCCGCTTCGGAAAACCCGCCGCCTTCGGCGCTCTGCAGGAAGGATTCAAGCAGGTTCAGGGGCAGCATTTGATACCTTTGGTTGAAAGTGATAGTCAATATTACCAGCTAGTCGCCACACAATGCGCGGGACATACTGGCTCCATCAACAACCAAGGAGCAAATCATGAACAAAATCGCTTTCGTTACCGGTGGTTCGCGCGGCATCGGTGCCGCCATCGTGCGCCGTCTCGCCCAAGACGGCGCCACCGTCGCCTTCACCTACCAGAGCTCCGGCGCCGCGGCCGACGCCCTGGCCAGCGAAATCGCCGCCGCCGGCGGTACTGCGGTGGCGCTGCAAGTGGACGCGTCCGACGCTGCCGCCAGCCGCGCCGCCATCGACGGCATCGCCGCCCGCTTCGGCCGCATCGATATCCTGGTCAACAATGCCGGCGTGCTGCACCTGGGCGACGTGTCGGAGCTGACGCTGGAAGCCTTCGACCACACCATCGCCGTCAATGTGCGCGGCGTGTTCGCTGCCACGCAGGCGGCGGTGGCGCATATGCCGGCGGGCGGCCGGGTGATCAATATCGGCTCCACCAATGCCGAGCGCATGCCCTTCCCCGGCGGCTCGGTGTATGCCATGAGCAAATCGGCGCTGACCGGCCTGGTGCAAGGCCTGGCGCGCGACCTGGGCCCGCGCGGCATCACCATCAATAATGTGCAGCCCGGCCCGGTGGATACGGATATGAACCCGGCCCACAGCGATTTCGCCAAGGGCTTGCACGAGCTGATGGCGATCAAGCGCCACGCGCGCGGCGAGGAAATCGCGGGGATGGTGGCCTACCTGGCCAGCGACGAAGCGGGCTACGTGACCGGCGCCGGCCTTAACATCGACGGCGGTTTCGCCGCCTGACCCTCCGGGTAAAGCCGTGCCAGCACGTGGGCCGTGATCGCGGTGACCACGGCGCTGGCCGGCGCCAGCTCGCGCTCCTCCTGCTCGCGCAAAATCTTCCACAGCGCCGTCACATCGGTTTCGTGCAGCGCCACCGCCTGCTCCACTTCCTGCTGCCAGAACGGCGGCGCTTCGCTTTCCACGAAATTGCCGCGCCCGCGCCCGTAATGGGCCACGGCCAGGTAGCGCAGCACGCTCGACACCAGCAGCGTGCGCAGGAAATCGTCGGACAGGGTAATGGTCGGCACGTCGCGGTCCATGCTGGCGTTGAAGCCCCAGGCCGCGCCGGCGAAGGTCAGCGCGCCGATCACGCCGCCCAGCAGCGCGCCCGTACCCAGCGTCAACCCGCCCGCCGCCAGGTCGGCCGAGAAGCCGGTGGCGGCGCCGGAGACGATGGCGCCCAGCAGGGCCGCCTGCCCTTTATCCACCGGCGCCAGCACCTGGAAATGCTTGCTGACGCGCGCATTGATCTTGGGCGCCTCGCTCGGGTCCAGCTTGTGCAGCGCCAGCAGGTTGACCGTGGCATGGCCGATCGACAGGTTGAGGCGCGCCACCAGGGTATTCATGGCGCGCTCCTGGCGCTTGCGGTCTTCGCCCTTGCCGATGCCGATGATCTTGAGCGCGGAAGCGATCACGCCGCGCTCCACCGCATCCACCACCTGCTTGTCGTGCGCCGCGTCAGCCAGTTGCTGCGCCATGACCGCCATGGATTGCTTGAAGCGGCGCGCATTGGTCTCCTCCCATACTGAAAACAGGCGCTCGTAGGCTGGCTGTTTGTCCGGCCCGACCAGGGCGCCGAGCGCGTCGTAGAACACGCGCTCGTGCACCCAGCAGCGGGCGAAGGCGTCCAGCGGCAGCACTTCGCGCACCTGGCCGAATTGCAGCATATGGTCCTTCCAGCGCAGCAGTTCGGCCTGCTCTTCCGGCAGCGGGCGCGGTGGCCCCATCTGGTTCAGCAGCACCAGCACCGGCTTGCCGAGCCAGTCGAGAATGCGCATTTCAGCGGCGATGTAGCCGGCGTCGCCCGGGCTTTCGGTGGAATTGACAAGGTAGAGCACGACGTCGGCCTCGTCGCGCGCGGCGCGCAAGGCTTGCTGGCTAAGCCAGAATGGGCGGTCGCGGTAGCGGTCCACCACTTCGCGCAGGAACCAGCCGATCGGGTTGCCGGTCATGGCCAGGCGCTTCATCAGGCGCACCGAGTCGCCGAAGCCGGGCGTGTCCCACAACACCAGGCGGTCGCCGTTCTGGGTCGTCATCAGGGTGTGCGCTTCGGCGAAGGCGGTCACGTGGGCGGCATCGCGTACCTCGCCCACGTCGGCGCCCAGCAGGGTGCGCGCCAGCGTGGTCTTGCCGTTATTGGTGTGCGAGACCAGGGCCAGCTGGATGGTGGCGGGCGCGCTGCTCATGCCTGGTGCTCCTTCGCGGTTGGCGGCGCCAGCAGGTCAACTACTTTCGGCTCGGCGCCGTGCAGGATGCAGAACTCACGCCACAATTCTACGCGCTCGCGCAGGCGGGCGGCGTCCAGCCGCGCGGCCAGCGCCGACTGGTCCAGCAGCACCACCAGGCGCCGCCCCTTGCCCAGCGCCGCCAGGAAGGCGCCGTGGTTCTCCTGTTCCGGCGTGGCGGCGATGCCGAACAACACCGCCGTGGTCGCGCCGCCCGCCGCCTCCAAGGCCGGGGCTTCGCTGCCGTAGGCTGCCGGGGGCAGCAGGCGCACGCGGGCCTGCTCGCCGAGCATGTCCTGCGCCACCGCATCCAGTCCCTTGCTGCGCGCCTCGTCCACCGTCAGGCTGTACGGCAGCACGCGCAGCAGGCCCGGCTCGCCGCCCGCCGCGGCGGACAGCTGCTGGAAATATGGCTGCTCCAGGTCGAGCGGGAAGTGTCGGCGCAGCCAGGCCGCGCGCAGCGTCGCCAGCGCGCCCAGTACAAGGCGCGGCAGCACCACGTACAGCAGCAGGCTGGCGGCATACAGGTGCACCCAGCGCGCGCCGTTGCCCAGGCGCGCGTCGGCCCAGTCCTGCAGGCCAGCCACTTCGGCCAGCGTGAAGCCTTGCAGGCCGAACACGGCTACCGCCGGCGCGAACAGCAGCGACAGCAGCTGGTGCACCTGCCCGGCATCGAGGAAGGTGCTCTCCCAGCCGGTCGCGTAGCGTTCCACAATGCCGCGCACGTACAGCGACAGCACGGCGCCGGCGGCAAAAGCGGCGGCGGAAAAATGCAGGATGCGCGCAATGCGGGCCAGGTTCAGCCGCGAGCTCAGGCGCGCCCACTCCACCGTGAACTGCAGCACGCCGGCGGCCAGCACGTGCGGCAGGCGGCGCGGCACGTGGCTGCCGCCCAGGCCCATGCGGTTGGCCAGGCCGCGCCGCAGGCCGCTGCGGCGGCCGGGCAGCAAGGCCAGCACCGCCAGCGCCGCATAGGCCAACGCATTCCAGGCGATGATGCCTAGCAGCGGCAAGGACAGCAGGTCGACATGGGTACGGTCGGCAAAACGCTCGGACAGCGCGCCGATGACCAGGGCCAACACCGGCAGCAGCCAACTGGCGCCCCACAGGCCGCTGTGGCCGTGCGCCACGGCGCCGAATGCCTTGTGGCGCGCGACCAGGCGCTTCAGCAGCTGTTCGGCGCGCTGCTGCAGGAAATCCGGCAGGGTCGATGCGGAACGGGCTTCAGCGGCCTGCCAGTGGGCCAGCTCGCGCGCGGTGCGGCTGGCATATTTGCGGTCATCGTCGGTCAGCACTTCCTTCTGCTGGTCGGCCTCTTCTATCGCCTTGACCAGCATGATGGCGCGCGCCGCTTCTTCCTTCATTGCCCCTCCAGGCAAACGCCCGGCTTGCCGCCCTGCAGCGAGACCGGGCTGCCCGGCCGCTCGACCTGGTAGTAGAGGGAGATGATGCGCCAGCCGTCCTCGGCGCGGTACAGCTGGATGCTGTTCACGCCCGTGAAATTCGCCTTGGCCGCGTTGCGCTCGGTGCGCGATTCCACCACGCTGTAGACGGTGGCGAAGCGGTCGTACTGGCGCACTTCGCGCGCCACTTCGCATTCGTAGAAACCCTTCTCACCGACGCGGCCGATGCCGGCGGCGAAGTCGGTGCCGCGCGCCACCGACAGCGCGGGCGCGCCGTCACGGTAGCGGGCGCCGTAGACCATGGCGTCGGGATGGAGGATGGCGCGCAGCGCGGCTTCATCGCCGGCCTTGCCCGCATCATGGCTGATGGATCGCCACAGCGTGGCGACCGCCTGTTCCGGCGTGGCCGGGGCGGCCAGCAAGGCCGCAGCGAGGACGATTGCATTCATGCGCCGAGTGTACCACTACTGCACTGTCTGATAGATGCGCACATAGTCGACCAGCATCTGCTGCGGGAAGCGGGTGGCGGCATCCGGATAGCCGGGCCAGTAGCCGCCCACCGCGAGGTTCAGCAGCAGGAAGAAGGGATGCTCGAACACCCATTCGCCGCGCACCGTCGCCGGCCGCGCGGTGTGATAATGCCGGCCGTCGCGGTACCAGCGGATTTCGCCCGGCTCCCACTCCACCGCGAACACGTGGAAGCCGTCGGCGTAGCGCTGGCCCGGCGCCAGCGCCGAGGGCGCGCCGAAGGCCTTCTCGCCCGCGTAGCCGGGGCCGTGCACGGTGCCATGCACGATGCCGGGCTCCTTGCCGATATTCTCCATGATGTCGATCTCGCCGCTGCGCGGCCAGCCCACCCGGTCGATATCGGCGCCCAGCATCCAGAACGCCGGCCAGATGCCCTGCCCGCGCGGCAGCTTGATGCGCGCCTCGAAGCGGCCGTACTGGCGTTCCACCAGGCCCGCCGTCTTCAGCCGCGCCGAGGTGTAGCGCCTGCCCTGCCAGTCCTCCTGGCGCGCCTCGATCACCAGGTTGCCGCCTTCCACCCGCACGTTTTCACGGCGCGCCGTGTAGAACTGCATTTCGTTGTTGCCGAAACCGTGGCCCGCCACTTCCGGCACCCATTTACGGACGTCGAGCGCGTCGCCCTCGAACTCGTCGGCCCAGTCCAGCACCCAGCCGGCCTTGGCGCCGCGCTGGTGACGCACGATGTCCAGGTAGGTGGCGCTCCAATACTCCTTGCGGTGCGCGGCGAGGAAGGCCAACAGCTCCTCGTGCGCTTCTTTGCTGACGGACAGGTAATCGCCGCCGATGCCGTGGAAGACCAGGTTCACCACGCCGCCTTGCGCGCCCTGCTCCTTTACCAGCGCCACCAGTTGCGCGCCGCTCAGGCCGGCGGTCGCCGGCCCGGCCGGGCGCAGCGCCACAAACTCATCGCGCAGCGCTGGCCAGTAAGGCTGGCCGCCGGCCAGCGCATCGCCGCAAGGTGCGTTGAAGGTGCGCTCGCGCCGGCCGTCGATGGCGTGCAGCATGGCGTTCGCCACGCGCGCCTGGTCCAGCATGTGCGCCACGCTGGTGCTGTCCAGGTCGCGCTGCGCCGCCACCCATTCGCGCCCGGGGCCCTTGCCGGAACACTGGTGGAACAGGGTGTGGTTGCCCAGCTCATGCCCGCCCTGCGCCGCCGCGCGCCATGCGGCCAGGCGCCGCTGCACCGGCGGGTTGGCCAGGGTCAGGTAGAACGTGGCTTTCACGCCATGCCGGTCCAGCGCGGGCAAGGCATGGTCAAGCTGCGAATCGAGGGCGTCGTCGTAGGCCAGGCTGACCGCCGCGCGTGCCCCGTTTGGCCACGTTTCCAACGCATGGGCGCCCGGCAGCGCCAGCAATGCGACACAAACTGCAAGGATTTTTCTCATGGCGCCCCCTGTGGAAACGTTCCCATTTTAGCTGTTGACTTCATTTTTTGAACAGTGCTATATTGGCAAAACCGGCATGGAAACGTTTCCAATATGATGACGAAAATCCCACACTCCGTGCCGGGCCCCGGCGTATTTTATTGACAATTGATTTTGCTGCCCCTAGTATTTTTCAAGCGTTACATGGAAACGTTTCCATGCGGGTTGGGGAGGCGGCCAGACTATAAGAACCAAGGAGACCAAATGTACCATCCAAAGGCGAAGCAGAAATTGATGAGCCTTGCAGTAGCGGCAGCATGCGCTGCGTTCATCGCACCGGTCCACGCACAGGAGTCGGACCAGGCAGGCGTCTCGCCTGCTCCTTCCAACAGCGGCGAGGTGCAGACCGTGGTGGTTAGCGGCCTGCGCGCCAGCCTGGGTTCTTCCATGAACCTGAAGCGCAATGCCGACGGCGTGGTGGACGGCATCGTGGCGGCGGACATCGGCAAATTCCCGGACACCAACCTGGCCGAATCGCTGCAGCGTATCAGCGGCGTGTCCATCGACCGCTCCATCGGCGAGGGTTCCAAGGTCACCGTGCGCGGCGTCGGCCCCGACTTCAACCTGGTGCTGCTGAATGGGCGCCAGATGCCGACCTCCAACCTGGGCGACCTGAATGGCCGCGCCTTCGACTTCGCCAACGTGGCGTCGGAAGCGATCTCGCAGATCCAGGTCTACAAGACCGGGCGCGCGGAAAGCCCGACCGGCGGCATCGGCGCCACCGTCAACGTGATGACGGCGCGCCCGCTGGAACGCCCGGGCATGGTGGCCAGCTTCGGCGCCAAGGCGGTGCATGACACCTCGCACAACAACCTGCCGGGCGATATCAAGCAAGGCAGCGCGACCACGCCGGAATTCTCCGGCATCTACAGCAACACCTTCGACAACAACCGCTTTGGCGTGTCGCTCAGCGCCAGCTACCAGGAACGCAACCTGGGCTTCAACCAGGCAGCGGTATCGAACGGCTGGCGCGGCCCATGGAAGGCCGGCGAAGGCCCGATCACCCAGTCCAGCGCGACCAATCCGCCCAAGGCCGGCGAGGTCTATTCGCTGCCGCAAAACCTGAACTACAACATGAACGGCGTGCAGCGCGAGCGCACCAACGGCCAGTTGACCTTGCAGTGGGCGCCGCTGCGCGAGCTGACCACCACCCTGGACTACACCTACTCCGAGAACAAGATCCACACCCGGCGCCAGGACTTGTCGGCCTGGTTCAACTTCGGCCCGTCCGTCTCCACCTGGGGCAACGGCCCGGCGGCCGGCCCGCTGCAGTACACCGAGCTGATTCCGGGCGGGAACGCCGACATCGCCATGGGCGGCGCCGACTTTGCCACCAGGACCCAGAACAAATCGCTCGGCTTCAACGCAGCATGGAAGACCGACGACCTGAAACTGGAACTGGACGTGCACAAGTCCAGCGCCACGTCCGGCGCCGACAGCCCGTTCGGCTCCAGCAACGTGCTGGGCACCGCGAGCTTCAGCCGGGGCGATACCACCGTTGATTTCAGCAATGCCTTCCCGGTCCTGAGCATCAAGGGCGCCGACTTCACCAAGGCGCCGCAGCAGGTCACCGGCTCGGTGTTCCAGAATGGCTATATGAAGGGCGAGATCGAGCAGGCCCAGTTCAAGGGCAACCTGAAACTGCTGGAAGCGTCCAGCCTCAAGTTCGGCCTGTCCGCAAACGAAGTGAAGAACCGCTCCGCCATCTCCACCCAGCAGCGCGACACCTGGGGCGGCGCCACCAAGCCATCGGACTACCCGGCCAGCATGTTCCACCAGGAGTCGCTGAGCAAGTACTTCGACCAGTTTGGCGGCAGCAAGAACCCGAACCTGTTCACCCAGTTCTATACCTTCAACTTTGCCGAGCTGCGCGCGCTGACGTCCAAGCTGACCGGGCTGCCCGAGCTGTACCTGCCGAAGAACACCTTCGACACCGACCAGCGCACCCAGGAAAAATCGAAGAGCGCCTACCTGCAGTTCGGCACCGACTGGAACACCGCGATCCCGATGCACACCAATATCGGCGTGCGCTACGAGACGACGGACGTGGTATCGACCGCGCTGGTGCCGGCAGCCACCGGCATCAGCTGGGTTTCCGCCAACGAGTTCCCCTTGAGTTTCGGCGCGCCCAC
Organism: Pseudoduganella guangdongensis; assembly: GCF_009857475.1. Lineage (GTDB taxonomy): Bacteria > Pseudomonadota > Gammaproteobacteria > Burkholderiales > Burkholderiaceae_D > Rugamonas > Rugamonas guangdongensis. The sequence goes on along the minus strand of NZ_WWCJ01000027.1, from coordinate 19,032 downwards.
CTTTACCACCCTGACCGGCAAATACAAGCACTGGCTGCCCAGCGTGGACTGGGATGCCGACATCCGCTCGGATATGAAGCTGCGCGCCAGCTACGGTGAAACCATCGGCCGTCCGCGCTATGACCAGATCCAGGGCGGCACCACCCTGGACCGCCTGGCGCGCGACTTCGGCGGCACCGGCAGCCAGGGCAACCCGCAGCTGAAGCCGGTCAAGTCGAAGAACCTGGACCTGTCGTGGGAATGGTATTACGCGCAGCAGAGCTTTGCCTCGCTTGGCCTGTTCTATAAGAACCTGAGCAACTACGCCGGCCAGTCCAAGTTCACCGACACGCCGTTCAACCTGCATACGCCGGTCGGCGGCGCGCTGTGGAACGAGGCGGTCAGCAAGGGCAACTGCGGCACCGACCGCGTCTGCATCCGCAACTACATCTTCCGCAACCACGCCAACGCACCGGGCGTGACGCGCGGCGCGGATGATGCGAGCGGCAACGCCACCGGCACCATCGTCGGCCAGCCAAGCGATCCGGTCATGTCGTTCGAGATCAACAGCTTCTCCAACCAGAAGAAGGAAAGGCTGAAAGGCGCCGAACTGAATGTGCAGCATATGTTCGGCGACAGCGGCTTTGGCTTGTCGGCCAACTACACCTGGGTAGATTCGGGCCTGAAATACGACAATGCCAAGGTCGGCGAACAGTTCGCACTGGTCGGCCTGAGCAACTCGGCCAACCTGGTCGGCATCTACGAGGACAAGAACTGGACCGTGCGCGCGGCCTACAACTGGCGCGACAAGTTCCTCTCCTCCACCTTCGACGGCGCCGGCCCCAACCCGAACTACACGGAGGCGTACGGCCAGCTGGACCTGAGCGTGGGTTATGCCTACAACGACAAGCTTAGCTTCCAGTTCGAGGCGATCAACGTGACCAACGAAACCCAGCGCGTGCACGGCCGCGCCGAATCGATGGCGCTGTTCGTGACCCAGGCCGGTCCGCGCTACATGCTGGGCGCACGCTACAAGTTCTAAGGCTCCCAAAGGCTTGGGGCGCAGCCGGTTCGCCGGTCGCGCCCCTTTTTTGCTTCCCTCACAAGGTATCATCATGGCCAACCACGTCCTGCTCAACAACATCGACCACAAGGACCTGCACGTGCAGACCGCGCGCGGCGCCGGTTTCGGCGACGATGTCATGTCCGCCCTCACCTTCCCTTCCGAATTCCGCGACATCCAGGCCTGCTACCCGATCGTGTTCCGGCAGGCGGCGGACGGCAGCTACGAGGCGCACGCCTTGTTCGGCCTGCAGGACGGGGAAAACCTCTTCCTCGGCCAGCATGGCTGGGATGCGCCCTACCTGCCGCTGTCCATCGCGCGCCAGCCCTTCCTGATCGGCATCAACGGCACGGAACTGATGGTGCATGTCGACCTCGACCACCCGCGCATCGGCCGCAGCGCCGGCGCAGGCGATGGCGGCAGCGAACCCCTGTTCCGCCCGCACGGCGGCACCTCGGAATACCTGGAGCGCGTCAGCTCCACCCTGCTCGCCATCCACCAGGGTTTGCAGCAGGCTGGCGGCTTCCTGGCGGCGCTGCAGGAGCACCAGCTGCTGGAACCCTTCGTCCTGGATATCGAACTGGACGACGGCACGCCGTACCGCCTGGCAGGCTGCCACACGATTAATGAGGAGCGCCTGGCCGCCTTGCCCGGCGCCGCGCTGGAAAACCTGCACCGCGCCGGCTACCTGCAGCCGATCTATATGGTGCTCGCTTCCATCTCCAATTTCCGCACCCTGATCGAACGCAAGAACCGGCGCCATGCTGGCCGCTGCTAAGCCGATCCGCGAGCTGCACGGGATCACGCCGGGCGACCTGGGCGACAGCGTGCTGGCAGCCACCGAGCCGCTGGTGCTGCGCGGCCTGCTGGCGCACTGGCCCGCGGTGCAGGCCGGCCGCCAAGGCAACGCCAGCGCCGACGCCTACCTGCGCCGCTTCTGCCGCGACGCCACCGTCAACGCCATGCTCGGCCCGCAGCATATACACGGCCGCTTCTTCTACAACGAAGACATGAGCGGCTTCAATTTCAACTCCGTGCGCGCGCGGCTCGAAGATGTGCTGCAGGAGCTGGCGCGCCAGCGCGGCAACCCGCAGCCGCCCGCCATCTACGTCGGTTCCACCACGATAGACACCGCCCTGCCCGGCTACTGCGAGGAAAACCCGCTGGACCTCGGCCCGCGCGACGCGCTGGCCAGCATCTGGATCGGCAACCGGACCCGCATCGCCGCGCATTACGACCTGCCCGACAACCTGGCCGGCGTGACTGCCGGCCGCCGCCGCTTCACCCTATTCCCGCCGGAACAGCTGCCCAACCTGTATATCGGCCCGCTCGACCTGACACCCGCCGGGCAGCCAATCAGCCTGGTCGACCTGCACCAGCCCGACCTTGCGCGCTACCCGCGCTTCCTGGAAGCGATGCGCCACGCGCAGACGGCCGAACTGGCGCCGGGCGACGCCATTTTCATCCCCAGCATGTGGTGGCACCATGTCGAGGCGCTGGAAAGCTTCAATGTGCTGGTCAACTACTGGTGGCGGCAATCGCCCGCCTATATGGACACGCCGGTGCATGCGCTGATGCTGTCGCTGCTCTCGATCCGCGACTTGCCGCCAGCGCAACGCGCCGTCTGGCAGGACATCTTCCGCCACTACGTATTCGAAGCGGGAGAGGAAACCGCCGCCCATATCCCCGGGCCGGCACGCGGTGTGCTCGGCCCGATGGGCGACGCTACGGCGCGCATGCTGCGCGCCCATTTGCTGCGCAAGATCAACCGTTAGAAGAGTACAGGGAGGCGTACTTCACGCCGAAGAACAGGATGAAGGCGTAGCAGGCCGCAGGCAGCACGAACGACACCTGCACGCCCATCGCATCGGCCAGCGCGCCCTGCGCGAACGGCACGATCGCGCCGCCGACAATCGCCATGCACAGGATGCCCGAGCCCTGCCCGGTGTATTTGCCCAGCCCATGCAGCGCCATGCTGAAGATGGTCGGGAACATGATCGAATTGCACAGGCCGACCGCCAGGATCGCCCACATCGCCACCTTGCCGGAGCCGAATACCGCCGCCAGCACCAGCGCAATCGCCAGCAGGGAGTTGAAGGCCAGGGTCTTGCCCGGGCTGGCCACGCGCATCACGGCAAAACCGATGAAACGGCCCACCATGGCGCCGCCCCAATAGACGCTGACGTAGTCCGCCGCGGCGGCGTGCGACAGGCCGGCAATATGCGCTTCGCCCAGGAAGTTGATGAGGAAGCTGCCGATGCTCACTTCCGCGCCAACGTAGAGGAAGATGCCGATGGCGCCCAGCACCAGGTGGCGGTGCGCCCAGGCCGAGCCCTGGCCCTCGCCGGCCAGCGCAACGTCTTCGGTGGCGGCGATCTGCGGCAGCCTGGCGAACGCGAACATCACGGCCAGCAGCGCCAGCGCGCCGGCCAGCGCCAGGTAGGGGCCGCGCACGGCGGCCGCCTCCGCCGCCGCATTCAGCGCCGCGCCCGCGGCGGACAGGATCAGCAGGCCGCCAGCGAAGGGGCCGATGGTGGTGCCGAGCGAGTTGAAGGCCTGGGTCAGGGTCAGGCGGCTGGACGCGGTGCGCGCCGGGCCAAGCACGGTGACGTAAGGATTGGCCGCCACCTGCAAGATGGTGATGCCGGACGCCAGCACGAAGAAGGCGAACAGGAACAGGCCGTAGCCGCCGAAGGACGCCGGGTAGAACAGCAGGCAGCCCACGGCGGCGATCAGCAGACCGCACACCGCGCCCTTCTGGTAGCCGATGCGGCGGATCAGCGCCCCCGCCGGCATCGAGACAATGAAGTAGGCGCCGAAGAAGCAGAACTGCACCAGCATCGCCTGCACATAGCTCAGGGTATAGATCGCCTTCAGGTGCGGGATCAGCACGTCGTTCAGCGACGTGATCAAACCCCACATGAAGAACAGGATGGTGACGATCACCAGCGCTCCGCTGTTGCCGTTCCGGACTCCGCCCGCCGCGTCCAGCGGCAGGGCGGGAGCCGCGTTATTGGGTGCCATGCTTGCCATACTGTCTCCTTAATATAGTTCTTCGCAGCGTACTGCATCCGGCGCGCTGGCGGCGCCACCGGCGATGTCGATATTCGCAATGGCCGCCGCAAACGGCGCGTCGGCGCTGATGCTGAACGGCGTATCCACGCCTTCCAGCTGCAGTCCGCGCGCCGTGAAGCAGGCCAGCGGCAGCTTGACCGTCTGCTTGCCCTTGCCGGCCAGGCGGGTGAACAGCCGCGTCGCATCGAGCGCCGTGCCCTGTATCGCCACACTGACCTTGCCCTGCGGGGCGTTGGCGACAATAGTATCAAACTGCAGCGCGCCATCGCGCGCGGCAGCCGGCGGCAGCCGCATCGCGTTCGCGCCGCGCGCCGCCAGGCTGGCAGCAGGCGCGCCGGCGCGGGCAGCGCTCCAGGTCACCAGTTTGGCGTCCTGCTGGGTGTTCACCTGCGCCGTCTGTACACTGATGCCCGGCAGGCGGAAGGTCGCGTTCAGGTCCGCCCCCAGCGCCAGCTGTTCACTGCCGCTGCGCAGCACCAGCGGGAAGCTGGCACGGTCGGCCTGGCCGTGCACCGGGAACACATCGCTCGCGCCGCAACCGCCGGGCGCAAAGGAAGCGTCCAGCTTGCCGAGTGCGGAACGCTGGCCCTTGCGCAGGCCGTAACCCAGCGCGAACAGCGGCGCATAATCCGCGTCGCCCGCATTGAGCGGCGTCTGGCAGGCCGACTTCGGCCAGGAGAAGGACAGTGTGCCGCGGAAGTCGTACGCGCGCGGCCCCTTCACCAGCAGGTCGGAGACGCCCTTGCCTTCCGTGCCCGGCAGCCAGGCGGCGATAAAGGTGTCCGACAGGTTGAGCAGGTCGTTCACGAACAGGGGGCGGCCCGCCACGAACACGGTGATGACCGGCTTGCCCTTGCCCGCCACCGCCTGCAGCACGGCCAGGTCTTCCGGATAGCGGCTGCTATGGCGCAGCGTGCCCGATGGGCCGATATCGCCGTCGCCTTCCGCATACGGGCGCTCGCCCACTACCGCCACCACGGCGTCGAAGCGCGCCAGGTCCACGCCCTTGCCGTCCACGCTGAATTCGACGTTGCCGGCGCCGGCCGCCGCGCGCAGACCGGCCAGGATACTGTCCGCATGCGGGAAGTCGGCATTGGTATTGTCCGTGCCCTGCCAGGTCAGCGACCAGCCGCCGGTCTGGTTGGACAGGTTGTCGGCGCTCTTGCCGACCACCAGGAGCTTCTTGCCGCGCGCCAGCGGCAGCGCCGGCCCCTCGTTCTTCAGCAGCACCAGCGATTCGCGCACCGCACGCCGCGCCAGCTCGCGCCCCAACAGGGCCTGGTCCTTGCCGGCGTGGGCGTTCTGCGCCGGGCTCTTGCCGAACAGGCCGGTGCGCAGCTTGACGCGCAGGATGCGGGTCACCGCATCGTCGATGCGCGCCATCGGGATCTCGCCCGACTGCACCTGCGCGATGGTGTTGGCGATGAAGGCCTTCCAATCGTCCGGCACCATCACCATATCCACGCCGGCATTGATCGACTGCGGGCAGCTGTCGTTGCGGCAGCCCGGCACTTCGGCGATACCGTTCCAGTCGCTCACCACAAAGCCGTCGAAGCCCATCTTCACCTTCAGCACATCGGTCAGCAGCTCGCGGCTGCCGTGCACCTTGACGCCGTTCCAGCTGTTGAAGGACGCCATCACGGTCTGCGCGCCCGCAGCCAGCGCCGGGGCGTACCCGGCGCCGTGCGAGGCCAGCAGCTCGGCCAGCGGCAGTCTGGTATTGCCGCGGTCTTTGCCGTGCTCGGTGCCGCCGTCGCCGATGAAGTGCTTGGCGCTGGCCAGCACATTGGCGTCAGACTTGAAGCTGCCCTGCAGGCCCTTCACATACTGGCCGGCATAGCTGGCCACCAGCTTGCTGTCCTCGGAAAAGCTTTCGTAGGTGCGCCCCCAGCGGTCGTCGCGCACCACGGCGATGGTCGGGCCGAAGACCCAGGCGATGCCGGTCGCGCGCACCGCCTTGCCGGTCGCTGCGCCGACTTCATAGGCCAGCTTCGGGTTGCGCGCGGCGCCCAGGCCGATATTGTGCGGATACAGCGTGGCGCCGAACACATTGCTGTTGCCGTGGATGGCGTCGATGCCCCATACCACCGGCACTTTGACCTTCATATCGGTCGCCATCGACGCCGCATGGTACTTCTCCGCCAGCGCCAGCCACTCGGCGGCATTGGCGCGCTTGTTCCCGTTCGGCCAGCTGCCGCCGCCGTTCAGCACGGAACCCAGGTAGTAGCGCCGCACATCATCCGGCGACGCGGTCTTGATTTCGGGCTGGGTCATTTGCCCGACCTTCTGCTCCAGCGTCATGCCGGCAACAATGGCAGCGATACGCTTCTCCAGCGCGGCATCGACGGCCACGTTGGTGGCCGCGCCTCCAATAGCGGGCGCCAGCAGCGCCGCCAGCAAAGCAAGCTTCTTCATCCTGTCTCCTCAGTCGGGCTGGCGCAGGAAGGCGCGATACCACTTGCCGCTCTCCTTCAGCCTTCGTTGTTGTGTGTCGTAGTCTATATGCACCAGGCCGAAGCGGCGCAGGTAGCCTTCGGCCCATTCAAAGTTGTCGACCAGGCTCCAGGCGAAGTAGCCCTTCACCGGCACCCCGGCCGCAATCGCATCCTTCATCGCACCCAGGTGGCGCGCCAGGTAGCGGCGGCGGCCGGCATCGTTCACGCTGCCGTCGGCCTGCACCTCGTCGTCATAGCACGAGCCGTTCTCGGTGATGTACAGCTCCTGCGGCGCGTAATCGGCATGGATGCGGCCCAGCAGCTCGCCCAGGCCTTGCGGCGCCACTTCCCAGCCCATGGCGGTGGTCTCCGCGCCGGCGGGCGGCGGCAGCACGCGTGCATCCAGCGGCGCGTGGCCCGGCGCATCGGCGACCGTTTCGGGGAAGTAGTAGTTCACGCCCATGAAGTCGGTCGCCACCGCGATCGCCGCCATGTCGCCTTCATGCACCACCGGCGCGGCCGCCCCCACCTGCTCCAGCGTGGCGGCAGGGTAGCCGCGCCCATGCAGCGGGTCGAGGAACCAGCGGTAGCGCAAGCCGTCGTGGCGTTCCATCGCCGCGCGGTCGGCCGCGCTGTCGCTGGCTGCGCGCAGCGGGTGCAGGCTGAGGGAGATGCCGACCCGCGCAGCGGCCACATTGGCGCGGATCAGCGGCACCGCCTTGCCGTGCGAAAGCAGCACGTGGTGGCATACCTGCAGCGCGGTGCCGAAATCGGCCAGGCCCGGCGCGTGGACGCCCTCGTAGTTGCCGAGGATGGCGGTGCACCACGGCTCGTTGTGGGTGATCCAGTGCTGCACGCGGTCGCCCAGGCGGCGCGTCACCGCGTCCACGAACTCCAGGTAGCGCTGCACGGTGTCGCGCTCGGCCCAGCCGCCGCGCTCCTGCAAGTACTGCGGCAAGTCCCAGTGGTACAGCGTGGCCCAGGGCTGGATGCCGCGTTCCAGCATGCCGTCCACCAGGCGCGCGTAGAAGTCCAGCCCCTCCTGGTTGGGCGCGGCGCCGATGCCCGGCATCACGCGCGGCCAGGCGATCGAGAAGCGGTAGGCATTCAGGCCCATGTCGCGCGCGATATCCATGTCCTCCGGCCAGCGGTGGTAGTGGTCGCAGGCCACCGCACCGCTGGAGCCGTCGCGCACCTTGCCTGGCGTGGCGGCAAAGCGGTCCCAGATCGACTCGACGCGGCCGCCTTCAGCGGCAGCGCCTTCGATCTGGTAGGAGGACGTGGCGCAGCCCCACAGGAAGTCGCGGGCAAAGTCGCTGCGCGCCGGGGCGCCTGGTTCTGGGTGGTCTGAAGTAGTCATGTTGAGTAGTGTACAGGGTTTTGGAAAGGTTTCCACATTGACCCGAAAAAAAGGGCGCACGCGCCCCCTCCCCCGAACCGGTTTATGCCGCCTTGCGTTTTCCGCTTGCCGCCTTGGCCAGCGAGGCGCGCAGCGTCACCGTGACCGGGAAGCTGCGCGTCACCGTGCGGCGCAGGTCGTAGCAGCGGTTCAGCAAGGCACTCAGGCCGCTCATCGTCATTTCGCGCCACGGCATATGCACGGTGGTCAGGCGCGGCGCGGAGAACTCGGCGCTCGGCGTGTCGTCATACGCGATCACCGACAGGTCGTGCGGCACGCGGATGCCGGCCTCCTGGAAGTAGGACAGCGCGCCGACCGCCATTTCATCATTGGCGCAGAACAGCGCGGTGCAAGTGTGGCCCGATTCGACCAGTTCCTTGGCGGCGGCCCAGCCGCCGGCCGGCGAGAAGTCGCTCTCGGCCACCCACATGCGGCTGGTGTCCACGCCGCCAGCCTGCAGCTCCTCCATGAAGCCTTCGATGCGGGCCACGTTATCGACCAGGCGCGCGGGCCCGGCCACCACGGCGATGTCGCGGTGCTTGTGGTCCAGCAGCGCGCGTGCCGCCAGCCGGCCGCCCAGCTTGTGGTCCACCGTGAAGCACTGGTCGGGAATATTCGGCAGATGGTGGTTCAGCACCACGATGCGGCTTTGCTGCACGCCCAGCGCTTCGATATCTTCTTCCAGTAAGGCGCTGGTCATCACGATCAGGCCGTCGCAGCCGCGCTCCATCAGGAACTGGATGCCGTCCTTGGCCTGCTTGCGCTCGTCGCCCAGGCCGACGCCGAAGGCCACCACCATATGCAGGCCGGCGGCGCGCAGCTCGGTGTCGATGATTTGCAGGATGGGCGTGTAGAAGGTACCGCTCAGGACCGGGATGTAGACGCCGATCATCTGGCTGGTGCCGGTCAGCAGTGTGCGCGCGGCGTGCGAGGGCCGGAAACCCAGCTCGTCGATCGCCTTTTTCACTTTCTCCAGGGTAGCCGGGGACACCGAACCCTTGCCGCTCACAACGCGGGAAGCGGTGCCCAATCCTACGCCCGCCAGGCGGGCAACATCTTTGATAGTGGCCACTGTATTCCTTTAACTTAAACCGTCATCGCGAGCATACTTGAAGCGCCCGCTGTTTCAAAGCGCTTGCCGCTGTCCGGGTCGAACAGGCAGGCGCGTTGTGCATCAATCGTGAAAGCCACCATGTCATCCGGCGCAATCGCGCGTCCGCCCTGCACCATGCAGGACAGCTGCTTGCCGCCGCATTCAAGCCACACCACGCGGTGCGCGCCCATCGGCTCCACCAGGGTCACCCTGCCCTGCAGCCCGGCGGCGCCTGGCGCGCCGGGTGCCGGGGCCAGCGCAATGTGCTCCGGGCGCACGCCCAGCACGGCGCGCCGGGCGCCGCCGGGCGCCACGCCCAGCGCCAGCTGCAAGGCGCCGCCCGCGAACGTGCCGGCGGCATCGAGTTCGCCCTCGATGAAGTTCATCGCCGGCGCGCCCAGGAAGCCCGCCACGAACAGGTTGGCGGGCCGCTCGTAGACCTCGGCCGGCGTGCCTACCTGCTGGATCTCGCCCGCCCGCATCACCACGATGCGGCTGGCCAGGGTCATCGCCTCCACCTGGTCGTGCGTGACATAAATCATGGTCGCGCCCAGTTGCTGGTGCAGCAGCTTGAGTTCGCGCCGCAAGTCCGTGCGCAGCTTGGCGTCCAGGTTGGACAGCGGCTCGTCGAACAGGTAGACGCCGGCCTCGCGTACCAGCGCGCGCCCGATCGCGACCCGCTGCCGCTGGCCGCCGGACAAGGCCGCTGGCTTGCGCTGCAGCAGTTCGTCCAGGTGCAGCATGCCCGCCACGCGCGCGACGCGGCGTTTGATCTCCGCCTTCGGCACGCCGGCGATGCGCAGGCCGAAGGACATGTTCTTTTCCACCGTCATGGTCGGGTACAGCGCGTACGACTGGAACACCATGCCGATCCCGCGCTCGCTCGGATCGGTGCGCGACATATCCTTGCCGCCGATCTCGATCGCGCCGCCGCTGCACTCCGTCAGGCCTGCGATGCTGTGCAACAGCGTGGACTTGCCGCAGCCGGAAGGCCCCAGCAGCACCAGGAACTCGCCCTCCTCCACCTCCAGGTCCAGCGCGCGGATGATGGCGTTGCCGCCCAGGGTGATGCTCAGTTTTTTCAGGCTTACCTTGGACATCCGTTCAACCTTTCACAGCGCCGGCGGCGATGCCGCGCACGAACCAGCGGCCGGACAAGAAATAGACCGCCAATGGCACCATCGCCGTCAGGATCGTGGCGGCCATATTGACGTTGTAAAGACGGGTGCCCGTCGTCGTATTGATCACATTATTCAGCTGCACCGTCATCGGCAGGTTGTCACGCCCGGCGAACACCAGGCCCAGGATATAGTCGTTCCACACCCCGGTCAGCTGCATGATCGCCGCCACCACCAGCATCGGCACCGACAAGGGCAGCATCACATGCCAGAAGATGCGCCAGAAGCCGCCGCCGTCGATGCGCGCCGCGTGGAACAGCTCCTGCGGCAGCGCCGCATAGTAATTGCGGAACAGCAGCGTCAGCACCGGCATGCCGAACACCAGGTGCACCAGCACAATGGCGGGCAGCGAGCCGAAAACGCCCAGGCCGGCCAGCATGCGCACCAGCGGATAAATCATCACCTGCACCGGTACGAAAGCGCCCAGCAGCAGTATGCCGAACAGCAGGCCCGCACCGCGTGGCCGCCAGAACGACAGCGCGTAGCCGTTCAGCGCACCGAGTGCGATCGGGATCACGGTGCTCGGTACGGCAATGCGCACGGAGTTCCAGAAGCCGCCCTGCACGCCCTCGCAGGACGCGCCGGTGCAGGCCTCGCTCCAGGCCGCGCGCCAGGCGTCCAGCGTAGGCGCCATCGGCATGGCGAAGATATTCCCCAGCCGGATTTCGTCCATCGACTTCAGCGACGTGGCCAGCATCACATACAGCGGCAGCAGGAAGAACAGCGCCGCGCTGGCGAGGAAAGCATACAGCCCGATACGTGCCACCTTCATGCCGCCCCCTTCCGGCTGCGCGCGTAGGCCCACGGCGCCAGCAAGGCCAGGACCGTCAGCAGCAGCACCACGGCGCCGGCCGAGGCCAGGCCGATGTTCGCGCGCAGGAACAAGTGGTCCATGATGAATTTGGCCGGCACCTCGCTGGCGGTGCCGGGTCCGCCCTGCGTCATCGACACCACCGCGTCGTATAGCTTGACCACCATGGTCGCCAGCAGGATGAAGACAGTGGCCAGGGTCGGCGCCAGCATCGGCAGCACGATGGACAGGTAGACGCGCCACACCGGTATGCCGTCCAGCCGTGCGGCCTTCCAGATCTCGGGGTCGACGCCGCGCAGCCCGGCCAGCATCAGCGCCATGACAAAGCCGGACGCCTGCCAGACGGAGGCCAGCACCACCGTGTACACCACCATATCCTGGTCCACCAGCCAGTCCAGATCCACGCCGGGAATGCCGCCCGGCGTCAATATCCATTGCCACACCAGGCCCGTGGCCACGAAAGACATCGCATACGGGTACAGGAACACCGTGCGCAGCGCGCCCTCGCCCGCCACCTGGCGGTCGATCGCCGCCGCCAGCAGGAAGCCGATCAGCATGCAGGCCACGATGAACAGCACGCCGTACAGCGCCAGGTTGTGCAGCGAGAGCAGCCAGCGTTCGTTGTCGAACAGGCGCTCATACTGCGCCATGCCCACCAGCTTGTTGGTGGCGATGCTGCGCGAGCTGGTAAGCGAAACGTAGAAGGTCCAGGCGAACGAGCCAAGGTAGCCCACGCACACCGTCAGCAGCATCGGCAGCAGCGCCGCATAGGACATGGCTCGGCGCACGGTCTAGTTCCTCAGCGCCGCAGCCAGCGCCTTCTGCGCCTTCTCCACCGGCATCGAGGTGTTCCAGTAGGCGGTCAGCGCATCCTGCACCGCGCCATTCTGGTCCGGCGTCAGGTAGATCTCCGGCGCGCCGACCTGGCGGTTGCGGTCGCGCATGATGGCGGCGCCGGCGCGCGCGCAGGCATCGAGCTGGCTGGTGTCGGCATCGGCGCGCGGCGGCACCGAGCCTTTCAGCTTGTTGAAGCTCACTTGCGTTGCGGGCGCCAGCAGCACGCTGGCCAGCAGCTTTTGCGCCTTCTGCACGTCGGCGCGCTCGGAGCGCGGGAACACGAACGCATCGCCCTGGATCAGGTAGGGCGAGGCCGCGCCCAGGCCGGGAATGCAGCCGTAATGCACGCCCGGCTCCATCTTCGCGTTGCTGAATTCACCCTTGGCCCAGTCGCCCATGATCTGCACGCCGGCCTTGCCGCTGACCAGCATGGCGGTGGCGTCGTTCCAGTTGCGGCCCGGCGCGGCGGGATCGACATACGATTGCAGGCGCTTATACGCCAGCAGCACCTTGCGCACCGGCTCGGAATTGATGGCGCGCTGGTCGCGGTCGCGCAGCACCTGCAGGTAGAGCTGGCGCCCGCCGATATTGGCCAGCATGGCCGCGAACAGGATGTGCTCCTGCCAGGCCTGGCCGCCGTGTGCCAGCGGCACCAGGCCGGCGGCTTTCAGCTTGTCCAGCGCCGCGAACAGTTCGTCCACGCTGGCCGGCTCCTTCCCGATGCCGGCCTTCTTGAACGCCGCCTTGGAGTACCAGATCCAGGTCTGCATGTGAATGTTCATCGGCAGGGCGTAGTAATGCCCGTCGATGCGGATGGCGTTGACGATCGGCTCGGGCAGCGTCTTGTCCCACTGCTGCTGGCGCGCGACGTCGTCCAGCGGCGCCAGCATGTCCTGCTCCACGATATCGACAAACTGCTTGGAGATGTTGAACTGCGCCGCAGTCGGCGCCTTGCCGCCCACCATGCGGTTCAGGGTCACGGCGCGCGCCTGGTCGCCGCCGGCAATCGCCGTGTCGATCCAGTTGCCGCCGGCAGCGCGATAGGCGCTGGCCAGCTGTTTCACGGCGGCCGACTCGCCGCCCGACGTCCACCAGTGGATCACTTCCGCGCTCTGCCCGGCCGCCTGCGCGGAGGCGGCGCCCAGCGCCATGGCGCAGGCGAAAAACTGCTTGTACATCGTGTCTCCTGTTATGTGCTGCGACTTTTTGGAAACGTTACCAATTTCTTCCGGAAGTGTCAACAGAATAGCAGGAACTACAGTAATGGCGAAAACGCAACGGCAAGCGAAAAACGATTGATACCGTATAAATCCCTGCGCTATGCTGATTTCGCTGCCGGTGCATGCCGGCCGCGCGATCGGGAGAGTTTGTCCCAGCATGGACAACGCCGAAGGAGCAAGCCCGCCCCCGGAATCTCTCAGGCCAAAGGACCGGTCGCGTGTTTTCACAACTCTGAAGAGTCGCCAGCGCTCCAAGGCTGGCGCACCGAAGGAGCAAGCAGGCCGCCATGCCTGTGAAACTCTCAGGTCCAGCACAGAGGGGGCGATCCCACGCACCTTTCGAAATCTGATCAACCTTCAGAGGAGTAGTCACATGCATACGCATCGACTCTGGCTGCGCATTGCCTGCGCAGCGATGATGGCGGCCGTCCCGTTCCTGGCAAAAGCAGACAACGGCGCCGCTTTGCAGGCCGCCAAACGCGGCCTCGTGCAGTTCGCCGAGCAGCAGCAGGCCATACGCCCCGGCAGCGCGCCGGCCGACTTCCCGCTCGACATCACCGATGTGGGCGACCTGAGACAGGCCACGATCGGCCACGGCTTCCAGGTCTACACCATCGACCCGAAAGAGCTGCTGACACGCGGCGACCTGCCCTCGCTGGCGCGCCCCACCGGCGAATGGCGCTTCCTCATATCCCTGCGCGGCAAGCCGATCGGCCTGGCAACGGTGCAGCAAGTGAACGGCCGCTTCGAGACGATGGCCTACGGCGGCGCCGTGCTGGCAAAGGACGTGGATGCCGCCGCCAATGCGCACGGCAACGGCGCGCGCTCCAACCTGCGCTTTATCCGCATCTACCAGGCCCGCTCCGACTTGTTGGAAGTCGATCGCGCCAAATTCGCGCCGCTGCATTCCGCGCGCGAATCGCTGCTGCTGAAAAAGGCCGGCAGCCAGCTGGTCGACGGCGCCGAGCTGCTTGAACCGCTGCGCGCCGCCGTTAAAACCAATGTCGAAGCATTCCGCTAAGGAGACGCCGTCATGACTATCGCAAAAATCCTGGCCGGCGCCGTGCTGGCATTGGCCCTGCCCTCCGCCTTCGCGCAATGGAAAACCCTGAACGTCCCGCTCACCATCCAGGAGCACAGCCAGTGGTGCTGGTCGGCGTCGAGCAAGGCCGTCCTGGCCGTCTACAACCGCACGCCCAGCCAGTGCCAGATCGTGAACTGGGCCTATGGCATCAACTACGCCTGCGGCAACGGCACCTTCGACTGGAACAGCTACGCCAACCGGCCCAACAGCATGTACGGCAGCTCGGGCAGCGTGCAGAACATCCTGTCCAACTGGGGCGTGCCGAATACGGCAATTAACAACTACCTGTCGTGGAATTCGGTGGTGACCGAGATCAACGCCAACCGTCCCTTCGTCATCCGCTACGGCTGGACCAACGGCGGCGGGCATATCATGGTGGGACGCGGCTATGAAACCTATAACGGCACCAACTACATCTACATCATGAACCCGTGGCCGGGCGAAGGCCAGACTTACCGCACCTTCGCTTCCGCCGTCAGCGCGTCCGACCATAACTGGACGCACACGCAGCGTATGAACGTCAATCCTTAACGCAGTTGCCGCGCTCCCGCACTCCTCAATAGGGGTGCGGCAGGCGCGCCAGCTCGACGGCGCGCCAGGCCGAGCGGCCCAAGGCGCGCCAGTCGCTGGCGGAAGCGAACTGGAAATCGCGCTGCTGGCCGCGCGCCTTCTGCTCCGGCGGCAAGCCCCGGTCCAGCACTGGAACCACCCGCGCTTTGCCGCCCTCAAACACCAGCGCCTCGTCGGCGGCGTCATTGGTGTTCACATCGACCGCGATCACGCGGCCGCCGTGCAGCATCGTGACCTTGTCGACCAGGGTATGCCCCACCACCACGGTGCTGGCGCCGAAGCGGTCCAGCACATGCTGCACATCCTCGGCGCTGGCTAAGCCGTCCGCCTCGTCCAGGTAGCCGCGATACTGGGTGACGCCGCCTTGGCCCAGCACCGCGTCCAGCGCCGGCTTGGCCGATGGCGTGCCGCTCCAGTAATTACGCATGGCTTCATTCAGCTGCGCCACAGTAAGGCCGCTGTCGGCCGTGGCCTTGCTGATGCCGCCGTGCGTGAACAGCACGGTCCCCATCTGCAGCACCACCGGTTGCGCGCGCAGCCAGCCACCGATCATGGTATCGGCAGCGAAGGCCGCGATCGGACCGCCCAGCTGGTCCAGCGCGTACACATGTTCCAGGTGGGCGCGCGTGGTATTCCCGCGCAGGATGTACTGTTCGTGATTCCCCAGCAGCATATGCACGCCGCCGCCGGCACGCTGCGCTTCCTGCGCCAGCGTGTACAGCCGCCACAACACCGCGAAGACGTCGCGCCCGCGGTCGACAGCGTCGCCCACGATGACCAGGTGGCCCTTGCCGTAAGCCCAGGCGCCGGCGGCATCGGTCACGCCCAGCTTGGCCAGCGAGCCATCCAGGAAAGGCAGGTTGCCTTCGATATCACTCAGCACCGCGACCCTCTCCGGCATCAGCAACACGCCGCCGTTCGCGGCCGGGGCCGGGGCGGGGGCCAGGGCCAGGGCAATCGGGTAAACGCTACGTTTGCCGCCGCAGTCGATCACCAGTTGCGCATCCGCTGCCTGCTGTTGGTGCGTGCGGTCCTCGCAGAACCAGGCGGCGTTCCAGCTGCCGTCGGCAGCGCGGCGCACGACGGGGCCGTCCAGGAAGCCGGGCAAGGTGGCGTTGTCGCCGGTCCCGGCAAGCATGCTCACTTTGCCGTACTTCATACTGCTGACGGGAACGTACAGGCGGCTATGCACGCCGTTCGGGGTCACCTCGAGCTTGGAGTTATAAAGAGCCACACCGGCAACTGCAAGCAACAGAACAAGCATGCCGCTCAGCAGGATTGCGAGCCAGCGCAGGGATTTTTTAATATTCATCTGGCAATAGTAGCAAACATTGCTGAAAAAGCAAAAAAAAGGCGGTTCACCATTGAACAGGTCTGGCGTTGCCTCATGGTAAACTAATGGTCTTTTAGTATCGCCTGCCCGCCGCATGATCTTTAGCTCGGTAACCTTCCTGTTCTATTTCCTGCCCTGCTTCCTCGCGCTGTATTACCTGCTGCCATGGAAAAACGCCGTCCTACTGGTGGGCAGCCTGGTCTTTTATGCCTGGGGCGAACCACGCTTTGTGCCGCTGCTGATGCTGTCGGCCCTCTTAAACTACGGCTTTGGCTACGCCATCTCGCGCGCCCAGGCGCCGCGCACGCGCCAGCTGTATATGTGGCTGGGCATCGGCATCAACCTGGCGGCCCTGCTTTACTATAAATATGCGGGCTTCTTTGCCCAGAGCTGGAATAGTGTGGCCGCCAACTGGGGCGGCAATGTTGCCATTCCCGAAATCGTCCTGCCGCTCGGCATTTCCTTCGTGACCTTCCAGGGCATTTCCTACCTGATCGACATTTACCGGCGCGACATCCCGGCCCAGTCCAGTCTGCTGCGCTTTGCCATGTACAAGGCCATGTTCCCGCAATTGATCGCTGGGCCGATCGTGCGCTATAGCCAGATTGCCGATGAAATCAGCCAGCGCGTCATCAGCAACGAGCGCATCTGGCGCGGGGTGCAGCAATTCGTGCTGGGCTTAGCGCAAAAGGTGCTGATCGCCAACTCGGTTGCCCTGGCGGCCGACCGCATTTTTGCCATCGAGCCGGACCAGTTGTCGACGCTGACCGCCTGGATCGGCATGGCATGCTACTCAGTGCAGATCCTGTACGATTTCGCCGGCTACTCGAATATGGCGATCGGCCTGGCGCATATGCTGGGATTTACCTACCCACCCAACTTCAACCGCCCTTATGCGGCGCAATCGATCACGCAATTCTGGCGCCGCTGGCACATCAGCCTGTCGAGCTGGTTCCGCGATTACCTGTACATCCCGCTGGGCGGCAACCGCGCAGCGCCATGGCGCACATATTTCAACCTGGCCCTGGTGTTCGTGCTGTGCGGCCTGTGGCACGGCGCCGCCTGGACCTTTGTACTGTGGGGTGTGTGGCACGGCGCGCTGCTGGTCATTGAACGCGTGGGACTGGGCAAGTTGCTGGAACGCCTGCCGGGCGTGGTGGTGCATGCGTACACCCTGTTGGCCGTGATGTTTGGCTGGGTTCTGTTCCGCGCTGATACTGTCGGCCAGGCCGCCGGCTATATGCGCACCTTGCTGGGCATGAGCAATGGATCTCAGCAATGGCAGATGCTGGCGGGGCCCTCGACGATGTGGGCGCTGGCAATTGGCCTGTTGCTGGCAGTGCTGCCCGACGGCTTCCTGCAGAAAACGCTGCACCGCCCGGCCTTCGCGCCGGTGAAAGCGGCGAGCCGACGCATCCTGATGCCGACTGCGTTTGCCATGTGCCTGCTGAGCCTTGCCGCTGACACGTACAACCCCTTCATTTATTTCCGCTTCTAAGTATGACGAGTTACAAAACCTGGATGCGGCACCACCTCGGCAAGAGCATCCTGCTCACGTTGTTGGCCACCCCTGGCATCGTCGCGACCGTGAAAAGCTCCAGCCAGAGCGGGGAGAATCGCAACTTGGCCGCAGCGCCGAAACTGCCGTCCGACTGGGCCAGCTTCCTGGCCCTGCCGGGCCAGACCGATGCCTGGATCAAGGACCATTTCGGTTTCCGCCAAGCCCTCATCAAAGGCAATAACGCGCTGCGCTACCACCTGTTCGGCGAATTCCCCACCATTCAGATAGCCAGCGGCCGCAATGGAAGGACCTTCCTGGCGGCGCACGGAACCAACGTGGCGCCGTACTCCGCGCTCACTGTCAGCTGCATAGGCGATAAGCGTGGCTTGACGGACTTCCGCGATTATCTGAACCGCATGTTCGATGACTTCCATGCGCAAGGTATGCATCCAAGACTGATGATTGTGCCATCGGCGCCGGCGGTCTATCAGGAAGACGTGCCGGCCTGGCTTTACGATCAGTGCAACCGGACGAACCTGCCGGCGCAACAGCTCATAGATGATCCTGCCTTGAGTGCGCCGGCGCGTGAGGCCATGTATTTCCCGCTGACCCAAATGCGCGCCATCAAGAGCCCAGCCACCCTGTTCCCCAAATCGTGGTTCCATTGGGCTGGCCCCGGGCTGGAAAAAGTCGCGGAAGACTCCGTGCGCCATCTGTTCCCTGAAATGCCGGCGCCCGGCGCGCCGCTGCAGCGGGTGACCTATCGCTGGAATTCCGACGTGGGTTTCCTGTTCCCTGGCGTGAAGTTGAAGAACGATGTGGTGGTGCCGGACTTGCCGGCGTCGAATATCAAGGAATGCGTGGGCAAGAAATGCTTCCCTGAATTTGCGGAATTTGCCGACTTGGTGGATGACGCAACGCGCTTCGAGAATCCGTCCGCCCCGGCGCGGCGCCTGGTGATTATTTCCGATTCCTTTGGTTCCAAGGTATCGGGCTGGTATGCGCGCCATTATGGCAAGGTGGAGCAGGTCGCCACCAACAATATCGGCCGTCTGACGGTGCCGCAGATCATGACGATGCGCAAGGTCCTGTTCCGCGATACGGCCAACACCGATATCCTCTTCCTCTATCACGATGCCGGCTTGTACGGCACCGCCCGTCTTGGCCTGCAACGCCTGCATGGCGATGGCAGCGCCACCTGGTCGCCATTCTGACGCAATTTAACTGCTTGGCCATTAGCGATTGACCTGCTACCCAATTTAGTACGGACCCGAACTGGAGTCCACGGTTAATAACCCTTCCGCAAACTGCTTCGGTGTCAGATTCCGCAGCGTACTGTGCGGCCGCTCCTCGTTGTACTCGTGGCGCCAGGCTTCGATCACCTGACGTGCATGCCGCAGTGAGAGAAACCAGTGCTCGTTTAAGCACTCATCGCGAAACTTGCCATTGAAGCT
>NZ_WWCJ01000026.1 GCF_009857475.1 Pseudoduganella guangdongensis | reverse complement strand
CGGGCCAGCGCGTCCGGCGCCGCGCCGGGCGGCGCTGTATGGCCCAGCAGGCTGGCGCGGGTGGCGCCGGCGGTGGCGACCGGGCGCGGGTCGACCTGGTTGCGCAGCACCAGGGACAAGGTGCCGACGCCGCGCGCCAGGTCCAGGCGCTCGGCCTGTTCCGGCGTCACCTCCAAGGTGACGGCGTTGACCACGCGCGGCTTGGTGTCGTCGCGCGCCACCTCCTGCGCCACCGCCAGCACCAGGATGCGCTCCAGCACGATCTTCGACAGCGCCGGCTCGCCCTCGGCGCCGCCCGCCGCCTGGGCATGCACCAGGATGTCGACGAAATTGCCCGGCAGCGCAAAGCCGGCCACGCCCACCACGTCGTTGACGCGCACCGTGATGGCGCGCTTGCCGTCCGCAATCAGGGCCGACAGGCCGCCCAGGGTGCCGGCCGGCGCCAGCTTGGCCGCCGTCACCGGTTCGCCGCGCTGCACGCTGGCCTTCAGCACCCGGCCCGCCAGTCCCGCCACGCCTGCCGCCTCGCGCTGGGCGCCGGCCGGTACGCTGTTGGCGGGCCACTCGGCCAGCGCCAGCATGTCCGGCGCCAGGCGCTGGCCCAGGCCGACATCGGCCGCCGCCACCGCGATGCGCACGGTGGCCGGCGCGCCCTGGCGCAGCAACCAGCGCGACGCCAGCAGCACGGCGGCCAGTCCGAGCAGGCCGGCCAGCGCCAGCATCAGCAAAGCGCGCCGGCTCTTCATGCGACACCATCGGCAAAGATGCTGGACCAGGCCTGGTCCAGCGTGGCCGGATTGAGGATCGGCGCAGTCCCGGCAAAGCCGGCAAACTCCGCCACCCGCGCCACGATTTCGCGCGGCAGGCTGGCCAGCAGCGGCTGGCCGCTGCCGCGGTGCAGCTCGCCCACCAGGTAGGCCAGCGCCGCCTCGTCCACCGCCATGCCGCGCGCCCGGCACTGCTGGCGCAACAGGCTGCGGTAGGCCGCCTCCGGCAACGGCCCCAGCCCCACCTTGTAGCCGATGCGGCGCAGCGCGGCGCCATCGAGCAGGGTGTGCGGCGCCAGGTTGGTGACGAAGGCCAGCACCGGCTGGCACGGCACGCTGAAGGCATGGCCGCCGGGCAGCGACAGCTGGTCGGCGCCGCTATCGAGCAGCGGCGCCAGGCGGTTCAGCAAGGCCGCGGCAGGCAGGCGCTGGCGCCCCAGGTCGTCGAAGATCAGCAAGCCGTGGCAAGCCTTCAGCTGCGGCGGCGCGATCCAGCAGCCGCCCGCCGCGTCATGGCGCAGCTCGAGCGCGCCCGCTTCCAGTTCCGCACCCAGCTGCAGCACCGGGCGCTGGCACAGCAGCCAGCGCGCATCGCCGCCGCGCGCGCCAGCCGGACGCCCCGGCAAGGGCGGCGGCGCCAGGTGCACGGCCGCGTCGTACACCTGGATGATGGCGCTGCCCACCGCCACCGCGTAAGGCACCGCCACCACGCCCCGCAGCAGGCGCCCCAGCTGGCGCGCCAGCGTGCTCTTGCCGCTGCCGGACGGGCCGTACACGCAGAGCGAACGGCCGGCATGCATGGCCGCGCCCACCAGCTCATGGATGCGCGGCGGCAGGCAGTCGTCGGCAAACACCGCCGCCACATCGCCCGCCAGCACCGGCGGCAGCTGCACCGCCTGGCGCTGCAGCGACGCGCGCCAGGCCTCGAGCGGCACCGGCGCCGGACCGGCATACGGCAGGCGCTCCAGCCACTCGGCCGCGCGCTGGCGGCCGATGCCGCTCAGCTGGTACTGGATGTCAATCTCGGAATCGCCGCGCCAGGCCACTTCCACCAGCTGCTCCGCCTGCAGGCCGTCCAGCACCTCGCGCAGCACATTGATCGACAGCTTCAGGCGCCCCGTCAGCAGCGACAAGTGGCATTTGCCCGCACCCAGCAAGGCCTTGCCCACCAGCTGCGCCAGCAGCGCCGGCTCCAGGCCGGTATCGCGCACGCTGCGCGGCGGGGGCGGCACCAGCGGCTGCTCATCGTCTGCGAAATCGATCATGATGTCCTCCTGTTGCAAGCGATGATAGGCATGGGTTTCCGCTTGGATATTGAGGCAGAGCAAAGGTCAGCGATGCGCCAACGCAATTGTTGCGATCGTGCCGACGGCGATCGCCACCGCGTACGGCATGCCCTCGCCCACCGCGCCGCGCCAGCGCGCCAGGGCCAGCCAGGCCAGCGCCAGCACGCCGCCGGCCAGCGCGCTCAGCACGCACAGCTGCAGCGCCTGGGCCGGCCCGACAAAGCTGCCGGCCATGGCCATCAGCTTGACGTCGCCGGCCGCCATGCCGCCCAGCGCATACAGGGGCAGGAACAGCAGCAGGCCGACCGCGCCGCCGGCCAGCGCCTGGCCCAGCAGCGCGCCGCTGCCGCCCTGGCGCCAATGCAGGGCCAGCGCCAGCAGCAAGCCCGCCAGCACCAGCACGTTGGGGATCCGGCGCCAGGCCAGGTCCGTTGCTGCCGCCTGGCACACCAGGAACAGCAAAATAATCTCGAGTCCGTTCGACATGGCGGAAAATGGCTGGCGTCCCGGCCGCCGCCGGGCAGCCAGCCGGCCCATCAGGTGGTCAACGTGGTGCTGATGTTGGTGAAGACCGTCGTCAGCGCGGCGCTGACGGTATCCATGGTGGTGGCCACCGCCAATGCGATGACGGCAGCGATCAGGCCGTATTCGATTGCCGTCACGCCCCTCTCATCCCTGATGAAACGCCCTACTGCGGAAAGTGCTTTCATGATGATCTCCTTGACTAGGAAAACTCTGACGCCTGTGCCGCGCATCATTGGCTTCACTATAGGAGCCATTCCTACGAGCAAGTTGATATTGCGCAAGCTTTCCGCACAGAACTTTTCTTCGCCTTGGGATGTTCTATGTCAAACTGGTGCCAAGCAAAGTGTGTTGCAATGAAGTCGCGTTTTTGCATGAATTTGTGCAAGACAATTGCCTGTAATGCAAAAAAGATTTATGCTGATCAGCTATCCTTTAGGAAGCCCCTTGCTTTGCCACTGAGCGCCTAGTTACCGGACACTCACATGGATTCCCTTCTCAAACACATGGTGGACATGACCGGCCACCGCGATCACACGATGCTCGACATCTCCGTGATCTCGGCGGTTGCGGAACTTGCCTCCGCCACGCAGGCACGTGTGCTGAGCATCGTCAATGTACGAGGCCAGCTCTACGTGCGTCCGCGCGCCGTGATCGAGCGCGGCCAGCCGGCGCGCATGGAAGAGAACATCGACCCGGCCACGCCGGGCGAACCGGTGAGCAATTTCCCGGCCCTGGCGCGCTGCCTGGCGCACCATGAATCGAATGCCGACTTCATGTCGCCCGAGGGTGAGCACACACTCTGGCTGCCGATCTGGATGGGCGACAAGGCCGACACCTGTCTGGAAATCGTCAACCCGACCCCGTACACCAGCGACACCATCCACGTCATCGGCGGCATTGTCAGCGTCTACCGCAATTTCCAGAACCTGCTCGACTACAGCGAACGCGACTCGCTGACCGGCCTGCTCAACCGCAAGACCTTCGACGACCAGCTGGCCAAGATGCTGCAGGCCTCCGCCGAGCACGACCTGCTGGCGGTGCCGCCCGACGGCCTCGAACGGCGGGCCCCGCCGGAAACCGAAAAGCAATGGCTGGCCGTGGTCGATGTCGACCATTTCAAGGCCGTTAACGACAAATTCGGGCATTTGTACGGCGATGAGGTGCTGATCCTGATCGCCAACCTGCTGCAATCCTCGTTCCGCGCGCAAGACCGCGTGTTCCGCTTCGGCGGCGAGGAGTTTGTGGTGCTGCTGCGTTCCTCCACCCTGGAGAATGCGAAAAAGATCATCGAACGCTTCCGCATGAATGTGGAGCAGCACGATTTTCCGCAGGTGGGCAAGGTTACGGTGAGTGTCGGCTTCGTCAGCATCAGCGCCTACGAAGCGCCGGTGATCATCCTCGGCCGCGCCGACCAGGCCCTGTACTACGCCAAGAGCCATGGCCGCAATATGGCCTGCCACTACGACGAACTGGTGAGCGGCGGCCTGTTGCAGACCGTCGAATCGAACGATACCGCCGAATTCTTCTGATCCCGCTTAGCGGCCCTTAACTGCCCGCCAGGGTCAGGAAGCGCATCGGATCGACCTGCCATTTGGATGGCGATTCATGGCCGACGATCTTGTCGCCGCCGCCAAAGCCCAGGCCGCGCGACAGGTCGATGGTTTCCGGCTTGATATACACATTGTTTTTCGTGTTGAAAAACACGTTCACTTTCGGCGCCAGCAAATTGGTTTCGTGTGGCTCAATCACCACACCCAGGCGGCCCGACTCCAGCATGACCAGGGTCCCGACCGGATAAATACCGACGCAGCGCATGAATTCCTGCACCAGCTGCTGGTTGAAGTGGTGCTTGCTCCACTCGTAGATCTTGCGCAGGGCGGCCGCCGCCGGCAGGCCCTTGTGGTAGACGCGGTCGGCGGTAATGGCATCGTATACGTCGACAATGGCCGCCATCTGCGCCATTTCACTGATATCGTCGCCCGCCAGCTTGTCCGGATAGCCGGTCCCGTCGCGCCGCTCGTGGTGGTGGCGCGTGATGTCCAGCGCCAGGGGCGGCACGTCCGGCGATTCCTTCAGAATATTGAAACCATCCATCGGATGCTTCTTGATGATGGCGAATTCCTCATCGGTCAGCGGGCCCGGCTTGTTGAGGATGGCGTCCGGCACCAGGGCCTTGCCGGTGTCGTGCAGCAGGCCACCCAGGCCGGCTTCGCGGATGATGTCTTCCGGCATGCCGCGCGCATTGGCAAACGCCACCAACAGCGCGCATACGCTGACAGAATGCAGGAACGTGTAGTCATCCTTGGTCTTAATGCGCAGCAAGCCCAGCAGCGCGCCGGGATTGCGCAGGATGGATTCGGTGATGTTCTGCACCACCGGCTGCACCGCGCCGATTTCAATCGCCTTGCCCAGGCGCGCATCGGCCATGACATTGCGCACCACGCCGGCCGCCTGGTGGCGGATCTGCGCCGCCCGCTTCAACTCTTCGCCCAGGGACGTCTTGATGATGCGCGCCGGCGCCTTGGCGATCTCTTCCAATTCACGCTCGGTGGCCGCCTGCGCCTCGTCCAGCGAGGGCGCGTCCTGCACATCCAAGCCCTTCGAGGCGTCGATCACGACATCGTGGATGCCGGCCTTGAGGATCTTGTTGATCTCCTCCTGGCTGGCAATGACGAAGCGGTTGCGGACGAAGGGATGGGTCATCCAATCGCAGCTCAGGTCATGGATGTACATCCCGACCTTGAGCTGGGAGGAATCGACTTTCTTTAACATGGGTGAATCCGAGTGAATATGCTGTAGTGCGCGTTAAAATGAGTATACACAATGTTATCTTGGTGGAATATTCACATAACGAAAGTATTTGTTTTATAAATGGAACTTCGCCAGCTCAGGTACTTCGTCGCCATCGTCGATCACGGTTCATTATCGCGTGCGGCGCTGGTGTTGCACGTGGCCCAACCGGCCCTGACGCAACAGCTACGCCAGCTGGAAGAAGAGCTTGGCGCCCAACTGCTGCACCGCAGTGCGCAAGGCGTGCTCAGCACCGACGCCGGCAAAGTGTTTTACGACCATGCCCAGGCCATCCTGAAGCAGGTGGCCGACGCGCGCTCCGCCGTCACCCAGTCGGCGCGCCCCTCCGGCAGCGTCACCATGGGCCTGCCGCACAGCATTTCGGGCGCCTTGGCGCTGCCGCTGCTGACTGCCGCGCGCGAACACTATCCCGACATTACGCTGCAATTGACCGAAGAACTGACCGGCAACCTGGCCGAACAGCTCAAAAGCGGCCGCGTCAACCTTGCCGTACTGTTCGACGATGGCCAGCTCACCCCGTTTTCCACCACGCCGCTGGCGGAAGAAGAACTGCGCTTCATTTGCCGCCACGACGCCGTCTGGTTCAGCGACCGCGACACGGTCCCCCTGCAGCAAGCCCTGAACACCACCCTCATCCTGCCCGGCCTGCAGCACGGCGTGCGGCCCCGCATCGAAGCGGTGGCGCGCGCCGCCGGCCTGGTGATCGGCAACGTCATCGAAATCAACTCGATCGCCATCCTCAAATCCGCCATCCTGGCCGGCATGGGCGCCACCATCCTGCCGGTTGCCCCGGTGCTGCCCGAAATCGAGCTCGGCCATATGCGCAGCGTTCGCCTCAACAGCCCCGCCATCAGCCGTACGGTGGTGCTGTGCGCCTCGCGCACCATTCCCCTCACCAACGCCGCCACCGCCATCGCCGCCCTGACCCAGCAAGTCGCCACCGACCTGTGCCGGCGCGGCGCCTGGCCCGGCGCCCGCCTGCTCAACTGAGCTTGTGCTTGAGGAGGATGCGGCGCTGGCTGCCGTCGGCGCGCATGCTGTCCCAGGCGCGCTGGAACAGCGCGATGTCGCGCTCATCAAAGTCGAGCGAGCCGGCCAGCCAGGCCGTGGTGCTGCTGAGCGGTGGGCTGGTTTCGAACTGCCCGTCCGCGGCGCGGCGGCGTTCCAGCGAGGCGGCGATGATGCGGCGCTCGCCGAAGGCGGCGTCAGCCATGCCGCCCAGCAGGAAGCGGTGCACTTCGTCAATCGATGCCGCTTCCACCAGGCGGCTGAAGCCCAGCTCTCTGAGGGCGACGCCTTGCGCGGCGCCGCGCAACAGGGCGATGCGCTTGTTTTTCATTGCATCGACCGGCAGCAGTTGCCCGCGTACTGCCAGCAGCACGTAGTTTTCTTCGTACAGCGGCACCAGCCAGCAATACTGCTTTTCCCGCTCGGGCAGGCGGGTCAGCGGATAGATCGCCGTGGCGGGCATGCTGGTGGCCAGGAACAGCGCCCGGCGCCAGGGCACGAATTGGGTGGCCGGGCGCAGCCCGGCGCGCCGGCACAACTCGTCCACCAGCTCCTGCAAGGCGCCCGGCGGCCCGTTATCGTGCACCAACGGCGGTAAGTGCGCCGTGACCAGGCGCATCGCGCGCGCCGCGCCAGCCAGTGCCAGCGCGGGGAACGCCAGCAGCAAGCCGCCCGCGCCCAGCCAGTTGCGTCGCCCCATCATTTTTTCTTATACCCCCATCCCCAAACCGTATTTCCGTATACGTAAACTAATCCGTAAACTGCCCGCTTGAAAGGCCCGCACACCTGCGGCCATTGTGACTTAGGCGAGGACGCGCTGACCCGGCGCCCACCTCTGCCAGGCACACCCCCGAATCACGATTTTGGAGACCGCCACCATGCCCGATACTACGGCGCCAGGCAGCAACTCGCCTGTACTCAACGACGTCAGCCTCGACGACAAATACACATCCACCTCCGGTAAAGTTTTCCTGTCCGGCATCCAGGCGCTGGTGCGCTTGCCCATGCTGCAGCAATTGCGCGATGCCCGCGCCGGCTTGAACACCGGTGGCTTCATTTCCGGCTATCGCGGTTCGCCGCTGGGCGGCCTGGATGAAACCCTGTGGAAGGCGCAGCCGCATCTGCAAAAGCACAATGTGCAGTTCGTGCCGGGCGTGAACGAGGATCTGGCGGCGACGGCGGTCTGGGGCTCGCAGCAGGTGGACCTGATCGGCCCGGCCAAGTACGACGGCGTGTTCGCCATGTGGTACGGCAAGGGCCCGGGCGTGGACCGTTGCGGCGACGTCTTCAAGCATATGAACCACGCCGGCACGTCGAAGCACGGCGGCATCCTGCTGGTGGCGGGCGACGACCACGGCGCCTACTCGTCCACCCTGCCGCACCAGTCGGACCATATCTTCTCGGCCTGCATGATCCCGGTGCTGTATCCATGCAATGTGCAGGAATACATCGACCTCGGCATCCATGGCTGGGCCATGTCGCGCTTCTCCGGTTGCGCGGTGGCCTTCAAGGCGCTGGCCGACACGGTGGAGTCGAGCGCGTCGATCGATGCCGATCCGTTCCGCGTCGAGACCAAAATCCCGCAGGACTTCGTGATGCCGGAAGGCGGCCTGAATGCCCGCCTGTCCTCGATGCCGCTGGGCCAGCAGGCGCGCAGCCAGGAAGCGCTGATGCAGGACTACAAGATCTACGCAGCCCTGGCGTATGCCCGCGAAAACAAGCTGAATCACACCACCATCGATTCCAAGGACGCCAAGCTGGGCATCATCGCGTCCGGCAAGTCCTACCTGGATGTGCTGGAGGCGCTGGAGGAACTGGGCATCGACGAGGCCATGGCGGCGAAAGTCGGCCTGCGCCTGTTCAAGGTGTCCATGCCGTGGCCGCTGGAGCCGGATTCGGTGCGCGAATTCGCGCAGGGGCTGGACGAAATCCTGGTGGTGGAGGAGAAGCGCCAGTTCGTCGAGTACCAGTTGAAGGAGCAGCTGTACAACTGGCGCGACGACGTGCGCCCGCACATCATCGGCAAGTTCGACGACAAGGGCGAGTGGGTGGCGCCGCGCGGCGAATGGCTGCTGCCGCCGAAGGCTGACTTCTCGGTGGCGCAGGTGGCGCGCGTGATCGCGCGCCGTGTTGCGCGCTATATCGCCGACACCAATATCCAGGACCAGATCAAGGCGCGCCTGGCCTTCCTGGAGGCGAAGGATGCGGTGCTGCAGAAGGCGATCGAAACGCCCTTCCGTCCCGCCTTCTATTGCTCCGGCTGCCCGCACAACACCTCGACCAAGGTGCCGGAAGGCTCCTTCGCACTGGCCGGCATCGGCTGCCACGTGATGGCGACCTCGATCTATCCGGAGATGAACAAGCTGACCACCCATATGGGCGGCGAAGGCACGCCGTGGATCGGCCAGGCGGCCTTCAGCAAAGTGCCGCACGTGTTCCAGAATCTGGGCGACGGCACTTACTTCCATTCGGGCTACCTGGCGATCCGCGCTGCCGTGGCGGCCAAGGTGAACATCACCTACAAGATCCTGTACAACGACGCCGTGGCGATGACCGGCGGCCAGCCGGTGGACGGCACCGTGTCGGTGCCGATGATCGCGCAACAGATGGCGGCGGAAGGCATCAAGCGCATCGCGCTGGTGACCGAAGACCTGTCGCGCTACACCGACCGTTCGGCCCTGCCGGCCATCGTCTCCCTGCACGACCGCAAGGAGATGGACGCCGTGCAGCGCGAGCTGCGCGAACTGCCTGGCTGCAGCGTCATCATTTACGACCAGACCTGCGCCGCCGAGAAGCGCCGCCGCCGCAAGAAGGGCGAGTTCGCCGACCCGGCCAAGCGCATGGTCATCAACGAAGCCGTGTGCGAAGGCTGCGGCGATTGCGGCATCCAGTCCAACTGCGTCTCGATCCTGCCGAAGGAAACCGAGTTTGGCCGCAAGCGCACCATCGACCAGTCGTCCTGCAACAAGGACTATAGCTGCACCAAAGGCTTCTGCCCGTCCTTCGTGACGGTCGAAGGCGGCACGCTGAAGAAGACCAAGACCGGCACCGCCAAGACCGACGACTGGGGCGATATCCCGGCGCCGGTCCTGCCAAGCATTGAGCAGCCGTACAACATCCTGATCAATGGTATCGGCGGCACCGGCGTGATTACCGTCGGCGCGCTGATGGGCATGGCGGCGCACCTGGAAGGCAAAGGCGCGTCGGTGCTGGATATGACCGGCATGTCGCAGAAGAACGGCTCGGTGACGTCGCACGTGAAGGTCGCCAAGACCCCGGGCCACCTGCGCGCGCAGCGCATTGCCACCGGCGAGGCGGACCTGGTCCTGGGCTGCGACATGCTGACGTCGGGCGCCTATGACGCGGTGTCGAAAATGCGTCCGGGCCGCACCTTCGCCATCGTCAACCAGCACGAGCAGCCGCCGGGCACCTTCGCGCAGAACCCGGACTGGCAGTACCCGGCTGAAAGCGTGGAGGCGCTGATCACCGAGTCGGTCGGCGGCGCGCAGGCGGTGGACTTTATCAACGCCACCAAGCTGGCGACGGCGCTGATGGGCGATTCGATTGCATCCAACCTGTTCATGCTGGGCTACGCTTTCCAGAAGGGCCGCATCCCGCTGAGCGAGGCGGCGCTGCTGCGCGCGATCGAGCTGAATGGCGTGGCGGTGGAGTCGAACAAGCGCTCCTTCCTGTGGGGCCGCCGCGCGGCGGTGGACTTCAAGCGCGTGGAGAAAACCGCGACTCCGACCCAGGCGGTCGTGGTGCAGATGCCACAGTCGCTGGAGAACGTGATCAAGAAGCGGGTGGAGTTCCTGACCGCTTACCAGGATGCCGCCTATGCGGCTTCCTACGAGACGCTGGTGGCGGAAGTGCGGGCGAAGGAGACGGCGCTGGGCCTGGGCAACA
Organism: Pseudoduganella guangdongensis; assembly: GCF_009857475.1. GTDB lineage: Bacteria > Pseudomonadota > Gammaproteobacteria > Burkholderiales > Burkholderiaceae_D > Rugamonas > Rugamonas guangdongensis. Next base: position 68,754 of record NZ_WWCJ01000026.1, on the reverse strand, counting down.
AACTGTCGATGGCGGTGGCCAAGTCGCTGTTCAAGCTGATGTCCTATAAAGATGAATATGAGGTGGCGCGCCTGTACACGGATGGCCGCTTCGTGGAGCAGCTGAAGTCCCAGTTCGAGGGCGATTTCTCGCTCAAGTTCAACCTGGCGCCGCCGCTGCTGGCGAAGAAGGATGCTAAGGGCCACCTGGTGAAGGCGGAGTATGGTTCGTGGATGTGGAAGGCGTTCACTTTGCTGGCCAAGTTCAAGGGGCTGCGCGGTGGTGCTTTCGATATCTTCGGTTATACCGGGGAGCGTAAGATGGAACGTGCGCTGATTGTCGAATTCCGTGCGGTGATTGCTGAGCTGCTGGGCGGACTGTCGGCGGCCAACCATGAGCAGGCCATCGCTATCGCTACCTTGCCGGAGAAGATCCGTGGCTTTGGCCATGTGAAGGAGAAGGCGGTGGCGGAGTATCAGGCTAACAAAGCGAAGATGGTGGCGGCCTTTAAGGGCGCCGCTCACGCGCATGCTGCCTGAAACCCGGTACGGCGGGGTCGGACCCAAGGGTCAGACCCTTGGGTCTGACCCGGGTTTACCGGGTCTAAGAATCGCTTGACTTGACGTTAACGTAAACGTCATATAATCAAAAATCCCCTGTTCCAAGGAACACACAACATGAACGACATCGCCAACGCCAAGAAACTGTCCGCTGAGCCGGAGCAGGCCAAGACCGCGAACAAAGTCCGCTTTGTCACCGCCGCGTCCCTGTTTGACGGCCACGACGCCTCCATCAACATCATGCGCCGCATCCTGCAATCGCAGGGCGCCGAGGTGATCCACCTGGGCCACAACCGCTCGGTGGACGAAGTGGTGACCGCGGCCCTGACCGAAGACGTGCAAGGCATCGCCATCTCCTCCTACCAGGGCGGCCACGTCGAATACTTCAAATACATGATCGACCTGCTGCGCCAGCGCGGCGGCTCGCACATCAAGGTATTCGGCGGCGGCGGCGGCGTGATCGTGCCGAGCGAAATCGCCGACCTGCACGACTACGGCGTGACCCGCATCTTCTCGCCGGAAGACGGCCAGCGTATGGGCCTGGTCGGCATGATCCAGTGGATGGTGCAGCAATGCGACATCGACCTGTCCACCTATTCCCCGAGCCAGCTGGACGTGCTGCGCGACGGCGATATCGAATCGCGCCACCGCCCGCTGGCCCAGCTGATCACCGCGCTGGAAAACGGCAAGGCCTCCGACAAGCTGCGCGCCGAGCTGGTGGCCGCCACCAAGACCAAGACCGCGCCAACGCTGGGCATCACCGGCACCGGCGGCGCCGGCAAGTCCTCGCTGACCGATGAACTGATCCGCCGCATCCGCCTGGACCAGGGCGACGCGCTGAACATCGCCGTGATCTCGATCGACCCGTCGCGCCGCAAATCCGGCGGCGCGCTGCTGGGCGACCGTATCCGCATGAACGCGATCAACCCGTGGAACGGCAAGACCCGCGTCTTCATGCGCTCCCTGGCGACGCGCGAAGCCGGCTCCGAAATCTCGCAGGCCCTGCCGGATGTGATCGCCGCCTGCAAAGTGGCGGGCTTCGACCTGGTGATCGTGGAAACCTCCGGCATCGGCCAGGGCGACGCGGCGATCGTGCCGCACGTCGACGTGTCCATGTACGTGATGACGCCGGAATTCGGCGCCGCCTCGCAGCTGGAAAAGATCGACATGCTGGACTTCGCCGACTTCATCGCGATCAACAAATTCGACCGCAAGGGCGCGCAGGATGCGCTGCGCGACGTGGCCAAGCAGTACCAGCGCAACCGCGAAATGTGGAGCAAGCGTCCGGAAGAAATGCCGGTCTTCGGCACCCAGGCATCGCGCTTCAACGACGACGGCGTGACCGCGCTGTACCAGGGCCTGCTGCCCAAGCTGGCCGAGAAGGGCCTGACCACCAAGCCGGGCGTACTGGCGCCGATGGACGTGCGCTTCAGCTCCGGCAAGAACGTGATCGTGCCGCCGGCGCGCGCGCGCTACCTGGCCGAGATCTCGGACACCGTGCGCGGCTACCACAAGAAGACCTATGCGCAAGCCAAGCTGGCGCGCGAACGCCAGCAACTGCAGGAATCCAAGCGCATGTTCGCCGCCGCCGGCAAATCGGCCGACTTCGACGACCTGATCACCGAGCGTGACCACGCCATGGACGGCGCGGCCAAGAAGCTGCTGGCCCAATGGCCGGACATGCAGGCCGCCTACGCCGGCGACGAGTACGTGGTGAAAATCCGCGACAAGGAAATCCGCACCGGCCTGGTGCAGCACACCCTGTCCGGCACCAAGATCCGCAAGGTCTCGCTGCCGAAGTACGAGGACCACGGCGAGCTGCTGCGCTGGCTGATGCTGGAAAACGTGCCGGGCTCCTACCCGTTCACCGCCGGCGTGTTCGCCTTCAAGCGTGAAGGCGAAGACCCGACCCGCATGTTCGCCGGCGAAGGCGACGCCTTCCGCACCAACCGCCGCTTCAAGCTGGTCTCCACCGGCATGGACGCCAAACGCCTGTCGACCGCCTTCGACTCGGTCACCCTGTACGGCGCCGACCCGGCCATCCGCCCGGACATCTACGGCAAGATCGGCAACTCCGGCGTCTCCATCGCGACCCTGGACGATATGAAGGTGCTGTACGACGGCTTCGACCTGTGCAACCCGAGCACCTCGGTCTCGATGACCATCAACGGCCCCGCCCCTGCCATCCTGGCGATGTTCATGAACACCGCCATCGACCAGCAGATCGCCAAGTTCGTGGAAGAGAACAAGCGCCAGCCGTCGGAAGACGAGTACCAGAAGATCAAGGACTGGGTGCTGATGAACGTGCGCGGCACCGTGCAGGCCGACATCCTGAAGGAAGACCAGGGCCAGAACACCTGCATCTTCTCGACCGAGTTCTCGCTGAAGGTGATGGGCGACATCCAGGAGTACTTCGTGCACCACCAGGTGCGCAACTTCTACTCGGTGTCGATCTCCGGCTACCACATCGCGGAAGCGGGCGCGAACCCGATCTCGCAGCTGGCCTTCACGCTGTCCAACGGCTTCACTTTTGTTGAAGCCTACCTGGCGCGCGGCATGCACATCGACGATTTCGCACCGAACCTGTCGTTCTTCTTCTCCAACGGCATGGACCCGGAATACACGGTGTTGGGCCGCGTGGCGCGCCGCATCTGGGCCGTGACCATGAAGGAGAAGTACGGCGCCAACGACCGCTCGCAGAAGCTGAAGTACCACATCCAGACTTCCGGCCGCTCGCTGCACGCGCAGGAAATCGACTTCAACGACATCCGCACCACGCTGCAGGCGCTGATCGCGATCTACGACAACTGCAACTCGCTGCACACCAACGCCTACGATGAGGCGATCACCACGCCAACCGACGAATCCGTCCGCCGCGCACTGGCGATCCAGCTGATCATCAACCGCGAATGGGGCCTGGCGAAGAACGAGAACCCGAACCAGGGCGCCTTCATCATCGAAGAGCTGACCGACCTGGTAGAGGAAGCCGTGCTGCAGGAATTCGAGCGCATCGCCGAACGCGGCGGCGTGCTGGGCGCGATGGAGACCGGCTACCAGCGCGGCAAGATCCAGGAAGAATCGCTGCTGTACGAGCACCAGAAGCACGACGGCACACTGCCGATCATCGGCGTCAACACCTTCCGCAACCCGAAAGGTTCGGAAGCCCCGGCCACCATTGAACTGGCCCGTTCCACCGACGACGAGAAGCAATCGCAGTTGACCCGCCTGGCCGACTTCCACGCCCGCAACGCCGACGCCGCGCCAGCTGCCCTGGCCGCGCTGCAGAAAGCCGCCATCGACAACGAAAACGTGTTCGCCAAGCTGATGGACGCCGCCCGCGTCTGCTCCTTGGGCCAGATCACGACCGCCTTGTTCGAAGTCGGCGGCCAATACCGCCGCAATATGTAAGCGCAGGAAGGTGCCTGACCCTGTGGGTCAGGCACCGGTTCACCGGTTTAACGGAAGAACAGCCAAATCAACAGCAACACAATCCCCGGCACGCCCAACAGCCAAGCCAAAAAGTACTTCCCCATGACAGCCTCCCTGTGACAACGAAACGTTAGTCACAGCCTACGACCGTCCACAGACTCCGTCCGTACGCCAAACCACCAACCTCATGTACCATGCGATATTTATCAATATTGCAAGGAGAGCAATTTGGCAGTCGTGCTTGGCCCCATCCTGAAATTCTGCGGATGCGCCGACGGCAAATGGACCGTCAGCGCCCTGGTCGTCTGGACTGGCGACACCCAGCCCACCTTCCAGGCCACCGTCCTCCCCTCCGCCGCCAGCGCCGCGCGCCCGCTGGAAGTGACAACGCGCCGCCTGCGCACCCGCCTGCACAAACGCAGCGTGCACCACGCCGACAACTGGCTGATCTGCATCGAGCAGCACGCCACACGCGACCTGCAAGTGGCGTACAGCATCGACGGCCAGGTGCACAGCTTTACCGTCCCCGCCCGCGACAACGCCCCCACCTGCGCCTACACCTCCTGCAACGGCTTCTCTGACTACAAGAAGATGAAGGACATCCCGCAGGACCCGGTATGGAACAAGATGCACGCCAACCACGCGCAGCGCCCCTACCACCTGCTGCTGATGGGCGGCGACCAGGTGTACAGCGACGCCATGTGGACCACCACCGCCCTGCGCGACTGGGCCGCCGCGCCGAACGACAAGAAGCTGGCCAAAAAGCCGGTCAGCAAAACGCTGCAGACCGAGATCGACGACTTCTTCTTCGCCAATTACCTGAAGGTCTGGTCCTACCAGCACATCGCGCGCATGCTGGCATCGGTCCCGACGGTGATGATGTGGGACGATCACGACATCATCGACGGCTGGGGGTCCTACCCGCCCGCCTTCCAGCAATCGCCCGTCTTCGAGATGATCTACCAGGTGGCTCGCGATTACTTCCTGCTGTTCCAGCAGCACAGCGCCACGCAAGACGAGCTGCCCCTGCGCCTGCCGCTGCAGCCCGGCTTCAGCAAAGCCGCCCGCATCGGCGACTACGGCCTGCTGGTACTGGACCTGCGCAGCGAACGCACGCCGGACCAGGTGATGGGCGCCGAGGCGTGGGACGCCGCCTACCGCTGGCTCGACGCGCAGCACGATTGCAAGCACCTGCTGATCATGTCCAGCATTCCGGTCGTACACCCGGACTTCAGCACCCTGGAAATGCTGCTGTGCGCCCTGCCCGGCCAGCAGGAGCTGGAAGACGACCTGAAAGACCACTGGCTCAGTCGCACCCACCAATGGGAGCGCCTGCGCCTGATCCACCGCCTGCAGGAATGGTCGCAACAGACCGGCGGCCGCGTCACCATCCTGTCCGGCGACGTGCACGTGGCGGCCATCGGCGCCATCGAGTCGCGCCAGAAGCATTACCAGGGCAAGCCGATCACGATCCACCAGCTGACCTCGTCCGGCGTGGTGCACCCGCCACCGCCCGCCATGGCCCTGTTCTACCTGGAACACGTGGGCGACAGGGTGGAGGAGCTGGAAGGCGGCATCACGACCGCCATGTACAAATTCCCCGGCACCTCGCACCGCTATATCGGCGCGCGCAACTACCTGAGCCTGGAGCCCGACCGCGCAGCCGACGGCCGCGCGCGCCACCGCCTGTGGGCCAACTGGCATGTGGAGCACGAGGCAACACCGTACCGCCAGGCCATCCTGCCGCTGGCGGAATAAAAACGATTTATCACGGAGGCAGAGGGCGCTAAACTGGGCGGAGCGGCACAAGACCGAAAGGGGAGGCAAACTTGAAAACCCAGCGCAAGTTCCAGTGCTCCTCCCTCTCTATCGCCGCGCTGGCCCTGGCCAGCGAAGCCGGGGCCACCGAGCCGCAAGTCGAGCAGGAGCTGGCGCAAGTCGTGGTCACCGGCGTGGCCTCGGCACACGGCGCACGCAAGCTCGATTCCGCCTTCTCCATCAGCACCGCCTCCGAAGAACAGCTCAAGCAAGCGGCACCGTTCAGCACCGCCGACGTCATGAAGCTGGTGCCGGGCGCCTTCGCCGAATCGACCGGCGGCCAGTCCGGCGCCAACATCCATGTGCGCGGTTTCCCGTCCGGCTCCGATTCGCCCTTTGTGTCGGTGCAGATGCAGGGCAGCCCGCTCTACCCGGTGCCCACCCTCGCCTTCTTCGAGGGCTCCTCCGCCTTCCGCCTGGATGACAGCATCGAACGGGTGGAAGTGCTGCGCGGCGGCCCGAGCACCATCTTCTCCAGCGGCCAGCCCGGCGCCACCATGAACTTCATCCTGAAGAAGGGCGGCAACATACCGGAGGGTTCGGTGCGCGTCACCACCGGCACCGGCGCATTGCGCCGCCTTGACCTGTTCTACGGCGGCAAAATTGCCGATGGCTGGTATGCCACCATCGGCGGTTTCTATCGCAAGACCTATGGCGTGCGCGACGCCGGCTTTCCGGCGGACGATGGCGGGCAGTTCAGCGCCACCCTGACCCGCAGGCTGGAGCAAGGCGAAGCCAGCTTCTACCTGCGCCGCACCGACGACAAGAACGCCTTCTACACCGGCGTGCCGCTGATCTCCAGCAATGCAGGCCGCAACATCTCCGCCTTCCCCGGCTTCGACCCGCTCACAGGCACCCTGATGAGCACCGAGATGCGCCGCTTTACGGTGGAAGCTGCGCCCGGCGCCACCCTGCACTACGACCTCGGCGACGGCCGTGGCCTGCAAGCCAGCGTGCTGGGCATGGATATCGCTAAGACCTTGGGCGGCTGGACGGTCTCCAACAAATTCAACCACTTCAACGGCGACCTGGACACCATTGCCATGTTCACCGGCAATAACCCGCAAACCATGTCGGCCTACAACGCCGCTGCGCTGGCCACCCACGGCGGCACCGTCGCCACCGCGAGCTACCTGGATGACTCGCCCGTCGCCGCCGACCAGCAAGTGCTGCAGGCCGGCCTGTGGGCCGTGCAGAAAAAGTTGAAGTCCTTCACCGACGAACTGCGTATCCGCAACGAATGGGCGAAGGACCACACCCTGACCCTGGGCGCCTACTTTGCCGACTTCTCCTCGGATGATATGTGGCACCTCGGCAGCAGCCACCTGATGACAGCAGTGCCGAATGCGCGCCTGATCAACGTTAAGCTCGATAACGGCGTCATCGTCGCCAACAAGGGGAAGGATGGCAGCGTGTTCTACGCGCCGCTCGCTGCGTACGACGGCCGCCGCACCGCCCTGTTCATCGCCAACGAATGGAAGGTCAACGCACGCACCACGCTCGATGGCGGCGTGCGCCGCGAACGGCAGAAGCTGGACGCCACCATTTCCGCCCTGCGGCGCGGCGACACCGACAACAACCCGCTGACGGTCTACAACAACAATACCTCGATGCCCACCGGCGCCAACACCGCACTGCGCCGCAGCGATGCCGCCAACAGCTTCACCATCGGCGGCAGCTACAAGCTGGCCAAGGATGCCAGCGTGTTCGCGCGCGCCAATATGGGCCGCACCTTTGTCTCGTTTGATGACCTGCGCAATGCCGGCAGCCAGGCCAGGGTCGATGACCGCAACGTCCTGCCGATGCCGCGGGTCAGGCAATATGAAGCGGGCTTCAAGACTGCCGGCCACTTGGCCAGCGCTTATATCAACTACTTCCACACCGCCTTCCAAGGCATCGCCTTCCAGCAGATCCTGGCCAACGGCAGCATCCTGCATTCAGTCTTCGGCTCCCGGGGCGACGGCGTGGAAGTCGAACTGGCACTGCGCCCGCTGCGCGACCTGTCGCTGGCCCTGAGCGGCAACTGGCAGGATTCCAAATACAAGGACAATCCCGCCACCGCCGGCAAGCAGGTGCAGCGCCAGCCCAAGCTGCAATACCGCTTCACGCCGGCCTACCGCATACCGCTTGGAGCGCAGCAGGCGCTCAAGTTGTACGGCGCCTACACCCACGTCAGCCAGCGCTGGGCCGACCAGGCCAACGTCCAATACCTGCCCGCCTACACAACGCTCGACCTGGGCGCGCTGTACACCTTTGGCGACCAGGTCGAAGTCCGCCTCAGCGCCAGCAACGTCACCAACGAGCTGGGCCTGACCGAAGGCAATTCCCGCCTGACCACCGGCGGCAGCGGCCCCATCAACGCCCGCCCCCTGTTTGGGCGCAGCTGGGAGCTATCGCTCGCCTACCGCTTTTAAGGCTGCCGCGCCACCATTTACGCTTCCTCAAGACGCTGCCGCCCCCTGGACCATAGCACTAACTGGAGCCAGGCCATCCTGCATGCTCAGTCGCATAAACAGGTGTTTAACGCGAAGGAATTATCAAAAACGCATTAAACTCTAGCATTCAAGCCCATTTTGGCCTAATCTAAGGTTGGTGCCTTACTGAAAGGTTGCATCTAAGGGTAGATTCGTGGTTTCGCTGAATTCCATCAACTCTCTGCAGAACGCCGTGGCCTTCGCCGAACGCAAGGTCCAGCAAGGGCGCGACCAGGTCGCGCAGGACGAAGATCGCCTGAACGAAAGCCGCGCCGCCCTGGAACGCAACCAGCAAGAACTCAGCCGCACCGAAGTCGAGCGCAACCGCGCCCAAGCCGCCGCCACACCTACCCTGGCCTCGCCCCGTCTGGACCGCGCCATCGAGCAGCGCGTGCCCGCCGACGTCCTGCCGAAGCCACCCACGCTCAACACCCTGGGCCAGACGATCGGCAAGCTGATCAACGTCGAAGCCTGATTACTTCGCTTCCTGCTGCTTAAGCCGCGCCAGCGCGCGCTTCGCCTCCAGCATGCCCGCCGCCGCCGCGCGCTCGTACAGCGCCAGCGCCTTGGCCCGGTCCAGCACAACCTGCTCGCCCTTTTCATGCGCCTGCGCCAGCATGAACTGCGCGACGCGGTCATGCTCATCCGCTGCCTCCTGCATCAGGCGCACGCCTTCGGGACTGTTGCCGCCGGCTTCCTTCAGCATCAGGAATGCCAGCGGCATCTTGGCCGCCTTGTTACCGCCGGCCAGCACCCGCTCCAGCAAAGTGCGCGCCCTGGCCTCGTCCGGCCGCACGCTTGACGGCCCCATCAAGGCCATGGCCAGGCCGAATTCCGCGTAATCCGCCCCCTGGGCCGCTGCCTGCTCCAACCAGTCCAATGCCTGCTGCGCATCGCGCGCAGTATTGACCCCGGTCTGCAACTCGTGCGCCAGCGCCACCATGCCGCGCGCATTCCCCTGCTCGGCAGCCGCACGCAGCCAGCGCAGCCCTTCCGCCGGATTTTTCTCGATCGGCGGCTGGCCGTACAGGTAGCCCATGCCCGCGCGCGCCTGCGACTCCGCATTCCCCTGCACCGCCTCGGCCACATAGCGCTGCCATTCGGCCAGCCTCTGCGCCGGGGTCGGTCCATTGCCGTCCAGGGTCCACACGTACTGCATCCGCGTACGTGTCGGCTCGCTGCGCCCGATACTGCTGGGCAGTGAGAACTGGCATTTGGCCAGGCCGTCTTGCGCCGCCAGGTCGAGCAAAGGGAAGCCGCTCGATTTCAGCACCTTCGATTCCAGCACCTTGCCATCCAGGCCGACCAAGTACTCCAGGGTCACCTTGCCGGTTTCCTCGCGCCGCAGCGACTCCTTGGGCCAGATCGGCTTGGCGCACGACTTCAGGTCAACATAGAGCTGTTTTTGCGCCGACTGGTCCAGGCGGCCCACGTCCGATTGCGCGTGAACGGGAACGGCGGCGAGACTGGCCAGCAAGGCCGGCAAGACTTTTATGGATTTCATTGAGATTGTCATTAAAATAACTTCACCCACTTTACCACCAGCCCCTTATGGCGCCAAGGGTTCACCCAGCCGCACGAGCGCGTGGCGCGCCTTTACATTGCCGCTTTGATCCGCCTGGCGATACAGTTGTTTGGCTCGCACCAAGTCCTGGGCCACGCCCCGGCCCAGTTCATACCGCTCGCCCAGCAGATAGTGCGCCGCTGGCATCGTCATTTTTTGCAACCAGTCGACGGCACGCGCCGTTGTCGCGGCATCGCCCGAATCCAACATGATTTCCGCCATCGCCAGATAAGCGTGCTGGATGCCGCCGCGCCCGGCCTTGGCGTACCATTCGAACGCCTCCTTGTCATTGCGCTGCACGCCCTCCCCTGTTTGCAACAGGCGGGCCAGGGAAAACTGCGCGCTCGAAAAGTTACGTTCTGCGGCTTTGCGCAACCATTGGGCAGCCAATACTGGGTCACGTGCGGTCCCGTTACCCGTCAGGTAGGCGACGCTCAGCGCTTCCTGCGCCGCCGCCATGCCATCTTCGGCAAGCGGGAGAAGCGCCTTCAACGCGGCTTCGCCGTCTTTGGCGATCAGGCTGTTTCCACCTTTTAGCTGGTACATGGCCATTTGGAAGCGCGCTTCGGCCTTCCGTTGTTCGATGCCAGCCTGCAAGCCCGCCAGGATAGGGCCATCTTCTTTCGGATCGCTATCAAACGTCCATACATACTGCATCCGCTGCCACCCCGATTGCGGCACGCCGTTCAGCGTGGCAGGCTTGAAGCGGCAACGCTCGATTCCCTCCAGCGCTGCGAAGTCCAGCAGGGGATATCCACTGGTGAGCACCACCTGGGAATCCTGCACAGCACCGTCGACACCGATCAGGAACCGCAGTGTCACTGTGCCCGTCTGCTCTTCGCGCAAGGCTTGCTTCGGCCAGATTGGCTTGTTGCAAGAAGCGAAATTTACCAGGGCCGGCTTGCGTTGAACCGGTGGCGCAGGTGACGGAACTATGCGTGCCACGCCAGGTCCCTCTTCCGCCATCCCGCCAGCCTCACCGGCAACAGCAGGCACGCAGGTCAAGCCCAGCAATATGGGCACTAAGGTGTTTAGTTTCATGGTGAAGTTAGCAAATAGGAAATACCAACTTTACCATATACAATTATTGCTAGTAATTAACTCAAATTGCCTGTGGTCGCATTGCTTGCGGGCGCGGGCTGTGGCATCTGCCGCACTGGGAGTGGCCGAACATCAGGGCGCCGCCACATTTTGAGAAAGTGCTGATACGGTTGCATGGTCTTTCCTTTCCTCGGGACGCCACCAGGCGCCAGTCGCTTGGGGGTTGGCAATGGACAGGGGGGCTCCAATCTCCGGCGTGGCCAGGGTTTGGCGGCGTGCTGCCGCCAACGCGGTGATTTGCTCGAAGGGATCATCCCAGCTGTGCATGGCCAGGTCGAACGTGCCGTTATGGATCGGCAGCATCACTTTGCCGCGCAAGTCGATGTGCGCTTGCAAGGTTTCGCGTGGCAGCATGTGGATATCCGGCCATTTGGGATCATAGGCGCCGGTTTCCATCAGGGTCAGGTCGAATGGGCCAAACTTGTCGCCAATCTCCTTGAAGCCTTTGAAATAGCCGGTATCGCCCGAGAAGAACACACGCAGGTCGCCGCTTTCGATCACCCACGACGCCCACAGCGTCTTATTGCTGTCGAACAGGCCGCGGCCGGAAAAATGCTGGGCGGGGGTGGCGGTCAGCTTCAGGCTGCCCGCGGAAACCGATTCCCACCAGCCCAGCTGGCGCACTTTGTCCGCCGGCACGCCCCACGACACCAGCGTATCGCCCACGCCCAGCGGCGCCAGGAAGAATTCCGTCTTGGCCGCCAGCGCGCGCACCGCGTCGTAGTCGAGGTGGTCGTAGTGGTTATGCGACAGGATCACGCCCTTGATCGGCGGCAGCTCGGCAATGCTGATCGGAGGCGCATGGAAGCGCGCCGGACCGGCCCACTGCACCGGCGAGGCGCGCTTGGAAAAGACCGGGTCGGTCAGCCAAAACTCGCCATTCAGCTTGAGCAGGATGGTGGAATGGCCCAGGCGGTACAGGGTATTATCAGGCGCAGCAAGCAATTGCGCTTGAGTGAGTGCTCGCACCGGAAGAACATGCGCGGGCACTGTGTTAGCCGGTTTGTTGAACGTGAAGTCCCAGAAAATCTTCAGCGTCTTCAGGAAGCCCGGCTGCTGGCGCGGTGCTTCGTTCTGGAATGCAGGGCGGTTATCGGCCGCGTAGACGAGACAAGTCATGGTCAGGAGCGCTCCAATCAGCAGGGTCAGTTTTTTCATAACACTACACAGTGTAGTTTCTGTTTTGAAGAAAGTAAACTACCCGGTGTAAAATATTAGTCATGAACCTTCCCGACAAACTCACCGACCGCAAACGCGCCGCCATCACCACGGCCGCTATCGCCGAGTTCCGCGCACGTGGCTTCGACGCCACCAGCATGGACCGCATCGCCGCCGCCGCCGGCGTCTCCAAGCGCACGGTGTATAACCACTTCCCGAGCAAGGACGACTTGTTCGAGCACATCCTGCAGGAACTCTGGGAATGCAGCGCGGTGCTGAACGCCATCAGCTACCGCCAGGGACAGCCGCTCAAGCCGCAGCTGATGGAATTGATGCGCCAGAAAATGGCAATGCTGCGCGACGACTACTTCCTCGACCTGGTGCGCGTCGCCATCGCCGAAGCCATCCACTCACCGCAGCGCGCCGGCGATATGCTGGCCAAGCTGGGCAAGAAGGAAGAAGGTGTCGCGACGTTCCTGCGCGCGGCGCAGGAGGACAAGGTGCTGAAGGCGGGCGACCCGGCCTTCATGTCGCACGTGCTGCAAGGACAGCTCAAGAGTTTCGCGCTGTGGCCGCAAGTGGCCATGGGCAAGGCGCCTCTGACGCCGGTGGAGCAGGAGGCGGTCCTCACTACCACGGTCGAGATGTTCCTTGCGTATTACGGCGTATAGCCAGAGTTGGTGTTGCGCCGCCTGATGGGATCTGCCAGGTGACTGGCCGCTTCCGCCCCAATTCGGACCCTCGCGTATGTTATCGAACTCCCCCGTCGTGAATATACCCGCCTGGTATCTTGAAAACACCCCCTGTCCAATTCGGTCTATTCCGCGCCGTTTTGGTCTAACCCGGAATAAAAATTAGCGGCCGGTGTCTAAACATATCCATGAATTCTCAGGCTCGGTCTAGTTCAATCCAAAATATCAGGGCCAAAATCTAAAGTGAACCATTTTTCCGTTCCGCGATCCAAGTTTTAGACCATTTTCGAGGGGGCTGAATCATGGATTACGATGCGAAGCAAGCAGTCTACCTGCCCGTGACTGACTATTTGAAACTCGATTTGTACCTGATGGATGCGAGGCCTGGCGTCAAGCTGGACGCCTTTGTTACCGATCTCGTGAATCGTTGGCTAGCAATGGAAATGGAACGGATGGCGCTGCGCGAGCGAGGCCATGCAATGCGCGGGTTCCAATGGAAGAATGTTTTCCTCCCCGAAGGTACAGCCCTTCGCACCAGCTATTGCGGCACCACCGAATTTGCCAAAGTGATAGGCGATAAGATCGTTTCCGATGATGGCGCACATCTGACACCTTCGCGGTTTGCGAACCGCCATGCCAAAGGACGTAACGCGTGGCGTTTCCTTTGGTTGCGCTTTCCGGGGAACGACTTTTGGATACGAGCTTGTAACTACAGAATGCGCGATAGCGAGCGCAGTCTAGCCAGTCTAAAGCCCTGATCGAGAAGTCTAACGCGGTCTAATGGCAAGCGGCGCAGCGTCTAGATCGGGCTAATAATTTCCTTGCCGGGGCGATTTCGGTCCACGAAACCGGATCCCCCCGCTTTCCTAGCCCCGATTAGACTTGACTGTCGCGATTTAGACGGAAATAGACGGGGCCCCGAAAAAATACTCCCCATTCCGTACATCTGCCATGCGCGCTTTGAACGAACGGCAGGTATTGGCCGAACTCGGCCGGGTCAGCGCACACTGATGTGGTGCTGATTTATCCCCAGAAGCAGGCCCACGGATCAGCGTCAATCTCGGCAATGACATCTTCAATTGATGGCACCGCCGGCAACGGCTCATAACTGTGCCACTTCAGGTCTCTGCGCTGCCAATACAATTGCCAAACGCCGCGCGTTCTGACAAACGTCGCTTTCGCGATAGGGATTTCATGCGTTTCTCCAATCCCTTGCCAAACGGGGCGAATCTCAAAAATTTCTATGCTCTGCCCTGCAATCCTGAAATCAAGGTCAACTTCTTTTCGAATGTGGGCGGGCGGACGACGCTTTGCGACGAAGGCTCCGACCGCGTTTTCAATCTTCTTTTTTTCAAGGTCGTTCAACACTAGTTGTTCCTCGAATTTCCGATGTTTCGGTGGGCAGCTTCTGGCCGGTTACGCTACTTCGCGCGCTCATCCAGCGTTGAGGAAACTCTTTTTCAACGGCCCAACGACCATTCTCTGAGTCAGTATCAGGAAACCAGAAACTCCGAAAAAGGCGGAAAGGACCCACAGCAGAACCGGCCAGCTCCATAAGAGCTCACTCACGACGGCATCTTCAGGATCCTCGGGGTGATACACAACTTCAATTACATGCCCGACCTTTTCGGAAAGGCTTTGCCCACCCATGTTCTGCACGAAAGATATATTCGCACCTGAGGGAGTACGAAAGCTTACGATTGCAGGATTCTTACTAAGCAATATTCCATTCGCTCGTGACCCGCGCAACGCGAGGTCTGAACTGGAGTATGTAAAGTATGCGGCGCAGAAAAGCAGCACACCCCCAAGGCACGAGTGAACGATCCCTATTCTGCGACTGGTAGCTCGGCTGAAAGGCTTAGTTATGTTGCTCATTTTGCGGCTGTAGGTAAATCAAAGCTCTTTTCGTAATTACCCGAACGTCGGGTTATGGCCGTACGCAGCCAACTAAATTTCTGCGTCGTGGATTTCTCGACCAAGGGCAAGCGATAGTTTGGCGCAGAGCACCGTAAGCCATGAAGTCCACAACGCAGCCTCCATCTTGCCACCGAACTGGACCCCGCCAGGTTCTACAGACGCCCAGATATATTTCGCATCGTCTTCATTGCCAAACCATCGTGGCAGGTCGTCAGCTCCCAGCCAACCATCCATGCTCCGATAGACTTCTGAAATTAGCTTCCATTCGCCTTCGGGAATGTCGTATCGAATGTTAAGTGTGATTTCGTGATTCATTATTCAGTTTGCTTCTGGCCGATTGAACCGGCCACATTGCTGCGACTTACATTTGGTGAATCCATTCGACTTCGCCATTCCGAAGCGTTACCCATACCCGCACGTCTGGAGGATCAACAACGGCTAAAGAAGGGTCGCGTGCCTCTGGAATGAGAAAAACTGCTTCCCATCGTGCATTTTCTTTTCTCTGAATTCGGCCAGGCCGCGTATGCTCAATGGTATGGGACGACAAATAATTTTCAGCAATCCTCACACACTCTTCTTCCGTCATTCTTCTTCCTCAAATGCTCGCGTAGGTCGGCTCTTGGTCACAACCGGAACGGAGCGCAACGCAATGCGATGCGATGCGATGCAACGCAATTGTTAGCCACCACCAGGTTCATCGCCATCGTTATCTGTCCAAGAAACCTGTGCGAACTGCCTTTTAGATAAAGTCAAATCGGCCTGCTGTTCTCGATTCGCTATCGCACCTGAAAAATCGGCACCAACGAAGCTGCAAGCTTCAAAGGACGAGCGCCGTAAATCAGCCCCCCTGAGGTCTGCTTGATTAAAGCGCACTTTGACAAATGTCGTTGCACGTAAGTCAGCATTCGCTAGCGTGGCTTTACTAAAATTGACCCCCGTAAAGTCATTCCAACAAAGAGTTGACTCAGAAAGGTCTGTATTTTCAAAAGACACTTTTCGGACTTCTGAGCGACCAAAAAATGTTCTTGGGAGCGTCAGGTTTGCGAGCTTCCTGTTTTCAAGGCGCGTGCGGAAGAAAGTGACGCCTAACGGTTCTGGATCGTCGTAGTTGGGGCGCTTATGTGGAAGCTCGGGCAAGGTTCCCTCTTCAATTTCACCTAACTTCTGGAGTAGCAGACACGAGTCCTTGTAGGATTTTCGGCAGGAGTCAGCCAACCCCACCGGCGACAAGCATGACAACAGAAATGCACATATTGCTCTACGCGTCACCATCGTGATTACCTTGATTTTTCGTATTGCTTAACGGTCGTGGTCAAAATTTGAACGGTTGCTATTGTCTGCGGAAATTTACCGGTGTCCATTCTTTAGTGCTCCAATCACGCCACTTAATTTGCGTTAAAGCGCACCGCATACACCGGCGGCAAAGTGGTGGAAATGGTTTGCCAGTGCTCGCCGCCGTTGGTGGAGAGCCAGGCGCCGCCGGTGGTGGAGGCCATCAGCAGGGTTTTGCCGTCGTCGGCCACCGCCAGGCCGTGGCGGTACACCAGGTCATAGCAGTGCTCCTGCGGCAAGCCGCTGCGCAAGGTGGTGAAACTGGCGCCGCCATCGCTGCTGCGGTTGACGGCCAGCGCGGCGTCGACCGGCACGCGCTGCTGGTCGGCCACGGCAGGCGCGAACCAGGCGGTGTTGCCGTCGCGCGGGTGTACGGCCACGGCGAAGCCGAAGCTTGATAGCGGGGCGGTCACCTCTTCCCACGATAGGGCGTTGTCGCGCGAGCGCCAGATGCCGCAATGGTGCTGGCACCACAGCACGTCCGGCTCGGCAGCGCAGCGCACGATGCGGTGCGCGTCCTGGATCGCACCAGCGTCCTGCATTTCGGGCGGCATATAGCGTGCCTTCATGCCGCTGGCGCGTAGCTGCCAGGTGGCGCCACCGTCCTGCGTCAGCCAGGCGCCGCCGCACGATACGGCCACCAGCACGGCATTGCTGTCGCGCGGATCGACGCAGATGCTGTGGATGCCGGGCACGTCGTAGCCGCCGCCCATCCATTGCAAGCGTTCCGGCGCGTTCCACAAGGACTCCACCAGTTGCCAGCTGTCGCCGCGGTCGTTGGAGCGGAACAGGCCGCCGGGAAAGGTGCCGGCCCACAGCACGCCGGGCTGGTCGGGGCCACCCGCTTCCAGCACCCAGATTTGCTTGAGCGTCCAGTCAACGGTATCGGTGCTGCCTTCCGGCTTGGCAGGATAGGTGGGCACGGCGATTTCGGTCCAGTCTTCGCTGCCGGCATCGCGCCGGTGCAGCTTGGCGCCGAAGTGGCCCAGGTTCAGGCAGGCATAGGTGGCGCCGTCGCGCGCGTCGTGCAGTACCATCGACACCGGATCGCCGAAGAAGGATTTGCCTTCTTCCAGCTTCCATTCGCCATTGCGGTAGGCCAGTTCGAACAGGCCCTTGCGGGTTGCAAGGTAAGCGCGGTCTGCCATGTCATCCTCCGGATAAGGCTTGCAGCACATAGATCTTGGAATCGTCGCGCACGGGCGCTTCGAGGGCGCTGCGCTGGCCGTCGATGAACACCACCACATTGGCGCGCAGCCGGCCCTGTTCGTCCAGCACATAGGCGCCCAGGCGCGGGTTGGCGGCAAAGGCCTGGTCCAGCGCGGCGCGCAAGGTGGCCGCCTGCGTCTCCAGTGTCGGAACCGGCAGGAAGCGCGCCAACTGTTGGGTGAAGATGATCTGGGCCATGGGAAGGGCCATTCTAGCGCGCTTTGGCCTACAATGGCCTCATGTGCTTGACCGGAGCTACGCATGGGTATCACCCCGCAGGAACTCGAGCTGTTGATGCATGAGGTGGAGCAGGAAGACCCGATCGATTTCGCCGACCTGCCCTTTGATGAACAGGAGTTACGCCAGCTGGTGGCCACCCACCTGTGCGAAATGGCGGACGCCCTGGAGTCCTTCAGCGAGGAGGACCGTCGCCTGACATTGCTGGCGGTGGCGGCCAAGCTGGTGCTGGAAAACCTGGTGCTGCATGTGCAGCTGCTGCGGCGCCACGGCCTGCCGCTGAACGAGCAGACCGCCGCCCTGCTGTCACGCTTGCGCCGGGGCGACGGCGACGATCCCGGTTAGACGCGCGCCGCCGGTTGCAGCATATTGCGCGCCATGCGCAGGCTGAACTTGCCCATGCCTTCATCCCATGGCGTAAAGCGCGGCAGCTGGAACCAGTCGGTTGCGCCGCGGCTGGCGCCCCAGGAGGTCGAGACGGCAGCCTCGAAACCCAGCTCGCGCACCATGGCCACATGCTCGGCCAGGTAGTCCTGGCCCGGTTTGCCGTTCGGGTAGGCGAACACGCGCACCGGCGCGTCGAGGGCAGATTCCAGCGCCGCCTTGCCTTGCGCAATTTCGCGCCGCGCTTCGGCGCCGTCCAGGCGCGCCAGGATCGGGTGATTGACGGTGTGGCCGCCAATGCCCATGCCGGCCGTGTGCAGCTTGCGCAGCTGCTCCGTGGTCATCATCAGGTCTTGCGGCAGGACGGCGCCCGAGAGCTGCGCCACCTTGCCGACCTGCTCCAGGCGTTCCGCCATCGGCAGGTACTTGAGCTGGCCGATCAGCGCGCTGATCGCCTGGCGCTTCTGCTCCCAGTTACCCACTGCATGGCGGCCCAGGCCCAGCGAGGTCGCGTCCAGCACGTCGACCGGCGCGCGCCGTACCGATTCGATCACGGTATCGTTCCACATGCGGCCGCCGTCGAGGAAGCCGGTGGCGATGAAGAAGCTGGCGTGCAGGCCGTGCTTCTGCAGCACTGGCAGCGCCACTTCGGCGTTGTCGGCATAACCATCGTCGAAGGTGATGCAGGCGCTGCGCGCCGGCAGCCGCCCTTCCGCCGCCAGCCGCACCGTGTCGAGCAGGGGCAGCACGTTGAAACGGGTCTTGAGCCAGGCCAGTTGGCGGTCGAACTGCGCGCGGTGCACTTCGCTCGGGAACAGCTTGTCCTGCTCCGGCAGTATGCGGTGATAGATCAGGATGGTGGGGGCGCGCCGCCCGCCGCCAGACAGCAGGGACAAGGCGCCCCGCTCCAGTTGCTGCTTAAGCCACACTATGGGCCTCCTTTTCCTGCGCCAGAACTTTTTGCGTGGCGTGTTCCCTCAGGGTGCGTTCCACCAGCAGGCGGGTCGCCACCATGATCACCATGATGTAATACGGCACGTCGAAATAGGCCAGGCTGAGGAAGGCGCCGCCGACCAGGAAGCCGACAATACTGACCTGCAGCATGCGCACCAGGCGCGGCGCCCATTCCAGTTCGGGCAGGCGGCCGGCGTTCTTGATCACCCAGGTGCCGTTGCGCCAGACCACGAAGTACAAGGCCAGGTACAGCAGCAGGCCGACATAGCCGTGCTCGCCGAGTACCTGGAAATAGACGCTGTGCGCGGCGTGGATATCTTCCGGGTTGGGCGCATAGCGCGAGAAGATCTCCGCGTTGTAGATCTGCAGGCCGCCGCCGGTCAGCGGGTGGTCCGCCGCCAGGTTAATCGCCATCATCCAGGCGTTGATGCGGCCCATGGCCGATCCGTCCTGCTCGTAATTGTTGATGGTGTCGATGCGGCTGTGCCACTGCTCGGGCATGAATACCAGCGCCAGCGGCGCCATCATCACCAGCAGCACGCCGAGTTTGAGCTTGTTATGGCTTTTCAGCCACAGGAAGGACAACATGGCGGCCATGGCCAGCGCCGCGCCGCGCGAGTAGGAACCCAGCGAGGCCAGCGCGCACAGGCCGGCGGACGCCCACATGGCGCGCTTGCCCCATTTGTTGGCGATCAGCGGCACCAGGTAGAGCATCAGCGGCACCACCATGATCAGCGCCAGCGCCACCTCGTTATTGCCCTCGATGAAGGTGCCGGACGGCCCCCACACGCGGTAGGCGCCGCCGCTGCGCACGGTGAACAGGCCGCCCTTCACGCCGTAGTAGCCGAGCGAGATCACCACGACCCAGACCAGGATTTCGATCTCCTTGCGCGTGCGCACCAGCATCGACACGACGATCGTCATGCCCATGATTTTCACCACCTTGTTCAGCAGAGGCAGCGGGTCCTCCGGGCCGATCGCGAACACCGTCGTCACGCCGATCCAGGCGGTGAAGGCGATCAGCAGCCAGGTCAGGCCGGTGTTGGGGAAGCTGATCTGCTTCGGCTTGGCCATCATCGACAGCACCGTGGTGCCGGCAATGATGGCGGCAAACGGCATGTTCTGCGCGAAGCCCCAGCCCTGGGTGTGCGGGTTCATCACGCTGATCCAGATCCACATGACGGCGCCGAAGAAGGGCCGTTTGAAGATGTAGGGCAGCGAAGCGAAAACGATCAGCGTAACGAGTATGTCGCGCATGGCGCCTCCGGTCTTACTTGGTCAGGGCGTTCCATGGGGTCTCCAGCTTGGTTACGCAATAGCGGTACTTGCCGCTCTTTTCGGGCAGGATTTCGGGCACCAGCTCGACATCGATCTTCACCGCCTTGCCCATGCGGGCGTGGAAGCCGGCCTCGATGCCCTGGCGCGCGCGTTCGTTGAACTGGCCGTCGTACACGATCTGCACGCGGGTCCAGTCCAGCGTCTCCTGGATCACTTTGAAGGCGCGCACTTCCGGCAGGTCGCGCATGATGTAGGCCAGCGCGGCGCTGTGGATCAGGGTGCCGTCCTGGTTGATCAGGAAGTCGGTGGTGCGGCCGTGGATTTCCTTCAGCACCGGCAGGGTGCGGCCGCAGCTGCATGGCTCGCTATCCAGTGCGCCGACGTCGCCGGTGCGGTAGCGGATGAAGGGAAAGTCGCCCGACTGCAGATGGGTGACCACGATCTCGCCCGATTCGCCTGGCGGCAGCTGGCGTCCTTCCGGGTCCAGCACTTCGATCACAATGTCTTCGCTGGTGATGTGCAGCTTGCCGGCCGGGCACTGGTGGGCGATAAAGCCGGCATCGCGCCCGCCGTAGCCGTTGGCCACCGGGCAGCCGAACACGCGCTCGATCTGCTCGCGCTGCGGCTGGTACAGGCATTCGGAGGTGACGAAGGCGACGCGGATGCCCAGGTGGTCCATGCGGATGCCCTTGTCCTCGGCATGGGCGGCGATGCGCGCCAGCACCGTCGGGTAGCCGAACAGCATTTTCGGCTTGCGCTGGCGGATGCGCTCGACGTGGCCATCCAGCCCGCTTTCGGTGGTGGCAAAGGCCGACAACAGTTCGGTGCGCATCAGGGTGTCGCGCACCATGCGCACGCGGTCCTGGGCGCTGAGTTCGATCGACGAGCCCCAGATCACGATTTCACGGTCGCCGATATCGACATTCCACCAGCGCGTGGCGCGCCACTTGGCGGCCACGTCGTGGCTGATGCGGTGGCGGCCGACGTAGAAGGTGAGCGGCGCGCCGGTCGAACCGCCGGTGTTGTAGCGCACCAGGTTCTGCGCGTTGTCGGCTTTCAGGGTCTCGATATTCGCGCGGATGACGGCTTTGTCCAGCAGCGGCAGGCGCACCAGGTCGGGAATGCCTTGGAAGTCGCGCGCGGCGTCGAAGCCGATGCGCGCGAAGGCGTCGCGGTAATAGGGCACGTGCTGCTGCGCGTGCAGCAGCAAGGCGCGCAGGCGCTCCTGCTGCAGCTGCTGCAGCTTGGGCAGCGGCCAGTATTGGGTTTGCTCCATATGGCGGCGCACCGCCACGCTGCTGTGCTTCTTGAGCTTTTCATGCAGCGGGAACAGGACGCCGGATACCAGGGCGGTGTAAATCATGGGCGGCGCCCTCCTTTGCTTGCCAGCGCCTGGCCGTACACTTCCAGCAGGCGCGGTTTGATGCTATTCCATGCGTATTGCGCGACGCTGGCGCGGCCGGCGCTGCGCAAGGCCTCGGCCAGCGCCGGTTCCGCGGCCAGGCGCAGCACAGCCTGCGCCATGGCGGCCGGATTGGCGGGCGGCACCAGCAGCGCGGTGGCGCCGTCTTCCACAATATACGGCACGCCGCCGACATTGGTGCTGACCACCAGGGTGCCGCTGGCCAGCGCTTCCAGCACGGAGTTGGGCATGTTGTCGATCAGGCTGGGGTTCAGCATGATGTCGGCAGCGCGGTACAAGGCCGGCATATCGGTGGTGTCGACGCGGCCGGTGAAGCGCACGGCGTCGGCCACGCCCAAATCGCGCGCCAGCTGTTCCAGCTCGCTGCGCAGCGGGCCGGAACCGGCCACGGTCAGTTGCGCGTCCGGGTGGGACTGGCGCACCTGGGCGAAGGCGCGCAGGGCGCTGGCGTTGTCGTACAGGTCTTCCAGGTTGCGCGCCACCAGCAAGCGCAGCCCGCCCGGCGCGCGCGGCGCGGCGTCGGCGCTGAAGCGCTCCAGGTTGATGATGTTGGGCACGATCACCGAGGCGATGCCGTGCTGGCCGAAGACATGGGCCAGGAAGCCGGATGGCACGGCCAGCGCGGCGCTGCGGCGCAGGCTGGGGCGCATCCAGGCGGCGGCCTGCTTGAGGAAATTGGCAGCCTCGCCGCCCCGGTAGTTCACCACTACCGGCGTGCCGCGCAGGTGGGCAATCCAGATCGCGGGTGCGGCGAACAGGTGCCAGGACCAGCCGGAATTGGCCATCACATGGAATACCTGCACGCGGCCGGCGGCACGCCATAGCGCTACCAGGTAGGGCAGCATGCGGAACAGCGCGCGCACGCCGCGCAGCTGGCCGGCCCAGACCGGGCGGTAAGGGGCGTTGGTCTGCACGAAATCGACGTCGATGCCGGCCTCGCGCAGCAGGCCGGAGAGCTGCAAAGCCTGGTTGGCCATGCCGCCCGAAGGCGGCGGCAGCGGGCCTACGAGCGCGATACGGTGTACTTCCTGCGCAGCGGATGCGGGCGCGGCGGATGGCGGCGCAGCGGCAGCGGCATGCAACGGCGCGTTCATGCCAGCGCCTTCTCCGTGATGCTGCCGTAGACGCTGCGGTAGCGCGCCACGCTGGCAGTCCAGTTGCGTTCCTGCTCGACGAAGCGGCGCCCCAGCTGGCGGAATTCCTGCCACTTGTGCGGCGCTTCCAGCAGCGCCAGCACCTGCTTCGACAGGGCTTGCGCGTCGCCGGCGGCGAACAGCACGCCGGTGCGGCCGTCTTCGATCAGTTCCTTGTGGCCGCCCACGTCGGACGCCACCATCAGGCGGCCCTGCGCCATGGCTTCCAGCGGTTTCAATGGCGTGACCAGGTCGGTCAGGCGCATTTTATGGCGCGGGTAGCACAGCACGTCCACCAGGTTGTAATAGCGCTGCACTTCGCTGTGCGGCACGCGGCCGGTGAAGACCACCTGGCCGTCGATGCCGAGCGCCTTGGCCTGCGCCCGCAGCGCCGCATCCTGCGGCCCGCCGCCCACCAGCAGCACGCGGATCTCCGGGCGCTGCGCCAGCATCTGCGGCAGCGCGTTGAGCAGGATGTCCAGCCCTTCGTAGGCATAGAAGGAGCCGATAAAGCCCAGCACCGTCTTGCCTTCCAGCCCCAGCGTGGCGGCCAGCTCCTCGTCGCGCGCGCCGCCGACCGAGAAGTCGCCGATATCGACCGCGTTCGGGATCACTTCGATCTTGCGCGCCGGGATGCCGCGCCCGATGATCTCGCTGCGCAGGCCTTCGCAGATGGTGGTGGCGGCATCCACGCGCTGCAGCGCCCAGGTCTCCATGGCGCGCGTCAGGCGGTAGCGCAGGCCCCACTCCTTGCTGGTGCCGTGGTCTACCGCTGCGTCTTCCCAGAAGGCGCGGATCTCATACACCACCGGGATGCCCAGCTTTTTGCCGACGCGCAGCGCAGCCACCGCGTTCAGGGCCGGCGAATGGGCGTGCAGCACGTCCGGTTTCACTTCCTTCGCCACTTCCAGCAGGCGCGCCGCCAGCGCGTCGATCACGGCCACCTGGTTCAACACCGGCAGCTTGGACAGCAGGCCGCTGGCGGCCGGGGTGCGGTAGAACTCCAGGCCGTCCACGGTTTCGCGCGGCGCGGCACAGGCGCCCTGCTTCGGGCTGGTGATGTGGAAGGTCTGCCAGCCCAGCGCGCGCTGGGCCTGCAGGATGGAGCGCGTGCGGAAGGTATAGCCGCTGTGCAGCGGGATCGAATGGTCCAGCACGTGCAGGATACGGATACTCATGCCTGCATCTCTTTTTTCAGGAAGGCTTCAAACATCAGCAGGGTCCAGATCGGCGCGCTGTAGTCGCGCCGGCCGGACAGGTGCTGCTCCACGATTTCGCGCAGGAAGGCCTGGTTGAACATGCCGGTGTCGGCCAGGGTCGGGCCCAGCAAGGCTTGCTGCACGCGCTCGCGCAGCGGGCCGCGGAACCAGGACGCCAGCGGCACGGCAAAGCCCTGCTTCTTGCGGTACAGGATGTCGTGCGGCAGGTACTTCTCCATCGATTTCTTGAAGATGTACTTGCCCTCGCTGCCTTTCAGCTTCATCTCCGGCGGCAGGCCGGAAATCCACTCCACCAGCTTGTGGTCCAGCAGCGGCACCCGCACTTCCAGCGCGTGCGCCATCGAGGCGCGGTCCACCTTGGTCAGGATGTCGCCCGGCAGGTAGGTCTTCATGTCCAGGTACTGGATCATCGACAGCGGATCGTCGGTCGGCGAATTGGCCGCGTGGCCGCGCATCACTTCGATGGCGCTGTAGCCCTGCAGGCCGGCGCGGAACTTGTCCGAGAACAGGCGCGCGCGCATGGCGTCCGACATGATCGACACGCCGTGGAAGTAGCCCTCCACCAGGTCGCGCGACAGCGCTTCGAAGGTAGTCTTGGCGCGGAACACGCGCGGCGCCCAGTCGGCCTTCGGATAGACCCGGCCCAGGGTGCCGAACACCGGCTTGCGCAGGAAATCGGGAATGCGGCCGCGCACGCTCTGCTCCGCCATCGCGTAGCGGTAGCGGCGGTAGCCGGCCAGGTTCTCGTCGCCGCCGTCGCCCGACAGCGCCACCGTGACGCGCTTGCGCGCCAGCTGGCACACGCGGTAAGTCGGGATGGCCGAGCTGTCGGCATAGGGTTCGTCGTACAGGTGGGCCAGGGTGTCGATCAGGCCGTAGTCGTCGGTATCGACGGTTTCCACGAAGTGGTCGGTCTTGTACAACTGCGCCACCTGCTGCGCGTATTCCGACTCGTCGAACGCCTTGTCCTTGAAGGCGATCGAGCAGGTGTGCACGGCGCCCTCGTCCAGGCCGGCCATCATGGCCACCACGGCGGAGGAATCGACGCCGCCCGACAGGAAGGCGCCCAGCGGCACTTCGGCCACCAGGCGGATCTTCACCGCTTCGCGCAGGCGCTCCACCAGCTCGCCCTGGGCATCGCTCTCGGTCATCTTGTCGTGCAGCTTGAACGGCACGTCCCAGAACTGCTCCGGCTGCGCCAGCGGCGCGCCGACCTTCTGCGTCAGGCGGAAGCCGGGCGAGAGCTTGAGCGCGCCCTTGTAGATGGTCTTCGGCTCCGGCACGTAGCCGTAGGCGAAGTAGTCCTCCACCGCCAGCGGGTCGATCTCGCGCGGCAGCGAAGGATGCATGCGCAGCGCCTTCAGTTCCGAGCTGAAGGCGAACCAGCCGTCCGGCGTCATGGCGTAGTACAGCGGCTTCACGCCCAGGCGGTCGCGCGCCAGGAACATCACCTGCTTGTTGCGGTCCCACAGGCCGATGGCGAACATGCCGCGGAAGTGGTGCACGCAATCCTCGCCCCACTGCTCCCAGGCGTGCACGATGACTTCCGTATCGCTCCTGGTCTTGAAGGTGTGGCCCAGCGCTTTCAGCTCCGCCGTCAGCTCGCGGTAGTTGTAGATCTCGCCGTTGTAGCAGACCATGACGCTGCCGTCCTCGTTGCCGAGCGGCTGCTGGCCTTGCGCGATGTCGATCACCGACAGCCGGCGGTGGCCGAAGCCGATGCCCGGTTCGATATACGTGTCGCCCTCGTCGGGCCCGCGATGGTGCTGGGTGTCGTTCATGCGGCGCAGCAGCGCCTCATCCACCGCGCGCCCGCCGCGCGCATCCATGATCCCTGTTATTCCGCACATGATGGTACTGGCTTCCTGATTTTGAGCTTGCGTTCGCACAAGCTGTCGTACATGTCCTGGTAGGCGGCCACCATGGCCGGCATGCTGTATTTGCGCAGCACGCGGTCGCGGCCCGCCCGGCCGTGGCGGCGCGCGAGTTCGGGCGCCTCCGCATAGTGTTTCAGCGCCGCCGCCATGGACGCCGCATTGGAGGGCGGCACCAGCTGGCCGGTGACGCCGTTTTCAATCACTTCCGGTATGCCGCCCACGCGCGTGCCCACCACCGGCAGGCCGCACGCCATGGCCTCCAGCGCGGAACCGGGCGTGCCCTCGGCAATCGAGGACATGGCGAAGACATCGAAGCTGCGCAGGATGTCCGGCACGTCGTTGCGCGCGCCGGGCAGCCAGACCGCGCTGGCGGCGCCGGCGGCGGCCACCTTGTCGCGCAACGACTGCAGCAGCGGGCCGTCGCCGATGACGGCCAGGCGCAGGCGCTCGCGCAGCTGCGGCACTTGCTCGCGCAGCAGCAGGAAGGCGTCCACCAGCGTGGCGTGGTCCTTCACGTCCTGCACCCGGCCCACGGTGCCGATCACGATCTCGCCCTCGTTGAAGAAGGGCCGCGCCTCGCCCTCGGCGCGCACGCGGAAGCGCTCGGCGTCGATGCCGTTGGCCAGCAGGCGGCTCTTGGCCGCCGGCACCCCGATCACCTCGCGGTTCCACACTTCCATGGCGGCCGAATTGGCGTAGCACACGTCGTAAAACGGCAGCATCATGCGGCGCAGGAAGTTGTGCTTGCGGTTGGTGCCGTGCGGGTCGGTGTGGTCGCGCCCATGCGCGCCGTTGACGCGCACCGGCACCCCGGCCAGCAGCGCGGTCGGCGCGTATTCGATGGCCGAGAAGTTATAGCTGTGCAGCACGGCCGGCTGCAGCTCGCGCAGCAGGCGCCATAGCACGCCGTGCGTGGCCAGCGACAGGCCGGGATGCTTGCCCAGGGTATGCACGCTCACGCCCGGCTTGCTGATGCGCTTGACGAATTCGGGATTGACGCGCGTCAGGCAGACAATGGCGTGGCGGTAGCGCTCGGCCGGCATGCGGTTGATGCGCTCCACCATGAGGTTTTCCATGCCGCCAAAATCTAGCGCATACGTCAGGTGGACGATGAGTGGGATGTCGTTCATGGCTGGGGATCAGGGGCGCTGGTTGCTGGCCAGTGCCTGGTCCAGGGGCTTGATATTGCTGTCCAGGAAGGCACGCATCGCGGCCCGCGCCGCTGCCGGGTCTTCATCGTAAGGCGAGAATACCATCACGGCCGCGCCATCGCCGCTGCCACCGATCAATTTCTCTTTCACCTGTAACAGTTTGCCAACGTAGTTGCTGCTGGTCATGTTGCCGTTAATCCAGTACCACTGCCACACCAGCAGGCGGCGGCCCTCCACGCCCAGCATGGCCTCGCGCACGGCCATGGTGCGCGCGCCAATGCGCTCGTCGCGCAGGGCCACGCTGTTTTCGCGCAGCTCGCCTTTTTCCTCGCCCAGGCGGTTGGTCGAGCTGATCATTTTCTCGCCGCCCGGCACGTCGCGGTAGTAGAGCACTGCCAGGCCGACCGGCGGCTGGCCGGCAAAGCTCTGGCGCAGGGTGCTGCTGGCCGGGGCGAAGGATGGCTGCCATTTGCTGAAGTCGGGCGCGGTCGGGGTGCTGCTGGACAGCGCCAGCTGCACCGGCGGCGCGGCGGCGGCGCCATGCTCGGCGCGCGCCGCCAGCAGCGGCCAGACCACCAGCGCCAGCAGCACGACGGCCGAAGTGCCGAGCAGGGAGCGCCAGGCCAGCGGCTGCGCGGCGCGCACATTGGCCACCGCCTTGGCTGCTTCGCGCTGGTCTTCGCGCCAGAAGCTGCCGATCCAGAACAGCAGCAGCATCACCACGCCGAAGAACAGCCAGCCGTAAATCAGGTGGTCGACGCCGACCGCCATGGTCATGCCGCTCAGGTGACCCATCATCACGATCATGTAGGCGCGCGCGCCGTTGGCCGCCAGCGGCACGATGATGGAGGCCAGCACGAAGGCGGCGCGGCGCCAGGTGCTGCGGTAGCTCAGGTAGGCGAACAGGGCGCCCAGGGTGACCGAGGAAATCAGGTAGCGCAAGCCGCTGCAGGCGTCCACCACCGACCAGTTGCCGCTCGGGATGGAGAAGTTGTTACCGTCGCGCAGGACCGGGATGCCGGTCAGGCGCAGCGCATCCACCGTCACGTCGGCGGTCAGGTCGATCAGCGGCGGCACCAGGCCCTCGCCCACCGGCACCGCGAACAGGATGAAGGCCAGCGGGAACAGCAGGGCCCAGGCGATGCGCTTGCCCAGCACCGCCAGCACCGACAGCGGCAGCATGGCGGCCAGCGCGTACTGGCGCACGATCGCCACCTCCACCAGTTCGGCCAGCAGCCAGGCCGCGCCGCAGGCCAGCAGCGCCAGGAAGGCGGGCCAGTACGGCTGCAGCGGCAGCCGCTGCAGCTCGGCGCGCTGGCGCCACACCAGCCACAGGCTGATCGGCAGGATCAGGTAGCCGTGGGCGAAGGTTTCCGAACGCTCCCAGATGGCCGCGATCGACTGCGCCGTGTCATGGAACACCAGCAGCGGCAGCAGCATGACCAGCGCCACCAGCAGCGCATTGCGCATACCGGCCAGCACTGGCACCGGGGCCGGCGCCGTCACCGGGCCGTCTTGGGTAGGAACAGTATTCATGCCGTGGTCCACTGGGCAGGGGCTGCGGCGCCGTTGCGCGCAGCCGGGGTTTCAATCATGCGGTCCAGCGGCGCCAGCCGGGCGTCCCAGCTGTACGCCGCTTCCACGCGCTGGCGGGCGGCCTGGCCCAATTGCGCGCGCGCGGCGGCCGGGCCGGCCAGCGCGGCGGCGGCGGCCTCGATCCATTGCGCGGCCGATGCGGCCAGCAGCAGGTCGCGCCCGGGTTCGGCCTCGATGCCTTCCAGCGCCTGCGGCGTCACCAGCACGGCTTGCGCCATGGCCATCGCCTCCAGCACCTTGTTCTGGATGCCGCGCGCCACGCGCAGCGGCGCCACCGACAGCGCCGCATGCGCCACATACGGGCGCACGTCGGGCACGGTGCCGGTCACGGTAATGCCGGGCTGCGCGGCCAAGGCCTGCACTTCCGGCGCCGGGCGGGCGCCGGCGATCACGAAGCGCACCGCCGGATGGCGCGCGCGCAGCGCCGGCAGCACTTCGGCCGCGAACCATTGCACGGCGTCGATATTGGGCCAGTAGTCCATGGCGCCGCAGAACACCAGCGGCAGTTCGCCGGCGGCGTAGGGGCTGGCGTAGTCGCCCGGCGCGAAATAGGCGGTATCGACGCCGTTGCTGAACCAGCCGATGCGCGCCACGCTTTCCGGCGCCAGGCCGCGGAACAGCTCCGCTTCCGGCGCCGAGACGAACAGCGAGGCGTCGCAGCCGGCGGCAATCTGGCGCTCGTAGCGCAGCAGGCGCTTGGCTTCGTAGTCGAAGATCATGCTGGCCGGCCACGGCTTGCGCTCGGCGTACTGGCGCCACTTGTCGGAATCGACGTCGCAGAAATCGACGATGCGGCGCGCCTGCGGCCAGGCCTCGGCATACTGCGCCATGGGCGAGGAGAACACCACGATGCGCTCGATGCCGTGCTGGCGCATGGTGTTGTCGACCCAGGCGCGCAGGCCGGCGTCGCGGTAATAGTCGTAGGACAGCGAACGGTTGCGCAGCACGGCCCCCAGGCTGCGCACGCGCGCGCCGCGCGGCGACAGCGGCGCGAAATGGCTGGAGGCGCACACCGCCTGCACCGCCGGCACGTGCTGCCAGTCGTCGGCGTCGTCGACAAAGGTGGCCAGGTGCACGCGGTAGCGCTGCGCCAGATGCTTGAGCAAATGCCAGGAGCGGATCTTATCGCCCTTGTTGGGCGGATAAGGCATGCGGTGCACGAGTAGCAGCAGGTCTTCCACGGCTTACCCCAAATGCTTGACGATGTGGGGGCCGAGCAGATTGGCCAGCGGCAGCGGCAGCTTCTTCCAGACCTTGATGAAAAGCTGGAACTTCGGGTTCAGCGGGTTCACGTCCGGCAGCGCGTCGCCGGCGAACAGCTGGTATTCGTAGGGCAGCGGCTGGGCGGTGAAGCCCCAGTTCTTCTTGAAGTCGAAGGCGCCGGTGCCCTTCTTGCTGCGGCCGAAATCGAATACGCGGTAACCCTTGGCGGCCGACGCCTGCATCAGGTTCCAGTACATGAAGTCATTGCCGGCCACTTCGCGCGCCAGGTCCATGCCGCCGCCGTAGTAAGGCAGCACTTCGTCGCGGAAGAAGAAACTCAGCACGCCGGCCACCAGCTGGCCGTCCTGCACGATCACGCGTACTTCGCAATCGTCCTTGAACACTTCCTTCAGCAGGGCGAAGTACTTCTTGGCGAAGACCGGGGTGCCCAGGCGGTGCACGCTGGTGGCGTAGCAGGTGAAGAAGCGGTCGACGTTGTCATCCACTTCGCCCTGCAGGTTCAGCTTGATGCCCTTGCGCACCATCGCGCGCTGCTTGCGCGGGATGGCGTTCATATTCTCTTCGTCGTCGGCGCTGATGGCCTTGCGGAAGGTGTAGTACAGGTCCTTGGTCTGCCACTTCGGGTCGTCCGGGTGGGCCGGCGCGTAGTTGCGGTATTCCAGGTGGCCGACACCGAGCGAGGCGGCCAGTTCTTCGGCGGCTTTATCCAGCAGGGCGCGCGCGCTGTCCGTGGTGGCGGCCACGCCGCCGTAGACGCAGAACGGCGTCGAGGCCAGGTAATGGCCGAACATGCGGCTTTTCATGCGCGCCAGCGGCAGCACGCCGGTGATGACGCCGTTTTCTTCCACGTAGAAGAACCAGGTCGGGTGGCCGTAGCATTTTTCAATGACGGTCTGCCAGCCGCTCAGGTGGAAGAAGGTCGCGTCCGGGCATTGCTGGACGAAGGCGTCCCAGCGGGCGCGTTCCTCCGCGTTGGTGCCGAGCAGCTGCACCACACCCGAGGCCTGCGCCGGCCGCGTGTCTGGGTCTGACCCTTGGGTCTGACCCTGCCGTGCCGGGTTGGCGGCCGCCACTGCCAGCGCCGTCGCCGTCTCAGCCTCCGCCTTGGCGCGCGCTGCGCGGCGCTCCGCCGCCGCCTCAATAATCGAGCTCATGGCTGCCCCAGGAAAATGCGGTCCATGCGGTCCCAGGCGAAATCGCGCGTCAGCGCGCGCACCCGCGCCTCCATCCGGCCCAGGTTCACATAATGGCGGAAGCGCGTCTTCAGCCCCACGCCCTGCATGCGCGGCTGGCCCGGGTCCAGTTCCCACGGATGGCAATAGAAGATGGCTGGCTGCCCGTCCTGCTTGTTCACGCGCCGCATCAAGCCGCGCGACACCGCGTACGGCAGCAAGCGGAAATACCCGCCGCCGCCCGCCGGCAGGTTGCGCTGGCCGATGCGCACCGTCGTAATCGGCACCTCCAGCAGCCCCTGCGCCCCGTTCGGATGGAAGGCAAAGCGCGGCGCATCCGGCATGCCGTAATGGTCGTGCGCAATCGGATAGATCGACGACGAATAGCGGTAGCCCGCCTCCTGCAGCGCATCCAGCGCCCACAGGTTGCCGGGACCGATCGAGAAGCTCGGCGCGCGGTAGCCCAGCACCGCCTGGCCGCCCAGGTCCTCCAGGATCTTCTTGCTGCTCGAAATATCGTCCATGAACTGCTCGCGCGTCTGGTCCGACGCGCGCAGGTGGCCGTAGCCGTGGCTGGCCAGCTCGTGGCCCGCGGCCACGATGCGGCGCACCATGGCTGGATAGCGCTCGGCGATCCAGCCCAGGGTGAAGAAGGTGCCGTGCGCCTTGCCCGCGTCCAGGATGCCGAGGATGCGGTCGATATTCGCCTCGACCCGGCACTCGCGTTCAGGCCAGCTGTCGCGGCTGATGTGCGGCGCAAAGGCCGACACCTGGAAGTAGTCTTCCACATCGATGGTCATCGCATTGCGCACCGGCTTCTCCATGGTCTCAGCCCCGGGCTTTCAGCCAGTCCAGCACGATGGCGGCAATGCGCTCGGCGGCGCGGCCGTCCCAGTAATGCGGGATGCGGCCGGACTTGCCGGTGCCGGCCAGCAGCGCGTCGTAGGCCGCCAGGATGGCCGCCGGATCGTTGCCGGCGATGGTGTTGGTGCCCTCATCCACCGTGATCGGGCGCTCGGTGTTGTTGCGCAGGGTGATGCAGGGCGTGCCCAGCGCGGTGGTCTCTTCCTGGATGCCGCCGGAATCGGTCAGCACCACGCGCGCGTCCTGCATCAGGCCCAGCATCTCGTGGTAGCCCATGGGCGGCAGCAGCAGCACTTCCGGGCGGTCCAGCAGGTGGCTCAGGCCGAACTTCTCGATGGTGGCGCGGGTGCGCGGGTGGACCGGGAAGATGACCGGCGTCTGCGCGCTGATTTTCGCCGCGGTTTCCAGCAAGCCTTGCAGCACGGCCTTGTCGTCCACATTGGACGGGCGGTGCAGGGTCAGCACGGCGTACTCGCCCTTGCCGGCCTTGAAGTCGGCACGGCCGGCATCGGCCGCGATCTTGGCTGCCGGGATGGCGCGCGCCAGGTTGGCGCGCAGGGTGTCGATCATGACGTTGCCGACGAAGTGCACGCGCTCGGCGCCGATGCCTTCCTTGGCCAGGTTGGCCGCGCCGCTCTCCTCGGTGGTAAACAGCAGGTCCGACAGCTGGTCGGTCAGGACGCGGTTGATTTCCTCCGGCATGGCGCGGTCGAAGGAGCGCAGGCCGGCTTCCACGTGGATCACCGGCACGCCCTTCTTGGCCGCCACCAGCGCGCAGGCGATGGTGGAATTGACGTCGCCCACCACCAGCACGGCGGACGGCTGCACTTCATCCATGGCCGGTTCGAAGCGTTTCATCACTTCGGCGGTTTGCTGGGCGTGGCTGCCGGAACCGACTTCCAGATTGATGTCCGGGCTCGGGATGCCGAGCGCCTCGAAGTACTGGTGGTTCATGGCCACGTCGTAGTGCTGGCCGGTGTGCACCAGCAACGCCTCGACTTGCGGCTTGAGCTGGGCGAAGGCGGCCATGATGGGCGCCATCTTCATGAAGTTCGGGCGCGCGCCCACGACGCACAGGATTCGGAAGGTGCTCATTCGTTGCTGTCCTGGTGGATGTTGTAGGACGACGGCGAACGCACGATCTTCTTCAGGATCGACAACACCGACGTCAGGGATTTCTCGACGCGCATCATGCGCTCGTCCAGCACCGCCGGGTACTGGCTGCCGAACATCAGCTCCGGCTCGAAGCCCGGCTGCGCCGCGCCGTTGGCGGCCGGCGCGTCCACGGCCGCTTCCACCGGCGGCGCCTGGAATTCCTGCTGGATGTCGCGGATCACCGTGTCTACATCGGTGTCGGTGAATTCCGTCATCTCTTCCAGGAAGCCCATCAGCAGCAGGCGGTCCATCAAATGGTTGGTCTTGCGCGGGATGCCGCCGGTGTACTCGAACACGGCAGCGTAGGCGGCCGGCGTCAGGTGCGGCTTGCCGCTCCAGCCCACCGTGCGCAGGCGGTGCTCGATATAGGCCTGGCTCTCGGCGCTGTCCATCGGCCCCAGGTGGTAGGTGGCGATCACGCGCTGGCGCAGCTGCGACATGCCGGGGCTGTGCAGGGTGTGGCGGAACTCCGGCTGGCCCAGCAGGAAGGTCTGCAGCAGCGATTTCTCGTCGGTCTGGAAGTTGGACAGCATGCGCAATTCTTCCACCACTTTCGGCGTCAGGTTCTGCGCTTCGTCAACCACCAGCAACGCGCGCTTGCCTTCTTGCTCGCACTGGCGCAGGAAAACCTCCAGCCGCGCCAGCAGGGTGGTCTTGCTGGCCGTGTCTTCGCACGGCAAGCCGAAACCGCCCACCACGCCGCGCAGCACATCGTCCGAATTCAGGTGGGTGTTCACCAGGTGGCAGGTGACGATGCGCTCCGATTCCATGTGGTTGAACAGGTTGCGCACCAGGGTGGTCTTGCCGGCCCCCACCTCGCCGGTGATGACGATGAAACCCTCGCCCTGCGACAGGCCGTACTCGAGGTAGGCCATGGCCCGCTTGTGGCCTTTGCTGCCGAAGAAGAAATGCGGGTCGGGCCGCAGGCGGAAGGGCTTATCGCTCAGCCCATAATAGCTCTCATACATGACTTACCTCAGAATTTCGCCGACAGCGTCGCGGTCACGGCATTTTCGGTGTATTGGTCGCTTCCCAGGCCGCGCGTACCGCGCACATGGCGCGCTTCCAGCGTGCCGTTGACGCGGGCGCCGAAGCTGCGCGTCAGGGACAGGCGCAGGTTGCGGTAGTTGCTGCGCTGGGCGGTGCTGATCGACTCGACATTGACGGCGCTGCCGCTCACGCTGGCCACGCTGCGCGGGCCCAGCTTGTAGCTGTAGGTGGCCGTCACGCCGATCTGGTCGGTGTTGTCGTTCAGGGTGGTCAACGTATTGCCCAGCAGGACATTGTCGAACTCCTGGCTCGACAGCATTTCGCGGCGCGCCTTGCTCAGGGTCAGCACGGCGGTGCTGCGCGCCGCCTGCCAGCCGAAAGACGCGTTCAGCTGCTTCTGCAACGAATAGCGGTTGCTGAGGAAGTTGATGTTGGTCGACAGCGACGGCGGCAGGCCGGTGGCGCGGATATACGCCTGCACCGCCGCCGCCCGCATCACCGGGTCGCTGATCTGCGAGCGGAACAGGTTGTCCAGCATGGCGGCCGTGTCGAGCGCCTGCGGCAGCACGAACTGGTTGCGCGAGCTGCTCACCGTATCGTTGTAGGTGACATTCCACGACGTGCTGCGGCTGCGGTGCGTGAGCGCCAGGCCGTAGCTCGGGCCATAGAAGCGGTGCCCGGCCGAGGCGCTGATCGAGGTGCGCGCCGACGGCACCCACTCGATATTGGCGCCGTACGCCGCCCCGCCCTGCTTGCCGCCCAGGCCGCTGAAATCGAAATCGTCATAACCGGCAAACGCGCCCACGCTGAGCTGGGAGGTGGCCGCATAGCTCAGGCCCAGGTTGGCGTTCTTGCTGCTGCTGCTCTGCTCCTCGACGCCTTTCGGGCCGGGGATTTCCTGCGTATACACGGCGCGCACCACGCTGGCATTCCAGCCGACGCGGCGGAAGCTCGGGCCGCTCACCAGGTTGGCGCGCACGGTATTGCCGTCGCTGCGGCGGTAACCGATATTGTCGCTGCTGACCGTGTCGTACATATAGCGCAGCTCGCCGCTGGCAAACGCGCCGAAGCGGTGCCGCAGGTAGGGGCTGATGCTCATCGAACGCACTTCGTTCTGGTTGTCGCGTACATAGCCGTTGCCGCCCACCGGGCCGAAGGCCGATACCGCCTGCTGGTGCACCTGGGCCTGGGCGTCGAGGAACAGCATGTCCTCGATCAGGCGCGACTTCAGGTTGCCGTTCAGGTCCTGGCTGCGGCTCTGCGAATTGGTCGGCTTGTGGCCGAAGTATTTGTACTGGCGCAGCGTGTAGGTCAGGTCGACATCGAAGCGCTGCGAACGGTTGGCCAGCTGGAAGCCGGGCGCCAGCTCCATCACGAAGCCGCTTTCGGCGCGCTCGTCCTGCGCCAGCGTGATATTGTCCGACCAGGTGAGGCGGGTCGCCGCCAAGGGCGTGAAGTCCCATGCCGCCTGGGCCGGGAACGCTGCGCACAAGCCCGCCACCAGCGGCAGCAGGACCAGCCCGCCGCGTTTAACCATAGTGATAGTCATAGGTTTCGGTGCCCGGGAACTCGCGCGACTTGTTGTAGATCAGATTCACGTTGCTCAAGCCTTCCAACTGGCGCAGCGATTCCTTGACGGCGTGCTGGGTGGTGCGTTCCGACTCCACCACCAGCACGATCTGGCCCATGTTCGAGGCCAGCACGTGCGACTCGGAGGTCAGCAGCAGCGGCGGCGAATCGAAGATCACGATACGGTCCGGGTAGCGGTTGGCGATCTCGTTGACCAGGTTCTTCATGGAATGCGAGGCCAGCAGCTCGGTGGCGCGCGGCGAGCTGGTGCCGGCCGGCAGGATCGACAGCGTGTTGACGTTGGTGCGCAACATGACGTCGGCCATGTCCACATTGTCGTCCAGCAGGATGTCCATCAGGCCGCGCTGGGCCGGGATGCCGAGCGTGCGCAGCACCGAAGGGCGCGCCACGTCGGCGTCCACCAGCAGCACGGTGTGGTCCAGCTCCATGGCAATGCTCATGGCCAGGTTGATCGAGCAGAAGGTCTTGCCTTCGCCCGGCAGCGAGCTGGTGATCATGATCAGGTTGCCCGGGTTGTCGCCCGGCTTGCGGGCGGCGAAGGCGCGCTTGATCAGCGGGCGCTTGATGATACGGAAGTCTTCCACCAGCGAGGTGCGGCCGCCGGCGGCGGTCACCAGGCCGACTTCATGCATGCGGGCCAGGTCCAGTTCCACGGTGTGGGTGGTGCGGCGGTTGGCGTCGCCGCCCGGGGCCGCCATCAGCGTGGCCAGCACGGGCGCGGCGGGCGCCGCCGGCGCTGGCGCGGCCGGCGCCGGCGCAGCAGGCGTCGGGGCGGCCGCGGCCTGGGGCGCAGCGGGCACGTCGGCTACAGGAGCGGCGGGCGCAGACGCCTCGACCGGGTTGGTGGCCTCTTCTGCGGCGTCGGTGGGACGCGCTTGCCCGAGGCGGTTGGCAGCTTTTTCAATAATGCTCACGAGAGAACTCCCTGGGTGTGGCGCCGCTCAACCGGCGCGCAGCAAGGTAACGGTGATGACGCCCGCAAATGCGGTAAACAGCGAGGCGACCGCCAGGCCGAAGCCGTACAGGCGACGGCGGCGCGACGACTTCTGCTGCTCGGTCCAGTTCATGCCGATGCTGCCAAGGATCGGCACGCCGGTGACTTCGCGCAGGCTGTGCTGGCTGAGGAAGGTAGGACGGATCTGGCTCATCAGGAAGGCCACGCCCAGGCCGGCCATCAGGGCCGCCACGAACACGAGCGAATAGAAGCGCATGCGGTTCGGGCCGACCGGGGTCTGCGGCACGATCGGCGGGTCGATCACGCGGAAGCTCATCATGTCGGTGGCCGAGCTCAGGTCGCCCGACAGCTTGGCCGACTCGCGGCGCTGCACCAGCTTCTCGTAGTTGTCCTTGTTGATCGCGTAGTCGCGGTTCAGCTGCGCCAGTTGCGCCTCGACTTCCGGCGCCTGCGTGCTTTGCGAGCGCATGCGCGCCATGCGCGTGGTGTACTCGCCCACGCGCGCCTTGAGCGAAGCGACGCGCGCTTCTTCCACCGACAGCGCGACGTTCATCTGCTGCAGCATCGGGCTGTAGTTCATGCCCGGGTCGTTGCTGCGTGCCAGCTTCTTGGCTTCCTCTTTCTTGCGCTGCTGCAGCGAGGCCACCAGGCGCTTGGTGGCCACGATGTCCGGATGCTCTTCGGTGTATTGCAGGCGCAGGCTGTCGAGCTGCTTTTCCAGGGTCGCGATGCGGCCGTCGATTTCCGGGTTGCTGATGTTCTGCGGCTCGGAGGCGGCCGGCGCCATGTCCTCGCCGGCGATCTGGCGCTTGATGGCATTGCGCGCCTGCTCGGCTTCCAGCAGCTCCAGGCGCGCCTGGTTCAGCTTGTCGGACAGGTCGGACAGGGTCGAGGTGTAGTCGGCGCCCTGGCGCGGCAGCAGGCCCATGTTCTGGATCTTGAATTCCTTCAGCGCGTTCTCGCCGGCGGCCAGGCGTTCCTCGTACATCTTGATCTGGTCGTCGATGAACTGGACCGCTTTTTCCGAATCCTGCTTTTTGCCGCCGAAGGAGCCTTCGACGAAGATGGTCAGCAGCGACTGCACCACGTCCTTGCCCAGCTTGGGGTTCTCATTGTTGTAGGAAATGGTGTAGATGTCGTCGCGCTCGGTGCCGATCACCTTGATCGCGCTCATCAGCTCATCGACCTGGCGCTCGTGCTCCTTGCTGTCCTTGGCCTTGATATCCAGGTCCACCATGCGCAGCACGCGCTCCACATTCGGGCGGCTGATCAGGGTGCGGCGCATGAACATGACCTGCTGTTCCACGTTGGGCGTGGTGGTCATGCCCGACATCAGCGGTTTCAGGATGCTCTGGGTGTCCACATAGACCCGGGCCGACGCCTGGTAATCATTGGGCAGGCGGTACACCACCGCCCAGCCGACCAGGGCCACCACCCAGGTAATTGCCACTGCATACCAGCGATACTTCCCGATGGCCTTCAGGAAGTTCAACAGCAAGGACATTAATTCTGCCATTTTCGATCACTTATCCCATGTTTTGGCAGGCAAACTCCCGCAATGCCTACTTCTAATATTGCCTAAATAACATCTAATCTCTATCATACAGCAGAACGCGCCGCCTGTTACTATTAATTTATGCCTGTTGTGCTCTGCTGACGAACAGAATTTAACATTTCCCTATGGCAATTCAGTCCCTTGGAGGCTTCATGCGCAAGCTGATTTCACTTTGTCTGGCCGGCTGCCTGTGGTGCGCCGGCACCCTGGCCGGGGCGGCGCCGCTGCCGCGCACCATCGCCGCCGTCAAACCCAGCGTGGTCGGCATCGGCACCCACCTGCGCACGCGCAGCCCGGCCATTGTGTTCCATGCCACCGGCTTCGTGGTGGGCGACGGCCTGTCCGTGGTCAGCAATGCGCACGCCATCACCACCCTCGACTCCGAGCGCATGGAAACCCTGGGCATCGTCACCGGCAAGGGCGACAGGCTGGAGTTCCGCGAAGCGGAGGTGGTGACCATCGACCGCGCGCACGACCTGGTGCACCTGCGCCTGAAAGGGGCGCCGCTGCCGGCCCTGACCCTGGCGGGCAGCGAGCTGGTGGACGAGGGGCGCGAGCTGGCCTTCACCGGCTACCCGCTCGGCATCCAGCTCGGCCTGAACCCGGTCACCCACCGCGCCCTGCTGTCGGCGCAGACCCCGGCCATCCTGCCCACCCCGACCACGCGCGGGCTGAACCCGCGCGCCGTGGCCACCCTGCAACGCGGCGCCGCGTTCACCCTCTACCAGCTGGACGGTACAGCCTACCCCGCCAATAGCGGCAGCCCCGTGTATGATCCCGAAACCGGCAATGTGCTGGCGGTCATCAATATGACCCTGGTCAAGGGCACCAAGGAAAGCGCCATCACCGCCCCGACCGGCATCAGCTACGCCATCCCGGTGCGCCATGTGCACGAGCTGTTGCAGCAAGGCGGCGCGCAGGGTGGCGCCACCAAATAATGCCGGACAGGGAAGCAAGAGTCGTGGTATAACAGGCAATGCTAAAAAGCAAACAAGGAGAATAAATTGAACACACACACCAAGCTGATCCGACTGCTCGCCGCGGGGGCCGTCATCCTCGGTGCGTTGGGCTTGGGCGGCTGCGCCGCCAGCCGCAGCGGCGCCCCCTCGGACGCCGGCGCCGTGCCGCAAAGCGATTACCTGATCGGCCCGGGCGACAGCCTGAGCATCATCGTCTGGCGCAACCCGGAAGTGTCGCAAGTGGTGCCGGTGCGCCCGGACGGCAAAATCACCACCCCGCTGGTGGAAGACTTGCCCGCCAGCGGCAAGACCTCGACCGAACTGGCGCGCGATATTGAGAAAGCCCTGTCCAAGTTCATCCAGCAGCCGGTGGTGACCGTGATCGTGACCGGCTTTGTCGGCACCTACGGCGAGCAGATCCGCGTGATCGGCCAGGCCGCCCGCCCGCAGTCGCTGCCCTACCGCCGCGACATGTCGATCCTGGACGTGATGATCGCGGTCGGCGGCGTCACCGAGTTTGCCGCAGGCAATAAGGCTAGCATCATCCGCAACATCGACGGCAAGCAGCAGCAATTCACCGTGCGCCTGAACGACCTGATCAAGGATGGCGATATTTCCGCCAATGTTCCGATGCGTCCGGGCGACATCCTGGTGATTCCGGAGAGCTTCTTCTGAAGCAATGTCGAGAATTCTTACAGTTCACGCTATCATTGAAACGCGGGGGGCTCCGCCCCCCGTGCCGGATCAGCTAAGCTGCTGATTTTTAAGCTATTTCAGCGATGCAACTGGTGTCGGGAACGATACTTGCTTGATCACTAAATAACGCGGGCAGCCGGCTGCCCAACCAACTATCCAAGGATGACCAAGTGGCCAACGAACAACAGCCAGAGCAGCAACTGAGCGCCCATGGCGCCAAGCGCCGCCGCTTCACGCGCGCTGGCGCCGCCGCCTCCGGCGTGCTGCTGACCGTGCACAGCCAGCCTGGCATGGCGGCCAGCGCCTGCAGCACCCCTTCCGGTTTCCAGTCGATCACCTACGGCTCGCACAATCCGCGCGTCACCACCTGCGACGGCAATTCGCCCGGCGTCTGGAAGGAATCGCTGCAGCAGCGCGGCGCCAACAACACCACCCCGGGCCACCAGGGCTGGCCGGTGAATCCGGACACGGTGCGTTTCCGCGACCTGTTCGTCACTGTCGCCACCGGCCCCTACCGCCACCTGGGCGAAGACCGCGCCACCTTGCGCTATGTGCTCGACAACAAGGAAAAAGGCTTCGACCCGGAAAACTTCGGCGCCTATATGGTGGCCACTTACCTGAACTTCATGGCCAAGAAGTCGCCCGTGCCGGATTACCAGACCCTGGTCCAGATCTGGATGGCGATCCGCGATAACGGCAAGTACATCCCGAACGGCGGCGGTCCCTCCTGGAACGTCTCCAACGTGAAAGACTACCTGGCCAGCACCTGGCACGGGGGCCGCATCTGACGCGCTGGCGTATTTTGCCAGGCCAGGCGCTGCGCAGCCGCAGCTGGGACGGCCAAAGCGTGCTCTACAACGAAGTAACGGGCGCCACCCACTTGCTGGATGGCCTCACCCTGGACTTGCTGCACGCCGTGCGCGACGGCACGCTGAGCGACGCCGACTGGGACGACCCGCAGGTGCAGCAAGCGCTCAGCGAACTGGGCCTGATCAATCTGGTGGAACCATGCTGACCATTGCCAGCCTGGCGCCCGGCGCCCTGCACGCGCGCCTGGCCGGCGCCGGCTTGCGCCTGCGCACGGGCCGCTTCACCATGCGCCTGCAGGCCGACCTGGCGCACGTGACGGAAGGCATCGGCCGCCTGTACGGCGACTACCCGCTGCTGGATGACGACGCCTTCGCCGAATTCCACCTGCGCCTGGTGCGCCCGCGCCACCTGCGGCGCTGGCTGCGCCCGCAAGTGCGCCTGCAGTGCGACGGCTATGAAATGTTCCAGCCGATGCCGCAGCTGCACGCCTACCCCTTGCTGGAAGGCGGCATGAACTGGTGCATCTCGAACCGCGCCCACAGCTACCTGATGGTGCACGCGGCGGTGCTGGAGCGACAGGGGCGCGCCGTGATCCTGCCGGCCCCGCCCGGCTCCGGCAAGAGCACCCTGACCGCCGCCCTGGCCGGCAAGGGCGGCTGGCGCCTGCTGTCGGACGAACTGACCCTGGTCGAGCTGTCGACCGGCTTGCTGGTGCCCAACCCGCGCCCCATCAGCCTGAAGAACGCCTCCATCGGCATCATCCGCGACTACCTGCCGGACGCGGTCTTCAGCACGCCGGTGCACGACACCCTGAAGGGCACGGTGGCCCACCTGCGTGCGCCGGGCGACGCCGTGCGCCGCGCCGATGAGAGCGCGCGGCCGGCCTGGATCGTGTTCCCGCAATACGCGGCGGGCGCCGCCACCACGCTGGAGCCGCTGGCGCGCGCCGCCACCTTCATGGAACTGGCCGGCAACAGCTTCAACTACAGCGTGCTGGGCGCCGAGGGCTTCGATGCGCTCGGGCGCCTGATCGACCATACCGCCGGCTTCCGCTTCCGCTATAGTGCGCTGGATGAAGCCCTGGACACCTTTGCCCGCCTCGATGCGTTCGCCTGAGCCGGCACGCCTGCCGCTGCTGCTGCAAGTGCTGCGCGCGCCGCAGCAGGCCGCCGCGCTGGCGCCGGCCGCCTGGGACACCCTGCTGCGCCAGGCCGAGAGCGCCAACCTGAGCGCCACCCTGCACGCCTGGCTGGCGCAGCACGGCCAGCTGGAACTGGCCCTGCCGCAGGCGCGCGAGCAATTGTCCTGGGCCGCGGTGCAGGCGCGCCGCCACCGCCAGGC
Source organism: Pseudoduganella guangdongensis (assembly GCF_009857475.1). Classification (GTDB taxonomy): domain Bacteria; phylum Pseudomonadota; class Gammaproteobacteria; order Burkholderiales; family Burkholderiaceae_D; genus Rugamonas; species Rugamonas guangdongensis. The sequence continues at coordinate 26,957 of NZ_WWCJ01000026.1, read as the reverse complement.
CGCCTACTGGGAAATGCGCATGATCGGGCGCGCCCTCGCCCCGCTGGGCCTGCCGCTGCTGCTGCTGAAAGGCGGCGCCTATGCCGCCGCCGGCCTGCCGCCCGCGGCCGGCCGCCTGTTTTCCGACATCGACATCCTGGTGCCGGAAGCCAGCCTGGCGCAGGTGGAAGCGGCGCTCATGCTGCACGGCTGGGCCGGCACCAAGCTGGACGCCTACGACCAGCGCTATTACCGCGAATGGATGCATGAGCTGCCGCCCATGACCCACGTGCACCGCCAGAACAGCATCGACGTGCACCACGCCATCTTGCCGCGCACCGCCGCCCAGCGCCCCGACCCGGCCCAGCTGCGCGCCGCCGCGCGCCCGCTGGCCGGGCCCGACGCGCCGCCCAACGCCGCCATCCTGGCGCCGGCCGACATGGTGCTGCACAGCGCCACCCACCTGTTTGCCGACGGCGAATTCGACAAGGGCCTGCGCGACCTGTGGGACTTGCACCAGCTGCTGCAGTATTTCGGCGCCCACGAACCCGGCTTCTGGGAGGCGCTGCCGGCGCGTGCCCACGCCCTGCAGCTGCAACGCTTCCTGTACTATGGCCTGCGCTACAGCGCCGCCCTGCTCGGCACCCCGGTGCCGCCCGCCGTGGTGGCCGCCATGGCGGGCGCCGGCCCCAACCGCGCCCTGCTGGCCCTGATGGACCGCCTGTTCCTGCGCGCCCTGCTGCCGCACCACCCGAGCTGCCGCCGCGCCGGCAGCGGGCTGGCCGACTTCCTGCTCTATGTGCGCGGCAACTGGCTGCGCATGCCGCCGCTGCGCCTGGCGCGCCACCTGTTCCACAAGGCATTTTTGTCGCCTAAAAACCCGCAGCAAGCGGCCGCATAACAGCAGCACCTGCCACGCCGGCCCCGCTACAATGGCTGGTCAACGCTTGTTGGGGAACGCGCATGCGACTCCTTGCCGCCGTGGCGGCCAGCCTGCTGGCGCACGCTGCCGGCGCGCAGAATGCCGCCACCCTGTTCGACCAGGCCCAGCGCCTGGAGCACGGCGAAGGCGTGGCCCAGGACATGGGCCAGGCTGCCGCGCTGTACTGCCGCGCCGCCCGCCTGGGCGCCGCCGAGGCCCAGTATGCGCTGGGCTGGATGCTGGCCAACGGGCGCGGCGTGGCGCGCGACGATGGCCAGGCCTGGCGCCTGTTCAGCCTGGCTGCCGAACAAGGCCATGCGGCCGGCGCGCGCATGCTGCAATTGCTGCCGGCCGCGCCCGGCGCCGAACTGCCTGCCTGCATGGCGCCCGAGCCGGCGCTGCAAGTCGACACCGCCCTGCCCGTTCCCGACTACAACGGCGCCACGCCGCAGCTGCGTGCCCTGGTCGACCGCCTGGCGCCGCAGTACGAGATCGACCCGGCCCTGGCGCTGGCCATCATCGCCATCGAATCGGGCTTCAACCGCACCGCGGTCTCGCCCAAGGATGCGCGCGGCCTGATGCAGCTGATCCCGACCACCGCGCTGCGCTTTTGCGTGCGGGACGCCTTCGACGCCGAGCAAAACCTGCGCGGCGGCCTGGCCTACCTGCGCTGGCTGCTGGCGCGCTTCCACGGCGACGTGACCCTGGCGGCGGCCGCCTATAACGCCGGCGAAGGCGCGGTCGAGCAATACGGCGGCGTGCCGCCTTACCAGGAAACGCGCGCCTATGTGCGGCGCCTGGGCCAGCTGTACGGCAAGGCCAGCCATCCGACCAGCGCCGGTGCGGCCGAACGCTGCGTGCGCCAGGTGGTAATTCGCACCCGCCGGTGATATGCTTGCCCGATGGAATGGGACGCAATCATCATCGGCACCGGCATGGGCGGCGCCCCCCTTGGCTACGCCCTGGCGCGCGCCGGACAGCGCGTGCTGTTCCTGGAAAAAGGCCGCTCGCCGCAGCAGCCCGGCACGCTGGCCAACAGCTATGCCGAAAGCCACTTCCCGACGCCAGCCGCACCCGCGCCGGAACACCGCGCCACCTTGCAGCGCGCCGGCCGCTACAGCGACACCGTGCGCACCAATGCCGGCCCGCGCACCCAGCATTTCGTGCCCTTCATCGGCAGCGGCGGCGGCGGTTCCAGCGCCCTGTATGGCATGGTGCTGGAACGCTTCTTCCCGGCCGACTTCGCCCCGCGCGCCCAGCACCCGCAGGCGGCCGACGCCGCCCTGCCGGCCGCCTGGCCCATCAGCTACGCCGAACTGGAACCGTTCTACGCGCAGGCCGAAGCGCTGTTCCGCGTGCGCGGCACGCCCGACCCGCTGCGCGCCGGCGGCGCTGCCGGCTGGGCCAGCCACTTCAAGACGCCGCCGCCGCTGACGCCGGCCGCGGGCGAACTGTTCGACTTTTTCGCCGGGCGCGCCCTGCACCCTTACCGCGTGCCGCTGGCGTGCGAATTCGTGCCCGGCTGCAGCGCCTGCCAGGGTTACCTGTGCGACCGCCAGTGCAAGAACGACGCCGGCCGCATCTGCCTGCAGCCGGCGCTGGCCGAACACGGCGCCACCCTGATGGATGAATGCGAAGTGCTGCGCCTGGACGCCACGCGCAGCGCAGTGACCGGCGTCGTCTGCGAGCAGCGCGGCCAGCGCCTGACCTTGCGCGGCAAGCGCGTGTTCCTGGCGGCCGGCGCGCTGGAGACGCCGCGCCTGCTGCTGCAGTCGGCCTCGCCGCACTGGCCGCACGGCCTGGCCAACGATTCCGGCCTGGTCGGGCGCAACCTGATGCGCCACCACATCGACCTGTACGTGATCAAGCCGAAGACGCCGGCCGGCTTTGACAACCGGCAGAAGGAATTCGGCTTCAACGACTTCTACCAGCACGGCGCCATGAAGCTGGGCTCGGTGCAATCGTTCGGCCGCCTGCCGCCGGTGCCGGTGCTGGCCGCCTCCATGGCCGACGACGTCCGGCAAGGTCCACTGCCCTGGCTGGCGCCGCTGTTCAAGCTGGCGCAGCCCTTGCTCCAGCCGGTACTGCGCCAGTTCGTCGAGCAGCGCCTGGTGCTGGCCAGCACCTTGGAAGACTTGCCGTATGCCGACAACCGCGTCACCCCGGCCGAGGGCGACGCGCGCCTGGCCATAGACTACCGCGTGCGGCCGCACGACGCGGCGCGCATCGCGGCCATGCGCCGCCTGATGCGGGACGCGCTCAAGCCCTATGCCTACGACCTGGTGAAACAGGCCGACAACAACCAGCGCATTGCCCACGCCTGCGGCACCTGCCGCTTCGGCGACGATCCGGGCAGCAGCGTGCTGGACGCCAACAACCGCGCCCACGGCCTGTCCAACCTGTATGTGGTGGACGCCTCGTTCTTCCCATCCAGCGGCGGCACCAATCCCAGCCTGACCATCGCCGCCAACGCCCTGCGCGTGGCGCAGCACATCGTGGCGCAGCCCATCAATTAAGGAATCGACCATGATCAAGCTTGCAGACTTGCGCGGCCACTGGGCGCTGGTTACCGGCGCCTCGGGCGGCATCGGCGCCGCCTTCGCGCTCGAACTGGCGCGCAGCGGCGTCAACGTGGTGCTGGTCGGGCGGCGCGCCGAGCGGCTGCAGGAACTGGCCACGCGCGTGGTGCACGAACTGGGCGTGAAGGCCGAGGTGGTGCGCGTCGACCTGGCGCAGCCGGGCGCGGTGGAGCTGGTCAAGCAGCAGCTGGCGCAGGCCGGCATCCGCATCCGCCTGCTGTGCAATATCGCCGGCATGGGGCGCTGGAACCGGCTCGAGCACTGGGAGCTGAACGACTACCGCGAAATGCTGGAAGTGAACAACCGCGCCGTGGTGGAGATGTGCTACCACTTCCTGCCCGACCTGGCGTCCTACCCGAGCAGCGCGGTGATCAATGTCTCCTCGCAGGCCAGCTACCAGCCGGTGCCGTACATGGCGGTGTATGCCGCCTCCAAGGCCTTCGTGCAAAGCTTTAGCCAGGCCCTGCATGGCGAATGGAAGGAGCGCGGCATCCTGGTGCAAACCCTGGTGCCGGGGCCGACCGACACCGAGTTCGACGCCAAGGCCGGCGCTTACAGCAGCGCCCTGACCACGCGCGGCACCACGGCCGAGGTGGTGAAAGCCTCGCTGGCCGGCCTGGCCAAGGGCGACCCGGTGGTGGCCTCGATCAAGGGCACCTACAAGCAGCGTTTCTTCGCCGGCCTGTTCCCGCACAGCATGGTGATCCGCGAAGTGGCCAAGATGTTCAAGCCGCCGCCATAAAGCGCGGGCATAAAAAAACCGCGCCGTGGCGCGGTTTTTTTTACGCGGGAGCGATCAGGCTTTGCGGCGGCGCAGGCCAGCCAGACCCAGCAGGCCCAGGCCCATCAGCACCATGGTGCCTGGCTCTGGCACGCGGGTGAAGCGGTTGGAACCGTCAACCTTGAACAGGATGTCGTTCTCAGCCACCAGCGAGGTACCGAACGGGTCGCCATTGTTGCTCGAGCTGTCGCGGTGGAAACCGGTGGTGGTCGAGGTGTTGGCTGGGAAGTTCAGGCTCGATTCGAAATCGATGCCGAACAGCAGCGACGAAATGCCTTCCAGGTAGTTGACGTCGATGAAGTCGCCCGGTGCCAGCAGACCGGCGTGCAGGCGGGCCGAACCCTGGCCATTGGTGCCAGACAGCAGCTGGAATACCGAGGTGTTGGAATCGATCGTCAGCAGGGCAACCATGATGCCGTCGTCAAAGCCGGTGCCGGTGGCAGTGTTGGCGTTGCGCGCGGTGTCGAAGTAAATCGCGACCTTGTTGGTGGCTGGCGAGCCGCCCAACACGAAGTTGGCGGTGTTGCCGACCACGCTGCTCACCACTTCGGTCATTTTCGCGGCGATGGTGAATTCGAACTGGGCGCTTGGATTGGCCACGCCGTTCGAGCTGGTATCGAGGCCGTCGATGTCGACGTCGGTGGCCACCAGGTTAGCCTGGTACAGGAACTGGAAGCTCTGGCCGACCGACAGCGGGGCGCCGTACGGGCCGATGCCCTTGGCCAGGCCGCTGCCGTTCTGGTTCCAGTCCAGCACGTTCACATTGGTGGCCAGCACATTGGTGCCGTCCTTGATGGTGAATGGGGTGATCACGTCTGCTTGCGCAGCCGATGCAGCGAACAGCAGGCCAGCTGCAGTAGCGAGCGGGAGCAGTTTGCGGAAAATATTCATTGTTATGACTCCTGAGTTGAGTAAGGCTGTCAGACCATTTTTGCTTTACCGGCCAATTGCAGCGGGCACGTACTTCTATGAGCAATAGTTATGCCACCTCTATGAAAGTCATTTCAAATCAATGATTTAGTTGCTAATGCCTTGTAGGGAAAAAGTTTACCCCGGGGGCTTTGTAAGAATTTCCGACAGTAGCTTGCTAAATAAATGAAACGCGTCGTAGCGCGCGAAATCCTGCGCCACCTGGCGCGCCGCCACCGCCGCCCGCGGCGTCGCCAGCAGCGCCTGCACCGCCTGCCGCACGGCCGCCGCATCGAAGCGGTCGGCGCGCAGGCGCGCGCCGGCGCCGACCGCTTCGATGCCCTGCATATTCAGGAACTGGTCGAGGTTGCCGCACAGGCCCAGCACCGGCACCCCAGCCACCAGGGCCTGGTGGCTGGTCGGGCTGCCGCCATTGCACAGCACCAGGGCAGCGCGCGCGGCCGCCTGCTCGCCCGGCAGGAAGTCGGCCGCATAGGCGTTGGCTGGCAGCGACGCCAGCGCCACCTTGCCGGCGGTGGCCGCCAGCACCGTCACTGGCAAATCCGCCAGGGCCTGCAGCACGCCCGGCAGCAAGGCCGCCTGGCCCGAGCTGCCCAGGGTGACATACACCAGCGGGCGGTCGGCGGGCAGCTGCGCCCACCAGTCCGGCAGCGGCAGAGGGGGCGACCACAGCACCGGGCCGATGAAGGCGTGCTGGGCCGGCATGCCCTGCGCCTGGAACAGTTGCGGCACGTCGGCATACAGGGTGTAGTCGGCGTCGGTGTAGACGCGGTTCAAATCCCAGCCCAGCGACGGCAAGCCATACTGGCGCCGCACCCTGTTGAGCGGAATGGTGTGGCTGGCGAAGGCCAGCGGGCGCACCAGATTAAACAGGGCGTTGGCCAGCGCGATCGGCAAGAAGCGCGTGAGCGGCAGGCTGGGCACCGTGTAGCGCTGCCGCACGTAGGGGCTCCAGTAGGCGTTGTTCAGGGCCACGTAGGGCACGCCGGCCAGGCGCGCGCTGATCGACAGGGAAAGGCGGAAGTCGCCCACCACCACGTCGGGCTGCAGTTCGCGCAGCAGGCGCAAGTCTTCCTCCACATAGCCGGCCAGGGTGGCCGCGTCGTATACCGGCTGGCCGGCCGCCAGCGCCTGCAGGAACTGCGCGCTGGGGATGCTGTGGATGGTGCGGCGCTGCAAGCTGCTGTCGCGGAAACAGAAATCGTAGCCGGCGGCGCAGGCGAACGTGACAGCGTAGTGCGCCGGGTCGAGCCGGCCGGCCAGCGCCAGCGGACGGCCGACATGGGCCAGGGTCACCGCCTCGGCGATGAAGAGGATTTTCTTGCGGGGCGTCATATCAAGCTTGTTGTAAAGTAAACCGACAGGGCGCCGCTCTACTTCATCAGTTCAGCCAGCGGCTTGCGCAGCGAACGCGCGCTGGGCGCCTTGCCCGCGCCCAGGCGGCCCATGAACATGGCCGTGCTGGGGTCCGGCCCGGTCACCCGGCACAGCTGCGCGTACAGGCGGCGCGCGCGTTCCTGCAGCGCGTCGAGGCGGGTGAAGCGCAATTCGTTGCGCACATAGCGGCCAAAGATCAGCGGCGTCATTTCCGGCTGCAGCTGCAGGCCGAGCGCGGCCGCGGTCAGCCAGAAGCGCTGGGTGGCGCGGCCGGCCGCCACGTAGTCGTCGATGCCGGCCGGGGCCTGGCGCGCGCGCAGCACGAAGTGGGCGCCGCAGGCCAGGCTGGGCACCAGGTCCATCTGCAGGCGCGGCGCCCAGGTCCCCATCAGGGTATTCATGGTGTTGACGCGCTCCCAGCTGGCCATGGCCCACTTCATCAGGGCCAGGGTGCCGTTGTCCACGCCCAGGGCCTGGTCCGGCACCTTGTCGCTGCTGTGCGTCTTGCCCCAGTCGATGATGCGGCGGTGCACCTCGTACGCTTCCGGCATGGTCAGGCGCAGCTTGGCATTGTTGAACATCAGGCGCGCCGCCGCCCAGCGCCCGCCGAAGCCTTCGATCCACTGCACCTGGTGGGCGGGGCCGACCGCCGCTTCCAGCGCCTGCTTTTCCTGCGCCGTCAGGGCGCGCGTGCTGAGCGGGCGGCGCTGCACGCTGCGCGTGGTGATGACGGGCAGCAAGGGGCTGGGGGCGATGGCGGCATCCGGCACCAGGCGCACATCGTAGACGGGATGGGTGTCGGGCTGGCCAGGGCGGCGCGCCACGTCGGCGCGCAAGCCGTGCGCGCTGGCGGCGATGGCCAGGGTTTCCAGCAAGGCGCCATGCGCCACCTGGCTCGGGTGGCCGTCCAGGTCGTACACCACATGGTCGCGCGTGTCGTGGCAGTGCACGGCCACCTGGTCGGGCCCGAGCAATTCAAAACGCCAGACCTGGGTGTTGTCGCCGCTGGGCGCCCAGCGCGCGAGGTCGAGGATTTGTTCGATGGTAGTCATGGGGCTTTGGCCATTTTGGCGAAGGCGCGCTTGCCAAGCATGATGGCCAGGCGCTGGATCGGATGTTTGTGCCCGCCCGGACGCCAGGTGCGGGCCAGCTTGTTGCGGTAGGCGTCGAACTGCAAGCCGTGCGGCGCGGCCTGGACCGTGCCGCGCCCGAGCAGGATTTTCAGCGCCTCCGTGGCGGCGATGCCGGCGCACAGCTGGCAGGCCATGATGGTGGAGGGGCCGCGCCGCTCGGCGAAATTGACGGCGGACGGCACCACCAGGTAGGGCCGGTGCAGGCCGGCCGGGGCCAGCCCGACCACGAAGCGGATCGCCTTGTCGGCTTCCGGCAAATCGCCCCAGCCGAAATACTCCTCGAAGGTCATCTTGCCCGGCAGGAAGTTCAGCAGGGCCGCGCCCATGCCCAGCGGCGCCACCGTGGTGGCCGGGATGCCACGCCGCGCGCACAGGGCGAAAGTCTTTTGCCGGATCTCGAAGGCGAAGAAGTCGAGGCTATCAATATAGATGTCGACGCCCTCGAAAAAGGCTTCCAGGTTGCCGTCGTTGATGCCGTCCGGGAACAGCTTGATGTCGAGCTCGGGATTGACGTCGCGCGCCATGCGCGCCATCACCTCGATCTTGGGCAGGCCGCGCGTCGATTGCATGGCGCCCACCTGGCGGTTGAAGTTGGGCAGGTCGAAGCGGTCGAAATCGGCAATGTGGAAGGCACCCACGCCCAGGCGCACCAGGGTCATCAGGTGCACCCCGCCCACCCCGCCGGCGCCGGCAATGGCGACCCGCTTGCCGCGCAGGGCGGCCTGTTCCGCTTCGGTCACCCAGCCGATATTGCGGGCGAACGCTTGGTCGTAGTTGAAATCGCCGTTCATGCGTGCTTAGCTGCCGTTCAGGACTTTGAGCAAGGCAATGGCATCGTCCAGGTGCGGGAAGGCGGTGCCGGCTGCCACCAGTTTCTCCAATTCAGCCTTGGCGGCTTTCTTATCGCCAGCCTTGTTGAACGCCACGGCCAGGTGGTAGCGTAGCACGGCATTGGCCGGCTGCAAGGTAGCGGCGCGTTTCAAGAGCGGCAGCGCGCGCGCGGTGTCGCCTTGGCCCACCAGCAGCCAGCCGGTGGTGTCCAGCACGGCCGGGCTGTCGGGCGCCGCCTTCAGCGCCTTCTCGGCCGTGGCCAGGGCGCGCGGATCCTTCAGTTCGCCATAGGCCCAGGCCAGGTTGTTGAGGGCCACCGGGCTGTCCGGCGCCGCCTGCAGCACCAGCTCCAGGTCCTGCACCGCGGCCTTGAACTGGCGCCGCGACAGCGCCAGCTCGGCCGCGTACATGGCGGCCGCCAGGTCGCCCGGCTGTTCCTTGCGGTGCTGCGCCAGGCGCTGGTCGGCGTCGCGCGGCAGGCCGGCCGCCAGCAGGGTGCGGTGGATCGCCAGCACCATCGGGCCGGCCTGGTCGGCGGCATAGGCTTTCTCGTACAGCGCCACCGCCTCCTTGTATTTCTGCTGGCGCGCCAGCAGGTCGCCTTCCAGCACGTAGCCGGCGCCCTGCTGCTCCGCTTCCTTCTGCATCTGGCGCGCAATGGCCAGCACCTCGGCCGGGCGGTTCTGCTGCTGCGCGATTTCGGCCAGGGCCAGGCGCGCCGGGCGCGACCCCGGTTCCAGCGCCAGCGCCTTTTTCAGGTCGGCGGTGGCGGCCGGCACGTTCTTCAGCATCAGGTGGGCGGCCGCCATGCCGAGCCAGCCGCGCGCCGCTTTCGGCTCCTGCTGCACCATCTTGCCGTAGCTCTCCAGCGCGCCCGAGGCGTCGCGGTTGGCCAGCTGCACCTGGCCCAGCAGGCCGGACAGGGCGGCGCTGCTGACGCCGTCCACCTGCAGCTGGCGCGCCAGGTTGGTGGCCTTGGCGTTTTGCCGCGCCAGCAGGTAGGCCTGCGCCAGGCGCATGCGCAAGTCGCTGTCCTTGGGCTGGATGGCGGTGGCCTGCTCCAGCCAGCGCACCGCCTCCTCGCCCTGGCCCTGCCGGGTGGCCAGCTCGGCCAGCGCGCGCATGGCGCCCACGTGCTGCTTGTCCTGCGCCAGCACGCTGACGAAGCGCTTGCGCGCGGCCTCGGGCTGCTTCTCCTGCAAGTCCAGCTGGGCCAGGTTCATCAGGGCGGTCAGCTGGCCCGGCTGCAGCACCAGCGCCTGCTCGAACGCGGCGCGCGCCGCCGCCGCATTGTTCTGCAGCAGATACACGCTGCCTTCCAGGTTGCGCACGGCGGCGCTGTCCTTCTTCTGCGCGTGGAACAGCCGGATGGCGGCCAGCGCCTTGTCGTAGCGCTTCATGCTGATCTCGGTGCGCGCCAAATACAGCACGGCTTGCTCGGAACCGGGATCGAGGGCGGTGGCGCGCTCCAGTTCGTCGACCGCCTTGGCATACTGGCCCTGGCCCAGGCGCGCCAGACCGAGCGACAGGTGCAGCGTGGCTTCCTTGGGCAGGATGGCGGCCGCCTGTTCGAAATGCTGCTGGGCGGTCTTGAAATCCTTGTTGCGCAAATTCGCCTCGCCCGCCAGCACCAGGGCTTGCGCGTCCTGGCTGCCGCTGCGCAGCATGGGCGCCAGCGCGGCGGCGGCCTCGGCCGGCAGATCGGTCTTCAGCAGCGCCTGCGCCAGCAGCTTGCGCGCGAACAGGTCGTCCGGACGCTGCTCCAGGTAGGCGTTCAGGTAGCCCTGGGCCGCCGTGGCATGGTTCAGCTTGAGCTCGTTGGCGCCGGTGAGCAGCAGGGTCGGCAGGTGGCTGGGCGCGACTTTGAGCAGCTTGAGCAGGTTGCCCTGGGCGTCGCTGTATTTTTCCTGGCTATGCTCGAGCAGGGCTTGCAGGTAAAGGCCGTGCAGGCTGCCGGGCGCATGCTGGTTGAGCGTGGCGATATCGGCCTTGGCGGCGTCGAAGCGCTTGAGCGCGATTTCCAGGTCGGTGCGCTCGACGCGCGCCAGCAGGTGGTCGCCCCGCACAGCCAGCGCCTGGCCCAGGGTGGCCAGGGCCGCGTCGTTCTGCTCGAACTGGCGCTGCACGCTAGCCTTGAAGCGCAGCAGGGTGAGGTCGCGCGGGTGGGCTTGCAGCGCCTTGTCCAAGAGGGCCAGCACGGCCGCCTTGTCGCCGGACGGCAAAGCCAGGCGCGCCTGGCCCAGCAAGGCCGTGGCCTGGGCCGGATCGCCAGCCAGGGCCTGGGCATAGGCTTGCGCCGCCGGCTCGCGCTGGCCCAGCGCCAGCAGGGCGTCGCCGCGCGCGGCCAGCAGGGCCGGGCCGGCGCTGGCGGCCGCGGCCGCGGTTTCGTCCAGCGCGGCCTGCGCCTTGTCCTGCGCCAGCAGGGCGCGCACCAGCTGCGGCAGGGCCTGCTCGGGCGCGTAGTTCAGGCTGAGCGCCTTGCGGATTTCCTTTTCCGCCGCCGCCGCATCGTGGTTGTCGTTGTACAGGCGCGCCAGCTGGTAGCGCACCTCGGCATCCTCCGGACTCTTGCTGGCGGCGTTTTTCAGCTGGATCAGGGCCGACTTGCTGTCGCCCTGCTGCAAATGCTGCTGCGCTTGCGCCAGCAGGCTGGCGCTGCTTTCATTCTTGAGGCAACCCGACAGGCCGGCGGCCAGCATCAGGCTGCTCAGCAAGGTCAGGGCAAGGGCGCGCGGCGCCCGCGGGAATTGACGACGTGGCATGGGAACCCCTGCGCGGTGAACAGGCTATTGATAATACAGCAATAATTGTCAAACGACTATTGGATGTTGCGCAGGCGCTGGATGATGCCGCATTCCTCGCGCGGCGAGTAGAACAGCGGGTAGAAGGAGCGCGCCGCCATCGCCTGCGCCATGCCGCCGCCGCCCAGTTTCTGGATCTGTTCGCTGACATAGGCCAGGTCCACCACCAGCAGGTAGGCCGGGGCGTCGACGCGCGGGTTGGTCTTCAGCTCGCCCAGGCGCTTGAAGCCCAGCATCTGCTCGTAGAAGCGGCGGTGGCGCGGGTTGATTTCAATGAAGATGTGGGTGCAGTGGTGCAGGTCGCGCGCGTAAATCACCGACAGGTGGAACAGCGAGGCCATCTGCGTTTTGCTGCCGCCGTTGTCAAAGGCCAGCTTGGTGATTTCGCACACGCGCGCGCCGGGCTGCATGCGCACGGCGTCGACTTCGTCCTTGAAGATTTCATCGGCCATGATGCCGATCGGCGAGTCCAGGCCCAGGGTCAGGGTGCCGACCACCTCGCCCTTGTCGCTGGCGGTGAGCGTGATCCGGTTCGGGTCGTCGGTCAGCTTATGCGTTCCGGCATAGCCGCGCCAGGAATACATCTTGTTTATTAACAGGCTGGCCTGGCTGCGACCTTCGACTGTATCTATCATGCGTATACCAAACGATTTCTCATCGGTGACCAAATCCTCCATGTTGTCCGGGAGCAGGTCTTCGATGGTGGCGCGCGCATGGGACTCGGCGGGAGCAGGCCTGACCGTCTCACCTTCCAGCAGGGGGGCGGTAATTGCATTCATGGCTCTATCCTCCTATGGCATCGCGGGCCTTGCGGCCAGCCCATACCCGTGAGTACGGCAAGCGGCGCAGAGACCGTACTCAACAATAAAAAAATATAGTGCATTCCACCTGCCGAGGCAATGCGCGCACGATTGAAATGCCGCACAATCGTTGCAGAATGCAAGCAAGGCATGTAAAAAATACCAACTTCACCATGGTGGCACGGTCCGCCTTGCCACACAATACCCTGCTTGCAAATGTTGCGAAAAAGACTGGATAGTTTTCAATAACGCAACAGGCGCGGCGCCCCGCGCCTTACTCCAGCTGCTTGTGCAGGCTGCGCGCCTCCTCGCTCTGCGCATAGCGCGCGTCGCCCATGGCGGCCTGCAGTTCTTTTTTGGCGCCGGCCTTGTCGCCCTTCTTCAGCAGCGCCTGCGCGTAGTGGCCGCGGATGTCGGCCGCCTGCGGCGCCAGCTCCGCCGCCTTCTTCAGCAACGGCAGCGCGCGCTCGAGCTGGTTCTGCTCCACCAGGATCCAGCCCAGGGTATCCATCACGGTCGGGTTGTCGCCGGCCAGCTGCTGCGCTTTCTCGGCAGTGGCCAGGGCGCGCTTATCCTTGTCCTGCTGGTAGCACCAGGCCAGGTTGTTCAGCGCCAGCACATTGTCCGGCAGCTTGGCCAGCACGCTTTCCAGCTGGCCGATGGCGGCCTTGTACTGCTTGGCGGCGATGTTCTGCTCGGCCACGTAAAGCAGGCCCAGCGGCTCCTCCGGATGCGCCTTGCGCCAGGCGGCGACCAGGGCATCGGCTTCGTTGCCGCGGTTGGCCAGGCGCAGCACGCCGGCCAGCTTGATCAGCAGCTCGGGGCGCGGCGCCAGGGCGTAGGCTTGCTGGAACGGCGCCACGGCGGCGGCGGCCTTGCCGGCGCGCTGCTGCAGCTCGCCTTCCAGCATGAAGCCGGCCACGTGCTTGGGTTGCGCCTTTTGCAGCGCGCGCGCCACCGCCAGCGCTTCCTCCGGTTTGCCCAGCAGCATGGCCAGGTCGGCCTGCATCAGGTGCGCCGGCAGGTAGTTCGGCTCCAGCGCCAGCGCCTTTTTCACGCTGGCCTGGGCCGCCGCCGCGTCCTTCTTCTGCACGTGCACGCTGGCCAGGAACAGCTGCGCCTGCGCCGACTTCGGCGCCGCGCTGGCCAGCTTGGAGAACGATTCGTTGGCGCCCGCCAGGTCGCCGCTCATGAGCTGGGCACGCCCCATCAGTTCCAGCACGATCGGCTCGGCCGGGTGCGCCACCGCCACCTTGCGCATATGCTCGACCGCCTTGGTCGACTGGCGCGACTGCAGGTAATAATTGCCCAGGCGCACGGCCGGCGCCAGTTCGGCGGCATCGGCGGCGGCGGCCTTCTCCAGCCATTGCGCGGCGTCGGCCGGCTTCTTGTCGCGCTCGGCCAGCTGGGCCAGCGCGGTCATGGCCTGCACATTGCCCTTGTCGCGCTCGAGCAGCTTGAGCAAGTGGGCGCGCGCCGCTTCCGGCTTTTTCTCCACCAGTTCCAGCTGCGCCAGGTTGACCACGGTCTGGTAGCTGGCCGGGTCCAGTTCCACCGCCTTGGCAAAGGCGGCGCGCGCGCCAGCATTGTCCTGCTTGGCCAGCAGCACATGGCCCTTCAGGATGTGCAGGGCGGGCGCCTTGGCGTGCTTGGCTTCCTGCTTGGCCAGCACGGCCAGCGCCTCGCCATGCTCGCCCATGGCGAGGCGGGTGCGCGCCAGCGCCGTGGCGGCGGTCAGCGAATCGGGCTCCAGTTCGAGCGCCTTGTTCAGCATGGCCAGGCCCTTGTCGCGTTCGCCCAGCGCCAGGCGCGAACCGCCCAGCGCGATATAGGTCGGGGCGCGTTTCGGGTTGAGGAGCACGGCCTGTTCCAGCAGGGCGGCGGCCTTGGCCGGTTCGCGCTGCAGCATATGGGCCTGGGCCGCCAGTTCCAGCAGGCTGCCGTCCGTGACCTGGCCCTTCAGGCTCGGCTCCAGCACTTGCAGCGCCTCGGGCGCGTTGTTGGCGCGCAGCAGGATGGCGGCCAGCAGCTTGCGCGCGTAGGGGTTGGCCGGCTGCGCTTCCAGGTAAGTGCGCAGCTTGGCCTCGCCCTGCTTCAGCGTGCCCAGGTGGAAGTCCACCGAGGCCGACAGCAGCATGCTTGGCAAGTGGTTGGGCGCGCCCTTGGCCAGCGCCTGCAGGCTGTCGCGCGCCGCCTTGTAGTTGCCGCGCGAATAGTCGAGCAAGGCTTGCGTGTACAGGGTGGGCAGGCCGCGCGGCGCCGATTTTTTGGCCGCGTCGATGGCGGCCTGGGCCGCGTCGTACTTGCCGGCCACGATGTCGAGGTAGGCTTGCTCCAGGTTGGCGTTGCTATTGGTCGGGTCCAGCTTGAGCACTTCGGCAAAGGCGGCGCGCGCCTCTTCCGGCTTTTGCTGGGCGCGCAGCAGCTCGCCCTTGAAGGTCAGCGCCGCGATGTGGCTGCCGTCCTTGGCGATGGCCTGCTCGGCCAGCGCGCGCGCCCCTTCCAGGTCGTTGCCGATGGCGGCCAGGCGCGCCATGCCGGTCAGCGCGTCCGGGCTGTCGGGCTGGGCGTCCAGCGCGCCTTGGTACTCGCGCTTGGCTTCATCCAGCTTGCGCAGGCCGATCAGGGCGTCGCCGCGCAGCGCCATCAGGGCCGGGCTGGCCTGGAACTTGGCGCTCTCGTCCAGCATCTTCTGGAATTCGCCCATGCGCAGCAGGGCTTCCGCCAGCACCAGCTCGCTCTCGGCCGGCTTATATTTGAGCTCCACCGCGCGCCGCGCCTCTTTTTCCGCCGACACCGGGTCGTTCAGCTGCAGCGACAGCTTGGCCAGCTGGAAGCGCGCCTCGCCGTTGTTGGGGTCTTTGGCCAGGGCATTTTTCAGCTGGATCTGGGCGCCCTTGCGGTCGCCCTTCTGCTGCAGCTGCTGAGCGTCGGCCAGCAGGCTTTCCGGGGTGTCGGACTTGCAGCCGGCCAGGCCGGCGGCCAGGGTCAGGGCCAGCAGCAGCGCCGGGATGCGGTGGGGAGTACGGTGTGCCATGGGAGCTCGCGAATGGTAAAAAAAGGTGGTCAGATGGTGGCATAGCGGCGCGGCAGCGGCAAGCGCCTTGCGCCGCGCCGTGGTCAGCGCCGCAACATTTGGCGCAAGTCGCGCCAGAACGGTCCGGGGTCGCGCCAGTCGAACACGTAGTAGCGCGTCGACGGGCGCAGGAAATCGGCCAGGTAGCCCAGCAGCTCGGCCAGCGGGCGCACGGCCAGGCGGCGGTCGGCCACGGCCTGCCGCCGGAACAGCAGGCGCAGCAGGCGCTTGGTTTCCGGCACCATGAAGCGGCAGCGCAGGCCGGCCCGGTAGGGCGACGCCTCCGGTGCCGCGCCCTGCCCCAGCAGGCGGTAGGCTTGCCACGGGAAGTGGGCGCCGGCGGCGGTCGCCAGCGGCAGGCTGCCCCAGAAGCGGCCATTGACTTCCATCAGGGCCGAGCGGCCGCTGGCCGGGTCGTGCCGGTATTCGACCATGGCAATGCCTTCCCACTCGAGCGCGCGCAGCAGGGCCACCGACTGCGCCATCAGGGCGCTGTGCTCGCTCAGCGGCAGCGCTTCGCACAGGGTCGAGACGCCGCCCTCGGGCGGCCATTCGTGCAGGCGGCGGTGCTGGAACAGACAGTGGGCCTGGCCGTCGCGCATCAGCATGAACTGGCCCAGGCCGTAGCCGGCGCAGTATTCCTGCACCAGGGGATAGCAGCCGGCGGCGCCGTACGGCGCCAGGTAGGCCAGCAATTCCTCGGCGCTGTGGCAGTAGCGCGTCTTGTCCACGGCCAGCCCGGCGGCGCGCACGCGCGGCCCGATACCGTTGGGGTCGGCCCATTTCAGCACCACCGGGTAGTGCAGGCCGGCGGCGCCCTGCGCCAGCGCGGCCGGTGTGGCGGCGCCGTCCGGCTGCCAGGTGCGCGGCACCGGCACCCCGACTTGGGCGGCGGCGGCATAGGTTTGCTGCTTGTCGAGCACGCGCTCCATGCGGCGCTGGTCGGGGAACATCAGGCGGAAACGCTGCGCCAGGCGCGCCCGGTGCCGGTTCAGCATGCTGATATCGCCTTCGGAAATGGCGAACAGGCAAGCCTCGCCCAGTTCGCCGCCCAGTTGCTCGAGCTGGGCGATGACGCCCGCCTCGCCGGCGGCGCGCAGCACGCCGCGCGCCAGGTAGCGCGAGCCGAGACCGACCGCGCCGCGACTGCGCGCGATGCCGGTCACGGCCACGCCATGCCGGCCCAGGTCGCGCACGATGGCCAAGCCGATCGGGGTGTCGATGCCCAGCACCAGGGCTGGCAGGGTGGCGCCCGTCACCCCTGGACCCGCTGCGCCGCGTCGCTGCGCAGTTGCGGCAGCTCGGCCCCCAGCCGGCGCACCGCTTGCTGCACGCGTACGAAGCACTGGTCGAAATAGCCGGGACTCAGGGTGAAGGGGTCGTGCAGGTGCGGTACCGGCGGCGAACACCAGTTGCCCAGCAGGGCCACTTGCACATCGCTGCGCCCGCCCAGGCGGCGCTGCAGTTCGTGCGCCTGGCGCACTTCCATCACCAGCAGCAGGTCGCCCGGCTGCAACTCAAAATCCTTCCAGTCGCAGGCGCGGTGCGCAGCCATCGGCAGGCCGGCACGGCCGGACGCCGCCACCGCCTCCTCGGGCGAACCGACGCCGGTGGTGGTGGACAGGCCGAACGAGGCGCAGGCCAGGCCTTCGGCGCGCGCCACCTGCTCGGCGTAGGCCGAGCGGCAAATATTACCGAGGCAAACGAAGACCAGGCGCCGCACCTGTTGCGGCTGGCGCAACTGGAATGGGCGCAGGCGTCCCGTGGCCAGTTCGCCATAGGCCAGCAGCAGGCGCACCAGGCCGCGCCAGGTGCCGAAGCGGCGGTTGATGGCGGCCTTCATGCCGCCACCCCGCGCTGGCGCGCCAGCTGGCGCCCGCCATACCAGTCGTAGGCGACCTGGGTCGCCATGCGGCGCAGGCTTTGCCACGGCCGGCCCTGCAGCAGCACATTGCGCCGCGCCGCCGCGCTGTCGGCCAGGGCGGCGGCCGCCGCGCCCATGCCGCAGGCATCGAAGCGGGCGCGCTCGGCGTCGAGCCAGGCGCACAGCTGGGCCAGCCGCTCCTGGTTGACGGCGTGGCGCCGCACCTGGGCCCCGCTGTCGCTGCGCTGCACGTATTCGAACGGATGGGTCAACAGCACCACCAGCGGCACCCCGGCGGCATGCGCCTGCTCCAGCAGGGTGCGCGTTTCGGCGAAGCTGGTGCCGGCAATCGTCAAGGTCTTCAAATGGCGGCGCGCGCCCAGGCGCCAGTCCTGGAAGGTCAGCACCGGGCATTCCAGCACGCCGGCGCGCGGGTGCACGCCGCTATAGAGCGCGTAGTCCGGGTCGCCGGAATCGAAGATGGCCAGGCCGACGCAGGAGCTGTAGGGGATGGCGCAGCGCGCCAGCGCCCGGTACAGGGTGGCGTCGTGCTGCAGGCTGCCGCTGCGGAACACGGTCGGCGCCGCCACGCCCCAGTTGCCGAAGGCTTCCTGGCCGCGCCGGATCAGGGCCACCGAGTCGTCCTCGGCGCGGCCGAAGAAATCGTCCTGGCGCGGCTGGGCGCGCACGCGCTGCGGCCAGTCGGCATGGCCGAACACCGACCAGCAGGGATGGGCGTGCAGCTGCACCTCGTGGCCCTCGGCCGCAATGCGCTGGGCGATGGCGGCCATCGGGTCGTGCCGGAAGTACTGGCGCTGCAGCGCTTCCACGAAGAAGGTGGCGCCGATCTGGTGGCGCTGGAACTGCTCCAGCATGAAGCCCAGGCCTTGCGAGCGCCCGCCCACCTCGCACCACACCATGGGCTCGCCCACCGGCTGGCGCGCGGCGTCGGCAAAGGCGCCGCCGATGCTGAACTCGGTGTCGATGGTGATGCAGACCCGCGTGCGCATCTCAGGAAACCTTGTGCTGGCGGAACCACTGCTCCAGCATCATCAGCACCCACACCATGGTGCCATGGTAGCCGGCGTGCTCTTTCAGGTGGGTGCCCACCAGCTGCTCGATGAATTCGCCGCGCACCACCTTGCGCGCCTTGAGGTCGGTCAGGCTGTCGGCCGCCAGCTGCTGCAGGGCCTGGTGCTGCTGCAGCCAGACCCCGAACGGCAGGCCGAAGCCGTGCTTTTGCTTGCTGATGATGGCGTCCGGCAGGAAGCCGCGCAGCGCCTCCTTGAAGAACCAGCGCAGCTGGGTGCCGTTCAGCTTTTGCTGCGGCGTCAGGCCGGCCGAGAAGGCCACCATCCGGTCGTTCAGGAAGGGGAAGGCCACTTCCACCCCGGCCAGCTCGCACGCCTTCATCACTTTCGGCAAATCGTTGTCGGCCAGGGTCACCTGCAAGTCCAGCGCCAGCATGCGGTTGATCAGGGAGCGCGCCTCGCTGCGGCCGTAATTGCGCTCCAGGGTGGCAATCGGGTTGCCGATGTCGGACGCTGCCAGGAACTCGTCGGTGAACACTTGCTGCGGGCCGTAGCGCCCCAGCAGGTTGTAGGTTTCCAGGCGCGCCGGCATGCCGACCGAGGCTTGCTCGATATAGCTGCGCGCCTTGCGCAGCAGGCGCACGCTCTGGCCGCCCGGGAAGTTGAACACGGCCGGCTCCAGCAAGCCCTTGCGCAGCAGGCGCGGCACGCGCTCGTACAGCTCGAACACATGCTGCTTGGCGTAGCGCTCGTTGCCGCCGAACAGCTCGTCGCCGCCGTCGCCGCCGAACATGCGCTCGATGCCGTCGGCGCGCGCCAGGCGCGCGCAGTAGAAGGCCGGCACCGCCGAGGCGTTGCCGAAGGGCTGGTCGAACACGGCAGCCACCTGCGGGATGGCGGCGGCCACGTCGTCCGGCGTCACATAGTATTCATGGTGCCTGGTGCCGAAATGGCGCGAGGCGGTGCGCGCGTATTCCATTTCGTCGTAGCCTTGCGCTTCGAAGCCGATCGAGTAGGTGTCGGCCGCCACGCCGCCGACCTGGGTCAGGATGCCGGCGATGGTCGAGCTGTCGGTACCGCCGGACAGGAAGGCGCCGACCTTGCGCCCGCCCACCGCGTCCTGCACGCTGTGGCGCAGCACGGCCAGGAACTCTTCCTTCAGCTCGCCGAACGAGCGCTTGCCATCTTCTTCGAACTGCATGCGCCAGTAGGCGTGCTCCTCGACCCGGCCCTGGCGGTAATGCAGGTAGTGGCCGGGCAGCAGGCGCTGCTGGCCCTGGTACACAGTGCCGGGCGACGGCACCATGTGGAAGTAGACGTAGTTGTACAGGCCCTGGTGGTCCAGCACGCCGGGCGTCTGCGGGTGGCGCAGCAGGGCGTCGGCCGAACTGCCAAACACCAGGGTTTCGCCGGCCAGCTGCCAGCTCAGGGGCTGCACGCCCATGCGGTCGGTGGCCAACAGGGCTTCGCCGCTGCGTTCATCCAGGATGGCCAGGGTGAAGCAGCCGTGCACCTGGGCGCAGGTGCGCTGCGCGCCTTGCGCCCACAAGGTGGCGACGGTGGCGGCCACGCCCTGGGCCGCCGCTTGCGCCGCCAGCGCCGGGTCGTCCAGGCGCGGCTGGCCCCACAGGGCCACCAGCAAGCCGTCGCGCTGGTACACCTCGGCCGCGCCGGCGCGCGCTGCCACGGCGACGCCGCTGCGCTGGCCGCTGCGCGCGTGCAGCGGGCTCTGGTCGAAACGGGACAGCGGCGCTGCCATCGAGTCCAGCAATTCCGGCGCGCCGGCAAACCCCATCCACCCACAGATCCCGCTCATACGCTTCCCTTTGCTTACACGAACACTTCGAGCGCCGCCGGGTGGCTGAGGAACGCCGCCGGGCTGGCCGTGGCGCCATAGGCGCCTGATTGCAATACCACCACCAGGTCGCCTGCCTGCGCCTGGCCCAGTTCCATCTGGTCGGCCAGCAGGTCGAGCGGGGTGCACAGCGGCCCCACCACCGAGGCCAGCTCGCGCGGGCCGCCCGCCACCTTGGTGCCGATCACCACTGGATAATTCTTGCGGATCACCTGGCCGAAATTGCCGGAGGCCGACAGGTGGTGGTGCAGGCCGCCATCGGTCACCAGGAACACCTGGCCGCGCGACTCCTTGCGGTCGACCACGCGGCAGACATAGGCGCCGGCCTCGCCCACCAGGTAGCGCCCCAGTTCGATCACCACTTGCGCGCCCTGCAGGCGCGGCCGCACTTCATCCAGGATGCGCGCCAGGTTGGCGCCCACTGCCGCCAGGTCGAGCCGCTCTTCGCCCGGGAAATACGGGATGCCAAAGCCGCCGCCGATGTTCAGGATGCGCGGCGCGCGCGGCGCCGCCTCGGCCAGGCGCAGCGCCAGGGCGAAGGTCTTTTCATGGGCTTCCTGCAACGCCGCCACTTTCAGGTTCTGCGAACCGGAGAAGATGTGGAAGCCGTGGAAATCCAGGCCCAGCTGGCCGATGCGCGCCAGCATGGCCGGCACTTTTTCCGCGTCGACCCCGAACTGTTTGGGGCCGCCGCCCATCTTCATGCCGGACGATTTGAGTTCGAAGTCCGGGTTCACGCGCACATTCACCTTGGGCACAATGCCCAGGCGCTGGCCGAGCACGGCGGCGCGCTCCATCTCGCCCTCCGATTCCAGGTTGAGCACGATGCCGGCGGCAATCGCGCAGGACAGCTCGGCCTCGCCCTTGCCGGGCCCGGCGAAGCTGATCAGGGCCGGGTCCATCACGGTGTCGAGCGCCACGCGCAGCTCGCCGCCGGAGGCCACGTCCAGGCCGTCGACCAGGGTCGCCATATGCTGCACCACGGCCGGCATCGGGTTGGCCTTCATGGCGTAGTGCAGGTGCACCTCGGCCGGCAGCGCGGCGCGCAGCTCGGCCACGCGGGCCGTCATGGCGGCGCGCGAATAGACATAGAACGGGGTCTGGCCCACGCGCTGCGCCAGGCGCGGCAGCGGGATGCCGCCGATCAGCAGGCAGTCATCCTCGACCGCGAACTGCACGAGCGGCGCGTGGTGCGGGCGGCGCGGGGCGTCCATGTTCATGCGCCCTCCGCGAACACATGGGCATACTGGGTCGACAGCAGCTTGCGGTCGATCTTGCCGTTCGGGTTGCGCGGCAGCGGGGTGGCCGACACCAGCACTTTCTGCGGCAGCATATAGGCCGGCAGGTGCGGCTTGATGGCCGCCAGCAGTTCGCTCTCGGTCAATGCCGCGCCGTCGCGCGGATACACCAGCAGCACGATGGCCTGGCCCAGCGCCGGGTGCTGGACGCCGAGCGCGGCGGCCTCGCCCACCTTGTCGCGCGCGTACACCACTTCCTCCACCTCGGTCGGGCTGACCCGGTAGCCGGAAGTCTTGATCATTTCATCGTTGCGGCTGATGAAGTAGAGGAAACCCTCCTCGTCGCGGCGCACGATATCGCCCGACCAGACCGCCATTTCCACCAGCGGCAGGCCGTACTGCGGCGAGACGTAGGGCTTGAAGCGCTCGGCGGTCTTGGCCGGGTCGTTCCAGTAGCCGAGCGAGACCAGGGCGCCGCGGTGCACCAGCTCGCCCGGTTCATTGGGCGCGCATTCGCTGCCGTCCGGGCGCAGCACCATCACTTCCGCATTCGGGATGGCCTTGCCCATCGAGTCGGGGCGGCGCGCCAGTTCGGACGGCGGCAGGTAGGTCGAGCGGAACGCTTCGGTCAGGCCGTACATCAGGAAAGGCTGGGCCTGCGGCAGGGCCGCGCGCAGGGCGTCCAAGGTGGCGCGCTGCATGGCGCCGCCGGAATTGGTCAGGTAGCGCAGGGTGCAGTCGGCCGGCCAGGCCAGCGGCGCCAGCTGGATCCACAGCGGCGGCACGGCGGCCAGGCCGGTGATCTTTTCCGCCACCACGGCTTTCAGCACGTCGTTGGCGAAGAGGTGGTTGATCAGCACGGCGGTGGCGCCGACGCGGAAGGCCGTGGTCAGCTGCGACAGGCCGTAGTCGAAGGACAGCGGCAGCACGGCCAGCAGGCGGTCGGCCGGGGTGTTCTCCAGGTAGGTCGAGACGCTGACGGCGCCGGCCACCATATTGCGGTGCGACAGCACCACGCCTTTCGGGCGCCCGGTGCTGCCCGAGGTGTACAGGATGGCGGCCATATCGGTGTCGATGCAGCGGTGCGGCGCGGCCGGCGGCGCGTCCTGCATGGCGGCGGCCCAGGGCAGCACGTGCAGGTTCGGCAGGCGCGGCAGGTCTTGCGCGCGGCCGGTGACGATCACCGTGTGCAGGTCGGGGCAGGCGGCCAGGGTCTCGGCCAGCAGGCGCAGGCGGTCGGCCGAGGTGACCAGCACCCGCACATTGCAGTCGGCCAGGATGTAGCCCACCTGCTCCGCCTTGAGCAGGGGGTTGACCGGCACGAACACGCCGCCGGCCTGGGCCGCGCCGAACATGGCGGCCACGTTCTCGATATTTTTTTCCAGGTAGACGGCGACCCGTTCGCTGCGCCGCAAGCCGCGCGCCAGCAAGCCGTGGGCCGCGCCCTGCACCGCGCCGGCCAGGGCGGCATAGTCCAGGCGCTGCGCGCCGTAGACCAGTGCTTCGGCCTGCGGTGTGCGCTGGGCCGAGGCAAAGATGAATTGTTGGATCAGGTCGCTCATGTTACTTAGTCAATAGGGATTGCATTAATTATATTGCAAAACTGATAGAATGCCTGAGCCCGAGGGCTCGCCGTGCGGGATTGTCGCAACAATCCGCGCACAAGTCATAGTATTGCATTTATTATATGGTTTTCTGCGTAAAATCAATCCGCGTTGTGAAAAATCCTGCTAGTTCCCCCGAGTCGGCCAAGCCGCCCATTGCCCTGGTCGTCGGCCTGTGCAGCCATGGTTTGTCCGTGGTGCGCGCCTTGCGCGACGCCGGGGTCGCCGTGTACGCGCTGGAAAAAGATGGCCGCGTGCCGGGCGCGCGCAGCAATGCCATCCACCAGCTGTTCCTGTGCAGCGAAGCGGAAATGGCCAACCTGGTGCCGACCCTGGCGGCGCTGCGCGCGCGCCTGCCGCGCGACCGCGAGGTGGTGCTGTTCCCCACCAATGACACCCATGTGCGCCTGATGGGCGAAGGGGTGGCCCAGCTGCTGCCGCATTACCGCCTGAGCTGGGCCCACTGCGCGGCCGACGTGCTGCGCCTGCAGCGCAAGAACGAACTGGAACAGGCGGCGCGCAGCCAGGGCTTGCAGTACCCGCGCTCGGCCACCCTGGTGGACGTGGCCGGCGCCGCCGTCGCGGTGGCGGGCTTTCGCTATCCGGTGATTTTAAAGCCGGCGCGCCCGCTGTCCTCCTTCAAGACGGCGCTGGCGCAGTCGCTGCCGGACCTGCTGTCGGTGCTGCAGCGCTTCCAGGGCGATTTGCCGATCCTGGCCCAGGAATACATTGCCGGCGGCGACGAGAGCCTGTATTTCGGCGCCCTGGTGCTGGACCATGGCGCGGTGGTGCAGGAAATGGTGGGGCGCAAGATCGCCTCCTACCCGCCGGCGCGCGGCCAGACCACGGTGGCCGAATCGGTCGACGAGCCGCAAGTGCTGGCCCTGACGCGCCAGTTTTTTGCCGGCCTGCAGATGTCCGGCCCGGTCTCGCTGGAACTGAAGAAGGCGCCGGACGGCAGCTTCTGGGTCATCGAGCCCACGGTCGGGCGTACGGATTTCTGGCTCGAGCTGTGCGTGGCGGCCGGCTTCAACCAGGTCTACCAGGAATTCCAGCTGGCCCTGGGCCGGCCGGCCACGGCCGGCGCCCTGCGCCCCGCCACCTGGTTCGACGGCGAGCGCGACGTGCTGGCCTACTGGCAGGCGGCCGTGCGCCAGCGCACCCTGCGTCCCTACGGCGGCAAGCACCCGACCTTCACCTTCTGGCGTCCGGGCGACCAGCGCCCCTTCCTGGCGGCCTGCGCCAACGCCGTGACCTGGCGCCTGGCAGCGCGCCTGGGGCGCCTGAATCCCTTCGGCCGCAAGCGGCGCGACTCCGGCCTGCGCGTGCGCGAATGGCCGATGGAGCAGCCGCTGCCGCCGGAGCTGGCGGCCTGGCTGCGCGCGCACCAGCCCGACTCCCTGTTCTGCACTTTCGACTGGTACCAGGCCCTGGTGCAGTTCGAGCGCGAAATCGACCCGAACAACGCCGGCCGCCGCTTCAGCTGGCTGGTGGTGTCGCGCGACGGCCTGCCGTGCCTGGCCGCCCCCATCGAGCGCCAGCCCGGCTTGCTGCGCAGCATGGAAGTTCGGCTGCTGAGCAATTTCTATTCGCCCATGGTCGACCTGTTCCGCGAGCGCGACCAATTGACCCCGGCCCAGGGCTGGGACTTGCTGCGCCACGCGCTCGACCAGCTCGACAAGGGCTGGCTCAAGCTGAGCGCGGCGCCGGTCAGCGCGCAGCAGGCCGAGCATATCGGCCTCGGCCTGGTGCCGGGCGGCCACAGCGTGGTGCGCGTGCCGTACTCGGCCAACTATTCGGCCCACGCGCCGGACCTGGCCGGCTACTGGGCCAAGCGCCCGTCCCAGCTGCTGAACACCCTCAAGCGCAAAGGCAAGGTCCTGCAGCGCGAGCAACACCGCTTCGAAGTGGCGACCAACCCGACCCCGGAGCAGGTCGGGCATTACTGGGCCACCTACGGCCAGAGCTGGAAGGGGCAGGAGCCGTCGCGTTCCTTCATCGACTGGCTGATGCGCTGGAGCGCGGCCAACGGCCACTTGCGCCTGGGCCTGCTGTACTTGGACGGCCAGGTGGTGGCCAGCCAGCTGTGGCTGGTGGAACACGGCGTGGCGCATATTTTCAAGCTGGCCCAGGCCCGCAGCGCCGACCGCCTGTCGCCCGGCAGCTTGCTGACGGCCCACCTGATCGAGCACGTCTACCAGCACGACCAGGTCGAGCGCATCGACTTCCTGCTGGGCGGCGACCCCTACAAGGGGCTGTGGATGGAGCAGGAGGACGCCGTCTACACGGTGGAGGTGCTGAACCAGCAGCATTTGCTGGCGCCGCTGCTGCGCCTGTACCTCGCCGCCCGCGCCCGCCTGCGCCAGCGCGGCCAGGACGAGGCGGCCCTGGCCGCGCAGACCGGCTGAAGGGGCGCGCACTGGACCGTCTAAATCGGGACCATGTACCATGTCGTTTTTATTGCTGCCACGGAGTTATGCATGTATTTGGAAGAAGTCAAGACCATCCTGACCGATGTCCTCGCCCTCGGTCCCGCCGGCCGCAACCTGGATGAGCACTCGGCCCTGCTGGGCAGCCTGCCCGAACTCGATTCGATGGCGGTGGTCCAGCTGATCGGCGCGCTGGAGGAGCAATTCGGCTTCAGCATCGACGACGACGAGATCGACGCCGCCACCTTTGCCACCCTGGGCAGCCTGACCGCCTTCGTGCGCCATAAGCTGACCGCATGATGCCGGCGCCGGTACAGCCTTTGTTCCTGGGCCAGGGCAGCGCGGCCCGCTTCGGGCTGTACCACGCCCCGGCCGCGCCCTGCCGTGGCGCCTGGCTGTACCTGCCGCCGCTGGGCGAAGAAATGAACAAGGCGCGCCGCATGGCGGCGCTGCAGGCGGCCGCGCTGGCGCGCCAGGGCTATGCCGTGCTGCAGCTGGACCTGCACGGCTGCGGCGACAGCGCCGGCGACTTTGGCGACGCCAGCTGGGACAGCTGGCGGGACGACGTCGCCACGGGCCTGCGCTGGCTGCAGGCCACCCTGGGCCCGGCCCTGCCGCAGGCGCCCGGCCTGTGGGGCTTGCGCCTGGGCGCCCTGCTCGCGCTCGACCATGCCAGCCGCGCCGGCACCGACGCCGGGGTGGTGCCCTCGGCCCTGCTGCTGTGGCAGCCGGTATTGCAAGGCAGCGCCCACCTGACCCAGTTCCTGCGCCTGAAAGTGGCGGCCCAGATGCTGGGCGACGGCGGCGCCGACGGCGGCACCGCCGCCCTGCGCGCCGCCCTGGCCCAGGGGCAAGCCCTGGAAATCGCCGGCTACACCCTGGCGCCGGCCCTCGCCCTGGGCTTCGACGGCCTGGACGCCGGCCGCCTGGCGCCACCCTGCCCCGTGCACTGGTGCGAGGTGGTGGCGGAGGCCGGCCGCGCGCTGCCGCCAGCTGCCGCGCGCGTGCTGAAAGCCTGGCAGGACGCCGGCGTGGCGGTGCAGGCGCGCACTGCGCCCGGCCCGCAATTCTGGGCCACGCAGGAAATCGCCGAAGCGCCGGCGCTGCTGGCCGCCACCGGCGCCCTGCTGGACGAGGTGTGCCATGCCTGACGACCTGGCCCTCAGCTTCCCCTGCCAGGGCGAGACCCTGGTCGGCATCCTCAGCCCCTGCGCGCAAGCGGGCCCGGCCCGGCGCGGGGTGCTGGTGATTGTCGGCGGGCCGCAGTACCGCGCCGGCAGCCACCGCCAGTTCACCCTGCTGGCGCGCGCATTGGCGGCGCGCGGCATCCCGGTGCTGCGCTTCGATTACCGCGGCCTGGGCGACAGCGGCGGCGCAGCGCGCACCTTTGAGGATGTGCGCGCCGATATCGGCGCCGCCATCGACGCCTTCCAGGCCGCCGTACCGGGCTTGCAGGAGGTGGTGCTGTGGGGCCTGTGCGACGGCGCCAGCGCGGCCCTGTTCTACGGCCCGGGCGACCCGCGCGTGCGCGGCCTGGTGCTGCTCAACCCCTGGGCCCGCACCGCCGCCGGGCTGGCGCGCAGCACCCTGAAACACTATTACTGGCAGCGCCTGCGCGACCCGGCCCTGTGGCGCAAGCTGCTGCGCGGCCGCTTCGCCGCCGGCGCCGCGCTGCGCTCGCTGCTCGGCCTGCTGGGCGCGGCACGCCAGCCGGGCGCCAGCAGCGC
>NZ_WWCJ01000025.1 GCF_009857475.1 Pseudoduganella guangdongensis | reverse complement strand
ATGCCGTCAACAGCAGGAACCCTCCGAAGCGGACTATGCCAGCCCACTGCTGGTAGTGGCGCAGCAGGAATCCCCCTCCTTCCCGCGTAAGCGGCGGTCGGAGGCCGAGGTGGGGGAGGATGTCAATTGTTCGTTGAGGCGCTTGGTCGGCACACCGTACAGCTCGGCCAGGTCGGCATCGATCATCACTTTTTGGCCGCGGATGAGCAGGATGCGGTTCTCGATGCTGGCCAGCGGAATCGCCGGTGCGCTCATTGCGTCGACCTTTGTGCTCTGGCGGGCGCCCGCTGGGCGTTGAGCTTCCTTGCCGCGTGCTGCAGCACCAGGTGGTCGGACGGGCCGCACTCGCTGAACAAAATATTGCTCTCAATGTGCATCGCCTGTACAGAATTCGTTGATGTGACTTCGGCCGGCTTCATATTTTCGGTTCCTGAACTTTAGCCAATCCGATCAAAGTATCCACGATAGATTGGCCGTCGCTTCGTCGGGACGACGGACTCCCGGCTTGGTTTGGATTTGTTCAATGTGTGCTCATCTGGAGCACGCTACTATGATTTTTGTCAATTCGTGCCTTCGCCGTGCATGAAAATCCTGGCTCGTTTAGTATCTGTCAGCTGGCAACATTCCAAGCCTGGGACACGTATGATCAAATTGTTGGGAAAGTCTACTTCTATCAATGTGCGCAAGGTGATGTGGGCTCTTGCGGAGACTGGCCAGCCGTATGAGCGCGAAGATTGGGGCGATGGCTTCCGTGCCACCAATGTGCCGGAATTCCTGGCCTTGAATCCAAATGCGATGGTTCCTGTGCTGGTCGATTGCGACTTTGTGCTGTGGGAGTCGAACAGTATTTGCCGCTACCTGGCGGGTAAGGTGGGGCGTACTGATTTGCTGCCGAGAGACCCCCAGGCGCGGGCCCTGGTCGAGCAGTGGATGGATTGGCAGGCGACTGATCTGAACTCCTCGTGGCGCTATGCTTTTATGGCGCTGGTAAGGGAGCATGCTGCGTTCACTGATCCGGCGCAGATTGCCTCCAGCGCGGCTGCGTGGAACCGCAACGTCGGCATTCTGGATCGACATCTTGCGGCCAATGGCCCGTATGCCGCCGGTGCTCAGTTCTCGCTGGCGGATATTGTGCTCGGGCTTTCGCTGAATCGCTGGCTGAAAACGCCGATTGAGCGTCCCGCTTACACCGCTATTGAGCGCTACCTGGAGCTGCTTCGGGAGCGCCCGGCTTATCGTGAGTTGACTGGCTGCGCCTGAAACTCGCTGATAAATTCGGATAGCGGGCGCTGTCCTTCTGGAACGTTCACATAGCTTACGCCATCGCGCTCTACTAGTGGCAGCCATCTTGGCTGGCCTTCGTGTGCAAAGACCAGGATAGGCTCAGGCTCATTTGGAAAGGTGAGGCCTCCCCATTCGCCGGTGCGGGAAGCGAACTCCAACACCTTGCCCTCATTGTGGCCACCCAGGTGGTCGGTCAATACCTTGACGGCAGCATTCTGGCAGCCGCCTGCGTTGCTGACGCACACGCTGCGAATGCCGTTGACCGGCGTCTTCGGTGCGCCGCATGGCAGCGAACATTGGCCAACTCCGGAAGGTTGCAGCGTAATCGACTGTACCTGTCCTGTGAACAGAAGCCGTTCGGCTGTGGCGGTGAATGGAAGACTGAGGGCGGCGAGGATCGCGACGGCGCTGGTTTTCATGTCGCGCAGCATAGCATCTGAGCCCGAGGGAAGGTGGTACTGTCTACGACGATACCGAAGCATCAAGGAGGTGACATGGCTCATTCCCTAGACTCGCAGCAAGCCTACAAGGCGATGTTCAAGTTCCTGGAAAAGTATTACGAGTTGACGAATTCTGGCGAGGTGGGTGCGCTGCTCGGGAGTATGGCGCTGATCGAAGATGGCAAACCGCTAGACCCTGCATTGTGGGACGACTGGATGGCGGCGGTTGAGGCGACCTTAGCCGCCCCGCTGTAGCTGACGATACTCGCTGGGTGTCACGCCGACAGTGGCGCGGAACTGGCGGGTGAAGGCGCTGTGGTCGGCGTAGCCGCAGGCTTGGGCGATGTCGGCGACGCTGGCGCTGCCGGCCAGCAGGCGCGAGGCGGCTTCCAGCCTTGTCTTGATGATCATCTGGCGCGGCGTGAGGTGGAAGATGCGGTCGAAGTAGCGTTCGATCTGGGCCACCGACATGTGGGCGGTGCGCGCGAGCTGTGGCAGGGTTAGCGGTTCGCTGTATTTCTCGTGGATCAGGCGCACGGCGTCGGCCACCTTGTGGTAGGCCGGGTTCTTGTGGTCGGCCATGGCCAGGTCGCGCGATACGCCGGACAGGCCGATGATGGCGCCGTGGGCGTCTCTCAACGGGCGCTTCTGGGTCAGGCACCAGCCGGGATCGCGGTTGGGGTAGAGGTGCAGTTCCAACTGGTCTTCGATCAAAATGCCGTCGTCCAGCACGGCCTGGTCCTGGGCCTGAAAGCGCTGGCCGAGCGGGGCGGCGAAGACTTCGTTGGCGGTCTTGCCGAGCAGGCCGGCCTTGTCCTTCATGCCGCAGCGGCGGGCCAGGGTCTGGTTCACCACCACGTAGCGGCCCTGGCGGTCTTTGAGAAAGAACACCACGTCCGGCAGGGCGTCGAACAATGGCTCGGAAAAGAAGACATCACCGATCTTTGCACCCATCTCGCTGCGCGCGGAACCGTGTAAATGCTGTGCTGCCATGCCGTCCTCCCATTGAATTAGTTCATTTTTACACGATTGTGCAGATTTCGTCACCATAATCGGGGCGGCGATGCAAGACGGCGGGCGGCGAAAAGCCTAAGATGGCAAGCATGAAAACCATAGCCATTATCGATTCCCACACCGGCGGCGAACCCACCCGACTGGTGATTGACGGCGGCCCCGACCTGGGGAGCGGCCCACTGAATGAGCGCCTGGCGCGCTTCCGCGATGAGCACGACGGTTTCCGTTCGGGCGTGGTGTGCGAGCCACGCGGTTCGGACGTGCTGGTAGGCGCCCTGCTATGCGAGCCGCATGCGCCGGATTGTGCCGCAGGCGTCATCTTTTTCAACAATGTCGGCTATCTCGGCATGTGTGGTCATGGCACCATCGGCCTGGTGGCGTCGCTGGCTTTTATGGGCCGGGTCAGCGCTGGCGTGCATCGTATCGATACGCCGGTTGGTGTGGTGGAGGCGCAGCTGCATGACGATGGCAGCGTCACCGTGAACAATGTGCCGTCCTGGCGCAAGGCGGCTGCGGTGCCGGTGGATGTGCCGGGCTACGGCGTGGTGCGCGGCGATATCGCTTATGGCGGCAACTGGTTCTTCCTGGTGTCCGACCATGGCCGGCAACTGGAGCTGGGCAATGTGCGCGAGCTGTCGAACTTCACCACGGCGATCAAGGATGCGCTGGAGGCGCAGGGCATCACCGGTGATGACGGTGCGCTGATCGACCATATCGAACTGTTTGCGGATTCGCGCAGCGGCGCGGATAGCCAGAACTTCGTTCTGTGCCCGGGCAACGCTTACGACCGTTCGCCTTGCGGCACCGGCACCAGCGCCAAGCTGGCTTGCCTGGCGGCCGATGGCAAGCTGGCCGAGGGCGAGGCGTGGCGCCAGGAGAGCATCGTCGGCAGCGTGTTCGAGGGCTCCTATCGCCGCGATGGCGAACGTGTGCTGCCTTCCATTCGTGGCAAGGCCTGGGTCAACTCCACGGCGACGCTGGTGCTTGATCCCTCCGATCCATTTGTTTGGGGCATTCGTTGATCATGACGCCGGACGTGCTGATCGTCGGCGCCGGGATAATCGGCGCGGCTTGCGCGGATGCCCTGTCGGCGCGCGGTCTGCGTGTGACCGTGGTCGAGCGCGATGCGGTCGGCAGCGGTGCGACGGCGGCCGGCATGGGCCACCTGGTGGCGATGGATGACAACGCGGCCGAACTGGCTTTGAGTTCTTATTCCCTGGAGCTGTGGCGGGAGCTGGTCGATGGCCAGCCGCAGCGCCATGAGTACAGCCGTTGCGGCACCATCTGGGTGGCGGCGGATGATGAGGAGCTGGAGGCGGCGCGCGCCAAGGCGGCCACCATGTCGGCACACGGGCTGGAATGCGATGTGATTGGCGCGCAGGACTTGTACCGCCTGGAGCCGCAGTTGCGGCCTGGCCTGGCGGGTGGTTTGCTGGTGCAGGGCGATGGCTTGGTGTATCCGCCCAAGAGTGCGCGCATTTTGCTGGCGCGGGCGGTGGCGCGCGGTGCGACCCTGGTCGAGGGCGATGTGGTGGCGCTGGAGGATGGTGCGGTACGCCTGGCGGATGGTTCGCGTCTGTCGGCGGGCCGGATCGTGCTGGCGGCGGGCACGCGTTGCCTGGGGCTGGCGCCGGATCTGCCGCTGCGGCCCAAGAAGGGCCACGTCATGATTACCGACCGCTATCCGGGTTTTATCCGTCACCAGCTGGTGGAGCTTGGCTATATCAAGAGCGCCCATGCATCGGACGGCGATTCGGTGGCGTTCAACCTGCAGCCGCGCCCAACGGGGCAGGTGCTGATCGGGTCTTCGCGCCAGTTCGATACGACGGATTTGACGGCGGAGCCGGGCATGATGGCGCGCATGCTGCGCCGCGCGGCGGAATATACGCCGGCGCTGGCGGGGCTGAATGTGCTGCGCTGCTGGACCGGTTTGCGGGCGGCCACGCCGGATAGCTTGCCGCTGATCGGGCCGGACCTGGCGCGCCGCGACGTGTGGCTGGCGACGGGGCATGAGGGCCTGGGCATCACCACCTCGCTGGCGACGGCGCAGCTGCTGGCGGCGCAGATGGCGGGCGGGGAGGCGGGCATCGATGCGCGTCCTTACCTGCCAAGCCGCTTCACCGAGCAGGGGAGGGCATATGCCTGATTCGATTACTTTGACCATTGACGGGCGCAGCACGACCGTCGCCGCGGGCAGCACGCTGGCTGCCGCCATTGCTGTCGCTGCGGATGCGCGAAGTGCGGGCGGCGTCACGCGCCGTTCGGTGGGCGGGCAGTTGCGGGCGCCCTTGTGCGGCATGGGTGTTTGCCAGGAGTGCCGCGTTACCGTCAATAGCCGCGCCCATGTGCTGTCGTGCCAGACGCTGTGCGCGCCGGGCATGGATGTGCAGACGGGGGCAGTGGCATGACGCAGTTCTTTGACATCGTTGTCGTCGGCGCGGGGCCGGCTGGCCTGGCGGCGGCCCACGCGGCGGCGGCTGCCGCTGGGCGGCCGGGCGCGGCGCGCGGCGGCATCGCCATCATCGACGACAACCCGCTGGCCGGCGGCCAGATCTGGCGCGGTGGGCCGGCCAAGCAGCAGGACCTGCGTGCGCGTGCGCTTTGGCAGGACTTGCAGACTGCGGACAACGTTACCTTCCTGCTCGCCACCCGCGTGCTGATGCAAACCCAGCCCGGCGAACTGCTGGTGCAGGATGCCGGGCAGGCGCACACCATCCGCTACAACCGCCTGATCCTGGCGACCGGCGCGCGTGAACTGCTGCTGCCGTTCCCTGGCTGGACGCTGCCTGGCGTGACCGGTGCCGGCGGGCTGCAGGCGCTGGCCAAGGGCGGCTACCCGGTGCAGGGCAAGCGCGTTGTCGTTGCCGGCAGCGGACCATTGCTGTTAGCCGTCGCGGCCACGCTGCAAGAACGCGGCGCGACCGTCGCCGCCATTATTGAGCAGGCGGGCCTGCCAGCGCTGGCGCGCTTTGCCGCCGGCCTGGCGCTGACGCCGTCCAAAGCGTTGCAGGCGCTAAAGCTGGGCGCCAGCCTGCGCGGTATTCCGTATTACAAAGACAGCTACGTGAGCGCCGCCTGCGGCGACGAAAAGCTGGGTGCCGTGCTGGTGCAGCACAAGGGCCAATGTTTGGATATCGCCTGCGACTACCTGGCCTGCGGCTACGGCCTGCTGCCCAATACCGAACTGGCGCGCGCCCTGGGCTGCGCGATCGAAGGCGGCGCGGTAAAGACCGACCCATGGCAGCACACCAGCGTGGCCAACGTGCTGTGCGCAGGCGAGGGCACTGGCGTGGGCGGCGTTGACCTGGCATTGGTGGAAGGCCGTATCGCCGGCCTGGCTGCGGCCGGCCAGTCCAGCGCCGCGCAGGCCTGCTTTACCGAACGCGATAAATGGCGCGGCTTCGCGGCCCGCCTGGCGCAGGCCTTCGCCCCGCGCGCCGAACTGCGCATGCTGGCCCAACCCGACACCATTGTTTGCCGTTGCGAAGACGTCTGCCATGACGAACTGCGAACGCATCAAAACTGGCGCAGCGCCAAGCTGCATACCCGCTGCGGCATGGGCCCTTGCCAGGGCCGCATCTGCGGCAACGCAACAGATTTCCTGTATGGATGGCGTCCGGACGCTGTGCGTACTCCGATCTCGCCGGCCCGTGCCGGCAGCATTATCACCCTCGAACCTCACAAGGAGACTTGAAATGGCAGCAATCAAATGGGAAGGCGTATTCCCTGCAGTAACCACCAAATTCCACGCCAACGAGGAGCTGGACCACGCAGAGATGGAGAAGCACTTCTCCTTCATGATCGACAGCGGCTGCCACGGCCTGGTGACCTGCGGTTCCCTGGGCGAAGCCAGCACCCTGTCGTTTGAAGAGAAGCTGGCCGTCGCCAAGACCGCCGTGAAAGTGGCCAACGGCCGCGTGCCGGTGCTGGCCAACGTGAGCGAAACCCGCACCGCCAACGCCGAGCGCTATGTGCAGGAAGCGCGCGACCTGGGCGTGGACGGCTTCATGGTCATGCCTTCCGTGCTGTACGCTGCCGACGCCTTCGAAGCCAAAGCCAACCTGCGCACCATCGCCAAGGCTGCCAAGCTGCCAATCATGGTGTACAACAACCCGGTCACCTACAAAGTCGACCTGACCCCGGCCGATTTCAAGGAACTGGCCGATTGCGAAGAGCTGGAATCGATCAAGGAATCGACCGACAACATCCGCCGCGTAACCGACCTGCGTAATGTGGTGGGCGACCGCTACGCCATCTTCATGGGCGTGGACGACCTGTCCTTCGAAGGCCTGGCAGTTGGCGCGGACGGCCTGCTGGCCGGCCTGGTGGTGGCCTTCCCGAAAGAGACCGTAGCCCTGTACAAACTGATGAAAGCCGGCCGCTACGCCGAAGCGCTGAAACTTTACCAGTGGTTCATGCCGCTGCTGCACCTCGACGTTTCGACCAAGCTGGTGCAGAATCTGAAACTGGTGGAAGCACTGGTCGGCGTCGGTAACGAAAACGTTCGCCGCCCACGCCAGCCACTGCGCGGCGCGGAACGCGAATTCATCGTACAGGTGGTGCAGCAAGCACTGGCCACCCGTCCGGACGTCAGCGCCTACCTGTAAGCCATGACCATGCCGGGGACCAATGCCGATCAACTATGCCAGGCGCCTGACCGGGCGCCAGCGCGCAGCACAAGCTAATCGCCACCTCGGCATCGCCCTCGCTTTCGTGGCGGGGGCGGCCAATGCCGGCGGCTTCCTGGCCGTCCGGCAGTACACCTCCCATATGACCGGTATCCTGTCGGCCGCCGCCGACGACCTGGCGCTGGGCGCCATCGAGGCCGCCATCGACTGCGCCGGCGCTTTGCTGGCCTTCCTGGCTGGCGCCGCCTGCTGCGCCATCATGGTCAATTTTGCCCGCCGCCGCCGATTGCACAGCGAGTTCGCCTTGCCGCTACTGCTGGAAGCGGTGCTGCTGCTGGTCTTTGGCATGCTGGGCGCGCGCCTTCAGGCGATCGATGTGCTGGTGCTGCCGGCCACGGTTACGCTGCTATGCTTCATGATGGGTCTGCAGAACGCCGTCATCACCAAGCTTTCCAACGCTGAAATCCGCACCACCCATATGACCGGCATCATTACCGACCTGGGGATCGAGGCGGGCAAGGCCTGCTATTGGAACCGCGACAGCCAGGCCGTGCCGCTGGTGGCTGCGGACTGGAAGCGCGTGCGCATCCTGGCGGCGCTGGTGGCGTCCTTCTTCACCGGCGCGCTGGCCGGCGCCTTTGGCTTCAAAATGATCGGCTTTGGCGCGACCTTGCCGCTGGCCGGGCTGCTGCTGGCCATGGCGGCGGTGCCGATCTACGACGATCTGGCGGCGCGCCTGCGCCAGGGGCGGCGTTAAGGCTTAGCCCTCGCGGAAAACCAATACCGGAATCTTGCTGTGCGTGAGCACTTTTTGCGTCTGGCTGCCCAGCATCAGGCTGGCCAGGCCGCTGCGTCCGCGCGAGGCCATGGCGATCAGGTCGCAGCCGCGCTGCAGGGCGGTGGCGACGATGGCGGCATGCGGCTGTTCGGCATGCACTTGCAGGATAGTGCAGTTGACGTGCAGGGTGCCGGCCTGGCGCGCGATTTCAGCCAGGATCTCATCTTCCACCGGATGGGCGGCGGACTTGGACACCAGGGCCGGTTCTTCCGGCAGCACGTGGATGGCGGTAACGCGGGCGCCGCTCTCGCGCGCCATGCGCAAGGCGGCGTTGACTGCCAGTTGCGAAGCGGCGGAACCGTCGCTGGGAATGAGGATATGGCGGAACATCAGACTAATTCTCCTTTTTGGTGTCGCAGTCTAAGTGTCCCGCCGGTTTTCAGCAACCGCTTAAGCAGCACGCAGTGTGGCCGGCGCGCGACGGGCGTCCAGGCTCAGGCTGCCGGCGCCGAAGGCGGCAACTTGCAGCAGGCCGCCAGCCATGGCCAGGTTCTTCATCAGGTGGATCATCTGGTTCTGGTCGGCGATCGCGCTGTGGAACAGCAGGCCGGTCAGGATCGAGAACGCGGCCAGGGCCAGCGCTACCGGGCGGGTGTACAGGCCAAGTACCAGCAGCAGGCCGCCAATCACTTCGATGCCGATGGCGCCGGCCAGCGCCAGTTCGGGGAAGGGCAGGCCCATTGCGCTGATGTAGCCGATGGTGGCCGCCGGGGCGGCGATCTTGCCGATGCCGCTCATGATGAAGATGGCGGCCATCAGGATGCGGCCGGTCAGTGGCAGGGCGGTGGTATTGGCGCCGGTGTTGGTCAGTTGGTTCATGGTTTTGCTCCTTCAAATGTGTTGTTGATGGAGGCATCTTATGCCGCGCCAAACCATTCCGGAAGCCTATATATCTGGATGTAATGTATCGCCTAACTAGATGGATTGCTCCTGCAGCAGCCGCGCCAGCTCCACCCGCAACTGGGCGCCAGGCGGCGGCGCATAGGGATGGGCGGAGCGCTCCACGGCCACCGCCAGCGGCAAGTCCATTGCGCTCAGGTGGCCCAGGAACCAGCGCGGTAGCCGTTCCAGCAGGGTGCGCGCGGCATCGGCGTCAACCTGCGCCACGGGCAGGGCGTGCTGCAGCGCGGCCAGCACGCGGCGGTGGGCGGCGCGGTGGTCGTGGTCGGCGGGGTAGTGCAGGTGGTCCATCATGGCTTCTTCCCCGGCGAAATCGGCGGCCAGGGCGGCCAGCAATTCGGCGATGCACAAGGGAAGCGATGTATTGTCGGCGTCGATGGTGGCGTGGATGGCTTGCAGCAAAGCGCGGTGCGAAGCATCCATTTCGGCGACCCCGGTTTCCAGCAGCGGACTCCATTCCAGGCGTTGCATGGTGACCTCCTTGGCTATCCCACCAGTCTGGTCGCGCAGCCCTGCGGATTCCATGATCCAGATCAAATACAATACCGCTCATGGAAAAAGTACTGATCGTGACGGGCGCCAGCCGAGGCATTGGCGCCGCAATTGCCCGCCAGGCGGCGGCCGATGGCTGGGTGGTGGCCGTGAACTACCTGCGCGACGCCGCCGCTGCGGCCGGCGTGGTGGCGCAGATCGAGGCGGCCGGCGGCCGCGCGCTGGCGGTGCAGGCCGACGTGGCGCGCGACGAGGATATCGAGCGCCTGTTCGCCACCGTGCAGCGCGAACTGGGGCCGGTGTCGGGCCTGGTCAACAATGCCGGTATCACCGGCGGCTTGGGTACCTTCAGCGCGGCCGAGCCGGCAACCATGGAGCGCGTGTTCCGCACCAATGTACTGGGGCTGATGCAGTGCAGCCGCCTGGCGCTGGCCGCCTTCCGCGCGCATGGGCAGGGCGGGGTGATCGTGAATATCAGCTCCACTGCCGCCACGGCGGGCAGCCCGAACGAGTATGTGGGTTACGCGGCCAGCAAGGCGGCGGTCGATACCTTCACCATGGGCCTGGGTAAGGAGGTGGCGGCGGAGGGCATCCGCGTCTGCGGCGTGGCGCCGGGTACCACCCAGACCGATATCCACGCCACGTCGGGCGACGCCGGGCGGCCGGCGCGGGTGGCGGCGCGCATCCCCATGCTGCGCGTGGGCGAACCGGAGGAAATCGCGGAGGCGGCGGTCTGGCTGCTGTCGCCGGCGGCGCGCTATATCACCGCCACCACCTTGCGCGTTTCAGGCGGCGCCTGATCACCATTCCATCTCCAGCAGCCGGGCCGCCATGCGCGGCCAGCACAGCGTGCTGAGTTCCTCGCGCGCGGCCCAGCGGAAGCCGTCGGCTTCCGGCGTCGGTTTGCCGGTGCGCTGGTGCGGGAAAAAGCTGGTGCAGCGCAGGTGCGCCAGGCTGGGCAATTCGTCGCCGGCCTGCACCTTGAACAGGTGCAGGCGCTTGTCGGGGCGGTAGCTGAACTCCCCCAAATCCTCAAATCGGCCGGCGTCAAAGTCCAGGCCCGCCTCTTCGAACAGTTCGCGCCGGGCCGCCTGCAGCGGCGTCTCGCCCGCATCCAATATACCCTTCGGAATGTCCCAGCTGGCGGTCCCGGTGACATGGCAAAGCAGCAGCTGGCGCGCCGAATTGACTACCAGGGTGCCGCATGAAACCTGCTGCATGTCTTTGATTCCTTTGCTTTTTTGCTAGCGTTTGTATTTACTTAACGGATAGAAACAGTACTCTAGGGAAATTTCTCGACAGTTACAAGGGGCTGTTATAAAGTGTGAGAATTCAATTGGCGTGTTTCGAGCGCCCAGCCTTTTTTTCACCCACATTCGCACAGTGTACGCATGCCAAAACGGCAAGCGTTGCCCGGATATTGCCGACGTTTCTTGCCATGACTGCCATTATGCCAAAGCAGCACCTGACGCCTGTACTGACCGCCGTTGCCGCGTGCACTGCGCAATTGCTTGCCCTTACGCCGGCCCACGCCGGCCACCAGGACGGCAGCGACTGGACGTTCGGTGGCTTTGGTACCCTGAGCGCCGTGCATTCGACCGAAAAGCAGGCAGACTTTTCCGCCAACCCGCTCAACCCGGGCCAGGCCGGCGCCACGCGCGAATGGAGCTATGGGGTGGACAGCCGCCTGGGCGCGCAGCTGGCCTACAACGGCGACCGCTGGTCGGCCGTGCTGCAGGTGGTGGCCGAGCGTAACGTGACCAATTCCTGGCGTCCGGTGGTGGAGTGGGCAAATGTGCAATACCAGGTGACGCCGGAACTGAGCCTGCGCTTTGGCCGCATCGCCTTGCCGCTGTTCCTGTCCGGCGACTACCGCAAGGCCAGCTACGCGCTGACCGCCGTGCGCGCGCCGAGCGAACTGTATGGCGCGCTCCCGATCAGCAATAGCGACGGCATCGACGCCAGCTACCGCTGGACCCTGGGCGAGTGGAAGCACACCACCCAGGTGTTGTACGGCGGCACGCGGGTGCGCCTGTCCGACACCCTGCACGCCGATGCGCGGGCCTTGACCGGCCTTTCCAACACCAGCACCACGGGCGCGGTCACGGTGCGCGCCACCGCCCTGAAAGCCGATCTTGAAACGAAACTGGGCGGGCAGCTGTTCTCCGCCCTGCGCCAGTTCGGCGCCCAGGGCGAAACCCTGGCGCGCCGCTACGAGCCGGACGGCAAGCGCGCCTCGGTGCTGAGCATCGGCGCCTCCTACGACCCGGGCCAGTGGTTCGTCATGGGCGAGGTGGGCCGCATCAACGCGCGTTCGATCCTGGGCGACAAGAGCGCCGGCTATGTCAGCGCCGGTTACCGTTTTGGCAGCGTGACGCCTTACGCCACGTTCAGCAAGGTGGTGGCCAACACGCCGACCCGGGTCGATGGCCTAGATCTGTCGTCCCTGCCGCCGCCCTATGCCGCCGCCGGCCAGCGCCTGAACAAGGAGCTGAACGCCTGGCTGAGCATGATTTCGGTGCAGGACACGCTCAGCACCGGCGTGCGTTGGGACGCCGGCAGCAATACCGCCCTCAAATTCCAGTTCGACCATGTGCGCCCGCGCAAAGGGACCAGCGGCACGCTGACCAACCTGCAGCCGGGCTACCAGTATGGCCGCAGCTTCGGCGTGATCAGCGCCGCGCTGGATCTCGTTTTCTGATCGGGGACATGGCATGATCAGGAAACTCCTTTGCTGCCTCCTGCTGGCGCTAGCCGCCGGCACGGTGAGCGCAGCTGAACTGGTGGTGGTGGTGTCGGCGCGCAGTCCGGTGACCACCCTGCGCGCGGAGCAAGTCGCCGACATTTTCCTGGCCGAGGCGCGCCGCTTCCCCGATGGCGGCGAAGCGGTGGCGCTCGACCTGCCGATCGGCTCCCCGCTGCGCGACGAGTTCTACCTGAAGGTGGCGAACCGCACCCCGGCGCTGATGAAAGCCTACTGGACCAAGAAAATCTTCACCGGCCGCGGCCAGCCGCCGCGCGAGCTGCAGAATAGCCAGGCCGTGCGCAAGCTGGTGGCCGACAACCCGACCCTGATTGGCTATATCGAACGCAGCGCGCTCGATGCCAGCGTCCGTCCTGTACTGGTGGTGCATTGAATATGAAACGCTGGCTCCGCATGTGCCTCGAGACGCAAGTCTCGCTCCCCGTCTTCACCGTCGTGCTGCTGGCCGTGGTGTGGGCCGCCACCCTGCATTTCATCGACAGCGAAGAAGTCGCCGCGCGCGAGCTGGCGGCAGAATCGTCCAGCGAGCTGATTGCCACGTATGAGGCGCAGGTGGCGCGCAGCATCAACGGCATTGAACAGACCCTGAAAGTGCTGAAATACAGCGCCGAACGGCAGGGCGCGCGCGGCGCCTTGCCGGATTTGCAGGCACATGGCCTGCTGCCGTCCGGCCTGGTGTTCGTGGTCAGCATCGTCGATGCCGAGGGCGACACCGTGGCCAGCAACCCTGCTGCGCCGCCGCTGAACGTGGCGCGCGAGGACTACTTCCGCTTCCACCAACAGCAGCGCAGCAATTTCACCTATATTGCGCAAGTCATGCGCGACGCCTCCAACCAGGATTGGCACCTGCATTTCACGCGCCGCCTGGAAGACGCGCGCGGCGAATTTACCGGCGTGGCCGTCGTCGAGGTGGATCCGGCTTATTTCACCAGCGGCTATGAACGCAGCCGCCTGGGCGAGCTGGGCGTGCTGGGCCTGGTCGGCGACGACGGCGTGGTGCGCGCCATGCGCGTGGGCGACCGCCAGTCCTTCGGCCAGCGGGTCGATATCCCGGCGCTGCTGGCCAAACCCGGCGCGCCGGTGGCGAGCAGCTGGGACGGCGTCAAGCGCTACACCGCCGTGCGCCAGCTGGCCGGCCTGCACCTGAGCGCCGTGGTCGGCGTGGCGGAATCGGAGCAGATGGCCGCCTTCGTGGCGCAGCGCCGCCAGTTGCTATGGGAAGCCGGCGTCGCGAGCGCGGTGTTGATCCTGCTGGCAGGCATGGCCTGGGCCTGCGTGCTGCAGGGCGCCAAGGCGCGCCGCCGCATCCGCCGCGCGCAGGAAACCTATGCCGCCGCCTCGGAATCGAATATGGACGCCTTCTTCGTGCTGCGCGCCGTGCGCAACAAGGAGGGCGCGCTGGTGGACTTCAAGTTCGCCGCCGTTAACTCGCGCGCCGAGCAGCTGACCGGCATGAGCCGCAGCGAGCTGCGCGCCCAAACCCTGTGCGGCTGGCTGCCGGCCGCGCGCCACAACGGCATGTTTGAACGCCTGGCCCATGTCACCGAGAACGGCGGCGTGCACCAGGAGGAGGGCGAGAACGCGACGCCGCAGCTGCGCGCCGAATGGCTGCACTGGCAGGTGGTGGGCGTGGAGGGCGGCGTGGTGGCGATTGTGCGCGATATCAGCGAGCGCAAACGCGCCGAGGAGCGCATCTACCACATGGCGCACCACGACGCCCTGACCGGACTGCCCAACCGCAGCCTGATCTGCGACCGCCTGCAGCATTCCATCGCGCACGCTGAACGCAACCAGGAATCGGTGCTGGTGGCCTTCATCGACCTGGACAGCTTCAAGCTGGTCAACGACACCCTGGGCCACAATGCCGGCGACGAGCTGCTGAAGGAAGTGGCCAGCCGCATGGTGGGCTGCGTGCGCCGCGAAGACACCGTGGGCCGTTTCGGCGGCGACGAATTCGTGCTGGTGCTGCCGCACCTGGACAACGACCCGCAGGTGCTGGTGCCGCTGCTGAACAAGATCCTGGAATCGGTGATCGAGCCGATCGTGCTGGAAGGGCAGAAGGTGCAGGTCAGCTGCTCGATCGGCGTGGCGGTCTACCCGCGCGACGGGCGCGATGCCGACACCCTGATGATGCACGCCGACGCCGCCATGTACCGCGCCAAGGACAGCGGCAAGAACAACTGCCAGTTCTACACCCAGGAGATGAACGCCGGCCTGGAGGAAAAGCTGGCGTTGACCGACGGCCTGCGCAAGGCGCTGGAAGGCAACCAGTTCTCGCTGGCCTACCAGCCCAAGGTGAACCTGGAATCGGGCCGCATGTTCGGCGTGGAAGCCCTGCTGCGCTGGCAGCATCCGCAGCGCGGCAATATCGCGCCGGCCCAGTTCATCCCGCTGGCGGAAGAGAACGGCCTGATCATCCCGATCGGCGAGTGGGCGCTGCGCGAAGCGTGCCGCCAGGCGCGCGCCTGGCAGGATGCCGGCTTGCCGCCGCTGGTGGTGTCGGTCAACGTGTCGGCGCGCCAGTTCGACGACCCGCGCCTGGTGGAGCGGGTGGCGGAAGCGCTGGCCTGGAGCGGCTTGTGCCCGCAATGGCTGGAGCTGGAACTGACCGAGAGCATGATCATGCGCGACACGGCGCAGTCGGTGGCCAAGATGCGCCAGCTGGAAACCATGGGCATTGCGCTGGCGATCGACGATTTCGGCACCGGCTATTCCAGCCTGACGGCGCTCAAGTCGTTCCCGATCAGCCGCCTGAAGATCGACCAGTCCTTCGTGCGCGACCTGGCCGGCAGCGCCGACGACCAGGCCATTACCTGCGCCATCATCTCGCTCTCGCACCAGCTGGACATGCGCGTGATCGCCGAGGGCGTGGAGACGGAGCAGCAGCGCAGCTTCCTGCAGCAGCACGGCTGCGACGAGGTGCAGGGCTACCTGTACAGCCGCCCGGTGCCGCCGCAGCGCATCACCGCGATGCTGCTCGGCGAGGAAGTGTCGGACGAGGTTACAATGTTTGCTCCCTGAACACAGAGCAAGCATGCCATGAGCGAATACAGTAACGACATCTACACCGAACCTTCCAACGTCGACATGGACACCCTGGCCAACCTTGGCCCGCTGCGCGCCATGGCCGGCATCTGGGAGGGCCAGCGCGGCCTGGATATCAAACCCAAGGCCGACGGCCCGCGCAAGCAAGCCTATGTCGAGCGCATCGAACTGCAGCCGATCGACCCGGTCACCAATGGCCCGCAGCTGTTTTACGGCCTGCGCTACGTCCTGATCGTCAATAAGCCGGACAATATCAAGACCTACCACGAGCAGGTCGGCTACTGGCTGTGGGAGCCGGGCACCAACACGGTGATCCAGACCCTGGCCATCCCGCGCGGCCAGATCGCCATGGCCTCCGGCATTGCGGCGCCGGACGCGAAGGAATTCGAGCTGGTGGCGCGCCGCGAGCAGGACACCTACGGCATCTGCTCCAATCCATTCCTGGAGTTCGGCTTCCGCACCACGGAATACCGCATCAAGGTCACCATCAACGACGACGGTACCTGGGGCTACGAGGAAGACACCGTCATGCTCCTGCGCGGCAAGGAAGACGAGCCTTTCCACCACATGGACCGCAACGTGCTGCACAAGGTCGCCGAGCCGACCCCGAACCCGCTGGCACGCAAGTAATTACAGGCGCGCGAAAGCGGGATACAGCTCGCTTTCCTCGCGCTTGGTGCGCAGGAAGAGGGCCTTGAAGACGCTGTTCGCCTCTTCGCGGAAGCCGGCCGGATCGGCCTCCAGCCGGTTCGGCAGGTTCCAGCGCGTGGCGAAAGCCACGTACTTCTGCGCCAGGTCGCCCATTTCCTGCTGGTAGAAGCGGCCCAGCGCCGCCAGGTCGGCCTGTCCCGAATTGGCGAAAGCAGGATAGACCACGCGGTCTTCCACCGCCAGGTGCAGCTTGATCGAGGCGCTCATGGTGCGCAGCAGCTGGGTAATGGCGCCCGCGTTGTGCTCGATGCCGGTGGCCACCAGCTTGCGCAGCTGGTGGATGCCTTCCAGGATTTCATGGTGGTCGTGTTCGAAGCGCTGCACTTTCATGGTTCTCTCCTTAAACATGCATTTGGTTTGCACATTATGGCATAATCCAATAAAAGATGCATGGAGGATATATGTTATCGAATCCCATGATGGAAGCAGTCGAGGCGCCCGGCAGCGCCGCTGCCAGCGCGGGCGCCGCGCCGCGCGCCGTGCTGGTGACCGACCCCAATCCCGCCAGCCGCGAGCTGATGCTGCGCCGCCTGCAAACGCTGGGTTATGCCACGCTGCAAGCGGCCGACGGCGCCCAGACGCTGGCGCTGTGGCGCAGCGGCGGGGCAGGGATGGTGATCACCGACAGCCAACTGACCGATATGGACGCCTACGCGTTGGCGCGCGCCATCCGCGCCGGCGACAGCGGCAATGTGGCGATCGTGGCGAGCTGGCCGCACGCCTTCCTGCGCGACCTGGAGGCTTGCTATGAAGCGGGCATCGACGACCACCTGCCGCAGCCGGCCAGCATGGCGGCGCTGGCGCGGCTGATGGCGCAGTGGCTGCCCCTGCCCGTTGCCGGCGAGGCCACGCTCGACCCGGCGCGCCTGAATGCGCTGGCCGGCGGCAGCACGCCTGTCGCCGAAAGCCTGCTGCAGGATTTCGCCGCATCGAATGCAGCCGACCGGCGCGCGCTGCAGCGCGCTTTCGCCTTGCGCGACCTGGCTGCCATTGGCCGCATTGCCCACGCGGTGCGCGGCGCCGCGCAGGCGATCGGCGCGGCCCGGCTGGCGCGCGCGGCCAGCGTGCTGGAAGCGGCCTGGCGCCGCTCCGACCTGCCTTCTGCGCTGGCGGGGCAGCCGGACTTCGACCGTGCCTGCACTGGCCTGGATGATTACCTGGCGTTGCGGCTCTCCGCATCGGCGTAGCCGCCTAGCGCGGGCAACTGCCAGATGCACCAGGCCGCCGCGATGCCAATCGACGCCACCACCAAGCCGACGCCGGTGATCACCTGGTCGTCCAGCGTGTAGGCATTGCACAGGCGCTGCGGCATGTCCTGGTACAGCATACCCGCAATCGCCATCATGGCGCAGAAATTGCCAAGGAAGAAAAGCTGGATCACCGCCGCCGCCCGCGCCAGCGCACCCGGCAAGAGGAAGCCGGCCAGGAACAGGCTGGCGAACTTGCCCAGCTCCGCCAGCGGCATCGTCAACGCCTGCTCCAGCGCGCGCGGCACCATCCAGTACGCGCTCGCCAGCAGCAGCCAGGTCAGCCCCGCCAGCCCATGCGCATCCCAG
Organism: Pseudoduganella guangdongensis; assembly: GCF_009857475.1. Lineage (GTDB taxonomy): Bacteria > Pseudomonadota > Gammaproteobacteria > Burkholderiales > Burkholderiaceae_D > Rugamonas > Rugamonas guangdongensis. The sequence continues at coordinate 66,999 of NZ_WWCJ01000025.1, read as the reverse complement.
TGCGCCCGCGCCCCGCGCCCAGTCCCCGCCAGCGCACCTGCGACGACGATCATCGGCAGTTGCACTACCATATGCAGCGCCATCGACGCCTCAAGCGGTCCGCGTAAAAGCAGCGCGCCGCCCAGCAGCACCGCCGCCGGCGCAAGGCCCCTCATCGTGCAGCCTCCAGCGCCGCCTGCAGCGCCGCCTCCGGCTGCTCATAATCGACCACCCGCGACATCCGCCCATCGCGCCCAACGATATGGAAAGCGGCATTGTGCTGAAACTCCCCCAGCGCCGCCGGCAGAACGATAATCCCGACCTGCTCCAGCAAAGCCCGTCGCTGCCCCGCATCCGGCACCGCCGCGAACTGCCACACCGAAGGCTCGGCCCGCATGCGCCCGGCATACGCCGTCAGATCCGCCGCCGTATCGCGCGGATCGAAAGAGATGGTGAGCAAGCGCACCTTGTCCTGCCAGCCCCGGGCCAGAATCTCACGCTGCATCTGCTGCAGCTCCGACCCCTGCACCGAGCACACCGCATTGCAGCGGGCATAAAAGAACGTGACCACGGCCACCCGCCCATCCCCAGCCAGCAGGGCAGGCAAAGCCGCCACGCGCGAACCCGGCAGCACAAGCTGCGCCGGAACAAGCGCCAAGGGCGACTCGGCAATCGCCAGCCGCCGCCCCTCCTCAGTGGATACCACGCGAAACCCCATGGTCGCCTGCCACAGCGCCGCCACGCCACAGACCACCATGGCCGCGACCAGCAACGCGGTGCGCCGCAAGTCCCCGCGCTCCGCGCCCGCGCTACCCGGCCGGCTTGGCGAGCTTGGCGAGATCTTCATCCCCATTGAATGGCTCCTTGCGCGCGGCATCGGCATCGCGCACCGCCTTCACCGCAGCCGGCGACACCGCGGCCGCCTGGTTGCCGAAATTGGCCCGGATATAGCTCAGCACCGCCGCAATCTCCGCGTCGCCCAGCTTCTCGCCGAATGCCGGCATTTGCCCGTTATAAGCCGTGCCTTTCACAGTCAGCTTGCCCGTCACCCCATGCAGCAGGATGGCCGCCGCCACCTTCTCGTCGCCCACCACCCACTCCGAATCGGCCAGCGGCGGGAACACCCCCGGCAAGCCCGCGCCGGTCGCCTGGTGGCAAGCCACGCACTGCGCCGAATAGACCTGCGCCCCATCGACCGCAGCGCCGGCCGCGCCGCCGGCCTTCGCCTGCAAGGTCTCGATAGTGCGCCGGTCGCCCAGCGCCGGATCGTCATCGCGCACGGTCAGGATATAGCCGACAGCCCACGCCAGCGCCGTGCCCACCACCGCCAGCACAAACCACGGGATCGGCCGATCCTTCTCGGTCGGATCAGGATTCTCGCGCTGCTGCGCATCGAAATCACTTGGCGACATGCTGTCCCCCTTTCGCCTTCGGCGCCGGCAAGACCGGATAAGTATGGTCGAGTCCTTGCAGGTAAGCCACCAGGTCCAGCACCTCCGGCTTCGCCACCACCACCTTGCCCGCCGGCTTAAAGCCAGGCGGCAGGTTCACCACCCGGTCGCCCGGTTCCGCCGCATCCTTCACATCGAACAGGTAAGGGTAGGACGGCATGATCGAACCCGGCACGTAGGCGCGCGGCTGGTACATATGCCCCAGGTGCCAGTCCGCGCTGGGCTGGCGCGCGCCGATATTGAACAAGTCCGGCCCGGTGCGCATCGTCCCCAGCAAGTGCGGCGTATCGTAGTAATAATCCGCCGCCACCGAGGCCCGGCCCCAGCCGCGCTGGTCGTCCGGCGCCTGCGACTTGTCGCGCGGCTGCTGCGAATGGCAATACACGCAGCCATTCTCAATGTACACCTGGCGTCCGCGCAGCTGCTGCGCCGTGTAAGGCTTGAGCGCCGCCGGCGGCTCCGTATTGCGCAACTGCACATGCGGCACCACCACCAGCGCCGACGTGGCCAGGGCCAGGGTCACCATGGCCCCGCCCAGTAGTTTGAGTTCGTCTTGCATATCAGGCCTCCGCCAGGTTGCTGGACGGCGCGGCCGACCCGCCACCGGTATGCAGCAGCGCCGCCCCCACGCGGCGCGGCCCGTAGCGCAGCGCCATCGCCGTGAAGTGCCAGGCGAAGACCAGGTGGCCGATGGTCATGATGGCGCCGCCGACCGAGCGGCTTTTCAGCCACGGAATGGTCACCTCCACCGACTCCATGAACGGCCGCGCCGCATCCAGCATGGCCAGCCCTTGCAGCCAGCCGCCAATGGTCAGCCCCACGAAGTAGATCGAAAATCCCAGCACCACCAGCCAGAAGTGCCACGCGATCAGTTTCGGGTAAGGCCACTCCCACGCCATCACGCGCGGCATCACAAAGTAGATGGCACCGAACATCACCATCGAGAAGAAACCGTACAGGCCAAGGTGGGCATGCGCCACCGTGAAGTGGGTGAAATGCGCCACCGTGTTCACGCTGCGCAGCGCCTCGATCGACCCCTGGATCGAACTCAGGGTGTACATCATGCCGCCCAGGACGATGAAGCGCAGGGTGGGGGAGTGCAACAGCTTCGAAAAGTGGCCGCGCATGGTCATATGCTGGTTGATCGAGAAGGAGATCACCGGAATCACCATCATCACGCTTTGCACGATGGAGAGCGTGATCAGCCAGCCCGGCACCGGACCGCCGATCAGGTGGTGGCCGCCGACCTGGCCGTAGAAGAAGGCCAGGGTCCAGAAGCCCAGCAGCGACAGGTTATACGACTGCACCGGCCGCCCGATAATCTTGGGCAGGAAGTAGTACACCGACGCCACCGCCATCGGCGTATAAAACAGCCCCAGCACGTTATGTCCGAACCACCAGTTCATGGCCGCCTGCTGCACGCCAAAGTGCACCGCCGGCAGGTTCCCGATCAGGAACAGGATAGGGAACCAGAACAGCGCCGCCCCCATATACCAGATCGACACATAGAGATGGTGCACCTTGCGGCTTTGCAGGGTGTACACCAGGGGCAGGCCCACCAGCGCGCCGCCCGCCACCAGCAGCACGTCCACCTGCCACGGAATCTCCAGCCATTCCATGCCGTCGCTGATGCCCGCTGCAATGCAGCCCAGGCCCGCGATCAGGCCGGCATTCCACAGCATGGCGCCGAAGATCGCAAAGCGCCCGCCCACCAGGTTGGTTTTCAGGAGTCGCGGCAGCAGCCAGATGGCGATGCCCAGCGCCGCCATGGGCGCCCAGCCATAGGCCACGGCGTTCAGGTGGATGGTGCGGATGCGGCCGAAGGTCAGCCAGGGATACTGCACCAGCCAGTCCGGTTCGTGCAGCTTGATGGAGCTGGTCAGGCCCGCCGCCGTCGCCACCAGCAGCCACACCACGGAACAGGCCAGGAAGACAAAGGTGACAAAAGCGCTGGAGCGGTCGGCCTGCACCCGCTCGGCCAGCTCCTGTTCCAGCGCCGCCTGTTCGGCCGCATCGGGTTCGCGCCGCGCTTCGCCGGGGACCGGCTGCGCCAGCCCGGCGCGCTGCTGCGGCGTGGCGGCCGGCTCCTCGCCGTGCCCCACCTCGCCGGGGGAGAAAATCACGTTCGCCGCCGCCGAACTCGAATCAAACAAGCGATGCCGCAACGACCAGATAAAAACCAGGAGGCCGGTGACCGACAGTATGAAAGAAGACAGGAGTATGGTGACGGTATCCACAGCTATCCTTCCCGCCCGTCGACGCGGGCACGGCTCAAATATGGGGCATACACGAACAGGTAGAGCAGGAACGCCGACGACCAGGCCACAGCGGAAGCCAGTAACAGGTAGTCACGCACCCCGGCGGGGATAATATTGGCACACAAACGGGCCACAGCGCCAGCTTGCAGCATCAGGTACATGGCGCTTTCGGCACGGCCGGCGCGCAGCATGCGGCCGGTATGCCCCAGCGCGGTGCGCGTGATCATGCCCAGGATCAGGCCCGACATGCCGCCCACCGCCAGCGCGTGGAAGGCGCTGCTGGCCGAACCGATGCCGAGCGCCGCAAAGCCAAGCAGCAGCAGGCCGGCCACGACCCAGGCGTAGGCGACGTGCAGGATCCACAGCAGCGGCACGCGCAAGGTGGCGTGCGGCGCCCAGCCAATCAGGCGCCAGGCATTGATGCCGGCCGCCGCGAATGCGACCACCGCTACCAGCACGCCCGGCAAACCGGCCACCCAGGCCAGCGCCGTTGCCGCCAGCAGCGCAATGCTGGTTTTCTCGCGCCACGCCACGCTGACAGGCTGGCTGCCAGGCGCGCCGTTACGGGTGAACATCGGGATCACGCGGCCGCCGATCACCGCTTCCAGCACGGTGATCATCAGGATCGCGCCATGCACCGGGGTAAAGGGCGAGAGCGGAATCCAGCCGTTGGCCGCCGCATGGAACAGCAGGTTGGCCAGCGACAGCAGCGCCAGGATGCCCAGGATAGGGTAATTGCGCTTGCTCTGCGCCTGCACCAGCACGCGCCCAAAAGCCAGCGCGCACAAAGGCAGGAAGGCGCCGTCGATGACAAAGGCGCCCAGTTTGGGCGCCGCCAGCATGGCCACGCGCCCGGCGATCCACAGCAAGGCCAGCGCCGCCAGCTGGCCGCCGGCCGGGGTTGGCAGGTTGGTCCAGTTGCGGCCCGCCGTAAACAGGAAGCCGACGATCACCACGCCGCCAAAGCCGAACACCATTTCGTGCATATGCCACAGCATATTGGCCGTCGGCAGGGCTGGCAGCAGCCCCTTGTAGCTGGCTAGCCACAAGGGTATGGACAGCGCCGCCAGCAGGGCCGCCAGCAGGTAGAAGGGGCGAAAGCCAAGCCGCAACAGGGGATGCGGTTGCGTGCTCGGCGTCGGTTCAGTGGGAAGATGGATGCTGCGCATGGCTGGCCTCATGTTCTTAAGATGTATAATGAATGCTACATTACCGCTTAGGGTAAAGCAATATTCGAAATGCTTGTTTAGGCGACCTGGATCATGAGACTGACATCTTTTACCGATTACACACTGCGCTCGCTGATGTACCTGGGCATGAACCGCGACAAACTGGTCACCATCCAGGAAATCGCCGACCTGCACGACATCTCGAAAAACCACCTGACCAAGGTGATCCACCAGCTGGGCGCCAGCGGCCTGGTGGAAACCGTGCGCGGGCGGCACGGCGGCCTGCGCCTGAACCGCGAGCCGGAAGACATCAACATCGGCGACGTGGTGCGCGACAGCGAATCCGATTTCCATATCGCCGAATGTTTTGGCGCCGATAGCGGCAGTTGCGCCTTCCTGCGCGACTGCGCCTTGAAACGCAAGCTGGGCGAGGCCACCGACGCCTTCCTGCACGTGCTGGACGGGATGACGCTGGCCGATATCCTGCCCGGCCCGAAGGGCAAGGGCGGCGCCCAGCCGGTCATCCTGCAGATGCCGAAAAAGCAAGCTTGACGCCGCTGGCGATTTAATTAGGTATTTCAGATATATCTTTATTGACGGCGCCGCTTTTAAACATGTATGATGGATGCATGTTTAACCCATGAGGAGCCGTACCCATGCTGTCTGCAGAACACCGCGCCATCGTCACCGCCACCGTGCCTATCCTGGAGCAGGGCGGCGAAGCACTGACCCGCCACTTCTACCAGGTCCTGTTCACCGATTTTCCGCAGGTCAAACCCTTCTTCAACCAGGCCCACCAGCATAGCGGCGAGCAGCAGCGCGCCCTGGCCAACGGCATCCTGATGTACGCCAAGAATATCGAACGCCTGGAAGCCCTGGGCCCGCTGGCCGCCGCCATCGTCAACAAGCACGTGGCCTTGCAGATCCAGCCGGAGCACTACCAGATGGTGGGCGCCAGCCTGCTGAAAGCGATCCGCGAAGTGCTGGGCGCCGCCACCGCCACCGACGCGGTGCTGCAAGCGTGGGGCGCGGCCTACGGCCAGCTGGCCGATATCCTGATCGGCGCCGAAGGCCAGGCCTACCAGGCCGCCGCGGCAACGCCGGGCGGCTGGAGCGGCGCGCGCCCCTTCCTGGTCGCCGAAAAACGCGTGGAGAGCGACGAGATCACCACCTTCGTATTCCGTCCCGCCGACGGCCAGTCGGTCATGGACTTCGCGCCCGGCCAGTACATCGGCGTGCGCCTGGTGGTGGATGGCGAAGAGCAGCGCCGCCAGTATTCGCTGTCGGCCGCGCCGAACGGCCAGACCTACCAGGTCAGCGTCAAGCGCGAAGACGGCGGCAAGGTATCCGGCTTCCTGCACGGGCAAGTGCAGGTGGGCGACACGCTGGAACTGTTCCCGCCATCGGGCGCGTTCACCCTGGCCGAAGGCAGCCGCCCGATCGTGCTGATTTCCGGCGGTGTCGGCATCACCCCGACCCTGGCCATGCTGGACAAGGCGCTGGAGACGGGGCGCGAGATCCGCTTCATCCACGCCGCCCGCCACGCCGGCGTGCACGCCTTCCGCGACCATATCGACCGCCTGGCGCAACGCCACCCGCAGCTCAAGCGCCACTACATCTACGCCGAAGAGCGCGCAGACCAACCCGCAGCGGACGCCGTGGGCCTGCTGGGCAAAGAGCAATTAGGGGAATGGTTGCCGCAGTCGCGCGACGTGGACGCCTACTTCCTCGGCCCGGTGCCGTTCATGCAGGCGGTGAAACGCAGCCTGCGCGAACTGGGCGTGCCGGAAGGCCAGACCTACTACGAATTCTTCGGCCCGGCCAAGGCCCTGGATTAAGCGGGATTAAACCAGCAGCGCGGCATTCATGGCGGAGACATCGGCCTCCGCCTCTTGCAGCATGCGCAGGCGCTTGTCGTTATCGATGAACAGGTCCATCACGGAATCCTCGTGCGGGCCCTCATCTTCCTCGGCGGCCGCCAGCGGCGAGCGCACGGGCGAGAAGTGATTCGCCAGCAGCAGGGTGTCAAGCAGGGTCTCGGGCGGGATTTGCAGCATGCCGCCGCGCAGGCTCTCGATGGCCTCGGCCACCTCCTGCGGGATGCCGAGCTTCTTCACCACTTCGCGCGTGATGATTTCCTCGCTAGCGGTTTGCCAGTTTTCCGGATCGGGTTCCAGCAAGCCCGGGAATTCATCCGCGCGCGACAGCAGGTAGAAGCCGCCCACCTCATGCACGATGGCGGCGAACAGCGCCGTGTCCGGATTCACCCCGGTGACTTCGCGCGCGATGATGCGCGCCAGGCAAGCCACGTGGACGGTGTGCTGCCACAGTTGTTCCGCCTTGGCACGCAAGTCGGGATCGACGATCTTGCTGCCGAAGGCACGCACCACCATGGCCGCCGCCAGCGCGTACAGGTTGTGGTAGCCCACGCGCATGATCGCGTTGCGCACATTGGTGACATCCGGCCCGCCGGTGCGGTTGAACATGGCTGAGTTCGAGAGGGCGACGGTGCGCGCAGCCAGTTGCGGCTCCGCCAGCACCAGCTTGATCGCATCCTCCATCGGGCAGTCCGGATCATCCAGCGCGAGTTGGACCCGCAAGGCGGCGTTGACGCTGGTAGGAAACACGAGGTCTCCCCGGATCGCCAGCGCAGCGACGTGTCCGAAGGCTTCCAGTTTATTCATGTGGAAAATTATACGGCCCCAAGGCCCTTACTGCCAAATGGACAAAATTCGGGGTCAGGTCTGACAATCGGACAATCTATGCGCGAAGCGCATAGATTGTCCGATTGTCAGACCTGACCCCGAATTGATCAAGCGCCGGCCAGTTGCGGCTGGCGGGGGGCGCTCTCGCGGCTGTAGCGGGCGGCGCAGAGGTCGTCGGCGAAGATGGCGGGGCGTTTGGCGGACATGATGTCGGCCAGCAGCTGGGCGGAGCCGCAGCTCATCGTCCAGCCCAGCGTGCCGTGGCCGGTGTTGGTGAACAGGTTGCGGATGGCGGTGCGGCCGACCACGGGCGTGCCATCCGGGGTCATCGGGCGCAGGCCGGTCCAGAAGGTGGCTTCGGCACTGTTGCCGGCGCCGGGGAACAGGTCGTTGACCACCATTTCCAGCGTCTCGCGGCGGCGCGGGTTGAGCGCGGTGTTGTAGCCGGCGATCTCGGCCATGCCGCCGACGCGGATGCGGTCGTCGAAGCGGGTCACCGCAATCTTGTAAGTCTCGTCCAGGATGGTGGAGGTCGGGGCTTTGTCGCCGTCGACGATCGGCACCGTGATCGAGTAGCCTTTCAGCGGGTAGACCGGGATCTCGAACAGTTCTTTCAGGAACGGGGTCGAGTAGGCGCCCAGGGCAACCACGAAGGAGTCGGCTTGCACCAGCTCGGCGCCGCATTGCACGCCTTTGACCTTGTCGCCTTCCATCACCAGTTGGTCGATCGCGACGCCGTAGCGGAATTTCACGCCCAGCTCCCGGGCCATGGCTTCCAGGCGGGTGGTAAACAGCTGGCAGTCGCCGGTTTCGTCGTTCGGCAGGCGCAGGCCGCCCACCAGTTTGTGTTGGGAGGCGGCCAGGCCCGGTTCGGCCTTGATCAGGTCGGCGCCGGTCAGCAGCTCGTACGGCACGCCGGTTTCTTTGAGCACTTCGATATCCTTGGCGGCGCCGTCGAGCTGGGCCTGGGTGCGGAACAGCTGGGTGGTACCTTTCTGGCGGCCTTCGTATTCGATGCCGGTGGCGGCGCGCAGCACTTTAAAACAGTCGCGGCTGTACTCGGCCAGGCGCACCATGCGTTCCTTGTTGATCGCGTAGGATTCGGCATTGCAGTTGCGCAGCATTTGCCACATCCATTTGAGCTGGAAGGTGGTGCCGTCAGGGGTGATGGAGAGCGGCGCGTGGCGCTGCAGCATCCATTTCATGGCTTTCAGCGGGATCCCGGGGGCGGCCCATGGCGAGGCGTAGCCGGGCGAAATCTGGCCGGCGTTGGCGAAACTGGTTTCCAGGGCAGGGCCGGGTTGGCGGTCGAGGACGGTGACGTCGTGGCCGGCTTGGGCCAGGTAATAAGCACTGGTGACGCCGATCACGCCGCTGCCAAGGATAACTACGCGCATGGATTGCCTCCGGAATATTTGTTGCGGATTATTTTGCTATGATAAGTAGTTTTACCTAGTATTTGTTACTATATAAGCCCGTCGAAACAGTAAAAAATCATGCGAATCCAAAAGGAATCGGTCCGGCAGCTGGACAAGATTGATCGGAAGATACTGCGCATCCTGCAGGAGGATGCGCGCATTGCCATGAAGGACTTGAGCGAGCAGGTGGGCTTGTCGATCACGCCCACCATCGAGCGGGTCAAGCGCATGGAGCGCGACGGCGTGATTTCCGGCTACCACGCACGCCTGAATCCGCGTGCGCTGGGGGCGAGCTTGCTGGTGTTCGTGGAGATCACGCTGAACCAGAAATCGGCCAGCCATTTCGAACAGTTCCGGCGCGAGGTGCTGCGCATTCCGGAGGTGCAGGAATGCCACCTGGTGTCGGGCGATTTCGATTACCTGATCAAGGCGCGCATCCATGAGATGGCGGAGTACCGCAAGCTGCTGGGCGATATGCTGTTGAACCTGCCCGGCGCGGCGCAGTCCAAGTCCTATGTCGTCATGGAGGAAATCAAGGAAACTTTGATTTTGGCCACGGAGCCCGCACAGTAGGCGCGGGACAATGACGCTTTCTACCCAAGGAGCGTACCATGTCCTCGAACAAACCCGATCCGGTAGCACATATGTCCGACTTGCATGATTCCGAGCACAAGTTTGAACTGGCAATGGCGAAGCAGAGGGCGGAGACTTTTCGCTGGATGCTGTTCCAGACCACGGTCATTGTTGGGGCGACGGCGGGGCTGCTGAAACTGTTTGGGTGCTGACGACGCATGGTCTAGAATGCCATTAGCCTGGACTGAGCGAACGGAGTATTTGTGCAAAGCACTTATGGAGCCGCCAGCGTCACCCCACCAGCCGCCCCGGCGCCGGCTGTCCCCGAGCACGCGGTTTTGCTGCGCTGCCTCGATGAACACCTCTCCACCGACCAGAGTTTCACTTCCGCCCTGGCGCGCACCGTGGGCGCCATCGCCCGCACCGACGGCAATATGTCGCTGGCTCAATTCGCCGCCGTGACCGACCTGGCGGGCGATGGCCGCGCGTCCGCCGTCTTCACCGCCCTCATGCTGAACGCCATCGAGTGCGACATCACCGTCGACTGGGCGCTGCACGCGCTGGGCCGCTCCAGCCCGACCGTCGCCGAGCATGCGCGGCACAGCGCCTTCAACCTGATGAAGCCGCTTCTGGTCTTGCAAGGCACGGCGGCGCGCCCGCTGGCGCAGAAGGTGGCCAAGGCGCTGCAGATCAAACTCAGCGCGGAACAATTGTTCGGCTTGCCGCCCGAGGCCGAGCGCCGCTTGCTGAGCAACCTGGGCAACCAGGCGCGCCTGCTGGTCAAGGGCCGGGGACTGGCTGACTCGGTGGCGGACTTTGGCCGCAGCACGGGCCATGCCGAGCTGCTCAATCTCGCGCGCGGCTACCACGGCGGCCTGATGAGCCAGCAGGAACTGCGGGATGCCGTGGAGCGCAGCGTGGCGACCATTTGCCAGGGCATCGAGAGCTACCGCGAGCATGAAAGCGCCACCTCGGCCTGCGAGGCCAATGCCGCCAGCCTGCTGGCCACGGCGCAGCAGCTGCGCCACCAGGTGCAGCAGCGCCTGGCCCTGGTCGATGCCCGCATCGCCTACGAACGGCGTGTGCTGCACCAGGATATCGAGGACGCCGTGCACGATGCCGGCAACGCCATCGAACTGGCCCTGGCCGCCAATCCGGACGCGCGCGAGCAGGCCAGCGGCGCCCAGTTCGGCAAGGAGATGGAGTCGCGCCTGGACCGCGTGGTGCAGCGCAAGGAGGAGGTGCTGGATTTGCTGCAGCACGACTTGTCGCTGTTCCAGTCCGATATCCGCCTGACCCAGTCCACCGTGTTCGAACGCCAGCACCACGCCACCCTGGCACGCCTGATGCCGCGCATGCGGGTCGGCACCCGCCTGGCGCAGGGCGTGGATACTGCCGCCAATATCACCCTGATGGGCAGCGCCGTGGCCGCCGCCAGTACCGGTACGGCGGCCTACCTGTTCGGGGTGGCCGTGGTGCTGCCGGTGGTGGCGCCGGCAGCGCCCTTTGTCGGCGGCGCCGTGCTGCTGGCGGGCGCCTTCAAGTGGTTTGCCGATGCCGGCCGCCGCAAACGCTCGGAAATCCAGGACCGCCGCCGCGCCTTCGAAGAGGAATTGCGCAAGCGCCTGCAGGAAGTGCAGGCGGCCTTCAGCCGCCAGCTGGACCGGATGGCGGCCAGCTTCCACGAGTCGGCCACGCAGCTGCTGACGCCGCTGATGCTGGAGGCGGAGGCGGCCGGCCGGGTGCAGGCGGTGCGCAAGCGCATTGCCGACAAAGTGATCGCCCAGGCCAACCGCGCCATTGGCGAGCTGCGCACGGCGCTCGGCGCGCACGCCTGAAAAGTGTTGCTTTCAAATAGCTATGTTCGCTGGCGCACGTAGCGGCTGGAACTTGCCTTGATACAATGGCCAGTGCGCAACGCGCTTTTTCAACTACTTATATAATCACAATTATGAAGACCCAGCTCTTAGCCGCCGCCATGCTGGCGCTCAGCACTTCCGCCTTTGCCACCGATGTGGGGGTTTCCGTCACCATCGGCCAGCCAGGCTTCTACGGCCGCATCGACCTGGGCAATATGGCGCCGCCGCCGGTGCTGTATCCGCAGCCGGTGATCATCCAGCGTCCGGCGCGCATCATCGCCGAACCGATGTACCTGCGGGTGCCGCCAGGCCATGCCAAGAAATGGGGTAAGCATTGCCACAAGTACAACGCGTGCTCGCGCAATGTCTACTTCGTGCGCGACGAGTGGTACACCAACGAATATGCGCCGCGCTATCGCGAAGAACATCGCGGCGGCCGCGATTATGACCGCCGCGACGATGAGCGCGGCCATGGCAAGCATAAGGATAAGGACAAGGGCCATGGCCATGGCCATGGCAAGCACAAAGACTGACCGGGGCGGCCGGGATCGCCGCCGACTTTAGGAGAGCTGTTTGCGAAGCAAATATGTGATCGTGGGCGGTGGCGCCGGCGGCCTTGAGCTGGCGTGCAAACTGGGCCGGAAACTGGGCCCGCAACAGGTGATGCTGGTGGATAGCCGGCTTTACCATATCTGGAAGCCTTCGCTGCACGAGGTGGCGGCGGGCACCCTGGACATTCACCAGGAGGGCCTGTCCTACCAGATGCTGGCGCATGACAACGGTTTTACCTATGTGTACGGCGCCATGACGGCGCTCGATGCGGCCGCCCGGCAACTGACCGTGGCGGCGATTGCCAGCGAGGCCGGCGAAGCCGTCCTGCCGGAACGCAGCATCGGCTACGACGCGCTGGTGATGGCGGTCGGCAGCACTTCCAACTATTTCGGCGTGCCGGGCGCGGCCGAACATACCATTTCCCTCAATGCGACGGAAGACGCGGAACGTTTCCGCCTGACCCTGCTCAAGCTGCTGACCAAGGCCGCTTTGCAGAAGGGGCAGGAGGGCGCGGCCGGCGTGGATGTGGTCATCATCGGCGGCGGCGCCACCGGCGTCGAGCTGGCGGCCGAGCTGCGCGAGGCCAGCGGCGTGTACACCGCCTACGGCTTCGGCCACCTGGACCCGGTGCGCGACGTGCGCATCACCCTGCTGGAAGGGGCGCCGCGCATCCTGGCGCCCTTGCCGGAACGGGTGTCGTCCGCCGCGCTCAAGCTGCTGGACCAGCGCGGCATCAATGTGGTGACCGATTGCCGCGTGACGGCGATCGCGGCCGACCATGTCAGCGTGGGCGCGCACAGCTATCCTTCGGACATCGTGGTGTGGGCGGCGGGCATCAAGGCGCCGGCCTTCCTCGCCACGCTGGGCCTGCCGGTGGCCAAGGGCGGCCAGCTGGAGGTGACGGGCGCGCTGCAGGTGAAGGGCGTGCCGGGCGTGTATGCGCTGGGCGATTGCGCGCTGTGCCTGGGCGCGGATGGCAAGCCGGTGCCGCCGCGCGCCCAGGCGGCGCACCAGCAGGCCGATTACCTGCTGGAGACCTTCCTGCGCGAGGCGCGCGGCAAGGCGCCGCAGGACAAGCCCTACGCCTACCGCGACTATGGCTCGCTGGTGTCGTTCGGCCAGTCGACCTCGGTCGGCAGCCTGATGGGCTCGCTGCGCGGCTTCAGCTGGTTCGTCGAGGGCTTCTTGGCGCGCATGATGTATGTCAGCCTGCACTTGCTGCACCACCAGGCGGTGCTGGGCACGATACGCACCGGTGTGCTGGCGCTGGCGCGCTTCCTCGTGAAACGGGCCACGCCGCTGGTCAAGCTGCATTGATGCGCGGCGCTGGACTGGCTGCCGTGCTGGCGGCGGCTTGGCTGCTGGGCGGGTGCTACAACCGCGCCCAGGATGTGGCGCAGCTGGCGCGCCAGCATGCCGTGGCCGCCGGCCGGGTCGCCATGCTGGAGTGCCGCCAGAATGGCCGCTGGTGGTATGAGTTCACGCTGGACGGCAAGCTCAGGCGCGGCATGTCCAACGATCCCGCTGGCTGCCAGGCGCGCCGCGTGGGCGATGCTGTGCCGGTGTATTACAACCCGGCACATCCGGCGCTGCACCGTGCGCTGGCGCCGGCGGCAGCCTATGAGGCCGAGCATGGCTTTTATGTTCCCGAGTGGCTGTGGTTCGGCCTGGGGGCGCTGGCGCTGCCCTTGTCGGCCTTGATGGCGCTGCGGCGCGGCAGCAAAAACTAGCGGTTCAGGGCGCCGGAATCGGCGGCTTGGGCAGGGTCACGGTCAGCACGCTGCCCTGGCTGCCATTGGCGGCCAGCGTCAGGCTGCCGCCGAGGAATAGGGCGCGCTCGCGCACCAGGCGCAGGCCGTGGCAACCCTGCCATGCGGCGTCGGCGGCGCCGCTGCCGGGGCCGGCGCCATCATCCTTCACCATCAGCACGATGCTGTCGTCCATGTCATCCATAATCACATCCACTGTGCTGGCGCGGGCGTGGGCGGTAACGTTGCGCAAGCCTTCTTCCGCCGCGCGCAGCAGCACCACGCGGTGCCCGCGCGGGCAGGCCGGCTCGTCCTCGGGCAGGCTGCAGCTGGCCTTGATGTGCTGCTCCGCAGCAAACTGCGTCACCAGCTCGCCCAGGGCCACCCGCACGCCGAGGAATTCGAGCTTGTCGTTCCACAGCTTGTGCTGCATGGCGCGGTTGGTTTCGATGACGGTGTGCAGCAGGTTCTTCATCTGCGCCGCGCGCTCGAGCAGGGCCGGTTCCTGCGGCAGTTTGGAGGTCAGCAAACCCAGGTGCATGGTGAGCGCCGTCAACGAGGAGCCCAGGCTGTCGTGCATCTGGCGCGACAAGGCGCGCCGCTCGTCGTCCCAGCAATTGTTGATGTAACCCAGCAGCTCCCTGAGCTCAGCAGCGTCCGTGGTGGCAGACATATGTTTGGTAGTCCATGTTTATTGCCCCGATCATACATGAGGATGGTGTGTGGTGGCGCACATACAGTCAGCAGTGCGGCTGCCAAGCTGGCAGCTCACAACGAGGAGACGGAAATGAAAGACGCCATTGCATTGCTTAAACAGGACCACGCCAACGTCAAAGCCATGTTCAAGGAGTTCGAGGAGCTGGGCGAGCGCGCCTTCACCGGCAAGAAGAAGCTGGCCGACAAGATCTGCCTGGAGCTGAGCAAGCACGCCACGGCCGAGGAGGAAATCTTCTACCCGGCCATGCGCGCCGCCAGCAAGGAGGCGGAAGACCTGGTGGACGAGGCCACGGTCGAGCACTCCACCGCCAAGGACCTGATCGCCCAGATCAGCGAAATGGACCCGCACGACGACCTGTTCGACGCCAAGGTCAAGGTGCTGGGCGAATACATCGAGCACCACGTCAAGGAGGAAGAGGGCGAGATGTTCCCCAAAGCGCGCCAGGCCGGCCTGGACTTGCAGGGCATGGCGCGCGAGATCGAGGCGCGCAAGGATGAAATCGAATTCGTGCCGCCGCGCATGGCGGGGCTTACGTCCGGACAGCCGCCGGCGAACTGGCCAGGCACTCGGTGATGGCGCGCAGCAGCTGGTCGACGTCGACCGGTTTCACCAGGTGCATGTCGAAGCCGGCGTCCATCACGCGCCGCTGGTCGTCGGCCAGGCCGTAGCCGGTGAGCGCGATCAGCTTGATGTGGTGGGTGTCGGGGTTGGCGCGCATGCGGCGCGCCACCTCGTAGCCGTCGATGCCGGGCAGGCCGATGTCGACCAGGGCGATATCGGGCCGCGCCGCCGCCGCCGTGGCCAAGCCCTGGAAGCCGTCGGCCGCGTGCTGCACCGGGTAGCCGTAGCAGCTCAGCATCATGGCCATCATTTCGCGGCCATCGTCGTTGTCCTCGACCAGCAGCACGGCGGGTTTGGACTGTTCGCTTGTTTCCATGAGGGGCACCTTCGATTCGTTGACATGCTCAATGCACGGGAGGTGGACGGTAAAGGTACTGCCTTCGCCGGGGCCGGCGCTGTCCGCCAACACCGTGCCGCCGTGCAGTTCCACCAGGCGCCGCACCAGGGCCAGGCCGATCCCCAAGCCGCCTTGCGCACGGTCCAGCGTGCTGGTGCCCTGGACGAACACATCGAACACCTGCGGCAGCAGTTCGGCCGGAATGCCGACGCCGCTGTCGTGGATGCTGAGCGTTAGCTCGTCATCGTCGACGTCGCAGATCACTTCAATGCGCCCGCCGGGCGCCGTGTACTTGAGGGCGTTGTCCAGCAGGTTGCAGAACACCTGCTCCAGGCGCGTCGCGTCGCCGTGCACCCAGCACGGCGCGATGTCGGCCCGCAGGTCGTAATCGGCCAGGCGCCCGGTGGCGTGGAAGGTTTCCAGCGCAGTGTTGAGCAAGGCGGCCAGGTCGAGCGGCGCGCGGTTGAGCAGGATCTTGCCCGACATGGCGCGGCTCAGGTCCAGCAGGTCGTCCACGATGCGGCCCAGGTGGCGGCTCTGGCGCTGGATGATCTTCTTGGCGTGGCCCACGCTGTCGGCCGGCACGCCCGGCAGGCCGATCAGGGAGGCGGCGCTGCTGATGGCCGAGAGGGGGTTGCGCAGCTCGTGCCCCAGCATGGCCAGGAATTCGTCCTTGGCGTGGCTGGCCCGCTCGGCGGTCTTGCGTTCCTCAATCTCGCGCAGCAGGCGCTGGTTGCTGGCGATCAGGTCGGTGGTGCGCTGGCTGAGCTGGCGCGCCTGGCGCCGCAATTCCTCGTTCTTGGTGGCCAGGGCGACGAAGACGCTGATCTTGGCGTACAGCATTTGCGGGATCACCGGGGTGAACAGGAAATCGACCGCGCCGCGCTGGTAGGCTTTCAGCCGGTCCAGCTCGTCGGCCACGAAGGCGGTGATGAAAATGATCGGGATGTCGGCCGAGCGCGGGCGCTGGTGGATGGCTTCCGCCGTTTCAAAGCCGTCCATGCCGGGCATGTTCACGTCCAGCAGGATGACGGCAAAGTCGTGCATCAGCACCTCGCGCAGGGCGTCCTCGCCGGAACGCGCGGCGACCACCTCATAGCCTTCCTGCGCCGCCCACTGCCCGAGCAGGTTGGTCAGCGCAAACAGGCTGTTGGCGTCGTCGTTGACGACGAGGATCTTGGGCTTGTCCACCCGCCGATCATAGCGTTGCCCTTTTACACTGTCAAAAGAACAGCTTCAATCGGACGCGTCGTGTGTACGCCTGCGCACAGTCAGGCGCGCCGGGTGCTGCCATAGTGAAATCTCGTCCAATGAAGGAGCTACCATGAATATCGACACCATCGTTGACAAGCAGTATGTGGGCAAGAGCTTCCGCGATCTGGCCGAGGCGCCCGTCAGCGCCTTGCGCGGCGTGAGCGGCAAGGATGCCAAGGTGCTGCAGGCGGCGTTCGGGGTGCAGAGCGTGCGTGACCTGGCGCAGCTCAAGTTCGTGCGCTGGGCCTGCGCCATTGCCATCCTGGCCGACGAGGAACAGCTGGCGCCGGCGGAAAAAGCCAAGGAGGAGTTGCTGGATGACGCCGTGGAAATGACCTTCCCGGCCAGCGATCCGATTTCGGTGGATGCCGGCATCACCCGCATTGAAGTGGCGCCGGAAAAGGTCGATGCGCAGCAGGATCACCAGCACGCCGGCAAAGTGGAGCAGTCAACGGAAATCGGCCGCGAGGCGGAAACCACCTGAGGCCCGGCGCTTGGGGGCCGGGGCCCCGGCCCAGGCCGGCTCAGATGGCGGCGGCCCGTGCTGCCGCCACCGCTGCGCTGGGCACGGCGCCAGGCGCCGCCGCCGGTACCGGTGCCGCGGACGCTGCCGCCGCGCAGCCCGAGGCCACGCAGTAGCGGTTCTTGCCGGTGCGTTTGGCTTCGTACAAGGCGGCATCGGCTACATGCATCAGGTTGTCGACCGTGGTCGCGTCGTCCGGATAGAGGGCGATGCCGAGGCTGGTCGACAGCTGCAACACCAGGCCGTTCACGTGGTAGGGCTGGGCCACCACCTCGATCAGTTTGGTGGCCGGTTCCTGGGCATCGCGCAGGGCGTCCACATCCCCCATGACAATCACGAACTCATCGCCGCCGATGCGCGCCACCGTGTCTTCCTTGCGCGAGGAGTTGACCAGGCGTTGCGCCACCTGTTTCAGGATTTCATCGCCGTAAGCGTGGCCGTGGGTATCGTTGATGGCCTTGAAGCCGTCCAGGTCCAGGTACATCACGGCCGTGCGGCGCTGCTGGCGCGCGGCGTGCTGCACCGCGGTGGCGATGCGGTCTTCCAGCAGGCGGCGGTTGGGCAGGCCGGTCAGCGGGTCGTGCAGCGCCAGTTCCTGCTGCTGTTTGCTGTAGGACGCCAATTCCTTGTAGAGCAAGCGCACCTCCAGCATATTGTGGATGCGCTTGTGCACCTCCAGTAAATCGAAGGGCTTGCTGATGAAGTCGCGCGCGCCGGCTTCCAGCGCCGCGATCTTGAAGCTGGGCTGGGCGGTCAGGGCCAGCACCGGCAGATAGCCTTCCTGCTCGATTTCCTTCAGGCCCTTCATGACCTGGAAGCCGTTCAGCTCGGGCATTTGCAGGTCGAGCAGGATGAGGTCGTAGCAATGCTGGCGATGCAGGGGGCAAACCTGCTCCGGCAGCATGGTGGCCGTGACATTGGTGTAACCGGCATCGCGCAGGATCTCCAACATCAGGTCAATGTTGTCAGCGCAATCGTCAACTACCAGGATCTTGGCGTTCAGGATCTCATCAGGGTTGGGCATCGCGGTCTCGGGAACTAAGGAACTAGTGTAACTTGGAACAGTTTGCCATGGCGCACGGGTCCGCACTGGTTGTTAACTAGTCTAGCAAAGTTTTCGCAAGTTTCTTGTAGGACATTTTCCCGTGTGGCGGTAGGCCTCAGCTGCTCTGGCTGGCCACGGCCACGCGCGCAATAGTCGCTAGCAATTCGGAAGGTTCCACCGGTTTCGGCACATGGTCGAGGAAGCCGTTCTCCAGCGCGCGCAGCCGGTCTTCCGGGCGGGCGAAGGCGGTCAGGGCGATGGCCGGCATGCAGCCGCCGCGCGCCGGCCCCAGGGCGCGGATACGCGCCAGCAGTTCAAAGCCGTCCACCTCGGGCATGCCGATGTCACTTAGCAACAGTTCGTAGCGCCCGGCGCGCGCCAGGGCCAGGGCTTCGGCCGCGTTGCCGGCGGTCTGCACCGCGCAATTGCAATCGCGCAGGATGCGGCCAATCAGCTCGCGCGCGTCGGCCTCGTCGTCCACCAGCAACACCTTCAGCCCGCCCAGGTCGCGCAAGCCCATATCCGGCAGGGGAATCTGCTCGCTGCGCGGCGGCGCGTGCAGGCGCTGCGGGCGCGGGTCGCCGCTGGCCAGCGGCAGGCGCACGCTGAAGCTGGCGCCGGCGCCTTCGCCCTCGCTGGCGGCTGCCACCGTGCCGCCATGCTGCTCGACCAGGTGCTTGACGATGGACAGGCCCAGCCCCAGGCCGCCATGGCGGCGCGTGGTGGACGAGTCGCCCTGGCGGAAGCGCTCGAACACGTGCGGCAGGAATTCGGGGCGGATGCCGATGCCGCTGTCGCTCACCGTGATCACGGCATGCCCTTCCTGGGCGCGGATGGTGGTGCGCACGGTGCCGCCGCGCGGGGTGAACTTGAGCGCGTTGCTCAGCAGGTTCCACACCACTTGCTGCAAGCGGTTGGCGTCGGCCGCCACGTGGCCGGTGGCGGCAAAGTCGCGCTCCAGGCGGATGCCCTTGGCCTCCGCCGCCGGGCGCACCGCGTCCAGCGCGGCATCGACCACCACGACCGGCTGCAGCAGTTTCATGTCGAGCAATACCTTGCCCGAAGTGATGCGGCCCATGTCCAGCAAGTCTTCGATCAGCTGGGCCTGGGCGCGCGCATTGCGTTCGATGGTCTCCAGCCCGCGCAGCTGTTCCTCCGGGCTGCGGTTGCCGCGCCGCAGCACCTGCGACCAGCCCAGGATCGCCGTCAGCGGCGTGCGCAGCTCGTGCGACAGGGTGGCCAGGAATTCGTCCTTCATCTGGCTGCTGCGCTCGGCCTCGGTGCGCGCCAAGCGTTCGCGGTCGAGCAGCACCTCGCGTTCCTCGGCGGCGCGCTGGGCGGCGGCGACCATGCGCGCATTGTCGATCGCAATGCCGGCCTGGGCCGCGATGCCGCCCACGATGCGTTCGGTGCGCTCGTTGAACATGTGCGCTTCGGGGTGGCCGAAAAAGAGCGTGCCCACCACCTCGCCAGCGCGCGCCAGCACCGGCACGGCCAGGCCGCTGCGTACTTGCGGGTGCGGCAGGCGCTCGAAATCGGCGGGCGGCGTGCCGGACAGGGTGTGCATGGCCTGGCGCCGGCCGTCGGCCAGCGCGCCATGGTAGAAGAAGGCGCCGAAACGGGCGCCGGAAATGCGGGTGGCGGCGTCGGTCACTTCCTGCAGCAGGGCCGGCAGCTCGCGCTGCTGCACCAAGCTGCTGCCGGTGCTGTTCAACAGTTCCAGGATGGTGGTTTCGTCGCGCAACTGCTCCTGCACGCGCTTGACCTGGTCGACGTCGGTGGCAGTGCCGAACCAGCGCAGCAGGTTGCCGCGCGCGTCGCGCATGGGGTTGGCGCGCGTCAGGAACCAGCGGAAATGGCCGTCGCGCGCGCGGATCGGGTATTCCATTTCAAAGGGCCGGCCGCTGAGCACCGATTCCTGCCAGCGCGCCAGCACGGCCGGCAGCACATCGGGCGGGATCAGTTCGTCCCAGCGCCCGGCCAGCATGTCCTCGCTGCTCATGCCGGTGTACGCCTGCCAGCGCTCGTTGTACCACATCATGGCGCCGTCGGCGTGGGCGATCCAGGCCAGTTGCGGGATGCTGTTGGCCAGCGTGCGCAGTTCCTCCTCGCTGTTGCGCAGCGCGTCCTCGGCGCTCTTGCGCGCGCTGATGTCCTGCACCATGCCGATAATGCCGCGCAGCTGGCCGTCGCCGCTGAAATCGCCATGGCCAACGATGGACAGCCAGCAGCGGCGCCCGTCGCGCTGCACGATGCGGCATTCGGTGTGGAAGTCGCGCCGCGCGGCGCTGGCGTCGACAAAGGCCGCTTCCACCGTGGCCAGGTCGTCGGCGGCGATACGTTCGCGCAGCACCGGCCAGGTGATCGGGATTTCGGCCGGCAGCTCAAAGATTTCGGCGGCGCGCCGCCCCAGGCGCACCTGGCCGCTGCGCGCATCCCATTCCCAGTCGCCCAGGCGGCCGGCCGACAGCGCCACTTGCAGGCGGTTGGTGCTTTCACGCATGCCGCGCTCGTGCAGCTTGCGCTGGTGGATGTCGAGCAGCAGGCAGGTCATGCCGAGGGGCGAGGGCCAGGCCCGCACTTCGATCCAGCGCTGGCTGCGCAGGTAGAAAATTTCGCAGGTGGCCGGCAAGCCTTGCTCCAGCGTGCGCCGCAGCGGGGCTTCCACGGCGTCGCCGGCCAGGGCCGGGAAGGCGGACCATAAGGACAGGCCGCGCGGATCGGCGGGGGAGGGCAGCAGCAGTTCGGCGGCGCGCGGGTTGAGGTACTGGACGGTCCAATCCCTGGCGATGACGGCGAAGCCGTCACCCATACTATCCAGTACGTTATGCGTGCGGGGATCGGGACTCATAACTCATAATTGTAGCCAAGCCTCCCGTGCAGCGACGCACCGTTGCTATCCCAGGTTGTGCAGCACCTGCTGCAGCTGCTCGATATCGTAGGGCTTTTGCATCGAGACCGCCGGGAAGTCCAGGTGGCTGGTCAGCGATGCGCTGTAGCCGGAGGCAAACACGATGCGCAGGCGCGGCTGGCGCTGCAGCGCCACGCGCGCCAGTTCCACGCCGCTCATGCCGGGCAGGCTGACATCGCTGAACAGGACGTCGAAGGGCGCGCCCGCCAGCAGTTCCAGCGCCGCCTCGCCGTTGGCGACGGCGCTCACCTCATGGCCGAAGGCGCGCAGCATTTCACAGACCAGGTATTGGGCGTCCTGGTTATCCTCCACCACCAGGATACGCAGCCGCCCCGCGCTGGCGGCGGGCACGGCCGGCGCGCTGGCCGGCGCCAGCGCGCACAGGATGCCGGCCACCGCGCCGCCGGCATCGCGCACCGGCGTGTAATGCAGGTCGAAATTGGTTTCGAGTACCCGGCCGTCGCGCCACAGCTTGAGCGCCTGGCGCGGGAACACCAGGCTTTGCCCGGCCCAGCATTGTTCAATCGCCTGCGGGTTCCAGCTCCAGGGGGCGGGCGGCACCACCGGGATGGCGCCGCCCGGCGGGCTGGCGCTGGCCGAACCGGCGCTGATGGCGTAGGCCTGGTTGTAGAGCATGACTTGCTGGCGCCCCCACATCAGGAGCATGGGCAGCGGCGTGTTGAGCATGATGTCAAGCGTGAGGCGCAGGGCGGGCGGCCAGTCCTCTGGCGGACCGAGTTCGCTGCGCGACCAGTCTTGGGTTGCCATGCTTTCGCCTGCGGTATGCGCCATATCGATGCCAATGCCTGTTTGCCAATTGGGGCAATCGTACACAGAAAATTGGAAAATGGGGTACGTCCCCATTTTTTGGGCAAAAAAAAGGCCCGCGATTGGCGGGCCCGAATTCTATTTCCTTGGAGGAGAATAGAGGAGACAGGAGTAATGATGCTGCTTTGCGGCATCAAAATCCAATTTTCATTCATGATGAGAGAAATGCGTTTCATGAATGAAGTAATAATGTCGAGAAAGCAATGAATGAAAACTGTTTCGCGGGACTGGACAAGCGCAAAACACGCCCTTATAATTCTGCCTCCTTTGCACGGTGAACTGTGTGAATGGGAGCAGTAAAGAGTGGGAAACGCCGGTTTCGGCACGGAAAGTTAAGCAGTAAGTAAGCTTTCCAAAACGAAATTCATGCGATATAATCCTGCTTCGCTGTTTAAGCGGCTGTAGCTCAGCTGGATAGAGTACTTGGCTACGAACCAAGGGGTCGTGGGTTCGATTCCTGCCAGCCGCACCAGAATTTAGTAAGTGTTGTGCCCCACGCTGTCGAGCGAGGGGTTAAGCAGGAAGTTGTGGGTTTTCATAACTGACTGTTATAATGAAGTTTTTGCGGCTGTAGCTCAGCTGGATAGAGTACTTGGCTACGAACCAAGGGGTCGTGGGTTCGATTCCTGCCAGCCGCACCAGAATTTCAGTAGGTCCCCATCGCCGTCGGGCGGTGGTTGAAGTAAGTTTTGCGGCTGTAGCTCAGCTGGATAGAGTACTTGGCTACGAACCAAGGGGTCGTGGGTTCGATTCCTGCCAGCCGCACCAAATTAAAAGGGTCCATACCGGAAGGTCTGGACCCTTTTTCCTTTGGCGGCGCTATACTTTAGCCATGCTGACCTTGATCCTTGCCACCGCCGCCACCGTGACTTTTGCCGATCCCGGCAAGATGACCGATGTACCGCACAATTTCCGCGACCGCGAGAACATGGAGTACCAGTTCCGCGAGCATTTGGACCAGTTGGCCGCCAAACTGCCGGCCGGGCAGGCGCTGAAGGTCGATTTCCTCGATATCGACCTGGCGGGCGACGAATTCCCGCGCGTGGCGGTGCGCGATATCCGCGTGCTGAAAGGCCAGGCCGACTGGCCGCGCCTGCACCTGCGCTACAGCATCGAGCAGGATGGCCGCGTGCTCGGCAGCGGCGAACGCCACCTGTCCAATCCCAGCTACCTGATGACTGTGAACCGCTACGGCAGCGACATGTACAGCCACGAGAAGCAGATGCTGGACGACTGGTTCTACAAGGACATCCAGCCCCGCCGCTGACCTGTCTCAAGTTCGCCCAGCTTCGTCATGAAATGGCCAGCAAAGCCGACATCGCGCAGCGCTAGGCATCATCACCGTTCAAACCATGGTCAACGCAACCCATATCGCTGCCGTGGTGCAATTCCTGCGTTAATATGCAGGAATGACACTCATCACTTGCATCGAAGACCTGCGCCTGCTGGCCAAGCGCCGCGTACCGCGCATGTTCTATGACTACGCCGACTCCGGCTCCTGGACCGAATCCACCTACCGCGCCAACGAGGAAGACTTCGGCAAGCTGAAATTCCGCCAGCGCGTGGCGGTGGATATGAACAACCGCTCCTTGCGCAGCACCATGGCGGGGCAGGAAGTGTCGATGCCGGTGGCGATCGCGCCCACCGGCCTGACCGGCATGCAGCACGCCGACGGCGAAATCCTGGCGGCCCGCGCGGCGGAGAAATTCGGCATCCCCTTTACGCTCTCGACCATGAGTATCTGCTCGATCGAGGATGTGGCGGCGCACACCAGCAAACCCTTCTGGTTCCAGCTCTACGTGATGAAAGACCGCGATTTCATCGAGCGCCTGATCGAACGCGCCAGGGCGGCGCGCTGCTCGGCGCTGGTGCTGACGCTGGATTTGCAGGTGCTGGGCCAGCGCCACAAGGATTTGCGCAACGGCCTGTCGGCGCCGCCGCGCCTGACCCTGGCCAATCTGCTCAACATGGCTAGCAAGCCGCGCTGGTGCCTGGGCATGCTGGGCACGCGGCGCCGCAGCTTTGGCAATATCGTCGGGCATGCGAAATCGGTGTCCGACATGTCTTCGCTGTCTTCCTGGACCAGCCAGCAGTTCGATCCCGGCCTGTCGTGGAACGATGTGGAGTGGATCAAGCAGCGCTGGGGCGGCAAGTTGATTATCAAGGGCATCATGGATGCCGAGGATGCACGCCTGGCCGCGAACTCGGGCGCCGACGCGCTGATCGTGTCCAACCACGGCGGCCGGCAACTGGATGGCGCGCCATCTTCCATCGCCGCGCTGCCCGGCATTGTGGAGGCGGCCGGCAAAGACATCGAAATCCATATGGACGGCGGCGTGCGCTCCGGCCAGGATGTGCTGCGCGCCGTGGCGCTGGGCGCGCGCGGCGTGTATATCGGGCGCCCCTTCCTGTACGGACTGGGGGCGCTGGGCGAGGCGGGCGTGACGCGCTGCCTCGAGATTATCCGCAACGAACTGGATATCACGATGGCCTTTTGCGGCAAGCGCGATATCCAGCACGTCAGCCGGGAGATCCTCCTGCCCTGAATACCAGGCCGGCCAGAAGCTTGCACAGTTCTTCTACAAAGTTATCCATTTGCGTTTCCTTTCTGCCAAAGGTTGAAGTAGACGCATTGTGAGCTGATTCATTCCTGGGATAAATGCTTATAATTGGATTGAGTATCCCAAAAATGGAGCAATGAATGGATGTACTGCACCATATGCGCCTGTTCGTCGAGGTGGCCAAGCGCAAGAGCTTCCGCGCCGCCGCCGAGGCGCTGGACATGTCGAATTCGACGCTGTCGCGCAATATCGCCGAACTGGAAAAGGCCATCGGCCTGCGCCTGCTGCACCGTTCCACCCGCAAGGTCGAGCTGACCGAAGCGGGCGAAGCGTATTTCAAGCGCTGCCAGGGCATTGTGGAGGAGGCGCTGAGCGCCCACGAAGCTTTGCTCGACTGGTCGGAAAAGCCGGCCGGCATCCTGCGCGTGTCCATGACTTCGAGTTTCGGCATGGGCTACCTGGCGCCGGTACTGGGCGAATTCGCCGACATGTACCCCGACATCAAGATGGAGTTCGACATTTCCTCGCGCACCGTGGACTTGCAGTCGGAGCCGTTCGACCTGGCGATCCGCATGGGACAGGCGCCCACCGCGCCGTCCACGCTGGTGGTGCGGCGCATCGTCAATATGCCGCGCTTCCTCTATGCCTCGCCCGAGTACCTGCGACGGATGCCGCCCTTGGAGCATGCTTGCGACCTGGTGCGGCATACCTTGTGCGGGCGCTCCTTCGCCAGCCGCCTGCCCGACCTGTGGCGCACGCTATACCGTGACGGGGAGGCGGTGGAAGTCGCGGCTCACGCGCGCTACGCCACCAATAGCGCGGCGCTCAGCATGTCGTTTGCGGCCAATGGCCTGTGCGTCTCGGCACTGGACCCGCTCCTGGCTAGCCAGGAAGTGCAGGCCGGGCGTTTGCAGCGCGTCCTGCCGGACTGGCAAATGGAGCCAATCCTGGTGCACGCACTGACGGAAACACGCCATTTGCCGGCGCGTACCCGGCTGTTTATCGACTTTCTGCGCCAACGCCTGGGAGCAGGCTGAGCGCGCGCGGCCTGCATTACAATGGTTGCATCAACCAACAGGAGAATGCGCCATGGCCACCCTGATCCGGCATCGGAAGACCCGCATCGTCACCCTGGAGGCGGGCGACGACTTGCAAGAACACTGCAAACCGCGCGACATTGCCCTGGTGCCCGACCCGGCGGGATGGTGGACTTGTTTCATCGGCGAGGACGGCTCGATTGAGCGCTACGATATTCCGTTTGCGACCTATAATGAGGCGCTGTGGTCGGCCAAGGCCGCCGCTGAATTTGACGCGCAATAGACCTGAGACATATGACCGATACCTCGATCCTGATTATTGAAGACGACGAACATATTGGCCAAATCCTGACTTTTATCCTGCAACGGCAAGGCTATCAAACCACGCTTGCCGGCGACGGGCTGGCCGCGCGCCAGGCTGTCGAGGGCAGCAGCACCCCGCCGTCGCTGGTGCTGCTGGATGTAATGCTCCCATACCTTGACGGCTTCGAGGTGGTTCGCATCATCCGCGCCCGCGACGGTTGGCAGGACGTGCCGATTGTCATGCTGACCGCCAAACACACCGAAAAAGACATCGTGCGCGCGCTCGACGCGGGCGCCAACGATTACGTGGTCAAGCCATTCCAGCCCAATGAGCTGCTGGCGCGCGTGCGCCGCCACCTGAAGGAGCAGGCATGAAGTGCGCCAATCCCGGCGTTGTGGCGGGGCCTGCCGCGCTGTCCGCCTTGGCCGCATTGGCACTTTTGGCCGGCGCCGCGCCGGCGCGCGCCGCCGAGACCACGGTCGGCATCAGCCACGGCATCGACAAGCTGACCGGCCCGCGCGCCGACTGGCACGAAACCGCGCTGACCCTGCGCCACCAACTGGCGCCGCGCTCCGGCTTCGGCCTGGGCGCCACGCGCATCGAGCGCTTCGGCATCCACGAAACCCAGTTCAGCGCCAACGCCGATTTGCCGCTGTCGGAGCGGCTGACCGCCTCCATCGACGGCACGGCCAGCGGCGACCACCAGATCCTGGCACGGCACGCGCTGGGCGCCACCTTGCAATACGAATTCGCCAAGGGCTGGCTGGTGCACGGCGGCGGCCGCAGCAGCAGCTACAACGACGCCCACGTCAACCAGAGCCTGCTGATGCTGGAACGCTATGTCGGCAACTACAGTTTTGCCGGCGCCTGGCGCGCCGCACGCGCCCTTGGCGCCACCGCGCACAGCGGCGAACTGCGCGCCAACTATTATTACGGCGAGCGCAGTGCGGTCGGCCTGTCGCTGGCAGCCGGTAAGGAAGCGGCCAATATCGGCGGCGTGACGCGCCTGGGCAGCGTGCGTTCGGCCGCATTGACCGGGCGCCACTGGCTGGACCAGCGCTGGGCCGTCACTTATGCACTGGGCCATACCCGCCAGGGCGATTTCTACACGCGCAACGGGATCAACCTTGGATTACAGGCCACCTACTGACATCTACCTGCTGCTGGCTTTCTGGACCGGGGTCGGCGCCTTTGGGCTGACCCTCG
This sequence comes from Pseudoduganella guangdongensis, assembly GCF_009857475.1. GTDB lineage: Bacteria > Pseudomonadota > Gammaproteobacteria > Burkholderiales > Burkholderiaceae_D > Rugamonas > Rugamonas guangdongensis. The sequence goes on along the minus strand of NZ_WWCJ01000025.1, from coordinate 39,942 downwards.
TGGTCGGCCTGCAGATCATCTGGCTGCGCCTCTCCATGCGCCGGCAGCAGCGGCGCGAGCAGCTGCTGACGTTGAAATGGCGCCCCTTGCTGAATGCCTCCATTGCCGGCGAAACGATCGGCAACCTGCCGGACCTGGCGCCGCGCGACAATCTCCTGTTCATCAAACTGTGGCTGCACTTGCAGCAGGCCGTGCGCGGCGAGGCCAGTGAAGGACTGAATGCCATCGCCCGCCGCCTGGGCTGCGACCGCATGGTGCGCACGCTGCTCGTGCGCGGCAACCGCGCCGAACGCCTGCTGGCGATCCTGGCCCTGGGCCACATGCGCGACAAGGAATCGTGGGCCGCGCTGGCGCGCGCCGCGCATGCCGAAGACAGCGCCTTGTCGGTGCACGCCCTGTGGGCACTGGTGCAAACCGACGCCGCGCGCGCGGCGCAGGAGCTGGCGCCACTGTTGCTGCGGCGCGAAGACTGGCCGCTGTCGCAACTGGCCAATATCCTGCAGAACGCGCGCGCCGAATGGCAGCCGGTGCTGGCCGACGCGCTGGTGCGGCTGGCGCAGGACGAACTGCCGCAAGCACTGCGCCTGATGGCGGCGCTGCGCATGGACCTGCCGCTGCTGCAGCTGCGCGGCTACCTGGGCAGCGGCGAAGCGGAAGTGGTGCTGGCCGCGCTGCGCCTGGCGCGCGCGCCCGGCGTGCTGGAAGATGTGCGCGGCCACGCGGGCAGCGAAGACTGGCGCATCCGCGTGCAGGCCGTGCGCGCGCTGGGCGAGCTGGGCAACCGCGACGATGTGGCGCGCCTGCGCGCCATGCTGTCCGACCCGCAGTGGTGGGTGCGCTACCGCGCCGCCCAGGCCCTGCTGGCGCTGCCATTCTTGTCGGAGGATGAATTGAATGAACTACGCAATGCCGGCGACCGCTACGCCGCCGACATGATCGCCCAGGCCGAAGCGGAGGTTGCATGACGCCCGATCCACAGCTGGTGCAGGTCGTCACGATCTGCGTGCTGGTGTATTTCGTGCTGCTGAACGGCGGCTACCTGATGCTGAACTTCCTCGCCATGTTCGCCTTGCGCCGCCGCTCGCAGGAGGCGGTGCTGGACGACCTGCCGCAGGTGTATTCGGCGCTGGAACCGCCGATCAGCATCCTGGTGCCGGCCTTCAACGAAGAAGCGACCATCGCCACCTCGGTGCGCTCCATGCTGCAACTCTCGTACTCCGAGATGGAAGTCATCGTCATCAACGACGGCTCCAGCGACCGCACCCTGCAAGTGCTGATCGATGAATTCGCACTGGTGCCTTTCCCCGAGGCTTACCGCATCCAGCTTGAGACCAAGCCGGTGCGCGCCATTTACCGCTCCACGCGCTTCCCTAATCTGCGCGTGGTGGACAAGGTCAACGGCGGCAAGGCCGACTCCACCAATGCCGGCGTCAACGCCGCCCGCTATCCGCTGTTCTGCTGCGTCGATGCCGATTCGATCCTGCAGCGCGACAGCCTGCAGCGCCTGGTGCGGCCCTTCCTGCGCGACCCGCTGATGGTGGCCAGCGGCGGCACGGTGCGCATTGCCAACGGCTGCGAGGTGCGCGGCGGCTTCCTGACGCGGGTCGGCATGCCGCGCAACCCGTGGGCGCTGTTCCAGGTGGTGGAATACCTGCGCGCTTTCATGTTCGGGCGCCTTGGCTGGTCGGTCATCAACGGCATGCTGATCATCTCCGGCGCCTTCGGCCTGTTCCGCAAGGATACCGTGGTGGCGGTGGGCGGCTACAACCCGAAGGCGATCGGCGAAGACATGGAACTGGTGGTGCGCATGCACCGCAAGCTGCGCTCGCGCGGCATCCCCTACAAGATCGAATTCGTGCCCGACCCGGTGTGCTGGACCGAGGCGCCGGAAGACCGCAAGGTGCTGCGCAACCAGCGCATCCGCTGGCAGCGCGGCCTGTCCGAGACCATCGCCGCCAACTGGGGGCTGGTATTCAGTCGCCACGGCGGCGTGGTGGGCTGGGTGGCTTTGCCGTTCTTCATCCTGTTCGAGTGGCTGGGGCCGGTGGTGGAGCTGTTCGGCTACGCCTTTATGACCGTGGCCTGGTGGCAGGGCTGGGTATCGTGGGAATCGTTCGCCATCTTCCTGTTTGTGGCGATTGGCCTGGGCATCCTGCTGTCGGCCTTCGGCTTGCTGCTGGAGGAGATTTCCTTCCACCTCTACCCGCGCGCCAGCCAGTTGCTGACGCTGGCGGCGGTGGTGGTAGTCGAGAATTTCGGCTACCGCCAGTTGAACAGCTGGTGGCGCCTGATCGGCCTGTACAAATGGGCGCGCGGCGGTGAAGCCAAATGGGGCGTAATGACGCGCAAGGCGACCTGGCAGCGCGATCTTTAAGCGCACACTCTGAGATTACTTTCCAGCGGGGCGGCCGCTTCCGCCCCGTTGCTGCCCCTCACAGTAATCCTAGTTCTTTAAGGCAGAACTTATCTGACCATGTCCAAACGTTGTATCGGTTTGATCGCCCGCTCTCTTTAACCGAAAACTGTCGATTCGAGTATTTGAATTTCCCTCGAACGGCAATTCCTGAAAAACCTGTTCCGGGTGCAATTCCTTGGTATATAGATTCGAGTTCGAAACTAAAGCAGTCCTGGTCATATGCCTCCCGAATCACAATTCGAACTTCCCCCTTTGCAGTCGGTGGCAAGGGACTAACGTTCGATTGAACTTCTCTCCTTGCCACACCCTCAGCGCACATAAGCACAACGTCTGCTTGAATTCGCTGGGATGTTTCTTTGTCAAAGACACAAAGTATCGGTAGTACGAAATTTATAGCGATTGCGTCCGCCAATTCCGGAGTCAAAGTCATATGGATTTAGTTGTTATTCAAGCGACGGATCGTCAATTGTCCTCATATGGGCGTTAGCGCCACTGATCTGGGGGTACAGGCGGCGGTGCCGTCAAGCATCCGCCAATGGGCGGGCAAAGACAGATTCTGCAATCTTCCTCAGCTGAAATACCTCACGAGCAAAGAAATACGTAGCTGCGTGACCGTTTCATAAAACCTGCTGCAAGAGGAACGACGCCATTCGGGGTCACGATAAATTCAAATTTTCCTGTGCAGATTCGGGCAGCTTCCCGTTGGGCATGGATGAGTATTCGCTGCTCGATTGACCCCTCAGTTTCAGCCAAAGCCGGGGATGCTGTAACTACTAGCATATGCTTACCATTCCCGAGAGCTTCATGCTCAGCTACTACACTCCCTGTGACTCCTACTGATCCTGCATCACCTGTAAGCGTCGCATGGGAGCAACCGCCTATCAAAGATACAAGGGTAAGCGTTAGGAATGCATTTCTCATCAATTTCATATACACCTACTTAGTTTGGAAACTCAGTTCCTGCTAGAGACTGCTTATGGCCGGGACCGGTAGCTTTCCTATTCTAGAATAGAAATCGCTTCGTTCCCCTTTCCTGACGAGACAACTTCAAACGACTTGATCTGCATGCCATACCGTGTGAACACACCATGCGCCCTGATTGTTCCACCTCGACTGAGCTGCCCTGTTTCGCGGTCAGATATGTGGCAAAGCCTAGACGCCCAGATAGCATCGCCGCCCAGTTGAAGGACCGCGTGATTTCGGCAACGCCGATGACTGTATGGGCTCGCAGCGGTAACCGCAATAGTTCTTACTGCGTCTGTCTCAGCAATGCTCATGTGTGACAGATAACTCAAAGGACCGGAAAAGAACTCAAGTGCAAGGAACCAGACGAAAGCGCCAGCAACCGCAAAACTTAAAATCGTGCTTGCAATCGTCTTGCCGTTCCTCTTCTCTAAACCGTCCTTAAGTTTTTCAAGAGGTTTGCGCGCGAAGGAATGAGCAAGGCCGAACATCACTAAAAGAGAAGTGGCCACCATTGGCCATTCAAGCTCGGATGTAGGAATAAAGTCGGGACGATTCGCTGCGTAAGTAAGGACGCCTATAGCCATCCCGGCCAAGCAGAAAATTGCGGCCGCAGTTGTGATCTTCAAACCGAGCGTGTTCCTCTTCTTGTAACCAATTGCTTTACACTGATATTAATTTCGCAGATTGAGAATAAAATTTTGCGTGTCCGGTATTGGCCGGACTGGGACGAATACTATTCTTCACGTTTTTGAAATCGATCGCCGTCCGGATCCAGATCCCGATGTTCACGCACGACGGGTAATTGGAGCTTAAACCAGAGGTCTCCCATAACTTCACCAAGTCCGCGCATATGCTCAGCTCGCTCAGTCTCTGGAAGGTTGTGAACTAGATTGCATGCATCATTCAACGCGACACCGACACGTCCATAAATGGCCATCAGCTCTTCAGCACTATTACGATCCACTTCATTTCCCTATATTAGCAGGCAGCAATTGGCCGAAAGCGTCGGCGAGGCGTGAAGGATAGCATTTCGCCCGTGCCCAAGATCCGCGAATTCTCACTTCGAACGGAATCGCGCCTGCCGTCAATCAATGCTATTTGTTGAAGGTTACGCTCCAATCTGGCCCATCATTGTCAGGACTAATGGACGCGATCGTATATCCCACCGACAGCGAAATTTCCACTTCATTGCCGCCCTCTGATAACGATGCGGATTCAATCGACGCGCCAACAATTTTGGTGGTCAAGGCATCCAGCTTATCTTGCTGAGGGTGCAGGTCCTTGCGCGAGAATTCAAAGTCGGATCCTTTGATGAACCAATCGTATCCCATGAACACGGTCGCCTCACCACGCGGATTCCCGACAGTCCCGTTCTTTCGCATGCGCCCTGGAGCCAGCGCTCCGAGTTCGAGGTAACAAATCGAATGGTCTGAGAACCAGACGTGCGATACCCGCATATTAATGAGTTGCTTGAGAGGTAGCGTTGTGTTCAAAGCGGTTTCTGTAGATCAATGAAGTGTCGGGTTTTGGCCGAAGGCGTTCACACATGAGGATTAGGGCCTCGCCCTTTGGATAATGACTCCACACTTTCCGCCCGACGCATCATAGATATCAAGAATCCCGTTTTCCGGACGAGTCCATGTCCCGCCGTGATGAAAGAACGAAAGCAGCGGCTCGTATGGATTTGCGTGCCCCTGAGTGGAATCGTGGCGGCTCCATGCCAGGTAGGCTCGCGCAACCTCAAGCCTTCGCTCTAACGGTCCAGTAGCAAGAATTGCCTTGGCATCTTCCGGCATTTCGAATTCGCTCGCAATTCGTATCCAGCCCAAAACGGTCGACCAGTTGGGATGCCTGGCACCCTTATATTGCTCCCAGCGCGACAATGATTCCTCGAAAAATCCATGCAGTGCCTCAACCGGCAGTATGGCTCCGGTTGATGTCATGATCCTCAACCATTTTTCTTCGCTCGTGGTGAGCATAGCGTTGCTTTCTAGTGAAGCCACCGATCGGTGACAACCACTTGGTTTTATTGTCTGTTCGTCTGGTCTTCGCCGCTCACAGGCGGTGCCTATGTTGACTACAGCCACTAGCGGCAAGCATCAGGCGGATTTCCATACTGCCAAGGGCATAACGTGCCATCGCTAGCTAGCTTGAAAATGTCAAACTCGCCATATTTTTCTGAAACTGCGATTGCAAGTCTCCCCTTGCCATAGAAATATCCGTGGACGGTGACTACATCCTCACAGGCTCCATATTCATTCGGAATCTCAGACTTCCTACACTTATGCTCTGACACCGATTGATGGACCGTAAAGGCGCCTCCCTTCTTGACTGCGTATTGGGCGAAGTAATCTCCAATCTCAACATCTACTGCCTGCACACGCACGTTTTGGTGACGGACGAGCTTATTGCGATATGCGATCACATCAAGAGGTAACCACCCCTGAAGAGGCCGACGATCAATACCTATCCAGTATCCTCGAACGAATACCCATTTTTCTCCATTGACCGTTGCAACTGATAGCACGCACGTCCGATCTCCAAATGAGACCGACGTCGTCTTAGAACTACGGTCTGCGGCGGTCGCAAGCAATTCTGGCGAGTCCACCGCTATGAAAGCAGCGCCATCGCTCCTGGCTCGAAAGCAATCCACGTCAGCTGCCCAAGCTTGGCTAGCAAACCCAAGCGCAATCCAAAGAGTGAATACTTTCATTCGGCGATTCATTTCGTCGGTGTCTTTTTATGGCCGGCCCAGGTCAGCGGCTGCAATCTCGTATCTCAAAGCCAGCCCCTAGGCATTCCTGAAGTGACCGGAGCAAGCCGGCAGCATCAGCCAGAAAATGCTCACGTTTCACACCTGACCATAGTGAAGGCCCTGCCGGGGCACTCCAATCCAGGGACGTATCAAATCGTGCTATCAGTTCTTCCGCCCGCTGCTTCACAGACGGCGTAACTTCGAGGCTGTCCAACTCAACAGGATATCCGAACCTATCTCTGGCCAGTTCATTTTCGGACCAAAGGCAAACGCCAGAACCTGGATCGAAAGAAAATCGCAGCTTATATATTTCCATGTGGCTCACAAGTTCGTATGTCGGCTGTTGGCCGAAAGCTAGGCTAGCCTTGGCTGCGTGATAATGCAAGCAAGATGCCTTGCCCGACTTCGGCCGCCGATGCAAGCCTACTCACTTGAACCGATTCTAACTGCTTCGAACCACTCCATCCCTCAATCTCATCATGTATCGTGGGTCGAATAGAGATCAAATCGCTTTCGCATACAACTGAGCAGTGCTTCATTTTTTCGAACAACTTTATTCTGTCACCGCTTCCGACATGCTGCAAAAGTCGAGTGACCCAATTTTCATACCGTTGTTTCATACTGCTCGACTCGAAAAACTGGCGTGCCTCATCGAGGTTCAAGACACGGCTAGCAGCTAAGGCTTGAAGTAAGCCTTGTCCAAGCATTTCAGGCGACTCATTGGTATCATATATGAGCTGTAAACCAGCTGGATCGGACGCTGAGACGCGAAGGCCTGAATGGGTTTGCATGCAGATCAGCCTTTCGTTCGAGTAGACCGATGCCCATCGCTTATTCGTAACCGTGTTCATCAGTTCACTTAAAGGTCTTTGTGTCCGTGCTGTCTTTGAGAATCCAGGTCCTGCTATTTATGTGACGACCGCAATTGGCCGGCGACGGCCGTCTAGAAGCAATCATCTATGCACTTGATACCTTTAGCTTTTTCGCGACAAGCACAGATTGATTTGCGAGTGAAAATTTCTGAGCGTATTGCGGATTCGTGAACGCGAGCTCAAGGCCTGTGACATCAGCGGGCCACCTATGTCCAGTCTTCTTGAGTTTGACCGGCTGGTAAAAACTGGTTTGCCCTTTCGATCGTTTCCGAAGCGCGTAGGAACCCAGCACCAACGAAAAACTCAACGCAATCAGGATAGGCACCACCATGTAGATGATCTGCTCTTCGGGTAATTGTGGGCCAAAGAAAATCCAGAACATCCCAAATATAAGTGACAACAGCGACGACACCGCGATCACTCCCAGAACAGATGGCCTCCGACGGTTTGCTGTGATGGCGCAGATCTCACAATATGGAAATGGCAGAACAACCTTAATCTCCACGCCAGCTAATCCCATAAGGGGCATACGACGGAGGTCGGTATCTTTGGACTGTATGCTAGAAGTGGAGCCACAATTACAGCAAGAGTCAGCTGGCGCAACTATTGGGACCTCACTTTTGATGGGAAGATTGAAGAACATCATATTTCTGTGAATTTTAACGTATCAGTATTTGCAAATTGGCAATGTATCATGCAGGTTCGCGAATTGGCATATGGTAGCCGTCTGGTTTGAACGGCCGCATTTGGCCGGCTATGGTCCTTTAGAGTAGTTTATGCCTAAACTCGCTCATCCCAACAGAGAGTATCATCTTGCCTGCCAGAAAGGCTCGCACATTGTCACGCCATGCGCGAAGCTGCAAGGCAAGAACTCGGGCGTGGTAGCAGTCTTTCCGGTGTTACGGAGTTCAAACGAGATCGATTAAGCTCCGCCATTACCACGTATCTTATTTGGACCTCCGGGTTTTCCTTGTTATGATGCCCCGGCTGATGCAAAATGACATCATTTCCGATTCGCAGAAGGCTGTCATGAGAACCACCGTAACCATAGATGACGAGCTGTATAACAAGGCGCTTGAAGTTGCCGACCCGGCTATGGATAAGGCGGATCTGTTCCGCGAGGCCATTAAGACCTTCGTACGCGTGCGTGCCGCACAGCGACTGGCAGCCTTGGGCGGCGCGTCGCCGGGAATGCCTGATATTCCACGCGGCGTGCCAGAGGCAACTTAGTGAGTGCAGTGCTTGTCGATACGTCCGTGTGGGTTGGCCACTTCCGGAACAGCAATCCTGAACTGATTTCCTTGCTCACCCAGGATCGAGTAATTACGCACCCGATGATTGTGGGCGAAATTGCCTGTGGCACGCCTCCGTCGCCACGAGACCGTACACTTAGCGACTTGAGTTTATTGGCCACGTCGCAACTCGCGGGGCTGCGTGAGACAAGGGAGCTTATTGAACGTGAGTCTCTTTACGGGAAGGGATGTGGACTAATTGATATGGTCCTGCTGGCTTCAACGCTTATGACGACAGGTGCGAAGCTTTGGACCATGGATAGACGTCTTGTTAATCTGGCGTCACGTTTCAATATAGCCTACTTGCCGGCCGCGCATTGAAGGAATACCGCCTGGCGCCATCAAGAATCGACAAGTGGCAGGCTCATGAACCCTATCCATCAGCCAGCGCCGGCAGCGTGACGTGGAAGGTGGTGCCGACGCCTTCCTCAGTTTCGAAGCCGATTTTGCCGCCATGCTGTTCAACGATGGCGCGGCAGATGGCGAGGCCCAAGCCGGTGCCGCCCTTCAGGCGTGTGTCCGAGCTGTCGGCCTGGGCGAATTTCGCGAACACGCGGGAGTGGAAAGCTTCCGGGATGCCGCTGCCGTTGTCGCTGACCGACAGGCGCACGCCTTCCGGGGTGCCTTCGCAGGCCAGCGTCACGCAGTTGTACTGCGGCGAGTATTTGATGGCGTTGGACAGCAGGTTGACCAGCACCTGCACCAGGCGGTCGTGGTCGCCGCGCACTTTCAAACCAGCCGCTTCGCCTTCGCGCGCCAGCTCCACCGGGCGCTGGGCGGCGCTGCCGCGCACGGCGTCCAGCGCGTCGTCCAGCAGCGGCCCGACCGGCAGTTCGTCGTTGCGGAATTCCATTTTGCCGGCTTCGATCTTTTCGATATCGAGCACGTCGTTCACCAGCCGCACCAGGCGCTCGCTGCTCTGGTAGGCGATGTTCACCAATAGCTGCACGTCCTGCGGGAGCTCGCCGGCGCCGCCGTCGGCCAGCATGGAGAGCGAGGCCCGGATCGAGGTCATCGGCGTGCGCAGCTCGTGCGAGACGGTGGCGATGAACTCGTTCTTCATTTCCTCCACCTGGCGGCGCTCGGAAATATCGTGCAGGAAGGCACTGAACATGGCGTTGGCGGGGCGGCTGATGGTCGCTTCGACGACCAGTTCTTCGCCGTCGCGCCGGATCAGGGTGCGCTGAAGGCGGTGGCCGAAGGCGGCGCTGTCGCTGCCGCGCGCGGCGGCCAGCGCGTCGAGCTGCTGCGACTGGAAGCGCTGCGGCACCAGCAGTTCGATATAGCTCTTGCCAATGGCTTCCTCGCGGCTCCAGCCGAACATGCGTGCGGCGGCGGGGTTCCAGTCGGTGATTTGGCCGTCGGGGTCGATGGCGATGAAGGCGTCCTGTGCGCTGTCGATGATGGCGGCAATGCGCTGCATGGCGTCGCGCAGCTGCGTGGTGCGGGCGGAGACGCGGCCTTCCAGGTTGGCGACCAGGGCGTTCAGGGTGCGGCTCAGGGCCTGGATCTCACCGTAAGGCGCCAGGTGGGGCAGGGTGGCTGCCTCGCCGTGGCGGATGCGGTCTGCGGCGGCGGCCAGTTCGCGCAGGGGGCGGGCGATGCGGCGCGCCAGCGGGTAGGCGCAGAGGGAGAACAGCACGGCCATCAGCAGGCCCAGGCCCCAGGCGCGGTGCTGCATGGCGCGCACGGGCGCCCAGGCGGTGTCCACGCTCTGGCGCACCAGCACGGTCCAGCCCAGGCCCGGATAGGCGCCGTGGCCGCGTGTGCTGGCGTAACCGGTCAGGTAGTCGCCGCCATCCGGCCAGCGTTCGACCACGTAGCCCGCGAGCCCAGTGCCGCCGGCTGCGTCGCCAGCGACGCTCGCCGGCGTGGAGGCCGGCTTGGCGGCGGCAGGCGGCAGGTTTTTGCCGAGCAGGCCGGCTGGTCCGAGCAGGACTTTGCCCTGGCGGTCGATGATGATCGCTTCTACCTGCCGGCGCGCGCTGGCAGGCGCCAGGACGGAACGCTCAAGCTCGCGCGCCCATTGCCACGACAGGTGCGCGCCCAGCACGCCGCTGCCGTCGGCCAGCGGGAAGGCGAGGTCGACGAAACGTAGCGGCTCTGGCCCCTGCGCCGGCAGCAGCTTGGCCAGCAGCACGGCCTCGTGGACGTCGCCCACATTCACGCCGGTCAGCGCATTGCGGTGCCAGGGCCGCGCGCCGACGTTGGCGCCTTCCAGCATGCCCTGGGTGGCGGCGACCACTTTGCCATCGCGCTCGGTCAGACCGATCCAGGCGTAGTGCGGATAGCTGCGCTGGTGCTGTTCCAGCGTGGCGCGGCGCGCGGCCGCACTGGCGGCGGAGCCCATATCGGGCCGCTGCGCCAGTAGCTGCACCTCGCGGTAGCGCTCAAACATATCGCGGTCCAGCTTATCGGACGTTTGCTGCGCCAGCTCCGCCAGCGCGCTGCCGATATCCTCTTTGACCTGACTGCTGGCGGTGCGCGCGATCACTTCCGCCAGCGCGGCGGCCATGATGATCGCCAGCGCGCAGAAGGCGATGGCGAGATGGGCGCCCAGGCCCGCCTTGTAGCGCAGTCGCTTCATGCGACGCGATGCGCTGGATGGCCAGCGGCAAAGGCTTCGATATTGTCGATCAACTGGTCGGCCAGGCCCTGCATGGCCTGGCCGCTGGCCCAGGCCGAATGTGGCGTCAGCAGGAAATTGGGCAAGCGCAGGCGTAATAAGGGATTGTCCGGCGTCGGCGGTTCCTTCGACAGCACGTCGAAGCCCGCGCCGGCGATGACGCCGCGCTGCAAAGCATTGGCCAGCGCCGCCTCGTCCACCAGCCCGCCGCGCGCCGTGTTGATCAGGATGCTGCTCGGCTTCATGCGCGCCAGCTCCGCCGCGCCGACGATGTTGCGCGTGGCGTCGGTCAGCGGGGCATGCAGGCTAAGTACGTCCGATGTCTCCAGCAGCTCGTCCCAGCCCACATTGCGCACGCCCGCATCGTCGGTCGGTGTGCGTGTGTGCACCGCGACTTCCATGCCGAAGGCGCGGCCCAGGTGCGCCACCTGGCGCCCCAGTTCACCATAGCCCAGCAAGCCAAGGCGGCTGCCGTGCAGGTCGCGGATCGGGTGGTGGAACAGGCAGAAGCGCGGCGACTGTTCCCACAGCCCCGCCTCGATATCGGCGCGGTAGGCCAGCAACTGGCGGCGCAGGGCCAGGATCAGGGCGAAGGTATGCTCCGGCACGGCGGCGTGCGCGTAGCCGCGGATATTGGCGACCACAATGCCGCGCTCGCGCGCCGCCGCCAGGTCCACATTGTCGGTGCCGGTGGCGGCCACCGCGATCATTTTCAAGTCCGGCAGCGCGGCCAGCGCTTCGGCGCGCAGCGGCACCTTGTTGCTGATGGCGATGGTAGCGCCCTGCAGCCGCTCGATGGCCTGCGCCGCCGTGGAAGCAGGGTACTCGGCCCACTCGTGCGCAAAGCGCGGGCGCCGGATATCGGCGATGATGCTGTCGCGGTCCAGGAAAACAATACGCTCGCTCATACAGTCAGCTCCTGTGGGGCGGGCGCGGCCATGGGCCGCAGCCGCAAGTGGGGATGGGCCGCCATCAGGTCTGCCACCCATTCAACAAAAACGCGCACCTTGGCCGACAGGTGGCGGTTCTGCGGGTACACCACATGGATCGGCGCCGGCTCGGTCGTCCAATCCTGTAGCACCCGCACCAGTTTGCCCTCGCCGCCACGGTTGGCCAATTGCACATCGGTCAGCATGATAATGCCCAGGCCCGCCAGGCCGGCCTGGAAATAGGCGTTCGAATCGTTCAGGGCGATGCGGCCCGGCAGCGTCAATTCGATCCGTTCGCCGTCGCGCGTGTAGTCCCAAGGGTAGACCCGGCCCGATTTGGACGAAAAATAGTTGATGACCCGGTGCCGCTCCAGGTCGTGCGGGTGGCTCGGCGTGCCGTAGCGTTCAAGATAGGAGGGCGCCGCGCAGGTGACGAAATTCAGCATGCCGACGCGCCGCGCGATCAGGCTGGAATCGCCCAATTGGCCACCCCGCACTGCACAATCGACGCCTTCTTCGATCAAATCGATGATGCGGTCGCTGCAACCGAGTTCCAGCTGGATATCCGGGTACCGTTCAAAGAAGGAGGGCAGGGCCGGCACCAGCAATTCCGCCGAGAGCCCGGTCGGCGCATCCACCCGCAGGCGGCCGCTCGGGTTCAGGCGGCTGCGCGACAGCGACTCCTCGGCGTCCTTGACGTCGGACAGGATGCGCAGGCAGCGCTCATAGTAGGCCGCGCCGTCCGCCGTGACGGAAACCTGGCGCGTGGTCCGGTGCAGCAGCTTGACCGAGAGCGTCGCTTCCAGGCCGGCCACCAGGGTCGAGACGGTGGCTTTGGGCAGCTGCAGGTTTTCCGCCGCGCGCGTAAAGCCGCCGGCGTCGACCACCTGCACAAAGACTTCCATTGCTTGGAGCTTATTCATGAGTTATGCCTCATTGTTCGGGATTCTGAACAATCAATTCAACATTAGTGTATTTTTCTTATTCTAGAGGAAGTTTATTATTACCGTATTGCAGCATAAAAAAGACACTTGACCCTCCCGCGATGGGAATGTTTACAGTGGCTTTAGTTTTTAAGGAAAGGAAGCAATCATGAGTAACCGAGATGGATTCTTTGCAATGGTTTCGTTGGCGCTGGGCGCCATCGCCCTGGCAGGCGTCCTGCATACCGACGAATTCGCACACGGCGCCAAGGTCGGCTTCGGCGCCGCCACCGCACCGGCAACTGCTATGTTGGCATCTGCCAGCGCGGAGGCGGGCGAATGACCGCACAGGCACCGGCGGAACTGAAAATCCGCGAACTGGAAGTGCGTGGCGCCCAAGGCCCGCTCGCTGCGCGCCTCTACCTGGCCGGGAATTCGTCCGCTAAGCGCGACGCCCTGATCGTTTTCTTCCATGGCGGCGGCTTTGTGGCCGGCGACCTGGAGGAGGCGGACGAATTCCTGCGCCACCTGGTAGCGTGCAACCCCGGCCACGTCATCCTGGCCACCAATTACACCCTGGCGCCGGTCAGCCCGTTCCCGGCGGCAGTGGAAGACGCGCACGCCGTGCTGGCCTGGGCCAAGAAGAACAAGGCCAAGCTGGCCTGGAGCGGCAAGCAGCTGCTGACCGCCGGCATTGAAGCGGGCGCCAACCTGGCGGCTGTCTCCGCGCTGATGGCGCGCGACCGCGGCGGCCCGGCCCTGGCCGGCCAGATTCTGATCATGCCGATGCTCGACCCGGGCTTGACCACTTGTTCCATGCGCGATGTGCCGAACTGTCCAGACCAGATGAAACTGGCCGACACCTGCGCCCAGGCTTATCGCGGCTACCTGCCGAATGCCGCTGACCGCGCCCACCCATATGCCTCGCCGCTGCAGTCAAGCCGCCTGAAGAATTTGCCGCCGGCCCTGATCTTGTCGGCCGAGGATGATCCCTTACGGGATGAAGCAGAACAATACGGGGCGAAACTGATCGCCTGCGGAGTCAAAACTACAGTCAGACGCATGCCACCGGCCCCACTGCAGGAGCCGGGAGCCAGGAATGAATGCGCGTGCAGGGGTTTTGCGCTAAAAGAGATGGCTAGTTTTATCAGTGCTATTGACGGGTCGGAAACCCCCGCAGCGTAACGCCGTTTCCATATAACAGAAGCATCAGAAAAAAAGTGCCTGCGAGGCACAGGGGCTCCTTTTTGCCAAAATTTTCCAACGAATTATCACCCCCAAGAGGTTAAGAAATGAAAAAGATGAATCGAATGACCACTCTTGTGCGACCGCTGGTTGCCGCGTTGGCTGTGGGCGGGCTGGCGGCTGCCATCCTGTCCGGCTGCGATGCCAACAGCAAGGCGACTGAAAGCCAGGCGCCTGCAGCCGGCGGCCCGCCGGTATCGGCAGCGGTCGTGGTGCAGAAATCCGTCGCTGAAACCCAGGAGTTCTCCGGCCGTATCGAAGCCATTGAACACGTCGAAATCCGCCCGCGCGTCAGCGGTTTTATCACCGCGGTGAATTTCAAGCCTGGCAGCGAAGTGAAAAAAGGCGATGTGCTGTTCGTGATCGACGCCCGTCCATTCCAGGCTGAAGCCAGCCGTGCCGAGGCCGCCGCCAATTCGGCGCGCGCCAAGGCCGACCTGGCCAAGCTGGAACTGGCCCGTGCCGAACGCCTGCTGGCCGATAAAGCGATCGCGCAGCGCGAGTTCGACGAACGCGCCTCGGCCTTGAAGGAGCTGGACGCCAGCGCCCGCGCCGCCGCCGCCGCCGCGGAAGCCGCGCGCCTGAACCTGTCCTACACCCAGGTGGTATCGCCGATCAACGGCCGCGTGTCCAAAGCCGAAATCACCCTTGGCAACCTGGTCGACCCGGCCGCGGTGCTGACCAGCGTGGTCTCGCTCGACAAGATTTACGCCAGCTTCGACGGCGACGAAAGCACCTTCCTGCGCGTTGGCGGCCAGGCCCACAAAGGCCAGCCGGTCACCGTGAAGGTCGGTTTGGCCAACGAAACCGGCTTCCCGCATGAGGGCAAGCTGGAATTCGTCGACAACCAGCTCGACGTGCGCACCGGCTCGGTCCGCATGCGCGCCACCTTCGACAATAAGGACCGCGCCCTGGTGCCCGGCCTGTTCGCCCGCGTCCAGCTGGACGGCGGCACCGCCACCCAGCAAACCCTGCTGATCAACGACCGCGCCGTGGGCACCGACCAGGACCGCAAATTCGTGTTCGTGGTGGGCGCCGGCAACAAGGCCGAATACCGCCCGGTGGTGCTGGGCCCCAACGTGGATGGCCTGCGCGTGGTGCGCAACGGCCTGAAAGCAGGCGAGAAGATCGTCGTCAACGGCCTGCAACGCGTGCGCCCTGGCGCGCCGATCACGCCGGAAATGGTTGATATGACGTTTGACCCGATGGCAGCCGCGCAGAAAGTCGCCGCCACCGAAGCCAAAACCTCCAAGGAATAATGTATGAATTTCTCTCGCTTCTTTGTCGATAAACCGATCTTCGCGGCGGTTCTATCGATCATTGTCTTCGTAGCGGGCTTGATCTCGATCTTCAAGCTGCCCGTCTCCGAATACCCGGAAGTGGTGCCGCCATCCGTTGTGGTGCGTGCCGTGTATCCGGGTGCGAACCCGAAAGTAATTGCGGAAACTGTCGCCGCGCCGCTCGAAGAGCAGATCAACGGTGTTGAGAACATGCTGTATATGTCCTCGCAAAACACCTCCGATGGCGCGCTGATGCTGACCGTGACCTTCAAGATCGGCACCGACGTCGACAAGGCTGAAACCGCGGTGCAGAACCGCGTGCAGCGCGCCTTGCCACGCCTGCCGGAAGAGGTGCGCCAGATCGGTGTGACCACCGTGAAGTCGTCGCCAAACCTGACGATGGTGGTGCACTTGCTGTCGCCGAACGGCCGTTACGACGACCTGTACCTGCGCAACTACGGCGTGCTGAACGTGAAAGACCAGCTGGCGCGTATTCCAGGCATGGGCGACGTGCAGATCTTCGGCGCCGGCGATTACGCCATGCGTATCTGGCTCGACCCGCAGAAGGTCGCCGGCCGCAATATGACCGCGTCCGACGTGGTCGATGCGATCCGCGAGCAGAACGTGCAGGTGGCGGCTGGTGTGATCGGCGCTGCGCCGTCCAAGGCGGCTGACTTCCAGCTGACCGTAAACACCCAGGGCCGTTTGAGCAGCGCCGAGGAATTTGGCGATATCATCGTCAAGACCAATGAAGACGGCGCGCTGACCCGCCTGAAGGATGTGGCCCGTATCGAAATGGGCTCCAACAGCTACTCGTTGCGCTCCCTGCTGAATAATAAATCGGCAGTCGGCCTGGGTATCTTCGAAGCGCCTAACAGCAATGCGCTGGAGCTGTCGGCCAATGTGCGCGCCAAGATGGAAGAACTGAAGAAGGACTTCCCGGAAGGCGTAGCCTACGACATCGTGTATGACCCGACCCAGTTCGTGCGCGAGTCGATCAAATCCGTGATCCACACCCTGCTGGAAGCGGTGGCCCTGGTGGTGCTGGTGGTGATTATCTTCCTGCAAACCTGGCGCGCATCGATCATCCCGCTGTTGGCGGTGCCGGTATCGATCGTTGGTACTTTTGCGGTGATGATCGCCTTTGGCTTCTCGATCAATACGCTGTCGCTGTTCGGCCTGGTGCTGGCCATCGGTATCGTGGTGGACGATGCGATTGTGGTGGTGGAGAACGTGGAACGGAATATCGCCAACGGCCTGTCGGCCCGCGACGCCACCATCCAGGCCATGAAAGAGGTGTCCGGCCCGATTATCGCGATTGCGCTGGTGCTGTGCGCCGTGTTCGTACCGATCGCCTTCGTGTCCGGCCTGACCGGCCAGTTCTACCGCCAGTTCGCGCTGACCATCGCTATTTCGACCGTCATTTCGGCACTGTGCTCGCTGACCCTGGCCCCGGCCCTGTCGGCATCGCTGCTGCGCCCGCATGATGCACCGAAAGATGCGCTGACTCGCGTGATGGACAAGATCTTCGGCCGCTTCTTCGCTTGGTTCAACCGTTTCTTTAACCGCGCTTCGCACAGCTATGAAACCGGCGTGCAAGCGGTACTGAAGCGCAAGACCGCATCGGTCGCTGTCTACCTGGTGCTGGCTGCTGCGGCAGGCGTGATGTTCAAAGTGGTGCCGAACGGCTTCGTGCCGGCGCAGGATAAACAATACCTGGTGGGCTTCGCCCAGCTGCCGGATGCCGCCTCGCTGGAACGCACTGACCAGGTGATCCGCAAGATGTCCGACATCGCCAAGGAAATCCCTGGCGTGGATGCGTCGGTTGCCTTCCCAGGCCTGTCGATCAACGGCTTCACCAATGCGCCGAACGCCGGTATCGTGTTCACCACGCTGAAGCCATTCCACGAGCGTACCGACCCGTCCCAATCGGGCGAGGCGATTGCCGCGGAAATCAACAAGCGCATGGGCGCCGTGCAGGACGCGTTCGTGATGGTCTTCCCACCACCGCCAGTCAATGGCCTGGGCACCACCGGCGGCTTCAAGATGATGATCGAAGACCGCAACAACGCTGGCTACGATGAGTTGTACAAAACCATCCAGGCGATCCAGATGAAAGCCTGGCAGGACAAGCGCCTGGCCGGTGTCTTCTCCAGCTTCCAGATCAACGTGCCGCAGCTGTTCGCGGACGTGGACCGCGCCAAAGCCAAGCAACTGGGCGTGCCGCTGCAAAGCATCTACCAGACCTTGCAGATCAACCTTGGTTCGCTGTACGTGAATGACTTCAACCAGTTCGGCCGTACCTACCAGGTGCGCGTGCAGGCTGATGCCCCGTTCCGTTCGCAGGCCGAGCAGATCGCCCAGCTGAAAGTACGTAACGCCAAAGGCGAGATGATCCCGCTGTCGTCGCTGATGCGCGTCAAAGACAGCTATGGCCCGGACCGCGTGGAGCGCTACAACGCCTACGTATCGGCCGAGATCAACGGTGCCCCGGCGCCAGGCTTCTCGTCCGGCCAGGCCCAGGCAGCGCTGGAAGAAATCGTCAAAGAAAACCTGCCGAAGGGCATGGGCTACGAATGGACCGAGCTGACCTACCAGGAAATCCTGGCCGGTAACACCATGATCTACGTGTTCCCGCTGTGCGTGCTGCTGGTGTTCCTGGTGCTGGCCGCCCAGTACGAAAGCTGGACCCTGCCGCTGGCGGTGATCCTGATCGTGCCGATGTCGATCCTGTGCGCGCTGATTGGCGTCAAGCTGACCGGTGGCGACAACAACGTCTTTACGCAGATTGCGCTCTTTGTGCTAGTCGGGTTGGCGTCCAAAAACGCGATCCTGATCGTGGAATTTGCGCGCGAATTGGAAGACCATGGCCGCACCATCCTGGAAGCAGCACTGGAAGCTTGCCGCTTGCGTCTGCGCCCGATCCTGATGACGTCGATCGCCTTCATCATGGGTGTGGTGCCGCTGGTGTTCTCGGTTGGTGCGGGTGCGGAGATGCGCCATGCCATGGGTGTGGCGGTGTTTGCCGGCATGCTGGGCGTGACCTTCTTCGGCCTGTTCCTGACGCCGGTGTTCTACGTCCTGCTGCGCACGTTGGCCAAGCGCCTTGAGAAGAAATCCCCGGCGGCGGACAACGCCCCGCAACTGGAAGGGACCCACTAATGAAAAAGATGATTGCACGCGGCGTGGCGCCGCTGCTGGCAGCCTTGCTGCTGTCCGCCTGCGCCGCCCCTGAATTCAAACAGCCGCAGATCGAGACCCCGGTCGCCTTCAAGGAAGGGCAGGTGGTGACCGCCCCCGACGGCACCCGCTGGAAGCAAGCCCAGAACGCCGAGCGCCAGCCGCGCGGCGAATGGTGGCTGGCCTTTGGCGACTCGGCCCTGAATGAGCTGGTCAACGAAGCCACCCGCAACAATGCCAACCTGGCTGTGGCGGCCGCCCGCGTCAAGCAGGCGCGCGCCATCGCCGGCGTGGCCGAAGCCGACCGCATCCCGCAGATCGGCGTCGGCGTCGGCGGCCAGCGTTCGCGCGCCGGCATCGACCAGCCGATCCAGACCGCCTACAACGCCACGCTGAGCGCGAGCTACGAGGTGGACCTGTTCGGCCGCGTATCGAGCAATGTCTCGGCGGCGCGCGGTGACGCGGCGCAGGTGGAAGCGAACTACCGCTCCATCCTGCTGTCGCTGCAAGCCGACGTCGCCCAGACCTATTTCCGCCTGCGCGCCACGGACGCCGAATTGGCGACTGTGGAGCAGACGGTCCGTTTGCGCGAGGAGAGTGTCAAGGTTACCCAGCGTCGCTTCGACCTGGGCGACATTGGCGAATTCGACCTCTCGCGCGCCAAGACCGAGCTGGCAACCACCCGCGCCGAGGCCATCGGCCTGCAGCGCCGCCGCGCCACCACCGAGCACGCGCTGGCCGTCCTGCTGGGCAAGCCGGCCGCCGCCTACACGGCGGGCAACAGCCCGCTGCTGGACTCGGCCCTGCTGCCGGCGATCCCGGCCGGCCTGCCGTCCTCGCTGCTGGAGCGCCGTCCCGACATCGCCGCCGCCCAGAAAGCGATGGAAGCATCCAACGCCCGCATCGGCGTGGCCCGTTCCGCCATGTTCCCGGCGCTGAACATCACCGCCAGCGGCGGCGGCGCCGCCGGCCACTTCAGCGACGTGTTCAAGTGGAGCAGCCGCTCCTGGGTGCTGGGCGCTTTGATGTCCATGCCCCTGATCGACGGCGGCCGCAATAGCGCCAACATCACCCGCAGCGAAGCCGCACTGGAAGAATCGGTGGCCGGCTACCGCCAGACGGTGCTGAGCGCCTTCGCCGAGGTGGAAGACAACCTGGCCGGCCTGCGCATCCTGGGCGGCCAGACCGCCCAGATCGACGACGCGCTGGTGTCCGCCCGCCGCTCGGCCGACCTGGCGCAAAAGCTGTACGATGCCGGCCGCTCCAGCTATCTCGACCTGCTGGACGCCCAGCGCAACCTGGCAGCGGTCGAGCGCAATGCCGTGCAACTGCGCGGCGATCGCGCCGTGACCACGGTAGCGCTGATCCGCTCCCTCGGCGGCGACTGGAACTAACCGCTTCCCGGTAAGCCCTTAACGGCGCGCTGCACTTGCAGCCGCCGTTTTTTTTCGCTATGCTTGCGACAAATGTCACAAAGAAGATAACATGGTCACATCGCAACTACTGAACAGCATTCCCGGCCTGCGCCATGCGTTCGGCAACGCCGCCGAGCTGATCCCGGCGGCATTGGCCCCGGTCTGGGCGCAGCGCCCCGCCAAGCGCCAGGTGCACGGCACCCGAGTCGAGCATGTCACCTGCGCCCGGCAAGAAATCGGCGACGCCGACGGCTTTTTCACCAGCGCGCCCGGCATCCCCGTCAGCATCATCACTGCCGACTGCGTGCCATTGCTGCTGGCGCGCCGCGACGGCAGCCAGGTCGGCGCCATCCACGCCGGCTGGCGCGGCCTGCAGGACAACATCATCCCCGCCGCCATCGCCGCCATGGCCGCCGCTGCTTCCGCCCCGGCCCTGGTGGCGGCGGTGGGGCCGACGATTTGCGTGGATTGCTATGAGGTGAGCGAGGAGTTGGCGGATGCCTTCGCCAGCCGCTTCGGGGCGGCGGCAGTGCCGCGCTTCCGGCACCTGGACCTGCGCGCCGTCGCTGAACTGCAATTGCAGGCGGCGGGCGTGCGCGAGATTGAACATGTCGGCGGCTGCACCTGTTGCAGGCGCGATGCTGCCGGCGCTCCGTTTTACCGCAGCTACCGGCGCGGCGACCGTGGGTCGCAAATGCATTCCGGCCTGTACATCACCCCCAAAGGAGAAAAATGAAGCTGATCGCATCCCTTATCCTGGCCGCTTTTGCGTCCGTCGCCTCCGTCGCACATGCGCAGGACCGCGATTGGAGCTCGCCGCAGCAGCCCTTCACCATCTACGGCAACACGCACTACGTCGGCACCGGCGGCATCAGCGCGGTGCTGGTGACTTCGCCGAAGGGCCATATTCTGGTGGACGGCACCACTAGCAAGGGCGCGGAGGTGGTGGCGGCGAATATCCGTTCCATGGGCTTCAAACTGAAGGACGTGAAGTACATCCTCAGCACCCATTCCCATGAGGACCACGCGGGCGGCATTTCGGCCTTGCAGAAGCTGACCGGCGCGACGGTGCTGGGCGGCGCGGCGAATGTGGAGACCCTGCGCAGCGGCGTTTCACCCAAGAGCGATCCGCAATTCGGCTCGCTATCCAACTTCCCCGGCGCGGCCAAGGTGCGCGCGGTGGCTGATGGCGAGGTGGTGAAGCTTGGCCCGCTGGCCGTGAAGGCGCACAGCACGCCCGGCCATACCGAGGGCGGCGTCACCTGGTCGTGGCAGTCGTGCGAGGCGGGCAAGTGCAGGGATGTGGTCTTCGTGGATAGCCTGACCGCCGTATCGGCCGACAGCTACCGGTTCAGCGAGCATCCGGAAGTGGTGGCGTCGCTGCAAAGCAGCTTCGAAGCGGTTGAAAAGCTGACCTGCGATATCGCCATCGCCGCGCATCCGGAAGTGAACGACATGTGGGGCCGCCAGCAGCGCGCGGCGAAAGAGGGTAACGCGGCCTACGTCGATAACGGTGCTTGCCGCGCCATCGCTGCGGCCGGCCGCAAACGGTTGGAAACCCGCCTGGCCAGCGAGAAACGCTGATCCAGTACGGGTTGGGGAAGGGTGCCGGCAACGCTCGCCGCTTGCCGTTTTGGAGGCGGGACGGCGGCGCTGCGCTGCCGGCTGGGAAGCTTATTTGGTGGCTTTCTTCACGTCGTAGCCGGCATCCTTGGCCGGCGCGGCTGTCGCGGCGGCTGGAGTGGCCGGCGCTGGGGTTGCCGCCGATGCCGCAGCCGATGCGGCGCTGGAGGCGCTGGAAGCTGCCGCGGCGGCCGTCGGTTTGGCCACTGCGGCAGTGGCCGGGGCGGCGGCTGGTGCCGGAGTTTGTGCGAAGGCAGCGCTGGCGAACAGGCCGGCGATCAGGGTGGCGATGGTCTTCTTCATGGTCAGGCTCCTTGGCGTAAATGGTATAAATCGTTTCGCGTATCGTGCGCTATTGCCGTGTCACTGAGCAGAAAACGGCGCCGCTGCCGGGCTAGTTGACCGGCATTACAACTCCTTACATCTGCACAAACTGCTTACAAGGTGCGGCGTTTAACCGTCGCCGCCCCGTGCGCCCCGTACAGTGGGGCCATGAAGGATGCACTCAAGACTTACAAGGCGAAGCGCAACTTCAGCGCGACGCCGGAGCCCGCGGAGGGCGGCCAGCCGGGCCAGGACCGGTTGGGCTTCGTCATCCAGAAGCACTGGGCGACGCGGCTGCACTACGACTTCCGCCTGGAGCTCGACGGCACCATGAAGAGCTGGGCCGTCCCCAAGGGCCCCAGCTACGACACGCGCGACAAGCGCATGGCGGTGCAGGTCGAGGACCATCCCATCGCCTATAACGAGTTCGAAGGCACGATCCCGGAAAAGCAGTACGGCGCGGGCAAGGTGATCATCTGGGATCGCGGCACATGGGAGCCGCTGGAGGACCCGCGCAAGGGCTACCGCGCCGGCAAGCTGGTGTTCCTGCTGCACGGCCACAAAATGCACGGTCGCTGGGCGCTGGTGCGAATGCGCGGCAAGGGAGAGGACAAGGAGCCCTGGCTGCTGATCAAGGAAAAGGACCAGTACGTGCGGCCCGCGGACGAGTTCAGCGTGGTCGATGAAATGCCCGACAGCGTGAAGCACCTCGGTCCCGCCGCCGTCGCCGCGACCGCGCCGGCCGCCGCAGCCGCGCCGCTCCCGGAGTCGCTTGCGCCGGAGCTGGCCACCCTGGCCGATTCCCCGCCCGCAGCGCCCGAGGACTGGCTGTTCGAAGTCAAATACGACGGCTACCGCCTGCTGGCCCGTATCGAGGGCGGTGACATCCGCCTGCTCACCCGCAACGGCAACGACTGGACGCATAAGCTGGAACCGCTGCAGGCCGCACTGGCCGGCGCCGGTCTGCCGGACGGCTGGTACGACGGCGAGATCGTCGTTCACAACGCGCAGGGACGCCCCGACTTCGGCCTGCTGCAGCAAGCTTTCGACGGCAGGCGCACAAAGGAGATCGTCTACTTCATGTTCGACGCGCCGTATCTCGCCGGCGAAGACCTGCGCGCGCTGCCGCTGGAGCAGCGCCGCGCCAGGCTGCAAGCGGCGCTGGAGCACGTCGATGGCGACACAATCCGCCTCAGCACCGTGCTGCAGGCGCCGCCGGAGCAGTTGCTTGCCGCTGCCTGCGAGATGGGCCTGGAGGGCGTCATCGGCAAACGCCGCGATTCGGCCTATACTGAACGCCGTTCGCGCGACTGGATCAAGCTGAAATGCGCCCAGCGCCAGGAGTTTGTCATTGGCGGCTACACTGACCCGCAAGGCAGCCGCACTGGCATTGGCTCTCTGCTGCTCGGCGTGTATGGCGCGGACGGTGCCTTGCACTATGCCGGCAATGTCGGCACGGGTTTCAACGACAAGACCTTGCGCGACCTGGCGCTGAAACTCAAGCGCCTGGCGGCCGACGCCAGCCCGTTCGCCCCCGGCAAAGCCATTGCCCGCAGGGCGCATTGGGTGAAACCACAGCTGGTGGCGGAAGTCAGTTTCGGCGAGTGGACGCATGGCGGCTCGGTGCGGCATGCCGTATTCCAGGGGCTGCGCAAGGACAAGCGTGCCGCCGAAATACGCCGCGAGGAGCCCGCACCGATAGAGGAGAATACTGTGCACAGCAAGCTGCCCGCCTCACTGAAGGTGACCAATCCCGACCGGCTGGTCGACCAGGCCAGCGGCCTGAAAAAAATCGACCTGCTGCGCTATTACGCCCTGATGGCGGACCTGCTGCTGGAGCACACGCGCGGCCGCCCGGTCTCGCTGGTGCGTGCGCCGGACGGCGTGGGCGGGGAGCTGTTCTTCCAGAAGCATGCGGATGTCAGCAAGCTGAAAGGCTTGAAAGAGTTCCCGCGCGAGCTGGACCCGGAGCATCCGCCGATGCTGGAGGTGGGCACGACGGAGGCGCTGCTCTCTGCCGCGCAGTTCAACGTGATCGAGCTGCATACGCAGAACGCCCTGGGCCGCACCTACGAGAAGCCGAACCGCATCGTGTTCGACCTGGACCCCGGTAGCGGCGTCGAATGGACGCAGGTGCAGGAGGCGGCCCAGCTGATGCACGGCTTCCTGGATGAACTGGGGCTGCCATGCTTTCTCAAGACCAGCGGCGGTAAAGGCTTGCATGTGGTGGTCCCGATCAAGCCTTACTATGACTGGGATACCGTGAAGGCGTTCAGCAAGCAGGTGGTGGAGCATATGGCGGCCATCCTGCCCGAGCGCTTTGCCGCGAAGAGTGGTCCGCGCAACAGGGTCGGCAAGATCTTTATCGACTACCTGCGCAATGGCCGCGGCGCCACCACGGTCTCGGCTTGGTCGGCGCGCGCCCGGCCAGGACTGGGGATTTCGGTGCCGGTCGGCTGGGACGAGCTGGCCAGTCTGCGCGGCGGCGACCATTGGACGGTGGCCACCGCGCATACGCGGCTGGACGCGGGCAACACCCCGTGGGCGGACTACGCGAAAGCCGCCGTCGGCCTGGCGCCTGCCATGAAGGCGGTCGGCCAGGCCACGGCCGCCGCCTGAGGCGCAATCAGGCGGCTTTGCGGCGGCTGGTGCTGGTTTTGGCGCCGCTGGCGGCAGGTTTTGCGGCGGGCTTGGCAGCGGGTTTGGCAGCCTTGGCAGAGCTGGCGCGCTTGGTGGTGCTGGTCTCCGTGGCCGTGCTGCGCGTTGCCGGACTGCGCGATTTGCTTGCGCCTGCGGCGGCGCGGCGTGGACGCGGCGCGCGCGGCGCCGCTTCCTCCTCTTCCGCCTCCCGCGCTTCTTCGTCGCCCGCGGCGCCGGCGCGCCCGCGCGAACCCAGGCTTTGCTTGAGCAGGGCCACCAGGTCCACCACATTGCTGGCTTTTGGCGCCGGCGCTTCATCCGAGGGCTCGGTAATCGTGTGCGTCTGGCCGGCCTTCACTTTCTTCTCCACCAGCTTGAGCACATCCTCGCGGTACGTGTCGTGGTAGGCCAGCGGATTCCACTCCTCGCTCATGTCCTCCACCAGCGACAGGGCCATCTTCAGCTCCTTGTCGGTGATGCCCGCATCACCCGGCAGCTTGAGTTCTTCCGGGTTGCGGATCTCGCTGGCATAGCGCAGCGTGTTCATCACGATGCCGTCGCCCACCGCCACCAGCGCGCACAGGTGCTGGCGCGTGCGGATCACCACCGTGGCGACGGCGATGCGGCCAGCCTTGCGCAGGGTCTCGCGCAGCAGGGCGTAGACTTTGTCGCCGCCGCGCCCGGGCGCCAGGTAGTAGGGCGTTTCGTAGAAGGTCAGCGGGACCGACTCGGCGTCCACAAATGCCAGGATGTCGATGGTTTGCGTCGCCTTGGGATTGGCCAGGCGCAGGTCTTCGTCGCTCAGCACCACGTACTCGCCGTCCGTATGCTCGTAGCCTTTGACGATATGGTCCCAGGTGACTTCCTTGCCGCTCGCCTTGTTGTAACGCTTGAAACCGATGGGCGAGAAGTCGCGTTTATCCAGCATGGTCAAATCCAGGTCATGCGATTCGACGGCCTTGTGCAGCTCCACCGGAATATGCACGAGGCCGAAGCTGATAGCGCCTTTCCATAATGCGCGTGCCATCTCAATCTCCCACACTGCCGGTTACCGGCAGGACGATACCGCTGATATAGCTGGAGCAGCAGGGCGCCGCCAGGAAGACGAAGGCGGGGGATATTTCCTCCGGTTGCGCCGGCCGGTGCATATCCGCCTGGGAGCCGAAATCCTTGATCTGGTCCGGCGTCTGGTCAGCCGGGTTGAGCGGGGTCCACACCGGCCCCGGCGCCACCGCGTTGACGCGGATGCCGCGCTCCAGCAGGTTGGCGGCGAGCGACATGGTGAACGCGTGGATGGCGCCCTTGGTGGTCGAATAGTCCAGCAGCTCTTTCGAGCCGCGCAGGCCCACCACGGAGCCGGTATTGATGATCGCGTTGCCGCGCTTCAGGTGCGGCAGCACGGCTTTGGCCATGTGGAAGTAGCCGTAGATATTGGTTTTCATGGTCAGGTCGAAGCGCTCCTCCGACAGCTCCTCCAGCGCCCCGGCATGCTCCTGGAAGGCCGCGTTGTTGACCAGGATGTCGAGCCGGCCGAACGCCCGCAGCACTTGCTCCACGGCCTGGCGGCAAAACGCCGGGTCGCGCACGTCGCCCGGCAGCAGCAGGCAGCGCTGCCCCTCGGCCTCGACGTACTCGCGCGTTGCGTCGGCATCCTGCTGCTCTTCCGGCAGGTAGACCAGGGCCACGTCGGCGCCTTCGCGCGCATACAGCACGGCCACGGCGCGGCCGATGCCGGAATCGCCGCCGGTAATAATCGCTGCCATGCCGGCAAGCTTGCCGCTTCCGCAATAGTCGGGCGCCATGAATTGCGGCTTCAGGGCCATCTGGTGTTCCAGCCCGGGTTTTTCCAGGTGCTGCTGCGGCAGCGGCGGCGCGGGGTAGGGCTGGTGCCCCGCTTGCACCGGCGCCTGTTCCGCCGCGTGCTGTGGCCGGTGCCTATCGCGCTGGTCCTGTTCCTGCTGGATTGCGCGCTGCGCGTTGCCGGCGCTGCTTTTCTGCTGTGAATCGCGGGTGCTGGACATGGCGGCCTCCTGTGCTCGGAAGGCCAGTATTTGCCGCGCCACCGTTGCGAACCGTGCGCTCCCACACACAAAAGAGATGTTGTCTGGATTGAACTTGTGGCACACTAAGCCGCATGGCTAATGCTGCTGGCCGTCGTCAACGTACCGGCCTTTTCCTCCATCCCGATGCCGCCAGGCGCCAGGAATTTTTGGCTGCCTGCGCCGAGTCCTTCGACCGTTTGCTGACTGCGGACAGTATCGCCAGCGCGCGCCATGCGCTGGCGCAGAACAAGATTTCCTTGCTGGTGATTGACCTGAACGGCGCCGCCATGCCGGCCGGTACCGAGCTGGCCGCGCTGGTGCGCAGCCGCGCCGGTGCGCCGGTGCTGGTGCTCTGCCCGTATACCCGTTCCGCCACCATGGCCGAGCTGATGGCGCAAGGCCCGCTGGCCTACCGCATTACCCCGCTCGACTTGCCGCAGCTGCGCGACGCCGTGGCGGGGCTGATGGCGCCCGTGGCGGACACCCTGGCTTCCGCCCAGCAGCACTTGCTGGACCGCGAAGCGGAGCTGAACGATTTGCTGGCGATCCAGCGCAGCCTGCAGCGCGCCCTGTACGGATCGGAAGAACTGGAGCGCATGGGCGCGCGCGTCTGCAACGCCCTGTGCGGCTATCCCGGCATCTGCCATGCGGCGCTGTTGCGCACGGATGCCGATGGCAACTTGCAACTGGTGGCGCAGGACGCCCGCATCGACCTCGACATGCACGATGTGCTGGCCGGCCGCCGCGAGCTGCTCGATGCCCCGGCGCTGCGCGGGGAATTGCTGCTGCTCGACGCGCCGGACAAGGCGGGCGACGCGCAACTGGCGGCGCTGCTGGAAGGGCAGGGCGTGCATATGCTGCTGGCCATGCCGCTGCGCGGCGAGCCGGGCGGGCCCTTGCTGGGTGCCGTCAGCATGCTGTTCGACCGTCCGCTGGTCCTCAGCCGTGAGCACTTTGCCTGTTTCGGCTCGGCCGCGCAGTTGATCAGCTTTGGCATGGTGATGAGCGACCTGCGCCTGCAGAACGACGCCCTGGGCCTGCAATTGACCGAGGTCACGCCGTTCGACGGCCTGACCGGCGTGGCCAATCGGCGCCAGGGCGAGCAGGTGCTGGATGGCGAAATCCGCCGCGCGCGCCGCTACGGTTTGCCGCTGGCGGTGCTGGCCTTCGATATCGACAGCTTCCGCACCGTCAATGAGCTGTACGGCTACACCACGGGCGACCGCGCGCTGGCGCAGATCGCCGGCATGGTGCAGAGCCGCCTGCGCAATTCCGACACGCTGGCGCGCATGCGCGGCGAGCAGTTCCTGGTGGTGGCCACGCACACCGTGGCGATCGATGCCTTTAAACTGGCGGAGGAACTGCGCCAGGCCATCGCCGCCACCGAACTGGCCGGCGCCGATGCCGTCACCGCCAGTTTCAGCGTGGCCCAGCTGGCGCCGGACGAGGGCGCGACGGAACTGGTGGCGCGGCTGGAAGCGGCCTTGCACCGCGCCAAACGGGCCGGCCGCAATTGCGTCGAACTGGCCATGGCGCGCTGACCGGACTTTGCATGACGACGGTCATTCACGTATGATATATTACATCCATAATAAAAATAACCGGGGAGAAGATCATGCGTGTAAGCAGGGAGCAAGCGGCGCAGAACCGCGAGCGCATTGTTGAAACAGCATCCCGCCTGTTCCGCGAAAAAGGCTACGACGGCATCGGCGTGGCCGACCTGATGAAATGCGCCGGCCTGACGCACGGCGGCTTCTACGGCCATTTCGCCTCCAAGGAAGACCTGCTGGCCGAAGCCTTCGGCAAGGCCATGCAAGGCTCGGCGGAAAAGTGGCGCACGCTGCTGGCCGCAGCGCCCGCCAATCCGCGCGCGGCGCTGGCCCATATGTACCTGACCGCCAAACACCGCGACAACCCGGGCGGCGGCTGCGCCCTGGCCGCGCTCGGCCCGGACGTGTCGCGCGTCGGGCCCGAGGTGCGGCAAGCCATGGCCGACAGTTTCCAGTCGCAGATCGCGGCGCTGGCGCAGGCGCTGCCCGGCGCGCCGGCGCAGCAGCGGCGCGCCGCCATCACCACCTATGCCGCCATGGTGGGCGCCCTGGTGCTGGCGCGCGCGGTGGCCGACCGCAAACAGTCGGACGAAATCCTGGCCGCCGTGCTGGCCACGTTGGAGCAGGGCAGCTGATGCTGGCCTGGCTGCGAAGTTACCGGCGCGCCTTGCTGCCGGGCGATGTCAGCGCGGGCATCGTGGTGGCCATGATGATGATCCCGCAAGGCATGGCCTATGCGCTGGTGGCCGGCCTGCCGCCGGTGACCGGCATTTACGCCAGCATCCTGCCGCCTCTTGTGTACGCCCTGTTCGGCACCAGCATGACGCAATCGGTGGGGCCGATGGCCATCGTCTCGCTCATGACCGCCGCCATCGTGGGCCAGATGGCGCCGGCCGGTTCCGCCCTGTACTCGGTGCTGGCGGCGCAACTGGCGCTGGTGGCGGGCGCCATGCTGCTGTTGTGCGGCGTGCTGCGCCTGGGCTTCCTGGCCAACTTCTTTTCGCGCCCGGTGATGAGCGGCTTCACGGTCGGTTCGGCGCTGGTGATCGCCTTCGGCCAGCTCAAGCCCTTGCTGGGCGCCGACCTGCCGCACTGGCACGGCCCGAGCGCCGCGCTGGGGCTGGGCGCCTTGCTCCTGCTGGTGCTGTCGCGCAGCCATTTGGCGCCGCTGCTGCGCGCCTGCGGCATGCGCCAGGGCGCGGCCGATATTGCGGCGCGCCTGGCGCCCATGCTGGTGGTGTTGCTTGGCCTGCTGCTGGTGCAGGTGCTGGGGCTGGAGGCGCTGGGGGTGAAGACCACCGGCCAGGTGCCGACCGGCCTGCCGCAACTGAACCTGGCCACCTCGCCCGGTCATTGGCAGCAACTGCTGCAGCCGGGCATGCTGGTCGGCTTCGTGGTCTTCCTGATCAGCATGTCGGCGGCGCAGTCGCTGGCCTTGAAACGCAATGAAAAACTGGCCAGCAACCGCGAGCTGGTCGGGCTGGGCGCGGCCAATGTCGCCAGCATGGTGTCGGGCGCCTTCCCGGTCACGGGCAGCATGTCGCGTTCCGCCGTCAATTTCGCGGCTGGCGCGCAAACGCCGCTGGCCAGCGTCATCACCGCCGGTTTGCTGGCGGTGGCGCTGGTGGCGCCGACCGGCTGGCTGGCTTTGCTGCCCATGCCGGTGCTGGCCGCCACCATCATCGTCGCCGTGCTGGGCATGCTGGAGCTGGACACCTTGCGCACCGCCTGGCGCTACGACCGGGGCGACGCGCTGGCCTGGCTGGTGACCGGCGCCGGGGTGGTGGTGCTGGGCGTGGAGGCGGGCGTGCTGGTGGGCGTGGCGCTGTCGATGGGCACCCTGATCTGGCGCGCCAGCCGGCCGCATATCGCGGTGCTGGGCCGCATTGCCGGCAGCGAGCATTTCCGCAACATCGAGCGCTACCCGGCCGAAACCCGGCCCGAGCTGCTGGTGCTGCGCATCGACGCCAACCTGTTCTTCGGCAATGTGGAGGCGGTGCAGCAGCGCATCGAAGACGAATTGCGCACGCACCCGACGGCGCGCAACCTGGTGCTGGCCATGTCCTCCGTCAGTTCCATCGATACCACGGCGCTGTTCGGCCTGGGCGAGCTGAATGCCAGCCTGGCGCGGCGCAACATCGGCTTGCACCTGGCCGAAGTCAAGGGCCCGGTCATGGACCGCCTGCGCGATTCCGATTTGCCGCAACGCCTGAACGGCCAGATTTTCCTCAGCACCGCCATCGCCTGCGACACCCTGGCCGGCTGACAAAAAGTTGCAGGGCGCTACGGATTGGGTATGATCGTTCCAGGCTCTCTACGCGTGGAACATGGTCGGCACATTTATCAGGCAGCTCTGGGCAAGCATGGTACTGGCGGCATGGGCGGCGTCGGTGCTGGCTGCCGCCAGTCCTGCCAGCGTTCCCGCTGCGGCCACGCCGGCGGCGCCGGCACGGCTGGCGCAAGCCCATGTGCTGTTGCTTAATTCATACGGCCCGGGCCGGCCCGGTTTCGACAGCATCACCGACGCCTTTATCCGCCGTCTGCGCGATGGCGGCATACCGCTCGAGCATATCCACGTCGAGTACCTGCACCTGAACCAGCCCAATGCCGAACGGGCCACGCCGGCGCGGCGCGACATGGTGCTGGCCCAGTACGGCGGCCAGCGCATGGACCTGGTGATCGCGCTGCAGCAGCCGGCCCTGAATTTCGCCCTGCATGAACTGGCGGCGCTGGCGCCCAAAGCGCCGCTGCTGGCCGATGCCATGCCCTCCACGGTGCAGCTGGCGGCCAGCCCGCGCCCCATTTTCCAGTATGCGATCGTGCCCGATGTCGGCGCCACCATGCGCCAGGCCATGCAGCTGCTGCCGCGCACGCGGCGCGTGGTGCTGACCGGCGGCATGGCGGAGGCCGACCGTGCCTTCCAACGCCAGGCGGAGGTTGAGCTGGCGCCCTGGCTGCGCAAGGTGCAGGTCGAGTTCCTGCAGAATATGAGCTGGCCCGAGCAGCTACGCTATATCAACAACCTGACGCCGGACACGGTGGTGCTGGCCGGCATGTTCAACCGCGACCGCGACGGCTTTGCCCTGCCCACCATCGACGCCCACCGCGACGTGATGCGCGAGGCGAATGTGCCGGTCTTCGTGCTGTTCGACCTGGCGGTGGGCGAGGGCGCGGTGGGCGGCGCGGTGCGCGGCTTGCGGCAATCGGGCACGGAACTGGGCCAGCATGCGCTGGATATCCTGCAGGGCCGGCCGGGCAAGGCCGGCGAACTGACGCGCATCGCGGCCGGGCCGGTCATTTCCCTGTACGACTGGCGCGCCTTGCAGCGCTGGCGGATCGATCCGGCGCCGCTGGCCGGCGCCACCATCCTGAACCAGCCGCCCACCTTGTGGCAGGCCTACCGCACGCCGGTGCTGGCCGCCGCCGTCACCATTGTGCTGCTGGCGGCCATGCTGGGGGTGATGCTGCTGCAGCGGCGCCGCCTGGCGCAGGCCGAACTGGCCAGCCGCGAAAGCGAGGAGCGCTTCCGCGCGCTGGTGGAGTACGCGCCGGAGGCGATCCTGGTGCTCGATATCGACCAGGGCTGCTTTGTCGACGCCAATGGCAAGGCCGAGCAGCTGTTCGGCTTCTCGCGCGCGCTGTTGCTGGGCATGCACCCGAGCGCGCTGTACTCGCCCGGCCAGTTCGGCGACGACGACCCGGCGCAGGCGGTGCGCGCCAATTGCGAGCGGGCCTGGGCGGGCGAGGCGATGACGTTCGAGCGCACCGTGCGGCGGCCGGACGGCAGCACCTTCCCGGCCGAGGTCAAGCTGCGCCGCCTGCCGGCCAGCGGCAAACGCTGGCTGCGCTGCAGCTACGAGGACATCAGCGGCCGCAAGCTGGCCGAGGCCGAACTGCTGGCGCACCGCAGCCGGCTGGAGGAGCTGGTGCAGCAGCGCACCGCCGCGCTGTCCGAGGCCGTGGCCGAGGCCAAGGCCGCCAATCAGGCCAAGAGCGTGTTCCTGGCCAATATGAGCCACGAGCTGCGCACGCCGCTAAATGCGGTGATCGGGTTTTCCGGCATGCTGGCCGAATCGGCCAGCATGTTCGAGAGCGAACGGCGCCACCTGGCCATCATCAAGCGCTCCGGCCAGCACCTGCTTGGCCTGATCAACGACATCCTCGAGTTGTCGCGCATAGAAGCCGGGCGCGCCCAGGTGGCCCTGGAGCCGCTGGCCCTGGAACCGCTGCTGCAGGAAGTGATCGAGATGGTGCGCCTGCGCATGGAGCGCAAGGGCGTGCAGCTGTCCCTGGCCTGCGGCCGTTTGCCGCCGCCGGTGCTGGCGGACGGGCCGCGCCTGCGCCAGGTGCTGCTGAATCTTTTATCCAACGCCGCCAAGTTCGTGCAGCAGGGCGGCGTGGGCCTGCACGTGGATGCCCAGCCGCTCGCGGCGCGCCGCTGGCGCCTGGCGTTTGCGGTGCGCGATACCGGCATCGGCATCGCGCCGGCCGACCAGGTGCGCATATTCGAACCCTTCGAGCAGGCGGCCCAGGGCGGCACGCGCGGCGGCACCGGGCTGGGGCTGGGCATCAGCCGCGAATTTGTGCGCCTGATGGGCGGCGAGCTGCGCCTGCGTTCGGAGCTGGGCGCGGGGGCGGAGTTCAGTTTCGCCATCGAGGTGGCGGAGAGCGAGCAGGCGCCGGCGGTGCCGTTTGTCGCCCAGGTGGCGGGCTTGCCGCCGGACGAACGCGGGCGCCGCATCCTGGTGGTGGACGACGACGCCGACAGCCGCGAGCTGCTGCGCAGCATGCTGGCGCCGCTCGGCTTCCACGTGCTGGAGGCGCAGGACGGCAATAGCGCCATGGCTTTGCTGGCCGGCGGTGCGGTGGAGCTGGTGCTGATGGACTGGCATATGCCCGGCCAGGACGGGCTGGCTGTCACGCGCTGGCTGCGCGCGCAAACGGCGCTGGTGCAGCCGCGCGTGCTGGTGCTGACCGCCTCCGCCTTCGAGGAGGAAAAGCAGGAGGCGCTGGCCGCGGGCGCCGACGCCTTCCTGCGCAAGCCGGTGCAGAGCGAGCAGCTGTTGGCGGTGCTGGCGCAGCTGCTGCAGCTGCATTTCCTGCGGCGCGACGAGGCGGCGCCCGCCGCGCCCGAGGCGCCGACCGTGCCCAGCGCGGCCGGCCTGGCAGGCCTGCCGCCCGCCTTGCTGCAGGAGCTGGCCGGTGCCGTGCGCGGGCTGGACATGCAGCAGGTGGAGGGGCTGCTGCGGCGCATTGAAGCGCTCGACGCGGCGCAAGGGGGCTGCCTGCGCGCCATGCTGGACCGCCACCAGTACCAGCAAGTGTGGGAGTTGCTGCGAGGCGCGGCAAGCCTGAAAGGCGCCGCGGCATGAGCGGCCTGGGCGAGATCCTGGTGGTGGAGGACACGCCGGCCTCGCTCAAGCTGCTGAGCGACCTGCTGGGCAATGCCGGCTACCTGGTGCGCCAGGCGCCGGACGGCGAGTTGGCATTGTGGAGCGCCAGCGCGCGCCCGCCGGAGCTGGTGCTGCTGGACGTGAACATGCCCGGCATCGACGGCTTCGAGGTGTGCCGCCGCCTGAAAGCCGACCCGGCACTGTGCGATATTCCCGTGATCTTCCTTTCGGCCCAGTACGAAATGGACGACAAGGTGCGCGGCTTCCAGTGCGGCGCGGTGGACTTTATCGCCAAGCCTTACCAGGCGGAGGAAGTGCTGGCGCGGGCCCAGGCGCATATCCGCCTGGCGCGCACCCAGAAAGCGTTGAAGGAGACGCTGGAGGAGCTGCGCAGCGCCCGCGCCGAGGTGGCGCGCAATGAGCGCATGGCGGCGCTGGGCGCCCTGGTGGCCGGGGTGGCGCACGAACTCAATACGCCGCTCGGCAACAGCGTGCTGATTGCCAGTACGCTGGAGGACCGCGCGCGCGCCTTCAGCGACCAGATCGGGGCGGGCGTGCGGCGTTCCGACCTCGAGCACTTTGCCGCCGATACCGCCAAAGCCGCCGGCCTGCTGCTGCGCAGCCTGCACAAATCCTCGGCCCTGGTGGAGAGCTTCAAGCAGGTGGCGGTGGACCAGTCGAGCGAACGGCGTTCGCAGTTCGATCTGGCCGACCTGGTGGCGCAGGCCCTGCAGCCGCTGAAGGCCGGCCTGGCCGCCGATGGCCTGCTGCTCGACATCGCGGTGCCGCGCGGCCTGCGGATGGACAGCTACAGCCGCCCGGTGGCGCACATCCTGCAGCAGCTGGTGCGCAACGCGCAGCTGCACGCCTTCGGCGCCATGGGCAGCGCGGACGGCTGCATCCGGGTGCAGGCCGCGGCGCAGGAAGAGGGCGAGCCATGTGGCCTGCTGCGCCTGGAAGTGCTGGACAACGGCTGCGGCATCACGCCCGGCACGCTGGAGCGCATCTTCGACCCCTTTTTCACCACGCGCATGGGCACCGGCACCGGCGGCCTGGGCCTGCACGTGGTGCATAACCTGCTGTGCCACGTGCTGGGCGGCCAGGTTTCGGTTGAATCCGCGCCGGGCGCTACATGTTTCCGCATAACGCTGCCATTGACGGCGCCGGCGCTTTCGCCTTAAGGTACACTCCCGCAACCGTTACCAACCAGAGCTCCGGGAGCCCCATGAAACAGTTAGTCGCAGCACTCGCCATTGCAGCCGCCTTCAGTTCTCCATCGTTCGCGGCGGCCAAACCCGGGAGCGCCGATGCCCGCTTTGCCGCGATCCACCAGTCGGAATGGAAATGGCGCCTGGAACAGCGCCTGGAGGCTGACGAGGACGATGTGCGTGGCGTGGAGCACCAGCTGCCGCGCGTCGACGCGGCGCTGCAGATGGAGCGCCAGAAGCGCTGGGAGCACACGCTGCGCCAACTCGAAAGCATCAAGCCCGCGCAGCTTTCGCCGAAAGAGCGCATCAACTTCCAGGTGTACCGCGCGCAGATCGTGTCGCTGCTGGATAACCAGCGTTTCCGCGAATACGAAAAGCCGCTCAACGCCGACTCTTCGTTCTGGTCCAACCTGGCGGGCGAGTCGCGCAAGACCTTCCGCACGGCGGCCGACTACCGCAACTATGTCGCGCAGCTGAACGATGTGCCGCGCTACTTCAGCGAGGAGATCGCCAATATGCGCGCCGGCCTGGCGCGCGGCTTCACCCCGCCCAAAGTCACGCTGGAAGGGCGCGAGCAATCGATCACCGCCGTCAGCGACGCCAAGCCGGAAGACGTGGTCTTCTTCAAGCCCTTCAAGCAGATGCCGGCCACCATTCCGGCGGCGGAGCAGGAAGCCCTGCGCGCCGGGGCGCTGGCGGCGATCCGCGACAAGGTGATTCCGGCGCACGCCGCGCTGCTCAAGTTCATGCGCGAGGAGTACGTGCCCAAGGCCAAGGTGGACCTGGCGGCGGAAAGCTACCCGGACGGCAAAGCCTATTACCAGTCCAAGATCCTGGAGTTCACCACCACCAGTTTGAGCGCCGAGCAGATCCACCAGATCGGCCTGCAGGAAATGGCCAAGATCCGCGCCGAGATGCACGAGGTGATGCGGCAGGTGAAGTTCCAGGGCGACCTGCCGGCCTTCCTGCAATTCCTGCGCACCGACCCGCAGTTCTACGCCAAGACCCCGGAAGAGCTGCTGATGCGCGCGGCCTGGATTTCCAAGAAGTTCGACGGCAAGGTGGCGGAGTACTTCGGCCGCCTGCCGCGCAGCCGCTTTGCCATCATCCCGGTGGCGCCCGAGATCGCGCCGTACTACACGTCCGGACGCGGCGGCCCCGGCGGCTACTGGGTCAACACCTACAACCTGCCGGCCCGTCCGCTGTATTCGCTGCCGGCGCTGACCCTGCACGAATCGGCGCCGGGCCACGCGTTCCAGATGCCGATCGCGCTGGAACAGAAGGGCCGTCCGCCGTTCCGCAACGCCTACATCTCGGCCTACGGCGAGGGCTGGGCCCTGTACGCGGAACGCCTGGGCACGGAAATGGGCATCTACGAAACCCCGTATGAAATTTTCGGCATGCTCAGCTACCAGGCCTGGCGCGCCTCGCGCCTGGTGGTCGATACCGGCATCCACGCCAAGGGCTGGACGCGCGAACAGGCGCAGCGCTACCTGATGGAGAACACCGCCCTGTCCGCGCACGAGGTGATGACCGAAGTGGACCGCTACATCTCCTGGCCAGGCCAGGCGCTGTCCTACTACCTGGGCGAAATGGCGATCTTCGAGGCGCGCGGCAAGGCGGAGCGGGCGCTGGGCAGCAAGTTCGACATCCGCGCCTTCCACGACACGGTGCTGGAACTGGGCTCGGTGCCGCTGCCGGTGCTGCACGCGCGCATCGATGAATTCATCGCCAGCGGCGGCAAGAGTCCCTATCCGAAAGAATAAGCTGCACCGCGCTGGTGCAATGCCTTATGCTGGTGCAGGAAAAGTGAGAGAATCACTTGAAAACTCTGGCATGAGTCTTGCAGATAGCGTCATATGACCGATCGCACCACGCTTACCGTAACAAACCAGGGGAACCGTCCTATCCAGGTCGGCTCCCATTACCATTTCTTCGAAGTCGATTCGGCGCTGCAGTTCGAGCGCTGGAAGGCGTACGGCATGCGCCTCGATATCGCGCCGGGGACGGCGCTGCGCTTCGAGCCGGGCAAGGCGCACACCATCACGCTGGTGCGCCTGGAGGGCGATGCGGAGGTCGCTGGCTTCAGCGTTGGCGCAGGACGATAGGCGCCATCAGTTCCGGATGCTTGCCGAGGTGGCCTTCGAACACGGCGCGGATGGCCGCCATGTCCTGCTCCTCGTCGCCGCTCAGCCACAGGTGGTCGACCAGGCTCAGCAACTTGCGCGGGTAATCCATGTAGACCAGCACCAGCGGCACCTTGGCCGTCATGGCCAGCTGGTAGAAGCCGCTTTTCCAGTACGGCTTGTAGCTGCGCGTGCCTTCCGGCGTGATGCCGACCCAGTACCAGTCTTCCTTCAGCATGGCATCGGCCTGGGCCTGGATCAGGCCTTGCGGCGCGCTGCGGTCGACCGGGGCGCCGCCCAGGTAATAGAACCAGCGGCCCAGCAGGGGGATCTTGAACAGGCTGTCCTTGGCCAGCCAGCGGAACTTCAGGTCGAGCGCCCATTTGCCCAGGACGCCGATCGGGAAATCCCAGTTCGAGGTGTGCGGATAAACCACACAGATGCCGCGTGGGCCGGGCAGGGGGCGGAACTGGATTTTCCAGCCGAAGGCCTGCAGGACGCGCAAAGCGAGGCGCTGCTTGAGTGTTGGCAGATTCCTCGCCTGTAGCTTATATTGATCCATGCTTCCCCCATTGTGTTATTGGCACCATTAACAATTGCTTATCGTAGGCAATGAAAGTTGGTGCTGAAAAATTGTGCGGCAGTATTCTATCGCGCCGCTCCACGCCGTCGCAAGGTGAAATTATGTCAAGGCAAGTCTTGTGTATCACAGGGCCACCCCATGCATTGCCCGGCCCCCTGCACGACGCCATCGCCGGTTTTGACGTCTGCCACGTGGCGGGCCTGGCGGCGGCCGACACCGCATTGCAGGGCCAGCACTTCCCGGTGGGCTTGCTGGTGCTTGACGACTGGCAGGAGCCCCTGGTTGAACTCGACCATTTCCTGCGGCGCCATAGCCGGCCGCGCTGGGTGGCGGTATTCCGGCCGCAGGCGCTGCAGGAAGCGCCGTTTCGCCAGCTGGTACATGACCATTGCGTGGATTTCCATACCTGGCCGCTGGACCCCGGGCGGCTCAGCCACACCCTGGGCCATGCGCTGGGGCTGGCCGCCCTGGGCCAGCGCGCCGAGGCGGCTGACGCCTGCGCCATGCGCCTGACCGGCAACAGCCCGGCCATTACCCTGCTGCGCCAGCAGATCATGAAAGTGGCGGGGGCCGACGCGCCCGTGCTGATCTGGGGCGAGAGCGGCACCGGCAAGGAACTTGTTGCGCGCGCGATACACGAACACTCGGGGCGCGCGGACGGCCCCTTCGTACCGATCAATTGCGGCGCCATCCCGGCCTCCCTGGTGCAGTCGGTGCTGTTTGGTTATGAAAAAGGCGCTTTCACCGGCGCCGGCGCCGGCAAGACCGGGCTGGTGGAGTCCGCCAGTGGCGGCTCGATCTTCCTGGACGAGATCGGCGACCTGCCGCTGGAGCTGCAGGCCAACCTGCTGCGCTTCCTGCAGGAAAAGACGATATACCGGGTGGGCGGCACGCGCAGCGTGCCGGTCGATGCGCGCGTGATCGCCGCTTCGCACGTCAAGCTGGCGGATGCCGTGGCGCGCGGTGATTTCCGGGAAGACTTGTATTACCGGCTCAATGTGTTGACGCTGCAAGTGCCGGCCTTGCGCGAGCGGCGCGAGGACGTGGTGGTGCTGGCCGAGGAAGTCTTCCACGGCTACGCCACCGAACGCGCGCGCGGCGTGCGCGGCTTTAGCAGCAGCGCGCTGCGCGCCATGCGCAGCCATGACTGGCCGGGCAATGTGCGCGAATTGCTGAACCGCGTGCGGCGCGCCGCCGTCATGGCGGACGGCGCCCTGATCCAGCCGCACGACCTGGAGCTGGAGGCGCCGGGGCGCGCCGCCGTCAGCGGCGAGGCGCTTGACAGTGCGCGCGAACGCGCCGAACGGCTGGCATTGCAAAGCCAGCTTGACGCCGGCCACAGCATCACGGCGGTGGCGCGCGAGCTCGGCATTTCGCGCATGACGCTGTACCGCCTGATGGCCAAGCACGGGCTGCAGCGCCCCGTGCGCCGCGCCGCCGATTGAGCCGCTCCGCAGCGCGCTGTCACACGCCTGTGACACCCTTCCTGTCCGCATTTCCCCTGTAGATCAAGGCTGTGCGCGCCGCGCCGGCCTACTGCCGCGTCACAGCGGCGTGACACTTTTCCCGTCCTGGCAGCGCATTCCTGCTGCAGCGCCGCATCAAAAACGAATGATATCAAGAGCTTACCTGCGCTGGCATCAAGCTTGCGATATAGGTTCAAGCCGCTGCATTGAGGGCACTTGGGAACCACCACAAACAGTGAGGACGAGATGAAAAAAACTTTGCTTGCAACAGCCATTGCCCTGGCAATGGGATCAGCCTTTGCTCAGGAGACACCACTGCCAACCACCGCCACCACACAGACCGGGCCGGGGGCACAAGCGAACGACAATTCGAGCGCCAACCAGGAAAGCAATGCCAATCGCAACAACGACAATAGCCAGGCCAACGCCAACAACAACAGCACCGGTGCGGCCATGGCCAGCGCGGTCGGTGCGGCCGCTGCCAACAATGGCGGTACGGCCAATTCCTCCATGACGAATGCCTTTAACACGTCCACCGCCACGGCGACCAGCACCCTGACCGGCACCGTGACCAACAACGTGATCAACAATATCGGTAACGTCGCCAGCAATGGCGGCAACGCCAATGGCGGCGCGGGTGCCACCGGCAACGCGGGCGGCGCCACGGGCGGCAATGCCAGTGGCAGCGGCGGCATGGCCGGCGCAGCCAATGGCGGGGCGGGTGCGGCTGGCGGTGCCGGCGGCATTGCCACCAACGGCAGCGCCAGCGGTGGCGCGGGCAGCGGCGGCGCCGGTAACGGCGGCATGGCGACCGCGGGTGCCGGCAGCGGCGGCGCCAGCGGCGCCGGTGGCCTGGCATCGGGTGCTTCGACCGGCCGTGGCGGCGATGGCGCGCGCGGGGGCGAGGGCGGCGCCGGTGGCGCTGGTGGTGCAGTGACAGCAGGTGCAGGTGGAGGCGGTGGTGCGGGAGGAGCAGCTACGGGCGGTGCCGGCGGCCTGGTCGGCACCGCAGGTAGCGGTGCGGGCGGTGCCAGCGGCAATGCCGATGGCGCCAATGGCGGCGCTGGCGGAGCCACCGGCAATGCCGG
>NZ_WWCJ01000024.1 GCF_009857475.1 Pseudoduganella guangdongensis | reverse complement strand
TTTCGAGATTACGTTTAATATATTTTGTGCGAGCGTTATAACGTATATTTTGAGCATCGGACCCGAAGGTCCGGGCATATCGTCAAACGCCCACACTTATCGACTGTTGATTTTTAAAGATCGCTGCTTGTTTTCGACGAAGCGTTGTGTTCGTTGCAGCAGAGAAGCGAGAGTATGCGGTGTTTCGTGCAGCTCGTCAACCCCTTCTTTTTTCTCGTTTCGCTCTGCAGATTTGTCTGCGGTGCGTTGCGAGGGACAGAACTATAGCAAACGCCCGGGCCGTCCGCAAGGGCATTCTTCTATTCCCGTAATTCTGCATTCTGTCGCACACCTATGGCGGCTTTGCGCAAGGTTATCTACACTTGCCCCATCTTCAATAGAAAGTGGCGAATGTTTCCAACTCCCAAAGCCCAAGAAACAGCAAAAACCGTCCTGGCGTGGTTGCACCGCGCCTTTGACGGCATTACCGGCTGGGTCACGCAGTTATCTTGGTGGAAATTCTTCCTGTTCGCAGCGCTGTCGATGATCGCCGCCTCGATCCTGCAGGAGGAGCTGTTCTCGCCTTCGAGCGACGATGAAATGGTGATGCGCACGCATAAGCGTACCAAGGCGGGGAATGCGGATCCGAACATCACGATTGACGACAGCGGCATCCACTTCAACCCACGCGCCGGCAAGATCAAGAAGCCGGCGCCCGAGGCGGAGGCCGCGGACGCCGGCGGCGACGATACCGCCAATGCCGCCGCATCCCACGAGGCGGCCGAGGCAGCCGCCGCAGCGGCGGCGGAAGCGGCGGCCCCTGCCCTGCCGGAAGATCCGGCCATGGCGGTACCGCCAGCGGCACCCGCCGCACCGGCCGCGCCTTCGCGCGGCAAGTCGCGCCCGGCTCTCCCAGCCGTACCGGCTGCCCCGATGCCGGGCGAGGAAGTCCATATCGAGTTGCCGCCGCAGATCAGCGAAGAGCTGTCGAATGCCATGGAGCAAGCAGTGGACAGTGCGGCCGAAGAAAAAGTTTCGCGCTACCACAAGCAGGCATCGACCTGGTTCACCAGTTTCATCACCCTGCTGCTGCTGGCCTTGTTTGCCATGAAAGCCCTGGTCGGCGGCAAAAAGAAGGCGGAAGCGGAAGCCCAGGTGGCGAACGCGGCGGCCGAGCGCGAATCCATGCAGCGCCAGCTGAGCGAGGCGAAGATGCAGATGATGCAGGCCCAGGTGGAGCCGCACTTCCTGTTCAATACCTTGGCCTCGGTGGAGCACCTGATCGAAACCGATCCGCCGCGCGCCTCCGCCATGCAGCGCAGCCTGATCAAGTACTTGCGCGCCGTGCTGCCGCAAATGCGCGAGAACAAGCTGACCAGCAGCCTGGGCAGCGAGGCCGACATGGTCGTGGCCTATCTGGCCCTGCTGAAAATGCGCATGGAAGAGCGCCTGACCATCGATTTTGATATCACCGATGGCCTGCGCAGCGCCGCCTTCCCGCCCATGATGCTGCAGTCGATGGTGGAGAACGCCATCAAGCACGGCCTGGAAGGCAAACCGGAAGGCGGCTACCTGCGCGTGCGCGCCGAAGTAGCGCACAGCAAGCTGCGGGTGATCGTGGCGGACGACGGCCTGGGCTTCGGCGCCAAGCCCAGCACCGGCACCGGCCTGGGCCTGACCAATATCCGCGAGCGCCTGAAGCTGCTGCACGGCGACCAGGCCTCGCTGAAAATCGAGCCCAACCAGCCGACCGGCGTGATCGCAATAATCGAAGTACCCTACCAACTGGCGCGCGCGGAATAAGCGATTGCCATACGCTGCGATCCATTGAATAATTGATACCTCTTATTACTAATATTGAGCACTATGCCCACAGCAATTATTGCCGACGATGAGCGACTGATGCGCGACCAGCTGCGCATGCGACTGGAGCAGGTCTGGCCGGAACTGGAAATCCTCGGCGAAGCCAAGAACGGCGACGAAGCCATCGAGCTGGTCGACCAGCTGAAGCCGGACTTCACCTTCCTTGATATTCGCATGCCGGGCAAGACCGGCATGGAAGCCGCCGCTGAGATCGGCAATAAAAGCAATGTGGTGTTCGTGACCGCCTACGACGCCTACGCGGTGGAGGCGTTCGAGCGCGGCGCCGTGGACTACGTGTTGAAACCGCCGGAGCCGGAGCGCCTGAAAATCACGGTCGAGCGCCTGAAAGGCCGCCTGGCCTCGCCGGCCGCCAGCGCGGTGCAGGGCGCGGACATGGCCGCCATCCTGAACCAGCTGGCCGAGAAGATTGCCGCGCCGAAGCCGAAATACCTGCAATGGATCCAGGCCAGCATCGGCTCCGACCTGCGCATGATCCCGGTGGAGGAGATCCTGTTCTTCCGCTCGGACGAGAAATACACCTGCGTGCAAACCGATAAATTCGAGGCCCTGATCCGCAAGCCCGTGCGCGACCTGGCTGATGAGCTGGACCCTGCCCTGTTCTGGCAGATCCACCGCGCCACCCTGGTGAATGTGAATGCGATTGAAGGCGTGACGCGCGACATCCGTGGCCGCCACCTGGTCATGATCAAGGGCCGCAGCGACAAGCTGGAAGTCAGCCGCTCCTTCCTCCATCTTTTCAAGCAGATGTGATCCGCATCAAGCCGCATGCCGGCTTGATGTAATACGGTGTCCTGGTGGCTGCTGCCGCCAGGAGGCCGAAATGAAGCACCCCCGCACCCGCAAACAAGGACGCCGCTTCTCCGATTCCGCATTGGCGGACATCCGCGAGGACGAGCGCGTCCACATTTCCCGCGAACTGCACGACGACCTGGGCCAACTGCTGGCCACCCTGCGCGTCGAGCTGACCCTGTTCAAGCAACTGCCGCACGATTTGCCGGAAGCGCAGGAACGGCTGGCCAGCATGGACGCCCTGCTGCTGCACGCCATTGGCTCCCTGCGCCGCATCGCCGGCAACCTGCGCCCGCGCGACCTCGATGAAGGCGGCTTGTACTACGCGCTGGACGCACTGCGGCGCGAGTTTGAAAAGCACCACAAGATCGGCTGCCGCTTCGACGCCCTGCCCGAGGCATTGGTGCTCGATCAACGCTATAGCACGACCATCTACCGGCTGGTGCAGGAATCCCTGACCAATATCGCGCGCCACGCGGGCGCCAGCTCGGCCCACATCCAGCTGCAGCGCAGCGGCACGGAGCTGCGCATCGAGATCTCGGACAATGGGCGCGGCATCGCCGCCGGCGCAACGGCGCGCGCCGATGCCCTGGGGCTGCTCGGCATGCGCGAGCGCGTGGCGGCGCTGCGCGGCAGTATTTCCGTGGATGGGACGAACGGCGCGGCGGGCGGCACGCGCATTGCGATCCGCATTCCCCTGCCCGCTAATTCGTCGGCAGCGGCGGCAAAGGGCGCTGGGTAAAGCGCTTGAACGGCGGCGCGAGCAGGCGCGAAAAATCGTAACTACGCACACTCTCGGCGTCGAGCACCTCGATCGCCGGCGAAACGCGCAGCGGATGCGGCTTCTTTTCAATGGCGCGCACAGCCAGATCCAGCCCGATGCGCGCCTGCAGGATGGTGCCGTCGCTCGGCGCGGCCAACACCTTGCCGGCCTTGACCAGCTCCACTACAGGCTCGGTGGCGTAATAAGCCAGCACCTTCATGCCGCTGCGGTCCTGGTAGTGGGCAAAGTTGGCCGTCACTTCGGCGGCAACGGCGTTCGCCAGCACGTAGTCCGGGCGGTAGGACTGCAGGTGCTTGCGCACCAGGGCCATCTGGCTGCTGGCGTCGGGCGGCGCGTAGCCGCCGTGCACCAGCTCCACCTGGGTGCCCGCCACGCGGCGCTGCAGCGCCGCCTCCGCATCGTTGACCCAGCCCGCATCCCTGGGGCCGGGCAGCCAAAGCACCTTCACCGGACGGCCATCGGCGTCCGCCATCAAATGACGCAGCGCCGCCGTGGCCATGTCGCCGAAATCGACCAGCGAACGCGCCGTGACAGCTTTGCTGCTGACGCCATTCACCAGGTCGATCACGGGAATGCCGCTGGCACGCGCGGCGTCGATCTCCTTGTTCAGGCCATCGGCGGAGATCGCGGCGAGCACGATCGCGTCGGCGCGCTGGCTGATGCAGGAAGTGAACTGGGAACGCTGGGTGTCGAGGAATTCGTAGCCGCCCGCCTGGTAAATGCCAATGCGGACGCCGAGGCGGTCGGCTTCCTGCAGCAAGCCCCAGGACACGCCCCACCAGTATTTGTCGCGCGCGTGCGGCAGCAGGACGCAAATGCGCCATGGGCTGGCGGCGCGCGGCAAGGCGCTGTAGATGCCTGGCTTGCCATCGAGGGTCGCAGGGACCGGGAACCATTCTGCTGCGGCGGCGGGGTCGGCGGCAGTCAGCAAGGTCATTGTAAATAGCAAGGCGCGCATAGTGCGCAGCATATCAAAAAAAACGGCGGGTCCGAAGACCCGCCAAAGATCATGAATCACCTCGAGAGAGTGGTACTGCTTGCTACTAAAACTGCTTAGAAGGTGTGGCGCACGCCCAGGTTGTAGGCGCGGTCGCCGGAAC
This sequence comes from Pseudoduganella guangdongensis, assembly GCF_009857475.1. Taxonomy (GTDB): domain Bacteria; phylum Pseudomonadota; class Gammaproteobacteria; order Burkholderiales; family Burkholderiaceae_D; genus Rugamonas; species Rugamonas guangdongensis. The sequence continues at coordinate 81,678 of NZ_WWCJ01000024.1, read as the reverse complement.
CGGCTTCGGTGTTGTTGCCGATGGTGTAGCCGGCGCCGTTCTTGTTGCTCATCTTGGCGACCATGGCGTACAGGTCGGTGCGCTTGGACAGCGGGTGCAGGTAGCCGATGCCGAACTGGTTGGCGTCCTGGTTGTTCTGCTTGTCGTCCTTGCGAACATAGGAAGCCAGGACGGTGCCGGTGCCGGCTTTCACGCCCACGCCCAGCAGCAGGGTGGTGCTGTCGGCCGACGATTTAGGCGCGACCTTGTAGCCGAATGCGTTGGCCACTGGCAGTGGGGAGCTGCCGGCGCCTTTGTCGATTTCGTAGCCGAAGTAGGCCTTGGCGATGCCGAAGTCGTAGTTGGCGGCGAACAGGGTGTTCTTTACGCGGTCTTTACGCACGGCCGGGGTGGTGCCCACAGCGGCGGTGTCGTTGTTCTTGTTGTTGTACACAACGGATGCCTTCAGCGGACCCTGTGCATAGTTCACAGCCAGGCCCAGTTGGCGGCCGGCGGTGTTGTCGCCAGCTTGCTCGCCGAAGCCGTACTGCACGTCAGCGCTGAAGCCTTGGAAGGAAGGGGTGGTGTACAGCAGGGAGTTGCTGACGCGGGTGCCGGCACCGCCGGTGGCGAACAGGTTTTTGGCGTTGCCAGCGAAACCGGCGCCGAATGGGTCAGCGGTTTTCGACAGCACGTTGTACAGCATGGTGTACTGGCGACCGACGGTCACGGTGCCCATGTCTTTGCTCTTCAGGCCAACGAAAGCCTGGCGCTGGAACAGGGCCGAATCGTTTTCGCCGGTGTCGATCTTGGTGCCCGCTTCCAGTTGGAAGATGGCGGAGTTGCCGCCGCCCAGGTCTTCGGTGCCGCGGAAACCGATACGGGAGGCATTGCCTACGCCGCTGGTCAGCTTGGTGACACTGCCGGCGGCGCCGCCGCGCTCACCGACGATACCTGCGTCGGCGATACCGTAGATGGTCACATTGGATTGGGCTTGGGCTTGGGCTGCGAAACCGCCGATGATCAGTGCTGCCAGAGTCAGTTTTTTCACTTGTTGTCCTACAGTGTTGAAGTTGAGGGAAATGTTTCAAACGCAGCTATATTGCCCTCGAAATACTTCAACAATGTGACAAGAAAAAATTACTTCAAGCGTGACGTAACAACCCAGTAATATTCCGAACGAAGCACTTTAATTTCCCGTGCAGCAATTCCCAAACGCTTGCGCAGCCAGCTGTCGGACGGGTAGTTCTTCATCACTTCGACGCGGTTTCCGTCGGCATCTTTCTGGAACTCGTAGGTATTTCCGTGCTGGTCGGTGCGCGCGACCGGGTAGCTTTCGCCGTCCACATAGTCTTCGCCCAGCAACACCAGCAGCACGTCCTTGCCCACCTTCTCGCGCAATTGTTTCAGGAATTTGTCCTGCTTTTCACGCCCCAGCTGGGTCCACAGGAATTCGATATAGACGGCCGTGTACTCGCCAGGCGCCACTTCCAGGCTGTCCAGGTCGAGGCTTTCCAGCTGCAGGACTTCGTGGTCCTCCAGCAGTTCTTCCACGTGCTCGCGCACTTCGTACAGTTCTTCTTCGTTAATCACAGTTCGTAGTTCTCATGTTCACCCTTCATCGCCTGCTCGATCAGCTTGCGGTTCAGGGTCGGCGCCAGCAGCTCGATGAAGGTATATATATAGGAGCGCAGGTACGCGCCTTGTTTAACCGCCACGCGCGACACATTCATACCGAACAGGTGGCCGGCAGGGATGGCGCGCAGGTTGCGGTCGCGGTCCGGGTCGAAGGCCATGCCGGCGATGATGCCGATGCCCATACCCAGTTCAACGTAGGTCTTGATCACGTCCGCGTCAATGGCTTCCAGCAGGACGTCCGGTTTCAGGCCACGCTTGTCGAAGGCCTGGTCAATGCGCGACCGGCCGGCGAAGGCGGCATCATACGTGATGACGGGATGCTCGGCCACTTCTTCCAGCGTGATCGACTTGATCTTCAGCAGCGGATGGTCGGGTGGCACCACCACCACGTGCTCCCACTGATAGCACGGCAATGTGACCAAATTATCAACGCCGGCGATCGATTCGGTGGCGATGCACAGGTCGGCCTGGTCGCGCTGGACCATCTCGGCGATCTGCTTTGGGTTGCCTTGCAGCAACGACAGGCGCACTTTCGGGTACTTCTGCATGAAGGCCTGCACCACTTTCGGCAAGATGTAGCGGGCCTGGGTGTGGGTGGTGGCAATGGTGAAGCTGCCCGAATCCTGGGCCGCGTACTCCTTGCCGATGCGCTTCAGGCTGTCGATCTCCTGCATGATCAGCTCGACCGAGGACAACACCAGCCGCCCGGGCTCGGTCAGGCCCCGGATACGCTTGCCGTGCCTTGTGAAAATATCAACACCCAGCTCCTCTTCCAGCTCAATAATGGCCTTGGAAACACCTGGCTGGGACGTGAACAAGGCCTTGGCGGCGTCGGTCAGGTTGTAATTCTGGCGCACGGCTTCCCGCACGAATCGCAATTGGTGAAGGTTCATTCTTGGTTCTCGTTGGACTCCCCAGCGCTATTTTACGCTGATGCTTATGCCTTAACAGCATATAAGCAAATAAAGACTATGTCGTTTGGAATAAAGCCCCAGTTTATTACCATTGATTCCACTTTGGGTAAGCCTGACTGGGAAAGCCATGTATCAATACGATCAATACGACCACCTCATCGTCCGCGAACGCATCGCGCAATACCGCGACCAGGTGCAACGCCGCCTGAACGATGAGCTGAGCGAAGCCGAATTCCTGCCACTGCGCTTGCAGAATGGCCTGTATAACCAGCGCCACGCCTATATGCTGCGGATTGCGGTGCCTTACGGCCTGCTGTCGTCGGCGCAAATGCGCATGTTTGCCCATATCGCGCGCAAATATGACCGCGGCTACGGCCACTTCACCACGCGCCAGAATATCCAGTTCAACTGGATCAAGCTGGAAGAGTCGCCGGACATCCTGGCCGACCTGGCCACCGTGGAGATGCACGCCATCCAGACTTCCGGCAACTGCATCCGCAACGTGACGTCCGATGAATTCGCCGGCGTGGCGGCTGACGAAATCGTCGATCCGCGCCCTTACGCCGAGGTGCTGCGCCAGTGGTCCACCTTCCACCCTGAATTCGCCGCCCTGCCGCGCAAGTTCAAGGTTGCCATCAACGGCGCCCTGGAAGACCGCGCCGCCATCGCCGTGCACGATATCGGCCTGACCGTGGTGAAAAACGACGCCGGCGACATCGGCTTCAAGGTCATGGTCGGCGGCGGCATGGGCCGCACCCCTATCCTGGGCAGCGTGATCCGCGAGTTCCTGCCGCGCGAGCACATGCTGACCTATATCGAGGCGATCATGCGCGTGTATAACCTGCACGGCCGCCGCGACAACAAGTACAAGGCGCGTATCAAGATCCTGCTGAAAGCCGTGGGCGTGGAAGAATTCACGCGCCAGGTGGAAGCGGAATGGGAAGACCTGAAAGGCACCGAACAGACCCTGACGCTGGAAGAAATGGAGCGCATCATCGCTTACTTCCAGCCGCACGACTACAAAACCCTGCCGGCGTTCGACGCGGCCGCCGCGCATGCCGACAACAAGGCCTTCGGCCTGTGGTTGAAGCGTAACGTCAAGCCGCACAAGGTGCCGGGCTATGCCGCCGTGGTGCTGTCGCTGAAGAAAACCGGCGTGCCGCCGGGCGATGCCACCGATGCGCAGATGGACTTCATGGCCAATATCGCCGACCGCTACAGCTTTGGCGAGCTGCGCGTGACCCACGAGCAGAACGTGGTGCTGGCCGACGTGGAGCAGTCGCAATTGTTCGCGCTGTGGGAAGAAATCAAGGCGCAGGGCCTGGCTACGCCGAACATCGGCCTGCTAACCGACATTATCTGCTGCCCTGGCGGCGACTTCTGCTCGCTGGCCAATGCCAAGTCGATCCCGATTGCGGAATCGATTGCGCAGCGCTTCGACCGCATCGACTTCCTGCACGACATCGGCGACTTCGAGCTGAACATCTCGGGCTGCATCAACGCCTGCGGCCACCACCACGTCGGCAATATCGGCGTGCTGGGCGTGGATAAGGATGGCAGCGAATGGTATCAGGTGTCGATTGGCGGCGCGCAAGGCAATAACTCCGCTATCGGCAAGATCATCGGCCCGTCCTTCTCCGCCGCGCAGATGCCGGAAGTGATCGACCGCCTGCTGCAAGTGTACGTGCGCGAGCGTACGCCGGAAGAACGCTTCGTCGACACCGCGCAGCGCCTGGGCATCGCCCCGTTCAAGGAATTCGTCTACGCCACCCCAATCGTGGCAGAAGCAGAGGAGGCTGAATATGCCTAAGCAAATCATCAAGGGCCGCGCCATCGTGGCCGACGACTGGAACCTGCTGCGCGCACCGGCTGCCGAAGGCGCCGATCCGGCTGCGACTCCCGCCGCGGCCGATCCGGCCGTGCTGGCGGCGCTGGAAGTTCCGGCCGGCCGCGTGATCGTGCCGCTGGCGACCTGGCTGGCGCAGCGCGACGCGTTGTCCGAACGCGCCGCTGCCGGCGAAATCGGCGTCTGGCTGGCGCCGGACGAAGATCCGCGCGCCCTGCGCGACGACCTGCCGCGCCTGGGCGTGGTGGCAGTCGACTTCCCGAAATTCACGGACGGCCGCGGCTACTCGCACGCCTGGAACCTGCGTTCCCGCCTGGGCTGGACCGGCGAGCTGCGCGCCATCGGCGACGTGCTGCGCGACCAGCTGTTCTCCATGCAGCGCGTCGGCTTTGACGCCTACGACACGCGCCCGGACCGCAGCATCGAGGATGCGTTGAAAGGCCTGACCGTCTTCAGCGAAACCTACCAGGCATCGGTCGACCAGCGCGTGCCGCTGTTCCGCCGCCAAGCGCGTCCCGTACCTGCCGCCCCCACCGGAGCCTGACCATGAGCGAACTCGCAGCCCGCGTCGGACAGACGCTCGCCACGCTGGAACGTATTGCCCAAGACTACTCGCCGGCGGTATTCGCCTCCAGCCTGGCGGCCGAAGACATGGTCCTGACCGACCTGATTCTGAAAGCCGGCCTGCCCATCGGCATCTTCTCGCTGGAGACCGGCCGCTTGCACAAGGAAACCCTGGGCATGGTGGACCGCGTGCGCGAACGCTATGGCTACGAGATCGCCCTGTACCGCCCGGTGACGGCCGCCGTCACCGACCACATTATCAAGCACGGCCACAACGCCTTCTACGACAGCGTTGAACTGCGCAAGGAGTGCTGTAATATCCGCAAGGTGGAACCGTTGGGCCGCGCCCTGACCGGCAAAAAGGCCTGGATCACCGGCCAGCGCCGCTCGCAGTCGAGCACGCGCGCCGAACTGTCGGAGCAGGAAGACGACGCGGCGCACGGCATGCAGAAGTTCAATCCCCTGGCCGACTGGTCGGAGGAAGAAGTCTGGGAATACATCCGTGGCAACGAAGTGCCCTACAACCCGCTGCACGACCAGGGCTTCCCCTCGATCGGCTGCGAGCCCTGCACCCGCGCCATCCAGCCGGGCGAGGATGTGCGCGCCGGCCGCTGGTGGTGGGAGAACCCGGAATCGAAGGAATGCGGCCTGCACCTGGTCGACGGAAAACTGATTCGCATTAAGAAAGTAGCCTGAACATGAACGCACTGGTAGAACAACACGTTAATTCGCGCCACCTGGACGCGCTGGAATCCGAAGCGATCCACATCATGCGCGAGGTGGCCGCCGAATGCGCCAACCCTGCCCTGCTGTTCAGCGGCGGCAAGGACTCCGTGGTCCTGCTGCGCATTGCCGAAAAGGCTTTCCGCCCGGGCAAATTCCCGTTCCCGCTGGTGCATATCGACACCGGCCACAATTTCGCCGAAGTGATCGAGTTCCGCGACCGCCGCGTGGCCGAACTGGGCGAGCGCCTGATCGTCGGCTCCGTCGAGGAGTCGATCAAGAAGGGCACCGTGCGCCTGCGTAACCCGCAGACCGATTCGCGCAACGCCGCGCAAGCCGTGACACTGCTGGAAACCATCGCCGAACACGGCTTCGACGCCTGCATCGGCGGCGCCCGCCGCGACGAGGAAAAGGCGCGCGCCAAGGAGCGCATCTTCTCCTTCCGCGACGAATTCGGCCAATGGGACCCGAAAGCGCAACGCCCGGAACTGTGGGACCTGTATAACACCCGCGTCCACCCGGGCGAGAACATGCGCGTGTTCCCGATCTCGAACTGGACCGAGCTGGATGTGTGGCAGTACATCGCCCGCGAAAAACTGGCGCTGCCATCGATCTACTTCGCGCATGAGCGCCAGGTGATCCCGCGCAACGGCCTGCTGGTGCCGCTGACCGACCTGACCCCGGCGCGCGAAGGCGAAGCAGTCGAAACCCGCGTGGTGCGCTTCCGCACCGTGGGCGACATCTCCTGCACCTGCCCGGTAGCTTCCGACGCCGCCGATGTCGACGCGATCATCGCCGAAACCGCGGTCACCGAAGTCACCGAACGCGGCGCCACCCGGATGGACGACCAGACCTCCGAAGCCTCCATGGAAAAACGCAAGAAGCAAGGATATTTCTGATGAACGCACGTAACGAGAACCTGAACGAACGCAGTTTGCTGCGCTTCATCACCGCCGGCTCCGTCGACGACGGCAAGAGCACCCTGATCGGCCGCCTGCTGTTCGACAGCAAGGGCATCTTTGCCGACCAGCTGGCCGCCGTGTCGCGCGCCAAGCATAAGCGCACCGTGGGCGACACCATCGACCTGTCCTTGCTGACCGACGGCCTGGAAGCGGAGCGCGAGCAAGGCATTACCATCGACGTAGCCTACCGCTACTTCGCCACGCCGAAGCGCAAATTCATCATCGCCGACACCCCGGGCCACGAACAGTACACCCGCAATATGGTGACCGGCGCCTCCACCGCCGACGCCGTGATCATCCTGGTCGACGTATCGAAAGTGAAGCTGCGCGAAGACGGCGGCGTGGACCTGCTGATCCAGACCAAGCGCCACTCCACCATCGCCCACCTGCTGCAGATCGAGCACGTGGTGGTGGCCGTGAACAAAATGGACCTGGTGAACTACGACCAGGACGTGTACGAGCGCATCGTCAAGGCCTACCGCGAGTTCGCCGACACCCTCGGCATCAAGCAAGTCACCACCCTGCCGCTGTCCGCGCTGGCCGGCGACAACGTGGTAGAAGCTGGCGACAAGATGCCTTGGTACCAGGGCCCTACCCTGATCGAGCTGCTGGAAAACCTGTCGGTCTACGACGAATCGCACGCCTCCGCCTTCCGCTTCCCGGTACAGCTGGTGGCGCGCCACAACGGCCACGAAGCCAACGACTTCCGCGGCTATATGGGCCGCATCGAGGCAGGTAGCGTCGCTGTCGGCGACAAGCTGGTGGTGCAGCCTTCCGGCCAGAGCGCCACGGTGAAAGAGATCGTCACCTTCGACGGTTCGATCCCGTTCGCCACGGCCGGCCAGTCGGTCACCATCGTGCTGGAAGAATATGTGGACGTCTCGCGCGGCGACCTGCTGGCCTCCAGCGTACAACCGGCGCAACTGCTCAAGCAAGTCAATGCCGATGTGTGCTGGCTGTCGGAAGAGCCGCTGGATCTGCGCCGCAAGTACTGGATCAAGCACGGCACCAAGCAGACTGCGGCAAAAGTGACGAAAATCGACTCCATCCTTGACATCAACACCCAGCACCGTCACGATGCAAATGTGCTCAAGCTGAACGACGTGGCGCGCATTGCGCTCAACGTACAGCAACCGCTGGCGGCCGATGCTTACTCTGACATCCGCGCTACCGGCGCCTTCATCCTGATCGATGAAGTCACGCACCAGACAGTAGCCGCAGGTATGATCCGCCTCGGCGAATAAGCTAACCGCCAAGGAGCCTGCGCAATGCCATACGGGAAGGTGTATTTGATTGGAGCTGGACCCGGGGCGCAGGACCTGATCACCTTACGCGGCGCACGCCTGCTGGCCCAGGCCGAGGTGGTGCTGTACGACGCGCTGGTGACGCCGGAAATGCTGGAACTGTGCCCGCAGGCCGAGAAGATCTCGGTCGGCAAGCGGGCCGGCCAGCGCTCGGCGGCGCAGGATTTCATCAACCAGCAACTGGTCGAATGCGCGGCGCGCTACCAGCGCGTTGTGCGGCTGAAGGGCGGCGATCCGATGCTGTTCGGACGCGCCGATGAGGAATTGTCGGCGCTGGAGGCCGAGGGCATCGAGGTGGAAGTCGTGCCGGGCATTACGACTGCGGTTGCTGCGGCCGCCGCGACCTTGCAGCCGCTGACCAAGCGGGGGGTGGCGCGCAGCGTGGCGTTCTTTACTTCTTCCACGGCGCCGGGGCATCCGGAAGAGTTGACCATTCCTTCCACCGATACGCTGGTGCAGTATATGGGCGGGCGTGAAGCGATCGCCACTGCCAACCACCTGCTGTCCCAGGGCCGCGCACCGGAAACGCCGGTGGTGGTTATCGAAAACGTCAGCCGAGCTGACCAACGTATTGAGCGCATCACCCTGGCCGAGCTGGCGCATGGACTGCCTGCGGCGCATGGGCCGGTGCTGGTCATGCTCGGCAACGCCATGGCGGCCCGGCCGCGCCAGAACCGGTAAAGCGGTGTCTGACCCGCAGGGTCAGACACCAGGCTCGCGGCGGCCGACTGTCAGGTGTCTGACCCTGCGGGTCAGACTACCGGTTTACCGGTTTGGGCGTAAAATACCGACCTTGCAAAAAGAGAGGTAAACATGAGCCAAGCCCACGAAATCCTGGAGCGCGCCCGCAATGCGCGCCTGGCCGGCAAATACGAAGATGCCCTGCGCGACCACCTGTGGTTCCACGAACACGCCCTGGCCGAAGACCCAAGCCTGGCCGGCATCCGCCTGTCCTTCGCGCTGCGCGACTGGATCTACCTGGCCGAACAATTCCCCCTGGCGCGCCGCGCCCTGCAAGCGATCCGCGACCGCGATACCCAGCGCATCCTGAACGGCGGCGCCACGCTCGGCCTGTTCCAGGACATCAGCGCCATCAACAGCGCCCTGGGCGACGACCGCTCCACCCACGAACTGTTCACGCAACTCGACACCCAGCTACCCGAGCTGGCCAGGGACTGCGCCGACCTGGCCCTGCCGGCCCTGGTCGCCGTGGAAGACTTCGCGCTGGCGCGCCGCTACCTGCCCGACCCGGTGGCCCGCATCACCGCCCTGGCCACCCGCGTCAACGACTTTGCCGAAGAAATGGCCAAGCGCGGCAACACCTCGTCCGCCCCGCAACTGCTGGCCTTCGTGCTGAACTACGCCAAGGAAGTACGCCTGGTGGTGGAAGTGCTGCGCCGCCTGGGCGAAGATGAAGAAGCATTCAAGGCCAGCAACGCCGCGCTGGAGGCGCTGAAATCCGACGCCCTGCGCGACGCCGTACAACGTGAATTCGACAAACCGGGCAGCACCATCGCCGCCATGGTGGCTCACGCCAAAGCCGAGGGCAGCGCCGACAAGCAGTAATCCGTCATCGCCCGCAGCACCGCCGGGTCCTCGCCCACCGCGCCTACGGCGCGGATGGCGAGACCCGGGTGCGCCAGGCGCAATTCATCCAGGATCAGCGGCAGGTCGCGCAGCACATGGCCGCCCTGCCCCAGGAACACCGGCACCACCGTTACATCATCCACACCCTGCGCCGCCAGGGCCGCCACCTGCTCCGGCAGGCGCGGCGACATCAGCTCCAGGAAAGCCAGCGACACATCCACCCCCGGCGAACGGGCGGCGACCATGTCGCGCAGGCGCTCGAACGGCGCCGCCCAGCTGGCGGAGCGGGCGCCATGTGCAAACAATACCAATGCGCGTGCGCCCATGCTAATGCCTCTCCACCCAGTACAAGGCCCCTAGCGCCAGCATCAAATACAGCAAGCTGGGCATCAAGGCGGTCAGGAACGCCGGCAAGGCCGACAGCACACCGATATGCGAGAACAGCGTATTCACCAGCAGGAAGCTGACGCCGATCATGATGCCGATGAAAATTTTAAGGCTCACACCGCCGGCGCGCGTATGCAGGTAGGCGAACGGCAGCGCTAGCGCCATCAGCACCAAAATCGCCATCGGGTCGAACAGTTTTTTCCAGAACGCGATCTTGAAGCGTTCCGTCTCCTGCTTATTCTCCTGCAAGTGGCGGGTATACACCGCCAGCTCGATGGCCGACATACGCTCCGGATCCGAGCGCGACACCGACAGGATGCGCGGCGTGATCTCGGAAATCAGCTCCTTGCTGGCATACTGTTTGATCTCCACCGCGCCGGTCTCCTGCCCGAAATTATTGGCCAGGGTCGCTTCCGCGCCCTCCACCGCCAGCGCCGGGTTGCTGAAGATATTCTCGGTCACATCGCTCAGGATCCAGGTGTTCTTGCCGCTGAAGACGGCCGACTTGGCATAGGTCAAGGTACGCAGGCGGAAACGGATGTCGAAGTCGTACAGCTTGACGTCGGCCAGCTTGCCGTCCGAACGCACCTCGCGCACATTGAAGAAGCGTGTGCCCAGCACTTCGCCGGTCATGCCCTCGCTCTTGATGATGTCCTTGGTCCACATGCCCGACTTGAACTCGGAGGACACCGTGGCGCCGCGTCCCATCAGCCGCAGCTTCTCGGCCAGCGGCGCCAGGCGCGGGGTAATCAGCTCGCCGAAGATAAAGGCCAGGACAACCAGCACCAGGCCGACCTTGCCGACCATGCCCGCCGCCATGCGCGTCGACATGGACGAAGCGCGCATGATGGTGAATTCAGAAGTCGAGGCGAACTGCGCCATCGTGTAAATGGTGCCGATCAGCGCCGCCACCGGCAGCACCTCGTTCACGTGCTGCGGCATCATGGCCAGCATGTACAGCGCTGCGTGCTCCATGCCGTAGCCGTTCTTGCCCACCACCGGCAGCTCGCCGGTCAGGTCGAAGAAAGCCTGCAGGCCAAGCAGCGCCGCCAGCGCGAACGCCACCGCCTGCAGGATCGAGACGAAGAAATATCGCTGGAGAATCCTCATTTCTTGGCGCCCCCGCGTTTGAATGCCGCCCACAAGGCGCGCGGATGGTAGCGGTGGTTCACGTTCAGGCGCCAGGCGAACAGCGCCAGCACCGTCAGCGCCATGCCGAGGTGCAGCGGCCACCAGGCCATGCCGAAGTTGAACTTGCCGCGCCGGATGCCGGATTCGATCACATTAATCAGGTTGTTATAGGTGAAGAAGATCAGCACCGCGATAATCAGGTTGGTCGCGCTGCCGGCGCGCGGATTGACGAAGCCAAGCGGGATCGCCAGCAGCACCAGCCCCATGCAGGCCAGCGGCATCGACATGCGCCACATCAGCTCCCCCTTGGCCGAGTCGCTGCCGGCGGCCAGCAACTCGCTGGTCGGCAGGCTCTTGGCCTCCTTCTGCCCGCCCACTTCCGTGGTCTGCTGCGACACGCGCATGCTGTAGCGCTCAAACTCCATGCTCTGGAAATCGGCGTCGCCCGGCTTGCCCTGGTAGCGGCGGCCGTTTTTCAGCACCAGGTGGCGGTCGCCCGAAGGCAGGGTTTCGATCACGCCCTCGCTGGCCACCACCACGGACGTGCCCTTGGCATCGATCTGGTTGACGAAGACATTGCGCACCACCGCACTGCTGCCGGAAACGCCTTCCACAAAGAAGATGCGGTTGGCGGAGGACGATTCCTTGAACTGGCCCGGCGACACCTTTTGCAGGTCTTCGCGCTTGGTAAAGCGCTCCACATACTCGCCGGTCTTGGAACGCGCCCACGGCGTGGCATAAAAACTGAGCACGCCGGTCAGCACGATCAGGGGCAAGGCGAACATCAGCACCGGCTTGATGAAGCGCGTCAGGCTGACGCCAGAGGCGAACCACACCACCATCTCCGAATCCTTGTAGATGCGGGTCACCACCATCAGGACTGAAATAAAACTGGTGAAAATCAGGACAATTGGCAGATAATTCAGGGCTGCGAACGCAATAAGCGCAATGACATCGCTGGACGCGACCTTGCCCCCTGCGGCTTTACCGAGGATCGAAATCAGGGTCCACGTCAGGAGGATCGAGAACAGTACCGTAAAGGAGGCCCCGGCAGAGCTGACCAGCTCACGGCGGAGGGCGCGATGGAAAATCATTCGACGTTTATAATTCGTTCTACAAAATTAAGGAGAAACCAAATGGACTTTAGCATAAAAGCATTCGACGCCAAGAACACCATTGCCAGCGCCAAAAGCGGCTGCGTCGTGGTCGGCGTCTTCGAAAACAAGAAACTCTCGAAAGCGGCTAAAGCCCTCGACAGCGCCGGTGAAATCACCGCCGCGCTGAAGTCCGGCGACATCACCGGCAAAGCCGGCACCACCCTGCTGCTGCGCGGCCTGAAAGGCGCCACCGCTGAACGCGTGCTGCTGGTGGGTCTGGGCAGCGACGAAGCGATTGCTGAAAAAGCCATCAGCTCCGCCATCAATGCCGCCATCAAGGCACTGGGCACCGTCGCCTCGACGGACGCTATTATCGCATTGCCGCTGGACGAAGTGAAAGGCCGCGAGGTTGACTGGGCCATCCGCGCCGCCGTTCTGGCAGGCCGCGACGCCGTGTACCGCACCGATTCCCAGAAGTCCAAGAAGGACCCGGCATGGACCGGTCCGAAGAAGATCGCCCTGGCCGTGGCCAACAACGCCGCCACCAAGCTGGCGCTGTCGCAGGCGGTCGCCATCGCCAACGGCATGGAGCTGACCAAGGACCTGGGCAACCTGTCCGCCAACGTCTGCACCCCGACCTACCTGGCCAACGTCGCCAAGAAGCTGGGCAAGGACTTCGGCTTTGACGTCGAAATCCTGGACCGCAAGCAGATGGAAGCCCTGAAAATGGGTTCCTTCCTGTCCGTCACCAACGGCTCCGAGCAGGCGCCCAAGTTCATCGTCCTGAAGCACAAAGGCGGCAAGACCAAGGACGCACCGACCGTCCTGGTGGGCAAAGGCATCACCTTCGACACCGGCGGCATCTCGATCAAGGCCGGTCCTGGCATGGACGAGATGAAATACGATATGTGCGGCGCCGGCTCCGTGTTGGGCACCTTCCGCGCCATCGGCGAAATGGGCCTGAAATCCAACGTGATCGGCATCGTCGCCGCTTGCGAAAACATGCCTTCCGGCCGCGCCACCAAGCCGGGCGACATCGTCACCTCGATGAACGGCCTGACCATCGAGATCCTGAACACCGACGCCGAAGGCCGCCTGATCCTGTGCGACGCGCTGACCTACGCCGAGCGATTCAACCCGGCCGCCGTGATCGACGTGGCGACCCTGACCGGCGCCTGCATCGTCGCCCTGGGCCATCACAACAGCGGCGTCTTCGCGCGTGACGACGACGCGGGCAACGCGCTGGCCGACTCCCTGCTGGCCGCCGGCAAAGCCACCGGCGACACCGCATGGCGCCTGCCGATCGGCGAGCAGTACAACGAGCAGCTGAAGTCCAACTTCGCTGACCTGGCCAATATCGGCTCCCCGGGCGGCGCATCCTGCACCGCTGCCGCCTTCCTGGAAAACTTCACCCGCAAGTATCCATGGGCGCACGTCGATATCGCCGGCACCGCCTGGCGTTCGGGCGGCGCGAAAGGCGCCACCGGCCGTCCGGTACCGCTGCTGGCCAACTTCCTGATCAGCCGCGCTTAATCAAGGCGAACAAAGGGCGGGAGCAATCCCGCCCTTTTTGCTTTCATGACCTGCTACCACCCCTACCCCGACGACAAGGGCCGCCCCGTTGTCATCCGCACTCCGTCCCTCCCCACACCGCTTGAGCACTGGCGGCAAGCCGGTCAAAGCGCCACCGTCCTGCCCCAGGGCGACATGCCGCCCGCACTGGCCGGCATAGCCTTCACCCCCTGGCGCGACGTGCCCGCCGACGATCAAGCCTGGGCCATGGTGCCGGGCCAGGCTGCCATTGAGGAGCAGCCCTTCATCCTCCCGCCCGGTAAAGCCGCCGCCGCCGGCGTAGTGATCGAAGAAGATGATGGCCGCATCTGGCTGGTGGCGCCGTCCAACCAGTTCGGCGGCTACCAGGCCACCTTCCCCAAGGGCCGCGTGGAAGCGGGCTTCAGCCTGCAGGCCAGTGCGATCCGCGAAGCGTTTGAAGAATCCGGACTGCAGGTCGTCATCACCGGCTTCCTGGCCGACTCCTCGCGCAGCCAGACCTTCACCCGCTATTACCGCGCACGCCGCGTCGGCGGCACGCCGTCGGCCATGGGCTGGGAAACGCAGGCCGTGCACCTGGTGCCACGCGCGCAGCTCGCCGCATTCGCCACCCACGCCAACGACCAGCCGCTCATCGCCTTGCTCGCATAAGCGCTGGCCGCATTGTCCTGCGAAATATCGGGGGAATGGAAACGCACGGAAGCCAGCCTGGCGCAGTAACTGCAGCAGGCCGGCGGTGCTTAATAGATCGTGGTAGGTTGCGGCTGCTGGGCGGGCGCCCCGCGTGCCGCCGCGCCATCGCCGCGCTGCAAGACCACGGTCAGCGTCGACGGCAGGTCAAAGCCGGCGCCCGTCTGCTTGTCGACGATCTGGCCGGCGCCAAGGGTGAAGATGATATTGCCCCAGCGAGAAGCATTCTGGCGCGCTTCGATTTGGTCGAAGGCCCAGACATCCTCGCGGCGACAGTCCACCACGAGCGGCTGGGTGCTTTTCTGCACGGTCACGCGCCCGGGAGAAGTGACGAACCAGCGCCCCTTGTCGTTCGACAGCACACAGCCGATGCCAGACACCTGCTGGTGGTCCAGCACGGTCTGCACCAAAACGGTCTGCTCGGTCGAATCGAACAAGGTCGCGCAACCAGCCAACGCCGCTGCAAGGAATGCAGCGGACGCCACTCGGCTCAGCCTGGATGGCATGCAGGCAGACTCATTCGCCCGATTGGGCTTTTTTCTGCTTGAGGCCCTGGATGACATTCAGGATGTCATCCATGCCATTGCCGCCCCCAATGCCCTGGAACGCGTCGAGGACTTCGTTCAGAACCTGGTTACGCACTTCGGCGTCGGCTGTTGCCATGGCGGTTGGTCGCTGTGCCACGGCGGCGCGCGCCGCAGTCGCTTCCTTGGCCGACTTGCGGCCCGCTGGCGACTTGCCATGTTCCAGCGCCGCTTGCCAGATCAGCCAACGGCGTTGCGTTTCATAAACCAGATACTCGTCTGGCTTGTCTTCGCGCCGGCGGACGATTTGGCCGTCCTTCTGCGCCCATGCTTCGAATGCAGATCGCATGTTATTCCTTTAGTTTGCAGTGCCTGTTAAATCGGAATTAGTTTCCCTATATTACCACTTATTGACACAGGACAACATTCTGTCCGTTGTAAATAAGCAAAATACCCAGCTTCGCGGAAACAACTTCGATACCAACCTTTTGTGTCTACTTACGTTTACGGTTGTTGATAGCGTAATTTTAGTACCAATCTGATAACTATGAAGCACTATTGGAAATTATTTTTGCGGCGCACCCTTTTTGCTACAAGTTTACGCAATTTTGATGACACCGCAGAATCATTCCATGACTCAAAAACGACAGCTTCACAGACCGTAGCAAGTATTGTTAAGATCAGCGCCCACGCAACTTGAAAGATCGTTATGAAATTGGCCACCTGGAATGTTAACTCATTGAACGTTCGCTTGCCGCACGTTATGAAATGGCTTGGTGAAAACCCGGTGGATGTGCTGTGCATCCAGGAAACCAAGCTGACCGACGACAAATTCCCGGTCCGTGAAATCGAGGAAATGGGCTACCAGGTGGCGTTCAGCGGCCAGAAGACCTATAACGGCGTGGCCATCCTGTCGCGCCACCCGATGGAAGACGTGGTCAAGAACAATCCCAGGTACCCGGACGAACAGCAGCGCGTGCTGGCAGCGACCATCAACGGCATGCGCATCGTCAACGCCTACGTGCCGAACGGCCAGGCGCTCGACTCCGACAAATATGTCTACAAGCTGGGCTGGCTGGCCGCCTTCCGCGACTGGCTGGGCGAAGAGCTGGCGCGCAACCCGCACCTGGCCGTGCTGGGCGACTACAACATCGTGCCGCACGTGCGCGACACCCACGACCCGGCCATGGAAGGCGACATCTTCTGCTCCGACAAGGAACGCGCCGCGCTGCAGGCGGTGATCGACCTTGGCCTGCATGACTCCTTCCGCCTGTTCGAACAACCGGAAAAATCCTTCTCCTGGTGGGACTACCGCATGCTGGGCTTCCAGAAGAACAAAGGCCTGCGCATTGACCACGTGCTGCTATCGGCCCCGCTCAAGGAGCGCTGCGTCTCCTGCGTGATCGACCGCGCCCCGCGCAAATGGCAGCAACCGTCCGACCACGCACCAGTGATCGCCACCCTCGGCTAAGAAAAAATGGGGACGTACCCCATTTTCCGCTAGGCGGAAAAATGGGGTACGTCCCCATTTTTACGCTCCATCATGAGCTGGGCGCGCACGCCGAGCACCGGTTTCGAGAACAGGTAGCCCTGGGCGTAGGTGCAGCCTTGCTGGCGCAACAGTTCATACTGCCCTTCCGTCTCCACCCCTTCCGCCACCACGCATAGCTGCAGGCTGTCCGACAGGGCGATGATGGCGGCAACGATGGCGCGGTCTTCCGCGCTTTCTTCCAGGTCTTTGATGAAGGCGCGGTCGATCTTGATCTTGCGCACCGGGAAGCGCTTCAGGTAGGCCAGCGAGGAGTAGCCGGTGCCGAAGTCGTCGATCGACAGGCGGATGCCCATGGCATTGATCTGGCCGAGGATTTCCAGGGTCTGTTCGCCGTGCTGCATCAGCGCGGTTTCCGTGATTTCAAATTCGATCAGGGCCGGGTCGATGCCGGTGTCGTCCAGCGTGCGGCGGATCGAGTCGACCAGGCCGCGGTGCATGAACTGGCGCGCCGACAGGTTGATCGCCAGCGGCACCGGCGCCATGCCCTGGCGCTGCCATTCCATGCTTTGCTCGCAGGCGCGGCGCAGCACCCATTCGCCAATCGGGACGATCAGGCCGTTCTCTTCGATCAGGGGGATGAACTGGTCCGGCATCACCAGCCCGCTCGACGGGCGGCGCCAGCGCAGCAGCACTTCCAGCGTGGCCAGGCGGCGCGTGGCGATATCCATGATCGGCTGGTAGTGCAGCTCGAACTGGCCCAGCTGCAGCGCCGAGCGCAGGCTGCTCTCCATTTCGAAATGCAGGGCCGCCGCCGTGTTCATCTCTTCGTTGAAATACTGGTAGTTGTTGCGGCCGGACGCTTTGGCGTGGTACATGGCCGCGTCGGCATTGCGCATCAGCGACGCGACGTCATTGCCGTCGTCCGGATAAGTGCAAATGCCGATCGACGGCGTGATGTGCAGCAGCCGTCCTTCCAGCGGGATCGGTTCGGACAGCGTGTCGATAATCTTTTGCGCGACGTGGCTCGATTCTTCCGTGTTGCGGATGCCTGGCAGCAGCACCACGAACTCGTCGCCGCCCAGGCGGGCCACGGTGTCGCTGGCGCGCACGGCGGCCACCAGGCGCTCGCCCACCTCCTTCAACAGCGCGTCGCCGGTCATGTGCCCAAGCGAATCGTTGATGGTCTTGAAGCGGTCCAGGTCCAGGAACATGACGGCCAGGCGGCGCTCCGAACGCTGCGCGGCCAGCATGGCGCGGTCCAGGCGGTCGGCCAGCAGCGCGCGGTTGGGCAGGCCGGTCAGGCTGTCATGGTAGGCCATGTGGTGCACGCGCGCTTCGGCCTGGCGCCGCTCGACGATCTCGGCCTGCAGCTGGGCATTGGCGCCGGCCAGTTCGGCGGTGCGTTCCAGCACCCGCACTTCCAACTCATCGCGCGCGCGGCGCACCGCCTCGGCGGCCTCGCGGCGCGAGGTCACGTCGTCGATCAGCCAGACCGAGCGCCCTTTCGGGTCGGCCATGTCGAAGGGGCGGCCGGACAGGCGCGCCCAGAAGCTGCTGCCGTCCTTGCGCACCAGCTGGTATTCGTAGGAGCTGGCGTGGCCGGCCAGGAAATCCTTCTCCGTGGCCTTGCGCGCCGCGTCCCAGACCGCCAGGGTTGGATAGAAGCTCTGCACGCTGACGCCGGTCATCTCGCCGGGCGCATAACCAAACAGTTCTTCCATCTTGGCGTTGCAACGCAGGTTGCGCCCCTGCTCGCATACGGAAATGCCCATCACCGCACTGTCCAGGATGGCCTGGTTTTCCAGCAGCGCGTTGCGCAGCGACTCTTCGTCGTGCTTTTGCGCGGTGCGGTCTTCAATGATCCAGATCGTGCCCTGGGTCGGGTCTTCCGGGTTCACCACATAGCCGATCAGCTGCGCCCAGAAGTCGCTGCCGTCCTTGCGCCGCATCAGCGTTTCGCAATGGAAGTGCTTGCCCTGGCTCAGGAGCGGTCCGGCGATGGCGCCAACGCGGGCATAGGTTTCGTCGTCCGGATAGATGGTGCGGCCGGGCATGCCCAGCGCTTCCTCGCCCTGGTAGCCGAACATGTCGGCAAAGCCGCGGTTGTAGCGCGTGATCACGCGGTTCTTGGTGAACAGCATGGTGATCGAGGCGTTGGTCATGATCGCCTCGACCTCCATCTGCACCTGGCGCGACACCGTCACGTCCTCCAGGATCCAGATGGTGCCGCCCTGGTTATGCGCCTCGTCCACCGCCTTGGCGCGCACGCGGCACCAGATCACGCTGCCGTCCTTGCGCACCAGCTGGGCTTCGCGCACCTCGAACAATTCGCCGGCGGCCAGGCGCGGGCCGGCTTGCAGTCCGAATGCGGCATGCAGCTCCGGACGTTCGAACAGCAGGGACGCCTGGCGCCCGCGCATTTCCTCCTGGGTATAGCCGAACATCTCGGCCATGCGCGGATTGACGGTCAGGATTTCAGAATTCTTGGTGAACAGGATGCCGACCGAGGCGTTGTCCAGGATCGCCTTCTGCTCCAGCAGCAGGCGGCCCATGGCCTCGGTGGCCATGCGCTGCTCATTGGTGTCTTCCAGGATAAAGACCACGCCCTCGCGCGGGTCGGCCGGGTCGAGCGCGCGGCCATTGGTGCGGCACCAGAACAGCGAACCGTCGCGCCGGCGCAGCTGCAATTCCACGGTGATGGACTGGCCTTGCTCCAGCAGCGGGTAGTATTCGTCGCGGATGCGTTCCGCCTCTTCCAGCGTCGGGTACAGCACGGCGCTCGGCGCGGTCTCCAGCTCGTGCCGCGCGTAGCCGAACATTTCAGCGGCGCGCATATTGCATTCGACGATGTGACCGCCCTTGGCGAGGATGATGCCGACTGCGGCATTTTCCAGGATGGCCTGCTGTTCCAGCATGGCCTTGCGCAGCGCGCGCTGGTCGCGCTGGGCGCTGCTGATGTCGTTGAAGATGATGGTGGCGCCGCCTTCCAGCCCGCCCGGCAGCGCCTTCAGGGTCAATTGCACGGCCACATAATTGCCGCTGGCGTTGGTCAGCACGCTGTCCCATTTGGGAGCGGTGCGCGGTGCCATATGCGGCAGCGCAGCGGAATCGACCAGGGCCGCATGCAACTGGGCGCTGGCTTCGGCGCGCACGTGGCGCGCAAACACTTCCAGCACATTGCGCCCGCGCGGGTCGGCCTGGAGCAAAGCCTCGAATTCCTCATTCGAGGCGAATACCACGCCGTCGGCATCGCACGCGCAAGCGGGCATCCCGATCAGTTGCAAAGCGCTTGCCACCACTTCTACAGTACTCGAGACAGAATTCATGTACGCCGGGTTCACGAGGTATCCGGACGATCATAGCGTACAAAACTGTCCAATCAAAGCAAAGCCAGTGACGCAGGGCCTTGTTACAACAAAAACATGGGGTTTTTCCGCAGCGCAGCACTGGCCGCCATTGCTCGCCCAACCGTGCGTTGAACTTGCGCGCAGTTTGCTATCGTCCGCAAGTTTGCTTATTTAGCAAGTACTTGCATATCGATAGGAGTTGCCCAAATGTCGTTTGGCCCATTAGATGGCAGGACAGCACTGGCGCCACCGCCCATGCGCAATGCTGGCGCCGTACCAGTGCTGGCCGGCAGGCTGGCCGAAGCCGCCTTACCCGCGGCGGCCGCGGCGCTTGCCGTCAAAACCGAGCTGCCGCGCGAGGCGACGCAAGTTGCCGCCACAGCGCTGCAGCTTGAAGAGCACCCGCTGGCCGGCCTGGCCATCCAGGACTTCATGTCGCCCGCGCCGCAGTTCGCGCCGGCGCAACCGCACTTGGCGGCCCTGCAGCAGGCCGCAGGAAGCGCGCCCTTTGCCGCTTTCCACGAAGGCAGCCGGCTGCTGCGTTTCTACGCGCCGCTGGACGGCGAGAAGACCTTGCTGGTCGAATCGCTGACCGGCGAAGCGGCGTTATCGGCGCCCTACCGTTTCACCCTGCGCCTGCTTGCCAAGAGCGCCAGCATCGACCTGCAAGACCTGCTGGGAAAGAATGTCAGCGTCGGGGTGCGCCAGGCGGACGGCAGCGAACACTACGTCAATGGCTACGTCAACGTTTTCGGCTTCACGCATTCGGATGGCGGCTTTGCCTTCTACCATGCCGAGATCGTGCCCTGGCTGGCCTTCCTGCAGCGCCGCATCAACTCGCGCATCTTCCAGGACGCCAGCGTGCTCGATGTGCTGGAGCAAATCTTCCGCGGCGACTACGGCAGCCTGGCGGCCTACGAGTTCAGGACCGCGCGCCACTACCAGTCGCAGAACTACATCGTGCAGTACGACGAAACGGACGAACACTTCGTCAGCCGCCTGATGGAGAAACACGGCCTGTTCTACTACTTCGAGCACAGCGCAGCAGGCCATGTAATGGTGATCAGCGACGATTCGCGCAACAGCAGCTTTTGCCCGCCGCAGGCGACCCATGCCGAGGTGGAGTTCAACGGCGGCAACCGCTGGCGCGCGTGCGACGCCGTCACCGCCCTCAGCGCGCGGCGCGTGCTGCAGCCGACCAAGGTGGCGCTCAACACCTTCGACTTCAAGTCGCCCAATACCGTGCAGTACGTGGAGCTGCCAACCGCAGTGCGCCAGGGCGATGTGCCAACGCTGGAAGTTTACGACGGCAATCCCGCCTTCTCTTATAAGGACCGCGACAGCGGCGAACGCGAGGCCCAGCAGCGGATGGAAGCGCTGGAGTGGCAGGCCAAGGTGTTTGCCGGCGAGTCCGACTGCCGCGGCCTGGTGCCGGGCCATAGCTTCAAACTGCTCGGCCATCACTGGTTCGATGTGACGGACGAAAAAGATAACGACTTCCTTGTGATCGGGGTGCGGCTTGACTGCCGCAACAATTACTTCGCCAGCGGGCAGGAGGATGTCTACCGCAACAGCTTCAGCGCTATCCGCCGCAAAATCCCTTACCGCCCGGTGCGCGCGCACCAGCCGCCACGCATGCCCGGCCCGCAGACCGCCACCGTCGTCGGGCCCAAGGGACAGGAAATCCACACCGACCAATACGGGCGCATCAAGGTGCAGTTCCACTGGGACCGCTACGGCCGCCGCGATGAATCGAGTTCCTGCTGGATTCGCGTCTCGCAGCCTTGGGCGGGCAAGGGCTGGGGCACCGTTTCCATCCCGCGCGTCGGCCAGGAAGTGCTGATCGATTACCTGGAGGGCGACCCGGATCGCCCGGTCTGCACCGGCCGCCTGTTCAACGCCGACCAGCCGGCGCCTTACGCCTTGCCCGAAGGCGCCCACATGATGGGCTTCAAGAGCCGCTCCACACCGGGCGGCGGCGGCTTTAGCGAAATGGTGATCCACGACGCCAAGGGCAAGGAGCTGATCAACATCCACGCGCAGAAGGACATGGTCACCACCGTGCAGAACGCCCAGGCCACCACCGTCAACGGTCCCCACCAAACCAATGCGGTGACCCAGGGCTACCAGCGCAATACGGTCAAGCAGCAGATCGAAATGGTGTCGGAAACGGCTTTCATCGACCTGCGCGCCAAGCAGCACATCGCGCTGACGGCGCAAACCGACCATATCGCCCTGACCGCCAACAAGCACGTCGAGCTGAAAGCGGAAACCGAGCATATCGCCGCCACCGCCAAGAAGCACGTCGCGCTCAAGGCGGAAACCGCGCACGCCGAGCTGGCTGCCAACAAGCACGTCGACATCAAATCGGACACCCAGCATATCCACCTGACTGCCAGCACCGACATTACCCTGCAAGTCGGCGCCAGCAAGATCGAGCTGCGCGCCGACGGCACCATCACCATCCAGGGCAAGCATGTCGACATCATCGGCAGCGACCGGATCGATTTGAACAAGTAGGAGTACGCAGCCATGCAATACCAGACCAACAGCGCCGCATTCGAGCTGCCGCCGCAGCTCAAAGACAAAACCATGCACATGTTTGTGCTGAACGAAAATGGCCCGAGTGAATTCAGCCTCGTGATCTCCCATGCCGATGTCCCGGCGGACGAAACGCTGGCGGACTTCGGCGACCGCCTGCTCAAGGAAATGGGCCGCGCCCTGCCCCGCTTCCAGCTGCGCGGCATGAAGGACAGCCAGGTCGGCGGCTCTCCCGCCATCGAACTGGCCTACAGCTGGCGCAAAGATGGCAACTTCATGCACCAGCGCCAGGCCGTGGTGCTGGTGCAAGGGGCGGAGCCGGGCAGCCGCCAGGCCATGCTGGTGGCTGCCACCTGCCTCAGTCCATTCAACGAAGAATGGAATGCGGCCTTCGACAACATCCTCGCCAGCATGACGTTGCGCCATCCGCTCGACGCCGCCGCCGCCGCCGCCAAGCGCAAGGCGCCGGTGGCGACCCAGCCCTACACCTTTGCGCTCTCCGCGCGCCGCCGCAGCTTGCATGTCTTTGCCAACCAAGGCGACGCCTGCCGCAGGACCGATGCGCGCGAAGTGGAGCTCGACACGTGGGCCTTCTTCGACGCCGCCGGCAACCGCCTGCAACCCTATTTCACCGCACCCAACTCCTATGATCCGGGCCTGCGCAACACCGGCATGTACCAGTTGGCCGCCGACCCCGATCCTGACGCCGGCAGCCTGCTCGACAACCTGCACCTGGCGGCCATCTACGACCCTCCCCTGGACGTGCCGGGCCTGCCGCACTTGGCGGCCGTGCGCAGCTTCCTCGAGCAGCAGGCCGGCTAGCCATGGCGCAGGCGGCAAGGCTAAATGACCCGATCGGGCATAGCCCGACCATGAGCTGGCTGCTGGGCGGCCTGCTGGCTGCCGCCGCGATCGCGGTGGCGGCGGTGGCCATCGTCGGCACTGGCGGCTTGGCGGCGGTGGCCATCGTCGGCGGCGCTGCGGCGGCGGGCGCCGGCCTGGGCGAGATGATGAGCACCATGAGCTGGGCGCCCAAGGAGGAAGTGGGCAAGATCACCGCCGCCGGCTCGGCCAATGTCTTCACCAACGGCTTGCGCGCCATCCGCGCCCACCTTGACACGGCGAAGTGCGACAAGCATACGGACACGGAAAAAGTGGCGACCGGCAGTGGAACGGTCTTCATCAACGGCATGCCGGCCGCCAGGGTGGATGACAAGACCACCTGCAGCGCTGTCATCACCAAGGGTTCCGCCAATGTGCATGTCGGCGGACCGACCGTGCAGACCGACGAGATCCATGCCGAAGACCTGGTGCCGACTTGGGTTCATGTCGCGCTCTTCGTCGTCGGGGCCGGTGCTGCGGTCGTACTTGCTGGTCCCGCTTTGGCCATCGGTGGCATCGTTGGTGGCGTTGCAGGAGGCTTGGGGGGCAGCCTGCTTGGCGCAGAGATCTTCGGCGAAGGATCAGATGGACAGAAGTGGTCGATGTTGGGTGGCAGTCTGCTGGGGGGATGGCTTGGGGGGAAGTACGTCGCCAACTGGAAGGTGGCTGGCGGCAAACCGCCAACAAACTTGGCAGCGGAGGGACTCAGCACGCCTAAACGGCCACCGATCCCGGGCGATCCGGATTTCATCGGACCTCTATCGAAAATCGATTCCAAGATCTTGTTCGGCGCATCCAAGCCAGGAACCAATAACATTATTGGTGGGCATTCTCCCGATGTACTGAACTCTCCCCACTACCAAATGAGTCACGAT
The DNA here is from genome assembly GCF_009857475.1 of Pseudoduganella guangdongensis. GTDB lineage: Bacteria > Pseudomonadota > Gammaproteobacteria > Burkholderiales > Burkholderiaceae_D > Rugamonas > Rugamonas guangdongensis. The sequence goes on along the minus strand of NZ_WWCJ01000024.1, from coordinate 57,644 downwards.
AAAACAGTCGTCAATCCCGACGGAACTATCTCGGTGAAAGACTTTAAAATGATGATTGTGCGCAAAGATGGAACGTGGGGCTGGTCTAAAGGAAAGTCACCTAACACACATACGATTGCACCGCCCAGCTGGACTAATGCCGACATTCTGCGGGCGGGACATACTACTGCTGCGGCACCAGGCACCCTGCTCGGTCAATCAAATGGAGTAACCAGACTGTTGCACACCAAGGTGATCGATGGCGTTGAGTGGCAGGTAATTACGGAGAATGGCGTCATCACGTCGTCTTTCCCGACCGGGGGTAACGGACTTTGAAAGAAGAGATAAAGGAAGAAAAATGACTACATCCACCTTCAACGAATTCGAACGCCTCCTCGGCAATCAAACTACGCCCTGGTTTGAATACCATCTCGAAATGGCAAGCGAAGTCCTCAGGGGGTTCGCTGCGGCCGATTGGCGCCACCTGGAGGAGCGGGCATTATCGCTGTCGGCCTGCGTACAGGAACGATGTGCCGAAGCGGTTGGCGATTTGGGCAGTGCGGAAGGGGTAGGAGTACTGACGGCGCTGCTTGATTCGCCCCACCTCGATGTGGCGGCCATTTCTGCAAGCCAACTGGACGATTTGGGGGTGGCCTTGCCCGCCTCATCAAGGGGCCGGTTGGAAGAGTTATCGGAACTGTTGACAGCACAACGGAGTACCCGCGCTTCTGACGTGCGCAGGCTGATCGCAACTTTGAAATGACTATCGCTGCGCTCGACTCTATCAATGCAATAAGCCAAGCTCAGCGCTGGCGCGGCGGTGCCGCGCACGCTGGACGCGCTAGAACAGAAGTTACAGTGAGCCTGTATTTACATATCCAACTACCCAAGAACCTGGTCTCAGAAGACATGGTCCGGCAAAAGAACATTCCCTGCCTTTGCAAAGTGGCCACCGACCTCGCCATGTTCAACACCACCTTTGGCTGGTGCCAGGTGCTGGAGAACGGTGAATACAGCCCGCCGGGGAAATTCCACGACGACGACGAGGATGACGACATCGGACGTTGAATAAAGCGCCCGGCCCGCAGGCCGGGCGCCCTGGCTTACTCGGCTGGCACGCGGACCCAGCCCTCCATCAAGACCCGCGCGCTGCGGCTCATGATAGCTTTCTTCACGCTCCATTCACCGTTTTCCCGTGTCGCCTGGGCGCCCACGCGCAGCGTGCCGGAAGGATGCCCGAAGCGCACCGATTCACGCTCGCCGCCACCGGCAGCCAGGTTGACCAGCGTGCCGGGAATCGCTGCTGCGGTGCCGATGGCAACGGCGGCGGTGCCCATCATGGCGTGGTGCAGCTTGCCCATCGAGAGCGCGCGCACCAGCAGGTCAATATCGCCGGCCCCCACCTGCTTGCCGCTGGAAGCGGCGTAGCTGGCCGGCGGCGCGACGAAGGCGACCTTCGGCGTGTGCTGGCGGGTGGCCGCTTCGCTCACGTCCTTGATCAGGCCCATACGCAGCGCGCCGTGGGCGCGGATGGTTTCGAACTTTGCCAGCGCGGCGGCGTCGCCGTTGATGGCTTCCTGCAGCTCGGTGCCGGTGTAGCCGATGGCGTCGGCATTGATGAAGATGGTCGGAATGCCGGCATTGATCATGGTCGCCTTGAGCGTGCCGACACCCGGCACTTCAAGCTCGTCCACCAGGTTCCCGGTCGGGAACATCGAGCCGCCAGCGCCCTCTTCTTCGGCCGCCGGGTCCATGAATTCCAGCTGCACTTCGGCGGCCGGGAAGGTAACCCCGTCCAGTTCAAAGTCGCCGGTTTCCTGCACCTCGCCGTTCGTCATCGGCACGTGGGCGATGATGGTCTTGCCGATATTGGCCTGCCAGATGCGCACCACCGCCATGCCGTCGTGCGGCACGCGGGCCGGCGGCACCAGGCCGCCGCTGATGGCGAAGGCGCCCACCGCCGCCGACAGATTGCCGCAGTTGCCGCTCCAGTCGACAAAAGCCTTGTCGATGCTGACCTGGCCGAACAGGTAGTCCACGTCGTGGTCGGAGCGGGTGGAGGCGGACAGGATCACCGTCTTGCTGGTGCTTGACGTCGCGCCGCCCATGCCGTCGATCTGCTTGCCGTACGGGTCGGGGCTGCCGATCACGCGCAGCAGCACGTCGTCGCGCGCCTTGCCCGGCACCTGGGCGGCCTGCGGCAAGTCCTGCAGCCGGAAGAACACGCCCTTGCTGGTGCCGCCACGCATATAGGTGGCGGGGATCTTAATTTGCGGTTTGTGTGCCATTACGCTGCCTTTGCCGATTCCAGGAAGTCCTGCGCGAAGCGCTGCAGCACACCGCCCGCTTCGTAGATCGACACGTCTTCCGACGAATCGAGGCGGCAGGTGACCGGCACTTCCACGCGTTCACCGTTCTTGCGGTGCACCACCAGGGTCAGGGTGGCGCGCGGCGCACGCTGGCCAATCACGTCGAAGGTCTCGGTGCCGTCCAGGCCCAGGGTCAGGCGGTTCACGCCTGGCTGGAACTCCAGCGGCAACACGCCCATGCCGACCAGGTTGGTGCGGTGGATGCGCTCGAAGCCTTCGGCCACAATCGCTTCCACCCCGGCCAGGCGCACGCCCTTGGCGGCCCAGTCGCGCGAGGAACCCTGGCCGTAGTCGGCGCCGGCGATCACGATCAGCGGCTGCTTGCGCTCCATGTAGGTTTCAATGGCTTCCCACATGCGGGTGACCTGGCCGTCGGGCTCCACGCGCGCCAGCGAGCCGGCCTTGATGCTGCCGTCGGCGTTGCGCACCATCTCGTTTTTCAGCGTCGGGTTGGCGAAGGTCGCGCGCTGCGCGGTCAGGTGGTCGCCGCGGTGGGTGGCGTAGGAGTTGAAGTCCTCTTCCGGCAGGCCCATTTTGTGCAGGTATTCGCCGGCGGCGGAGTCCATCATGATCGCGTTGGACGGCGACAGGTGGTCGGTGGTGATGTTGTCGCCCAGCAGCGCCAGCGGACGCATGCCTTTCAGCGTGCGCTCGCCCGCCAGCGCGCCTTCCCAGTACGGCGGACGGCGGATGTAGGTCGATTGTGGGCGCCAGTCGTACAGCGGGTCGGCGCGTTCGCCGGCGTCGGCGCTGCGCGCAAACATCGGGATGTACACCTTGCGGAACTGTTCCGGCTTGACGGAGGATTCGACGATGGCGTCGATCTCTTCGTCGCTCGGCCACAAGTCCTTCAGGGTGATTGCCTTGCCGGCGGCATCGTGGCCCAGTACATCCTTCTCGATATCGAAACGGATGGTGCCGGCGATGGCGTAGGCCACCACCAGCGGCGGCGAGGCCAGGAATGCTTGCTTGGCGTATGGGTGGATGCGGCCGTCGAAGTTGCGGTTGCCCGACAGGACGGCGGTGGCGTACAGGTCGCGCTCCACTACTTCCTTCTGGATCGCCGGGTCGAGCGCACCGGACATGCCGTTGCAGGAGGTGCAGGCATAAGCAACCACGCCAAAGCCCAGTTTTTCCAGCTCCGTCATCAGGCCTGCTTCTTCCAGGTACAGCGTGACCGCTTTCGAGCCTGGCGCCAGCGAGGATTTGACCCACGGCTTGCGCAGCAGGCCGACCTTGTTCGCGTTGCGCGCCAGCAGGCCGGCTGCGATCATATTGCGCGGGTTGTTGGTGTTGGTGCAGCTGGTGATGGCGGCGATGATCACGGCGCCGTCCGGCATCTTGCCCGGCTCGTTCTCCACCACGCCGGAAATGCCGCGCGCGGCCAGCTCGCTGGTCGGCACGCGCTTGTGCGGGTTGGACGGGCCGGCGATATTACGCACCACGCTCGACAGGTCGAACCTCAGCACGCGCTCGTATTCCACCTGGGCCAGGTCGTCCGACCACAGGCCGGTGCGCTTGGCGTACTGCTCGACCAGTTCCACCAGCGCGTCGTCGCGGCCGGTCAGCTTCAGGTATTTGATGGTTTGCGCGTCGATCGAGAACATCGCGGCGGTGGCGCCGAATTCCGGCGCCATATTCGAGATGGTGGCGCGGTCGCCCAGGGTCAGCGCGGCCGAACCGGCGCCGTAGAACTCCAGGTAGGCCGACACCACTTTTTCCTTGCGCAGGAATTCGGTCAGCGCCAGCACGATGTCGGTGGCGGTGATGCCGGGCTGCGGCTTGCCGGTCAGCTCAACGCCGATGATGTCGGGCAGGCGCATCCAGGAAGCGCGGCCCAGCATCACGGTTTCCGCTTCCAGGCCGCCCACGCCAATCGCGATCACGCCCAGCGCATCGACCATCGGGGTGTGCGAGTCGGTGCCGACCAGGGTGTCCGGGTAGGCCACGCCGTCGGTGACCTGGATCACCGGCGACATGCGCTCCAGGTTGATCTGGTGCAGGATGCCGTTACCCGGCGGGATCACGTCGACGTTCTGGAAGGCTTTCTTGGTCCAGTTGATAAAGTCGAAGCGGTCTTCGTTACGGCGGTCTTCAATGGCGCGGTTCTTGTTGAACGCGTCCGGATCGAAACCGCCGCATTCCACGGCCAGCGAGTGGTCCACCACCAGCTGGGTTGGCACCACCGGGTTGACCAGGGCTGGATCGCCGCCCTGCTCCGCGATGGCGTCGCGCAGGCCGGCCAGGTCCACCAGGGCGGTCTGGCCCAGGATGTCGTGGCACACCACGCGCGCCGGGAACCATGGGAAGTCCAGGTCGCGCTTGCGCTCGATCAGTTGCTGCAGCGAGGCGGTCAAATTGGCTGGATCGCAGCGGCGCACCAGATTTTCCGCCAGCACGCGCGAGGTGTACGGCAGCTTGGCGTAGGCGCCTGGCTTGATCGCGTCGACCGCTTCGCGCGCGTCGAAGTAATCCAGCTTGGTGCCTGGGAGTTGTTTGCGATATTGGCTGTTCATGATTACTTGCGGTCCTTGATCGGTACGAAGGCCAGGTCTTCAGGGCCAACATAGTTGGCGCTTGGACGGATGATCTTGTTGTCGATGCGCTGCTCGATCACGTGGGCTGCCCAGCCGGAGGTGCGCGAGATCACGAACAGCGGGGTGAACATGGCGGTCGGCACGCCCATCATGTGGTAGGACACGGCGGAGAACCAGTCCAGGTTCGGGAACATCTTCTTGATTTCCCACATGGTCGATTCCAGGCGTTCGGCGATGTCGAACATCTTCATCGAGCCGGCTTCCTGCGACAGGGTGCGCGCCACTTCCTTGATCACCACGTTGCGCGGGTCGGAGATGGTGTAGACCGGGTGACCGAAGCCGATCACCACCTCCTTGTTGGCGACGCGGTTGCGGATGTCGGCTTCCGCTTCGTCGGCGTTTTCGTAGCGCTGCTGGATGTCCAGCGCCACTTCGTTGGCGCCGCCGTGCTTAGGGCCGCGCAGCGCGCCAATCGCGCCGGTGATGGCGGAGTGGATGTCGGAGCCGGTGCCGGAGATGACGCGGCTGGTGAAGGTGGAGGCGTTGAACTCGTGCTCCGCGTACAGGATCAGGGAGGTGTGCATCGCGCGCACCCAGCTTTCGGACGGCTTTTCGCCGTGCAGCAGGTGCAGGAAGTGGCCGCCGATGGTCTCGTCGTCGGTTTCCACGTCGATGCGCTTGCCGTTGTGGCTGAAGTGGTACCAGTACAGCAGCATGGAGCCGAAGGATGCCATCAGGCGGTCGGCGATATCGCGCGCGCCGGCGATATTGTGGTCGTCCTTCTCCGGCAGGCAGCAGCCCAGCACGGAGACGCCGGTGCGCATCACGTCCATCGGGTGGGCGGAGGCAGGCAGCGCTTCCAGTGCCGACTTCACGCCTTGCGGCAGGCCGCGCAGGGATTTCAGCTTCTTCTTGTAGCCTTTCAGTTCGGCCACGTTCGGCAGTTTGCCGTGCACCAGCAGGTAGGCGATTTCTTCGAATTCGCAGGTGGTGGCCACGTCCAGGATGTCGTAGCCGCGATAGTGCAGGTCATTCCCGGTCTTGCCGACGGAGCACAAGGCGGTGTTACCGGCTGCAACGCCGGACAGGGCGACGGATTTTTTTGGTTTGAAGGTAGGTGCGTCGGTCATGTCTATGTCTCCTTATTTCTTAGCGGCGGCAAACAGCGCGTCCAGCTTTTGTTCAAAATCGTGATAGTTGATGCGTTCGTACAGTTCGGCGCGGGTCTGCATGGTGTCGACCACATTCTGCTGGGTGCCATCGCGGCGGATCGCGGTGTACACATTCTCGGCGGCCTTGTTCATGGCGCGGAAGGCGGACAGCGGATACAGCACCAGGCCCACATCGGCGGACTTCAACTCCTCCACGGTAAACAGCGGAGTCGAACCAAACTCGGTGATATTCGCCAGCACCGGCACCTTCACCGCAGCGGCGAACTGCTTGTACATATCCAGCGAAATCATCGCCTCCGGGAAGATCATGTCGGCACCCGCCTCCACGCACGCCACGGCGCGCTCGATCGCCGCATCCAGTCCCTCCACGGCCAGCGCATCGGTGCGCGCCATGATCACGAAGTTCTCGTCAGTGCGCGCGTCGACGGCAGCCTTGATACGGTCCACCATTTCACCTTTGGTGACGATCTCCTTGCCCGGACGGTGGCCGCAACGCTTGGCCCCCACCTGGTCTTCGATATGCATGGCCGCTGCGCCGAACTTGATCATCGACTTCACCGTGCGCGCCACATTAAAGGCGGAAGCGCCAAAGCCGGTGTCCACGTCCACCAGCAGCGGCAGGTCGCACACATCGGTGATACGGCGCACGTCGGTCAGCACGTCGTCCAGGTTGGAGATGCCCAGGTCGGGCAAGCCCAGCGAACCGGCGGCCACGCCGCCACCCGACAGGTAGATCGCCTTGAACCCGGCGCGCTTGGCCAGCAAGGCGTGGTTGGCATTGATCGCGCCCACCACCTGCAGTGGGGATTCTTCTTGCACGGCCTTGCGGAAGGCGGCGCCGGCGGAGTGTTGGCTCATGGTGTCCTTTCAGGAAACAGGTTTGTTTGCCGCCTTTATTGCAAGCGCCATGCCAGCTCGGCGTTGCCAGCAAAATCAAGCACTTGCAACAGGCGCACCAGAGTATAATGTTTCACATTGAAACACTGAAACGTTTCAGGTGAAACATGCGACATTCGACACCCCTACCCTTCGACCCCGCCGACAAGCCCGTCATCTGGACGGTTTCCGTCTCGCGCCTGTCCGAGCTGTTCCGCGACATCACCCTCGAATACGACGCCCTGGCCGACATTGAGCCGATCAACCTGGGCTTCGACGAGGCGGCGCGCCATATCCGCGAGCGGCTGGCCACGGAGCGCTGCGACGCCGTGATTGCGGCCGGCTCCAACGCCGCCTACCTGAAGGGCCGCCTGTCGGTGCCGGTGGTGATCGCCAAGGCCAGCGGCTTTGATTTCATGCAGGCGCTGGCGCGCGCGCGCAAGGTATCCGACCGCATCGGCGTGATCACCTACCAGGAGGACATGCCGGCGCTGGCCGAATTTGCCGCCACTTTCGGCGTGCCGATCGAGCAACGCACCTACGCCACGGAGGAAGATGCCCGCGCCCAGATCAATGAGCTCAAGGCCTCCGGCATCAAAGCCATTGTCGGCGCGGGCCTGATCACCGACCTGGCCGAGGAAGCCGGACTGACCGGCGTCTTCGTCTACTCCGCCGCCTCCATCCGCCAGGCCTTTGACGACGCGCTGGAAATGGCGCGCCTGGCGCAGCTGGAAACGGGCCGCAACCGGCGCCCGGTGGTGGCCGACACCCTGCGCGCCAAGCACGGCCTGGCCGACCTGCGCGGCGAATCCGATGCCATGGAACGCGTGCGGCAGGCCGTCGTGCTGTACGCGAAATCGCCCGCCACGGTACTGATCCAGGGCGAGACCGGCTGCGGCAAGGAACTGGTGGCGCAAGCCATCCACCGCGAGTCGCCGCGCACGCTGGGCGGCGCCAACCGGCCTTTCGTGGCGGTCAACTGCGGCGCGATCGCCGAATCGCTGCTCGAGTCCGAACTGTTCGGCCACGAAGAAGGCGCCTTTACCGGCGCGCGGCGCGGCGGCCACGCCGGCCTGTTCGAAGCGGCCAACCGGGGGACGCTCTTCCTCGACGAAATCGGCGAAATGCCGCTGGCCCTGCAAACGCGCCTGCTGCGCGTGCTGGAGGAACGCGAAGTGGTGCGGGTCGGCGGCACCCGCCCGATACCGGTCAATGTGCGCATCATCAGCGCCACCCACTGCGACCTGGAAGCGCGCGTGCGCGAAGGCCGCTTCCGTGCCGACCTGTTCTACCGCCTGGCCGTCCTGCGCCTGGCGCTGCCGCCACTGCGCGAGCGCCCGAGCGATATCCTGCCGCTGGCTGAATGGTCGCTGCGCACCGCCCTGGCCAGCCTGGGCGTGCGCGCCCATCCCAACCTGGCCGCCGAACTGGCGGCCTGCGCCCCGCTCCTGCTGCGCTACGACTGGCCCGGCAATGTGCGCGAACTGCGCAACCTGACCGAGCGCCTGGCCCTGTTCCTGGCCGCCGAACCGCTGCAGGCGCTGACGCCGAACTTTGTCGCCGGCGTGGCCCCCGAGCTGACGGCCGCCCTGCCAGCACCGGCACCAGCGCGCCACCTCGCGGCCGTAGCCGCCACGGCCGACGCACCGGCCGCACGGCAAGGCCCGGCGCCGCGCGAAAGCGTGAGCGCTGTGCTGGCGCGCTTCGGCGGACGGCGTGACGCCGCTGCCGATTACCTCGGCATCAGCCGCACCACGCTGTGGCGCCGCCTGCGCGAAGAAGGCAGCGTCTAGTCGCGCGCCCCCCTTCCCGGCGGCCAGCTAGAATGCCGCCATGGACAATCCAAGCGAACAAGAATCGCTGAAAGAGCAGATGGGGCGCATCATCGAGGAAGCGCGGATGATGCTGCCCGGTATCCAGGCCCTGTTCGGCTTCCAGACCATCGCCGTTTTCAACGACCGCTTCGAACGCCTGCCGCTGTACGCCCAGGATTGCCATGTTGCCGCCCTGGCGCTGGTGGTGGTGGCGATTGCCCTGGTCATGTTGCCAGCCGCCTATCACCGCCTGGCAGAACCGGGCTGCGTGTCGCAGCATGCCATCAAGGTCAGCTCGCGCGCCATCTGCTATGCCCTGGCGCCACTGGCGGCCGGGCTATCGCTCGACATTGCCCTGGTGCTGTACATGGTGACGGAATCGAGCCGGGCCAGCGCGGTCGGCGGCCTGGCGGCATTCATCCTGCTGATCGGCATGTGGTTCGTCTACCCGCTGATGATGCGGCGGCGCCTGCGGCGCTACTGCTGACACCACCCATCACGCGTTTCTACCGTTCGTCACGCCGCTGCCATGCCTGCGCGGGGGATGCGTTATGCTCCCACCCATGAAACGCGCTCACTATTATTGGCTGTTGCAGGTGCTTGGCTGGAGCGCCATCGCCCTGTTCACGGCCCTCTTCATCAACCAGTTCAGTCCCCTGAGCACCATTTATTTCCCGTTGGCCGCCTGGTGCGGCGCCACCGGCCTGCTATTGTCGGAGGCGTGGCACCGCCTGTGCCGCCGGCGCCAGGCGCGCGGCCAAGCGCTGGCCTGGCCGGCCGCGCTGGTCGCCACCGTGGTGCTGGGTACCGTCCAGGCGGCGAGCAACCTGGCAATGGACCAGCTTATTTCCGGCGGAGGCTGGAACAGCGCGCCGCCGGGCTGGATCATGATGCTGCTGCTGTTCTGGAGCGGCATCATGCTGGCCTGGAACGTCGCCTACATGGCGGCCCTGTCGCTGCGCCGCAACCAGCGCCTGGAAGCCGAGGCGCTGCTGCTGGAAGCCGAAACCCTGCGCCTGGAAGTGCTGGCCAAGGATGCCGAACTGCGCGCCCTGCAATCGCAGGTCAACCCGCATTTCTTCTTCAATAGCCTGAACAGCGTGCGCGCCCTGATGTACGAGGACCGCGACAACGCCGCCAACATGATCGACCAGCTGGCAACACTGATGCGCTACACCCTGATGTCCACCTTCACAGACTGTGTGCCTTTGGCACAGGAACTGGGCGCGGTGCGCGCCTACCTGGCGATCGAGCAGATCCGTTTCGAAGAACGCCTGCGCGCGCGCTTCGAGATCGAAGCCGGCATGGAAGGCGTCACCATCCCACCCATGTCGTTGCAAACGCTGGTCGAAAACGCGGTCAAGTACGGCGTCGAGCCGCGGTCGGCCGGCAGCGAGATCCGCATCATCGCCCGCCAGGACGGAGCCGGCGCGGTGATCGAGGTCGCCAACCAGGGCGTGCTGCGCGCCAACCCCGGCGCCACCCGCGTCGGGCTGTCCAACGCGCGCAAACGCCTGGAGCTGGCCAAAGGCGGCCAGGCCAGCCTGGACCTGAGCGAGCATGAAGGCTGGGTGCGCGCCACCTTGCGCTTCCCGCTCGCAGCCTGAACACAACCCATCGAACGATCATGCAAACAAGTAAAGCCCCCCTGCTGGCGCGCATCAACTGGTATTGGCCCCTGCAACTCCTCGGCTGGAGCGGCATTATCGGCTTTGTCATGCTGGCCAACGGTCCCTTCCTCACGCGGCCCGGCGCGGTCGCCACCTGCATCCTGGACGGCGTCGCCGGCCTGCTGTTGACGGACCTATGGCGCCGCTTCCTGAAAGGGCGCCGCTGGAACACGCGCGCCGTGGATTGGCGCCAGGTGGCGGTCGCCCTGCTCGTGCTCGGCCCGCTGCAAACGGCATGTGTCGCCCTGATAGCGCGCGTGCTGCTTAAAGAGGACGACAGCGGCAGCTGGCTGCCAATGCTGCTCTTGTTCTGGACCGGGGTCATGATGGCCTGGCAGATCTCCTATATGGCCGCCACCGCCTTGCGCCGTGCCAACCGCTTCGAATCGGAAGCGCTGCGTCTTGACGTGCTGGCCAAGGATGCCGAACTGAAGGCCCTGCAGGCCCAGGTCAACCCGCACTTCTTCTTCAATAGCCTGAACAGCGTGCGCGCGCTGATCTTCGAAAACCAGGAGTCGGCCGCGCGCATGGTGGACCAGCTGGCAACCTTGATGCGCTACACCCTGGCCTCCAGCTATGCCGACACCGTGCCGCTGAAGGACGAGCTGGAAGCCGTGCAGGCGTACCTCGCGATCGAAAAGATTCGCTTCGAGGAACGCCTGAGCGTGGCGCTGGATATCGCGCCCGGCATGGAAACGGTGGCGATTCCGCCCATGTCCTTGCAAACGCTGGTGGAAAACGCCGTCAAGTACGGCGTGGAGCGAAGCAGCAGCGGGAGCGAGATCCGCATCAGCGCCCGCCACGCCGGCGGCCGCGCCGCCATCGAGGTGGCCAACCGCGGCGCCCTGGCCATGCTGGGCAACTCCACGCGCATCGGCTTGGGCAATGCCCGCAAGCGGCTGCTGCACGCCAAAGGCGGCGACGCCAGCCTGGAACTGGTGGAGCGCGACGGCTGGGTGCGCGCCACGCTCGACTTCCCGCTGGCGGCATGATGCGCGTGCTGCTCGTTGACGACGAGCGGCTGGCGCGCCAGGAGCTGCGCCGCCTGCTGGCAGTCCACCCCGACGTGGAAATCGTGGGTGAAGCGGACAGCATCGCCGGCGCCCTGTCCCAGGCGGCGCTGCTCACGCCGGACCTGGCCCTGGTGAATGTACAACTGCCGGACGGCAGCGGCTACGACTTGCACGAGGCGCTGCCAGACGCCACCGAGGACGCGCCGGAACTGGTATTCACTACCGGCCACGGGCCCGGCCTGCCCGACACGCTGCTCAAGCCCATCGATACCGAACGCCTGGCCGCCGCGCTGCAGCGGGTCGCCGTCAGGCGCGGCATGGGTGGCGGCCGCCAGCAGCGCAAGCTCTTGCTGCGCGACGGCGAGCGCTGCTGGCTGGTACGGCAGGATGACGTACGCCTGTTCGAAGCCGAGGGCCGCCACACGCGCGCCTACCTGCCAGGCGCGGCGCCGCTCATCCAGCGCCCCTTGCGCGAGATCGAAGCCAGGCTGGATCCACTGCGCTTCATGCGCGCCAGCCCGCGCCATATCGTCAACCTGGCCGACGTGCGCCGCATCAGCCAGTCCGGCGACGGCGCCTTGCAGCTGGACGTGGCAGGCATTCCGGTAAGGATGTATGCTCACATCGACCAAATCATCCGATAAATTTCTCACCATGGAACACACCCGCATCATGCGCGTCCTGCTTGTCGACGACGAACGCCTGGCGCGCGCCGAGTTGCGGCGCATGCTGGCCAGCCATCCGGGGGTGCAGATCGTGGGGGAAGCGGCCAATGCGGCCGAGGCGGCGCTGCAGGTGGCGGCGCTGCAGCCGGACTTGCTGCTGCTGGACGTGCAAATGCCGGGCGGCAGCGGCTTCGACCTGCTGGCCGCGCTGGACGATGCGCCGGAAGTGATCTTCACCACCGCCTTCGACCAGTACGCCCTGCAAGCCTTCGAAGCCAGCGCCCTGGACTACCTGATGAAACCGATCGAGCCGCAGCGCCTGGCCTCCGCCCTGGAGCGGGCCGCCGCGCGCCTGGGCATGGCGCCCGCGCCCAGTAGCGCGCCGCGCAAGCTGTTTATCCGCGATGGTGAACGCTGCTGGTTCGTCAAGCTGGAGGATATCCGCCTGTTCGAGTCGGAGGGCAACTACACCCGCCTCTATTTCGACGACGCCAGGCCGCTGCTGGCGCGCTCGCTGCTGCAACTGGAGCAGCGCCTCGATCCGCAGCAGTTTTTCCGCGCCAGCCGCCGCCACATCGTCAACCTGGCGGCCGTGCGCGGCATCGACAACGCGGACGGCGGCGGGCTGACCCTGCGCCTGGACGACATGGCGGTGGAAGTATCGCGCCGCCGGGCGGCGGCGCTCAAACAACTACAGGACTTCTAGCGCTTATTTCAAGGCCGGAATGGCTTGCGGCTGCAGCGGCCTGACCGGCTGCTCTCTCAGCTTCTTCTGCAGCATTTCGATCGCCACGTCCAGCTGGCGGTCCTGCCCCTTGTAGCTGGCGTGCGGCAGGTTGTCCACCTCCACGTCCGGCGACACGCCCACGCCCTCGATCAGCCACTGACCGTCGGCCTCGCTGAACTGGCCGTTCTCCGCCACGCGCACCATGCCGTTGTCGCTCAGGCGGTTGCGGTCGCTCAGCCAGACGCCGGCGCCGGCCGTGCGCTTGCCGACCAGCGGCGCCAGCCCCAGCGACTTGACGCCGGCCGCGAAGGTTTCGCCATCCGAATAGGTCAGCTCATCGACCAGCACCACCAGGTGGCCGCGGAAGGTGTTCTGCATATTCGGATAGGTGCGGCCCGACGGCGGCGCCCAGTAAGCCCAGGCCTTGCGCAGCAGCTTCTCGATGATCCAGCTGTCGATATTGCCGCCCTGGTTGCGGCGCACATCGATAATCAGGCCGTCGCGGTTGACGTTGGCGTAGAACTCGCGCGCGAAGGTGGCGATATCGTTCGGCCCCATGGCGCGCAGGTGCAGGTAGCCGATGCGGCCTTTGGAGGCTTCATCCACCTTGCGCGCCAGGCTTTGCTCCCAGTCGCCGTAGCGCAGGGTCGCATGGCGCGCCTGCGCCACCGGCGTCACGATCACCGAGCGCTGCGCGCCCTTGGCCGTGACCACGTTCAGCAGCACCTGCTTGTCGGCCTGATTCAGCAGCAGGTCGGAAATATCGCGCGCCTCGAGCACCGGCTTGCCGTTGACGGCGGTGATGGTGTCGCCCTCGCGCACGTCCACGTCCGGCTGCGCCAGCGGCCCGCGCGCATTCGGCAGCTCGGGCTCGGTGCGGTAGACATGCTCGACGCGGTAGCCCTTGGCGGTGCGCGCCAGCACGGCGCCCAGGCCGGCCGGGCTGCCCTCCGGCGCGGGACGGCGGATATCGCCCGGCTGCACCTGCGAATGCAGGGCGCCGACTTCGGCCACCATCATGCCCAGGATGTCGTTCAGCTCCGCACGCTCGGTCACGCGTTCGACCAGCGGCGTGTACTTGGAGCGCACCAGGTTCCAGTCCACGCCGCGCATCTTGGCGTCGTACAGGAAATCGCGGTGCATGCGCCAGGCGTCGTTGAACATCTGCTTCCATTCCAGGCGCGGGTTGGAGACGAAGGTCCAATCCTCCACGCGCACCTTGGCCTTGCTGATGTCGGCCGGCTGCTTGGCGCCCGCGTCCACGATCAGCATATCGCCCGGGCCGCTGGCCGAGAAGCTGCGGTAGAACACGCGTTTGCGGTCGCCGGACAGCTCAAAACTGCGCACATTGGCGGCAAACACTTCCGGCTGCGGATTGTTGCGCGCAATGGCCAGCGTCTTGAGCGTGGAACGGCCGTCGCTGCCCTCGCGCTCCAGGAAATACAGGCGCTTGTCGTCCACCGCCAGGTCGCGGTAATTGCCGGGAGCCAGCGGCACTTCGTACACGCGCTCGGCCAGGCCGGCGAACACGATGGCCGGCAGCGCAGGCTTGGCCGGCGCGCCTGGCTTGGCAGGCACACCACCGGCCGCCTTGTCGGCCTTGGCGTCGGCCACTTTCTCGACCGCCTTCTCGACCGCCTTTTCCGCCGCCTTCTCCTCCGGCGTTTCGGCCGGCTTGGCGCCCGCCTTGCTCAACTCATCGTCCGGCTTGAAGGGGAAGCGGTTGCCCGGCTGCAGGGCCAGCGCGAACACGCCGACGCGCTTGTCGAACACCGGGCCCATATTGCGGTCGCCCCATGGCGAGCCGTTGGCCAGCGTGAAATTGCGCGCCGACAGGAAGTACAGCCAGCGGCCGTCCGGCGAGAACACCGGCGACTCGGACGGATAGCGGTCGCCCGTCACGAAGGCCAGCTGCTTGCCCTCCACCGCGTACAGGCCGACCTGGTCGCGCTGCGCGTCCGTGTCGGAGCGCACGAAGGCCAGGTAGCGGCTGTCGGGCGACCACACGGCCGGGTCGTGCTGGTCGATGCCGGCCGCCTTGCCGGCGTCGTCCACCAGGGTGTTCACGCGCGTGGCCAGGTCCAGCAGCCACATGCGGCCTTTCTTGTCATTGTGCGCCAGCCACTTGCCGTCCGGCGAAGGGTAGATCGCCCAGCGGTGGTTGTTGCCGTCGGTGGTCAGGCGCTCGGCCTTGCCGGAGCCGTCGGCGGCGAACTTCCAGATCTCGTTCTCGCCGCTGGTGTCGACGATGGCGTAGACCGATTTCTCGTCGTGGCTGAAGACCGCGTCACGGGCGCGCGCGCCTTCCGGGATGGCGATCTCGACCCGGCGCAGGCTGCCGGTGCCGGCAATGCTGACGCGCCCGCGCGCGGTCAGCACCACGCGCTCCTCGCGCGCCGACAGCGCGGTATTGGTCAGGGCCTCCAGCGGCGAGCGGACCTGGCGCGTGCGCTGCTGGTCGAAGTCCGACAGCAGCGACACCTTCAGCGCGCGGGTGGCGCCGCTGTCCAGGTCCAGCAGCTGCGCGTCCGCGCCCAGCTGGTAGACGATGCGGCCGTCGCCCAGCGCGGCGTTGCGCACATCCCAGTCCTTGTGCTGGGTATGCGCGCGCAGGTCGCCGCCGTCCGCGTTGGCGGACCAGATATTGTCGGCGCCGTCGCGGTCGCTGACGAAGTACAGGCGGCCCTTCCACCACATCGGGCGTTTGAAATTGGCCGTGTCGCCTTGGAATACCGGGCGCGCCTCGCCGCCGCCGTCCACGTCGTAGCGCCACAGCTGGGCCGTCGCGCCACCGCGGTAGCGGCGCACATTGTCGCCGGTCATCAGCAGGCCGAGGCGGGTGAAATACAGCGTCTTGCCTGCATCGTCCAGCACCGCGTCGTTGGCGTCGGCCACCGGGAAGCTGCGGCGCGCCAGGGTGTCGGGCTGCAGCGCCGCCACTTCCCAGCGGTTGCGCGGGCCGGTCTGGGTCGGCAGCGCCACCAGCACCTCGCCCTTGGCGGTCCAGCCCAGCACGCGCACATTCTCGTTGGCGAAGGTCAGGCGCTTGGGCAGGCCGCCGGCCAGCGGCATGACGTAGGCTTCCGGCGCGCCTTCATAGCTGGCCACGAAGGCCAGCCACTGGCCGTCCGGCGAAATGGCGGCCTGGGTCTCGGAACCGGCATGCGTGGTCAGGCGTTGCGCCGGGCCGCCGGCGACGCCGGCTTTCCACAGGTCGCCTTCGGCGGTGAAGACCACCGTGTCGCCGCGCACGGCGGGGAATCGGACATATGGGTCGGCGGCATGGGCGCCGGCTGTGGCGGCCAGCAGGCCAAGCGAAAGCAGGATGGATTTATTCATTACGTTTATAAAAGATGATTAAACCGCTCACGATTGTGCAATAAAAAACCCGCTCTGTGAGCGGGTTTTTGCGGCGCTATGCCGGTTTATTCGACTTCGACGGTTTCCGGCGGCGGGGTCGGCGCCGCATCCGGCTCCGGGAACTCCAGCTTGATCGCTTCCGCGTCGTCCAGGTCGACGATCACGCGCCCGCCGCTGACCAGGCGGCCGAACAGCAGTTCGTCGGCCAGCGCCTTGCGGATCATATCCTGGATCAGGCGCGACATCGGACGCGCGCCCATCAGCGGATCGAAGCCCTTCTTCGCCAGGAACTTGCGCAGCTTCTCGCTGAAGATCGCTTCCACCTTTTTCTCGTGCAGCTGCTCTTCCAGCTGCATCAGGAACTTGTCCACGACGCGCAGGATGATCTCCTCGTCCAGCGCGCGGAAGCTGATGATCGAATCCAGGCGGTTGCGGAACTCCGGCGTGAACATGCGCTTGATGTCCGCCATCTCGTCGCCCGCTTCCTTGCTGTCGGTGAAGCCGATCGAGCGCTTCTGCAGGCTTTCCGCACCCGCATTGGTGGTCATGATGATGATCACGTTGCGGAAGTCGGCTTTGCGGCCGTTGTTGTCGGTCAGCGTGCCGTGGTCCATCACCTGCAGCAGGATATTGAAGATATCCGGATGCGCCTTCTCGATCTCGTCCAGCAGCAGCACCGCGTGCGGCTTCTTGGTGACCGCCTCGGTCAGCAGGCCGCCCTGGTCGTAACCCACATAGCCCGGCGGCGCGCCGATCAGGCGGCTCACCGCATGGCGCTCCATGTATTCGGACATGTCGAAGCGGATCAGCTCAATACCCAGGATGAAGGCCAGCTGCTTGGCCACCTCGGTCTTGCCGACGCCGGTCGGACCGGAGAACAGGAAGGAGCCGATCGGCTTGTCCTGCTTGCCCAGGCCGGCGCGCGCCATCTTGATCGCCGATGCCAGCGCTTCGATCGCCGGATCCTGGCCGAACACGACATTGCGCAGGTCGCGATCGATGGTCTGCAGCTTGCTGCGGTCGTCCTGGTTGACGGTTTGCGGCGGAATACGCGCGATCTTGGAGATGATTTCCTCGATCTCGGTCTTGCCGATGGTTTTCTTCTGCTTCGACTTCGGCAGGATGCGCTGGGCGGCGCCCGCCTCGTCGATCACGTCGATCGCCTTGTCCGGCAGGTGGCGGTCGTTGATGAAGCGCGCCGCCAGTTCAGCCGCCGTCGACAGCGCCGACGACGAGTATTTCACGCCATGGTGCTCCTCGAAGCGCGATTTCAGGCCGCGCAGGATTTGCACGGTCTGCTCCACGGTCGGCTCGTTCACGTCCACTTTTTGGAAGCGGCGGCTCAATGCATGGTCCTTCTCGAACACGCCACGGAACTCCGTGAAGGTGGTCGCGCCGATGCATTTCAGCTGGCCGTTGGCCAGCGCAGGCTTGAGCAGGTTGGACGCATCCAGCGTACCGCCCGAGGCCGAACCGGCGCCGATGATGGTGTGGATTTCGTCGATGAACAGGATGCCGTTCGGGTTGTCCTTCAGCTGCTTCAGCACCGCCTTCAGGCGCTGCTCGAAGTCGCCGCGGTACTTGGTGCCGGCCAGCAGCGCGCCCATATCGAGCGAATAGACCACGGCATTGGACAGCACCTCCGGCACGTCGTTCTGGGTGATGCGGTACGCCAGACCCTCGGCGATGGCGGTCTTGCCCACGCCGGCCTCGCCCACCAGCAGCGGATTGTTCTTGCGGCGGCGGCACAGCACCTGGATCACGCGGTCCACTTCGTCCTCGCGGCCGATCAGCGGGTCGATCTTGCCTTCGGCGGCGGACTTGTTCAGGTTCTGGGTGAACTGGTCCAGCGGCGACTCCTTGGCCTGGCCTTCCGGTGCGGCGCCCTCTTCCACGCCCTCGGAAGCTTTGCCGGAATCCATTTGCTGGTCCTTGCGCACGCCGTGGGAGATGAAGTTGACCACGTCCAGGCGCGTGACGCCCTGCTGGTGCAGGTAGTACACCGCGTGCGAGTCCTTCTCGCCGAAGATCGCCACCAGCACATTGGCGCCGGTTACTTCCTTCTTGCCGTTGGAAGCCGACTGCACGTGCATGATGGCGCGCTGGATCACGCGCTGGAAGCCCAGGGTTGGCTGGGTGTCCACCTCGCCGGTGCCCGGCACGGTCGGCGTGTTGTCGCCGATGAAGTTGGTCAGCGTCTTGCGCAGGTCTTCAATATTCACCGCGCAGGCGCGCAGCACCTCGGCTGCCGATGGATTGTCCAACAAGGCCAGCAGCAGGTGTTCCACGGTGATGAACTCGTGCCGTGCTTGCCGCGCCTCGACAAACGCCATATGCAAACTTACTTCTAATTCCTGCGCAATCATACTTCCTCCATCACACATTGCAGGGGGTGCCCCGCCTTGCGTGCATGCGTTAACACAAACTCCACTTTGGTTGAAGCTATATCTTTAGAGAAAACGCCGCACACGCCTTTGCCATAGCGATGCACACTCAGCATAATTTGCGTGGCCGTTTCCCGGTCCTTATTGAAATACTCCTGGATTATGGCCACTACGAACTCCATGGGAGTGTAGTCGTCATTGAGTAGCGCCACCTGGTACATAGGTGGCGGCTTAATCGCCTGCCGTTCCAGGACGGTTTCTGTTTCATGCTTGGTTGCCATACGCTTATATTCTAATGCTTTCAGACTAGATGCAACGCCCATTTAGGGGGGCATTTCCACCAGTACTTATCTTACGCGTTTTCGCCGATCACCGCAGATGGCGGCAGAGTTGGCCAAAATCAAGTGCAGCCGAAATAGCTGTTGCAAAAATCTCACCGTGTGCTAGTGAAAGCGCTTGACATTAAAAATTGTTCCGCCAACAATGCGATATCGACTTTGTGCAGATATGTACATGTGTTGGTAAGAAGTGAGTTGTCGAGGAGGGGGCAGGAAGCTTCTTGCTTTTATGGCTCGTGTGATTCGTTTTTATTGAAAGTTTTTTTAAAATGGCAACTGGTACCGTTAAGTGGTTCAATGACTCCAAAGGTTTTGGCTTCATCACTCCTGATGATGGCGGTGAGGATTTGTTCGCACACTTCTCCGCTATTAACATGAACGGCTTCAAGACCCTGAAAGAAGGTCAAAAAGTTCAGTTCGAAGTCACGCAAGGCCCTAAAGGCAAGCAAGCTTCCAACATCCAGTCCAGCTAATCCCTGGCCTCGGACAACGAAAAGCCCCGCCCCGCGGGGTTTTTTTTCGCCCCGATCATACCCGCATTATGCCGATTTCGTCATGCTAATCCGCACTATCCGCCCAACCGATGTCCCGGCACTCCTGGCGTTCGAGCACGCCAATCGCACCTGGTTCGAGTCGCACGTGGACGCGCGCTCACCGGACTTCTATAGCCTGGCCGGGGTTGCCGCCCATGTCGACGACTACCTCGACCGCCATGCGGCTGGCAGCATGCATCCATGTTTGTTGGTCGCTGACGACGGCGCCATCCTTGGTCGCTGCAACCTGAAAGATATCAACCCGGCCACCCACCGTGCTGAAGTCGGGTATCGTATTGCTGCAGACGCCTGCGGCCGGGGCCTGGCCAGCGTGGCATTGCGCCACCTGATGGAACTCGCTTACGGCCAGTGGCAGCTAACTGGACTCGACGCTCATGTGACAGTCGCCAACGCTGCCTCCACTCGCGTCCTGGAGCGCGCCGGATTTACCCTCGCAGGCCCCTCCCCTTACCAGGCCCGCGTCGCCGGCCGGCTACTGGATTGCCTGCGCTACCGGCACCAGGCTTAAAAAAGGCGGCTGGCCATGTGGGCCACAAGGACGACCACGGCCATCGTCAAGCCTACCATCCAGCGGCTGAAAGCATCCTGTCGGCGCGACATTTCGACCTGGCGCGCCTCCTGCCGCTTGTCCATTTCAACCATTTGCGCTTGAAGCTGGTTGGCCAGCGCTTGCATATTGGCTTGCTGGCGCCGCTCCATCTCGGCAAAGCGTTCCGCGATGGCTAAGTCTTGTTTCGCAAAGCGTTCCGCGATCGCCAGATCTTGCTCGGCAAAGCGCTTGGCGATGGCCAAGTCCTGCTCGGCAAAACGCGTCGCAGTGTCGGCACGCACAAGGGCAAAGCCACTGTCCATATGCTGGCGCAACAATGACAACTCGTAACTCAAGGCATCCACCTTCTTCTCCAGTGCTTGAAGCGGGACTCCTTCCCCATCTTCCGACCTGCACGATTGATCGTCAAGCAAGCTCTGCGACATAGAGGCCTCCCGGAACGGACATGGACGTCTGATTGTCCGCCCGCCCGAATGCTGCAAGTTTGCGCTACCTCAGAGGTTCGTCAGCGCATTTCGCACGACCGGATACAAACTCCGTGAAACCGGAATACCACTGGCGAAATGCGTGTCGATCGAATACTTGCCGCCAGCTTCAATCTGCAGCCGCGAAAAGTGCTGCAAATTCACCGCATAAGACCGATGCACACGCAGGAAATGCGGCGGCAGGGCCTCCAGCAGCCGGTCAAGCGAGCTGTCATGGAAATGGCAGCTGCCGTCACACATCCGCACCTGCGAGTAGTGCCCATCCGCGCGAACATGGCAGATCTTATCTACGGGCAGCAATTCAATCCCTCCCATCTTCTTCACCAGCAGCGAGCGCGCCCGCGCCTGGCCAGCACTATCGGCAAAGCGCTGGAATGCCTGCTGCAAGCGCAACTGGCTGAACGGCTTGGCGACAAAATCCAGCACGCCGAAATCGAATGCCCGCACCGCCTGTTCAGCATGCGCCGAAACGATAATGGTGCGGAAAGCCCCCTCCCCAACAAGCTGCAGCAAGCGGAACCCGTCATCCCCATGTAAATTGAGATCAAGCAGCAGTAAGTCGACCTCGCCAGCGCGCAGCGTTCCCAACACTTCGTCAACATCATCGCCCATGGACAAATCCTGCAAGCGGGCCCCAAAAAAGGCCCGCACCTCGCGCGCCAGGCGCTGTGCGATCAAAGGCTCGTCCTCGACAACCAACACCCTCATGCCGGCACCCTGAACGTAGCGCGCCACATGCCATCGCGTGGGCCGCTATGGAAACTCGCCATCCCCGCGAACGCTTCGCGCAAGCTATGAAGGATATACGTGGCGCCGGTACCGCTTCCCTGGTGTTTGCGACCATCCGCCAGCGGCATGGCCAGCGCCAACGTGGCATGTCCCTCCCCGCATTCGATGCTGAAGTCGAAAGCCAGATCATCCCGATAACGGTTATGTGAAAATGCATTCTCCAGGCAGGTCAGCAAAACAGCCGGCGGCAAGCACAGCGCCCCCGGCTCGCCGCGTACATGCAGCACGCAGCTTCGCTGCAAGCGCATACCCATGATGGCGAGGTAGTTGTGGCAAAGTTCCAGCTCCCGCACCAAGGGGATCGTGACATGGCTCGCGTAATCGCCCAACATGCGGAACTCGCTTCCCAGCGCCTCAATGAATTGCTCCGCCTGCGCCGGCGACTGGTGCACCAACTCCCCTACCAGGCTTAAAGAATTCATCAGGAAATGCGGTTGCAAGCTTTTGCGCAGCAACTGGATCTCCAGGCGCGACGCCAGCATCGCCTTCTCCCGGTCGCGGATGAACTGGCGCAGCAACTGCCCAAGGATGGCAAACAACAGCAAGAACACTACCAGGGCAAACCCGGCTTCCGAGAAAAATCCCGCCCCCGGCACCAGCCATAACACCAGCGCGCCGATCGCCACGGCCAAACCCGCACCGCTGCCGCCACGGCCGCGCCGCCACGCCAGCAAGTTGATGCCAAGGCTCGCTAACAAGGCAACACTGAAGGTAAGCGCAGCCATGGCATCGAACGGTATGCCGCTGCTGGCAATACCCGCCATGACCAGCGCCAGCCCACCCATTGCCAGCATTTTGCGCCGCAACTGGTAAGCCACCAGGAAATAAAGCGGCAACAGCAATCCGAACACTGCCGTCAGTAGCTGGACCGCCAGTAAACGCGCCAGGTGAAGACCATAGGCGTATCCCGTCACCCCGCGCCACGCCTCCACCACCAAGAGCACACTGGCCGCCGCACACAGTGCACTGAATACGCCCCACCGGGCGTTGCGCTGGTAGCGCAGCAACAGGGCCAGGAACAGCAGCGCCATCAGCGCCAGCGCTCCGGCCAACATCAATGGCAGGATGGTTCCCGCCGCACCAGGCGCAGCATCTTCCATCGCTAGCTGGTAAAACTGATGGCGAATCCTGTCACTGCCGTGCCATGTCGAGAGCTTCAGCACCAGTTCGTGCCGGCCTGCCGCGAGTTGGCCCGGCGCCAGCGTCACGTGGTAATCGACCAGCCCTTGCCGCTCGGCCGGGGCTGAATCCGCCGGTACCCCGTTGACACCCACCCGTACACCATCCAGGTAAATTTCGCTGGCCGCCAGAATCGACAACCCCAGGCGCTGCGGCTGTCCGGGCTGGCGCGCAACCGTGAATCCGGCACGCAGGCAATAAGTCTTCTGTGCGCGCAGTTGCTCGAAGGAGAACGGTAATCCGCCTCGCGCCTGCACGCGGCCGCAATCTGCAAACGGCACGCCGACTTCCTCAAATCGCAGACTTTCCAGCACTATGGCACCGGCAGCCTGGAGCGGCATCAACACCAGCAAGCAGCACAAAAGGAATGGTCGTTTCATGCGACGCATTGTAACGAACTATTTTTGCCTGGCAGTGCAATTGGCGCCCTCGCAGTGCAGTTCACGCTTTTGAGCCGCCCTGCCGCACCGGCGCGGCATATGATGTCACCATGCGCCTCCCATCCAATTTGCTGCTCCTGCTCGCCGCCCTGTCCCTGCCCGCACTTGCCGCGCACCCCACGCCTCCCGGACCCGGGTTCGACCGTTTCGTCAACGCCGAAATGGCAGCGCGTAAAATCCCCGGGCTGTCTATCGGCTATTCTCGCGACGGCGTCACCTGGGCCAAGGGCTATGGCTATGCCGACCTGGAAAACAAGGTGCCAGCGCGCGCCGACTCCAGCTACCGCCTGGCTTCCGTCACCAAACCCATGACAGCCGTCGCCATTCTGCGCCTCGCAGAGCAAGGCAAGGTCGACCTCGACGCAGAAGTGCAGGCCTATGTGCCCTACTTCCCGCGCAAGCCCTATCCCGTAACGGTGCGCCAGCTACTAGGCCATCTTGGCGGCATCAATGCCTATGTCAACCCGCAGGCGGAGCAACACTTCAAGGAGCACAAAGACACGCGTCAATCGATCGCCGTATTCCAGGACTTCGACCTGGTTGCGGAGCCAGGCACGCGCTACCGCTACACCAGCTATGGCTACAACCTGCTCGGGGCGGTGATCGAAGGCGCCTCTGGCCAGTCTTACGCTGACTATATGCGCGCATCCGTGTGGGCGCCGCTCGGCATGACAGCCACCCGCATGGATAACCCGCTCGACCTGATCCCACATCGCGTGCGCGGCTACCAGTTGCTGGACGGCCGGTTAAAGCACGCCGAATTCATCGACATCAGCAGCCGCTTTTCCGCCGGCGGCACACGCTCCAGCGTTCCAGACATGCTGCGCTTTGGACAGGGCGTCAGCGCGGGACGCCTGCTGTCGCCAGCCAGCGTGGTGATGATGACGACATCGATGACCACAAAAAACGGGCAATCGACAGGCTACGGCATGGGCTGGGAAGTGCGCCCGCTCGACGGCAAGTTTGTCATCTCCCACGATGGCGTGCAGCCGGAGACCTCGACCCACCTGTTTGTCTTCCCGTCGCGGGGACTGAGCATCGCAGTGGCGGCCAATCTCCAGCGTATCGACCTTACCGCGTTTGCACGGCGCCTGTTCGAAGCAGTCACCGGCGAGGCCTGGCAGTTGGCAGTCCACATCCGCCAGCCTGCCTATCGGCCCTATTACGAAACAATGCAAGGCTTGTACAACGAAGGCCGCAGCCATGCCGAGGCTGGCCGCGCGCCCTTGGCCGTCGACCGCACGGTAATCGATGCGGCTTTCGCCGCGATCAACGAGCGCGCATACACCCAGGCACCAGCTGGCGCACCAAGTGCGACGCAGTTTCGCATCGCCGGCAGCGCCATGGCGCAAGCACTGGCGCGCAGCGGCGCCCGGCTGGACAGCTATTCCAACGCCGGTGCAATCGCCTTCTTACATGACTATATTTCGCTTTACCGCCGCGACGCCACCATCCCGCCGGAGCAGCGCTTCACGCCAGCATACGAGGATGCGGTGCTGGCTTTGCACGCTGATTGGCAACGCACGCGGAGTGCCACACCGCGCTCGCTCGATACAACGGCCGCCATTCAGGCACTTCGCCGCGCCATGCAGTCATACCGTAGTGCGCAAGCCTACCCCGACCACACTGCGCAACTGCGCGAAGCCGCCTTCCGCCTGCTCGCGCGCGGCCAGCAGGCAGGCGCACTGCAAGCTGCACAACTGGCAGTTGAACATTATGGCGACACTGATGCCGCACAAACCCTGTACGGCACAATCGCCATCCTGACCGGCAAGCAAGCACTTGGGGAAGACGCGTGGCGCAAAGCAATCGCCATCGCTCCGGCAGGCAACGCCAGCTCGACATCGCTGAATTCCCTGGCCTATGCAGTGGCAGCTGGCGGCGGCGATTCCATCCCTTTATTGCAGACCGCCATTGCCGTCCATCCCGGCGACGCTAACCTGCACGACACGCTTGCCGAATTCTATGCCAGTGCCGGAGCTGGCGATAAGGCCCTGCTCGCCTATCAACAAGCGCTCACCCTCAACCCGCACTACCCCAATGCCAACGCCGCCAAAGAAATCATCCGCAAGCTGACTCAGGAGCGCTACACAAAATAAAAACCCCGCCTCCTTTCGGATGGCGGGGCTTGCTTGCGCGGAGGGCGCGAATCTTACATCTGCTCGATCATCACATCGCCGAAACCGGAGCACGACACCTGGGTCGCGCCTTCCATCAGGCGGGCGAAATCGTAGGTCACGCGCTTCGAGGTGATGGCCTTCTCCATGGCGGAGATGATCAGGTCCGCCGCCTCGGTCCAGCCCATATGGCGCAGCATCATTTCGGCCGACAGAATCAGCGAACCCGGGTTCACATAGTCCTTGCCTGCGTACTTCGGTGCGGTGCCGTGGGTCGCTTCGAACATGGCCACGGAGTCGGACAGGTTGGCGCCCGGCGCAATGCCGATGCCGCCCACTTGCGCCGCCAGCGCGTCCGAGATGTAGTCGCCGTTCAGGTTCAGGGTGGCGATCACCGAGTATTCCGCCGGGCGCAGCAGGATCTGCTGCAGGAAGGCGTCGGCGATGGAATCCTTGACGGTGATCTCGCGGCCGGTCTTGGGATTCTTGAACTTGCACCATGGGCCGCCGTCGATCAGCTCCGCGCCAAACTCTTTCTGCGCCAGCGCGTAGGCCCAGTCACGGAAGCCCCCTTCGGTGTACTTCATGATATTGCCCTTGTGGACAATGGTCACGGATGGCTTGTCGTTATCGATCGCGTACTGGATCGCCTTGCGCACCAGGCGCTCAGTGCCTTCGATCGATACCGGCTTGATGCCGATACCCGAGGTCTCAGGGAAGCGGATCTTCTTCACGCCCATTTCCTTGGTCAGGAAGTCGATCAGTTTCTTCACGCCTTCGGTGCCTTGCTGGTACTCGATACCGGCGTAGATGTCTTCCGAGTTCTCGCGGAAGATGACCATATCGGTCTTCTCCGGCTCGCGCACTGGTGAAGGCACGCCCTTGAAGTAGCGCACCGGGCGCAGGCAGACGTACAGGTCCAGCTCCTGGCGCAGGGCCACGTTCAGGGAACGGATGCCGCCGCCGACCGGGGTGGTCAGCGGGCCCTTGATCGAGACCACATAGTCGCGCAGCACCTGCAGGGTTTCTTCCGGCAGCCACACGTCCGGGCCGTACACCTTGGTCGACTTCTCGCCCGCAAAAATCTCCATCCAGCTGATCTTGCGCTTGCCGCCGTAAGCCTTGGCCACTGCCGCATCCACCACCTTGATCATCACCGGGGTAATATCAACGCCGGTACCATCGCCTTCCAGGAAAGGGATGATCGGGGTGTCTGGCACGTTCAGGGAAAAGTCGGCATTGACGGTGATTTTCTGGCCGTCGGCAGGTACTTTGATATGTTGGTACATCGTGTTCTCCGAAGAAGGAATTGGGCAGTCTTCTATAAGACATAAGACACAAGCGTTCCACATTATGCACCAGTATTTTACTGGGCGCTATACAATCCAGCCTATGCCACTGATACTTTTTAATAAACCTTTCCAGGTATTGTGCCAGTTTTCCCCCTCGGGAGATAAGGAGACGCTGGCCGATTACGTGAAGGTGCCGAACATCTACCCGGCCGGCCGCCTCGACTACGACAGCGAGGGCTTGATGCTGATGACCGACGACGGCAAGCTGCAGCACAAAATCGCCCACCCCGACCGCAAGGAAGCCAAGATCTACCTGGTGCAGGTGGAAGGCGTGCCCGACGCCGCCGCCCTGGCGCGCCTGCAGGCGCCGCTCAACCTGGGCGACTTCACCACCCTGCCCTGCACGGCCGTGCGCATTGCCGATCCCGCGTGGATCTGGCCGCGCAACCCGCCGATCCGCCAGCGCGCCGAGCAGCCCACCTCCTGGCTGGCGATCACCCTGCAAGAGGGCAAAAACCGCCAGGTGCGGCGCATGACTGCCGCCATCGGCCACCCGACCCTGCGCCTGGTGCGCTCGGCCATCGGCGGCATTTCCCTGGCCAGCCATCCCTTGCTGCCGGGCGAGTGGATGGAAGTGTCGCCGGACGACCTGCGCCCGGCTTAAGTCAACCCAGGCGGGCGCGACAGCGTTTATGAAGCAGGTTCATCCAGAACCTGCCTTCACTATAAAAGGAGTCCGTCATGTCTAAGACTACTGTCGCGCTGCTTGCCTCCCTGCTCTCCCTCTCCGCTTTTGCTGCCGACCATCATATGAAGGGCTCGGCCTCGGCATCCGCCGCGGCGTCGGCCGCCTCCGCCGCACCGGCCGCATCGGCAGCTGCCTCCGCCGCATCAGCCGCATCGGCCGCCGACAAATCGGCCAAGAAAGCCAAAAAAGCCGCTTCTGCCGCAGCGTCCGCAGCTGCATCCGCCGCCTCCGCTGCTTCGGCCGCCGCTTCGATGAAGTAAGTAGAAAGCGAAAAACCCGCTATGGCGCAATGCCATGCGGGTTATTTCGGTACACCTGTTTGGCGGCTAATGCCGCCAGCACACGAACTTAAGCGGACAGTGCCTTCAGGGCAGCTGCCAGACGGCTCTTGTGACGAGCAGCCTTGTTCTTGTGGATGATTTTCTTGTCAGCGATCGAGTCGATGGTCGACACGGAAGCTTGGAAGATGGTGGTAGCAGCAGCTTTGTCGCCAGCCTGGATAGCCTTGCGAACAGCTTTGATAGCGGTACGCAGGGTCGAACGCTGAGCGGAGTTGTGAGCGTTTTGCTTAACTGCTTGGCGAGCGCGTTTGCGCGCTTGTGCGGTATTTGCCATTTGAGAATCCTAATTCGTTGTCAAAGTTCGTTTGCAAACAATAGCGTTTGCCAAACCGGTGCGGTGTTTTCAGAGCCGGCTGAACGTCGTTGCCTGCCTTACTGAATTCTGTACAGCCTTAGATTATAACGGGGTTTTGCTGCCAGGGCAATTCAAAATATAATCAGCCCCCATGAACTTGCTCAAAACCCTGGCTGCCATTTCCAGCATGACAATGCTGTCCCGTATTACGGGTCTCCTGCGCGACATCCTTTTCTTCCGCGCCTTCGGCGCCGGGGGCATGACGGATGCCTTCTATATAGCCTTCCGCATCCCCAACCTGCTGCGGCGCCTGTTCGCCGAAGGGGCTTTTTCGCAAGCTTTTGTGCCAATGTTGGCAGAATACAAATCCAAACAGGGCGAAGAAGCGACCCGCACCCTGATCGACCATGTGGCCACGGTGCTGGTCTGGGCCACCCTGCTCACCAGCGCAGTCGGTATTATAGGCGCTCCGGTGTTTGTCTTCCTGCTTGGTTCGGGCCTGGAGAAGAATTCCTTCGACGCCGCCGTCTGGATGACGCGCCTGATGTTCCCTTACATCGCCTGCATGTCCTTCGTCGCGCTCTCCAGCGGCATCTTGAATACCTGGCGCCAGTTCAAGATCCCGGCCTTCACGCCGGTGCTGCTGAACGTCTCCTTTATCGGCTGCGCCCTGTTCCTGGCGCCCCACCTCAAGCAGCCGGTGTACGCCATGGCCATTGCGGTGGTGCTGGGCGGCGTGCTGCAGGTGGCGCTGCAGGTGCCGTCCCTGGTCAGGATCGGCATGCTGCCGCGCCTGTCCTGGAACCCGCGCCATGGCCTGGCCGATCCCGGCGTGCGCCGCATGCTGAAGAATATGGTGCCGGCGCTGTTCGCCGTCTCCGTTGCGCAAATCAGCCTGATGATCAACACCACCTACGCCTCCTGGCTGCAGGAGGGCAGCGTGTCCTGGCTGACCGGCGCCGACCGCCTGATGGAGTTCCCGAATGCCTTGCTGGGCGTGGCGCTCGGCACCATCCTGCTGCCCAGCCTGTCCAAGGCCAGCCAGGAGCAGGATCACACCGAGTACTCGGCCCTGCTGGACTGGGGCTTGCGCCTGACCTTCCTGCTGGCGTTGCCGGCGGCCGTCGGCCTGGCCGTGCTGTCGCTGCCACTGGTGGCGACCCTGTTCCACAACGGTAAATTCACCGACTTCGCCGCGCAGATGACGGCGCAGCCTTTGATTGCTTACGCGGTCGGCCTGCTGGGCATCATCCTGGTGAAGTCGCTGACGCCGGCCTTCTATGCGCGCCAGGATGTGCGCACGCCGGTGCGCATCGGCCTCTTTGTGCTGGTTGCCACGCAGTTGATGAACCTGGCCTTCGTGCCGGCCTTCGCGGTGGCTGGCCTGGCGCTGTCGATCAGCGTGGCGGCGCTGCTGAATGCCGCCCTGCTCTATCGCGGCCTGCGCAAGAAGGGTATTTACACGCCGCAGCCGGGCTGGCTGAAGTTCTTCGGCAAGCTGGTGGTGGCGGTGGGCTTGATGGGCGCTGCGGGCTGGTTCGGCGCGCAGCAGTTCGACTGGCTCGGCATGCGCGGCCAGGTGCTGCTGCGCGCGGGCGCGTTGTTCCTGGTGATCGGCGGCTGCGTGGTGATCTACTTTGGCACCCTGTTCGCACTCGGCTTCCGCGTGCGCGACTTCAAACGCCGCGCCAAGTAAGCGGGCCGCGCTTAACGGCGCGCAGGCGGCGTCGCCGGTTGCTCGCGCGCTGGTTCGGGCGCGGTTTCCTGCTGCGGGTCGGCCGCTGCTTCGGGCGGCTGCTGCGGCTCCTGGGGCGGCTCCTGGGGCGGCTCTTGCGGCGGCTCCGGTTCCGGCTCGACCGGCTTGGGCGGCTCTTGCGGTGTGCCGCTTGGCGTGCCGGTCGGTGTGCCCGGCGGCGTGGCAGGCGGCATGCCCGTCCCGGGCCGCGCTGCCTGGCCTGGCATCGGCTCGCCGCCTTTGCCGCCGGCCACCTGCACGCCCTCCCCGCTGAACTTCCATTCGCTCAGGCTGGACTTGCCGTCGAACGCCGCGAAGCGCGGCGGGAAGTTGGAGATCTTGATCGGGGCCGCTTTCGACAGGCTGTAGATGGCCAGGATGCCGCCGTTTTCATTGGCCTTCACGACGCCCCACTCCGCCTTGCCGGTCATCGGGTCGACATAGACGCGCCGTAGATGGCGCTTGAGCTGCGGCGAGCGCGGGTCTTTCAGCAGCTCCTGGAACGAGTTCGGATAGTTGGGCTGGCCGTCCGGCGTGGCGGCGGCGTAACTGGCCAGCGCGTTGCTGTATTCAATGCCGATATCGAGCAGGGCCTGTTCGGCCAGCGCGCGCTGCAAGGTCGTCCCCAGGCGCAGCGAGGTCGCCCCCACCAGGCCGATCACCATCACCAGGATGATGACGCTGGCGTAGGTGAAGCCTGCCTGCTTACCATTCCGAATAGGGCCTGCCGCTGCGGTCATTGCCGGGCGCTCCACTCTTGATATCCGCCACATTGCCCTTGGCCACATCATCCGGCGCGACGATGGTCCAGCTGTCGCTCTTTTCCGTGATCGGGTCGATCGGCACCGCGCGCAGGTATTTTTTCTCCACCAGCTGCTCCAGGCTGTCCGGGTAGCGGCCGGTGTCGCCGTAGAACTGGTCGATAATGGCGCGCGTGCTGCGCAGGTTATCGGCCAGGATGGTTTCCTTGGTCTTGTCCACGCTCGGGAAGTAGCGCGGGACTGCGAGCGTCAGCAGCAAGGCGATAATGCCCAGCACCACCAGCAGCTCGATCAGCGTGAAGCCTCTTTTGTTCACCATTTCTTGTACGGCACGCCGTTCAGGCCCACCTGCTCCGAAGTCGAATACACGTCATACACATCCTCGCCCTCGCGCGGGTCGTCGGCCTCACTGGCGTAGCTGCGCTTGCCCCAGGTCTCGGCGCCGCTGGCGCCGCTCTCGTTGTTGAACGGGTCGCGCGGAATGCGGCGCAGGAAGAAGATCTTGGCGCGCTTGGGGCTGCGCAGGTCGACCACGCCTTCCACCAGCACTTCCAGCTTGCGCGGGTAGCCGTTGCCGGTGATCGATTTGGCGATGCGGCCCTCGTCGTAGGCGACCTTGTAGTCGTCCAGCGCCTTGCGGATTTCGTGCAGCGAGCGGCGCAGCTCCTGTTCGTTGCGGCGCTGGACCACGGTCTGGCCGACCGGGATCGCCAGCATGGCGAGCAGGCCGAGGATGGCCAGCGTCACCAGCAGTTCAATCAGCGTGAAGCCGCGCGCGCGCATCGCTTAGTCCTTGCGCTCCGTGCTGGCGGGCGGCTGCACGGTGTTGGCCGGGGATGGCGCTGGCGCCGGGGCCGGCTGCGGCGCGGTGACGCTGCTGGCCGGGCCGGGCTGAGTGTCGGACAGCGGCACGTTCTGCGGCGCAGCCAGGCTGCCCGGCGTCGGCACGGCCATCGGCGTGGCTGCCGGCTGCGGCGCGACGCTGCCGGCAGCGGGACGGGCGCCCGGCAGCACGACCGGCTGGCGCGGCGTCACATCCGGACGGCGGCGGAAGTTGGCCTCCGTGCCGGCCGAGAACTCGGCAGCCGAAGACTCCGGCCGCTGCAGGTTGCGCACCAGGTGCGGCGTAATCGACAGCACGATCTCGGTCTTTTGCTTGTCGTCCGATTGCGAGCCAAACAGGCGGCCCAGGATCGGGATGTCGCCCAACCCCGGCACGCGGTCCGCCGTGCTGCGCTCCTCGTTGTTGATCAAGCCCGCCAGCACCTGGTTCTCGCCGTCCTTCAGTTGCAGGAAGGTGGAGGCCTGGCGCGTGCCGATCTGGTACGCCGTGGTGCCGGTCTTGGTCGTGATCTGCTGGATCAGGTTCGATACTTCCAGCGCGATACGGATGCCGACCTCGTTATTCAGGTAAATGGTCGGTTCCGCGTTCAGCGTCAGGCCGACATCGACATAGCTCACCGACTCGTAGGCAAAGCCCTGCGTGCCCGGCGACACGGTGGTGGTAATCACCGGCACCTTCTCGCCGATCACGACCTTGGCCTTCTCCTTGTTGCGCACGCGGATGCGCGGGCTGGCCAGCAGGTTGGTGTCGCCGTCGGTCTTCTTCAGGTTGATGTTGGCGCCCAGCGCCGACACGCCGATGTAGTTGCGGTTGATGAAATCCAGGTCGCGCAAGGTCAGCGGCGTGCCCTTCTTGTCGGCATTCAGCACCGACAGCCCAACCTGGTTCGGCCAGTCGATGCCCAGCTCCAGCAGGCGGCTGCGCTTGATCTCCAGGATCTCCACGTCCAGCATGACTTCCGGCTCCGGCTGGTCCTGCATGGCGATGATCTTCTCGGCCAGCTTCACCGCATCGGCGCTGTCGCGCAGGATCACCAGGTTGAGCTTCTCGTCGGCCACCACGTCGCGCGATTTGAGGATGGTCTTGAGCGTGTTGGCCACGCTCTTGGCTTCCGCGTTGGACAGGTAGAAGGTGCGCACCACCGTCTCCTGGTATTCCTTCAGCTTGGCCGCCGTATTCGGGTAGATCAGGATCGTGTTGCCATCCATGACCTGCTGTTCCAGCTGGTTCGTCATCAGCAGGAAGTAGACTGCCGACTCCACCGTGCTGTTCTTCAGCATGATGGTGGTGCGCGCGTCGCTCTTCACATCCTTGTCGAAAATGAAGTTCAGGCCCGAGCGGCGCGAGATGATGTCGAACACCTGCTTCAACGGCGCCTCGCGGAACTCGATCGTGATCGGCGTCTTGTACGCCTTGGACAAGCCGGTCTCCACCGGCGCCGGCGGCACCTGCTCGTTGATCGCGCGCAGCAAAGCGCGCCCGCGCGCATGGTCGGGCTTCTCCGACAGCACGGTGCTGACGCGCGCTTTCGCCGCCTCCAGTTCTTTCTGCTCCAGGTGCAGGCCGGCCTGCGCCAGCAGCTTCTCGTGGCGGTCCGCCATTTCCAGCGCGCGCATGCCGGCGCGGGCGCGCTCATTCTGCGGGTTCAGCACCAGCACACGCTGGAAGTTCTGCGCCGCCAGCTCATACTTGCCTTCGCCGATCAGGCGGTCGGCCTGCTCCAGCAGGCGGATGCTGTTGCGGTCGCGCGCTTCGTAGAAGGCGGCGCGGTAGGTCGGATTGCCCGGCTCTTGCTTGATCGCCTCCTGGAATTTCAGCAGGCTCGCCTCCACCTGGTCCTTCTCGGCCAGGCTGCGGCCTTCGCGGTAGGCCATTTCGCCGGCGCAGCCGGACAGCGCCAGCGCCAGCACGGACAGGGTCAGCGTTCTCAGGGTTGGCTTCACTCAATCACTCCAATATGTAGCTGCTGCGCCTGGTTCATGGGCAGGTAGGTAATCGTCAGGGTGGGCGGGGCGATGTTATCGACGCGGTAGGCGCCGTCGATCTGCGTGCCCTTGCGCACCACATAGGTTTGCTCGCCGCGCCCCAGGTAGACTTCCCACTGGCCGTCGGCGGCCGCCTTGCCCAGGAACTGGAACGGCAGCGGCGGCGCGCTCGGCGGCGGCGCGGCCTGATTGCGGTTCTCGGGCGGGGGCGGCGGCGGTGGCGGGTTCCATGACTGGCCGCCGAACACCCCGTCCTTGCTCTTGAACGAGCCCTCGCCCACGGCGCCAATCAGCTCATCGCGCGGCACCAGGCGCAAGATGGCGGCCGGGCCGGAGGCCGGTTGCCCGCCTGCCGGCGTGGCCGCGCGCGCCGGCGCCGCCGCTGCCGGCGTGGCCTGCGCGCTGCGCGCCGGCTTGCGCTCCACCGCCTCGGCCACGGTTGCATTGGGCGTGCGGTCGCCGAACAGCACCAGCGCCGCCGCCCCGGCCAGGGCCGCGCCCATCAGCATATGGCGCGGCTTCATGGCTGCTCCTTCATATACAGGGTAAAGCGCACCCGCGCCTCCACCACCGGCTCGCTCACCGTCTCGCGGCGGAAGGCGATATCATCCAGCGCCGCAAAAGGAATCGCCGCCAGCGCCTGCAGGCTGAATTGCCAGATATTGTGGTAAGCGCCCTTCACCGGCAAGGTGACCTGGTAGGACGCCACGCCGCTGGCCTTGTCCGCGCTCAATTTGTAGTCGCCCTGCTCCAGCGTCAGCCCGGTCTTGGCGGCGATATCGAACAATTGCCTGACCTGCTGCTCGGCGTGGCGCTTCTCGCCCAGGGTGGCGTAGAACAGGGCCAGGTTCTCATTGGCGGTCGGCGGCGGCGCGGCCTGCACCAATTGCGGCGGCGCCGGCGGCAACGGCGCATTGGCCAGCTGGCGCGCCTTGAGCGACCATGCCAGCGCCAGCGCGCCGGCCAGCAGCAAGCCAAGGGCGATGCAGGCCGCCGGTCCAAGGCGCATGGCGGCCAGGCGCAAACGCAGCAGCACGGCGGCGACGTTCATGGCGCCCTCCATTGCACTTCCACCTGGAACCGCAGCGGGCGGTTCGGGTCCTGCTCGTTGGTTTCATGGCGCAGCAAGACCGCGCCGCGGAAGAACTCCTGCTGTTTCAACTGCGCGATGTAAGCCACCATATCGTCCGCATTCTTTGCCTCGGCGGTGAGCTTCAGCGCCTGCTTGCGCGGGTCCGGATCGAGCGCCAGCAAGGCCACCGCCGGCGTGTTGGCGGCGGCCACCGCGTCCTGCAGCTGGCGCCATGGCAGGTTCAGTTGCAGCACGGCGGCATTGACCGCGACCGCCTGCGCCTCCGGGATGGCGCTCTCCGGCTGGCGCAGCGGTGCGCGCACGGCGGCCGCCTGCTTGCGCTGCTGGGCGCGCAGGGCTTCCTCGCGCGCGGCCTGCTGCTGCGAGGCCTGCAGGCCGACGCTGGCCCCGGCCAGCAGCAGGGCGCCGCCCGCCAGGGCGGCCACGATGGCGGCCGGATGCACGCGGTACAAGGCGCGGCGCCAGCCCGGGCGCGCAAAATCAAGCTGCATCGGCTTCATGCGGCGGCTCCCAGGGCGGCGGTGGCGATATGCTTGTCGTGGCCGGCCGGCTTGGCCAGCGCCGGCGGCACCTCGCCGCTCAGCTGGATCAGGGCCGGCGCCTGCAGGCCCAGCAGCAGCGCTTCACGCTGCGCGGTTTGCGTCAGCCAGTAATGGTCGGCGCCGTGCGGGATGGCGATGTGGCGCAAGGCGCGCAACTGCCCGCCTTCGCAGGCGGCCAGCGCCAGCACATTCCCATGCGCCACGCCGAACCAGGCGTCGCGCTTCAGCGCGCGCGCATGGCGGTTCCAGGCCGCGACAAAATGCGGCACAACGGCGATGACGGCCAGCGCGTGGCGCGCCGCGCTCGACTCGATGGCCGCCTGCAGCGCGCGCGGCACGGCGGCCGCCATGAAGGGCGCCGCAGCATTCCAGTCGGCGCTCATCTGCCAGGCGGCGGGCGCTTCGCCGTACAGGGTGTGGAAGCGCAGCGCGGCGGCCGCTTCCAGGTCGGCCAGGCGCGCCGCCTGCAGCGGCGGCACCACCTGCCACATGCGCACCAGCTCGTCGGCCAGCACGAAGCTGGCGGCCAGGCCGCGCGCCTGCTGCCCGGACAGCAGCGCGTCGAGCGCGCCCGGCAGCGCCGCCGCCAGCGCGTCCGGCGCTGCGGCCAGCGCCTGCTCGGCCAGCAGCGCCGGCGCGGCCTTGCCCCAGCGCGGCGCGCGCAGCAGGCGCAGGGCTTGCGGCGCGACCTCGATGCGCAGCGACTGTGTGAAATTCTTAAGCATGCAAGGTCACCCGCTTGATTTCCGCCAGCGTGGTATCGCCGCGCCGCACCAGTTCCAGCGCCGCATGGCGCAGGCTGCGCGTGCCGTTGGCGTAAGCCGCCGCCTTGACCTGGCGGATTGGTTTCTTTTCCACGATCAGTTCGCGGATCTCGTCGTTCAGGGTCAGGATTTCCGCGATCGAACGGCGCCCTTTGTAGCCGGTGCCGCGGCAGTCGCCGCAGCCCTTGCCTTCCTTGAAGCGGAATTCATAGGCGTCGGCGCGCGCCAGGCCGACGCTGGCCAGCTCCTCGTCCGACGGCGTCACCTCCAGCGCGCAATGCGGGCAATTGATGCGCACCAGGCGCTGCGCCCAGATGCCGTTCAGCGCCGAGACAAAGGCGTAGGGGTCGATCCCCATATGGGTAAAGCGGCCGAACACGTCGAACACGTTATTGGCGTGCACCGTGGTCAGCACCAGGTGGCCGGTCAGCGCCGACTGCACCGCGATTTCCGCCGTTTCGCGGTCGCGGATCTCGCCCACCATGATTTTGTCCGGGTCGTGGCGCAGGATCGAACGCAAGCCCTTGGCGAAGGTCAGGCCCTTCTTTTCGTTGACCGGGATCTGCAGGATGCCCGGCAGCTGGTACTCCACCGGATCCTCGATGGTGATGATTTTCTCGCGCCCGTTGTGGATTTCGGTCAGCGCCGCGTACAGCGTGGTGGTCTTGCCGGAGCCGGTCGGTCCGGTCACCAGCAGCATGCCGTAGGCCTCCTGCGCCAGCGCGCGCAGGGTCGACAGCGACGGCGCGTCAAAGCCCAGCGCCTCCAGCGTCAGCGCGCCGTACGACTCGATCATGGCGCGCTTGTCCAGGATACGGATCACCGCGTCCTCGCCGTGGATCGAAGGCATGATCGACACCCGCAAATCGATCTCGCGCCCCATCGATTCGACCCGGAAGGAGCCGTCCTGCGGCACGCGGCGTTCGGCGATATCGAGCTCGGCCAGCACCTTCAGGCGCGAGATGATCTGCTCCGCCACGTCGACGCCGTTGACCGCCGTCGCATGGTCCAGCACCCCGTCCACCCGGTATTTCACGGCCAGGCCGCCGGCGGTCGACTCCAGGTGGATGTCCGACGCGCCCGCCTTGAGCGCGTCGTACAGCGTCGAGTTCACCAGCCGCACCGCCGGCGAGGCGCCTTCCGAGACCGAGGCGAACGACAGCACCGCCGCCGTCTTGCCGTCGCGCCGCGCGCCCTCGCCGCCCGCCACCAGGCTGTCCACCGCGCGCGCCGACTCCTCCTGCTTCGACAAATAAGCCTGGATATCGGCCTGCAGCGCCAGGCGCAATTGCAGCGGCGCCGCCGCCGTGCAGCGCGCCTGCGTCGCCAGCCAGGTTTGCAAATCCAGGTCGAACGGGTCGGCGATCACGCCCACCGCCGCCCCGTCGTGGGAGCGCAGCAGCACGCAATGGCGCGCCATCGCCTGCGACAGCGGCAGCAGGTCGAAGGCCGGCGCGAAGGCCAGCATGTCCGCCGTTTCCAGCACCGCCAGCCCGAACGGCAAGGCCAGCGCGCGCACCGCCACGCGCGGTTC
This sequence comes from Pseudoduganella guangdongensis, assembly GCF_009857475.1. GTDB lineage: Bacteria > Pseudomonadota > Gammaproteobacteria > Burkholderiales > Burkholderiaceae_D > Rugamonas > Rugamonas guangdongensis. The sequence goes on along the minus strand of NZ_WWCJ01000024.1, from coordinate 20,692 downwards.
GATGCCGGTCAGCTGCTCCAGCTCCTCCACCAGGCTGCGCTTCGATTGCAGGCATTGCGCGCGCGCCTTGGCCAGCATGGCGGCGTCGAGCACCGGTACGTTCATGACATCTCCCCGGCCAGGTCAAAGATCGGCATATACAGCAGCACCACGATGGCGCCCACCACCAGGCCGATGCCCGCCATCAGCAGCGGTTCGAAAGTGCGCGTGAAGCGGTCGATCCAGCGGCTGATTTCGCCGTCGTAGAACGCCGCCGACTGCGTCAGCATGGCGCCCATTTCGCCGGTGCGCTCGCCCACGCGCAGCATGCGCAGCGAAATCGGCGTGGTCAGGCCGTTGGCCTCGAACGCCGCCGACAGCGGCAAGCCCGCCTCGATCATGGCGCGCGCGCCTTGCAGGCCTTGCTGCACATTGACCGACACCATGCCCTGCACGGTATCGATCGCATTCAAGATCGTGATGCCGCCTTCGCTCAGCATGCCCAAGGTCAGGTACAGGCGCGACAACTCGTAGATGCGCACCCGTTCGCCCACGCCCGGCAAGCGCCCCAGCAAACGCGCCATGGCGCCGCTGCGCACCAGGCGCCGCACACCCAGCAGCGCGCCGCCGATCGCCGCGCCGATGCCGGCCAGCAGCGGCGTGGTGTGCGCCGCCGCGAACTGGCCCCAGGCCAGCATCACCTGCGACATCCACGGCAGGTTGCGCCCGGCGCCCTGGTACACCTCGGCGAAGCGCGGCACCACGTAGCCGATCAGGAACAGCGACACGCCGCCGCCCACCAGCAGCAGGATGCAGGGATAGATGGCCGCGCTGACCAGTTTGGTGCGCACCAGGTCGACCCGCTGCTGGTAATCGATGAAGCGCTCGAGCGAACGCGGCAAATCGCTGGTGCCTTCCGCCGCCTTGACGATGCCCACGTACAGCGGCGGGAATAATTGCGGCTGCTCGCCCAGCACGGTGGAAAAACGCTGGCCCTCGCGCAGGCCGGCCAGCAAGCGTTCCAGCACGCCGCGCGTGGCCGGCGCCGCCTCTTTTTCCAGCAGCGCCTCCAGCGCCTCCACCACCCCCAGGCCCGCGTTGAGCAGCGCCAGCAGCTCCTGGCTGAACAGCACCAGCGAAAGCGCCTTGGCCTTGCCCGCACGCAGGCCGGCGCGGCGCGGCGCGATGGCGCTGACGAACAGGCCGCGCGCCTCCACCTGGCGGCGCGCGTCGGCCTCGTCGCGGCCATCGATCACCAGTTGGCCGATCACCATTTCCGGCGACAGGGTGCGGACATCGAATTGCATGGGGCGGCTGTGCTGCTTTACTGCGAGCTGATATCGGCGTTCTCACCCTCGCCGCCGGCCTGGCCATCCTTGCCGAGGGAGGTGATTTCGAACTCCGCCTTGGCGCCGGGCGCCTTGTACTGGTACACGCGGCCCCACGGATCGGGCGGCACGCCTTTTTTCAGGTAAGGGCCGTTCCATTTGGCGCCGGCGCTAGGTGGCGCGGCCAGCAGCGCGCCCAGGCCCTCTTCCGTGCTCGGGTAGCGGCCCACGTCCAGGCGATAGGTGTCGAGCGCCTTCTCGAAGGCCTCGATCTGCGCCTTGGCGACGGTGACTTCCGATTTGCCCAGTTGGGAGAAGTATTTCGGGCCAACGTATGCCGCCAGCAAGCCGATGATAACGATCACCACCAGCAGTTCCAGCAACGTGAACCCCCTGCTGGACTTGTCGTGAATCCGCGCTGCAAACATTCCGTACCACCTCCCCCATTGAAAGAACGGCAAAGGCTACCACGCAGCTTTAGGTTTCGACAATTTTTTCTGCAGTGCGCGCGCGCCCGCGGCGCCCGCCGCAATGTTCAATTGGATTGTTATCAAAAGTGTCGCGAATTTTTCACAAGTAAATACATATTCTTTCGACACTATTGTCATAGGTATTTCCGAACTAAATTTGTTTTCATCGCCATAAAATTAAATAAATATCATTGAATTATTTGCATCGTGAAGCGCGACCATTGCTATATTTGTTGCAACCTGTACAAGACAGGGAAGCCGTTTTCGACCACAAAAAAGTAAGGGAACGCATCATGCATCGCCACATCACTCGCCTTAAAACCCTGGCCTGCGGCACGCTGCTCGGCGCCGTCGCACTGCTCTCGGCCCCGGCCCACGCCAGCCTCGCCACCTTCGATTCCAGCCCGCTCACCGCCTACAACCACGGCGAAAAATTCCAGGACGGCGGCCTGACCTTCAGCACCAATATGTCGGCGGCCCTGCTGGCGCTCGGCTATACCGACGGCGCGGCCGGCGTTATGCTCGATAGCGCTAACCCGAACAGCTGCGGCGCGATCAATGATTGCCCGAGCGGCGGCATCGGCAATTTCTATGGCGGCACCAATGACGGCTCCATCAATGTGCAGCGCCTGGGCAGCACCTACTCCCTGCGTTCCCTGCGCTTTTCCTACTTCACCCCGCTGGGTGGGGCGGACGACGGCTTCTACGGCCAACTGGTCCTGAAAGCCACCACCGCCGACGGCACCGTCGTCACCCGCAGCGCCGATTTTGCCAACCAGGACAATGACGGCCACTTCCAATTTTCCACCTGGGTGCTGGACAACGATTTCGCGGCCCTGAAACTGAGCGACTTGAACATCAGCGCCTGCCTGTTCGACGGCAATGGCGGCTGCTTCAACACGGCCGACTGGGCGCCATTCGCCGCCCAGTTCGCCATTGACGACCTCGATGTGGAACTGCCGCTGCCAGGCTCCGCCCCCCTGCTGCTGCTGGGCCTGGCCGGCCTGGCCGCCCTGCGCCGCCGCGCCAACTAAGCTAGCCGAACCGATAAGGAATTCTATGAAACTGCGACCATTAAGCCTGGCCGTCCTGACCGTCCTGAGCGTCCTGGCGGCCCATGCCGGCGCCGACGAAGCGCGCCACTCCTACATCGTGCAACTGGCCGACGCGCCGGTGGCCAACTACGCCGGCGGCGTGAGCGGCCTGCCCGCCACCAAGCCGGCCGCCGGCAGCCGCCTCAACATTTCGGCCCAGGATGTGCAGAACTACATCGCCTACCTGGACCAGAAGCAGAACAATGCCGCCGCCCTGGTGCCGGATGCCCAGATCGTGCACAAGTACAAACTGGTGCTGAACGGCTTCTCGGCGCGCCTGACCGACAGCGAAGTGCGCGCCCTGAAAAAATCCGGCGCCATCGCCAGCATCAGCGCCGACGAAGGGCGCAGCCTGGACACCAATTTCACCGCCAAGTTCCTCGGCCTGGACAACCCGGGCGACGGCCTGTGGACCAAGCTGGGCGGCAACAGCAAGGCCGGCGAGAACATCGTCATCGGCATTATCGACGGCGGCATCTGGCCCGAGCACCTGTCCTATGCCGACCGCGTCGACGGCCAGGGCAAGCCGACCTTCGATGTCGGCGGCACCCTGGTGTACGACAGCCCGGTCGGCTGGAACGGCGCCTGCCAAACCGGCCAGGGCTTCACCAGCGCCCATTGCAACAACAAGCTGATCGGCGCGCGCTACTTCAACGCCGGTTTCATTGCCAGCGGCCGCCAACTGCACTGGACCGACTTCATCTCGCCGCGCGATTCGCTGGCCGGGGCCGAGGGCCAGGGCGGCCACGGCACCCACACCTCCTCCACCGCCGGCGGCAACTTCGGCGTGACCGGCAGCCAGGGCGGCATCAGCCTGGGCAGCATGTCCGGCATGGCGCCGCGCGCCCGCCTGGCCGCCTACAAGGTGTGCTGGACCTTCCCCGACCCGACCAACCCGGACGGCACCGGCAGCCGCAACACCTGCTACCAGTCCGACAGCGTGGCGGCCATCGACCGCGCCGTGGCCGACGGCGTGCACGTGCTGAACTTCTCCATCAGCGGCGACCAGACCAGCGTCATGGACCCGGTCGAGCAAGCCTTCTTCAACGCGGCGGCGGCCGGCGTCTTCGTCGCCGCCTCGGCCGGCAACAACGGCCCGGCCAATACCGTGGCCCACCTGTCGCCCTGGCTGACCACGGTCGGCGCCTCGACCCACAACCGCAGCGGCGCCAGCACCCTCACCCTGGGCAATGGCGCTACCTACAGCGGCGCCTCCTTCAACCAGACGCCGCTGCCGGCCACCGCCACCATCCTGGCGCGCAATGCCGCCATGAAACCTTACGCCGAGCTGAGCACCGCCGACCAGACCGCCGCCCGCCTGTGCTACACCGCGGCCGACCGCAGCGCCTTCGGCGGCGGCGCCGATGGCGCCCTCGACCCGGCCAAGGTGAGCGGCAAAGTCCTGCTGTGCGAACGCGGCAACAGCGCGCGCGTCGACAAGTCGCGCGCCGTCAAGGAAGCCGGCGGCGTCGGCATGATCCTGATGGACACCTCGGCCGCCCAGGCCCCGGTGGCCGACCTGCACAGCCTGCCGGCCGTGCACCTGAACTTCGCCAACGGCAGCGCCGCCCGCAGCTGGATCAACGCCAACCCCGACGGCAGCAGCAGCATCGCCAAAGCGGAAATGGTCAGCAGCAGCACCCCGGCGCCGCTGATGGGCAGCTTCTCCTCGCGCGGCCCGAACAAGCACAACGCCAACATCCTGAAGCCGGACCTGACCGCACCCGGGGTGGACATCCTGGCCGGCGTCACCGCCGACTACCTGACCCAGGCCGAGCGCGACGCCATCGCCGACGGCACCCTGGTGCCGGAAGCGAAGTGGGCCAGCTACAACGGCACCTCGATGTCCAGCCCGCACGTGGCCGGCCTGGCCGCGCTGCTGCGCCAGGCGCACCCGAGCTGGTCGCCGGCCGCCATCAAGTCGGCCCTGATGACCACCGCCGGCCCGACCCTGAACGACGGCCTGACCGGCATGGCGCAGGGCACGCTGCCCTGGGGCCAGGGCGCGGGCCACGTGCGTCCGAACAAGGCGCTCGACCCGGGCCTGGTGTACGACAACGGTCCCATCGATTGGGTCCGCTTCATGTGCGGCATCCCGGGCACCCTCTCGGCCAGCACCTGCGCCCCGTTCGGCTCGATCGCGCCATACAACCTGAACCTGGCCTCGCTCACCGCCGCCTCGGTCCTGGGCAAGCTGACCATGACGCGCACCGTGACCAACGTCGGCAGCCAGGCTTCCACCTATACCGCCTCGGCCACCCTGCCCGGCTTTACCGTGGCGGTCAACCCTGCCAGCCTGACCCTGGCGCCGGGCGCCAAGGCCACCTTCACCGTGACCCTGACCAATACCAGCACGCCGGCCAACACCTGGTCCTACGGCAGCCTGACCTGGAGCGACGACGCCGGCCACGTGGTGCGCAGCCCGCTGACGGCACGCCCCACCATGCTCGCTGCGCCCAGCGTGGTGGTCAACGAGGCCGCCAGCGGCAGCACCACCTACACCATCGGCGCCGGCTTTACCGGCCCGCTGGTGGCGGCCAAAGGCGGCCTGAAGGCGGCCCTGCGCAGCGATGCCACCGTCGGCCAGGACGACTCCGGCGACGGCGGCCTGGCCGCCTGCCAGGCCGGCGGCAATGCCGGCGTCAAGGTGCATGAGGTGGCAGTGCCGGCGAATGCGCTGGTGGCGCGCTTCTCGCTGTTCGATGTGGATACCTCGGGCTACAAGGCGGGCGAACATGACGACCTGGACCTGGTGGTGCTGAGCGGCAGCGGCAGCCTGGTCGGCAGCAGCGGCGGCGCCACTTCGAGCGAAGTGGTGACCCTGAGCAAGCCGGCGGCCGGCACCTACAAGGTGTGCGTGGTGGGCTACAAACCGCTGGGCGGCAGCTCGGACTACACCCTGTCCAGCTGGACCGTGGCCAAGGATGAAACGGCGGGCAACTTCAAGGCCAGCCTGCCGCCGGCCGTGTTCACCGGCGCCACCGCCACCATTGCGGCCTCCTGGTCCGGCCTGGGCAGCGCCAAGCACCTGGGCGCGATCCAGCTCACCGCACCGGGCGGCGCAGTCTCGACCACCCTGCTGGAAGTCGACACCACCGTGCCGGTGCCGGAGCCTAGCGTGGAACGGCAGGCGATGAACCGCCGCGACTAAGCGACGCCATCGCCCTGGAACGCCGCGCCTGGTGCGCGGCGTTTTTTTTAGTCGACCGGGATCGCGCCGCTGCGCAACTGGCAGCGACCGGCGCGGCACTGGGCGCCGGGGTCCATCAGGTAGCGGCAATCGCTGACCAGGCCACTGGCCTGGTTGGCGGCCTTGCGTTCCTCGCGGTAGCGCTCGGCCAGCGCCTGCACTTTTTCAGGGCTGACCTTGGCGGTGGAATACGCCATATACGCTTCCGGCCCGCCGCAGGATTTGGCGCCCAGCGCCACGCTGCGGCATTGCTGGTCAGTGCTGCAGGCGGCTTCGCGCTCCAGCGCGCGCAACTGGTGCAGGGTGTCGGCGGCAGGGGCGGCCTGGACGCACGCGCTGGCGGCCAGGCAGGCCAGCAGGAAGGCAAGGCGTTTCATCATCGGACTCCGAAAGGGCATGGCGCCATCATCGCGCCGGCGGCGCGCCCGGTCAACCCGCGCTGCGCGCCACCGCATGGGCGCGGTTGCTGACGCCGAGCTGGCGGTACAGGCGCTGCAAATGGTTCTTCACGGTCAGGGCGCTAATGCCCAGCAAGCGGCCGATTTCCTCGTTGCTTTTGCCCTCGCGCAGCCACTGCAGGATTTCCGCCTGGCGCGGCGACACCATAGGCGGCAGCGCCGGCGCCGCCGCAGCACTGGCCGCGCGCTGCATGGCCAGGTGCAGGTAAGGCAGCAGCACTTGCAGCAGCCAGCTTTCACGGAAGCCCGCCGGCGCCGGCATGCCCAGCAGCACCACCGCGCTGCCGCCGGCCGGCAGCGCGCCGCTGCCATGCACCAAGCCCTGGCCCATGGCGCCCGCCTGCAGCGCCAGCGGCTGGCCGCCGCCCTGCTGCCATTGGCGCAGCCAGGCCGGCACCGGCCCTTGCGCCGGGTCGCGCAGCAAGGCCAGTTGGTCCGCCGCCAGCACCGTGCCATGCAGGCAGTCAACGGCGCGCGCGCGGCCCTGCTGGTCGAGCTGGACGCCCAGCAGCACCCCGTGCGGCAGCAGGGTCTGCAGCGCGCCCTGGCTCCACAGGAACAATTCGCGCCGGGTGGCGATGCCATGCGCGCCATCGATGGCGTGCAGCAGGTATTCCTGCTCGCGCGCGTTCGGGTTCAGCATGGCGTGCCGGACAGGAAACGGTAACCGCTGCCGCGCACGGTCTGGATCGCGTCGTGCAGGCCGCTCGGCTGCAAGGCGCTGCGCAGCCGGCCCACATGGGCATCGACCGTGCGTTCATCGAGGAAGACGTGGCTGCCCCACACCTGGTCCAGCAACTGCGCGCGGCTGTGCACGCGGCCCGGGTGGTGCATCAGGTAGTTCAGCAGGCGGAACTCGACCCGCCCCAGGCTGAGCTGGCGGTCGCCCGCGGTCACGCTCAGGGTGTGCGGGTCCAGGCGCAGGCCCGCCACGTGCAGCGCGCCCGGCATGGCCGCCGGGCGCCGCCGCCGCAGCACCGCGTGCAATCGCGCAATGGTTTCGCGCGCGCCCAGCGGCTTGCAGATGAAATCGTCGGCCCCGCTTTCCAGCGCCAGCACCTTGTCCTGCTCGGCACAGCGCGAGCTCAGCATCAGGATCGGCAACTCGCTGGTGTGCGCCGCCGCGCGCCAGCGCCGCATCAGTGCCAGGCCCGACAGGCCCGGCAAGTCCCACTCCAGCAGCACCGCTTCCGGCAGCGCGCGCGGCAGCGCGTCGAGGGCGCTCAGGCCATCGTCAAAGCACTGCACGGCATAGCCCGCCTGGCCCAGATTCTGGGCCAGAAGTTGCTGCACGGCAGGATCGCTGTCGACGACGAAGATGTTGAAGGACATGACGAAAAAGGCAGATCGCGATGAGGAAAACTATGGATCATGCCAAGTCCTGGGCACTAATACAATTTTATTTGACTATTAATATTTAATTGGAATAAATGACCATCTTCACTCTATTGCTTGCAAATGAAAAGGCGCTCCGGGAGCCGCAGCTCCCGGAGCGCCTGTAGCATTTATGCAACCGCGCGTCAGGCGCGGCGCTGGCGCCGGGCCACGCCCAGCATCAGCAGGCCGAGGCCGGCCAGGGCCAGCGCGCCCGGTTCCGGCACCTGCGACACGGCCACGTTGGCGGCCTGCACATCGGCCACGGCGCCCGCCTCGCCGCCTGGCAGCAGCTGGTAGGTCAGCTCCAGCAGCGCGCCGCCGATCTGCGCTTCCATCGCGTCCAGCGCAAAGATGCTGAAGGTCGACAGATCCACGGCCGAGGCGTCGCCGGCGAAGCTCAGCATGAAGCTGAACACGCCGCCGAAGGTGGCTTGGTAATACACGTCGTTAAAGCCGGCGCTATTGAGCAGCTGGAAACCACCGGCAATCGCGCTGGCATCGTTCATGGTGTCGAAGTTCTCCGGGTCCATGTCGAAACCTTGCAGATTGCTCATGGTGGCGGTGACTGCCGGGCCGCTGCCCTGGCCGTTGAACACGAAGTCCAGGAAACCGCTGGCGCCCACGCCGTATTGCTTGGTATCGACCGACACCAGGTACATGGCGCCGGCGGCGGCCTGGTTGGCGGCGCCCAGGGCCAGCAGCAGTGCCAGGGTGCGGACGATGTTTTTAAAGATAGTCATTGCTTGTCCTCGTAGTATTTAGAACGAACCGCTCAGCACTTGCGGCACATAGTTGATGGCGGCCTTGGCTGGGTTATTGAACTTCAGCTGGAAGGTGATTTGCGCGCCGGCCGCCAGCGCTGGCGCCACGGTGATGTACGGCACGCCGTTCAGCGAACCGCTGGCATTGGCCAGGGTCACGCCGGCCGGCAGGCCCGGCACCAGGTAATGCACGGGACCGGACAAGGCAGCGCCGTTGTTGGTCAGCCAGACATTGCCAGTGGCGACGCTGCTGCTGCGGCTTTGCACCAGGCCGGCACGCTGCACCAGCACGGTCGCGCTCACATCCTGGTAGGTCGCCTCCAGGTTCAGGGCGATTACCACCGGATCGTGGTCGGAGGCGCGGTAAGGCAGTGCGCTGTAGAGCGCCAGCGCGGACGCGTTCTTGTCCTCGAAGTTGTAGTCCAGCACTTCCGGCTCGTCCGCATTCACGTTCCATTCGGTGGCGCCAACCACCTGGTTGCTGAGCGATGCGCTGGCCAGCGCGTGGTCCAGGTAGCCGCTCTCGCCGCCGAACACATAGGAGTGCGGCATGGTCAGCGGGCGCACGAAGCGCTCCAGCTGGTTCACAAAGCCGGCGTTGGTCATGACCTGGATCGGCTCTTCCATGCCGTAGGAGTTCATGTCGCCGATCAGCAGCACGTCGTCGTCGCCGGCCGCGGCTTTCACTTGCGGCACGAACACATTGACCAGTTGCTGCGCCTGCAGCAGGCGGTCGCCGTTGTAGCAGCTCTGGCCGTCGCCCTTGTCGGCATTGGCGCCGCTGGCACCGGAGCAGCGCTTGGATTTCAGGTGGTTGACCACCACGCTGAACTTGGCGCCGTTGCCGGCCTTGAACGCTTGCGCCATCGGCGGACGGTCGTTGACCGCGTCGGCATCGGCCAGCGCATTGCCGACCAGGGACAGCTTGCCCGGCTTGTAGATCATGGCGACGCGGATCGCGTCGGTGCCGGTGGCGCTGGGTTTCGGCACCACGGCATACTCCACCTTGCCGTACGCGGCGTTCAGGGCATTCACCAGGTAGCCGGCCGCATAGTCGCCGTTGTTCTGGATTTCCATCAGGCCCACCACGTCGGCGTCAATTGCCTTCAGCTGGGCGACAATCTTCTCATGCTGGCGCGCGAATTCCTGCGCGTTGTTGGCGCCGCGGCAGTTGCTGGCGAGGATCTTGCCGCCCAGGGCGCAGCCCTGGCCGGAGGCGCCGGTCACGTCCTTGCCATCGACGAAGGTGGTGAAGTAGTTCAGCACATTGGCGCTGGCCACGCGCACATTGCCCAGCGCGATTTCCGGTGCCGCCGTACGCGCATTGCTGCGATGGAAGAGCGGGCTTTCGGTCGGCTGCAGCTTGAAGCCGGCGCCGCCGCTGCCCAGCGCGCCGTAATCGACCACGCCGGTCAGGCCGCTCACGGTATCGCCGGTGCGCACGGTGCCGCCGTCAAACACGTAGGGCACGGTAGCCGGGGTGACGAAGATGCCGTCATCCAGGGTGATCATATTGGCCGCGTTTTCCGCCGCCAGGGCGATCGCCTCGGCGCTGCGCGGCGCGTAGCGGTTGGTCGGGATTTCGCGGCGGCCGACGGCCAGGGTCAGCTCGCCACGGCTGGCCAGCGACTCATTGGCGTTGACGGTCAGTGCGCCGTTGAAGCGCACCAGCATGCCTTCCACGTCCGCCAAGTTGGCGCCCAGCAGGCTGACCGGGGTTGGCGTGATGCTGTGGCCGCCGCCCTGGCCCACCACCGAGGTCACATTGCTCAGCTCAGTGTAGGACCGGGTGGCGCCGCCCGGCTTGTACTCGACCACGGTGCCGGCCACGCGCACCAGCTCACCCACCGCCACGCTGACCGGGGTCGCGCCCATGTACACAAACAGGCCATCCGAAGTGGTCGGGTCGCCGTCGCCGTTCAGGTCCTGGATGAAGAAGCCGCTGCCGACTTTCGCCGTCACCACGCCTTCGGTGGTGATCTTGGCGCCGGTGAGCGGGCTGGTCGCGCCGGCACCCTGCACCTGGTACACCGGCACCACGGTGCCGGCCGCCAGTTCCACGCTCAGGTTCACGGTGCAGCTGGCGTTCTGGCCCTGGTCGTTGGTGAAACGCACCACGACCGGATAGCTGCCCGCCGCCACATTCGTGGCCGCCAGCAGGGCCACATTGGCGCTGCCGCCGATGGCGCCGGCCGGGGTCAGCTGGCCCAGGCTCAGGCCCGGCACCGCGGCCGAGGTAATGCTGGCGCCGTTGACGATGCCGTCCGCATCCGACGCCGACAGCGCGATGCTGCCGCCCGTGCCCACGGTCAGGGTGGCGCTGGCCGGGCAGACCGGCACGATAGGCTGCAGCGGCACGCCGCCGCAGGAATTGAAGGGCGACGCCATATTGCGCGGCGCCGCGGCGGCCGCCGCGAAGTCGGCGCTATTGTTGTCGCTGTCGGTGCAGCCGGAACCGGCCCGCAGCAGGGCGGTCTGGTTATTGCCCATGGCAACGGCGCGCGCGGTTTCGAACGCGCTGGCGGTGCCGCCCCAGCCCAGGAAATCTTCCACATCGGTCAGGGCCGGCGCGCTGCCTTGCAGGGCGCCGGTGGCGCGCACCAGGGCCAGCTTGCCGGCCGCGATGGCCATGTTCAGCGGATTGCGCGCCGGGTCGTTGCCGTCCACCGCCAAGCCGCCGCCACCGCCGCTGCCTTCTTTCAGCAGCAGGTACTGGCCCGCTTTCAAGGTCAGCGCTGGCAGCGCATGCACGCTCCAGCCGGTACCGGTGGCGCTGGCGTACTGCACGCTCCAGCCGCTCAGGTTGACGTCCTGCGCGCTGCGGTTGAACAGCTCGATATAGTCGTTGGCATAGGTCGCCTGGCTATTGCCGCCGCCGGCGTAGATTTGGCTGATGACGACATTGCCGGCAGTGGCCGGCAGGCAGGCCAGCATGGCGGCCGCCGCGAACAGGCGCAGCCCGAATTGCTTTTTCATATGGATAACCCCAGAGAATATTTACAAAAAGGAACTTTTTGTTGTTGTTTGCATATTAACGGGTTGATATGACTACTTGGTGACAAGCGATTAGTCCGAACGGACTAATGCGGTTCAGCGGGCATACGGCCGCGCCAGCGGTTCCCCTATGAACAGGCCCTGCGCCGGCCAGGCCACGCTGCGCCAATACGCTTCGATGGCGCTCGCACCGTTGAGGTAATGTTGCAACAGGATCTGCGGATGCGGAAATTTCTGCCAATGGTTGCAGGGCTCGCTGACCGTGCCGTAGCTGGCGGTGGCGCCCGCTTCCAGCCAGCGCAGGCTGCTCATTTGCGTGCCGCCCAGCAGGTCGCCGCCGTAGGACGTCAGGTGGTCGGCCAGCGCCCCGGGCAGGAAATGCAGGCTGTCCAGCTTGCCCACCTGGGCCATGCCGGTCTGGTAGAACATCACGTCCTGGGCGCCCTCCAGCACGTCCTGCTGCAGGGTGTGGATGGTGAGCTTGCGCGCCGGGATGGCGCCGCTGGGCGGGAAGAAGCGCGCGCGGCTGTTGCGCGCGGCTTCGCTGGTGCGCAGGAAGTAGGCGCCGGCACGCGGCAGGCTGAAGCCCGCCGCCTTGCCGCGCTCGGCCACCGTGCGCGCCAGCGCCGGCGGTTCAGCCGGCAGCAGCATCGACAACCGCATGCCGGCCGGCAGCACGCTGGCGTTGAAATAAGGATTCTTGCGGCCCGGCGCGCAACTGCGCACACACTGGGCGGCGTCGAAGCCCAGGGTATAAGCGGACGTCAGACTGTTGCACTCCACTGCATACGGCGCGGTCCAGGCGAACAGCACGGCGCGCACATCGCTGGCCGGCGCCAGCTGGCGGTCGATCTCGCCCTTCAGGCGCGCAAAGGCGGCGGCGTCAAGCCGCGCCGGGCGGCCGTCAATCCGGACATGGGCGATATGCTGGGGCGGGATGGCGCGCAGCTGCGCATAATAGGCGCCGAGCGCCACGCTGGCTGGGTCGGCATCATTGACCACCAGCGCCAGCTGGGCCGGGCCGAGAAAGGCGGAAGACTGGGCGCGCGCCCCGGCTGCCAGCAGCAGGAGCGCGCCGATGACGCAGCGCTTAGGCGCGCTGGTAGACATCCTCGAAGCGGACGATATCGTCCTCGCCGAGGTAGCTGCCCGACTGGACTTCAATCAGGTGCAGCGGCAACTTGCCCGGGTTTTCCAGGCGATGGCTCATGCCGATCGGGATGTAGGTCGACTCGTTTTCGGTCAGCAGGGTCACCTTGTCGCCGCAGGTCACGCGCGCGGTGCCGCTCACCACCACCCAGTGCTCGGCGCGATGGTGGTGCATTTGCAGCGACAGCTTGCCGCCCGGGTTGACCGTGATGCGCTTGACCTGGAAGCGCTCGCCCATATCGATGCCCTCGTAGCAGCCCCACGGGCGATACACCTTGGTGTGGTGCACATGCTCGGTGCGGCCATTGGCCTTCAGGTGATCCACCACCTGCTTCACGCGCTGCACCTGGTCCTTGTGCGCCACCAGCACCGCATCGGCGGTCTCCACGATCACCAGGTCCTGCACGCCGATCGCCGCCACGATGCGGCCTTCGGCGCGCACCAGGCAATTGCTGGAGTGATCGGTATACACGTCGCCGCGCGTCACGTTGCCGTTGGCGTCGGCCTGCTGCACCTCGGCCAGCGCCGACCAGGAACCGACATCGTTCCAGCCGATGGCCGCCGGCACCACCACCGCATGGCGGGTGTGCTCCATCACCGCGTAGTCGATGGAATCCGACGGGCAGGCGGTGAAGGCGGTTTCGTCCAGGCGGCAGAAGTCCAGGTCGCGGTAGCCCTTGGTAAAGGACTCCTCGCTGGCCTTGGCCATCTCCGGCTGGAACTGCGCCAGCTCGCTCAGGTAGGACTCGGCGCGGAACAGGAACATGCCGCTGTTCCAGAAGAAATTGCCGGCATCGACAAAGCCCTGCGCGGTGTCGCGGTTCGGCTTTTCAACAAACTTGGCCACCTTGAAGCAGCCCTCGACCGCCAGTTGCTCGCCGCTCTGGATATAGCCATAGCCGGTTTCCGGCGCGGTCGGCACGATGCCAAACGTGGCCAGTGCGCCGCTTTCCACCTGGGTCGCGGCGCGCTGGATGGCCGCATAAAACGCGTCCACGTCCTGGATCACATGGTCGGCCGGCAGCACCAGCATCACCGCCTGCGGATCGACCGCCTGCAGGAAATGGGCGGCGGCAGCCACCGCCGGCGCGGTATTGCGGCCTACCGGCTCCAGCACGATGCCGAGCGGGTTGACGCCGATTTCGCGCATTTGCTCGGCCACCAGGAAGCGGTGCTCATTGCCGCAAACGACCAGCGGCGCCATCATGCCGTCACGGCCGGCCAGGCGCAAAGCGGTGTCCTGCAGCATCGTCTTATCCGTGACCAGGGGCAGCAATTGCTTCGGCAAAGCCGCGCGCGACAGGGGCCACAGGCGGGTGCCGGCGCCGCCGGACAGGATGACGGGATAAATTTTCATATCTTTTTATATGTCTTCTGAGGTGTTCGTGATTATCTATTTTACAACATCTTCATCCATTCGCCGCATGCCGCGACGGTCGCGCGCATTGCCCCAACCGCCGCTATCAGCCTGGGTCACATGGTGCATTTCGCCTGCGCGGTCGACACTATAATCCTTAAAGACGATCAATTCGTCGAGCGTAACGTCTGGTAACACTCGAGTATATTCGAACAAAACGCTGCGTACTACCCGCGCCCCGCTGCAAATGTGGCTGCCGTGCCCCACCCAGGCCGGGCCGATAATGGTGGCGCCGGCCTCGATCTGGCAGCCGGAACCAATGTATACCGGCCCCACGATGCGCGTGCCGTTCCAGTCGATGCGCGTATTCAGGCCGACCCACACGCCCTCCTCCACCTGCACCCCGGGCACCGTCATATTGCCGATGCCCCCGGTCAGCACGCCTTGCAGCACCTCCCAGTAATCCTTGACGCTGCCGATATCGATCCAGTTGAATTTGCGCGTCTGGCAGTAAAACGGCAGGCCGCGCTGCGCCAGCAGCGGGAACAGCTGGGAGCCGATGTCGAACACTTCGCCCGACGGGATCAGGTCGATCACCTCCGGCTCGAACAGGTAGATACCGGTACTGGCGCAATTCGATTTGGCGTCGGCGCGCGCCGGTTTTTCCTGGAACTCGCGCACGCGGCCGTCGGCATCGCTGACCACCACGCCGTAGCTGCTGGTCTTATCCCACGGTACTTCGCGCGTGATGACAGTCGCCATGGCGCCCTTGCGGCGGTGCTCGTACAGCGCCGACTTCAGGTCCAGGTCGATCAGCGCGTCGCCGCACAGCACCACCGCCGTCTCGTCGAAGAAGCCGCCGAATTCCTGGATCTTCTTGATGCCGCCGGCCGAACCGAGCGGCTCCGGCACCACCTCGCCCTGGTTGTTGGTATAGCCCTCGAAGGAGTAGCCGATCTGCACGCCGTACTGGTGCCCTTCGCCGAAGTACTCCTCGATCTTCTCGTGCAGGTAGCTGACATTGACCATGATCTCGCTCACGCCGTGGCGCTGCAGGTGCTCCACCAGGTAAGCCATGACCGGCTTGCCCAGGATCGGGATCATTGGTTTCGGCAATTCGTAGGTTAAAGGACGCACCCGCGTGCCTTTACCGGCCGCCAGAATCATTGCTTTCATTGGGTCTTCCTTTCTTGAAACAGCTACTTAAGCTGCGCCGTGGCCCGCGCTTTGCCAGCGCCACGCATCGGCACACATCCTGGCCACATCATAGCGCGCCTTCCAGCCCAGCTCGCGCTCGGCCAGGGTGGGGTCGGCATAGCAGGCGGCGATATCGCCGGGCCGCCGCGCCACGATCTTGTAAGGCACCGGCTTGCCGCTGGCCGCCTCGAAGGCGCGCACCATTTCGAGCACGCTATTGCCGCGCCCCGTCCCCAGATTGTAGGTAAACAAGCCGGACGCTGTCGCCAGCTTGTCCAGTGTTTTCACATGGCCCTGCGCCAGATCCACCACGTGGATGTAGTCGCGCACGCCGGTGCCGTCCGGGGTCGGATAATCGCCGCCGAACACGTTCAGGAATTCGCGCCGCCCGACCGCCACCTGCGCCACGTACGGCAGCAGGTTGTTCGGGATGCCGCTCGGCTCCTCGCCGATCATGCCGCTTTCATGCGCGCCCACCGGATTGAAATAGCGAAGCAGCGCGATGCGCCAGCCCGGGTCGGCCTTGGCGGTATCGCGCAGGATGTCTTCGATCATCAGCTTGCTGTGGCCGTAAGGATTGGTGGCCGACAGCGGGAAGTCCTCGGTGATCGGCACGCTGGCCGGATCGCCATACACGGTGGCGGAAGAACTGAATACCAGGGTCTTGACGCCAGCCTCCGCCATGCACTCGAACAGCACCACGCTGCCGCCCACATTATTGTCGTAATAGCGCAGGGGTTGTGCAACCGATTCGCCCACCGCCTTCAGGCCGGCAAAATGGATCACGGCATCGACCTTGTGGATGGCGAACAGCGCCTGCATGGCGTCGCGGTTGCGGATATCGGCCTGCTGGAACAGGAAATCGCGCCCGGTGATCCGTTGCACCCGCTGCCGCACCGAGATGTCGGCGTTGCTCAGGTTATCCACCACCACCACCTCGTGCCCGGCCGCCATCAGTTCGACCACGGTATGCGAACCGATATAACCCAACCCACCTGTTACCAGAATCTTCATTCAGCTTCCTTTGCGATCAGCGCGGGAGCGGAAAACAGGCACTCGTAAGCCGCCAGCAGCTTGGGCGCCTCGTATTCCCACTCAAGTTCATTGACGACCCGGTTGCGGCCGTACGCGCCCATGCGCGCGCGCCGTTCCGGATCGTCCAGCAATTCAACGATTTTCAGGGCCATGTCGGCAGGATCGTTCTTTGCCGCGTACAGCGACGCCTCCTGCGCCGACACGCGGCCCTCGGTCAGGTCGAACTGTACTATAGGTTTGCCCAGCGCCATATACTCCATGATCTTATTCATGGTCGATTTATCGTTCATTTCATTGGCCACGTCCGGATTGACGCAGACATCGGCCGTATTCAGCATCTCCAGCAGCTGCTGGTCGGGCACGCGCCCGGTGAAGGTCACGTAGTCCGCCACGCCCAGCCCGCGCGCCAGTTCCCGCATCTGTTCCAGCGACGTGCCGCCGCCCACCAGGCCGAAATGCACATCGCTGCGACCCAGCACATGCACGATATGGCGCACGCTTTGCAGCAGCAGGTCGATGCCCTCCTGCGCCCCCATCACACCCACATAGCCCACCAGGTAGCGCCGCCCCTGCTTCAGCGCCTCGACCGGCGGCAGCAGCCGCAGGCGATCCAGCTTCGGCCCGCTGCGCACCACGTACACCTTGTCCGGGTCCATGCCGCCGCGCCCGACCGCGATGCGCTTGTACGATTCGTTGGTGGCGATCGACACGTCGGCGGTGCGGAAGGTCAGGCGCTCCAGCCACACCATCAGCTTGTAGAAGAAATCGCGCCGGCCGAACTTGGCCTCGTACAGCTCGGGGTTGATGTCATGGTGGTCGAACAGGAAGCGCTTGCCCAGCGCGTATTTGAAAAAGCCGCCCACCAGGAATAGCAGGTCGGGCGGGTTGCAGGCGTGGACCACGTCGAAGCCATGCCGGAACAGCACCTTCCACGCCAGGCGCGAGCTGTGAAACAGCGCCGCCGAGTATTCCAGCGCATAGCCCAGCGCGCCCTCCGCCTCCATCGGCAGCTTGTAGCGGTAGATATGGATGCCCTCCAGCTCTTCGTAGCGCGCCTCGCAACCCTTGCCGGTCGGGCAGATGATGGCCACCTGGTAGCCGCTGGAGTGCAAGGTCGTCGCCTCCTGCCACACACGCCGGTCGAACGGCGACGGCAGGTTTTCGACGATGATCAGGACCTTGCGCTTACCAGCAGATGCCATCGTACGCCCCTGCGCTTTGCTTGTCGGAGACGCGCACCAGGTCCACCAGGTGCTGGCCGGGGCGCAGCCGGCCGGGCACGTCGCGGAACTCGGGCGCGCCGTTGCCGATCACCACCGTGTCGGCGAACGCCAGCACCGCCTCCATCGAGTCCACCATCAGCCGCGAGATATGCGGGATGATGTTCATGATGTAGTCCTGGTTGGCGCCGGTCAGCGCCGCCAGCTTCACATTGCGGTCGTACAGGCGCAGCTCGTAGCCTTTGCCGATCAGGTGCTCGATCACATCCACCAGCGGCGACTCGCGCAGGTCGTCGGTACCGGCCTTGAAGGAAAAGCCGAGGATGCCGACCTTCCTGCCCGGTTTCTCCATCACCATCTTCAGGCCCTTCTCCACCTGCTTGTGGTTGGACGGCAGGATGGCGTTCAGCAGCGGCAGTTCCAGGTCCAGCTGGCGCGCCTTGTACACCAGGGCGCGCACGTCCTTCGGCAGGCAGGAGCCGCCGAAGGCGAAGCCCGGCTTCATATAATAGGGCGAGAGATTGAGCTTGGTGTCCTTGCAGAAGATCTCCATCACCTCATGCCCATCGATGCCGACCGCCTTGCAGATGTTGCCGATCTCGTTGGCGAAATCGACTTTCAGCGCGTGCCAGGTATTGTCGGTGTACTTCACCATCTCCGCCGTTTCAACGTCGGTGCGCACCACCGGCGCATCCATCTGCGCGTACAGCTGCAGCAGCAGGTCGCCCGAGCGCCGGTCGGTCTCGCCGATCACGGTCTTGGGCGGATGGCGGTAATCGTGCACCGCCGTGCCCTCGCGCAGGAACTCCGGATTGCTGCAGACGCCAAAGTCCACGCCCGCGCGCTTGCCCGAGGCCTGTTCCAGCGTGGGGATCACCAGCGAGCGCATGGAGCCGGGCAGCATGGTGCTGCGCGCCACCACCACATGGAAGCCCTCCTTCTCGCGCAGCGCGGCGCCGATCTGCTCGCACACCTTGCGCACCGCGCTCAGGTCAAGATTGCCATTGAGCTGGGACGGCGTGCCCACGCACACCAGCGACATTTCGCTGTTCAGCACCGCGTCGCGCACATTCTCGGTGGCGCGCAACTGGCCGCCCTTGGCGGCGGCGGCAATCATTTCGCCGATATCCTTCTCGATGATGGGCGTGCGCCCCTCGTTGATCAGGCCGACCTTGGTGCGGTTCGGATCCACCCCGATCACCGTGTGCCCGTCGGCCGCCAGGCAGCCTGCCGACACCGCCCCCACATAGCCCATGCCAAAGATACTGATCTTCACGATGATGCTCCTTCCCATAAGGCGATTTCGGTCACGATGGTTGTCGTGCCGTGGATCGTGCCGCCCCAGCGCGCGGTCACGCAGCCGCTCTTGCGGTCGAACTGGCGCGAGATCCAGCCGGCGATTGGCGCCGTGCTGGCGCGGAAGAGTTGCGGCCCCGGACCGAAGCCGCAATGCATGCGCAAGCGCTGGCGGCGCGCGGCGACGTGCAGCGTGTGCCCGTCGGTTTCGGCGCGGCAGTCCTCGGCAAAATGCCAGTGCAGGGCTACCTCGTGCTCGCCAAGGCATTCTAGGATATCTTCCACTTTCACCGCGTTCCGTTTGGAATCGAAGCGGATCACGCGGCGATGCATGACAGGATCGCGCAAGCGCATATACCCGTCTTGCGTTCCCTCAAAGAACTGCAGCGTTTCATGGGCCAACGCCAGGCTGCGCGCCTTGTGCAGCCACATGAAGTTGCCGGCGATTTCCGACTGGTCCTGCCCGTCAACTTGCACCGTGTTATGCGCTGCGGTGCTGCGGAAATAGTCGCGCCATGCGCGCTGCGTGTGGTAGGCATAGGTGCCCGGATCGACCAGCAATTCCTCGCCGCCGGCCGACAAGGTGAACGACAGCGCGTCGGCATGGCCATGCGCCGCGATCGACAGGTAGCCGAGCGGGGCGCAATCGACCACGATGCGCACTTCCCGCGGCGTGTCGAAGTCACGTCCCAGCAGGTAGTAGCCGCCTTGCGGGAAAGCGCTGACCAGCGGCTGCGGCAACGCGGCGCCAGCGGCGGGGATGGCCTGCCAGCGCGCATCGGCCTCGGCGAACAGCCAGCGGTTGCGCTCATCGAGGGCGCCGGCCTTGGCCTTGAAGTCGCCGCGTCCGAACAGCAGCGCGCAGCTGGCCAACAGGGAGCGGTACGGCGTGGCGCCCTCCGCCTGCGCGCCGTCCAGGCGCAGCATGCGCGCATCGTCCGCATCGCCGAACATCGGCACGTTGCCGCCGGCATCCATCAGCGCCGCCACGAATTCCGCCATGCGCTCCAGGCGCTGCAGCCAGGCGGGCGAGAACTGCAGGCCATTGGCGCGCGCCGCCAGGTGGCACAGCAGCATCATGTCCATCACCTCGTGGTGGTAGTAGATCGCCTGTTCCTTGTTGACGCCGTCGGCATGGTTTTGCGCCAGCCCCTCCGCCTCTAGGCCGCGCTGGGCCAGCGTGCGCCAGCCGGCGCTCTCCGGCCAGCAGGGCCACTGCAGGCTGGCGATAAACAGGCCCATGTACTCGCCCAGCAAGTGGTTGTTGGCCGATGAGTGGCGCGACAGGTGGTGGCGGATGAAGTGGCAATGCTGGTATACCGCGCGCAGCCACTGCGCGCGCCACGCGTCGTCGATCGCGTCGCCCAGCAACTGCCAGGCGGCGCACCAGTTCAGCAACCGCACGCCCAGTTCCAGCGCGCTGGCCCAGTGCACGCCTTGCGGATACGGACATTGCTCCAGCCAGGACAGCAGCAGGGTGCGCGCGCCATCGGCGTAGCGCCGCTCGCCGCTCGCATGCCAGGCCTGCGCCAGCGTCACCAATTCCAGGTGGCGGCTTGGCTCCCACAGGTATTTGATATCGCCTACCAGCGCCGCGTCGCGGTAATCGATGGACGGGCCGGCATGCATCGGCGCCAGCGTGCCGGTCTTCGGATCGCGGTTCCATTGCGGCGGGAAGCCCAGCTGCACGCCGCGCAGGGCAAACACATCCCAGCGCCCCGCCAGCAGCTCGTCCGCCGCGGCGCGCAGCAGCGCCACCGGCGCCGCCGCGCCCTGGCGTCCGGGCG
>NZ_WWCJ01000023.1 GCF_009857475.1 Pseudoduganella guangdongensis | reverse complement strand
CACGGGCCCGGCAGTAGGCGCAGCCTACTGCCGGGCCCGTGTCCGAATGACAGACCTGGCACCGGTTCTTCTTTGATCTACCTCAAACCGAGCGCAGGCTATGTCAGCCGGAATGCGCTGGCTGCGTTGTGGCTGGGCGAGGTCGTCTCGCGTCCACTTTTGGAGGCAATCATGATCAGGAAACTGTTGCTCGCCGTCGCCACGCTGGTGGCTTGCATGGGCATGGCGTTGGCCCAGGTCGATGTCAATAAGGCTGACCAGGCGGCGCTGGATAGCGTCAAGGGAATCGGTCCGGCCAAGTCGAAAGCCATCATGGCAGAGCGGGCCAAGGGGGAGTTTAAGGATTGGGCCGATTTCGAGCAGCGCGTGAAGGGTATCGGCGAGAAGAATGCCATCAAGCTGTCTGAAGCGGGATTGATGGTCAATGGCAAGGCGCGCGACGGCGCTGCCGCGCCACGTAAGGAAGCGGCTCGCAAGTAAGCCTGCAGGCAGGCGCCGCTTTCTGTTTGCCTTGCCGCCTGACCAGCGCTAAGATGGTCATGGATGGTTTGGTCGAACTTGAATAGGGACGCCTGCTCAATGAAGCTCCAGTCACCACTCGCCGGCGCGGCGCTTGCGCTCGCCGGCCACGCGGCGCTCGCCGCCCCCGCGCCTCCCTTCGACTTGCCCGGCGCCCGCCTGGCCGACCTGCGCGGCAAGGTGGTGTATGTCGATTTCTGGGCCTCCTGGTGCGGCCCGTGCAAGCGCTCTTTCCCCTGGATGAATCAACTGCAGCAGCGCTTCGGCGCCGAGGGCTTGCAGGTGGTGGCCATTAATCTTGATGAAGAACGCGAGGACGCGGCGGCCTTCCTGGCCAAGGTGCCGGCGCAATTCACCATTGCTTACGATCCTGCCGGCGCCATCGCCAGGGCCTATGCCATCAAAGGTATGCCTAGCAGCGCCCTGGTGGGGCGGGATGGCCAGCTGCTTTGGCTGCATACGGGTTTCAATGATGCGGACGCGGGCCGGGTGGAAGAGCGTATCCGCGCTGCCTTGCAACAGAAATAGGAGGCGATCATGCGACGACTATCGGCCGCGCTGGCGGCTTTGCTGTTGGCGGGCTGTGCGCAATCACCGGTGCAGCCGTGGGAAAAGGGCGCGCTGGCGCAGCCGAATATGCGCTTCGATGCGAACCGGGTGGAGGGGCGCTTTGCGGCGCATACCTATGACAGCCGTGAGGCGGCCTTCGGCGCGGGCAGCGTCGGCGGCGGCGGCTGCGGGTGCAACTGATGGCGGCGCAGG
The DNA here is from genome assembly GCF_009857475.1 of Pseudoduganella guangdongensis. Classification (GTDB taxonomy): domain Bacteria; phylum Pseudomonadota; class Gammaproteobacteria; order Burkholderiales; family Burkholderiaceae_D; genus Rugamonas; species Rugamonas guangdongensis. Next base: position 86,053 of record NZ_WWCJ01000023.1, on the reverse strand, counting down.
GCGGTAAGCTGATGCTGGCGGCCCTGGCTTTGCCGGGGCTCGATGCGCAGGCCCAGGCGCTGCCGGACTACAGTACCCTTAGCGTGGGCTTCCTGCACTATCGCGACCAGCAGCCGGGCCTGCAGCGGGTCAAGGTGAATTCGCCGGCGCTGCATGTGAGCCTGCCGCTGGCAGGCAAGTGGCTGGTGGAGGGCGGGGCGGTGCTGGACCATCTGTCCGGCGCCACGCCGAAGTACCATACCGCCATCAGCGGCGCTTCGCGTATGGACGAGAAGCGCAAGGCCGGCGATGTGCGGGTGACGCGCTACTTCGGCCACGCCACGCTGGGCCTGGGCGCGGCGGTCTCGAACGAAAACGACTACCGCTCGCGCGCCTTTTCGTTGTCCGCTTCGCTCTCCAGCGAGGATCGCAACACCATCGCTGCAGTAGGATTTGGCGTCTCGAACGATACGATCTCGCCGGTCAACCTGCGCGTGGCGGGCGAGCGGCGGCATACGACGGAAGTCATGCTGGGCCTGGAGCAGGTGCTGGGCAAGCGCGATGTGGTGAAGGCCGACTATACGCGCAGCCGGGGGCGCGGCTACTACTCCGATCCTTACAAGAATATCGACAACCGCCCGCGCGAACGCGATACGGATGCGCTGCTGCTGCGCTGGAATCATGCGCTGGACCATGCTGCGGCGTTGCGCTTGCATTACCGCTTTTTCCGCGACAGCTTCGGCATCCGCGCGCATACCGCAGGCGCCGAGTACGAGCGCCCATTGCCGGGCGGCTGGGTGCTGACGCCGACCCTGCGCCTATACACGCAATCGGCGGCGGACTTCTATTACGACGCGGCCTATCACCGTTTGCTTGGACCGCCATTCCCCGCCGATTACGTGTTCGGCAGCACCGCCTTCATGACGCCGGACCAGCGAATGGCGGCATTCGGCGCCGCCACCCTGGGCTTGAAAGTGGCGCGCGAGGTCGGTGGCGGCTGGACGGCCTATATCAAGGCGGAGCAGTATCGCCAGCTGTCGTCCTGGCGCTGGTCGGGCGAGGGCAGCCCGGGCCTGGCGCGCTTCGATGCGCGCTCGTGGCAGATGGGGGCGGTTCGCACGTGGTGACCTGGGAAGTTGAATTCACGGCCATGGCGTCGCCGTGCCAGGTGATGTTGTGCGCGCCCAGCGCGGCGGCGGCACGCGCGCTGGCGCAACCCGCCATCGACGAGGTTCTGCGTATCGAGCGCGCCTATTCGCGTTACCGTGCCGACAGCGTGGTGGGGCGGATCAATGCGTCTGCTGGCAGCGGCCAGTGGGTGGCGCTGGATGGCGAGGCAGCGGGTTTGCTGGATTATGCCGCGCAATTGCATTCCCTCAGCGATGGGCTGTTCGACATTACTTCTGGCGTGCTGCGCCGCGCTTGGGACTTCCACCAGCCGCACCTGCCCTCAAGCGAAGAGCTGGCGCCCCTCCTGGAACTGGTCGGCTGGCAACACGTGGAGCGCCTTGCGGGCGCTGGCGCGGCGGCGGTCCGGCTGCCCGTGGCGGGGATGGAGCTGGACTTTGGCGGTTTCGGTAAAGAGTATGCGGCGGACCGCGCCGCGGCGCTGTTGCTGAAGCAGGGCGTGCGGCAGGGCTATGTGAACCTGGGCGGCGATATGCGCGTGCTCGGTCCGCAGGCGGACGGCCGTCCGTGGCGCATCGGCATCCAGGACCCGCGCGATGCGGGCCGCACAATTGCTTCCATCGATATTGCGGAGGGCGCGCTGGCCACGTCGGGGGACTATGAGCGCTTCTTCGAACTGGATGGGCGCCGCTACTGCCATGTCCTTGATCCGCGCAGTGGCCGGCCGGTCACGCACTGGCGCTCGGTCAGCGTGTTGGCGCCGCTGGCGGTGGCGGCGGGCAGCGCCAGTACCATTGCCATGCTGCAGGGCGGGTCAGCGCCCAGCTTCCTGGACGGCAGCGGATTCGCCTGGCTTGCGCAGGATGCCAGCGGCAGGATGTTCGACCGCCGCTAGCCGGACGGCGATAACGCGCTGTGGCTCTCACTGCGCGGGCATGCCACAAGGCTGCCGGTCAGCCAGCGCTTTCACTACCGCTTCAAGGGGCTGTGACGGGCAGCTGCGCCAGGAAGGCGTGAATCTGCGACACCACCGCCGCGCCTTCGCCCACGCCCGCCGCCACGCGCTTGGTGGAGCCGGAGCGCACGTCGCCGATGGCGAACACGCCCGGCACGCTGGTTTCCAGCGGCGCGCGCTGCGGCGCGTCGGCCAGCGTCATCTTGGCGCGGCACTGGTCCTTGATCGCGTCGAAGCCGGTGCGGATAAAGCCCTGCGCATCGACCTCCACGCCGCAGTCGGCCAGCCAGGCCGTATTCGGGTCGGCGCCGATGAACAGGAACAGGCGGCAGACATCGCAGCTATCGACCTCGCCGGTATCCTTGCAGCGGAAGGTCACGCGCGACAAGCCGTCGTCATTGCCCTCCAGCGCCACGATCTCGGTATGCGTGTGCAGCTCGATGTTCGGCATGGCCTTGATGCGGTCGATCAGGTAGGTGGACATGGTGGCCTTCAGGCCGTCGCCGCGAATCACCATATGCACCTTGGCCGCATGGCTGGCCAGGAATACCGCCGCCTGGCCGGCGGAATTGCCGCCGCCCACCAGCACCACTTCCTCCGACTTGCACAGCTTGGCCTCGATCGGCGAGGCCCAGAAGTAGATGCCGCGCCCTTCAAATTCGCTGATGTTCGGCAGGTCGGGGCGCTTGTAGCGCGCGCCGCTGGCCAGCACCACGGATTTGGCGCGCACGACCTGGCCGCCGTCGATTTCCACCCGCAGCGGCCAGCTGTCGCACAGCAGGCGCGTGGCTGGCGCCGGGATCGCCACTTCCACCCCGAACTTCTGCGCCTGCACAAAGGCGCGGCCGGCCAGCGCGCCGCCGGATATGCCGGTCGGGAAGCCGAGGTAGTTTTCAATGCGCGCGCTGGCTGCCGCCTGGCCGCCATAGGCGCGCTGTTCGAGCGCCAGCACCGACAAGCCTTCCGAACCGGCGTACACCGACGTTGCCAGGCCGGCCGGTCCGGCGCCCACCACCACCACGTCCCACAGCTTGTCCTCGATCTCCGGCAAAAGGCCGATGCAGTAGCCGACTTCCGCGTTGCTCGGGTTCTTTTTCACCACGCCGTCCGGGCACACCACCAGCGGCCAGTCGTCCGGGCCGGGCTGGTAGTACTCGCACAGGGCCTGCGCCTGCTCGTCGCTTTTCGGATCGAGGATGCGGTAAGGGTAGCCATTGCTGCGCAAGAAGGACTGCAGGTGGAACAAGGCCGCGTTGCCCGGCGGGGCGACCAGCAGCAGGCCGCCGCCCTCCGACTCCAGCAGGCCAACCCGGCGCAGGATCAGGGCGCGCACGATGCGCTCGCCCAGCTCCGCCTCGGCGATCACCAGCGCGCGCAGGTTCTCGGGCGACACTTCCAGCACTTCCACGTCGTCCTGGGCGGTGGCATTGACCAGGGAAGGGCGGCCGGACAGCTGCGATACCTCGGCCGTGAATTCGCCCGGGCCATGCTCGGTCAGGAATTCCGAATTGCCCAGGCCATCGTATTTGCAGATGGTGATGGTGCCCTTCAGCGTGACCAGCATGCCGAAGCAGGTATGCCCCGCCTCCAGGATGCGCACGCCGCGCGCGTACTGGCGCACCGTGCCGAAACGGTGCAGGCGCTTGATTTCCTGCGCGGTCAGCACCGGGTTGAATTGATGCCTGCGGCTTTCCAGGCTGGACGGCGTGGAAATGACTTCAGTGTCGCTCATGGGGGATGGCTCCTGTCGTATTTCAGGTAGTTTAATGCAATTGTCCGGGACTGCTATGATTTGCCATGACCTTTACCATTCGGCCGCTGCAGCCCGAAGAACTGGCCCGCTTCTTCCATTACCTGAACGACCACTTGCTGGACAACGGGCGCGATGGCGCGCCGCTGTTCCAGCCCATGTCGCGCACCAGCACCGGCTTCCCGCCGGAGAAGGTGAACGGCTTCAGTACCGGCTTGCAGGCCACGTTCGGCCAGCAGGGCTGGCGCCGCCTGTGGGTGGCGCTGGAGGGCGATGAGATCATCGGCCACATCGACCTGCGGTCGCGGCCCGAACCGGCGGCGCGCCACCGCTGCCTGCTGGGCATGGGCGTGCACCGCAACGCGCGGCGCGGCGGCCTGGGAACGACGCTGGTGGCCACCGCCGCCGAATGGGCGCGCGAGCAGGGGCTGGAATGGGTGGACCTGGAGGTCTTGTCCGGCAACGCGCCGGCACGTGCGCTGTACCGCAAGATGGGCTTTGTGCAGACCGGCGAGATCGCCGACCTGTTCCGCATCGACGGCGAGCGCCTGGGCTACGTCTTCATGTCGCTGCAGCTCCCTGCCGGAGCGGATAGAATGGGCGTTTATTAAAACAAAATACTGCAGGAATCATGGGATACAAGACTATCGCCGATACGATCGGCAACACGCCCCTGGTGCAGCTGGTGCGCATCCCGGGTGCGGACGCTGCCGCGCGCGGCAACATCATCCTCGGCAAGCTGGAAGGCGATAACCCGGCGGGTTCGGTCAAGGACCGCGCCGCCATGTCCATGCTGCGCCGGGCCGAAGAGCGCGGCCAGATCAAACCGGGCGACACCCTGATCGAAGCCACCAGCGGCAACACCGGTATCGCGCTGGCCATGGCGGCCGCCATCCGTGGCTACAAGATGCTGCTGCTGATGCCGGAAAACCTGAGCGAGGAACGGCGCCAGAGCATGGCCGCCTACGGCGCCCAGATCATCCTCACGCCCAAGACCGGCGGCATGGAATACGCGCGCGACCTGGCCGAAGCCATGCAGAAGGAAGGCAAGGGCATTATCCTCGACCAGTTTGCCAACGGCGACAACCCGCGTGCCCACTATGAGGGCACCGGGCCCGAGATCTGGCGCGATACCGCAGGCCGCGTCACCCACTTCGTGTCCGCCATGGGCACCACCGGCACCATCATGGGCGTGTCGCAGTTCCTCAAGGAGAAGAACGAGCACATCCGCATCATCGGTGCGCAGCCGGAAGAGGGCTCCTCGATTCCCGGCATCCGCAAATGGCCGGAAGCCTACCTGCCGAAGATTTACGACAAAGCGCGGGTGGACCAGGTGGAATATGTGTCGCAAGCGGCAGCGGAACGCATGGCGCGCCGCATGGCGGCGGAAGAAGGCATCTTCTGCGGTATTTCCGCAGCAGGCGCTTGTGAGATTGCGCTGCGCATTTCGCAGCAAGTGGAAAACGCGACGATCGTGTTCATCGTCTGCGATCGCGGCGACCGCTACTTGTCGACCGGGGTCTTCCCGGCATAAGCACAGCCGCGCTGCTCCCTCCCCAGGCGGGGAGGGAAACCTCCACAAAAGCTGGAATCAGCCCTTGTTTTCGGTCGAGCCGCCTTCTTTAGGCTTGAACTGCTTGTCGCTGATACGGAATTTATTGCGACGGTCACCCATCAGGTAACGCAGGTCACGGATGCTCAGGTCGGAAACCTCGTGCATGCGGATCAGCAGCGATGCGCCAACCGGCAGGCGGTGGTGGCGGATCTTGGAGATCACAGGCGGCGCCACTTCCAGAGCGCGCGACAGGGCCGCATCGTTCTTCAGGCGCAGGTTTTCGATCAGGGTGTCGAGCAGGCGGTTCGGATTGTACTGCAGCAGATCATCGCCTTCCGACTCGTTGTTGATGTCATTACCGACTTGGTTGGTCATGTCTTCTGTTCCTTCTCAAAAGTTGTCCTGCTAACGACCCTAATCCGAAAACGGATTCCTGTTTAACAAGTTTCATAATATATACACAATTGTACAACAGCGCGGTCAGCAGTACTTGCGTGCAACAAAAAATAGTATATTGCTCTCGAAACGCGTTGTCCTATCGCAACATTCTGAGAGAATTCTACCTGATTTTTTGTGTTAGGGTAATTTTGCACCCTTGTAAATCACACAAGTTACAACTTTTTACAGAGTTTCCTTCATTGAAAGCTTTACCGCCCGCCCCAGTTCCACCACTGACATGGCATAAAAATAAGACCTGTTGTACTTGGTGATAGAGAAAAAGTTATTGCTTCCAACCCAGTATTCCGTCGGTTCGGAGCCGTTTTGCAAGTCCACCAGGCCGTACAGCATGCCGGGCGGTAAGGGCGTGGCGGTGCTGACGCCGGCGGCGGTCAGCTCTTCCGCGCGGAATTTCGCGTCCAGGCCGTTGTCGATGAATTTCTCCCATGCCATGGCGGGCGACATGCTGGCCGGGTAAGCCAGGGTGGCTGGCTGCTCGCGCTTCCAGCCATGGGCCACCAGGAAATTGGCCACGCTGCCAATGGCGTCGGCGGCCGAGTTGCGCAGGTCGACCTTGCCGTCGCCGTCGAAATCCACGCCCAGCTTGTAGATATTGCCCGGCATGAATTGCGGCATGCCCACCGCGCCGGCGAAGGAGCCCACCAGCGTCAGCGGGTCGAGCCCGGTCTGGCGCGCCGAGATGATGCTTGCCTCCAGTTCGCCGCGGAAGAAGGCCATGCGCGTGTCGCGGTTGGGCGCCAGCGGGTAGGCGAAGGCCAGGGTGGCCAGCACGTCCAGCACGCGGAACTTGCCCATGTCGCGGCCGTAGATGGTTTCCACGCCGATGATGCCGACAATGATCTCGGCCGGCACGCCGTACAGCGCTTCGGCGCGCGCCAGCGTGTCGCGGTGATTGCGCCAGAACTCCACGCCGGCATTGATGCGCTGCGGTTCGATGAAGCGCGCCCTGTAAGCTTGCCAGTTTTTCGGCTTGCCGGGCGGGGCTGGCTTGACCAGCTGCACGGCGGCGTCGATATAGCGCAGCTCCAGGAACAGCTTTTCCAGTTCGGCGATGGGCACGCCGTGCTTCTGCTCCATGTCGCCCATGAACTGCTGCACTTCCTTCCATTGGCCGAAGTTGACGAACTCGCCGGTATAGTCGATGGCGGGCTTTTTCGGCGGCGCTTTTTTAACGGCTTTCTTGGCCGGCTTGGGCGGCGCGGCGGCGGCCAGCGGCGGAACGGCCAAGCCCAGGCAGGCCAGGGCCAGCAGGGTGGTGGGGAGGGTCTTTAAAAATGTCATCGGGATTGCTTCAGCAAACGGTTGAGCCGTGCGATGTGGTTATCGGGTGCTGGCGGCGCGCCATATTTGAGCGCGCCGTACAGCTCCAGGAATTCGGTCATGGCAGCCATTTTCCCGGGCGGCACTTGCAGTTGGCGCACGCGACGGCCAAGGCTGTGCGGGCCCTCGTCCGGCGCCTTCTCCAGCCCGTGGCGCGCCAGCAGGCGGCAGAAGGCGAGATAGGCGGCGTCCAGCGGGTCGCGCGCGCGGGCGGCACGTTGGCGCCGCCACAGCAGCGCCAGTGTGCCCAGCAGGGCGAGCGAAGCCGGCAGGCGCCAGGTGCCAAAGACGGTGCCAAGTTCTTCAAGGAAACGTTGCTGCCTCTTTGGATTGTAATCGAGGATCCATTGATTCCAAGCATTATTCACCGCACTGATGCCAAAACGCATCTGTGCCAGCCAGGATTCCCGGTCGCGCGACAGCTCGGCCAAACCTTGCAAGCCGAAAGGCACGGACTGGGGCAGGGCTTGCGCCAGGTTGCTGCGGATGCGTTCCGGCGCCACGGCAGCGGTCGGGTCGACGCGTACCCAGCCGCGTTGCGGGCCGAGCCAGACTTCGCTCCAGGCATGGGCGTCGGACTGGCGCACGGTGTAATAGCCGTCCACCGGGTTCAGCTCGCCGCCCTGGTAGCCGTTGACCACGCGCGCCGGCAGGCCGGCGGCGCGCATCAGGTAGACGAAGGCGCCGGAGTAATGCTCGCAAAAACCCTTGCGCGTGTCGAACAGGAACTCATCGACCGCATCGCGCCCCAGCAGGTCGGGCTCCAGCGTGTAGACGAAATCGCGGCGGAAGTTGTCCAGCGCGGCCGCCAGCACGGCATCGTCGCCGCGTTCCGCGCGCAGCGCCTGCAGCTGCGCGCCATAGGCCAGGGTGCGCGGGTTGAAGCCTGGCGGCAGGCGCAGCCAGGGCTCCATTTGCTGCGGCGCCAGGCCGGCCTGCGCAATGTGTTCGGGGTAGCCCACGCCGCTGTAGCGCAGGCGTTTGTCGGCCGGGGCCTGCACCAGGGTTTCCAGTTCGTCGGTGTAGGCGGTGTGCGCGTCGCTGCGGGTGGCTTCCAGCGCGCTCAGTTCCAGCGTGAACAGGAACTGGCGGCGGCCGGGTTCCAGCGTGACCTCGTACGGATAGGCGGTGCCGCGCCACTTCAGCTGGCGGCGCATGCTCAGCATGCCGTTGCGGTAGAGCTGGCGGCCGGTGCGGCTCCAGGTGCGCCCGTCGTAGTGGCTGAGCACCGGGCCGCGCCAGTACAGTTGCGGCGGCGGCGGGGTGGCGCCCTCGAAGCGCGCGCGGAAGGCGATCTCGTCGGACAGGGCCAGCTTGCTCATGGAGCCGGGCGACATGGTGTCGGACATGCCGCTCCGGCCGCTGGTGGCGTCGCCCGGCAAGCCCCATAACGGGCCCTGGATGCGCGGGAAGGCGATGAACAGCAGCACGCCCAGCGGCGCCGCCACCAGGAACACGCGCCCGGCCAGTTTGAGGCGCGCGGCCAGCGGCGGCACCACGCCAGTGAACTGGAACGTGACCTGGGTGGTCAGCAAGACGATGATGGTGGCGACCATGGCCAGCGCGGTCAGGATCGATTGCGAGTAGAAGAAGTTCGTCAACAGCAGGAAGAAGCTGAGGAAGATCACCACGAACAGGTCGCGCCGCGCATGCATTTCCAGCAGCTTGAGGGTGAGCAGCAGGGCCAGCATGGTTACGCCCGGCTCGCGCCCGAGCAGGGTGCGGTAGTTCAGGTAGACGCCGGCCATGGCCAGCAGCGCCACCGGCAGCAGCAGCCACAGCGGCGGCAGGCGGCTGCCGCGCAGGGTGATGGCGGCGCGCCACAGCAAGGTGGCGCATACCATGGCCGACGTCCACAGCGGCAGGTGGGCGAGGTGCGGCGCCAGCACCATCAGCGCCGCCAGCAAGAGCAGCAGGGTGTCGGATTTGTCGCGCGTGAGCGGGCCGACCAGGCGGGCGATCATGCGCCCTCCTTGCCGTACAAGGCCAGGGCGCGCAGGCAGGCGGCGCAGTGCGCCTCGCCCTGGCCTTGCGCAATCTGGCGGTGCCCCACGCTGAGGGCGTAGGGCAGGGCGCGCCGTTCCGCCTCCAGCACCCAGGCGGTCAGGCGCGACAGGCGCAGTTCAATGTCCAGGTGGTAGGGCAGCTGGTTCAGGTCCAGCAGCAGGTCGGACACGGCGCCGCCTTCGAAATGCTTGCTCACCAGGTTGCCGCCGTCGGCCGGGTGCAGGCGCGCGATCTGGCGCCAGGCCAGGTGCTTCATCGGGTCGCCCGGCTGGTAGTTGCGAATGCCGGCGAAGTTATCCAGGCCCACGGTGCCGTGCCCGTCCTCGCGCGCGGCGCCGGTGGTGGGCAGCGGCGGCGGCGCCGCTTCCGGCTGCGGATAGGCCAGCACTTTCAGGTCCGGCTGCCAATAGGCCCAGGCCCCGAACAGGCCCAGTGGAAAGCGCGTGAACAGGCGCACGCGCGGCGCCGCCAGCCAGCCGCGTTCCTTGCTGGGGCGCGACAGCACCAGGGTGGCGCTGCTGCCGGCCGCCACGTCGATCGCCTGGCGCGGTTCGCCCTCGTCCTGGAAACCCAGCCAGACGGCGTAACGGTCGCGCCGCGTGGTGTTGCGCACATTGAGCTCGAACTGCGCCTCGTCGCCGGCAAACACCGGCTGGGCGCGGCCCGGCGCCAGGTGCAGCAGGGCCAGGTTCTTGGCCGTCAGGTACATGTCGACCAGGGCGCAGGAGCCGGTGAAAAAGGTGAGCGCGAAGCCCAGGCCCAGGTTGTAGTTGACAGAGCCGATCAGCATGATCAGCAGCAGGCCGACAAAGGCCATGCCGGGCCGGGTCGGCAGGATGAAGACGCGCCGCATCACCAGCTGCACTTCGCCCGCTTCCTTGTCTTTGAGCTGGAACAGCCAGCGGTCAAGCATCTTCCGCGCTGGGGCAAGCATGGCTTTACACCGGCACGGATTTTTGCAGTTGCAGCACCAGGTCGCGGCTGGCCAGCGCGGTGCCGTGCGAGGATTTGACCGGGCGCAGGCGGTGCGCGCACACCGGCACCAGCACGGCCTGCACGTCTTCCGGCAGCACATGGTCGCGCCCTTCCAGCGCGGCCCAGGCGCGCGCGGCCTGCAGCAAGGCCAGCGCGGCGCGCGGGCTCAGGCCTTCGGCAAAGAAGCCGTTCTGGCGCGAGGCCTGCGCCAGCGCATGCACGTAGTCGATCAGGGCCGGCGCGGCATGGATCCGGCGCAGGCCCTGCTGCGCCGCCTGCAGTTCGGCCGCGCTCATGGCCGGGCCCAGGTGCTTGAGCATCTGGCGCCGGTCTTCGCCCATCAACAGGGCGCGTTCGGCGGCGGCGTCCGGGTAGCCGAGCGAAATGCACATCAGGAAGCGGTCCAGCTGCGATTCCGGCAGCGGGAAGGTGCCCACCTGGTGCGTCGGGTTCTGGGTGGCGATGACGAAGAAGGGCTCGGGCAGCGCGCGCGTCACGCCGTCGGCCGAGACCTGGCGCTCCTCCATCGCCTCCAGCAGGCCCGATTGGGTCTTGGGCGTGGCGCGGTTGATTTCATCGGCCAGCAGCACCTGGGTGAAGATCGGGCCGGGATGGAAATTAAAGGCGTTCAGTTCGCGCTCGTAAATCGAGACGCCGGCCACGTCGGCGGGCAGCAGGTCGCTGGTGAACTGGATGCGGTTGAACTTCAGGCCCAGCGACAGCGCCAGGGCATGCGACAGCGTGGTCTTGCCGACGCCCGGCAAGTCTTCCAGCAACAGGTGGCCGCCCGCCAGCAGGCAAGCGAGCGACTGGCGTACTTGCAGCTCCTTGCCGACGATGACCTGGCCAACCTGGCGCGCCGCAGCGTGTAATTTGGTATACATGGTTTTGGTACGTGGTTTGGTGGCCGTGCCGCCGCGTGGTAGATTACTCGCATTCTATGCGAGAACGCGATTCATGAGCACAGCAATTTATAGCCATCCCGACTGCCAGCGCCACGAAATGGGCGGCTGGCATCCCGAATGCCCGGCGCGCCTGCAAGCCATTTCCGACCAGTTGATCAACGCCCACATCGACGACCTGCTGGAGCACCGCGATGCGCCGCTGGCCGATGTCGCCGCCATCGCGCGCAACCACAGCGCCAACGCCATTGCAATCGTGCGCGACAACCTGCCGGCGCCCGGCGAATACTACCCGATCGACGGCGACACCTCGCTCAACGCCCACAGCTGGCAGGCCGCGCTGCGCGCCGCCGGCGCCGCCGTGGCGGCCACCGACGCCGTGATCGACGGCGAGATCGACAACGCCTTCTGCGCCGTGCGCCCGCCCGGCCACCACGCGCGGCCGACCGAGCCGATGGGCTTTTGCCTGTTCAATAATGTGGCAATCGCGGTCAAGCACGCGCTCGACGTGCGCGGCCTGGAACGCGTGGCGGTGATTGATTTCGACGTCCACCACGGCAACGGCACCGAAGAAGCCCTGCTCAACGAGCCGCGCGCGCTGATGGTGAGTTACTTCCAGCACCCGTTCTATCCTTACTGCGACGTGCTGCCGGACACGCCGAACCGCGTCAACGTGCCGGTGCCGGCCGGCGCCAAGGGCGACACGGTGCGCGCCCTGGTGCAGGAAAAATGGCTGCCGGCGCTGCACGCCTTCAAGCCGCAGATGATCTTCATCTCGGCCGGCTTCGACGCCCACCGCGAGGACGACCTGGGCGGCATGGGCCTGGTGGAAGCCGATTACGCCTGGATCACCGAACAGGTGATGGCGGTGGCGCGCGAGCACGCGCATGGCCGCATCGTCAGTTGCCTGGAGGGCGGCTACAACCTGTCGGCCCTGGGCCGCAGCGTGGTGGCGCACGTCAAGGCGCTGGCCGAGATCTGAAATGCTGTCGCTGCTGCTTGCGCTGGCCGGTGCCAGCGCCTTCCCTTATCAGTCATTGGCCACGCCCGCCAGCTGCACCGCCCCGGCCTGGCCGCGCGAGGCGCTGCGCTACGAAATCGAAGGCACCACCACGCTGGAGTTTCGCATCGGCAGCGACGGCGCGGTGCGCGACGCCAAGGTGCGCGGCGGCAGCGGCTGGGCCATGCTGGACCAGGCCGCGCTGGCCGGCCTGGCGCGCTGCCGCTTCAAGCCCGGGCTGGAGGCGGCGCGCGACGGCACCGTGTTCCCGATCCAGTACGCCTGGCGCCTGGACGGCCCGGCGCCGCTACGGCCGGTGTTGCAGCCGGGCAGCTGCAAGCCCTCGCCGCATATTGCCGGCTATGCGAACCTGGACCAGCGCCGCAGCACGCAGGGCGGCATCAAGCTGCGTTTCCTGGTCGGCGCCGACGGCCAGGCGCGTGGCATCGTAGCGGAGCAGGGCGGTTTCGCGCCGCAGGTGGTGCGCGACGCGGTGGCGTATGTGTCGACCTGCCGTTTCGGCATCGCGCCAGGGGCCAGCGGCGAGCGCACCGATACTTCTTACGGTTGGGTGCTGCTGAAGTAAAGTTGCCCGTTTGGCAAATGGCAGTAAAGTGCTGCCGCCATGTAAAATAGCGGATTGTTGATTCGATTCGTAAGGCAAGAGCATGTCTATCCAATGGTTCCCCGGGCATATGAACGCCGCCAAGAAAAAGGCGGCGGAACAGATGGCCGATGTCGACGTCGTCATCGAAGTGGTTGACGCGCGCCTGCCTGCGGCCAGCTGCAACCCGCTGGTGGAGGAGCTGCGCAAGTTCCGCCAGCGCCCTTGCCTGAAAATCCTGAACAAGATCGACCTGGCCGACCCGGACGCGACGGCGGCCTGGATCCGCCATTTCGAGCAGGACAAGAGCGTGACCGCCTATGCGATGACGACCAAGAAGCCGTCCGACGTGGCGAAGGTGATCGCCAAGGCGCGCAAGCTGGCGCCGCACCGCAGCGATGCCCTCAAGCCGCTGCGCATGATGATCATGGGCATCCCGAACGTGGGCAAATCGACCTTGATGAACGCGCTGCTCAAGCGCCGCGTGGCCAAGGTGGGCGATGAACCGGCGGTGACCAAGCAGCAGCAAAAGATTTACCTCGATATGGAAACAGTGCTGATCGATACGCCGGGCCTGTTGTGGCCGAAGATCGAGATGCCGTCGGACGGCATGGCGCTGGCGGCCTCGCACGCGATCGGCGCCAATGCGCTGATCGAGGATGAGGTGGCGATCTGGCTGGCGGAGGAGCTGCTGAAGCGCTATCCGGAGCTGCTCAAGGCGCGCTATAAGGCCGATGTGTCGGCGATGGATGGCGTGGCGCTGATCGAACGCGTGGCGCAGTTGCGCAGCTACCGCCTGAAGGGCGGCGAGTGGGACTTTGAGAAAGCGTCGCACATGCTGCTGCAGGATTACCGCAGCGGCCTGCTGGGCCGCATTTCGCTGGAGACGCCGGAAACCCGCGCTGCGGCGCTGGCCGTGCATATTGAGCAAGAGCGCATCAAGGCGGAAGAGGCGGCGCGTAAGGCTGCCGAGAAGGAAGCCGAGCGCATGAAGGGCAAGCGCGGGACGTAAGCTGGCAGACAACCGGGAAACCGGGTTTCCCGTTCAGGCCAGCATAAAGCTGCTGACCGCCAGCGCCCCCATGAAGCGGTCCTCGTGATACACCACCTGCGCGGCTGAATCCTCGGCCGCGCCCACCGCCACCATCAGCGGCAGCAAATGCTCTTCGCGCGGATGCGCCAGGCGCGCCGCCGGGGCGCTTTCCCACGCCAGCAGGCGCGCCGTGCGCTCCGCCGGCGCCGCCGCCATGGTCTCGCGCAGCCAGGCATCGAACACGCGCGACGCTTCCGCCCCGGCCGCATTGAAGGCGCGCAGGTTATGGTAGCTCAGCCCACTGCCGACGATCAAAACACCTTCATCGCGCAATGGCCGCAGCAGGTGGCCCGCTGCCAGGTGCTCCGCCGGATCCAGACCCTGCCGCAGCGACAACTGCACGATCGGCACATCGGCCTCGGGAAAAGCGGGGTACATGGCGCTGAAGGTGCCGTGATCCAGGCCGCGCTCATGGTCCAGCGCCGCGCGCGTGCCCAGCAGCTGCGCCACGCGCGCCGCCAGCGCCGGCGAGCCGGGCGCGGGATACTGGATCTGGTAGGTATGCGGCGGGAAGCCGCCATAGTCGTAGAGCATCGGCGGCCGGGGCGCCGCCGAGACCAGGAAGGCGCGCCCCTCCCAATGGGCGGTGACGACCAGGATGGCTTGCGGCTTGCCGCCGGCCTGGCGCGGCAGGTCGCGCAGCGCGGCGTCCAGCTGGTCGTAGGCGCTGCCGGACTGCTCGCGCATCCAGGGCCAGGGGCCGCCGCCGTGCGACAGGTAGAAGGTAGGCAAGGTAGTCATGCCCGCCACTATACGCCCCTTAGCGCTGCGCTGCAGACAGCGACATCAGCGCCAGCAGGCGCGCCGCGCGCATCCATGCCACGGCCAGCGCCACCAGCTGCGCCAGGGCGAAGGCCGCCAGCAGCAGCACGCCATTGCTGCCCTGGACCTGCAGGCGCGCCAGCGCCAGCAAGGCGGCCAGCAGCAGGCCGGCGCTGGTCAGCAGGGCATAGCAGCCCAGTACCGCGCCGGGACGGCGCAACAGCAGCTGCACGCCGCGCCACCAGGCCTTGACGGCCGAGGTGCGGCGGCGGTCGACCGCCAGCTGGGCGCGGCCCGCGTCCAGCGTCAGGTTGGCCAGGGCCACTAGCAGCACGGCGCCGAGGGCGGCCGCCCATTGCCACGGTGCGGCGTCCGCCGCCTGCACCGCCGTGGCGGAAAAGTCGTCGGCCGCTCCGGTCAGGGCGGCGCCCAGCGCCAGCGCCGCGCCCAGCGGCACCACGGCCCACAGCAGCATGCGGAACATGCGCGGGTATTCCGCCACGCCGCCCGCCACCAGCTCGCGCAGGGTGGCGGTGTGCGGCGCGCGCCCGGCGGTGACGATGGCGCCGGTCAGGAACGGCGACAGCAGCAGGGTCAGCGCCAGGGCTACCAGGCCGCCGGCCTGCAGCGCCACGGTGCTGCGCCGCATTTCGCCGATGATGTCGGCAACGCTCATCAGGTCGAGCGCCTGCGCCAGTTCCGGCGCGCGCACCGAATGGCTGAGGGCCGGCGCCAGCGCATGCCAGAAGGGCAGGGCCAGCACCGCGGTCGGCAGCAGCACGGCGGCCAGCCAGAGCAGGAGCAGGCGCCATTGCAGGGCAGCGCGGCCGGCGTGGAGAAGGGTGGTGGTCAGCTTCATACGGTGGCAATCAGGGCAATAAGGGACTGGAAGATGGCGGCCAGGTCGGCGGTCCAGCGGCGCGCTGCGCTGCCGTCCTGTTTCAGCGTGCGGCTGTCATCGAGCTTGTTGACGTCGAGCAGGTGCTTGCCTTCGGGGTCGATGCGCGCCGAGACCGCTTTCACCGGCTTACGCCATTCGAAGGTGTGCCAGCGCCGCTCGCCGCTCCACTGCACGGTTTCCTTGCTGCCGTCGGCAAACTCCACCAGCAGGGTTTGCGGCACGTCCGCGCCGCGGCGGCGCACGGTGACCGTGGTCAGGTAGGGGAAGGGGCCGGTGCCCGGCTTGGCGTCCGGGTGCGCCTGCTCCCATTGCTCGCGCAGCTGGTCGGCCTGGCGCGCGGCTTGCTCCGCGCTGACGTCCACGCGCTTGCCGTCCTGCAGGCGCACGCCCGGCGTCGGCGCCAGCTCCTCGCTGGTAAAGGAGGAAATGCGGTCGTCCACGCGCGTCACGGCGTACACCTGCTGCGCGAACACGGTCTCCACCAGCTTGCGCTGGCCGCTCACCTCCGCCAGCACTTCGCGGAAGTCGGCAATGCTCGGGTGGCGGAATTTCCAGCGACGGTAGTATTCCTTGAAGGCGCGCTCCATGGTGTCCTTGCCCAGCTGCGCTTCCAGGTCGCGCATGGTGGTGGCGCCGCGCGTGTAGACCGGGCCGACCCCTTGCAGGCGATGGTAGGCATTTTGTCCCAGCGGGTCGGACGGCTCGTCGCGCGGCGTGCCCATGCGCTCGAACTCAAAGCCGCTGGCCTGCGGCGCGAAGCCGATGCGGCGCAGGAACGGCGTCGTGAGCGGCATTTTCCTGCCGCTGTCGCGCAGCATGCGGTGGTTCCAGTACTCGTTCAGGCCCTCGTCCAGGAACGGCTCCTCGAACTCGTTGCTGGCCAGGATGCCGTAGAAATAGCCGTGGCCGAATTCATGGATGGTGACGAAGTCCAGCATGGCGGCGGCCGTGGTGCCCGCTTCCAGGCCGGGAGCGGCGCCGGTGGTGAAGAAGGTCGGGTATTCCATGCCCTCGGCCTCGCTGGCGTTATGCGGCGGCACCACGATGGTCAGCGTCTTGTACGGGTAGGGCCCCAGCGTGCGCGAGAAGTAGGCCAGCGCATCCTTGGCCGCCTGCATGGTGGGCGCCGCGTTCGAGGCCAGCTCCGGCGGGAACAGCACGGTGATCTTGACCGGCGCGCCGCCATGGCCGCTCCAGGTGTCGACCAGCGGCTTGGCGCTGCGCTTGTCGGCGCTCCAGGCGAAATCGTGCACGTCGCCCTGGATGAAGTGGTGGGTCAGCCGGCCGTCCTTTTCCACCGGCGTGCCCTGCAGCTCGCCGGTGGCGCCCACCGTGTACTCGCGGGGCACGGTCAGCTTCACATCATAGCTGCCAAAGTCGGCGTAGTACTCCGATTCGGCGTGGTATTCATGCGCGTTCCAGCGCAGCGTGGTGGCGCCGCGCTCGCCCGGCAGCTCCAGCACGGCGATCTTGGGGAACCACTGCGCCACCAGGTGGAAGCTGTCGAAGTAGCCGCTGCGCGCCATCACGCGCGGCAGCTGGTCGAAGAAGCTGATGTCGAGCGTGGTACTGGCGCCGGGCGCCACGGCCTGCGGCAGGTCCATGCGCACCACGGTTTGGTCGGTGGCCGGGCCGCCGTCCGGCTGCACGAAGGTCCACGGCACCTTGGCGCCGCCTTGCTGCACGCTGCGCAGTTCCATATAGCCCCACTCGCCGTCCTGGCTCAGGCTACTGTTGCGGATGCCGGCGCCGCTCTTGCGCTGCTCGGTGTGGAAGGTGCTTTCCGCGTTCTGGAAGGCGTTCAGGTACAGGTGCAGGTAGACGCTGCGCACCGGCTGGTCGCTGCGGTTGCGCCAGGTCAGGCGCTGCTTGCCGTCGATGGTGTGCTTGACCGGATCGAGCGTGGCTTCGATCCGGTAGTCCACCACGCGGTCGGACAGGGTGGCCTCCTGGCCGCTGCGGATGCCGCCCCAGGCGCCCGGCGCGCTCGGTTGCGTCACGGCGGCCGCTTTGGGCGGCGCCAAGGCGATGTCGGTGCCGGCTGCCGGCACGGTGGCCGGGCTGCCGCCTTCCGCCATCAGTCCGGCCGAAACCGCAACCCCGCCCAATAGGGCGGCCGCGGCCAATAAATGTGCGATGCGCATAGCGTTCCATTAAAGAATTAGCAACGCGAAAATATACCAAACTAATTACCAAACTTTCATGCGAATTTTAAGCAGCGTATAATGTGCGCGCCTTGGTGCCCGCCTCCTGTTCGTGGAGGCAGTTAAACGGGAAACGCACAGTGCTGCCCCCGCAACGGTACGCAAGCGCCGTCCTTACGACGGCAGGCCGCGCCAGAGACCACTATGCAGCGCATAGGAAGGTGGCCCGGTCAGTCTTGCCAGCCCGGATACCGGCCAGGGAGGTGGAAGCGCGCCCGCGCAGGGCGCGACTTCTGTGGATTCCGGCTGCGGGGAGGCAGGCGGATACTTTTTCTATTCGCATGTCATGACCATCTTCTCGCCACGCTGCGCCCTGTCCGCGGCCCTTGCCCTGTGCTTTGCCGCGCCCGCATTCGCCCAAAATACCCAGG
This sequence comes from Pseudoduganella guangdongensis, assembly GCF_009857475.1. GTDB lineage: Bacteria > Pseudomonadota > Gammaproteobacteria > Burkholderiales > Burkholderiaceae_D > Rugamonas > Rugamonas guangdongensis. The sequence goes on along the minus strand of NZ_WWCJ01000023.1, from coordinate 68,088 downwards.
ATTCCCAGACCATTGTCATCAGCGGTTCCCGCTTCGCCAGCGACCCGTCGCTGCTGCCGATCGGCGCCACCAGCATCAGCGCCGCGGACATCCGCCGCGCCGGCGTCACCGACGTCAACCAGGCGCTGCGCAAAATCGGCGGCGTGTACGGCCGCCAGAGCCTGACCGGCAGCCCGGACTTCAGCCTCGACCTGCGCGGCTTCGGCAGCACCAGCGACCAGAACGTGGTCGTGGTGCTGGACGGCGTGCGCATGAACGACAACGAGCTGACCCCGGCCACCCTGTCCACCATCCCGATCGACCTGGTCGAGCGCATCGACATCATGCGCGGCGGCGCCAGCGTGCTGTATGGCGAAGGCGCCACCGGCGGCGTGATCAGCATCACCACCAAGCGCCCGCAAGCCGGTGCGCGCGGCGGCAGCATGTTCGCAGAGCTGGGCCGGTTCGACAGCGCCGACGTGCGCCTGGGTGCGGTGCAGGGATTTGACGGCGTGGCCATCGACGCCTCCGCCGGCCACCAGCGCACCGACAACTACCGCAAGAACAACGAATTCAAGCAGTCGCGCTTCAACGGCGGCGTGCAATTCAACGGCGGCTTTGGCCGCCTGTCGCTGCGCGCCGATATCGCGCGCCAGGACCAGCGTTTCGCCGGCAGCCTGACGGAAGCCCAGTTCCTGGACAACCCGCGCCAGACCAAGACCCCGGACGATTTCGGCAAGATGGACAGCAACCGATTTACCGCCGCCTGGGAGCGCAAGGTCGGCGCCTTCGACCTGGCCGCCGAATTGGCGCACCGTACCAAGGACGTGGAAGCCACCTACTTCGGTTCCAAGTCGGTCTACGACAGCAAGCAGACCCAGTTCTCGCCGCGCCTGCGCCACCTGGCCCAGTTCGACGGCATGCTGAATGAGCTGGTCGCGGGCTTTGACTTCGGCCGCTGGAACCGCGTCACCCGTTCCGACTACTCCGGCGCCGACGCCACCCAGCGCAGCAAGGCCGTGTATGTGCGCGACGAAGTGAAGTTCGCCGGCGCCCAGCAAGTGCGCCTGGCCGCCGGCGTGCGCCGCGAACTGTTCGACAAGGACTCGCTCGATCCGGTGCCGTACACCACCGCCACCTACAGTATCAAGCAGGCGCACAACGCCTGGGAGCTGCAGGGCAGCATGCTGGCCGCGCCGGGCCTGACCGCCTGGGCCAAGGCCGGCCAGAGCTACCGCGTTGCCACCTCGGACGAGAACGCCTACACCCCGCAAGCCAACAAGCCGCTGGCCACCCAGACCTCGCACGACGCCGAGATCGGCCTGGGCTACGCGCAAGGCGCGGCCAAGGTCGACGCGCGCCTGTTCCGCCACAACCTGGACAACGAGATCTATTACGACCCGACCGCGGGCCTGTTCGGCGCCAACACCAACCTGGCACCGACCCAGCGCAAAGGCTTTGAGCTGGACGGCAGCTACCGCTTCGCCGCCGCCTGGCAGGTGCAGGGCCACTACCAGCAGGTCGAGGCGACCTTCCGCTCCGGTGGCAACGCCGGCCGCGAAGTGCCGCTGGTGCCGAAGTACAGCGCCACGGTGCGCCTGGCCTGGACCCCGGCCGACGGCCAGAGCGCCGACATCGGCGTGCAGCGCGTGGCCCGTCAGCGCGTCGGCAGCGATTTCAGCAACGCCTGCAGCGCGCGCATCCCGGCCTACACCACGGTGGACGGCCGCTACGCCCGCAAGTTCGGCCAATGGGAGCTGGCGCTGAGCGCGCTGAACCTGCTGGACAAGGACTACTACAACCAGGCCTTCGGCTGCCGCACCGGCATCTATCCGGACAATGGCCGCCAGGTCAAGGTGTCCGCGCGCTACGACTTCTAAGCGCGGCCGGCCTTAAAGCCGGCTTAAACCAGCCCCGTCGGCGCCAATTTGGCCGGCGGGGCTGATCACAGGGCGCAAAAAATGGTAATCTCGCTGCGTTTACTACTTACCTGTAAGGATCACCATGCGTCTGCTGCGCCTCCTGCTTGCCTCCGCCGCCCTGATGTTCACCGCCGCCGGCGCCTCCGCCGCCGATCCGAAAGAGGGCGTTGACTGGCGCACCCTCGACACTCCCGTGCGCAGCGAAGCGCAAGGGAAGAAAATCGAAGTGGTCGAGTTCTTCATGTATTCCTGCCCGCACTGCTTCGTGCTCGAACCGCGCATCGCCGCCTGGGCCAAGCAAAATGCCGACAAGGTCCACTTCCGCCGCCTGCACTTCGCGCGCGGCGAGAAGGACGTGCTGGCGCGCACCTACGTCACGCTGGAAGCGATGGGCCTGTCCGAGACCGTCAGCCAGAAGATCTTCAACGCCATGCACGTCGACCACAAGCGCCTGATGCGTGAAGACGAAATGTTCGCCTTCCTGGCCAGCGCCGGCGTCGACAAAGCCAAATTCGAAGCCGTCTACAAATCCTTCGGCGTCGAGTCTAAAATGAAGCGCATGGCAGCCACCATCGGCCAATACAAAGGCATCGATTCGGCCCCGACCCTGGTGGTCGACGGCCGCTACGTCACCGCGCCATCGATGGCCGGCCGCCCGGGCCAGCCGGAAAGCCAGCAGCAAGCAGCCGCGCTGGCGGTCCTCGACTACCTGGTGGCCAAGTCGGCCGCCACTAAAAAGTAAGCAATGGATCCACGTGAAGAAGAAGTAATGCGCGCGTACCGGGAGTCGGCCCCAGACGAGGCCGGCCTGGTGCAGCGCACCTGGGTCAACCACCTGGCCTGGACCCTGGTGGTCGTGTTATCCGGGCTGGTGTTCTGGCTGGTGCTGGCCGTGGTGAATGCGGAGAACCAGCGCCACGCGCTGGCCAACAAAGAATGCCGCGACCAGGTCTTCAAGGAAGAGATTGACCGCACCTGCCTGCTGACGGTGCGCTCGCGCGAACACTGGTGGCAGCACCTCTGGTATGCGATGCAGCACACCTCGCCGCAGAAATAAAAAAATGGGGTACGTCCCCATTTTTTTACGTCAAGCGCTGACGTCGAGGTTGGCCAGCTGGCGCTTGAAGAGTTGTTCCTGGACGCGGATGTCGTCGCCGTTGTAGCCGTCGTAGGCGCGGGTGGTGCGCGACCAGACTTCGGGCATGACCTGTTCGATCAGGTTGCGGCCGGCGTCGGTCAGCGTGATCATCACGCAGCGGCGGTCGCCCGGACGGTTGCCGCGGGTGATCAGGCCTTGCGCTTCCAGGTCGTTGCAGACGCGGGTCAGGTTGGCCGGCTTTTCCATGCAGGCTTCACCCAGATTGGATGCGGTCGAAGTCTCGTTCTCCGATCCATACAGCACCGCCAGCACCATGTAGCTGGCATCAACCAGGTCGTACTTGCGCAATACCGAGTTCGCCAGATCCTTCATGCGTTTCTGGACGTGATAGGTCATGCGCAGCAGGCGTACCAAGTCTTCCGGGAATTCCGGGATGCGAGTATGAATATTTTTCAGGCGCTTATTGGTTGCGTCAAAACTACTCATCTTGCTGGCACTCCTGTGCAATTTGTTCAAGCCTGAATTGTACTAGTGTTGACCTAAGGTAAATACCCTTTTGATCTGCGTCAAACAGCCAGGCGACAGCGGGCGATAGCAAAACTTCCATGTTTTCTGCAAGTTACATATGGGGAAAACCTTATCCTTGCCAGTGAAGTTCGGTGTTTGTGGCGGCAGGCCGAATAAGAAACTGTCTAATGCAAGCTCGGCAACAGTGTTGGCATCTTCCAACACTGCGCCCCCCAAGCCCGGAAAACACTAAATTGGGGGACACAGGAGGACACCATGGCAGGTAACAGTACTTTAGATCCGGATAATGTTCCGCGGCGCCCCGACCGCGAGGTGAGCAAAGGGCACGGCACGGGGGCACTGGGTCCCAGCGACTCTTCTGACAGTGGCAGCGACTCGCAAGGCGCCCTGCCACCGGGCCCGGGCGATACCGAGCTGGACAGCGATTCGGACCGCGAGGGCACCGGCGAGCGGGCCGACGTCGAGCGCGATGGCGCAGAGCTGGACGGGGCCGATATCGACGTCGACCATATCGAGACCATGCCGCAGGACGTGCGGCGCGGCGCGCAGCCGTAGTGTAAAAATGGAAAAGTTTTCCTTTCGATGCGAATGATTATCATTTACTATTACAATTGATAATTATTTACATTTGCACTAAAGGGAAATATGAAGTTGAAGTCCATCGCCGCCGCCCTGTCGGGCGTGCTGCTGGCCGCACCTGCGCTGGCGCAGCCAAACCTCGACACCGTCATCATCAGCGGCGACAAGCTGCGCCGCGCCGAGATCGACAGCAATGCCAGTATCGGCATCCGCACCGGGCGCCAGATCGAGAATGCAGGCAATGAAACCATTGAAGATGTGGTCAGCCAGATGGCCAACGTCAGTAGCGCGGCCGGCCTGGCGCTGCGCGGCATTCCACTGACCGGCGCCACCGGCGGCACGGGCCAGACCGTGACCATTACCATCGACGGCGTGCCGCAGGGCGGCTTTGCCCAGGATATCGATTACATGAGCGCCTGGGACATGGAGCGCGTGGAAGTGCTGCGCGGTCCGCAATCGACCAACCAGGGCCGCAACTCGCTGGCCGGCGCGGTGGTGATCCGTTCGCGCCTGCCGTCGGAACAGGCCGACTTCGCGGCCCGCGCCGCCCTGGGCAGCGATGGCCTGCGCCGCATCGCCGTGGCCGGCGGCGGCGCTCTGCGCGAGAACGCGGCGGCGCTGCGCATCAGCGCCGAGAAGCACCACAGCGACGGCGACATCTATAACGCCACACGGCGCGACCGCAACTGGGGGCGCGAGGATGGCCACAATGTGCGCGCCCGGCTGCGCCTGACGCCATGGGGCGACAACTACCAGGCGCTGTTCTCGTTGTCGGAGGCGCAGTTCGAGAAGGGCGACCGCCAGGTGGAGGGCGTGCTGCGCAGCCCGCGCCAGCGCATCGCCCTGGCCAATGAGATCAGCGTGTCGAAAAACCGCAGCCGCAACAGCGCGCTGGAGCAGACTTTCCGCGCCCTGGGCGCCGATTTTACGCTGCTGACTACTTGGGCCAACAGCCGCTTCGAGCGCGACGGCGATTACGATATGACGGAGCTGAACCAGGGCACGCACGGCGGCGTCTACACCAACCGCCAGCGGACCCAGGAGGTGCGCGCCAATTTCGACACCGCGCTGGGGCCGGGCAAGTTGAACGGCGTGCTGGGCGCCTACTATTCGCATGAGCGCACCGGCGCGGACAAAGGCTACCGCGTGCCGCTGTCCTATGTGCTGGACATGATCGGCCAGTGCCCGAGCGCTGCCGCCTGCGAGAAGCTGTTTGGCGGCGACTTTATCGATCGCCGCAACGATGAAAAGGGCAAGGTGCGCAGCCGCGCCGTGTTCGGCGAGGCGGACTACGGCCTGGGCGCGCTGACCCTGACCGCCGGCCTGCGCTACGACGCCGAGGACCAGGCGCGCAGCGTCGGCACGCAAACCAGCGGCACCACGCCGATGGCGCGCCAGGTCTTCCAGCAACTGATCGCGGCGGGCGCCTTTGGTCCGGACGGCGTGCAGCAACTGGCCAGCGATGGCGGCGTGTGGCTGCCCAAGCTGGGCGCGCGCTATGCGCTGTCGCCGCAGTGGGTGGCCGGCTTCACCGTGCAGCGCGGCTACCGCAGCGGCGGCGTGGATTACAGCTACCAGCGCGGCGCCAATGCCTACGGCCCGGAATACACCAGGAACTACGATTTCTCGCTGAAAGGCGCGCTGCCGCAGCGCACCTTCGTCAGCGCCAACCTGTACCGCATCGACTGGAGCGACCAGCAGGTGAATATGGCGCGCAACAGCATCGACAACTTCATCGTCAACGCCGGCCGCTCGCGCCTGAGCGGGCTGGAACTGGAAGGGCGCCGCGCCATGACGCGCGAGCTGGAAGTGTTCGGCGCGCTGGGCTTCTCGCACACCGAGTTCCTGGACTTCACATCGCCGCAGGGCGATTTCAGCGGCCATGAGTTTGCCCGTTCGCCGCGCCGCACCCAGTCGGCCGGTTTCAACTGGACGCCGGGCCGCCTGCTGGCCAACCTGCGCCTGGCGTATGAAGGCCAAGGCTTCAGCAATGCCGACAACCTGAGCCGCAACCAGAGCCACCTGCTGTTGGGCGGCAAGCTGGCGTACAGCTTCGCCAGCGGGATCAAGGCCTTTGCCAGCGGCAGCAACCTGCTGGACCGCGACTACATCATCTACAACAACCTGAACTCGGTACCGGGGCGCCACGGCGTGATCATGGGACACGGCCGCAAGCTGGCCTTCGGCCTGGAAGGGAAGATCTGACCGCCATGCTGACACTGGTCTCTGTAATCGCCGCGCTGCTGGCCGGCGCCTGCCTCGCCGTCGCCTCGCCGCAGCAGGGCGGACGGGCGGCATGGCACCTGGCGTGGCTGGCGCTGCTGCCGGGCGCCGTCGCCCTGGCGGCCCAGGAGTACGGCTTCTGGGCCGGCGCCTTCATCGCGCTGGCCGCCTTCATGCTCGGCATGGTGCTGCTGCCTTACCTTAACGCTTACCGGAGGATGCGCCATGTTGGGTAAAGCAAGCGCCGCCGCCTTCCTCGGCATGCCGCTGGCGGCCGGCATGGTCGGCATCCTGATCCTGCTGCTGCGCGACCAGCGCAGCTGGACGCTGCCATTGCTGCTGCTGTTCTTCCTGGTGTGGGTGGCCGTGATGGCGGCGGCTTTCCAATGCCGCAGCGGCTGGCGCGCCTGGCTCTGGATGGGCAGCGCCACGGCGGGCGTGTACGGCTCGATGTACCTGCTGAAAGCGAGCGGACTGGCGCGGGTGGCGGCATGAAGGCGGCCACCCTGCGCAACTACATGGCGCTGCACACCTGGAGCGGGCTGCTGGCGGGCTTTGGCCTGTTCATCGCCTTCTTCGCCGGCGCCCTGACGGTCTTCCACGAAGAGCTGGAAATCTGGGAAACGCCGTCGGCCCGGACGGCGCCGATGGACAGCACGGCGAAGGCGCAGCAGTTGATCGACGCCTTCCTGGCCGCCCACCCGGAAGGCCGCAAGACCTTCGCCCTGGGCTTGCCGACCGAGGCCGAACCGGCGCTGCGCATCAGCTACGGCGCGCATGGCCACGCGCGCGAATTCCGCCTGTCGCCGCAGGGCGCGCTGGTGGAGGAACAGCCTGCCTCGGAGCTGGCGCACCTGCTGTACCGCCTGCATTACACGGCCGGCTTGCCGGAAGCGTGGGGCGGCTATGTGCTGGGCGTGGTCTGCGTGCTGTACGGGCTGGCGCTGGTGTCGGGCGTGGTGCTGTACGCGCCGGGCTTCCTGAAGGACTTGTTCGCCCTGCGCGTCGGCAAGAACCTGAAGCGCATGTGGCAGGACGCGCACAATGCGATCGGCATCCTGTCGCTGCCATTCCACATCATGTTTGCCTGGAGCAGCGCGGTGCTGGCGCTGGGCGTGTTGTTGATGGCGCCGTTCCAGTACCTGGTCTTCGAAGGCAAGCTGCTTAACCTGGTGCAGGACGATATCGCATTGAGCGTGCCGGTCAAGGCGAGCGGCACGCCGGCCGCCGTGCTGCCGGCGCCCGAACTGCTGGCGGGCCTGGAGCGCGCCGCGCCGGGCACCCGCTTCTACCACCTGCGCTACCACCATATCGGCGACGCGGCGGGGCAGGTCGAGGCCTACGGCGCGGCGCCCGCCGGGCAGCTGACGCGCCTGACGGCGATTGTCGCCAGCACCAGCGACGGCCGCATCAAGCGCCTGGTCACGCCGCAGAACGCCAGCCCGGGCAATGTGTTCCTGCGCGGCTTGCAGACGCTGCACTTCGGGAACTTCGGCGGCTACGCGCTGAAGTGGGTGTACTTCGTGCTCGGCATGGCCGGCGCTTTCCTGTTCTATAGCGGCAACCTGCTGTGGATCGAGTCGCGCCGCAAGCGGCAGGGCCTGCAAAAGCGCAGCGCGCGCCTCATGGCGGGGCTGACGCTGGGCCTGTGCCTGGGCAGCGTGGCGGGCATCGGCGCGCTCCTGCTGGTCAACAAAACCATCGGCGGCGTGCAGGCGGAGGAGTATGCCTACTACGGCGTGTTCGGCGTGGCCGTGCTGTGGGCGCTGGTGCGGCCGCCGGCGCGCGCCGCGCACGAGCTGCTGTGGACGTGCGCGCTGCTGTGCGCCGCGCTGCCGTTCACGCAGTGGTGGCGCAGCGGCGTCGATCCGTTCAGCGCTGCGCTGGCGGGGCAGTGGATCATGCTGGGCGCGGCCGGCATTGCCACGTCGTTCGCGCTCGGCTTCGCACGCATGGCGCGGGCGGTGCTGCGGCGCGGCCTGCAGGGCGATCCGGCCAGCGTCTGGAGCTTGCAGGCGCCACCCCGCGCCGCAGCGGCTCAGACGGCGGGCGCGGCCTCCGCGCTGGCCAGGTAGATCGGCGTCACCTCCAGCAGCGTATCGATGGCGACGCGCAGCTTGGCCGGCATGTATGGCGTATGCGGCCAGACCAGGTGCATTTGCGAGGCTTCCAGCTCGCCGCAATCGAACAGCACTTGCAGCTCGCCGCGTTTGACATAGGGCGCCACCAGCCAGCACGGCAGCCACACCAGCCCCATGCCCGACGCGGCGGCATCGGCGATCGCCTGCAGGTCGTCAAACAGCAGGCGCTGCACCGGCAGCACCTCGCGCAGCTTGGCGCCCTGCGCTGCGATCACCCACGCCTTCACGGCGCGCCCGTGCGAGTACAGGATGCCGTCGTGGCGCGGAATCTCATCGACCGTGGCGGGGCGGCCATGCCGCGCCAGGTAGCTTGGCGCGGCGCACACCAGCATGCGCTGCTGCCCCAGGCGGCGCGCGGCCAGCGTGCTGCTGTCGGCCAGCGGCCCCACGCGCAAGCCGATATCGAAACCGTCCTCGATCAAGTCCACCACGCGGTCGTTGAACGAAATATCCAGCGCCAGTTTGGGGTAGCGGCGCGCCAGTTCCAGCATCAGCGGCGCCACGAACTGGCGGCCGAACAGTACCGGCACGCTGATGCGCAAGCGCCCGGTGGGTTCGCTGCGGCCGCTGCCGATGCTGGCCGCGCCCGCATCGAGTTCGGCCAGGGCGCGCACGCAGCGTTCGTAATAGGACTCGCCCGCCTCGGTCAGGCTCTGGCTGCGCGTGGTGCGGTGGAACAGGCGCACGCCCAGGCGCTCTTCCAGCCGCGCGATGGCCTTGGCCACGGCCGAGCGGGTCTGGTGCAGGCGCACGGCGGCGGCGGAAAAGCTGCCTGCTTCCACCGCATGCACGAAGACATTGATGCCATTCAGGCGCTCGTTCATATTGTTTCCACCCAGTTGACAATCTGTCGATCAAATTCCACCACTGTGGAATACAGGGAAACTATATAGTGCTTTCCACATCACTACAACTTGAAAGGAGTTTCCAATGCATGCCTACCAAATCACCCCCGGCGCCGGTATCGTGAGCCTGGAGCACGTCGTGCTGCCAAAGCGCGAGCTGCAGCATTCCGAGGTGCGCGTCAAAGTCCGCGCCGTGGCACTGAACTACCGTGACCTGATGGTGGCGCACGGCAGCTACCCGACCTCTGGCGAGGGCGCCGTGGTGCCAGGTTCCGATGCCGCCGGCGAGGTGGTCGAGGTTGGCCCCGGCGTGGCGCGCGTCCAGGTCGGCGACCGCGTCGCGACCAACTTTTTCCCGGCCTGGGTGGACGGCAAAGTCGCGCCGGAAAAAACCGCAGTCACCCTGGGTGCCGGCGGCGCCGGCGCGCTCACCGAAGAACTGGTCATCCACGAAGACGGCCTGAGCGCCGTGCCGGCCCACCTGAGTTTCGAGGAAGCCGCCACCTTGACCTGCGCCGGCGTCACCGCCTGGAACGCGCTGTTCGTCGAAGGCAGCCTGAAAGCGGGCGACACCGTGCTCCTGCTCGGCACCGGCGGCGTGTCGATCTGGGCGCTGCAACTGGCGCGCGCGGCCGGCGTGCGCACCATCATCACCTCGTCCAGCGACGCCAAGCTGGAACGGGCGCACGCGCTGGGCGCGGATGTGCTGATCAACTACCGTAAGACGCCCGAATGGCAGGAGGCAGTGCTGCGCGCCACCGGCGGCAAAGGCGTCGACCTGGTGCTGGAAGTGGGCGGGCAGGACACGTTGGCGCGCTCCATCGCATCGGTCGCCATGGGCGGCAAGGTGGCCGCGATCGGCGGCCTGGGTGGCGGTTTCGAAACCAGCATCCAGCTGCTCGGCCTCGTGGTGGGCGGCAAGAGCATGAGCGGCATCTACGTCGGCAGCCGCAAAATGCAGGAAGACTTGTCGCGCCTGGTCTCCCAGCGCAACATCAAACCGGTGCTGGACAGCGTGTTCGACATCCACCAGGCGCGCGCAGCCTACCAGCATCTGGCCTCCGGCAATCACTTCGGCAAGGTCGTCATCCGTGTTTAACTAGGGCTTGCGCCACTGCACCGGGATCTCGCGCAGCTCCCGGTCGTTCCACAACTGCACGCGCGCCAGCACGCGGCTGTCGGCGCCGAACTGGAACTGGATGTGGCTCGCAAAATAGTCGTAACCCGGACCCATTTCCGCCGCCGCCAGGCGCACCGCGTGTTGCGCGTCCGCACTGCGCATGGCGCCGGCCTGCAGGCCGGCCACGGCCACGGCCAGCACGCCGCCCAGGACCAGCGGCAGGCGCATGTCGCGCACCTTGCGGCCCTGCGCCGCGCGCGCGGCCTGCAGGGGAGCGCTGCCAAGCTGGCGCAGCATGAACAGCAGCAGCACCAGGGACAGCAACTGCACCGCCAGCTCCGACATGAACGCGGCCGGGGTGAAGCGCGCCTGCGCCACCAGCAGACCGAGCGGCTGCAGCACGACGCCCGCCAGCAGGAGCAGGGCGGTCGGCATCAGGCAAAACCAGGCCAGCCAGCGCACGGCGGACATGGCCCGCAGGCCGCCGCAAGCAATCAGCAGCCCGAACAGGATATTGGCGTTGGCGAACTGGAGGTGGAAGGCGCCGGCGGGAGCGTGCGCCATGAGCAGCAAGGCCTGCGCCACGCCGGCCACGGCCACCACGGCGCCGGTGCTGCGCAATACGGCGGTTTCTGGTGTTTTTTGCATGATCGTAGGTAGAAAAAAGCCCGCGTTCAGCGGGCTTTAGGGAGCACAGCGTCGCGCTTAAGCGAATTGCTGGGCCACGAAGTTCCAGTTCACCAGGTTCCAGAAGGTTTCCACGTACTTCGGACGGGCATTGCGGTAGTCCACGTAGTACGCGTGTTCCCACACGTCGCAGGTCAGCAGCGGCTTGTCGGCGCCGGTCAGCGGGGTGGCCGCGTTGGAGGTGTTGACGATTTCCACGGAGCCGTCAGCCTTCTTCACCAGCCAGGTCCAGCCGGAACCGAAGTTGCCCACGCAGGACTTGGTGAATTCAGCCTTGAAGTTGTCGAAGGAGCCGAACTTGGCGTTGATCGCGTCAGCCACGGCACCGGTCGGCGCGCCGCCGGCGTTCGGCGCCATGCAGTTCCAGTAGAAGGTGTGGTTCCACACCTGGGCTGCGTTGTTGAACACGCCGCCGGAGGACTTCTTGACGATTTCTTCCAGGGACAGGTTTTCGAACTCGGTGCCCTTGATCAGGTTGTTCAGGTTGGTGACATAAGCCTGATGATGCTTACCGTAGTGGAATTCCAGGGTTTCCTTGGAGATGTGCGGTTGCAGCGCGTCCATTGCATATGGCAGTGGTGGCAGGGTATGTTCCATGAATATTTCCTCAAATAGGGGGGTAAAAAGGTATTAATGCCGAAACGGCCACTATTGTAGTACGAACGCTAGGTCCGCGTGGGTTGCACGCTGGCGACACCGATTTCGGCGCTGCCGTCGGCCAGGCGCACGCCCAGCGCCTGGCCCGGCTTGATATGGGCCGGATCGCGCAACACCGCACCCGCGGCATCGGTGACGATGGCGTAGCCGCGTTCCAGCGTGCGCTGGGGATTCAGTAATTCCAGCTGCGCCGACAGGGCGCTCAGCGCATCGCGCCGCTGCGCCAGCTGGCCGCGCATGCTGGCGTCGGCACGGTGCTGCCAGGCCGCCAAGGCCGCCCGCGCCGACGCAGGGTCCGGCTTGCGCGCCGCCAGCCGCGCCGCCAGGCGGTCCACGCCAAAGCGCGACTGCTGCAGCGGGTTGCGGGTGGCGTGCATCATGGCGGTGGACAAAGCCTTCAGCTGCAGGCGCTGCTGCGCGATGCGCGCGGTCGGACTAAGCAGGCGGCGCTGCAGGTTATCCAGCGTTTGCGCCGCATCGCCCAGCGCGCGGCGCATGGCGCGGCGCAGGTCGGCGGCATCGGCGCGCAGGGAACCGAGCCAGTCGGCGCGCGGCGTCGCCGCCAGTTCCGCCGCCGCCGTCGGCGTTGCCGCCCGCACATCGGCCGCGAAATCGCAGATCGTGAAGTCGGTTTCGTGGCCCACGCCGGACACCACCGGCAGCGCGCAATTGGCCACGGCGTAAGCGACCACTTCCTCGTTAAAGCACCACAGGTCCTCCATGCTGCCGCCGCCGCGCACCACCAGCAGCACATCGCACTCGGCCCGGCGCGACGCCGTATCGATGGCCGCCGCAATCTGCGCGCCGGCCTGCTGGCCCTGCACCAGGGTAGGGTAGAGCACCACCTGCACATGCGGCGCGCGACGCCGCAGCGCGATCAGCACATCGCGCAAGGCCGCCGCCTGCGGGCTGGTCACAATGCCAATAGTGCGGGGAAACAACGGTAACGCGCGCTTGCGCTCCGGCGCGAACAGCCCCGCCGCCGCCAGCCGCTCCTTGAGGCGCTGGAAGGCCTCGAACAGCGAACCCACGCCGGCGCGGCGGATCGCCTCGACATTGATCTGGTAGTCGCCGCGCGGCCCGTACAGGGTGACCAGGGCCCGCACTTCCACCTTGTCGCCCTCGCGCGGCACAAAGCCCACGTTTTGCGCGCGGCCACGGAACATGACGGCGCGAACTTGCGCCCCGTCATCCTTCAATGTGAAGTACCAATGCCCCGAACTTGCGCGGGTGAAATTAGAGATTTCCCCGGATATCCACTGCAGGGGGAAAGAGCGCTCCAGCAGGCGCGCAACGGCCTGGTTCAGGGCGCTAACGGAGATAACCTGGTTGGGTTCGGGGGTATTCATCATGGACCTGTCCACACTTTTTGAAAGCGGTCATGCTTATGTCATACATCACTTCATACCGCAAGCATTTTTTGTAAACATCTGATTATTAAGGGTAAACAGCGATGCTTCATTCGCAGGCAATCCATGAATTTCCTTATAGATCAAGGACTTTGCGATAGCCCCGGGCTGTTACGCACAAAGATATCCACAGAATATGTGAGGAACTCGAGCGTGCCCAAACTTGCGTGATGAAAATGTTTGCACGGTAACTTTCATTTTAGAAATCAAGGACTTGGCACTCCAGTCTGTCCCTTGCTAACAATTTTATCCACAGAAGTTGTGGGAAAAAGACGGCGTAAAAATCTGCCTAAAAAATGAGCATGAACTGAAAGTGCTTGATAATCAAGGACTTCCCCCACCTCCGGCAGCCTTGCGCACAATATTGTCCACAGATTTTGTGCAAATCCCCAAAAATTGTCCGTCCTGGGGTCAGGAAGAAATGTGGACAATCCACTGCGGAATTTTTACGCATGGAAAGAAAGTGCTTATGAATCAAGTACTTTAGTGCTCAAGCATGGCTTTGCACACAATCTTATCAACAGAATATGTGGGGAAGTGCACAGGCGCCAGGGGGGTGAAAAATGCCGGTGCGCATTTTTTGTGCTTGAGAGTAATTCTCTTTCCGATCAATGGCTTAGGATATAAAAGCCACCATTCCCCACAATATTGTCCACAGATTATGTGCAGAACCCCATTGCTTGAAAGCTGATGAAATTTTTTGCATTAGAAAAAATCATAGTCAAATCATGGGCTTAGGGCGTCTTGGGCGGCTTGCCAACAATCTTGTCCACAGAAAATGTGAAGAAAGCACACACTTGCCGGATAGGCTCCAACAAGCTACATTGCGCGTTTAGGATTTCTTTCACAGGAGTACGTCTTGCTCGCAATTTTCCAGGCCGCCGGCTGGCCAATCTGGCCTCTGCTGATCGCTTCCGTTGTTGCCACCGCTCTGATCATCGAGCGCCTGATGTACCTCCGCCGCACCCGCATCATTCCCAAGACCCTGCTGGACGAAGTTGTGCGCGTTTATCGCAGCGGCAATATCACGCCTGACATCATCGAAAAGCTGGAGAAGTCCTCCCAGCTCGGTGTTGTCCTTTCGGCAGCGTTGCGAAATGTTAACGCTCCGCGCGATGTGATGAAGGAATCCATCGAAGAGGCGGGCGGCGCCGTGGCCCACCAGCTGGAGCGCTTCCTGACCACCCTCGGCACCATCGCCACCCTGGCCCCGCTGATGGGCCTGTTCGGCACCGTGGTCGGCATGATCGAGATCTTCGGCGCCACCAACGCTTCCGGCACCAACCCGGCGCAGCTGGCGCACGGTATTTCCGTGGCCCTGTACAACACCGGCTTCGGCCTGGCGATCGCGATGCCGACCCTGGTGTTCTACCGCCACTTCCGCGCACTGGTGGACTCCTTTGTCATCGACATGGAGCAGCAGGCGGTCAAGTTCGTGGACGTGGTCCACAACAGCCGCAAATAAGCGAGGATCGATCCTATGGCGATGAATTTCCGCCGCGGCCAGAAGCGCGAAGACCCGGAGATCAACCTGATCCCGTTCATCGACGTGCTGCTGGTGATCCTGATCTTCCTGATGATCACCACCACCTACAGCAAGTTCACCGAGCTGAAAATCACCTTGCCGACCGCCGACGCGGAAAAAGCGGTGGAGCAGCCGGATGACCTGAACGTGACCGTGGATGCCAAGGGCAACTACACCCTGAACGGCACCCCGGTGTCGTTCCGCGATGTGCCCGGCCTGGCGGTGAATATGAAGGCTGCCGCCAAAGGCGCCAACCCGGTGGTGAAGATCAACGCCGACCAGTTTGCGATGCACCAGATGGTGATCAACGTGATGGAAGCGGCGCGCATCGCCGGCTTCGACCGCGTGACCTTCGAGGCGCAGACGGCCCAGGCCAAGTAAATGGCCTCTTCCCTGGAGACGACCTTCTCGCGCGAGTGGTTGCGGCGCGGGGCGCTGGCCTGCGCGCTGTGGCCGGTGTCGCTGCTGTTTCGCGGCCTGGCCGGTATGCGCCGCGCGGCTTTTGCCGCCGGCCTGTCGTCGTCCGAGCGGCTGCCGGTGCCGGTGGTCGTGGTGGGGAACATCTTCATTGGCGGCACGGGCAAGACGCCGCTCACCATCTGGCTGGTGGACGCGCTGCGGGCGGCGGGCTTTTCCCCCGGCGTCGTGTCGCGCGGTTTCGGCAGCAAGGATGCGGCGCCGCGCGAAGTCGGCCCCGCATCGACGCCCGCCGAGGTGGGCGACGAGCCGGTGCTGATCGCGGCCCGCACGGGCTGCCCGGTATTTGTTGGCCGCCGGCGCGCCGCCGCCGGCCGCGCCTTGCTGGCGGCCCACCCCGGCGTCAACGTGATCGTTACCGACGACGGCTTGCAGCACTACGCCCTGGCGCGCGACATCGAGATTGTGCTGTTCGATGGCCGGGGCGTCGGCAATGGCTGGACGCTGCCCGCCGGGCCGCTGCGTGAGCCGCCCTCGCGCCGGCGCGACTTCACCGTGGTCAATACGCCGGAGCTGGCGCCAGCGCTGGCCGCCGCAGTCGCGCCCCCGGGTTCCGGCCCGGGCGCGCCGTGGCAGATGCGCCTTGCCGGCGCAGTCGCGGAGCGGCTGGCCGAGCGCGCCCAGCGCATGCCGCTGGCGGAACTGGCGCGCCAGGCCGCCGCTGAAGGGCAGGGCGGCGGGCTGAAAGTGGCCGCCGCCGCAGGCATCGGCAACCCGGGCCGCTTCTTCGCCATGCTGCGCGCCGCCGGCCTGCAGCCGCAGGAGCTGCCGCTGCCCGACCACCACGACTTTAACGACCGCCCCTTCGCCGCCATAGAGGCCGACATTATTCTGGTGACGGAGAAGGATGCAGTAAAATGCTGGCAAATTGAAGAATTACGCAACGATCCGAGAATATGGGTCGTTCCAGTCAGTGCCAGCATCAACCCGGCGCTGGCCGATCAAATTGTGGAGAAACTACGTGGACGCACGCCTGCTTGATATCCTGGTCTGCCCTGTGTGCAAGGGCCCTCTGGAGTACGACAAAAAAGCCCAGGAAATGATTTGCAAAGGCGACCGCCTGGCATACCCGATCCGCGACGGCATTCCGATCATGTGGGCCGACGAAGCGCGCACCCTGGCCGACACCGCGGAGTAAGCGGTGTCGTTTATTGTCATCATCCCGGCCCGCCTGGCCTCGACCCGCCTGCCCAACAAGCCGCTGGCCGACCTGGGCGGCAAGCCGATGGTGGTGCGCGTCGCCGAGCGCGCCCGGGAAGCCGGCGCGGCACGCATCATCGTCGCCACCGACCACGCCTCTATTAAAGAAGCCTGCGAACAGCACGGCGTGGAAGTGTGCATGACCCGCGCCGACCACCCGTCCGGCACCGACCGCATCGCCGAAGTGGCGCGCGCCATGAACCTGCCGCCGCAAGCGGTGGTGGTCAACCTGCAGGGCGACGAGCCCCTGATCGACCCGCAACTGCTGCAAGCCGCCGCCGCCCGCATTGGCGCCGACGTGCCGATGTCCACCTGCGCCCATCCGCTGCACGACGCGGCCGACGCCTTCAACCCGAATGTGGTGAAGGTGGTGCTGGACAAGCAGGATAACGCCCTCTATTTCAGCCGTGCCACCATCCCGTGGCACCGCGATGCCTTTGCACAGGACAAATCGGCCCTGCCGGCCGGCTATGTCCCGCTGCGCCATATCGGCCTGTACGCCTACCGCAACGATTTCCTGCAAGCCTACCCGGCGCTGGACGTGTCGCCGCTGGAAGGCATCGAGGCCCTGGAGCAGCTGCGCGTGCTGTGGCACGGCTACCCGATTGCAGTGCACGTGACCGATTCCGCCCCCGCTGCCGGAGTGGATACACCGGAAGACCTGGAGCGTGTACAGGCTTTCTACAAAAGTGGCGTATAGCTCAACTTTTGTGGTAAGTTTCTAGCAAGGTGGCTAAGGCATCATCAAAAAATTATTATTAAATCGTTTAGGAACATTCATGCGTCTCATTCTGTTAGGAGCACCAGGTGCCGGTAAGGGCACCCAGGCCAACTTCATCAAGGAAAAGTACAACATTCCTCAGATTTCCACCGGCGACATGCTGCGCGCGGCAATCAAGGAAGGTACTGAAATGGGCCTGGCCGCCAAGAAGGTCATGGACGCTGGCCAGCTGGTTTCCGACGACATCATCATCGGCCTGGTCAAAGACCGCCTGAAAGCCGCGGACTGCGCCAACGGCTACCTGTTCGACGGCTTCCCGCGCACCACCGCGCAAGCCGACGCCATGAAAGACGCCGGCGTTGCCATCGACTACGTGCTGGAAATCGCGGTACCGGACGACCAGATCGTGGAACGCATGAGCGGCCGCCGCAGCCACCCGGCTTCCGGCCGCGTGTACCACGTCAAATTCAACCCGCCTAAAGTCGAAGGCAAGGACGATGTCACCGGCGAAGACCTGGTGCAGCGCGACGACGACAAGGAAGAAACCGTCAAGAAACGCCTGGACGTTTACCACAACCAGACCGAAGTGCTGCTCGGCTATTACGGCGAGTGGGCCAAATCGGGCCAGCCTGGTGCGCCGAAATACCGCAAGATCGAAGGCGTCGGTCCAGTCGAGGAAATCCGCGAACGCGCCTTCGCGGCTCTGTCCAGCTAAATCACATCATTGCGGGAAAAAATGGGGCGGAAAAAATAGGGACGTACCCCATTTTCCCGCAAGGCGGGAAAGATGGGGTACGTCCCCATCTTTTTCCGCCCCATTTTTTCCCGCACGCGGCCCCCTGGCCGTGCAGCGTCAAAGTTTTGCAGTACGTAGTTCGGTCGTACCGAGTTCGTTTTGTAGCTTTTGATTCTAATAACGTAAGGGGGCAATTTATGGCAGCAAGTTTGTGGTTCGCGATAGCATGCGGCGCGCTCGCGGTGATTTACGGGTTGTGGGCGCGCAACTGGATCCTTCGACAAGACGCGGGCAACGCCCGCATGCAGGAAATCGCGACAGCCATCCAGCAGGGTGCTGCGGCCTACCTGGCCCGCCAGTACCGCACCATCGCCATTGTCGGTGTGGTGCTGCTGGTAGCCATCGGGGCGGCAATTGATGTCACCACTGCCATCGGCTTCCTGATCGGCGCCGTGCTCTCCGGCGCCTGCGGCTTCATCGGCATGAACGTGTCGGTGCGGGCCAATGTGCGCACCGCGCAGGCAGCTTCGGTCGGCATGAACGAAGCGCTCAACGTCGCCTTCAAGGGCGGCGCCATCACCGGCATGCTGGTGGTCGGCCTGGGCCTGCTCGGCGTGGCGCTGTTCTACTGGATGCTGATCGCGCAAGCCGCGCCCGGCAAAAACCTGCACGATGTGCTGAAGCCTTTGATCGGCCTGGCCTTCGGCGCTTCCCTGATTTCGATCTTCGCGCGCCTTGGCGGCGGCATCTTCACCAAGGGCGCCGACGTCGGCGCCGACCTGGTGGGCAAGGTGGAGGCGGGCATCCCGGAAGACGATCCGCGCAACCCGGCGGTGATCGCCGATAACGTGGGCGACAACGTGGGCGATTGCGCCGGCATGGCGGCCGACCTGTTCGAGACCTATGTGGTGACCCTGATCGCGACCATGCTGCTGGGCGCGCTGATGATCACCGCTGCGCCGATGCAGGCTGCGATCTACCCGATGCTGCTGGGCGCCGTGTCCATCATCGGCTCCATCGTCGGCTGCTCCATGGTCAAGGCCAAGCCGGGCAAGAAGATCATGTCGGCCCTGTACACCGGTTTGTGGTGGGCCGCCGGCCTGTCGCTGATCGGCTTTGTGGTCGTGACCTGGATGATCTGGCCGGACGACGACATGCGCTACAAGATGATGGGCGCCACTGTGGTCGGCATCGTGCTGACCGGCCTGATGGTCTACATCACCGAGTTCTACACCGGCACCGAATTCACCCCGGTGCGCCATATCGCGGAAGCTTCCACCACCGGCCACGGCACCAATATCATCGCCGGCCTGGGCGTCTCGATGAAGGCGACCGCATGGCCGGTGCTGGCGGTGTGCGTGGCGATCATGGTTTCCTACAAACTGGCCGGCCTGTACGGCATTGCGATCGCGGCCACTTCCATGCTGTCGATGGCGGGCATCGTGGTGGCGCTGGACGCCTACGGCCCGATCACCGACAACGCCGGCGGCATCGCCGAAATGGCGGGCATGCCGGATTCCGTGCGCGCCATTACCGACCCGCTGGACGCGGTGGGCAATACCACCAAGGCCGTGACCAAGGGCTATGCGATCGGTTCCGCCGGCCTGGCGGCGCTGGTGCTGTTCGCCGACTATACCCACGCGCTGGAGTCGGTCGGCAAGAGCATCACCTTCGACCTGTCCAACCCGATGGTGATCGTGGGCCTGTTCATCGGCGGCCTGATTCCTTACCTGTTCGGCGCCATGGCGATGGAGGCGGTGGGCCGCGCGGCAGGGGCGGTGGTGGTGGAAGTGCGCCGCCAGTTCCGCGATATCAAGGGCATCATGGACGGCAGCGGCAAGCCGCAGTACGACAAGGCGGTGGACATGCTGACCGCGTCCGCCATCAAGGAAATGATCGCGCCTTCGCTGCTGCCGGTGCTGGTGCCGATCGTGGTGGGCATGCTGTTGGGGCCAGCGGCGCTGGGCGGTATGCTGATGGGCACCATCATCACCGGCCTGTTCGTGGCGATCTCCATGACCACCGGCGGCGGCGCCTGGGATAACGCGAAAAAGTATATCGAGGACGGCAATCATGGCGGCAAGGGTTCCGACGCGCACAAGGCGGCGGTGACCGGCGACACCGTAGGCGACCCGTACAAGGATACCGCCGGCCCGGCCGTCAATCCGCTGATCAAGATCATCAACATCGTGGCGCTGCTGCTGGTGCCGCTGCTGCCGGCCACCGGCATCCTGTCGGTGACCATGGCGCCGATGCACGCGCAGCAGCAAGTGGTGGCCCCGGCCACGGCAACCGTGCCGCAGGTGGCGGTGCCGGCGGCCGCCCCGGCTGCGGCCCCGGCCCCGGCCGAGGCGCCGTCGGCGCAGTAAGCGGCGCCGCTGCCACCTTCCACGGCGTATGATGGCGGTACGCTGTGGAGGGCGCCATGACATTTCCCATCCTGCTGGCGCTGGCCGCCGGGCTGCTTGGCCCGGCCGCAGGCGCCGATTCCCTGGAAGAGTACCGCCGCCTGCCGGAGTGCCGGCTGGCCGCCGACGGCAAGCGCTTGCTGGTTGAGCCGTGCCGCACGGCGCCGGCGCGCAAGGACATGCCGCGCCGCCCGGTGCCGCAAATTGTCACGCCCACGCCGCGCATCGCCCCGGCGCCCGATCCGGCCCTGAGCTGGGGGCCCGTGCTGACGCGGCGCGACCCGGCTGCGCCGCCCTCGGCCATCGCCCAATTGCCGCGCGCCGGCCGCCCGGCCGCGCCAGCGGCTGCCGCGCCGCTGCCGGGCCCGAGCGCGCCGATTCCCGTCACCTGCGATGCGGGCGGCTGCCGCGACCCCAGCGGCATCTACCACCACGGCCCGCCAGGCCAGGTCACCAGCCCGACGGGGAGGGTGTGTTCGCACAACGGTGTATGGATGACTTGCTACTGATTCTTGTACAATACGCCTCGATTGACGTTTACGTAACGTAAAGTAAATAGGGGAGACAAATGCAAATCAAGGATCAGGTATTCATCATCACCGGCGGCGCTTCGGGCCTGGGCGCGGCGACCGCGCGCATGCTCGTGGACAACGGCGGCAAGGTCGTGCTGGCGGACGTGCAGGTGGCAGCGGGCGAGAAGCTGGCAGCCGAACTGGGCGCGGCCAAGTTCGTGAAATGCGACGTGACCTCCGAGGCGGACGGCCTGGCGGTCGTGGCGGCAGCCACCGCCATGGGCACCCTGCGCGGCCTGGTGAACTGCGCCGGCGTGGCGCCTGCCATCAAGACCGTGGGCAAGGATGGCCCGCATCCGCTGGATGCCTTCGCGCGCACCATCAGCATTAACCTGATCGGCACCTTCAATATGTGCCGCCTGGCGGCCGATGCCATGGGCAAGACCGAGGCGGCGGAGTGGGGCGAGCGCGGGGTGATCATCAACACCGCTTCGGTGGCGGCGTTTGACGGGCAGATCGGGCAGGCCGCTTATGGCGCGTCCAAGGCCGGCGTGGCGGGCATGACCTTGCCGATGGCGCGCGACCTGTCGCGTTCGGGCATCCGCGTGATGACCATTGCGCCGGGCATTTTTGAAACCCCGATGTTGCTGGGCATGCCGCAGGAGGTGCAGGATGCGCTGGGCAAGATGGTGCCGTTCCCGCCGCGCCTGGGCAAGCCGTTCGAGTATGCTGCGCTGGCGAAATCGATTATCGAAAACACCATGCTGAATGGCGAGACCATTCGTTTGGATGGGGCGATCCGGATGCAGCCGAAGTAACACCCGGCAAAGCTGGGTCAGACCCAAGGGTCAGACCCAGCCTTTCCGGGTTTGGTGTAGCATGCAGTGATGAAAGCCATTGCACTCGCCCTCGCAGCACTCTGCTGCACCAATCTCCACGCCCAAGATAACCGCGCCCCTGAAATCGCCACCGGCTGGCAGGACAAGCCTGGTTGGTCGGCGCAAAAATACATGGTGGCCGCCGCCAACCCGCTCGCAACGGAAGCCGGCTACCAGATGCTGAAACAAGGCGGCTCCGCCATCGACGCCGCCATCGCCACGCAACTGGTCCTGACCCTGGTCGAGCCGCAGTCCTCCGGCATCGGCGGCGGCGCCTTCCTGCTGCACTGGGACGGCAAGAAAGTGCGCGCCTTCGACGGCCGCGAAACCGCGCCCGCCAGCGCCACCGAAACCCTGTTCCAGGATGCCAACGGCAAACCCCTGCCGCGCGCCGAAGGCGTGGTCGGCGGCCGCTCGGTCGGCGCGCCCGGCGTGCTGCGCATGCTGGAGCTGGCGCACAAACAATACGGCAAGCTGGCCTGGCCCAAGCTGTTCGCGCCCGCCATCAAACTGGCCGAGGAAGGCTTCGCCGTCAGCCCGCGCCTGAACGCCTTGCTGTCGAACGAGCGCCACCTGCAGCGCGACCCGGTCGCCGCCGCCTACTTCTTCAACCAGGACAAGCAGGCCTGGCCGGTCGGCCATATCCTGAAAAACCCTGAGCTGGCGAAAACCCTGCGCGAGATCGCTGCTGGCGGCGCCGACGCCTTTTACAAGGGCCGCATCGCGCGCGACATCGCCGCCAAAGTGCAGGGCCACCCCACCAATCCGGGCGGCCTGAGCGCAGCCGATATCGCCGGCTACCAGGCCAAAGAGCGCGCCGCGCTGTGTGCCGATTACCGCGCCTACAGCGTATGCGGCATGCCGCCGCCATCGTCGGGCGGCGTGGCGATCGCGCAAATCCTCGGCATCCTGGAAAACAGCAGGATCGGCGACTACGCGCCCGTCAACGGCGTGGTCGGCGCGGACGCCATCCACCTGATGTCGGAAGCGGAGCGCCTGGCCTACGCCGACCGCAACCGCTACGTGGCCGATACCGATTTCGTGCCGCTGCCGGGCCGTGGCGCCAGCGGCCTGCTGGATAAATCCTACCTGCGCCAGCGCGCCGCCCTGATCGGCGAGAAGTCGATGGGCCGCGCCCGCGCCGGCGTGCCGGCCGAGGTGAAGGTGGCGTGGGGCGACGATACCGCGCTGGACAAGCCATCCACCTCGCACCTGGTGGCGGTGGACGGCTTTGGCAACGGCATCTCGATGACCACCTCGGTGGAAGACGCCTTCGGCTCGCGCCAGATGGTGGGCGGCTTCCTGCTGAATAACCAGCTGACCGACTTCTCGTGGGACTCGTCGGACGAGAACGGACCAGTGGCCAACCGCGTGCAGCCCGGCAAGCGCCCGCGCAGCTCCATGGCGCCGACCCTGGTGTTCGACAAGCAGAGCGGCAAACTGGTGCTGGCGGCCGGTTCGCCGGGCGGCTCCACCATCATCAACTACGTGGCCAAGGTGCTGGTCGGCACCCTGGACTGGAAGCTCAACGTGCAGCAGGCCATCAGCCTGCCGAATTTCGGCAGCCGCAATGGCCCGACCGAGGTCGAGGCGGGCAAGGTCGGCGCCGAGGTGGTGGGGCAGTTGAGGGCGCGCGGCCATGAGGTGCGCCAGGTGGAGATGAACTCCGGCCTGCAAGGCTTGCAGCGCACCCGGGACGGCTGGTTCGGCGGCGCCGATCCGCGCCGCGAGGGCATCGTGCGCGGGGAGTAAAGCCGGGCGAGTGACCGCGGCGCGACAGCGCGCGGGCGGGGCGGGGGAGGGGCATTCCCCGCCTTGCAGCCTTCATGTTACTCTCGATAAATGGGCATGAAAAAGAAAACGGGTTTAATCCTGACGGGCGGCGGCGCCCGTGCGGCGTACCAGATTGGTGTTTTGCAGGCGATCTCCGAAATCCTATGGGAGGAAGGCTGGCCGCCTGCGCGCAATCCCTTCCAGATCATTTGCGGCACCTCGGCCGGCGCCATCAACGCCACGGCCCTGGCCTGCCGCGCCGACAATTTCGGCGAGGGCGTGCAAAAGCTGCTCGATGTGTGGAGCAATTTCGAAGTGGGGCAGGTGTACCGCGCCGACTCGCTGGGCGTGCTGCGCTCGGGCGCGCGCTGGCTGTCGCTGCTGTCCTTCGGCTGGCTGCTGCGCAAGTGGCGCGCCGCGCCGCCGCAGTCCCTGCTCGACAACACGCCGCTGGTCAACCTGCTGCACCGCATGCTCGATTTGCCGCGCCTGGACAACTGCCTGCAGGAAGGCCTGCTGCACGCCCTGGCCGTCACCGCCTCGTCCTACACCGGCGGCCAGCACATCACCTTCTACCAGACCGCCGCCGAAATCGCACCCTGGATCCGCATGCAGCGCGTGGCCATGCAGGATCAGATCGGGGTTGAACATTTGCTGGCCTCGTCGGCCATCCCGTTTATTTTCCCGGCCACGCCGCTGTATATGGGCGGGCGCCTGGAATACTGCGGCGACGGCTCCATGCGCCAGCTGGCGCCGATCTCGCCCGCCATCCACCTGGGCGCGCAGAAGGTGCTGGTGGTGGGCGCCGGCCGCCTGACCGAGCCGCCGCGCCAGATGACGGAAACGCCGCGCTACCCAAGCCTGGCGCAGATCGCCGGCCACGCCATGTCCTCCATCTTCCTGGACAGCCTGTCGATCGATATCGAGCGCCTGAATCGCGTCAACCAGACCCTGTCGGTGCTGCCGGAGGAGTTGCTGGCCAAGACCCCGCTGCGGCCGGTGGAGCTGCTGGTGATCGCGCCGTCCGAGCGGTTGGACGATCTGGCGTCGCGCCATATCAGCAGCCTGCCGGCGCCCATCCGCACCATGCTGTCCGGTATCGGCGCCACCGAGGCGCGCGGTTCGGCGCTCGCGTCCTACCTGCTGTTCGAGGCCAGCTACACCCAGGAGCTGATCCGCCTCGGCCAGCGCGACACGCAGGCGCGGCGCGCCGACGTGCTGGCATTTTTCGGGTCCTGATGCTTACCAATAGTACAATCATCGCTTTTGCGCAGCTTTTACCCGATTACTGACCCGTGGCTGTAATTTCCCCCCGCCTGACCCGCCGCCTGGCCGCTCTGGCCCTGGCTTGCACGCTCGCCCTGCCGGCGCTGGCGGCGCCGCCGCGCACCCTGCGTTTCGAGCAGCTCGACGTGCAGGACGGCCTGGCCCAGGAATCGGTGCTGTCGATCGCGCAGGACCGCCAGGGCTTCATGTGGTTCGGCAGCCAGGCGGGCCTGAGCCGCTTCGACGGCTACAAGGTCACGGTGTACCGCAATGTGGTGGGCGACCCGCGCAGCCTGGCGGAGAACTGGGTCGGCGTGCTGCACATGGACCCGCGCGGGCGCATGTGGGTCGGCACCGATGGCGGCTTGAACCTGTTCGACCCCAAGACCCAGTCGTTTACCCATTTCCTGCCGCACGAGCCGGACAAGCGCGGCAGCGGCAACCGCCATATCCGCGCCATCATCGACGACGGCTACGACGGGCTGTGGATCGGTACTTCGGACGGGCTGCAGCACTTCGACCCGGCCACCCGCAAGTTCGTGATCTACCACCACGAGCGCGGCAATCCGGCCAGCCTTGGCCACGACCAGGTCAACGCGCTCGCGCGCGACAAGCAGGGTCGCCTGTGGGTGGCCAGCGCGGCGGGCGTCGACATGCTCGACCCCAATTCGCGCAACTTCGTCCACTTCCCGATGCAGGGCAGCCGCGCGCGCGGCGCGCAAGCCTTGCTGCTGGACCGCGACCAGGTGCTGTGGGTCGGCACCCAGAACGGCATTGAGCGCTGGAACCTGGACGGGCGCTACCCGAAGCGGCGCGCGCTGGGGGCGGCGCAGGGCCTGCCGTCCGGCACCATCAAGCGCATCTACCAGGACCAGGACGGCACCGTGTGGGTCGGCGGCCAGACCGGCGGCCTGCTGCGCTGGCGTCCGGCCGACGACCGCTTCGTGCAGTACCGCCACTACCAGGGCGACCAGCACAGCATCGCCGACAACTACGTGTCGGCCCTGTACCGCGACAATGTGGGCACCTTGTGGGTCGGCACCTGGTACCGCGGCGTGAGCCGGGTCGACCTGGGCAGCGGCGGCTTCGCGCGCCTGGTGAAAGACCCGGGCCGGCCGGCCGGCTTGAGCGACAACAAGGTGCGCTCGATTGTCGATGCCGGCGACGGCAAGATCTGGGTCGGCAATAACGACGGCCTGAATTACTACGACCCGCTGGAAGGCAAGACAGTGCTGTTCCGCCCCGGCGGCATCGGCAGCGACAGCCTGGATGCCGAGGTGACCGCGCTGGCGCAGGACCGGCGCGACCGCAACACCTTGTGGGTCGGCGGGCGCTACGGCGTGCGCCGTTTCGACATCAAGGCGCGCCGTTTCGGCCCGCTGATGCTGTCGCACGGCGACCCGGAAAACGATGTCATCCGCTATTTGTACGGCGACCGCGAAGGCATGCTGTGGGCCTCCTCGCGCAGCGGCTTGTACCGCATCGACCCGAACAGCGGCGGCGTGCTGACCTTCCGCCACGACCCGGCCGACATGCACAGCCTGGCCGACAGCGTGGTGCGCCCGGTGCTGGAGGACCGGCAGGGCAATCTGTGGGTGGGCACCTTCAATGGCCTCGACCTGCTGGACCGCAAGACCGGCCGCTTCACCCACTACCGCAACAACCCGAACGACCAGGGCAGCTTGAGCCACAACGAGGTGCACTACCTGTTCGAGGACGACAGCGGCACCTTGTGGGTGGGCACGGCGGCGGGCCTGAACCGCATGGAGCGGCGCGCCGACGGCAGCGTGCAGTTCCGCCGTTTCCTGCGCAAGGACGGCCTGGCCGACGACGCCATCGCCGGCATCCTGCCCGATCGCGGCAAGTACCTGTGGCTGTCGACCAATACCGGCATCTCGCGCCTGGACATGAGCAACGGCCAGGTGCGCAACTACTCGGGCGTGGACGGCACCATCGAGGGCGCCTACTTCGACGGCTCGGCGCTGCGCGCGGGCGACGGCACCCTGTATTTCGGCGGCTTTAACGGCATCACCGCTTTCGAACCGCAGGAGGTGCGCGAGAACAGCCTGGCGCCGACCGCCGTCATCACCGACTTCCAGATCTTCAACAAGTCGGTGCGGCCGGGGCAGGGCGGCGCCAACAAGGGCGTGCTGAAGCAGGCCATCGAATACACCCAGGCGATCTCGCTGCGCGAGGGCGATTCCGTGTTCTCGCTGGAGTTCGCCGCGCTGCACTATGCCGCGCCGCAGCGCAACCGCTTTGCCTACCAGTTGCAGGGCTTCGACAAGGACTGGGTGGTGACCGACGCCGGCAAGCGCTTTGCCACCTACACCAACCTCGACCCCGGCACCTACCAGTTCCGCGTCAAGGCGGCCAACAAGGACGGCATCTGGAACGAGCAGGCCGCCACGCTGTCGATCAGCATCGCGCCGCCGTACTGGAAGACTTGGTGGTTCCGCCTGTGCATGCTGGCCGCCCTGCTGGGCGCGGCCTGGGCCGCCTACCACATGCGCGTGCGCGTCCTGCGCCTGCAGCAGCAGCGCCTGGAACAGCAGGTCAGGCTGCGCACCGCCGAGGTGGAGCTGAAAAACCAGCAGCTGCAGGAGCGCAAGCGCGAGCTGGAGGAGCGCGACAAGCACCTGTCGCAAGCCAAACAGCGCGCCGAGGAAGCCACGCGCCAGAAGTCCGAATTCCTGGCCAATATGAGCCACGAGATGCGCACCCCGCTGGCCGGCGTGATCGGCATGCTGGGCTTTGCCCTGCGCGACAATGCGCTGGCCGAGCGCACCCGCGAGCAGATCGCGCGCGGCCAGGGCAATGCGCAGTCGCTGCTGGGCATCATCAACGACCTGCTGGACTTTTCCAAGATCGAGGCCGGCAAGCTGCATATCGAGTCGATCGACTTCGCCCTGGCCAGCATGGTGGAGAACGTGGTCAGCCTGTTCGCCGAGCAGACCATGTCGAACATGGTCGGCTTTGAAGTCGACTTCGCGCAGGACTTGCCGCAATTCGTGGTGGGCGACCCGACCCGCCTGCGCCAGGTGCTGGTCAACCTGGTCGGCAACGCCTTCAAGTTCACCGAGCGCGGCAAAGTGTCGCTGCGGGTCGAGCGCGAAAGCAGCGGGCCGGATGGCCACCGCATCCGCTTCACGGTGGAGGACACCGGCATCGGCATCACGCCGGACGCCTTGCCGCGCCTGTTCCAGAAATTCGAGCAGGGCGATACCACCACCACCCGCCGCTACGGCGGCACCGGCCTGGGCCTGGCGATCAGCAGCCAGCTGGTGGGGCTGATGGGCGGCGTGATCGACGTGGTCAGCGCGCCGGGCGCCGGCTCCACCTTCGCCTTCACGGTGCCGCTGCGCGACGGCGTGGCGCCGCCGCTGGTGCCGCACGTGTCGCGCGAGCCGCACAGCCACCAGTTGCACGTGCTGTGCGCGGAGGACTTCCCGACCAACCAGATCATCATCCGCATGATGCTGGAGGAGCTGGGCCACAAGGTCGATATCGTCGGCAACGGCGTGCTGGCGCTGGCCGCCTGCGCCCAGCAGCGCTACGACCTGGTGCTGATGGACGGCCGCATGCCGGAAATGGACGGCGCCACCGCCACCCGCCTGATCCGCTCCGGCGGCCCGCGCGAGGCGCCGGTGCTGGACCCGCACCTGATGATCGTGGCCCTGACCGCCAATGCCAGCGACGAGGACCGCAGCCGCTACCTGGCGGCCGGCATGGACAACTTCCTGACCAAGCCGATCGACGAGGGCGCGCTGCACATGCAGCTGGAGCGCACCATCGAGCGCCAGCTGGCGCGCGGCATCAAGCTGCCGCGGATGGGCGGCAAAGCCGCGCCGGCGGCCTCGCTGGCCGAGCTGGACGCCATGTTCGGTGTGGCCGACCTGGCGCCGCCGCCGTCGCCCTTGCAGCCGCCTTTGCACGGCATGGCCGCGCAGGCCCTGAAACTGCGCCTGCGCGACGCCTTTATCGCCGACCTGCCGGCGCGCTTGCGCGAGATGGACCAGGCCTTGGCCGCCGCCGACGCCGACGCGGCCGGGCGCCTGTTCCACGGCATCAAGGGCAGCGCGGCCTACCTGGATGAAGCCGAGCTGCATGCCTTGTGCGGCGAGCTGGAACGGGCCGCCGACCGCGCCCTGTGGCCGGCGATCCGCGCCAAGCTGCCGCGCCTGCGGCTGTTGCTGGAACACGTTGTTTCACCATCGCGGCATTGAAAACAAAGACGGGGAACGCATGAAAGTTTTGGTTGTGGATGACGACGTGGTGTCGCGCATGGTGCTGATGCACCTGATCGACGGCTGCGGAAAATTCGACATGGTGGAAGCGGAAGACGGCGCCGACGGCTGGCAGCAGCTGGAGCAAGGCCTGCGGCCCGGCATCATCTTCTGCGACCTGCGCATGCCGCGCCTGTCCGGCATCGAACTGCTGCAGCGCGTGCGCGCGCATGAGGAGCTGGCGGCGGTGCCGTTCGTGCTGGTGTCCTCGGCCACCGACAAGGAGACGGTGCAGCAGGCCACGCTGGCCGGCGCCACCGGCTACATCGTCAAGCCGTTCCAGTCCGACCAGGTACGCGCCCACCTGGGCGCCTTCCTCGACCAGGCAGCCAACGGTTACGAGCATCGCGCCGAGGCGCCGGCGCAAACGCAGGAGCGCCTGGGGATCGGCGCCGACCGCCTGCTGGTGTACCTGACCGGCTTCCAGAACCAGCTGACAGCCGCCGGCACGGAGCTCGACGCCTTGCTGGCGCGCGGCGAGCGCGACGAGGCGCGCATACGGCTGGAGCGGCTGCACACCGGCTGCACCACGCTTGGCCTGCACGGCGCCGCCGCGGCCCTCAAGCCGCTCCTGGGCGGGCAGGGCAGCAACGAGGCGGTGCAGGCGGCGCTGACCGATGTGGTGCGGGCGGTGCTGCAGCAGTCCTCGCTGGTGCGCCAGGGCTAAGCTCCCGGTTGCCTGGTTGCCCGGTACAGGCCAGCCTTGCGGTAAATATAGTTTAGGTTTAAAGTACCCTGCACCAAACAAGCAGGCTGCCTTCAACCGAACCTTACCCAGGGCGATCATGAACAGACTCACTGCAGCAGAACCGAGCGCGCATCTCGACCAGTTCGCGCGCCAGCACCTCCCGCCTGCCGACCAGTGGCCGGAGCTGGTTTTCGACCTCCCCGAACTGCACTACCCCGCGCGCCTGAACTGCGTGGCCGAGCTCCTGGACCAGGCCGTCGCCGCCGGCAGGGGCGAACGCCTGGCGGTGCGCGGCGACAGCATCAGCTGGACCTACGCCGAGCTGCAGCAGCAGGTGAACCGCATCGTCAACGTGCTGCGCGGCCCCATGGGCCTGGTGCCCGGCAACCGCGTGCTGCTGCGCGGCGCCAACCACCCGATGATGGCCGCCGCCGTGCTGGCGGTGCTGAAAGCGGGCCTGATCGCCGTCCCAACCATGCCGCTGCTGCGCGCGCGCGAACTGGGCGTGATCATGGACAAGGCGCAGGTGCAGGCCGTGCTGTGCGCCCACGCCCTGCGCGAGGAAATGGAAGCCGCCCCCAACCGCCCCGAACGCACCCTCTGGTTCAACGTGGCCGAGGCGGGCGCGCTGGACGCCCTGATGGCCGCCCAGCCCGACCACGCCGAGGCCTGCGATACCGCAGCCGACGATATCTGCCTGATCAGCTTCACCTCCGGCACCACCGGCGTCCCGAAAGGCACCATGCACTTCCACCGCGACGTGCTGGCCATCTGCGACTGCTTCCCGCGCCACACGCTGCGCTCGGCGGCGGACGACCTGTTCATCGGCACACCGCCGCTGGCCTTCACCTTCGGCCTGGGCGGCCTGCTGCTGTTTCCCCTGCGCGTGGGCGCCGCCGCCGTGCTGCTGGAAAAGCTGACACCCGAATCGCTGCTGCAAGCGATAGAAAAGTACCGCGCCACCATCTGCTTCACCGCGCCCACCTTCTACCGCCAGATGGCTGGCCTGGCCGGTAAATACGATCTCTCCAGCCTGAAAAAAACCGTCTCCGCCGGCGAAGCGCTGCCGGTGGCAACCCGTGAAGCCTGGCAGCAGGCCACCGGCCTGCGCATGATCGACGGCATCGGCGCCACCGAAATGCTGCACATCTTCATCGCCGCCGCGGGCGACGAGATCCGCCCCGGCGCCACCGGCAAACCGGTGCCCGGCTACCGCGCCTGCGTGCTGGACAGCCGCGGCCAGCCGGTCGGTCCCGGCATCGTCGGCCGGCTGGCGGTCAAAGGCCCGACCGGCTGCCGCTACATGGCCGACCCGCGCCAGCGCGACTATGTGCTGAACGGCTGGAACCTGACCGGCGACGCCTACGAGATGGACGCCGACGGCTACTTCATCTACCGCTCGCGCACCGACGACATGATCATTTCCGCCGGCTACAACATCGCCGGCCCGGAAGTGGAAGACGCGCTGCTGCGCCACCCCGCCGTGGCCGAATGCGGCGTGGTCGGCAAGCCGGACGAAGAGCGCGGCCAGGTGGTGGAAGCCCATATCGTCCTGAAGCCCGGCTTCGAGCCGTCTCCTGAACTGACAAGCCAGTTGCAGGACTTTGTCAAAGAGCAGATCGCGCCGTACAAATACCCGCGCGCCATCCGCTTCCTGTCGTCGCTGCCGCGCACCGAAACCGGCAAGCTGCAACGCTTCAAACTCCGTAGCACCTAGGGATACGCATGAATATCGTTTGTATCGGCGGCGGCCCGGCCGGCCTGTATTTCGCCCTGCTGATGAAAAAGCAGGACCCATCGCACCGCATCATCGTCGTCGAGCGCAACCGGCCCTACGACACCTTCGGCTGGGGCGTGGTGTTCTCCGACCAGACCCTGGGCAACCTGGTGGCGGCCGACGAGAAGACGGCGCGCGAGATCCTGCAAGCCTTCAACCACTGGGACGATATCGACGTCTTCTTCAAGGGACAGAAGGTCACCTCCGGCGGCCACGGTTTCTGCGGCATCGGACGCAAACGCCTGCTGAACATCCTGCAGCAGCGCTGCGAGGATCTCGGCGTGGAACTGGTGTTCGAGACGGACGTGCAGGACGACCAGGACCTGGCCGCGCGCTACAAGGCCGACCTGGTGATCGCCTCCGACGGCCTGAATTCGCGCGTGCGCGCGCGCTACGAAGGCACTTTCCAGCCCATGATCGAAGCGCGCCAGTGCCGTTTCGTCTGGCTCGGCACGAAGAAGAAATTCGACGCCTTCACCTTCGACTTCAAGCAAACGCAGCACGGCTGGTTCCAGGCCCACATCTACCAGTACGACGGCGACACCTCCACCTTCATCATCGAAACGCCGGAATCGGTGTGGCGCGCCGCCGGGCTGGAAGACATGTCGCAGGAGCAGGCGTTGGCCTGGTGCGAGCAATTGTTCGCCGACCGGCTGGACGGCCACAAGCTGATGTCCAACGCCTCCCACCTGCGCGGCTCCAACGTGTGGATCAAGTTCCCGCGCATCGTCTGCCAGAAATGGGTGCACTGGAACGGCGCCACCCCGGTGGTGCTGATGGGCGACGCCGCCCACACCGCCCATTTCTCGATCGGCTCCGGCACCAAGCTGGCGCTGGAAGACGCCATCGAGCTGGCGCGCTGTTTCGGCCAGCACGGCGCCGACCCGCGTGCCGCACTGGCCGCCTATGAGGAAGTGCGCGCCGTGGAGGTGCTGAAGATCCAGAGCGCCGCGCGCAATTCGATGGAGTGGTTCGAGAACGTGCAGCGCTACAGCGCCATGGAAGCGCCGCAGTTCGCCTACTCGATGCTGACCCGCAGCCAGCGCCTGTCGCACGAAAACCTGCGCCTGCGCGACAAGGATTACGTAGCCGGCTTTGAACGCTGGCTGGCCGCACGCGCATTCAGCCAGGCCGGCCTGGCGCCGCCGGTCGCCGCCCAGGGCCGCTCCATACCGCCCATGTTCACGCCCTACAAGGTGCGCGACCTGGTGCTTAAGAACCGTATCGTGGTCTCGCCGATGGCGCAGTACAGCGCGGTCGATGGCTGCGTCGGCGACTGGCACCTGGCCCACCTCGGCGCGCGCGCCATGGGCGGCGCGGCGCTGGTCATGGCCGAAATGACCTGCGTCTCGGCCGACGCCCGCATCACCCCGCATTGCCCCGGCCTGTACGCTCCTGCCCACACCATGGCCTGGAAACGCATCGTCGATTTCATCCACGCCGCCAGCGACGCGAAAATCGGCTTGCAGCTCGGCCACGCCGGCGCCAAAGGCTCCACGCGCGCCATGTGGGACGGCATCGACCAGCCGCTCGACAAAGGCAACTGGCCTTTGGTGGCGGCCTCGCAGCAGCAATACCTGGCCGGCGTCTCGCAAGTCGCCCGCACTGCCACCACCGACGACATGCGCCGCATAGAAGCCGACTTCGTGCGCGCCACGCTGGCGGCGCAGGAGGCGGGCTTCGACTGGCTGGAGCTGCACTGCGCCCACGGCTACCTGCTGTCCTCCTTCATCTCGCCGCTGACCAATGAGCGCGGCGACGAATACGGCGGCTCGCTGGAGAACCGCTGCCGCTTCCCGCTGCGCGTGTTCGCCGCCATGCGCGCCGCGTGGCCGGCGCATAAGCCGATGAGCGTGCGCATCTCCGCCCACGACTGGGTGGAAGGCGGCATCACGCCGGACGACGCGGTGCAGATCGCGCGCCTGTTCAAGCAGGCCGGCGCCGACATGATCGACTGCTCCTCGGGCCAGGTCAGCAAGCTGGAAAAGCCGGTCTTCGGCCGCATGTTCCAGACCCCGTTCGCCGACCGCGTGCGCAACGAAGCCGGCATTCCGACCATGGCGGTCGGCTCGATCTTTGAAGCGGACCACGCCAACGGCATCATCGCCGCCGGCCGTGCCGACCTGTGCGCGGTGGGCCGCCCGCACCTTGCCAATCCGGCATGGGCGCTGGCGGAAGCGGCAAAGCTGGGCTACACGCCGGTGAGCTGGCCCAAACAGTACCTGCCGGGCAAGCAGCAGCTGGAGCGCAACCTGGAGCGCGAGCGCCAGATGGCCGCCGCCAGCGCCGGCTTGTCGCCGCAGCAGGTTGCGGCCAAACTGCTGGAGGGTTAAGCATGCAACACGCATTCATTACGGGCGGCGGGCGCGGCATCGGCCTGGCCTGCGCCCGGACGCTGCTGGCGCAGGGCATCAACGTCACCATCGCCGGGCGCGATCTGGAAACGCTGGAAGGCGCCGCGGCGGCGCTGGCGGAGGAAACCGGGAAAGCGGGTGTGGCGATTTGCGTGCTGGACGTGACCGACGAAGCTGGCGTGCACCAGGCCATCGCGGAAGCGGCGCAACTGCTTGGACCCATCACGATCCTGCTCAACAATGCGGGACAGGCCCGCCCGGCGCCATTCGCGAAAACCACGGCGGCCCATTGGCAGCAAATGCTGGACGTGAACCTGACCGGCGCCTTCCACTGCACGCAAGCAGTGTTGCCGCAAATGCTGGACGCGGGCTGGGGGCGCATCATCAATATCGCCTCCACCGCCGGCCTGAAAGGCTACAAGTACGTCAGCGCCTACGTCGCCGCCAAGCACGGCCTGGTCGGCCTGACCAAGGCCCTGGCGCTGGAGCTGGCGACCAGGAACATCACCGTCAACGCCGTCTGCCCCGGCTACACCGAAACCGATATCGTGCAAGACGCCATCGCCAACATCATGCAAAAAACCGGCCGCAGCGAAGAGCAGGCGCGCGCCGAACTGGCCGCCGCCAACCCGCAGCAAAAGCTGGTGCAGGTGGAGGAGGTGGCCAACGCCGTTGCCTGGCTGTGCCAGCCGGCATCGGGCGCGATCACCGGCCAATCCATCGCCGTCGCCGGCGGTGAAGTCATGTAAGGAAGCAGGGACCATGCAACTCGACCTGGAAAGCCGCCTGACCAACGACCACCACCAGTCGCTCAAACTGTGGCTGCGCATGCTCTCCTGCACCACCAAGATCGAAGCCGAGATCCGCAGCCGCCTGCGCACCGAGTTCGGCATCACCCTGCCGCGCTTCGACCTGATGGCGCAGCTGGAGCGCCACCCGGAAGGCTTGCGCATGGGCGAACTCTCCAAGCGCATGATGGTCACCGGCGGCAATATCACCGGCATCACCGACCAGCTGGAGCAGGAAAAGCTGGTGGTGCGCGTGCCCGACCCGAAAGACGGCCGCGCCTTCAGCGTCAAGCTCACGGCCGCCGGTCGCAAAGCCTTTAGCGAAATGGCGGAAGTCCACGAGCGCTGGGTGGCCGAACTGCTGCAGGACATTACGCAAGAAGACAAAGGACAGCTGATCGACCTGCTGTCGCAAATGAAGGGCCATCTGTACGCCCGCGAAGAAAAGGAAAAACCATGAAATACCTGCAAGGGGAACCGCAAAACCTGCCCGGCAACCGCGCGCTGCTGGCGACCTATGAGGCCGAACACTTCAAGTTCAGCGTCGCCAACGGCGTCGCCACGCTCACCCTGAACCGCCCCGAGCGCAAGAACCCGCTTACCTTCGACTCCTACGCCGAGCTGCGCGACCTGTTCCGCGCCATGGCCTATGCGGACGACATCAAAGCCATCGTCATCACCGGCGCCGGGGACAATTTCTGCTCCGGCGGCGACGTGCACGAAATCATCGGCCCGTTGACCAAGCTCGATATGCCGGGCCTGCTGGCCTTCACCCGCATGACCGGCGACGTGGTGAAAGCCATGCGCGCCTGCCCGCAGCCGGTGATTGCCGCCATCGACGGCATTTGCGCCGGCGCCGGCTCCATGCTGGCGCTGGGTTCCGACATCCGCCTGGGCACGGAGCGCAGCAAAACCGCCTTCCTGTTCACCCGCGTCGGCCTGGCCGGCTGCGATATGGGCGCCTGCGCCTTGCTGCCGCGCGTGATCGGCCAGGGCCGCGCCGCGGAGCTGCTGTACACCGGCCGCTCCATGGCTGGCGCCGAAGGCGAGCGCTGGGGCTTTTTCAACAGCCTGCACGCGCCGGAGCAGTTGCTGGCCGCCGCGCAAGCCTTGGCGCAAGGCCTGGCGGACGGCCCGACCTTCGCCCACGGCATGACCAAAAAGATGCTGCAGCAGGAGTGGAATATGGGCGTGGACGAAGCCATTGAAGCGGAGGCGCAGGCGCAAGCCATCTGCATGGCGACCAACGACTTCCACCGCGCCTACCACGCCTTTGTGGCGAAACAAAAACCGGTCTTCGAGGGCGATTGATATGGCGGACAAATCCTACCTCGACTGGCCTTTCTTCGCGCCGCGCCACGCGGAGCTGGAGCGGGACCTGGACGCCTGGGCCGCCGCGCACGTGCGCGATGACCACGGCGACGGGCATGCCACCGCCGCCGTGGACGCGCAATGCCGCAAGCTGGTACGCGCCCTGGGCGATGCCGGCTGGCTGCGCCACGCCATTGGCGGCACGGCCTACGGCGGCGCGCTCGACACCATCGACACCCGCGCCATCTGCCTGATCCGCGAAACCTTGGCACGCCACAACGGCCTGGCCGATTTCGCCTTCGCCATGCAGGGCCTGGGTTCCGGCGCCATCAGCCTGTTCGGCAGCGCCGCCAATAAGGAAGCCTACCTGCCGCGCGTGGCCAAAGGCGAAGCGATTGCCGCCTTCGCGCTGTCCGAACCGCAAGCCGGCTCCGACGTCGCCGCCATGCAGTGCGCCGCCGTGCAGGACGGCGACCATTACGTGCTCGATGGCGAAAAGACCTGGATCAGCAACGGCGGCATCGCCAACTTTTACGTGGTCTTCGCCCGCACGGGTGAAGCGCCCGGCGCGCGCGGCATCAGCGCCTTCATCGTCGATCAGGACACGCCCGGTTTCGAGATCGCGGAACGCATCAACGTGATCGCTCCGCACCCGCTGGCGCGCCTGAAATTCAGCAACTGCCGCATTGCCGCCAGCCAGCGCCTGGGTGAAGCAGGGCAGGGCTTCAAGGTCGCCATGGCCACGCTGGACGTGTTCCGCACCTCGGTGGCCGGCGCCTCGCTCGGCTTCGCGCGGCGCGCGCTGGAGGAAGCGCTGGCCCACGCCCAGGGCCGCAAGATGTTCGGCCAGACCCTGGCCGATTTCCAGCTGACGCAAGCCAAGCTGGCGCAGATGGCGACCGGCGTCGACGCCAGCGCCTTGCTGACCTACCGCGCCGCCTGGCAGCGCGACCAGGGCCGGAAGGTGACCAAGGAGGCCGCCATGGCCAAGATGACGGCCACCGAAACGGCGCAGCAGGTGATCGACGCCGCCGTGCAGATGTTCGGCGGCATGGGCGTGGTGAGCGAGCACCCGGTCGAGCGCCTGTACCGCGAAATCCGCGCGCTGCGGATTTACGAAGGCGCCACCGAAGTACAACAATTGATCATTGCGCGCGAACTGCTGCGCGAAGGCTAAGGAGTCACTATGCAAGTCTTGCAACCGCCGGGCTGGGCCCGCCCACGCGGCTATTCCAACGGGATTGCGGCCAGCGGCCGCATGGTGTTTGTCAGCGGCATGATCGGCTGGGATGCCGAGTGCCAGTTCCAGACCGACGATTTTGCCGGCCAGGTACGGCAAGCGCTGCAGAACGTGCTGGCCGTGCTGAAAGAGGCGGGCGGCGGCCCGGAACACATTGCCCGCATGACCTGGTACGTGGTCGATAAGCATGAGTATGTGGGCGCTTACCCGCAGATCGGCGCCATCTACCGTGAACTGATCGGCAAGCACTATCCGGCCATGACGGCGGTGGAGGTGGCGGGCCTGCTGGAGCCGCGCGCCCGGGTCGAAATCGAAGTCACGGCAGTCGTGCCCGCATAATTTTTTTGAAGTGATATAGTCGGCCGTGGAGGTGTCATGCCATGGCCAAGTTCCTCACGCGCCTGCTCGGCGCAATCATTTTGCTAGCCTTGCCTGCGGCATACGGCGCGACGCCGTTGCTGACGGAGGCGGACAAAACCCAGCTGGCGCGATGGCTGGGAAATGGTCCAATCAGGCTGGAGCGCCTGTACAAGAAGCGCGACGGCCAGACGGCGGCCGATTTCCATGCCGCTGTCGATGGCAAGGGCCGTACCTTTACCGTGATGGAGGCGACCACCGAACTGGGCCAAACCTTCAAGGTGGGCGGCTACAATCCGCAAAGCTGGCATTCGCGCGGCAGTTTCAATATCACCACCGAGAACGAGCTGCGCACGGCCTTTCTGTTCAACCTGACCGGGCGCCACATCAGCCGCCAAACCCCGCGCACCTATGCGCTGGACACGGTCGGCTCCTTTCAGACCTGGAACGACGCGCGCGTCGGCCCGGTGTTCGGCGCCGGGCATGACCTGTACGTGCCGTGGGACCTGACCAACGGCGGCTATTCAAGCATGTATTCCTATATCGACCCCGTGCGCAGCAACTTCGACTCCAGCCTGCTCGATGGGCGCGACTATAAATCGCCCAATGTCACGTATGGCGCCATGGAGGTGTGGGCGATCTTCCCGGTGCCCGAGCCGGCCGCGTGGCTGCTGCTGCTGGCCGGCATGGCGGTAATTACGGCTGCGAGCTCAGGACGCGGGTGGCGACTTTGCCGTCGTCGGTGAAGGTGAGCTGGTAGAGGCGGCTGTACTCGTCGTCCGCAATCTCCGCGCCGGGCTCGCCGCCCAGTTGGCGCACCAGGTCCGGCACCGTGTTCGAATGGCCCACCAGCAGCGCGTTGCCGCCAGCGGCGCTGCGCAGCTGCTTTGCAAACTCCGCGTGCTTGCCCGGGTCATAGGTTTGCACCGGCACGCCGAATTGCTGCGCTGTTGGCGTGGCGGTCTGGCGCGTGCGCTGGTAGGCCGTGCTGTAGACCTGCTTGATGCCCGCGTCCTTCAACATGAGCGCAATGCGGTGCGCGCGCTGCTCGCCTGCCGCCGTCAGCGGCGGGTCCTTGCTCTCCGACACGGCCTTCTCGCCGTGCCGGCTCACATAGATATGATAGGTTTCGGCGCAGGCCTGCAGGGGCAGGGCAATGCTGGCCGCGAGCAGCAGGGAGTAGAGGCTTTTCATAGGCCACGATATTGCCACAGCTAGTACAGCCCGGCAATCCGCCGCCTCAGGCCAGGCATTGTCTCTCGCGGCGGATCGCTTGGGCCGTTGCGCTGTTATCTCAGAAATTCATAGCAGGAAGTGCTTTCCGCATAACTGTTGGCAAGTGAATACGTTAATCTCCTGCTATTAAGGAGACAAAGCACCCATGAAAATAACTACGCTTGATACCGTCGTATTCCTTGTCTATTTCGTCGTGGTGGCGGCCTACGGGTTCTGGATTTACCGGCGCAAGAACGCCGGTTCCGGCTCCGCCTCGCGCGACTACTTCCTGGCCGAGGGCTCGCTGACATGGTGGGCCATCGGCGCCTCCCTGATCGCCTCCAACATCTCGGCCGAGCAGTTCATCGGCATGAGCGGCGCCGGCTTCAAGATCGGCATGGCCATCGCCGTGTATGAGCTGATGGCCGCCGCCACCCTGATCGTGGTCGCCATCTTCTTCATGCCGGTCTACCTGAAGAACCACATCTACACCATGCCCCAGTTCCTGGAACGGCGCTACGGCAAGGGCGTGGCAATGACCATGGCCTTGTTCTGGCTTGGCCTGTATATCGTGGTCAACCTGACCTCCATCCTCTACCTCGGCGCGCTGGCGATCAATAGCGTGTCCGGCGTCGGCGTGCTGCCCTGCATGCTGTTCATGGCCTTGTTCGCCACCGTCATCACCCTGGGCGGCATGAAGGTGATCGGCTACACCGACGTGATCCAGGTGGTCTGCCTGATAATCGGCGGCCTGGTCACCACCTGGCTCGCGCTCGACCTGGTGGCTGGCCTGGCCGGCAAGGAGGGCGCCATCGCCGGCGCCGGCGAGCTGCTGGCGCGCGCCAACGGCCACTTCGACATGGTGCTCTCGCGCGACCACCCAAGCTATATGGACCTGCCGGGCCTGAGTATCCTGATCGGCGGCGTGTGGATCGCCAACTTGAACTACTGGGGCTGCAACCAGTACATCACCCAGCGCGCCCTCGGCGCCGACCTGCCGACCGCCCGCAAAGGCCTGCTGTTCGCCGCCTTCCTCAAGCTGCTGATGCCGATCATCGTCGTCCTGCCGGGTATCGCAGCCTATGCGCTGGACCAATCTGGCGCCCTGGGCGGCGCGCTGCGCGAAGGCGGTGAGCTGAATCCCGACCGCGCCTACCCGACCCTGCTGGCATTGCTGCCCTCCGGCCTGAAAGGCATCGCCTTCGCCGCGCTGACCGCCGCCGTGGTTGCCTCGCTGGCCGGCAAGGCAAACAGCATCGCCACCATTTTCACGCTCGACCTGTATCGCGGCCGCATCAACCCGAAGGCCAGCGAAGAACGCATGGTCTGGGTTGGCCGCGTCTCGGTGGTGGTGGCCATGGCGATTGCCGTGTTGATCGCCCCCATGCTGGGCATCGACAAGAAGGGCGGCTTCCAGTACATCCAGGAATACACCGGCTTCGTCTCGCCCGGCATCCTCGCCATGTTCCTGCTTGGCTTCTTCTGGAAGAAAGCCACCAGTGCGGCAGCCATGTTTGCGACGGTGGGCGGCCTGGTGTTCTCGGTCATCCTCAAGTTCCTGCCGCAGATGATGGACCTGTCCTTCCTGGGGCCGATCGGCTGGGCTGCCGACAATGGCAGCGGCGTGTATGAAATCCCCTTCATCGACCGCATGTTCCTGGTGTTCTTCGCAGTCGTGGCAGGCATGGTGATGATCAGCCTCGCCGGCAAACGGGATGGCGCTGCAAAAGCGCTGGTGGTGGAACGCCGCCTGTTCGCGGTGGACCGCGGCTTTGCCGTAGGCTCGGCCGCAGTCTGCGTGCTGCTGGCAGTGATTTACGCGCGCCAGGCGGCCGCGTAAGCGGCGGCGCGCTGCGCCAGCGCGTCCAGTGCGACGCCTGGCGCATACAGCTGGCTGCCAATGCCGGCGCCGGTGGCACCGGCATCCTTCCACGCCGGCAGTTGTTCCGGCGTCACCCCGCCCACAGGCCACAGCGGCGTACCGGCCGGCAGCACGGTGCGCAGCGCCTTTACCCCCGCCACGCCAATCGATTCAGCCGGGAACAGCTTGAGCGCGTGCGCACCCGCATCCAGCGCATCGAAGGCTTCGGTCGGCGTGGCCACGCCAGGCGCGCACAGCATGCCGCGCGCGGCGGCATGGGCGATTACCGCCGGGCGGCAGTTGGGCGAGACGAACAGGCGGCCGCCTGCCGCCGCCACCGCATCGACATCGGCCACGGTCAACATGGTGCCGCCGCCGACTATCGCATCGTCCGGCGCCATCCCGGCCAGCACGCGGATCGACTCCAGCGCGCCGGGTCGGTTCAGCGGCACTTCCAGCAGGCGGAAGCCGGCCTCGAACAGCGCCGCGCCGACCGCCGGCGCATCGCTTGGGGACAAACCGCGCAAGATCGCGACCAGGGGAAGTTCAAACTGGTGTGGATTCATCAAGGCTCTCAATCGAAGAAGCGCGCCAGGGCGGCGCAATAAACGCGATCCGGATCCAGGCTTTCCAGCGTGATCCCGAACTGGGCGGCGGCAACCGCGTAGTGCTGCTGCAGCGCCGGCGAGCAAATGGACGCCACGCTGGACGACATATCCTGCGCCGCCACGAACTCGGTGCCGATCAGCAGTCCGCTCAGGAAAGAGCGGGCATGGGCAGCCGGCATGGCGCCGGACACCACGCGGGCACGGACGCGGAACAAGGCATTGCTCAACGGCGCGCGCAGGCGGGCCGCGTCGATGCCGGCCGTGAAAGCGTCGGCATCCTCCGGCCCGCCCAACAGCGGCGCCAGGGTGCCATGCGCCCCCAGCGTTGCAAACAGCTCGCCAGTCATATAAGTGCGGATCTGCTGAATCGCACCAGCGCGCAGCAGCACCCATTTGCTGTGGGTGCCGGGCAGCACCACCCAGCCGTCGTCCCGGCCCAGCGCCAGGGCGCCAAGCAGCTGGGTTTCCTCGCCGCGCATGACATCGACTTCCGCGCCGCGCTGGCAATAGCCCGGCACGATGAAGCGGTTGGGCGCAGCGCGCAGCAGGCGGCCGGGCAGCTCGTGCAGCGGCACCGAAATATCGAGGTAGGGCACTTCATGCCAGCCCTGCGCGCTGCCCACCATGCCGGAGGCGATCACTGGCGTGTCCAGCGGCAGCGTCATGGCGGCCAGCAGGTGGTCGATGGATTGGGCGAAGTGCGGACGGGCAGCCAGCATGCCCTGGTCGTCGGTATGGCGCGCGCGGCACTCGCCGCTTGGATCAATGAGATAGGCCCGGCGGTTACTGGTTCCCCAGTCGATGCCGAGTACGTGTTTGGGAGCAGAGGCGGACGTATTCATGGAGCCATGCTACGCGCCCACCTGCTGGCCAGCTATGGCAGTTTTTGCGGCCAGCTATCAGTTTTTGGCATAGCAGGCCAGCTCGCGCAGCGTTTCCAGCATGGATTCGGCGCCGGGTGACAGCTTGTGGTTGCGGCGGGTGATGAAGCCATACACGTCCATACGCAGGTGCAGGTCGATCGGCAGGGTGCCCAGCAGGCCGCTGTCCAGGAAAGGCTGCACCAGCTCCACCGCCATCGGCGCCACCATATCACTCCCCATCAGCAGCTGGGTGACCACCGGCAGCGCCATGGTGGAAATGGTCTCCGACGGCTGCTCCAGCGCCTGCGACATGAACAGGGCGGCCAGGCGTTCGCGCACCACGCTGCCCTCCGGCGGCAGGATCCAGGTCTGGCGCGCCAGTTGCGCCAGCGTGACTTCACCGCCGTGCAGCAAAGGGTGGCCTTTGCGCGCCACCAGGCAGTGCGGCTCGTCGGTAATCGGTTCGAAATTGAGTTCGCCCGCAATCGCCGCATCGGTCACGCGGCCGATGACGATATCCAGCTCGCCCGCGCGCAGGCGGTCCAGCAGCTGGCGGCTGCTGTCGACATCGATCGAGACATGCAGCTGCGCGTGGCGCGATTTGAGCAGGGTCACGGCCGGCGGCACCAGGGTGGCGGCCGGCGTCAGGATGGCGCCCACGGCGACCCGGCCGCGCAGGCCGGACTGCAGTTCAATGATTTCCTGGTGGGCTGCATCCATTTCCGCCAGCGCGGCGCCGGCGCGGCGGATCAGGGTTTTGCCGTAAGAAGTGGGTTCGACGCCGCGCGGCAGGCGCTCGAACAGGGGCACGCCCAGGGCATGTTCCAGCTCCCCCAGCAGCTTGGATGCCGCAGGCTGGGTCAGGTTGGCCGCCTGCGCCGCATGCATGATCGAGCCATGGCGGCCAAGTTCCACCAACAGCACCAGGTGCTTGGTTTTCAGGTAGGAGCGGACAAAGCGTTGTGAGCGAGGATCGGACATCTGCGTTCTGACGGCAAGGGCTTCCCCATCATAGTTGAGCAGTACCCGTCCGTCAAACGCCATGCCTTCACTCCTTTACCATTCGGCGATGCTGCCGTCCTCGTGGCGCCAGACCGGGTTGCGCCAGTCCGGCGCGTTGCGGCTTGCCTCGATCACGCGCTCCTCATCGATCTCCACACCCAGGCCCGGCTTGGGCAGCGGCTGGATATAGCCGTTGGTGAGCTTGAAGTCTTCCTTGTTCTTCACGTAGTCCAGTACTTCGCCGCCTTGGTTGTAGTGAATGCCCATGCTCTGCTCCTGCAGCACGGCGTTGTGCGAGACAAAGTCCACCTGCAGGCAGGAAGCCAGCGCCACCGGTCCGAGCGGACAGTGCGGCGCCAGGGCGATGTCATAGGCCTCCGCCATGGCGGCGATCTTCAGGCATTCCGTAATACCGCCGGCATGCGACAGGTCGGGCTGCACGATGGACAGGCCGCCTTGCTGGAACACGTGCTTGAACTCAAAGCGCGAGTACATGCGCTCACCGGCTGCCAGCGGGATGGCCGTGTGGTCGGCCAGCGCGCGGTAGACCTCATATTGCTCCGCCAGTACCGGCTCCTCCACGAACAGCGGGCGGAATGGCTCCAGTTCGCGCAGCAGCACTTTGGCCATGGGCGCGGCCACGCGGCCGTGGAAGTCCAGGCCGAATTCGACCGCATCGCCGAAGGCGCTGCGAATCTCGGCCACGCGCTGCACGGCCTGATCCACCTTGCGCGCGCTGTCGATGATGCCCAGTTCCTCGGTGCCGTTCATCTTGAAGGTGTCAAAGCCCGCCTCGCGCAGGCGGCGCATGCCTTCGATGACATCCGCCGGACGGTCGCCGCCGACCCAGCTATAGGTCTTCATCTTGTCGCGCACCAGGCCGCCAAGCAA
Organism: Pseudoduganella guangdongensis; assembly: GCF_009857475.1. Classification (GTDB taxonomy): domain Bacteria; phylum Pseudomonadota; class Gammaproteobacteria; order Burkholderiales; family Burkholderiaceae_D; genus Rugamonas; species Rugamonas guangdongensis. The sequence goes on along the minus strand of NZ_WWCJ01000023.1, from coordinate 24,162 downwards.
CTGGTACACAGGCACGCCCAGCACCTTGCCTTTGATGTCCCACAGCGCCTGGTCAATGCCGGCAATCGCGCTCATGAGGATGGCGCCGCCGCGATAGAAACCGGCGCGGTACATCATCTGCCACAGGTCGTTGATGCGGGACGGGTCTTGTCCCACCAGGTACGGCGCGTACTCGTGCACCGCCGCTTCGACAGTGCGCGCCTTGCCTTCGATGACGGGTTCGCCCCAGCCGGTTACGCCTTCGTCGGTCTCGATTTTCAGGAGCATCCACCTTGGAGGGATGCGATAGGTGGTGAGTTTGGTAATCTTCATGCGGCCAGTGTAATGGCGCCATCCATGCGCAAAGCATGAATAAACGCACGCGAGGTATATCAAAGCGATATGCCGCCATGCGGCTTTTCCGGGGCGCGGCTAGAATGAACGTCATGCAAACAGGAGGAAACATGCAGTTACTGGTGGATGGGCGGAATACCTTGGGCGAATGCGTGTTGTGGTGCGACCGTACCCAGCGCGCGCTGTGGACGGATATACAGCGCTCGGTCCTGTACGCCCACACTCCGGCCAGCGGCGAAACCCAAAGCTGGCCGATGCCGGAGCGCCTGTGCTGTTTTGCCCTGACCGACGATGACCAGCGCCTGCTGCTTGGCCTGGCCTCCGGCTTGGCGTTCTTCGACTTCGCCAGCGGTGAGCTGACCCGCATTTGCGAGGTGGCGCCAGAGCAGCCTGGCACGCGCCTTAACGATGGCCGCTGCGACCGCCAGGGGCGCTTCGTGTTCGGCATGTTTAATGAGGCGAGCAATCCGAAAGAGGCGATCGGTTGCTTCTATCGTTTGAATGCCGACCTGTCGCTGGAGCGCCTGCCGCTGCCGCCCGCCGCCATCGCCAACAGCATCTGTTTCAGCCCCGATGGCCGCACCATGTATTTCACCGATTCGCAGGATGGGGCAATCCGCTGCTGCGACTACGATCCATTGACCGGCGCCATCGGCGCGCAGCGTGTCTTCGTCGCTGCCGATGTCGTGGCCGGCGAGCCTGATGGCTCGGTGATCGATGCGCAGGGCGGCCTGTGGAGCGCGCGCTGGGGCGCCAGCAAGGTGGTCCGCTTCACGCCCGACGGGAAAGTGGAGCGCGTGGTCGCGCTGCCCGTTCCCCAGCCAAGCTGCCCGGCCTTCGGTGGCAGCGCGCTCGACACCTTGTTCGTGACCACCGCCCGCAAGGATATGAGCGCAGCGCGCCTGGACGCCGCGCCGCAGTCGGGCGGCCTGTTCATGCAGCAGCTGGATGTGCGCGGCCTGCCTGAATCACGCTTTCGCCTGGCTACCTTGAAGATCGGCCTGGTCGGCCTGGGCAAGATCGCTGTCGACCAGCACATCCCCGCCATCCGCAACAATCCTCAACTTGAACTGGTGGCCGGCTGCTCACCGCGCAGTTCAGTGGAGGGACTGGACGTCTATCGCAGCCTGGACGAGATGCTGCAAGCACACCCGGAAATCGAAGCCGTCGCCATCTGCACGCCGCCCCAAGTGCGGCAAGCGATCGCAGAGGAAGCCATTGCCGCCGGCCGCCACGTCTTCCTTGAGAAACCGCCCGCCGCCACCTTGGGCGAAGGCGAAGCGCTGCACGCGCTGGCCTCCGCTCACGGCGTGACCGTGCTCGCCGGCTGGCACTCGCGCTTCGCACCGGGCGTCGAGCCCGCGCGCGAATGGATGGCGGCGCGCAGCATCGCCGCCATCCGCATCGAATGGCGTGAGAACGTGCGCCAATGGCATCCCGGCCAGCGCTGGATCTTCGAACCGGGCGGCATGGGCGTGTTCGACCCCGGCATCAATTCGCTGTCCATCCTGACCCGTTTGCTGGGTGGTGGCGTGGTGGTGCAGGGTGCCGAGTTGCGCGTGCCGTCCAACTGCAATGAGCCAATCCAGGCCGAGCTGCGCATGCAAGGCGGCGCGGGCGTCCCGATCGAAGCCTGTTTCGATTTCCTGCAGGAGGGCGAGCAAACCTGGAGCATCCACGTCGCCGCCGTCAACGGCGAGACGATGGCGCTGCACATGGGCGGCAAAGTGATGGAGGTGGATGGCAAGTTGGTTCTGGACGAGCCGGAGCGCGAATACCCGCGCATGTACGAACACTTCGCCCGCTTGATTGCCGCGCGACAGTCCGACCTCGACATGTCGCCCCTGCGCGCCGTGGCCGACGCCCGTCTGGTCGGCAAGCACGTCACCGTCGAGCCGTTTGTGGAGTAATTAGTACAGACCGCCAGTCCGGCCCAAAATGCCGAGGATGGCGGTGAAGCCGGTCAGCATGATTCCTAGAGTCCAACGTAGGTTGGTACTCATTTCCTTACGAAGTTCCGCAAACTGCCGTTCAGTCCAAGCGTGCTCATCTGAGAACCTGCGATCCATGGCTTCGCGCAGGCTTTCAATTGCCTGAGAATTTTTTTCGGTCAAAACCTTCAGAGAGTCCACTTCCTTCTCGACCTTCACAAGACGAATTTCGGTATCCATAGCAGCCTCCGCAAGTAGATCGTTCTACTTTGCCTTGTCTGGGTGCGGGGATATTGAGGTAGGACAGGGGAGGGGCGGGAAAGTTCCCGTGGAAGCGCTGTTGGTCCCTCCGACTGGAATCGAACCAGTATCCCACGCTTAGGAGGCATGTGCACTATCCATTGTGCTACGGAGAGGACGCAAAGCGAGCGCAATTATAGCTGACGGGCTGGCAACAGGTAAAATGCGCGTTTTCCCGTCTAGATTTGCACTCCCATGGCCGTCATTTCATTATCATCCGCACAACTCGCCTTCGGCCACCACGCCCTGCTGGACCACGCCGAATTCTCCCTGGAAACCGGCGAGCGCGTCGGCTTGATCGGCCGTAATGGCACCGGCAAGTCCTCCCTGCTGAAAATTATCGCCGGCATGCAGAAGCTGGACGATGGCCTGCTGGTCATGCAGCAAGGCCTGAAGATCGTCTACGTGGAACAGGAGCCGCAATTCGAGCCGGGCCAGAGCGTGTACGACGCGGTGGCGTCCGGCTTGGGCGAACTGCCTGCGCTGCTGAAGGAGTACGACGAGCTGACCGGCCAGTTCGGCCAGGGCGACGACGACAAGCTGATGGAGCGCATGCACGACATCCAGCTGAAACTCGATGCGGGCGATGCCTGGAACCTGAAGAATAAAGTGGAAACCGTGCTCGGTCGCCTGAACCTGGATGGCTCGGTGCTGATCGAAACCCTGTCCGGCGGTACCAAGAAGCGCGCTGCGCTGGCACGCGCCCTGGTCGGTGCGCCGGAAGTGCTGCTGCTGGACGAACCGACCAATCACCTGGATTTCAGTTCCATCAAGTGGCTGGAAGCGCTGCTGCGCGATTTCAAGGGCAGCATCCTGTTCATTACCCACGATCGTTCCTTCCTCGACAACGTGGCGACCCGCATCATTGAACTCGATCGCGGCAACCTGATGTCCTACCCGGGCAACTTCACCACCTACCAGACCCGCAAGGCGGAGCAACTGGCGATTGAGGAAATCGAGAACGCCAAGTTCGACAAGGTGCTGGCGGCGGAAGAGGTGTGGATCCGCAAGGGCGTGCAAGCGCGCCGTACGCGCGATGAGGGCCGCGTGCGCCGCCTGGAGCGCCTGCGCGAACAGCGCGCGGCGCGCCGCGACCAGCAAGGCCAGGTGCGCCTGGAAGTGGGCACCGGCGAGCGCTCGGGCAAGATCGTGGCGGAACTGGAAAACGTCAACAAGGCCTACGGCGAAAAAGTTATCGTGCGCGACTTCAGCTCGATCATCCTGCGCGGCGACAAGATCGGCCTGATCGGCGCCAACGGCGCCGGCAAAACCACGCTGCTGAAACTGATCCTGGGTGAAGAGCAGGCCGACAGCGGCATGGTCAAGCAGGGCACCAAATTGCAGGTGGCGTACTTCGACCAGATGCGCGCGCAATTGAACGACAACGCGACCCTGGCCGACACCATCGCCCCTGGTAGCGACTGGGTGGAAATCAATGGCCAGCGCAAGCACGTCATGAGCTACCTGGGCGACTTCCTGTTTGAACCGCAACGTGCGCGTTCGCTGGTGAGCTCGCTCTCCGGTGGCGAGCGCAATCGCCTGCTGCTGGCGCGCCTGTTTGCCAAGCCAGCCAACGTGCTGGTGCTGGATGAACCGACCAATGACCTTGATATCGACACGCTGGAACTGTTGGAAGAACTGCTGGAGGACTACCCTGGCACCGTGTTCCTGGTCAGCCACGACCGCATGTTCCTCGACAACGTGGTGACGCAAGTGATCGTTGCCGAGGGGCAGGGCGAGTGGAAGGAATATGTGGGCGGCTACAGCGACTGGGAGCGCGTGCGCGATGCTGCGCCAGTGGCGAAGAAGGTGGAAGCCAAACAGGCTGCCGCCGCCGCACCTGCCGCCGCGCCAGCAGCGGCGCCGGCCAAAGGGAAAAAGCTCAGCTACAAGGAGCAGCGTGAGCTGGAAGAATTGCCGCAGCTCATCGCTAAACTGGAAGACGAGCAAACCGCGCTGAACATCACGCTGTCCGACCCGGACTTCTATAAAAAGACACCGGCCGAAGCGAAGCGCCTCAATGACCGTATTGCACAAATCGAAGCGGAACTGTTGAGCGCGCTGGAGCGCTGGGAAGAAATCGAATCCCGCAACAACGTTTGATGTAACTCAATCCACTCCTTGCTGTTTCTCACTTTCGTGCGCTTGCGCACGATTGCGCGCTGTAATATCTGACAACCTTAATGCCGAGGCACGACAGTCTCGGCATAACCAACGGGAAGGCAGATATTGTGACGAACCAGCAGCCACCAGAGCGCGTTCCACAACAGCCGCACGCCGCTGCGGCGCGCGCGTCTGCTTTCCCTCTTGCCTGGCAGGGTAACCCCGCTTTGCCGCGCGTGTTGCCATTTGCTACCTATATCGCCTTCATCGTACTGGCCGACGTGCTGGAACGCTTTGGCGCCCAGCCGGCCAGCCTGCGCTGGCTCTATCCGATCCAGATTACCTTGGTGCTGGCGATGTTGATTGCCTGGCGTCAGCATTACCAGGAGTTGCGCGACCGGCCGTCGCACAGCCATGTGCTGTGGGGGGCGCTTATTGGCGCGCTGGTGTTTGTGCTGTGGCTGCTGCTCGATCTCGAGTGGATGCATTTTGGCAACCCGCGCGTCTTTGATCCGGCGGGCGCGGACGGCCACATCGACTGGCCGCTGATTGCCATCCGCGCCGCAGGCGCCACGCTGGTGGTACCGCTGATGGAAGAGCTGTTCTGGCGTTCTTTCCTGCTGCGCTGGCTGGTGCAGCGTGACTTCCTGTTACTGCGTCCGGCGCGCGCAGGGCTTAGCGCGGCAATTATCTCGATTCTTTTGTTCGGTAGCGAACATAACCTCTGGCTGGCCGGCATCGTCGCGGGCCTCGCCTACACCTGGCTGTATATGCGCAGCGAAACGCTGTGGACTCCCATTGTGGGACATGCCGTGACCAATGGCCTGTTGGCGGCCTGGGTCGTGACAACTGGTAGCTGGATCTATTGGTGAGAAGAAAAATATGCGCATCCTGCCCACCCCATTGGCGCTGGCTGCGGCACTGGCGTGCTGTCCCGCCGCTGCCGACATCAGCGACACCATCAAGCCCTTCGTCACGCTGGGCTCGAGCTATGACAATAACCTGCTGCGCCTGCCGGATAACACGGCGCCGGGCGTGCAGCGCTCCGACCGCTCCACGCAAGCCCAGGGCGGCATCCTGCTGGATGGGCCGATCGGCCGGCAGCGGCTCACGGGCCATGCCAAGCTGTCGCGTGTGACGTTCGATCATTACGAACAGCTCAACTACAACGGCAAGGATGCCGTGCTGGATTGGGCCTGGGTGCTCGGCAACCGTTTCGACGGCAATATCGGCGCCAGCTACCAGCAAGTGCTGACGCCGTTCAATGACTTCCACGTCGACCAGCGCAACTTGCGCACGCAGCGGCGTTCCTATGCCAACGGCGGCTGGCGCTTCCATCCCAGCTGGCGCCTGCGTACCGGATTCAATCGCGACCGTTTCGATTACGAGCTGGCCGCGCAGAGCCTGAACAACCGCAAGGAAGACCGGGTTGAACTGGGCATCGACTACCTGGCCGCCAGCGGCAGCCGGGTAGGGCTGGTGGCGCGCAAGATCAAGGGCAGCTTCCTCAACCCCTTGCGCATCGGCACCACCTTCCTCGACCAGAACTATGACCAGGACGAGCTGAAGGCCAACATCAACTGGCTGTACAGCGATATCACGCAAGTGCAGTTGCTGGCCGGCTATGCCAAGCGCAAGCACGACACCTTCGCCGAGCGCGATACCAGTGGCTTGAACGGGCGCGTCAATGTGACCTGGCGCCCACGTCAGAAGCTGCGCTTCAGCGCCGACGCCTGGCGTGAATTCGCCGCCGTGGAAAGCACCATCGTCAACAACAGCGTCAACAAGGGCGCCAGCGTGAATGCCAGCTGGGATATTTCCGCCAAGCTGCAGGCCAATGCCGGCGTTAAGCGCGAGAAACGAAATTTTGAGCGCCTGCCCTATGTCTACTTCGACGGCGACCCAAGCGATACCACGCGCAGCACCAACGTCGGCCTGGTCTACCAGCCCACGCGCAAGATCCAGCTCAGCGCCACTGCCTTCAAGGACCGCCGCACGGGCACGCCGCTGGCCGGCACCGGCAGCTACAAGGCCAAAGGCGTTGCAGTAATGGCGACCATGCAGTTCTAACCCGAGGAGCGACGATGACGGTAAACGATATTCCCCTGGTTTCCTTTTTTCAGCGTGTGCTCGATCCGCTGATCATCATGGGGACACTGTACGTCACGTCGATGGTGTATGGGGAGCCGTTTACCGGTTATTCGCTGGTGCTCATGGTGCTGGCCTTCTTCATTTCGTCGGCGGTGTATGAGCACGTCGACCCTTACCGCACCTGGCGCAGCGGCCGCATCGGGGCCTATGCGCGCGATATTTTCATGGGCTGGATCGTGACCGCGCTGATCCTGGTGTTCCTTGGCCGGGTCAGCGGCCTGGCCTACCATTACGACGATACCGTCGTGCTGAGCTGGTTCCTCGCCACTCCGTTTCTCTTGCTGATCAGCCACACGGCAGCCAGCCATGTGGGTACCGACCCGGCCAAGGAAAGCGAGGTGCGCTCCATCGTCATCGTTGGCGCCAACGAGGTCGGCACCAAGTTTGCACGCACGGTGGAGCGCATGCCCAATCTCTTCCTCAGCGTGCGCGGTTTCTTCGACGACCGCACCGCCGACCGCCGCAAGCCGGACCTGACGCATCCGGTGCTGGGCGATATGGGCTCGGTGGCCAGCTTTGTGCGCGACCACCACATCAAGATGATCTTCATCAGCCAGCCGATCTCGGCCCAGCCGCGCATCCGCAAGCTGCTCGATGAATTGCAGGACACCACGGCCTCGGTGTACTTCCTGCCGGATATTTATGTGTTCGACCTGATGCAGGCGCGCTTTGACAGCGTGGGCGGCATGCCGGTGGTGGCGATCTGCGAAACGCCTTTCGTCGGCTTTGACGGCATCGTCAAGCGCGCCAGCGACGTGATCCTGGGCAGCGCCATCCTGCTGCTGCTGGCGCCCTTGATGCTGGCCATCGCGCTGGCAGTCTGGGCCAGCTCGCCGGGCCCGGTGATTTTCCGCCAGCGGCGCTACGGCTTGTACGGCGAAGAAATCATCGTCTACAAATTCCGCTCCATGCGCGTGACCGAGGATGGCCCTGCCGTGCGGCAAGCCACGGCGAACGACCCGCGCATCACCCGCATTGGCGCTTTCCTGCGCCGCTCATCGCTCGATGAGCTGCCGCAGTTCTTTAACGTGCTGCGAGGAAGCATGAGCATCGTCGGACCGCGCCCGCACGCGGTGGCTCATAACGAACAATACCGGAAGCTGATCAAAGGCTATATGTTGCGCCACAAAGTCAAGCCGGGCATTACCGGCTGGGCCCAGGTCAACGGTCTGCGCGGCGAAACGGAAACCCTGGAAAAGATGGAGGCGCGCATCCGCTACGACCTGGACTACCTGCGCCACTGGTCCGTATGGCTGGACCTGTGGATTATCTTGCGCACGGTCAAGGTGGTGCTGAAGCGGCAAAACGCGTACTGAGTCAATCGTGCGCGCCCGGCGCGCTATTAGAATGAGTTGCAACAGTCGAGGGAGGATATCTTGAAGAACATCAACCCGAACAAGCTCTGCGCAGGACTGATGGTGGTACTGGTTTCCGCTTGCGGCAACAAGGCGGAACAGAAGCCGGGCCAGGCGCTGGCCAGCGTGAACGGCGAGGAAATTACCGTCATGCAGTTGAACGATGAACTGGCGCGCGCCAATGCACCGGCGGCGCGCCAGGACGCCGTGCGCAAGCAAATGCTGGAATCGCTGATCGACCGCCAGCTGCTGATTAGCGAAGCGGCGAAGGAGAGCGTGGACCGCGACCCGCGCGTGGTGCAGGCCATTGAACGCTCGCGTGCCCTGATCCTGGCGCAAGCGTATATGCAAAAACGCATCGGCACGCCGGCCAAGCCCAGCGCCGAAGAGGTCGAGGCCTACTACAGCCAGAACCCGCAATTCTTCGCGCAGCGCAAGCATTTCGAAATGCGCGAAATCATCTTGCCGACGCGCGAAGTGACCGACGAGCTCAAGGCCGTGATGGATAAGACCCGTTCGCTGGACGATGCGGCGGCCTGGCTCGATACGCACAAGGTCAAGTACCAGAAGGCCCAGCTCAGCCGCAGTGGCTCGGAATTGCCGCCGGAACTGTCGGCCAAGCTGATGGCGCTGTCGAAAGACCAGCTCTTCATCGTGCGCGAAGGCGAGCGCAGCATGCTGGTGACCATCACCGATATCCGTTCCTCGCCGGTGGAGCTGGAGGCGGCGCGGCCGCAGATCGAGCAGTATCTGATGGCCAAGAAAGGGAAGGAGGCGGCCGAGCAGGAAGTCAAGCGCCTGCGCGCCAGCGCCAAGATTGCCTATATCAACCAGCCGGCGCCGGTGGCGAATGCCGGGGCCCAGGCCACCGGCCTGGAGCGCGGTGTGGCCGGCCTCAAATAACACGTTCAAGGAGCGATCATGAAACGAGTACTGATGTGGATGGCGGGTTTGCTGCTGGCCCTGGGCGCCGGCATGGTGCAGGCGGCGGATATCACGCTGGGGCCGGGCGATGTGATCAAGGCTTCCGTGTTCGGCAACCCGGACATGGGCGTGGAGACGCGGGTCAGCGAATCGGGCAGGATCACCTTCCCGCTGCTGGGCGAGGTCAAGGTGGGCGGGCTTACCGTGCAGCAGGCCGAAAGGCTGGTGGGCGAACAGCTGGTGAAGAAGGGTTATCTCAAGACGGCCCAGGTCAACATCATCATCTCGCAAATCCAGAGCGCCCAGGTGTCGGTGCTGGGCATGGTGAACCGCCCCGGGCGCTATCCGCTCGATGGCGGCAAGCGCGGCGTGATGGACATGCTGGCCCAGGCCGGCGGCTTTAATGCCGATGGCGGCGATACGGTGAGCGTGGTGCGTACGCGCGACGGCAAGACCACCAAGACCGTGATCGATGTGGTCGACATGGTGCGCAACGGCGCGCTGGACAAGGAGATCGAGCTGGCGCCGAACGACGTCATCTATGCCGAGCGCGCGCCGCGCTTCTACATCTACGGCGAGGTGCAGCGCCCCGGTTCCTTCCGCCTCGAGCGCACCATGACGGTGAGCCAGGCGCTGGCGGTGGGCGGCGGCCTGACCCCGCGCGGCACCGAGCGCGGCATCAAGGTCAAGCGGCGCAATGGCAACGGCCAGGAGCAGGTGCTGGCGGTGAAGAACGACGACATGGTGCAGGTGGACGACGTCATCGTGATCAAAGAGAGCTGGTTCTGAGGAGCTGCCATGAATTTCGCCCAGTTTCTCCTGATCCTCCAGGCGCGCAAGAAGATCGTGCTGCTGACTTTGCTGGTCACGGTGGCCGCCACCCTGCTGGTCAGCCTGCTGCTGCCCAAGACGTATGAGGCCAGCACTTCGCTGGTGATGAATTACAAGGGCGTCGATCCGTTGACCGGCATGGCCTTGCCGGGGCAGCTCATGCCCGGCTATATGGCGACCCAGGTCGATATTATCGGCAGCAAGAACGTGGCGCTGCGCGTGGTGGACCAGCTGAAGCTGGCCGAGAGCCGGGCCGTGATCGAACAGTTCAATGAATCGACCGGTGGCAAGGGCGCGGTGCGCGACTGGCTGGCCGAACTGCTGCAGAAGAAACTGGACGTGGTGCCGGCGCGCGAGAGCTCGGTGCTCAATGTGAGCTTCAAGGCATCCGACCCGCAGTTCGCGGCGGCCGTGGCGAACGCCTTCGCCGAGGAGTACATGAAGATCACGGTGCAGCTGAAAGTGGACCCGATGAAAAAGGCCACCACCTACTTCAATTCCCAGCTCAAGCTGCTGCGCGACAACCTGGAGGCGGCCCAGGCCAAGCTTTCCAAATACCAGCAGGAGCATGGCATCGTCAGCGTCGACAACCGGCTGGACGTGGAGTCGATGCGCCTGAACGATCTGTCGGCCCAGCTGGTGCAGGCGCAGGCGCAGCTGATGGAGGCCACCTCGCGCCAGTCGGTGGCGCGCGGCAGCGGCAGCAGTTCGCCCGACGTGACGGCCAGCCCGGTGGTGCAGAACCTGCGCGTCAACCTGGCGCAGCAGGAGTCCAAGCTGGCGGAACTGGGGCAGCGCCTGGGCCGCAACCACCCGCAGTACCAGAGCGCCTCGGCCGAGGTGGCGCGGCTGCGGGCCGGGCTCAATGAGCAGACCGCCCTGGTCACGTCTTCCGTCAGCAACAATGCCAATGTCTTCGCCCAGCGTGAGGCGGCGTTGCGCAGCGCCTTGGCCGAGCAGAAAGCCAAGGTGCTGCAGCTGAACCGCCAGCGCGATGAAATGAATGTGCTGAACAAGGACATGGAAATCGCCCAGCGCGCCTTCGACCAGGCGGCGCAGCGCGTGTCGCAAACCCGCATCGAGGGCGGCTCCGACCAGTCCGACGTATCGGTGCTGAACCCGGCGGTGGCGCCGATCGAACCGTCCGGCCCGCGTGTGCTGCTGAACACGGTGCTCTCGCTGCTGCTGGGCAGCATGCTGGGCATCGGCATTGCCATGCTGTCTGAAATGTTCGACCGCCGCGTGCGGTCGGAATCCGACCTGGCCGAGGTGGCGCGCATTCCCGTGCTGGCCACCATCGACTGGAATCCGCCGCGCCAGCGCCGCTTCGGCCTGCCGCGCTTGCAGGCGCCGCAGCAGCTGCGCCTGAGCTGAGCCATGGAGGTAGCGATGAACAGTCCCCTGCATTTCAATCCTGCCGCGCCGCGCGGCGCGGGCGACGCCAGCATCGGCGTCTTGCTGCAGGAAGCCGGCAAGCTGACGCCGGAGAACACCGACAGCGTGCTGCGCATGCAGGAGGAAACCGGCATCCGCTTCGGCGAAGCGGCGCAGGCGCTGGGCATGGTGAGCGCGGCCGACGTGCAGCAGGCGTTGGCGCGCCAGTTCGACTATCCCTTCGTGCCGGCCGGCGACAAGCAGTTTTCGCCGCACCTGGTGGCGGCCTATGACCCTTTCAGCCGCCAGGTCGAGATGCTGCGCGCGGTGCGCGCCCAGCTGATGCTGCGCTGGTTTGGGCGCGGCCACAAGGCGCTGGCCATCGTCGGCGTCGAACCGGGCTGCGGCGCCAGCCTGTTTGCGGCCAACCTGGCGGTGGTGTTTTCCCAGCTGGGGCAGAACACGCTGCTGGTGGACGCCAACCTGCGCCACCCGGCGCAGCGCAGCATCTTCGGCCTGGCCGGCAAGAGCGGCCTGTCCGATATGCTGGCCGGGCGCGCCACCATGGCGGCGCTGGCGCGCATCGACGCCTTCGAGTCGCTGGCCGTGCTGGGCGCCGGCACGCCGCCGCCCAACCCGGCCGAGCTGCTGGCGCGCAAGGCCTTCACCGGCCTGAATGCGCAGCTGGAGGCGCTGCACGACATCGTGCTGTACGACACCTCGGACGTGCTGACCGCGCACGACGCGCTGCCGGTCATGGCGCGCGCGCGCGGCGTGCTGCTGGTGGTGCACAAGAACGCCAGCTCGCTGTACGACGTGGCCGCGCTGGGCGAGCAGGTGCGCCACGCCGGCGCCGAAGTGCTGGGTTCGGTATTGCTGGAGTTCTGACATGGAACCCGGCGCCGCCCTCCGTCCGCCCGGCGAGCCGCCCCTGCGCGGCAACCTGGGCGCGGCCCTGCGCGCCGCGCTGCCGGACTGGCTGCCGGTCGCGCTCGGCATGGCGGTGCTGTACGTCCCCACCTTCTATGCCCTGTTCACCGGCCTGTGGACCACCGAGGAGCAAGCGCACGGCCCCATCATCCTGCTACTGGCCCTGTGGCTGATGTACCGCAACTGGCCGGCCATGCTGGCGCGCGCCGACGGCCGCCCATCCCGCGCCGGCTGGCCGGTGCTGGCGGCGGGGCTGGCAGCCTATGTGCTGGGCCGCTCGCAGGGCATCGTCGCGTTTGAGATCGCCTCCTTCATCCTGCTGCTGGCGGCGGTGCTGATGCTCAAGTGCGGGCGCGGCGCGCTGCGCGCCCAATGGTTCGCCTTCTTCTTCATGGTCTTCATGGTGCCGCTGCCGGGACCCCTGGTCGGCATGCTGACCATGCCGATGAAGATGGCGGTGTCCTGGGCCACCGAGCACCTGCTGTACGCGGCCGGCTATCCGATCGCGCGCAGCGGCGTGATCCTGCAGGTCGGCCAGTACCAGTTGCTGGTGGCCGACGCCTGCGCCGGCCTGCAGACCCTGCTCACGCTGGAGGCGCTCGGCCTGTTCTACCTGAACGTGGTGCGCCATTCCTCGGCCTTCCGCAATGTGGCGCTGGCCGTGCTGATCATCCCGATTTCCTTCACTGCCAATGTGATCCGCGTGATCACCTTGTCGCTGGTGACCTACTACCTGGGCGACGCGGCGGGGCAGGGCTTCCTGCACGGCTTTGCCGGGCTTGTCCTGTTCATCACGGCGCTGCTGCTGATCATCGGCGTGGACGCCTTCTTGCAATGGTTTGTCAAATGGCGCAACTCTTGAAAAAACCGACCTGGGTCAGCCTGCTGCTGGCGCTGCTGATGCTGTCCTCGGCGGCCCTGACGCACGCGCTCACGCCCACGCTGCGCATGGCCGATGCCCAGGGGCTTTTCCAGCTGGAGCAGATGGTGCCGCGCAGCTTCGGCGAATGGGAAGTGGACACGCGGGTCATGCCCTTGCAGGTGGATCCCGCCACCCAGGCCAAGCTGGACAAGATCTATAACCAGACCCTGGGCCGCACCTATATCAACCGCAGCGGCGAGCGCATCATGCTGTCCATCGCGTATGGCGGCGACCAGGGCGACAATATGGGCGTGCACAAGCCGGAGGTGTGCTACACGGCGCAGGGCTTCACCGTGCGCGACGGGCAGGCCGGCGCGCTGGACAGCGGTTTCGGCCGCTTGCCGGTCAAGCGCCTGTTCGCGGTGGCGGGCGCGCGCCAGGAGCCGATTACCTACTGGATCACGGTCGGGCGCAAAGCCACCTTGCCCGGCATGCAGCAGCGCCTGCAGGAGCTGCGCTACGGCTTGAGCGGCACCGTGCCGGACGGCATGCTGGTGCGGGTGTCGAGCATCAGCGGCGATGCCGGCGCGGCTTACGCCTTGCAGCAGCAGTTTGTGCGCGCCATGCTGCAGGCCATGGATGGCACGGCGCGCACACGCCTGGTCGGCGTGTTCGAGGGCTGAGGGGAGGGCACCGTGCGCATGCCGACCTTCCGCCGTTTTGCCGCTGCCGGCACGCCGGCGCGCCTGGCGCGGCCCCAGGGCCTGCCGCTGCTGTTGCTGCTGCCTTTCATGCTGCTGGCGGTCTTTGTCGGCCTGGTGGGCGGGCTGGATTCGCCGCCGCTGGTGGCGATTGTCGGCGCCGCCGTGCTTTCGCTCCTGCTGCTGTTCGTGCTGCCGCTGCACGGCATGTTCTGGTGCCTGTTCATTCTGACGTTCGTGATCCAGGGCTCGGCGGTCTACTTCCTGCGCCTGCGGCCGGCGGCCTGGCTGGCGTTCGGCCTGGCCATCCTGTTCTTCTGCCGCGCCCTGCTGGACCTGGTGGTGCAGCGCCAGCACAGCCTGCGCGCGCGTCCCGGCGACGGCTCCAGCGTGGTGCTGGCGGCCGCCCTGTTCGTCCTCATTTTCATCCTCAGCCTGCTCTTCAACCGCGTGCCGAAGGCGCAGATTTTTTCGGCCTTCAAGGCCATGCTGCCGATGTTCTCGGTGCTGTTTGCCCTGTACTGGTTCCGCTGGAAGGAGAACCACCTGGAAGCCAGCTGGCGCCTGCTGTTCTGGGTCACGGCGCTGCAGCTGCCGGTGGTGCTGTACCAGCATTTCTTCGTCGCCACCAGCACCACCTTCGACTCCATCGTCGGCACCTTTGGCGGCAACCAGGGCGGCGGCGGCAACAGCGCCATGCTGGTGCTGTTCAGCGTGCTGGCGGCGGGCTACGCCGGCGCGCGCTGGCAAGCCGGGCAGATGTCGGGGCGCGCCTTCGGCGGCATGCTGCTGCTGGCCGTGGCCATCATCCTGCTGGGTGAGGTGAAGGCCGCTTTCGTCTGGCTGCCGCTGGTGCTGGCCTGGGTGCTGCGGCGCAAGGTGCTGCGCAGCCTGGGTGCCTTCCTGGGCTTCGGCCTCCTGGTGCTGGCGTTCGTCGGCACCACGTACACCGTGTACGAGCAGCTGTACTGGGGCAAGAACCTGCAAGCGGCGCGCAATGTGGCGGAAAAGCTGGACCGCAGCGGCGGCTATTTCTTCGATCCCAACCAGATCAATTACCGCACGGGCGAGATCAGCCGCGCCGCCTCGCTCGCGTTGTGGGCGCGCGACCCGCAGGCGACTACGCCGAGCCGCCTGGTGGGCTACGGGCCGGGCGCCAGCAAGCCATCCGGCCTGCTGGGGGCGGGGCAGGTGGCCAAGCGCTACCAGCCGCTGCACCTGGATGCAACCGCGCTGGCGGTGCTGCTGTGGGACGAGGGCGTATTGGGCGCTGTGGTTTATGCGTCCATGCTACTGTTCTCCCTGCTCGCGGCCGGGCGCTACGTCCGCCGCGGCGAGGGCACAGCGGCCCAGCGCGCATTGGCCGATACCTGCGTGGCGGCCATGCTGCTGTTCCTCATCATGCTGGTGTATAACCGCTCGCTCATGGATGAACCAACGGCCCAGCTGCTGCTCATGATGTGCATGGGAACGGTCGTCCAGTTGTGCCGTTATGGCCGCAAAGCGGAGCGCTAACTGTGTCATCGATCCGCCACACTGTTACAAAATTTATTCCTTGCGGCAACGAATTTGTTAAATTCGTGATGTAGACTTTCTTCGTTGTACCCGGTTGATTGCTCGATAAGTTATTGATCGGCAAACGAAATTGTCTGGAGAGTATCACATGGAATTCGTTAAATCTGGCCTGCTGCGGGCGGCCGTCCTTGGCGCCCTTGCCACCTTCGCAAGCACCAGTCATGCCGACTGGGCTGTATCCACCAATATTGAAGCCATCCGTCCGGCGCCGGACAAAATGCAGTTGCAGCCGCAAAATCCGCCCGGCTTCTCCTGGTCGCGTTATCCGGTTGCCAACGCCTCGACCTGGTACCTGGTCAGCGTGCAGCCGCCGGCCGGCGCGACGCCGATCAAGACGGTGGTGCCGCGCAACTGGCTGTTGCCCTCGCGCGCCTTCGCGGCCGCCGGCATCTACACCTGGAAGGTGGCGCCGTTCAGCCGTACCCAGGCGATGAACGACGCCGACGCGGCGGCGCGCGCCAAGGCCAAGGCGGCCGGCGCCTCGCTGGCGCAGATCGAAGAGGCGGCCAATGCCGCCGTGGTGCCGCTGGCCGAAGCGGTGGCCAAGGACTGGTCCAGCGTGCGCAGCTTCACGCTGGACAGCAGCGCCATCAAATTCGAGGTGCCGGACAACGCCACCTTGCGCGACAATGTGCTGCGCCACGGTCGCACGCGCATGCTGGCGCCGGGCTTCCTGCCTTACCTGAAGTGGACGCCGGCCATGGTGACTGAGCGCGGCAACCAGGTGCGGCGCCTGGCCGAAATCGTCGATGGCCGGCTTGGCATGGCGCCGGTGAAGGACACCGACTGGCCGTTGCTGACCAGCGGCACCATGACCACCGCGCTCAGCAACCAGAACGCCGATATCCGGACCCGCATCAACCGCACCACGCATCAGCTGGAGGCGGCTTCGCTGCTGTACCGCCTGCGCATCGGCGACCCCAAGGCGGCGACCTATCTGGCGGAAGCCATCAAGCGCGGCGACGAGCTGGCGGCGCTCAACCCCGCCGGGCCGACCAGCTACGCCAACCAGGACCAGGCTACGCGCGCGATTGCGCTGTCGCTGTCGAAGGCGACCGATATGCTGTGGGCCGAGCTGGACGCGACCCGGCGCAACCGCTGGCTCTCCATCATCGGCACGCGTGCCGGCGCCATCTACGCCGACTTGTCGAGTGGCATCGTGCGCACCGACCAGTACCCCTATGATTCGCATGCCGGCACCGCGCTCGGCTTCCTGGCCCTGATTGCCACCTTGAACCTGGGCGACGTGCCGCAGGCGCAGACCTGGTTCGATTTCTCGGTGCGCACTTACGTGCACCAGGTGTATACCTGGAGCGGGCCGGAAGGCGGCTATGCCAACGGCACCGCCTATGCCCAGGCGGCGGCCGATTATTCGGTGCAAATCTGGGACCCGTTGAGCCAGGCACTCAATGTGTCGGTGTACCGCAAGCCGTGGTCGGATGGTTTCCTGCGCTTCCTGGCGCACTTCGTGCCGCCCGGCACGCCGAGCCACGTGTTCGGCGATGGCCATGAGGATGTGCCGAACACCTATTTGCTGAAGGCGTTCTCCTCGCGCTTCAATTCGCCCGCCGCCAAGTGGTATTTCAACGCCATGACCGGCATCGAGGATCCGCTGACCATGCTGCAGGCGCCGTCGCCGCTGCCGGCCAATACGGTCAGTACGGCGGTGCCGCCGCCCAATGCCGCCATGTACCCGAGCGTGGGCTGGGCCGCCATGCACAGCTCGATGGCCGACTTGAAGCGCACCTCGCTATACTTCAAGTCCAGCCCCTACGGCGCCTACAACCACAGCCACGGCGACCAGAACAGCTTTGTGCTGAACAGCGGCGGCAAGCGCCTGCTGATCGAAGCCGGCTACTACGACTGGTACGGCTCGCCGCTGTGGAGCAGCTGGTACCGCCCGACCAAATCGCACAACGCCATCACCTACGACAACGGGGTGGGGCAGCGGGTCGATGGCAACACCATCAACCTGGCGCGCAACGGCAAGCTGACCGGCTTCTCGACCTCGGCCACCATGGACTATGTGGAAGGCGACGCCACGCCCGCCTACGAAGGCGCGCTGACGCAGGCAAGGCGCAAGCTGTGGTACCTGCGCAGCCAGGACGCGGCGGTGGTGATGGATACGCTGGCGGCGCCGGTGGCGCGCGCCTTCGAGTGGAACTTCCACGGGGCGGCCGCGATCACGCCGCAGGCCGATGGCAGCGCCGTCATCGTCAATGGCGACCGTTCGCTCTGCCTGCGTTCGATCACGCCCGGCACCTCGCTGGTGAAGCGCGATGGACCGGCGCCGCGCAGCGGCATCGAGGACCACGCCGCCTTCATCCGGCCGAAGGCGCTCAAGGCTGAGTTCCTGGTCTTGTTGGACGTGGGCTGCAAGAAGCCGGCGGTGTCGCTCACCACGGGCACCACCAGCCGCACCCTGACTGTGGGGAGCCAGACCCTGACGCTGCCGCTGCCATAACCTGCAGGGGGACCGGGTCATGCCATGACAGCACCTTACTCGGGACCCCAAACGCGGCGCAATATCGTCGCCTTCCTGGCCGGCAAAATACCGGCCGCCGTGCTGACTGCCTGTGTGCTGGGCCTGTCGGCGCGCGTCTTGCCGGCCGCCGAGTTCGGCTATTACGTGACGGCGATGGCGGCGCTGGAACTGGCGCTCGGCTTGTCCGGCTTCGGCCTGGACTGGGTCCTGCTGCGTTTCCTGCCGGACTGCCGGCTGCACGGCACGCGGCGCGCCGCCGTGCGCCTGGTGGCGGGCGTGCTGGCGCTGCGCCTCTTGCTGCTGGGCGCGCTGGCCGGCGGCGCACTGCTGGCGGCGCGCTGGCTGCAACCAGTGGCGCCGCCGGTGCTGACCGGCATGCTCGACGTGCTGGCGCCCTTGCTGCTGCTGGAAGGCGGGCTGCGCC
Organism: Pseudoduganella guangdongensis; assembly: GCF_009857475.1. Classification (GTDB taxonomy): domain Bacteria; phylum Pseudomonadota; class Gammaproteobacteria; order Burkholderiales; family Burkholderiaceae_D; genus Rugamonas; species Rugamonas guangdongensis. The sequence continues at coordinate 5,883 of NZ_WWCJ01000023.1, read as the reverse complement.
TGCTGCGCGACAACACCCTGGAGGCGCTCGCCCTGCAGGGGCGCATCCAGCTCATGAATATTCTGCGCAGCGCGCTGCTGCTGGCCACCTTATGCCTGCTGCCGGCAGGCACGGCGCACTGGCTGCTGCTGGCGGAACTGCTGGCCAGCGCCGTGTTGCTGCCCGTGGCGATCGGCCTGGCGCTGCGGGCGCTGTGGGCCTTGCCGGCGCAGGGCCGCGACGGCTGGCGCGCGCCCGGCCTGCGGCAGCTGGGCGCGCTCGCCGTCAACAACTACGCCGGCGGCGTGGTGGAATACCTGTATTCGCCGTCCAGCCTGTTGCTGCTGATGGCGCGCAGCCAGCCGGCCGAGGCGATGGCGGGGCTGGGATTCGTGCTGCGTTTGACGGATATCATCCGCAACTACCTGCCCGGCATGGTAATTTTTACCGTCGTGCGGGCGCGCATGATCGGTGCCTATGCCGGCAACCGCGACTATGCCGAGCTGCAGCGCTGGGCGCACTTCGTCTTCAAGTTCAGCGCACTGAGCCTGCTGCCCATGCTGGCGGTGGCCGTGGTGTACGGCGGTCTGGTGCTGCAGTTGGCCAGCGGCGGCCGCTTTGTCGAGTACCACTGGCTGTTCGCCGTGCTGTGCGCCTGGCTGGCGCTGCGCCTGCACCGCCTGATCCTGAACGTGGTGTGCAATGCGGTGGGGCTGGCGGGCCTGTGGGCGCAGGCGGCGCTGGCGTCGGCCTTGCTGTTGCCCGTGCTGTACTGGCTGGCCGCGCCGCGCCTGGGGTTGTGGCTGGTGCCGCTGGCCTTGCTGGGCAATGAACTGGTGATCAACGGCCTGGTGGTGGCCGGCTTGCAGCGGCGCGGCCTGGCCTGGCCGCTGGGCGGGCACTGGTGGCGGCGCGCGCTGCTGGCCGCTGCGCTGGCGATGGGCGCGGCCTGGCTGGTACCGGGCCAGGGCACGGGGGCGGCGCTGCTGGGAACGCTGCTGCTGTGCGCCGTTTTCGCGCTGGCGCTGCTATTGTTGGGTGCAATCGATGGCATGGACCGCAAACTGATCAACCGCGTCATTGGACGCCAACTGCTGCGCGAGACCACATGAACCATGTGCTGTTATCCCAGGCGGGAAGCTACCGCGACATCACCCAGTACCTGCAGGCGCGCGGCGCGCGGGTGACCGTGATCGGGCCCGATGGCGCCGGCATGCGCAGCAAGGCAGCCATTGTGCGCGCCATGCTGTCGCCGCGCCTGTGGCGCTGCCGCGGCCTGTGGACGCGCCAGGACCGGCTGCTGGTGGTCGGCTGGCAAGCCTTGCCGCTGCTGGCGCTGCTCAAGGCGCGCCTGCTGCCACGCCCGCAGCGCTTGCTGGTCATGGCCTGCTTCATCCACGGCCAGCGCGCGCGCCGCGTGGCCGACCGCCTGCTGCGCTGGCTGCGCATCCCAGGCCTGGGCTTCATTGCGTTTTCGCCGGGCGAGGCGCGCCACCTGGTGCAGGGCGTCGGCATGGCGCCGCAGGATGTGTTCTGCCATTTATGGCGGCAGGAGCTCGATGGCCGCGCCGCGCCGCAGGAGGGCGAGGGCGGCATCTTCGCCGGCGGCTTTTCCAACCGCGATTACGATCTGCTGCTGGAAGCGGCGGAAACACTGGACGAGCCGCTGGTGATCGTGGCCTCGCAGCACAACCGCATCCGTCCTCCGGCGCGCGCCAGCACGCGCATCCTGCGCGATTTGCCGGAGACGGAATTCGAAGACCTGCTGGCGCGCAGCACCGTGGTCGCCATGCCGCTGCGCGGCGCCGGCGAGGCCTGCGGCCAGAGCGTGCTGCTGCGCGTGCTGCGCCATGGCAAGCCGCTGGTGGCGACACGGCACGAGGCGATCGAGGCCTATCTTGGCGCCGATTATCCCGGTTTCGTGCCGCACGACGACGTGCATGCCATGCGCAGCGCGCTGGCCGGCGTGCTGGCGCAGCCGGCCTGGCGCGAGGAACTGGCGCAGCGTGTGCGGCAGGCGGCGCAGGTGCTGGCCGGGCGCGGCGAGCCGGGCGCGGAAATCGAACGCTTCCTGCACGGGTAAGCCATGGACCGGCCGCTCCAGATCCTGCAGCTGGTGCCGGAAACGCTGCCGACCTTCCGCGCCGATGTGGCGACCCTGTTCGGGAAATACCTGCCGCGCCACGGCGTGCAGTGCCACGTGGTGGGCAAGGGCGGCACGGATGCCGCGGCGCCGGCCGGCGCCCAGGGTTTCGCCTCGGTGCGCCGCTCCGGCGGCGGCGCGCGCTGGCGGCGCGAGCTGTCCTTTGCCTGGCTGTGCCTGCGCGCCTTGCTCGGCATGAAGCGCGGCGCGTGCGACGCGGTGCAGGTGCGCGACATGGTCTCAATCGGCCTGCTGGCGCTGGCGGTGGCGCGCCTGAAAGGGGTGCCGCTGCTGTACTGGGTCTCCTATTTGATGAGCGAGGGGCGCATCGAGCGCGCGCGCGCCGACCTGGCGCGCCGGCCCACCTGGCGTGCGCGCCTGGTGCTGCTCAAGGGGCAGGTCGAAGGCTGGCTGCTGTACCGCGTGCTGCTGCCGCGCGCCGAGCATGTCTTTGTGCAGAGCGAGGCGATGGCGGCGCTGATGCGCGCGCGCGGGCTGCCGGCGGCGCGCTTGAGCGCGGTGCCGATGGGGGTGGACATGGAGGTGCTGGCGCGCGACATTGCGCCGCGCGCCTGGCCGGGCTGGGAAGGGCGGCCTGTGCTTGCCTACCTCGGCACCCTGGACCGGGCGCGCGGGCTGGAGCGCCTGTTCGACGCGCTGCTCCTGGTGCGCCAGGCGCGGCCCGAGGCCTGCCTGCTGCTGATCGGCGGCGCGCCGCAGGCGCAGGACGAGGCGGCGCTGCTGGCGGCGGCGCGCGAACGCGGGCTGGCCGACGCGGTGCGCGTGACCGGCTGGCTGCCATCGGCGCAGGCCTGGGAATACTTGCTGGGCGCGCAGGCGGCGGTGTCGTATGTGCCGCGCGGCGCGCTGTACGACGTGAGCTCGCCGACCAAGCTGCTGGAATACCTGGCGCTCGGCATGCCGTGCGTCGGCAACGATATACCGGACCAGGCGGCGGTGCTGGCCGCCAGCGGCGCCGGCTGGCTGTCGGCCAGCACGCCGCAGGCGATGGCGGACGCCTTGCTGGCCATCCTGCGCGACCCGCAGGCGGCGCGCGCGCGGGCAGCGGCCGGGCCGCGCTTCATCGACGCGCAGCGCAGCTACCGCGTGCTGGGGGCGGCGGTGGCGCAGCGCTACCGGGCGCTGCTGGGCGATCATTAGGGGGGCGGCTATGCTGGCTGAATTACGCAAGGAGTTCCTGTACGGCGGCCGGGCGCTGGTGCGCGACAATGCGCTGAGCCAGCGCCTGGTGCGCAAGCTGCGGCGGCACGAGGCGATGGATGGCGAGGCCTTGCAGGCGCTGGGCGACCGCCTGCTGCACCGCAGCCTGCAGGCTGCCATCAGGCAGCTGCCTTACTACGCGCGCATCACACCCGACTTTGCGCCGCACGAGGCGCGCCAGGCCTTGCGCGAGCTGTTCCCGGTGGTCGACAAGTCGACCTTGCTGGACCAGCCGCAGGGGCTGTACCCGAACGGCGGCGTCAAGCGGCCGTGGCAGGCACTGGGCAAGACCAGCGGCACCACGGGCACGCCGCTGACCGTGTTCCGCAGCCTGGCCTCGGTGCAGATGGAGCAAGCCTTCATCAAGCGCCATTGGACCTGGGGCGGTTTTGCCGACGGCATGCCGCGCGCCGCGCTGCGCGGCGATATGGTGGCGGAGCTGGAGCGCAAGGCGCCGCCGTACTGGTTCGAGAACCGCTACAACCGGCAGCTGCTGCTGTCCTCGCGCCACCTGACCGATGCCTGCGTCGATGCCATCATCGGCAAGCTGCGCGACTTCGCGCCGGCCATGCTGCAGGCCTATCCGTCCACCGCGTTCACGCTGGCCCAGCAACTGCAGCGGCGCGGGCAGGCGCTCGACATTCCCGTGATTTTCACGGCCTCGGAGCCGCTCTACCCGCACCAGCAGGAGCTGATCCTGGCGCACCTGGGCGGCAAGATCATGGATATGTACGGCATGGCCGAGCGGGTGGCCTTCGCCACCCAGTGCGAATACGGTTCGCTGCATGTGAATCCGGACTATTCGCATGTCGAGATCCTGGACCAGCATGGCGAACCTACCGAGGGTGTCGGCCAGGTGGTCGGCACCACCCTGCACAACCTGGCCATGCCGCTGGTGCGCTACCGCCTGAGCGACCGCACGCGCTGGAAACCGGGACGCTGCGCCTGCGGCCGGCCGTTCCCCATGATCGAGCCGGTGACCGGCAAGCTGGAGGACCGCATCACCGGCGGCGACGGCGCCGAGGTCAGCGCCTCGGTGCTGACGTTTGCCTTCAAGGGCGTGGAGCATGTGCGCAAGTCGCAGGTGGCCCAGGTCGGGCCGGGGCAATGGGAGTTGCGGCTGGTGCCGGACCATGGCTTCTCGCAGGACGACCAGGACAAGCTGCTGCACAACATCCGCCACCTGGTCGATCCCACGGTGCAGGTCAAGGTGGTGCTGCGCGAGGCGCTGCCCGATACGGCGGCGGGCAAGTTCCGCTGGGTGGTCAACGAATGGCAGGACGGGCGGCGCACATGAAACACATCGTCATGCTGGGCACCGGGCTGGATACCATGGGCGGCATCGCTGCCGTGGTGCGGGTCTATCAGCAGGCCGGCCTGCTGCAGCGCTACGGCGTGATCTACCTGGCCACGCATTGCGACGGCAGCGCGCTGCGCAAGCTGCGCGCCATGCTGGCGGCGCTGGCGGCGTTTGCCGGGCTGCTGCTGCGCGGCCGGGTCGGGCTGGTGCATGTGCATATGGCCTCGCGCGCCAGCTTCTGGCGCAAGTCGGGTTTCCTGCTGCTGGCGTTCGCGGCGCGGGTGCCGGCCATCCTGCACTTGCATGGCGGCGGCTTTGCGCAGTTCTACGGCGCCGAATGCGGGCCCGTGCGCCAGCGTTTCGTGCGCTATGTGTTCCGCCGCTGCGCGCGCGTGGTGGTGCTGTCGGAAGGGTGGAAGCAGTGGGTGCAGTCCATGTGCGGGCACCCGCATGTGGTGTGCGTGCATAATCCGGTGCTGTTGCCGCCGGCCAGCGCCTGGGAGGCGCGCGCGCGCGGCGCGGTGCTGTCGCTGGCGCGCCTGGGGCCGCAGAAGGGCAGCTTCGACCTGCTGCAGGCGGCGGCGCAGGTGGCGCCGCAGGTGCCGGCGATCGAACTGCGCCTGGGCGGCGATGGCGAGCTCGCTGCCGTGCGCGCGCGCGCCGGGCAGCTCGGCATTGCGGCGCAACTGAACCTGCTGGGCTGGGTGGCGGGCGAGGGCAAGCAGCGCGAGCTTGCCCTGGCCAGCCTGTTCGCCTTGCCGTCCTACCATGAGGGGATGCCCATGAGCGTGCTGGAGGCGATGGCAGCCGGCGTGCCGGTGCTGGCAACCACGGTGGGCGGCATCCCGGAAGCGGTGGCCGACGGGGTGGAGGGCTTCCTGGTGGCGCCGGGCGATGTGGCGGCGCTGGCGGCGCGCCTGCGGCAGTTGCTGCAGGACGAGGCGCTGGCGCGGCGCATGGGGGCGGCCGGGCGGCGCAAGGTGGAAGCCATGTTCAGCACGCAGGCAGTGTTGCCGCGCGTGGAGCAGATGTACCGCGAACTGGGGTTCGTGCCCATATGACGGCGCTGGCATGGAAGTGGAATCGCCTGCGCCTGATGGGGGCGGCGGAGGTGGCCTGGCGCGTGCGCCAGCTGGCGCGGCGCAAGGCGGGGGCGCTTGGCTTCGGCCTGGTGCCGCGCCCGCCGGCGCCGACCGTGGAGCGCTGCGGCATGCCGTTCCTGGGCGGCGCCGCCGCGCCC